>NZ_CP083239.1:0-1360000 GCF_022836935.1 Ancylobacter polymorphus | reverse complement strand
CCGACTGGGGTGAAGGGCATTTCGTCGGGATCGTGCGCGTGCTCGATCGCCTCTGCGCAATGGCGCGCCTGGAGGACGTCACCCCACATACCCTGCGCCACACCTTCGCGAGCGTCGCCGGCGACCTCGGCTTTTCCGAACTGACGATCGCGGCGCTGCTCGGTCACGCGGCGCGCGGCGTGACGCAACGTTATATCCATATCGACGAGGCGTTGCGGCTCGCGGCCGACCGCGTCGCGGACGAGATGGCCGACATTCTCGACGGCAAGGCGGCGGCTGCGCGTCCTCCCAGGCGTGGGGCGCGATAGTTGCAGGACGTCCGGTGAGCAGACCGGGGAGCGCCGCAGGCGGAATGGTGAAGCGGTGCGATTAAACAGGTCCTGTCGGCCAGCGAGTTTCAGGGGTTTGCGGAGGGCGGTTGGCGCCAACCCGCCGGGTTTGCATGCCTGACGCGGAGATTGCTGAATTCATTCTCCGCATAAATTGCGGATATTGCCTCTTGCGCTTGCGGAGATTGCCCCTCACATTCTCCGCATGGAGCGCGGAAAATGATGAATTACATTCATGAGCTGCCAGACTGGCACCGGTTTCGCTGGGATCACGCGGTGCTGACCGCGCCGCTGGCCGCGGTGCGTCATCACCAGGGACGGTTAGTCGGCCGCATGGAAGGACTCGGCTTCGAGCTCCGTGGCGAAGCCGTCCTGCGATCCCTGACCGAAGAGGTCCTCAAATCCAGCGACATCGAGGGCGAGCGGCTCGACCGCGCGCAAGTGCGCTCCTCGATCGCGCGGCGCCTCGGCATGGATATCGGGGCGCTTGCCCCGGTGGATCGCCATGTCGAAGGGGTCGTGGAGATGATGCTGGACGCGACCCAGAACTACCGCCTCCCACTTAACGAGGAGCGGCTGTTTGGCTGGCATGCCGCGCTGTTTCCCACCGGGCGCAGCGGCTTGGCGAAGATCACCGTCGGCGCGTGGCGCCCCGGGGAGGCTGGTCCCATGCAGGTGGTTTCCGGACCGATCGGGCGCGAGCATGTCCATTTCGAAGCGCCGAGGGCGGAACGCCTTACGGCCGAGATGCAGGCCTTCCTCGCGTGGTTCAACGCACCCTGCAGCATCGACCCTGTCCTCGTCGCGGCCATAGCCCATCTATGGTTCGTCACCATCCACCCCTTCGAGGACGGGAACGGACGCATCGCCCGCGCCATCGCCGACATGGCGCTGGCGCGCTCGGAGGGCTCGCCGCAGCGGTTCTACAGCATGTCCGCGCAGATCCGTATCGAACGGAAGACCTATTACGACACCCTGGAGCGGACGCAGAAGGGCGACCTTGACATCACTGCGTGGCTGTCCTGGTTCCTAGAATGCCTGGACCGCGCCTTTCAAGGGGCAGAGGCGGCCTTGGCAACGGTTCTGCGCAAGGCGAGGTTCTGGGAGGCTCATGCCAGGAGCGCCCTTAATCCGAGGCAGCACCTCGTGGTGAACCGCCTGCTTGACGGCTTCGAAGGCAAGCTGACCTCGTCCAAATATGCCACGCTCGCCAAGTGCTCGCAGGACACTGCCGCGCGCGACATCGAAGACCTATGCGGCAAAGGCATTCTGGTACGGGATCCGGCCGGCGGGCGGAGCACTAGCTACAGCCTCATCGCTAGCGCCGCCGACGCCGTGGAGGCGGTGGCGCGCTGGGTCCTAGCACATGCCGACAAGGCGGCTCGGGACGGACCGGGCTGGCCCAGTCCGGAGGAGGAGCGGGCTCGGATGGAGCGCATTCAATCCATCGGCCTTGAGCTTCAAATGCTTGCTCGCGAGCCCGACGCGATTCCGATCCATGCCGAATTTGAACAAAGGCTACGTACGCTGCACGATCTGGGGCTTTTCCTGGACGATCGGTTGGTTGGCGCAGTCGCGCGGGCCATCCACCAAGGTCTTTAGTCACGGCACTCCATGGTGCCTTACAGCTTTTCATTATCTTGCATAATAATCATATTTTAATCCCGCGCTAAATATTTTCATCTCACGAACATGAGTGAAAACATCTGAAACACGGTCTCGATGTCGGTTCGAAACCACTCGGTGGCGTTGAACGAGCGGCCATCTGGCCCTGTGACCTTTAGCGCGACGTGGAACGGCCTAAGCGCCGCATGGATCATGCGCTCAGCCTCCTTGGCCGAGTATCCAACGAGCTCGTAGGTCTCAATGATTTCAACCGGCGCGAACAGAAATGCCGCCTGCGTCTCTGCCCGGGCCACCCGGTCCTCGACGGTTCCGGCCGTCGTTCCTACCTTCAGGAGGCCCCGGACCTCCGGACGGTTTGAGCGAGAGCGAAGTACATAAACGAAGCCGGTATGGGCTCCTTCGAACAGCGGTCCTGCCCCTGAAAATCCGATCCGGCGGGCGTCCTTATCCTCATAGAGACGCCGCACCAGCGAGGACATCAACAGGTTGGATTCGGTCTCGTTATCGAAAATCACGCGAAGGCGTGCGTCCGGTTTGCCGTTGCGCCGATGTTCGTCGCGCACATCGGCGACATGGACGAGTTGCCCTTTGAGAACAAAGAACTCCCCGAGCTCGACGCGCTCCTGATGGAAAGGTTGCGGCTTCCGGCTTCCCTCCTCGACAGCAAGGCGCACCGACTCAAAAGCGACGCGAAACCGGTCGAAATCCAGGCATGGCCGCCGATCGGCGACATAGTCCGGCTGAGCCTTGGACTTCAACGCATCGCGAACCTGGAAAATATCGCCTACATCGTTAAGCAGGGGATCGTCCAAAGGGTCGCTTCGCTCAGAGCGGCCGAAGACAAGGCCATGAATGTCCGCATGCTCCAGTCCTGTCAGGCTGGCGCGAGACGCCCGGAGGCCGGCAAGCTCGTTGGCCAGCAGGCGTTCACGCACGTCTTTTCCTTTCGCCGAAACCGGCTCGGTGCCGGTCTCTGCTACGAAGACGTTGATTTTACTGAAGACTTCCGCCGCCCTTTCGAGCAACGGCGTCCTTGCGGCTTTGGGCTTATCTTCTGGCGACTGAAGAAGCGGATCCTTGAGATAATCAATCTCTTCGTCAGACATTTGCGTCGGCTCCAGCCGGTCCTGCGGTGCCGTCCGCTCCTCCCATGTCTTCCCGACGCCGGCGTGCCAAGCGCCGCAGAAAGGCGAGGGCGTCGGCCAGGCGCACTTCGCGTCCATTGGGAGAGTTGAGGTTGGGCTCTCGGTTCTCGCGGCCGATGAACTCGCGGATGCGCGGGAGCAGTTTTTCGGCCTCCTCCTGCGTCATTGAGACCTTCAGCGCACGGACTTCGCCATGAAGGCGCGCCAGCACCTCTTCATTGAGCTCCTTGGACAAGAGCTCGTAGGCGTCGTCGAACTCGCGGCGGCTGCCGAGCAGGTCCACCTGCAGTTCGCGCACATCGATGAAGCGACGTGTGTCGCGAACGAAACGGTCGCCCGCAGAAGTCGCAATCGCCATGGCGTCTGTTGCGGCCGCCTGATCCTGGGCGACATCGGGCGTATAGGCCGCGCCAGCCGGCACGGTCTGGATCGCCTCCGGTTCGTCGTTTACAGCGCGGGCAAGACCTGAGCGGATGCCGAAGAGGGTCGCCGCATCGCCGACTTGTTCCTCGGAAAAGCCCGGGTAACGGGTTCGGATTACATCGGTGACGACCATGTCGTAGATCACATCGGCATGGTGATCGTCCGGATTGATCATCACGGTCAGGGTGCGGGGATCGGCCTGCACATCCGCGAAAAGATCGGGGAAATCGGTTTCGATGACCCGGGCCGCATCACGGTCCACGGGCGGCGTGCCAATGACCTCGATCTCACCCATGTTGGTGACGGGCTCTGGCCGCCCCGTTCTGCCAGGGGTGCCGTCGAATTCGTCTGCGCCCTTGAAGGTACGGAAGCGGAACACCGGCGCCATCACCTGCTCCATCAGGAGCGACACTGAGATGGCCTTCAGCATGTCGTTGACTGCGCGAGCAACCGTTTCATCATTGGCAAAGGGCGCCGACACAAGGTTGGTGAAGCGGGCGGAGGTCTTGCCGGGCGCGTCGCGCGTCGCGCGTCCGATGATCTGCACGATTTCGGTGAGCGAGCCCCTGTAGCCGACCGTTAGGACGTGCTCGCACCAGATCCAGTCGAACCCCTCCTTCGCCATGCCGAGCGCAATGATGACGTCGACGTCCTCCCGCTTTCGCACATTGCGCAGCGAGGACATGACCTTGTCGCGGCCGGGGCCGTCATCGACGAGATTGGCCACCTTCAGGATACGGCGGCCGGCCCGCACGCGCTCGAAGCCAGTGGTCGAATCCTGGCCTAGCGGCTCCCCGAGGGCGGAGATGATCGCGTCCACAGCGAACATCTTGTCGACGGCAGCCTCCGATGAGCCGACATGCGGAATGTGAACGATCGTCTTGAGCTGCGGGTCGAGTGCCTCGCCCATCGCGTCGAGATATCGGCCCCGATAGAAGCGGAAGCCGATATGCAGCTCCTTGAGGTGCTCGTAGCCGTTGAGCTGCTCATAGTAGGTGTAGATCACCCGCTCAAAGCGGGCTTCGTCCTCGGGGTGCAGGATCGCTGCACCGTCGCCGCGGAAATAGGAACCCGTCATGGCGAGGATATGCGCGCTGCCACGATCCATGAGGCCGCGCAGGAAATTGCCCAGCCGGTTGTTCTCATCATTGGAGGCGTGGTGCAACTCGTCGACGCAGACCAGGCAGTTGTCGAACGCCTCCAGTCCGGCGGATGCGAAGGCGAAGCGCAGAGTGGCGTGGGTGCAGAGCGCCGTCGTCTCCGTCTCGGAGCCGAGGAAGGTCACCAGCTCTCGGACCTTTGAGCCGGTTTCGGAGCCGACGCCGCAAAAGTCCCGATCGAGCTTCCAGTCGGCAAAAAAGCCTCCCTCGGTCAGCTTCGTGTCCCGGAACGAGGCGCCGATGGAGCGCTCGGGCACAGCGACGATCACCTTGCGCAGGCCCTGATTCTTCAGCTTGTCGAGACCGACGAACATGGCGGCACGGGACTTGCCGGAGGCGGGCGGCGATTTGACGAGGATGTAATGCGCGTCGCGCACGTCCCAGACGCGCCGCTGCATGGCCCGCATGCCGAGGCTGTCGGTCTGCTTGGACGAGCCGTTCGCGGCATAATGGAGTGTCGTGTCAGCGATACCGGTCATCGCCCGCCTCTTTCCTGGATCGCCGCTTCATAGAGCTGGAGCATATGCTCGATCCGGTCGGCATCGGAGCGATAGCGGCGGGCACCGAATATCTTCTCCACCGTCTCGTCGAGCTCCTCATGCGCCCGACGCAAATCAGGCGGCATGGTCTTCGGGGCGTAGAGGTCGCCGAGCGTCCGACCAAAACCGGCCTCTTTACGCGCCCGGTCGATCTCCCACCAGTGTTCTTCGAGCTCGGCCTTGCGATGGTCTGTCAGTGGCGGAAGTGGAAATGTATTCCAGACCAGAGTGTTAGAATAACGAGGATCTTCCTTCAATCGACCGCCAACTGTTTCTAGCCAGAGTCGATGCATTCGACTGGAAATAATAGAAGCGTGCCAAATTTTTCCGTCAATTATCGCAAACGCAAGATTTGAAGTAATGTCAGGCGCTAGTTTCAAATCAACGGGAAGCCAGATGCGATCTTCACTGGCGGCGCCCGGAATCATTATGGTATGCGATTCTGCTTCATTTTGTTCGCGGAACGACCAAGGTGTCTCAGCCATTTTTTGCGCTGCTGCATCTGAGCTCTCAAGCCGCTTGTCACGCACTTTTTTGAAACGCTCTTCCAACGGAGCTATTGCACGTGCCGTTGCAATATCGCTGGGTTTTACCCAGAGGCACCAACGTTCGATGCCCTTCATCAATTCCTGACTGCCATAAAGCCGTCGGATGAAACGGGAGGCCTCCGGGTAGTTGCCTATAAGATGATCCCGCTCATTGCGGTCGAGAAGAAGCGCCTCGCCATTGTTGGGCATGTTCCCGAATATCATCGGAGCAAAGTCCGTCGCGATGGGCTTGGACCTCTTGGAAACGATGGTCGCCACGTTCGGCGCAAGATAGGGACCAATCAGGGGGACCTGACGAACCGTCTCGCCGTCATAGAGGCTTTTGCTGGCCTGCGTGGGAGCGCCGAGACCGACGATGACGCAGATGACGCCCGCATTCTTTGTGGCAAGATTCGACCATTTGAACGAGCGATGAGCGAAGCGGATTTCGAGGCCATCGAGAAGATGCGGCCAGAGAGTGGAGACAGAGGCTCCCTGCACGATCGAGTTGGTGGAGACGAAAGCGAAGGGCGCGTTCGCGGCCTTGGCGTAGTCGGCGCCTTTGAGAAACCAGATCGCGACGTAATCGAGTTCCCCAGAATTCGGGACGCGACGCGAAAAGACCGCCTTCATGTCCTCGCGCTGCGCCTTCGATTGATGCTTGGAGCCCTTGAACGGGGGGTTGCCCACGACAACGGTCTCGCTTCCCGCTTTCGACGGGCAGGCCTCCAGCCAGTTCGCCGTTGCAGCGTTGGCGCGGGTGATGCATCCGGCCTCGCTCAGGGGCAGGAACGGCCGCCGGATGCCGAGTTCCTTCCAGAACAGCTCATCCATCTGGTGCTGGGCGATCCACAGACCCAGCCTGGCTGTCTGGCACGCGAAGTCATCGATCTCCAGACCGTAGAAATTGTTAAGCGAGACCACATCGAGAGGCATTTCTCCCAGCCGCTTGAAGGTCTCAATCTCCATTTCGCGCAGCGCCTTATAGGCGATGATCAGGAAGTTGCCCGACCCGCAGGCTGGATCGAACATCCGTATGTTGCGCAGCCTCTTCAGGAATGCACGCAGCTTGTCCTTGCTTGTGCCCGCGCGATCCAACTCGGACCTGAGATCATCGAGCAGAATGGGGCGCAGCACCTTCATGATGTTGGTGGGGGATGTGTAGTGCATCCCCAATTCGCCACGCAGCGTCGTGTCGACCACGCCCTGGAGCATAGAGCCAAAGATATCAGGGTTGATGTCGCGCCAGTCCAGGCGAGCGCAGTCGAGCAGGTGGCGGCGGCAGCGACCGTCCAATTCGGGGACGGGGCTCCTCTCCGAGAACAGGCTACCGTTCACATAGGGGAGTTTCGACCAGCCCCTTGCCGGCCCCGCGCCCTGACGCGGGTCATGGTCCATATGCGCGAAGGCGCCTTCGAGGAAGGCCTTGAGGTCGGCGCCGTCCGTCCGGGTCGACTGCTGAAGCGCGGTCTCGAAGGCATCCTTCTCGAAGATGCCGACATCGTCCGAGAACAGGCAGAAGAGAAGCCGCGCCATGAACACGTTGAGGGCGTGACGATCGGCCAGGGTGTTCCAGCCGGGATTCGCGTCGCGAACGGCGTCGAATAGGCGCGACAGATGCTTGGTGGCGCGAACATCCGCGAGGCGCTCGGGATCGGGGACGTGGCGCTCATGCCCGCCGAGCGGAAAGAAGATGTCCGCCTCATAGGCAAGCGCGTCGATCCCGATCCGCTGCTCATCGCCGATTTTGGTATCCCGCGCGGCTATGGCCTCGCCATCATACGCCACGAGGATGCGCGAGCGCTTGGCTTTCGGGCGACCCTCCGTCTCAGCCCGCATCCGATCCAGGGCGACGCCGGTCTCGCCTTTCGGCACGACCTCGAAGCGCAACATACGTGTCCACGTAAACGCGCCGGTAGCCGCCTCCTCGCGAAGGCGAGTGATCGTTGCGCGCGGGGCGCCCACGGCCTCCATCAGCTCCAGGCCGAACGCTCCACCCTCAGGCCGACGGGCGGCCAAGGCTTCGACGTTGTCGTAAATCTCAGTCGGGGTCAGCATGAGAGCGTTGCCAGCCACATAAATTTCACCCCGTATACATCATCCTATCGGATCAAAATCGCACAGCCTGCGGCTGCCATGCGGCATAGAGGTGCCTATCCTCCAAACGTCGAGAGGGCATACCACGAGCATAGCGCGAGCGCTAAGGGCGCCTGCACCGAAAGGGCTGCGTCCGAGCGGTCAGTCGACCGGCCAGTGATCCTCATCTTCATCGGCAGGACCGCCCCGCCCGACACCGACGCGATCAAATCACTCCGAATTATAGCGAGGCTAGCTCGCATCCCTTTCGGGAATGGGAATTTGAGCCATGATCGTGTGTGCGGATAGCTGCGCAGTGACGATACTCATCTGCAACCCTCGACGTGGCCGCAACTTTGGGTATCAATATCCAGAAGTTCTTCAACACGCCGGAGCCCGAATGGCTGCGCCGTTTTCCACCTCGATCGAGTTGCGCCATCTGCGCTATTTCGTGGCGGCCGCCGAGCACGGAAGCTTCCGCAAGGCCGGGGTGGCACTTGAGGTCAAGGAATCGTCCATCAGCCGGAGCGTCCGGGATCTGGAGGATGAGATCGGCGTCTCACTGTTCATCCGGCATTCAAGCGGGGTGAACCTCACTCTGGCGGGGCAAAGGTATCTCAGCCGGACACGGCAGGCGCTGGATCAGATTCGCGAAGCCGGCGAGGAGGCCGCGGCGTTCGGCCGGGCGGAAGAAGGGCACCTGAGGGTTGGGCTGTTCTCGAACCTGTCCTCCGGCTTTCTGCGCGACCTGTTCCAGACCTATGACAGCCGCTATGCGGGTGTTGACATCGACTTTGTCGAAGCGCCTGCCGAAAGTCACGCGGCCGCGATACGGCGGTTCGATCTCGACGCCGCATTCGTGCTGGGCCGGCAAAGCTGGCCGGACTGTGATGCGATGTCCTCGTGGAGCGAACCTCTTCTGTTCGCGCTGCCGCGTCTTCATCCTCTGGTTCAGAGGGACGTGCTGTCTTGGCGCGATCTCGTCGATGAGACCTTTCTCGTCCGCACCGAAGGCTCCGGCAATGAGGTGCGCGGCTTCCTTGAACGCAAATTCCGGGAGCTCGACATCTCGCCGCGCATCAGCACGCAGCAGCTTGCGCGCTACAGCCTTCTTGGCCTCGTCGCCACCGGGCGCGGGATTGTGCCGGTGCTGGAATCGGAGACGACGATCAGCCTACCGGAAGTGGTGTACCGGCCGCTCGCCGGCGAGGTGATCCCGTTTTCGGTGATCTATTCCCCCAGGAATGACAACCCTGCGGTGCGCACCTTGCTCAGCCTCACACGGAAGATGGCCCAGGAGCGGGCTGCGACCCGCTGATGCTCGCAGCGCCGCCAGCCGCGCGGCGCGCCTTGGCGAATTCGCGATCCGTGGCGATGAAGCGCTCCAGCATGGGCACGATGAGCTTTGCTGGATACGGGACAGGCTGACCGGTTTCCCGCGCGAGCACCTCGGCATAGGCGACAAGATCGCGGTGCAACGCGCCGGGCAGCGACAGCGCCACCTTTACCGGCTTGTCGTTCGCGATAGGTCCAAGTTTCAGCTTCGCCATGGTCAGTACCTGTAGGGTTCGAGCACGAGGTCGCGCGTGACCATGACCCGCACCGGGAATCCCGGGCGGATGGTCAGGGTCGGCGCGACGTTCAACTGCCGGCGGATGATCTCCTGGCCGGCATCGTTGATGGTGTCCTGCGCGCCGCTCTGCAGCGCCTGGATCAGTTCGTCCTCATCATCCATGGCGAGCTCGGCGCTGACGGAGAGCAGCGTCGAGAGACCGACCGCCTTGGCGAGGTCCCACCAGTGCATGTCGACGCCGTCCTCGAGGCCGGCATAGCCCTGCGCATCGGTGCCTGGCTGACGCTCCAGCACGATGGAGCGGCCATTGGGGAAGATCAGCCGGTTCCAGACCAGCAGGATCCGGCGCTGACCGAAGCCGACACCATTGTCGTATTGGCCGAGCAGCCGTGTGCCCTGCGGGATGATCAGGATGCGGCCGGTCGGGCTGTCATAGACGTTCTCGGTGACCTGGGCGGTAATCTGGCCCGGCAAGTCGGAGCGAATGCCGGTGATGAGCGCGGCGGGGATGACAGCGCCGGCTTGCAGCACATAAGGCGATGCTGGCGCCATGACGCGATCGGATGCGACCACGCGCCGATCGACCGCGGCATTGAGGAAGGCGAGCTGGCGGTCCTGGGCTGAAGGCGTACCGCCCGGCCCGACGGCGCCAAGGCCGCTGAAGCTTGAAGCACCCGTTACTGACGACACCGGCGCGCGAGCCTGTGCCGCCTGGAAGAATACGCGGCTGGTCCGCGCTGCTTCCTGCTCGGCGAGACGGCGCTGCTGCTCGGGATCGACCTGTGGCGCCGTCATTGTTGGCGGCACGACGGGCTGGCCGCGGTTCTGTGCATCAAGGATCGGCCGGCCGAGATCGCCGGGAAGAGGCGGACCCAGGATGGGGCCAGTGTAATCCCTCGGCAGGCCGGCAAGGCCATCGGCGGTGGAGCGGTTCTGGGTGGAATAAAGTTCCTCGCCGCCGGTTCCTTTGTCTCGCCCCTGCAGCGCATAGATCAGCGCGCCACCAATGCCGAGGCCGACGACCAACCCGGCACCGGCCAGTACCTTGCGTGAGAGACGCGTGACGCGCGGCGGCTCGGGACGCAGCCGCATGGCGGCGGCGTGATCGGTGGTCGGAGCGCCGAGATCCGCCTCTAGGTCATGATTGTCGGGGCTGCTCATGATGCCGGCCTCCCGTCCGTACGCTCGATCCGCACCTTCTGCGGACGCTCGCCGCCACCGAGGCGCAGCTCGGCCGCGCCGAACAGCCGGTCGACGATCAGGATGTTCTGGTGGATGCGGCTATTGACGATCTGGGCTTCGCCATCCGCGCCGATTACGAAGAGAGGCGGCATCTCGCCCTGAACGATGCCGCGCGGGAACTCGACATAGACCTTGCGTCCGTCGTCATAGACAGCGATTGGCCGCCAGGGCGGCGTGTCGCCGGTAAGCGCATAGCGATAGTTGCGGGCCGCGAAATTCGGGATGACCGGCGTCGGCGGAACAATGGGGCGCTGCGCTCCCGGAACCTGCGGATAGGCCCAGGCGACGGCCGGCATATAGGGTTTCTCGCCGGCGCGCAGTTCGATCATGTAGCTGCGCCGGTCGGTGGTGATGACAAGATTCGTGGAGATGTCCGCCCGCGTCGGCTTCACCAGCACATGCACGCGCCGGTTCGCCCCTTCGCCGCTCTCGGTGTCGCCGATGATCCAGCGCGCGGTATCGCCTGCCGCGATCGGCCCGCTGCCGGTCAGGCTCTCGCCCGGCTCCAGCGCGATGTTGGTGATCTGGCCGGGCGCGGCATAGACCTGATAGAGCGCGCCCTCGCTCCAGGGGTAGATCTGGATGGCGTTGTAATAGCCCTCGCGGCGCGGCTCGACCCGCGCAGCCGCGTTGGCGTTCTCGACGCGGGCAACCGGTGTTTTCGCATCCGTGCCGCCCTTGGCCGGCGTCCAGGCGGGCGGCGTGTGGAGCGGCCGCGGCCGGTCATCCGCAACCACTGTCGGCGCCGTCGGCAGCGCCGGCACCTCACTGTCATAGCTGATCTGTGGCGGCTTCGGTGCCGATGCGCAGCCGCCAAGCGCGGTTGCCGAGAGCAGGAGAACCGCAAAGGCGGATCGGCACAGAGCCGGAGATGCGGATTTACGGATCGACGTTTTCACTGGCTCATCTCCCGCGACCAGCTGATGGCGTTGACATAGATGCCAAGGGGATTGGTACGCAGGCGCTCGGCATCGTGCGGCGGCTGGATCACGAGGGTCAAGATCGCGCTCCAGCGCTCGGTGGCGGCGAGCTGGCCGTTCTCGTAGCGCCGCTCAACCCAGGCGAGACGGAAGGAATCGGGCGAGGCCCGGATCACGCTGGAGACCTCGACGGCGATCTGCTGCTTGCCGACCCGGGTAAAAGGATCGTTGGCGCGGGCATAATCGTTGAGCGCGGCGGCGCCCCGATCTGTGGTGAATTCATAGGCCCTGAGCCAGTTCTGCCGCACGATAACGGGATCGGCCGGCAGGCTGCGCACCTGCTCGATGAAGCGGGCGAGATGCCAGGCAATCTGCGGATCGGTGGGGCGATAATCGCCGGTGGCGGGTCCAACGGCCTGCGTCTGGCCGAGACGATCGACCTCGACCACCCAGGGCACGACGGTGCCCCGCGTCGACTGCCAGATCAGCGCCGAGGCAAAGCCGGCCGAGAGCAACAGACTGCCAAAGGCCATCAGTCGCCAGTTCTTCGCCTGCACACGGGCCGAGCCGATACGCTCGTCCCAGACCTGGGCCGCCTTCTGATAGGGCGTGACGGGCTCGGGCGAGGTGCCGTAATGTGTCGCGGGTCGCTTGAAGAGGCTCATGAGCGGTCGCTCTCGCTGAGGGAGACGGAAGAGCCGCCGGCATGGCTGTCACCGGAGCGCACAGCATGGGCGGCGGCGGAGACGCCGTGGCGAAGCGACTGGCCGCGCTTCATGCGCTTGGCCCAGTCGGGCACGTCACCGGCGGAGGAGGCTGAGGCCGTACCGCTGACGGCGTTCGCGAGCGGTGACACGGCGGCAGAGCCCGCGGCTCGCGCGACGCCACCGAGACCTGAGGCGACACCCGCCATGCCGGACTGGCCGGCGGAACCGAGGCTATAGGCCGTTGCGCCACCCCGCGCCGCGGCCGCCGTCGCGGAGAGCGCCGCTCCGCCGCCTCGGACGGCGAGGCTGGCAGCACCGCCGGCGGCCAGCATGGCGCCACCGGCAGCGAGGCCGGTGCCGACCGCGGCCCCCGCGCTCAGCTGCGGACCACCGGAGACAAGGCCGGCGGCAATGCCGGGACCGAAGATGCCGAGACCGAGCAGGGACAGAGCAGCCAGCACGATGGCCATGGCGTCATCGATGGTTGGCGTCTGACCACCGAAGCCGGCGGTGAACTGGCCAAACAGGGTGGAGCCGATGCCGATGATGACGGCGAGCACCATGACCTTGATGCCGGAGGACACGACATTGCCGAGCACCCGTTCGGCCATGAAGGCGGTCTTGCCGAACAGGCCGAAGGGGATCAGCACGAAGCCGGCGAGCGTGGTCAGCTTGAACTCGATCAGGGTGACGAAGAGCTGCACCGCGAGGATGAAGAAGGAGAGCAGCACCAGCGCCCAGGCAAACAGCAGGCAGGCGATCTGGATGAAGTTCTCGAAGAAGGCGACCCAGCCCATCAAATCGGAGATGGACTCGAGCAGCGGCCGACCAGCATCGAGCCCGGTCTGGGCCACCTTGCCCGGACGCATGAGGTCGCTGACGGAAAATGCCGTGCCCGATCCCTTCAGCCCAAGCCCGGCGAAGCTCTCGAAGACGATGCGGGCGAGGGTGTTCCAGTTGCCGATGATGTAGGCGAAGACGCCGACGAACAGCGTCTTCTTGATGAGCCGGGCGATGATGTCGTCATCAGCGCCCCACGACCAGAACAGCGCCGCCAGCGTCACGTCGATGACGATGAGCGTGGTGGCGATGAAGGCGACCTCGCCGCCCAGCAGGCCGAAGCCGCTGTCGATATAGGAGGTGAAGACACCCAGGAAAGTGTCGATGACGCCGGTGCCGCCCATCTCAGTGGCCTTCAGTCGTCGCGGGACGGCCGAGAAAGCGGTCGCGCGTCTGCGCCCAGACCTTCAGGCATGCGGCGTCCTGCGCGGCGGCTTCTCCAAGCTGCTGACACCGCTGCTGCTCATCGCGCAAAGGATCGCGCTCGGCCTCGACCGTCCGAATGGGTGAAGGCTCCGGCGCCTTCTCCTCCCGGCTCATCTCAAGAACCGCCGCCATGCCGGCGATGGCTACGAAGATCACCGCGCCGAGCCGGGCCAGCATGGCTGCGTCCATGTTCGCCTCCGTCAGTTGCTGAACATGCGGGCAGTGCCGGCCTGGTAGCCGGCGCCCGGGGTGAGGAAGCGCCGGCGCTGCTCGCGTCCCTGCTCGGCGGCGGTCGCGCGTTCCGCCTCGGAGAGCGCCGCGGCGCGCCCATTGGCGGACATCACCGCGATCAGGTCGGAAAGCTGCTGCGACTGCAGGGCGAGTAACTGGTTGCCGGCCTGCGTGGCCTGAAGCGCGCCCGTGGCACCCTGGCTCTGGCCGACGAGGGTCGCCATCTCGGCCTTGTTGGCGTCGACATTGCCGACGACGCCGGCCTGCACCCGCAGCGCATCCTGCAAGCCCCCTACCGTGGTCTGCCAGCGCGAGCGCGCACCGGCGACGAGATCGGCATCGGAGGCCGAGAGCGGGATATTGCCATAGCGCTGCTGGAAGGCCTGGTCGATCTGGCCGACATCGAAAGCGATGCTCTGCGCCTGCCCGAGCAACTGCTGGGTGCGCTGGACCGATTGCTGGATCTGCAGCAACGAGGAATGCGGCAGGCTGGCGAGATTGCGCGCCTGGTTGATCAGCATTTGCGCTTCGTTCTGCAGCGAGGTGATCTGGTTGTTGATCTGCTCCAGCGCCCGCGCCGCCGATATCATGTTCTCCGCGTAGTTCCAGGGATCATAGACCGTGAGGGCCTGCGCGGGCGGGGACAGCACGGGTGCGAGGGCGAGCGACGCGGACAGAAGCGCGACGGCGACGGTGAGCGCGCGCGGACGGGACAGCGTCATGGCTGCGTCTCCAGATTGGTGAGGTTGGGAATGAGGTCGGCGGCCCAGCCGAGGCCGCGATGACGCAGCCAAGCGTCCAGGAAGCCGTCGCGACCGTGCGCGGCGAAGACCTTGTCGACGGCCTGCTGGTCGGTCTTGGAGGATGCAGCGCACAGCGCCAGCGCGACCTCGCTGAGGCCGAGCTCAAACAGCCGGTTGCCGCGCCGCGACTGGCAATAGTAGTCGCGCTTCGGGGTCGCCCGCGCGAGGATCTCGATCTGGCGGTCGTTCAGGCCGAAGCGGCGATAGATGGCGGTGATCTGCGGCTCGATGGCCCGCTCATTGGGGAGCAAGAGCCTCGTGGGGCAGCTTTCAATGATCGCGGGCGCGATCGCCGAGCCGTCGATATCTGAGAGCGATTGCGTAGCGAAAATGACGGAGGCGTTCTTCTTGCGCAGCGTCTTCAGCCACTCCCGCAACTGGCCGGCGAAGCCCTCATCGTCCAGCGCCAGCCAGCCCTCATCGATGATGATGAGGGTCGGAGATCCGTCGAGCCGGTCCTCGATCCGGTGGAACAGATAAGCCAGCACCGCCGGCGCGGCCTCCATGCCGATCAGACCTTCCGTCTCGAAGGCCTGGACGGTGGCTGAGCCCAGATGCTCGCTCTCGGCGTCAAGCAGCCGGCCCCATGCCGCGCCGAGGCAATAGGGACGCAGTGCCTGCTTCAGGTCGTTGGACTGCAGGAGGACGCAGAGGCCTGTGAGGGTGCGCTCCTCGACCGGCGCCGAGGCGAGCGAGGTCAACGCCGTCCAGATGTGCTCCTTCACCTGCGGCGTGATGGGAATACCTTCGCGGGTGAGGATGGCAGTAAGCCAGTCTGCGGCCCAAGCGCGCTCGGCAGCTTCATCGATGCGCGCAAGCGGCTGGAGCGAAACGCTCTCCGCGCTGCCCTCGCTGAGCCCGCCACCGAGATCGTGCCAGTCCCCGCCCATGGCGAGCGCCGCGGCACGGATCGAGCCCCCGAAGTCGAAGGCAAACACCTGCGCACCGGCGTAGCGCCGGAACTGCAACGCCATCAGCGCCAGCAGCACGGACTTGCCCGCGCCGGTGGGGCCCACGACGAGGGTATGGCCGACATCGCCCACATGGAGGCAGAACCGGAACGGAGTCGAGCCCTCGGTCTTGCCGAAAAGCAGCGGCGGTGCATCGAAATGCGCGTCGCGGCTCTCGCCGGCCCACACTGCTGACAGCGGGATCATGTGGGCGAGATTGAGCGTCGAGATCGGCGGCTGGCGGACATTGGCATAGACGTGGCCGGGCAAAGACCCGAGCCAGGCGTCGACGGCATTGATGGTCTCGGTCATCACCGTGAAGTCGCGGCCCTGGATGGCCTTCTCGACCCGTCGCAGCTTCTCGTCGGCGATGCGCGGATCGGCATCCCACACGGTCACTGTCGCGGTGACATAGGCGATGCCGGCGTGATCCGCCCCGAGCTCCTGCAGGGCGAGGTCGGCATCTTCAGCCTTGTTCGCGGCATCCGAGTCCACGAGGACGGATGCCTCGTTGGTCATCACCTCCTTCAGGATGGCGGCGATGGATTTGCGCTTGGCGAACCACTGGCGGCGGATCCTGGTCAGCAGCCGAACGGCGTCCGCCTTGTCGAGCAGGATAGCGCGGGTGGACCAGCGATACGGAAAGGCCAGCCGGTTCAGCTCATCGAGCAGGCCGGGCGTCGTCACCGTGGGAAAGCCGGTAATGGTCAGCACCCGCAGATGCTGGTCGCCAAGGCGCGGGTCCAGCCCGCCGGTGAGCGGCTGATCGGGAAGCAGCGCGTCGAGATAGATCGGCGTCTCTGGCACGCGGACACGGTGCCGCTGCGTCGAGACGCAGCCATGCAGGTAGGTCAGCGTCTCGCCGTCATCGAGCCAGCGGCATTCCGGCATGAAGGCATCGATGAGGTTGAGGAGCCGATCGGTCCGGTCGGCAAAGCCGCGCAACGTCTCATGGGGATCGAGACCCGCCTTGTCCCGCCCTTCATAAAGCCAGCCTTCGGTGCGCGCGGCATCCTCGGCCGGCGGGAGGAAGGTGAAGGTCAGGAAGTAGCTCGACTCGAAATGGCTTCCGGCTTCTTCAAAGTCGGCCCGCCGCTCGGCATCGACCAAAGCGGAGGCGGCATCGGGGAAGGTGCTCGCCGGATAGGTCGCGGCGGCATGGCGCTGCGCCTCCACGAATATCGCCCAACCCGAGCCGAGGCGACGAAAGGCGTTATTTAGCCGCCCGGCGACCGCGACGAGCTCGGCTGGCACGGCGCTGTCGAGGTCCGGCCCGCGAAAACGCGCCGTGCGCTGGAACGAGCCGTCCTTGTTCAGCACGATGCCGGGCGCGACCAGTGCCGCCCAGGGCAGGAAATCGGCAAGGCGGCGGTTGCGGCTGCGATACTCGGCGAGGTTCATCATAATGGCACCCCGCTCAGACCGAGAGATGCGCGGGGATGCGCAGATGCCGACGCACCACCTCGACGAAAAGCGGATCACGCTTCGCCGCCCACATCGCCGCGACATGGCCGATCATTCCGATGGCGAGGCCGACCAGCCACAGGCGCAGGCCGAGACCCACGGCCCCGGCGAGCGTGCCATTGACGATGGCGATGGCACGCGGCGCCCCGCCGAGCAGGATCGGCTCGGTCAGCGCCCGGTGGACCTGAACGCTGAAGCCGGGGACGTCGATCGGCTCCGCCATCAGACGAGCGCTCCGCCGCCGAAGGAGAAGAAGGACAGGAAGAAGCTCGAGGCGGCGAAGGCGATCGACAGGCCGAACACGATCTGGATCAGCCGGCGGAAGCCGCCCGACGTGTCGCCGAAGGCCAGCGCCAGCCCGGTCGAGATGATGACAATGACGGCGATGATCTTGGCGACCGGCCCTTCGATCGATTGAAGGATGGATTGCAGCGGCGCCTCCCACGGCATGGAGGAGCCGGAGGCATGAGCGCTGGCCATGGCCATCAGGCTGATGCAGGTGGCAGACACGGCCAAGCGGGCGGCGCTACGGGCGCGATGGAGCGATCGGATCATGAGGGATCTCCGGTGAAAGCAGGGGTGACGCGGTAGTCGCCATCGGGGCCGAGGCCCTCGACATGGGCGAGTTCGGTGAGCCGGCGCGCCGCACCGCGGCCCGCGAGCACGGCCACGAGATTGATGGTCTCGGCGATCAGCGCGCGCGGGACGGTGACGACGGCTTCCTGGATGAGTTGCTCCATCCGGCGCAGCGCGCCGAGTGCACTGCCGGCATGGATGGTGCCGATGCCGCCGGGATGGCCAGTGCCCCACGCCTTGAGCAGGTCGAGCGCCTCTGCGCCGCGCACCTCGCCGATGGGGATGCGGTCGGGACGCAGCCGCAGCGCGGAGCGAACAAGGTCGGAGAGCGAAGCGGCTCCATCCTTGGTGCGCAGGGCAACGAGGTTCGGCGCAGCGCATTGCAACTCGCGCGTATCCTCGATGAGAACAACGCGATCGGAGGTTTTCGCGACCTCGGCGAGGAGCGCATTGGTCAAAGTGGTCTTGCCCGTCGAGGTGCCGCCCGCGACGAGAATGTTGGCGCGAGAGACAACACCATGGCGCAGCGCGTCGGCCTGTCCGGCGGACATGATCCGGGCGCGGACATAATCCTCGAGCGTGAACACCGCGACGGCGGGCTTGCGGATGGCGAAAGTCGGCGCCGCCACGACCGGCGGCAACAATCCCTCGAAACGTTCTCCCGTCTCGGGCAGCTCAGCTGAAACGCGCGGGGCTCCCGCATGAACCTCGGCGCCGACATGATGCGCGACGAGCCGCACGATGCGCTCGCCGTCTGCAGGCAAAAGCCGCTCACCGGTGTCGGACAGTCCCTCCGAGAGACGGTCGATCCACAATCGCCCGTCTGGGTTCAACATCACCTCGACGACAGCCGAGTCTTCCAGATGCCGGGCGATGGCCGGACCCAGCGCCGTGCGCAGCATCCGCGCGCCGCGGGCGAAACCCTGATGATGATGTGCTGCCGCCATGCCAACCCCGACGTGCCGGGGTCCTGACGATCTCATCCCGGGTGGGGATGATTAAAAGAGCCCGATATTAGGCCGGTTCAACAGGATTCGATCCGCGTCGCAGCGTGGCGTGCAACGACAGGTGAACGGCGGGAACGGCTGTCCGGTTATCGGAAGCTTCATAGGAAGCCTCCGCTTCACGGCTTGAAACAATGCTCCCTGTGCCAGCGCAGGAAATGGGGATGGGGTCGCTCGATCAACCTGCGTGGCGCGATGGCGCGGCTCCGCCATGAGCGATAGGATGGCTATCTATCGATCACGTATCCGCTATTATGTGAGCTATAGCGGGAGACTCTGCCGCTCATGGTGTGGAACTGGACGCAGCACGGCTGGCCGCATTTTGCCTATGATCCGGTTGCCCTCGAACCGCTGGAGCGGCGGTTCCTGCTGCTCACCGGCGAGGTGATCGGTGCGGTCCGGCATGTGAGCGATGACGAGCGGGACCTGCTGCGGATCGAACTCCTCAGCGACGAGGCGGTCAAGACCAGCGCGATCGAAGGGGAGGCGCTGGATCGCCTCAGCGTGCAATCCTCCCTGCGCCGTCAGCTCGGCCTCGACACCGACAATCGCAACGTGAGGCCGAAGGAACGGGGCATCGCGGAGATGATGGTCGATCTCTATCGGAGCTGGGCCGATCCCCTCGACGCCGACACGCTATTCCGCTGGCACCGCATGCTGATGGCGGATAGCCGGCATCTGGAGGCCATCGGCGGCTACCGTCGCCATGAAGACGCGATGCAGATCGTGTATGGCCGCCAGGATCGGCCGACCGTGCATTTCGAGGCGCCGCCATCCTCTCGGGTTCCGGACGAGATGGCCGCCTATCTCGCCTGGTTCAAAGGCTCGGCCCCGGACGGTGGAACGCCCTTGCCAGCACTCACCCGGGCCGGGATCGGACATCTCTATTTCGAGAGCATCCACCCCTTCGAGGACGGCAACGGTCGCATCGGCCGGACATTGGCGGAAAAATCCCTCGCCCAGAACATCGGGCAGCCGACCCTGATCGCGCTCGCCCATACCATCGAGCAGCATCGCAAGGCCTATTACGACCAGCTCGAGAACCATCAGCGGACGCTCGATGTCACGGGCTGGCTGGTCTATTTCGCCGAAACAATCATCGCGGCCCAGCAGACAACGCTCGATCGCGTCGCCTTCTACATCGCCAAGGCACATTTTTACGATCGCTTCCGCGACAAGATGAACGAACGGCAGGAGAAGGTGATCGCCCGCCTGTTCCGCGAGGGCCCCGGCGGCTTCACGGGCGGCCTGAGCGCGGAGAACTACCTCGCGATCACCGGCACCTCACGCCCCACCGCCACGCGCGATCTGCACGATATGGTGGAACAAGGAGCTCTGACGCGAACCGGGGAACGCCGATACACCCGCTACCACCTGAATCTGCCGGGAAAGGCTGAAAGGTCGTGAGCTGGCGGCACGTGCCGCAACTGTTTGGGGTCTTTGGGGCGCCCTCGGCGAGGCATCCCCCTTGAACCTGCAGGACGCGCCAGAAGCCGAAGTTCGCTGCGGCTGCGACGAACAGCCGGTTTGGGGCCGGGAGCGCACTGGCAGCTTTTGGGGACTTCAAACGAGAAGCGGACATATAGCCGATGAATGTCCGAGGCCGGAATTGGCCCATAGCTGACGCCGGTAGCGTCCGCTTTCTGGCAGTCGCCAGCGTTTCCGTTCACACAGGCTGAGCCAAACCGCTTGAAGCATTTGCAGCGAGCCGTCCCCGCGATACATCCGATCCCGAGGAGCGAAGTGCGCAAGCGTTCGTTAGAAATCATGGAGAGGGCGGCGGAATGGCAGGCGTGATACGGGCAAACCTGCCCATTACCCCTCCGGCTGGGCTTCTTTAGTACGCCGATCGTCAATGCGGTCGTTCGAACTCGCGATCCTCCGGTTCGGCCAGGCGTCGAACTCGAACACGAGATGCACGACATCAGTCGAGAAGCGACCTTGGATCCCATGGACCGCGATATCGACGTCGCGCAAGTGCGTGGTCGTAATTATCTCGTCCCCCAGCAAAAGCGTCGTTTTCACGCGATCGGAAGGCAATGCAGCGCGGATCCCCTCCGAGATCAACAGCGTCCACTCGGCCGCGTCGCGGTCGGTCACGTATGCGAGCATCCCTCCAAATCGCTCCAGGGTATAAGGAGCGCAGGCATCGTCGAAACGTCCCAAGCCGTCCGCGCCGAGATAGTCGGCGGCGATGTCACCCAGTCTCGTGAGCTTCTTCGCCTCAAGGCGCAGGTCGAGACGGTCGCGATGGATCGCCAGCTGTATGTCGGTGGGCTGGGCGCGCGGTCCGATCGCCGGATCGTATCGTCGCGCGACCTCGACATGGAAGTCCATGCCCGTCAGATTGGGGATCGACGATCCTCGGCTCGGCGCAACTATGAACTGCTCGTCGCGGATCTCCTCCATCGCCTCGATAAGCGCCTGGCTTATCGATGTCTCGTCCGGAAGCTTGGCGCCCTTGAAGGCCTTGTTGCTCTTGCCGAACCACCCGGGCCGTCGCTCGGTCGACGCCGGCTCGCGAACCCGTCGCGCCGCTTCGCGCAGGCCGCCGATCGCCTCGCCGAGGAATCGATGCCAGGCGTCGTCCGCCAGATCATCCGCAGGCCATCTTCTCATGGACATCCCGAAACGACCTGCCTGATAACTTCGCCAGCGTCGTCCACGGCCTGATCGGCCATCCAGGCGAACAACGCCGAAGATTTACTTAGGTGCGCCACCCGGCTCTTTGCGTCGAACGAGACGACGCTCGAAGCCACGAACTTGCCATCACGGTTCGGCGGGGCGGCTCCCTCTTGCTCCGCGTCCTGCCCGAACGCGACGCGGAGCCTGACGACGCCGTCGCCGCGCCCTTCGATCGTCACCGATGGCGTGAACCGCTCCGTAAACGCAGCTGCGAGGTCGCGGGTGAAGCGATCCAGATACACGCGGATTTGAGTTTCATCCGCTTCCACGAACGCGTCGGAAGGAAGTTGCGCGTCGGCATACCCTTCCGAGAAAGAGAGGAACTCTTTTACCGCGCATCGCAGATCCGAGCCAGCACCTAGCGCATCTAGGATCGAGCCATCCTTGTCTGAGGAACCATGCAGGTCTAGGAAGGCCGGCTCGGAAGCGTCTTCGAATGGGCAAGGAAGCGAGAGCAGATCACCCTTCTCAAAACGTGCGCCGTCGAGCAATACCGTCGCGCCGTAGAGGGCCGCAAAATATTGCACGACGCCAGATTCGAGGAACGCCTTCAGGGACCAAAGCGCGTCGATCTGTCGAGACCGCTGAATATATTCGAAGTGCGACGCATCGCGCCCATTATCCGCGAAAAATATCCCGTAGAAAGTGGAATTGAAGGCATGCGGCGCTTCGAGCACGCGTAGCCCCTTGAAGGCCCGCGGCACCAAAAGGATGTTGCCAGAGAAAAGCGCCCGATAGCCGACAACGATCTCCTGTTCGAGAACCTTAGGCAGGGCGACGAGATTGACGGGTAATTCGCGCCCCTGCCTGTCGGTCCGCACCGGGAAGCGGAAACCCGTATCCTCCTCGTTGCCACCGCGCTGGATGCGCAAGCCCGAGCGCATCAGGAATTCCGCGAATGTCAATTTGCGCCGCCTCGTGAAGTTCCGAAGTGCGTCGCGGGTCCGCCGGTCCACCGTTCCGAGAATGAGCGGGCCGAACCAGCCATTGGAGTCGCCCTGTAGGTCCCTAACCTGGACGGTCTGCAGGTCGGTCTGCGACACAAAAAGCGCCCAGACGTCTCCGACCTCGCCTAGCGGTAACGAGGACAGCCGAGGTCTGTATACGGAAACAAAGTCGGACGGTTGGGGCGCTTGATGGCGCGCCACCACGACCGTCGCCGCCGCGCGGGCGCCGCTGAAGAGCCGGTATCGCAGATAGGAGAGATTGGCCACGGAACGGACGGAGACTTTGGAGGCTAGTGCCGTGGCGAAGCGTTCCGATTGGCGACCCACTAAGGAGGTTGTCGGCAGGATAAGCCCGATGACGGCGTCTTCCTCGCACAGGCGCTCTACGGCGAGCCAGACGAACGCGTCCGAGAGGCGCCCGTGCATAACGGGCGTCTCAGCCTTCAGCTCGGCGAGAAATGCGGTCAACGCGTCATCGTTCACCGGAACGCTCTGGTTCGGCGCCTGGGTGTTGCGTCTCGCACCCTGACGCTTCAGCCGAAGCCAAGGGGGATTGCCGAGGACATGGGTGAACGTTGTGCCCTCGAAGGGATGCGAGAAGGCACTGGTGACGACGATGTTGTCGGTGAGGGGAGGCAAGAGCTTCTCGCCCTCATCAATTCCGGAGAAATCCTTGATCGCCACTCCGGCAATATAGTCCAGCATCGTCATATAGAGGCTGAAGCGGCAGACATTGGCGGCCTGGGCGTTCTTCTCGATGCCGAAAATGCAATCCCTTAACAGGTGGCGAGCGGCGTTCGCGTGGGTGGGCCCCCAACCGCCGGGCGGAGCGCATCGCTCCATGATGCGGCGGTAGGCGGAGACGAGGAACACGCCGGACCCAGCCGCGGCGTCAACCACCCGCGAGGTCGCCTCCATCGGGCGTTGGGCATCGGCGCGCGCAACGACGAAATCGGCCAAGTAAGGCGGCGTGTAGAAGGCGCCTTCGGCGCGCTGCGCGTCGCCGTCCTCTAAGCGAAGGAACCGCTCGTAGATTGCCGAGATCGTTTCGGTGCGAAGCACCTGGAACGAGACGTCGAGGAAGCTTAGCTGCCTTCCCGCGACCTCCTCGCCCCACCGCACGACCCGATGGATGAACTGGATCAGCTCAGACGGAATTCGGGGACGCTCGGTCTCGGCGATCGGGAACACGCAGCCATTGATCGCTCCGTCGATGGCGTCCAGCGCTGCCCAGACCTCGTCGGGCGAGAACTCCGGATAATTGGACCGCACACCACGATGGGAAGCCGCGTCGGCGAATCGCACGCCCTTGCATCCAGAGGCCAGGATGACATCGCGCAGCCACTGCTCGTCGATCAATCCCCTGTCGATCAGCACAAATAGGTAGATCAGCTTGCCGACTAATGCGTTCACGAGCGCGCGGCCGTGGCGCGTATCGAGTTGGGGATACGTCGTGCAGGCGTATCGGTTCAGTTGGTCGATCGCGGCTACGAGCCGGCTGTCGATTGTGTCAGAGCGCGAGACTTTGCGGTCCTTCCAAAAAATGGAAGTTGTCAGGGAGCGCGCCGAAACGTCCTCCAACGATGCGTGTAAGGCGTCGTCGACGTCCTCGTGGCGCGTCAGGACAGACCCGTCGGATGGTGGGCCGAACCCGTTCCTCACTTCCACTCCACCAGGGGTGACGACGATGAGCAGCGGCACGACGCCCTGGGTCCACACGCGACGGTGTAGTTCGTCCGCGGCCACGTCGTCGCGCGCCTGGCCCACATATACGACCGGCTTGAAAGATCCGGGAATCGCGCCATCGGAAATGCCGAACACGGAATGGACGCCGATCGCCCCAAACGCTGTCATGACGACGTGTACATTCTCGAGCCGATCAAAGGACTCTGCGCTGGCAAAATACGTCGCGCTGCCTACGTAGCCTAGCGCGCGGCACAGCGACTCGACCTTGCGCGTGAGGGACGCGTCGTCCATCGCTCGCCTCCCCTATCCGCCACGTCCAAGGGTGACGAGACACCCTAAACCATGAAAAGGCATTAAGCCACTGAAAACAAACCGATTACTCGGGCGAGATTGTGCAGGCGCTGCTGGCACTTAGCCGCGCCGGTCGACTTTCCCTATTCGAGAAGAATGGGCGAACGCAATCGAAATCGTGGCCGACCGAAACGCGCTAGAGCGGATGCGGACACCGTATCATCTCATGCGTCGCAACTGGGCAGATCGACGGCATTTGCCGCGGGAGGCAGCGCCTCCTCTACGATGCATGGCCGGCGTGGCCGGCGGAAAAGAATGCGGGCCCGCTGCCGTTGAGCTCGATGCGATGGCGGATCCGCGCGCTTCAACTTTCGAGGTGAGCGCGTCTTATCGTGATGCAAGCTTGGTGTCACTGGTGAAGGTGGGAATATCTGCTCCTCAGTGGAATGCCAGTCGGCAAATGTCGCAAAAGGTGCCGACGTGCCCCAACTCGCTGATGTCCGCTTTTGGGATGCGGCCGTTGTCAGATCAATGACCGAGATGGGCGCGCTTTGCTGACAGAGGGCTTCGAGGTCGGGAGCGGACTGGCCGGTTTTGGGCACTTCCAAACGAGAAGCGGACATATCGCCGATTAATGTCCGAGGCCGAAACTCACCCTTAGCCGGCTCTCGCAACGTCCGGTTCGTGCGGTTTGTGACCTCACTAGGCACATCCCCGACCATTGTCAGGCCTCAGGGGCGAATCCCAGTCCAGTTTTCGCAGCATCACGACGGCAGCATCTGTAGCCCAACGCCCGCTGCCGCACACACTGCCAGTGTCGGAATCATGCCGACCTTGAAGCGGAGCATAGCAACGATGGCGGCGGCGGCCAGCAGCGCCGCGCGCCAGTCGATCGACGAGAGCACGGGCAGATCCGGTCCAATCCCGAAGAGCTCGAACGCCCGCACCTCCCCAAAAACCACATGAAGAGCGAACCAGAGGGCAAGGTTCATGACGACGCCGACGACAGCGGCGGTGATGGCGGACAACGCCGCCGACACCGCCCGGTTGCCGCGTAGAGCTTCGGCATAGGGCGCGCCGGCGAAGATGAACAGAAAGGACGGCGCGAACACCACCCATGTGGTCAGCAGGGCGCCGAGCCCTCCCGCCACCAGCGGATCGAGCGTGCCCGGTGCCCGGTAGGCGGCGAGAAAACCGACGAACTGCAGAACCAGAATCAGTGGACCCGGCGTGGTCTCGGCGAGCCCGAGGCCATCGACCATCTCGCCCGGCGCCAGCCAGCCGAAGCTGTCGACGGCGGCCTGCGCCACATAGGTCAACACCGCATAGGCCCCACCGAAGGTCACGACGCCCATGGTCGCGAAGAAGGTGCCGAGCTGCGTCCACAGGCTGGAACCGCCCGTTGACAGCCACAGGAGCAGCACCGGGGCGAGCCAGATGGCAAGCCACAGGATCACGACGCGGATGGTGCGTCGCGTCGAGGGGACGGCATGGGTCAGCTGGCCGCGCTCGAACATGCGGTCGATCACGCCATGGGTGTCGGCGGGTTGGCTTTTCCCGCCATGTCCGCCGCCGGCAAAGACCGCTGGGGCGTGCCGGCTCCCGAGCCAGCCGACGAGCCCGGCGGCGAGAATGATGATCGGAAACGGTATGCGCAGCAGGTAGATGCCGAGGAAGGCGGCCACCGCGATGCCGATCATCACGCGGTTTTTCAGAGCCCGCCTGCCGATGCGCAGAACCGCCTCCACGACAACGGCCAGGACCGCCGCCTTGACGCCGAAGAACACAGCGTCGATCAGCGGCACATGTCGGTAGACGACATACAGGACGCTCAAGCCAAACATGACCAGCGCGCCGGGCAGGATGAAGAGCACGCCGGCAACGAGGCCGCCCAGGGTCCGGTGCATCAGCCAACCAATATAGGTGGCGAGCTGCTGGGCTTCCGGGCCTGGCAGCACCATGCAGTAATTGAGGGCGTGCAGAAAGCGCTGCTCGCCGATCCAGCGGCGGTCCTCGACCAGCTCCTTGTGCATCAGGGCGATTTGACCCGCCGGGCCGCCGAAGCTGAGCAGGCCGATGCGCGCCCACACTTTGGTGGCTTCGCGGAAGGACGGAACGGCGGGGTCGCTCGCGGAAGCCGCCACATCAGTGGTGGATGTCGACATGGTCGCCTCCCTCACGCCGGGTTCGAGCGCGATGGCCAGTTATGCGTTTCCTCGGTCGCGTCGCGGCACCAGCGGTAGAAGGCGTCATAGAGCGTCATGCCGGCGTCGAGTTGTTCGAGGTCGTCGCGAAACATGCGCGACAGTCCCAGGGAGGCGGCAAGGAAGCCGGCCGCCTGCGGAACGAGGTCGAGCCTGTCCGTGTCGGCGGCGCGCACAATGTCGGCCAGCCGCTCCAGCGGCGCGCAGGAGAGGCCAAACTCTTCGATCATGGTGTCGAAGCTGCAGCGATCGCCATGGTGGCTCCAGAACACACCGTCGATGTCGAAGGGGGTCGCATCGAATTGATCGGCGACGGCGGCAACCTCGGAGGCGCCGACGAAGAGGAATACGGCCGACGGATCGACGAACCGCCGGATCAACCACGGGCAGGCGATACGGTCGACCTTGGGGCGCGCGCGTGTGACCCAGAGGGTTCGTCCAGCCGCGTCGGGCACGGGCAGCCTGTCAGGTTTGACGAGCAGTCCTCCAGCGGCACGCCACGCCTCGAAGCCGCCTTCGAGCGTTTCGGCACTGACGCCCGATTGGCGGAGCCATGCCGCCGTGCCCTGCGCCAGCTTGCCGCCCTTCTGGCAAACCACAACCACCTCACGGCCGGCAAACTGCGAGGCCCAGGCCGGCACAGCCTGCGCCTCGTACCGGCCTGACGCCGGTAGCCGACGCGGGTCCGCGTCGATGTCGTTTTTCATACGCACGTCGATAATCGCAGGCGCGCCCGGAAGACCGATGAGACGGGAGAGTTGGGAAACGGTGATTTCAGTGTTTGACGGCATGAGCGTCCATCCCATTTGTCAGGGAACATGGACGCGATCTTTGGGCTGTCGCCTCACGGGGCAATCGCGAATAACCCCTTGTCCCGCTTCTAGCTGAACTCGTCCGTCACCCGCAAGCCGCCTGATCAGCGCAGCCATAACTCTCTCAAGGCCACGGCCAGCAACACGAGCCCGGCGGCGGCCTCGATGAACCGCGCCGAGCGGTCCAGAAGGCTCGCCCGATGCGCCAGCAGCCGCATCAGCTGATCGCGGAAGAGGATCGTCGCGACGGCGACCGTGGACAGGGTCAGCGCGACGCCAAGCATCATGGTGAAGGCGAAGGCGATGCCCGCCTCCGGCACCCCACGGGAGATGGCAAAGGTCATCACGAAAAGCGTCAATGGACAGGGGATGAGGCCGGCCATGACGCCGACCATCAGGCCCTCGCCGTGCGCGTGGACATGCCTTCGCGGGCGCAAGGCCCGCCACACCATCCACAGGCCGATAATGCCGAGAAGCGCGCGGCTGACATCTTCAAGAACAGGCGCGCGGCCGACACTGCCCAGGGACGCGGAGATCAGCGGGAGCGCCAGAAGGGCGATCAGCACCGACATCAGCACATGGGTAAACGAGAGCGCCAGAGAGACCCCCAACCCGCGCAGGATGCTAAGCCGGGAGCCCGCCAGATAGGTCGCGAGGATCATCTTGCTATGCCCCGGGGTCAGCGCGTGCGCGGCACCGAACAGAATCCCCATCGGCAAATAGACGATGAACGCGCCCCAGCCGCCCGTCCCCGCGACATCCCGGATCTGCGCGGCGAAGGCCTGATAGATTTCCTGCTGGAACCCGACAATGTGCTGCCAGAAGGCCATGATCAGCCCAGCCCCAGCGTGACGGCGGCAAGAACCACGTAGCGCGCGACCTTGGCCAACGTCACGAGGATCAGAAAAATCGGCAGCGGCTCGCGCAGCACGCCGGCGATGACGGTCAGCGGATCGCCGATAACAGGCGCCCAGCTGAGAAGCAGGGACCACTTGCCGTAGCGCCGATACCAGCTCTCCGCACGTGCCAGAGCGGCGGGCTTTACCGGAAACCACTTCCGGTCGCGAAAGCGGTGAATGCCGCGCCCGAGCAGCCAGTTGATGACCGACCCCAGCACATTGCCGAGGCTCGCCACTCCCACCAGCGCCCAGGGCGGATAGTCGGTCGTCAGCAACAACCCGACCAGAACAGCTTCGGATTGCATCGGCAGGATGGTGGCCGCGACCAGTGCACTGAAGAACAGCCCGGCATAGGCCGCAAGCTCGGTCATGGTCGGCCACGGCCGGCAGGGAGCATCATGGGCGCGGCCATTCCGTGTGGTGGCGGTCGATGACAAACACATGGCTGTGCCGATGCCCGCCGGCAACGGGTACAGCGCCGGCCAGATGGGGATCATCCTCCGCCAGCGTGCCGTGGACATGCTCCAGCTCATCGGGATCTCTCGCCGGCCAAAGCCGCAGCGCGGCGAGAGCGGCGAACCCGGCCAGAAGGGCAAGCATGGCGGACGTGCCCGGCAGGCCGATGCTCGCGCCCAGCCAGCCGGCAAGGGGATAGGTGATCAGCCAGCAGGCATGCGACAGCGCGAACTGCGCCGCGAAGAGAGAGGGGCGGTCTTCCGGCCGCGAGGAGCGGCGCAGCAGACGGCCCGAGGGCGTCTGTACCAGCGAATAGCCAAGCCCCAGCAGAAACCAGAGCGGCAGCACGAATGCGTAGCTGTGGAGCGCCGACCCGACCAGAAGCCCCGCGACCAACACCCCGGCGCCGGCGAGCATGGCGGTGCGGTCCGGAACCGTCTCCAACAGCCGGGGCAATAGCAGCGCCGCCACCATCGAGCCGCCACCGAAGGCGGCGAGCGCCAGCGCGGCGGCGCTCTGGTCGAGGCCGAGCACTGCCTGAACCAGAACCACGGTGTTGACGATGACCATGGCGCTGGCCGCCGCGACGGCAAGGTTCAGCGCCAGCAGGCCGCGCAGACGGGGCGTCGCCAGATAGATGCGGATGCCGCGCGTGGTCCGGTCGTAAATGCCCCGCTTCTCTCCCGCCTGCGGGCTCGGCAGGACCACCGAAACCACGAGGGCGGCCGAAGCCAGGAAGCCGACGACGGTGCCGGCGAACAGGCTGTGAAAACTGATCAGCGTCAGCAGGGCGGCCGCCAGCATCGGGCTGACCAGGCTTTCGAGATCATAGGCGAGCCGGGACAGCGAGAGCGCACGGGTATAGTCACGCTCATCCGGCAGGACATCGGGGATCGTCGCCTGGAAGGTCGGCGTGAATCCGGCGGACGCCGACTGGAGCACGAAGATCAGCACATAAACCTGCCAGATCTCGCTCACGAAGGGCAGCAGGAGCGCGACGGCGGCACGAACCAGATCCAGCGAAACCAGCATCGTCCGCCGAGGCAGTCGCTCGGCAAAGGCGGCGGCAACCGGCGCGACCCCGACATAGGCGATCATCTTGATCGCGAGTGCCGTGCCCAGCACCGCCCCCGCATTCGCCCCCGCCAAGTCATAGGCGAGAAGGCCAAGGGCCACGGTCGCCAGCCCGGTCCCGATCAGGGCAATGACCTGGGCGAGAAACAGGTGCCGGTATGTCCGGTTCGCAAGGACCGCGAGCATGTCTCACACCGCCTGCGCACTGGCGAGCACGGCGAGCACGGCGATGCCGCTCCGGCGGCGCCCGCCGACATCGAGGCCCACCGCGATCAGCCGTGCATAGAAGAAGCCGAGCGCGCGCCGTATGTGAGACACAATGGCCGGCGGACCGAGAGGGACCACCTGGGCCGAAACTCCAGGCAGCGCTACGATGAAGGCGGCCGTCACCGTCTTGGAATGGCCCGGTTCCAGCCCGTGCAGCGCGCCGAGCAGTATGGCCCTCGCGATGAACAACCAGGAGCTTCCTGCCCTCTGTTGAAGCAACTCGGCAAAGGGCGTCATGCTGTCCTCATAGATACTTGATGATGTCCTTGAAACCGTCGATCGAACGGCGCTGGTCGCGCGGCAGCGATGCGACGACCTCATCGAGGCAATGGTCGAGATGATCCTGGATCAGGGTCTTCTTCGCCTGTGTGATCGCCTTTTCGACCGCGTGGAGCTGCTGGGCGATGTCCAGGCAATTGCGGCCGGCTTCAAGCATCTCGATCACGCTGCGCAAATGACCGTCGGCGCGCTTCAGCCGCTTGACGATTTCCGGATGTGTCTCATGGATGTGTGGATGATCGTTCATTAATTTATCCTATCCCCCCCGATGGGATACGTCGACCCCCTTGGGAAGATGAATGAGGTTGCGTCTCAGGCCGGATGACCTAGGGTTAATGAACGATTCAGATTTTCGGCGATACCTATCCGTGATGACGTCACGTGCCCGCACCGTTCTGATTTGCAGCTTCCTCGCGCTTGTCATGGCGCTGGGGGCGGTGGTGTCGACCGTGCGAACCGCGCTGTCCCATAACCCGGCGGTTCTTGCCGCGATCGAGGCCGAGCGGCACGCGGCCCTCGCCCAGGATATCGCCGACCACGGCCATTCCCATGACGAGGGCTGGCAGGACGAGCAGGCGCCCGGCCATTCCCATGGCCACGACCCCGCTGACCACTCTCACGACGTTCCCAGCGTTCTTACGGCGCTCGTCCAGACGGCGCCGCCGGCATGGCGGGTCTGGAGCGCCACGGTCCGGGATGCGCCTGCGGTAACGAAGACCTATCCCTTCGATAAGCCGCCGAAACACGTCGTCACCGCGTGATCGCGGCCGCACACGCGGCCACCCGCATCGACGACATTTCGGAGTTTCCATGCATCCCACCTCTCGCGAGGGCCGGTTCGGCGTGCGCGCGTCGCTGACGCGACTCGTCCATAGCCAAGGCCTTGCACTTCTTCTGCTGCCGCTGACCGCGGCAGCAGCCTTTGCCCATGCGGTGGCCGAAGGCGACAAGGGCTACATCCAGGAAATAACGGGCGTACACCTGCTGCCCTTCGTCTATCTCGGCGCCAAGCACATGGTGACCGGCTATGATCACATCCTGTTCCTGCTGGGCGTGATCTTCTTCCTCTACAAGCTCAAGCACATCGGCATCTATGTCAGCCTGTTCGCCCTCGGGCATTCGACGACGATGCTGCTGGGCGTGTATTTCAACATCGGCATCAACAGCTACATCATCGACGCCATCATCGGCTTCTCGGTGGTCTACAAGGCGCTCGACAATCTCGGCGCCTTCCAGCGCTGGTTCGGCGTGCAGCCGGATTCCAAGGCGGCGACGCTGATCTTCGGCTTCCTGCACGGCTTCGGCCTGTCGACCAAGATCATCGAATACGACATCTCGCCGGACGGATTGGTGCCGAACCTCCTCGCCTTCAATGTCGGTGTCGAGATCGGCCAGCTTCTCGCCCTCGCCGCCATCCTCATCATCATGAGCTACTGGCGCCGCACCGACAGCTTCTTCCGCCACGCCTACACAGCCAACGTCGTGATGATGACCGCAGGCTTCGTGCTGATCGGCTATCAGATCACCGGCTGGTTCGTCGCGTGACCCCTCCCAACTCAAGGACGTACTGACATGTACAATTCGGACATTCCTTCGCGCGCCGAACTACCGACCTCCCGCCAGCTTCTGCGCTCCACCCTCATCGCCATCGTCGCCGCATTGGCGATCCTCATCACCATCGTGCTGCCCGCCGAGTACAATATCGACCCGACCGGCGTCGGCCGGGTGCTGGGCTTGGCCCAGATGGGCGAGATCAAAGCGCAACTCGCCGAGGAAGCCGAGCGCGACCGGCAGATGGACCAGAACTCCACGGTGCCTGCCCCCGGTTCCAGCCTGCTCGGCCGGGTCTTTGCGGCTCTCGTCGTTTCCCCGGCTTCGGCCCAAACCGCCTCGCGGCAGGATGTGACAACCCTCACGCTCACGCCCGGCCAGGGCGCCGAGATCAAGCTGGTGATGAAGGCCGGTGCCAAGGCCGACTACAGCTGGACAGTGTCCGGCGGCGTGGTGAACTTCGATACCCACGGCGACGGTGGCGGCAAGTCCATCAGCTACGAGAAGGGCCGCGCCGTGCCCGGCGACGACGGCGTGCTTGAAGCGGCCTTCGACGGCAATCACGGCTGGTTCTGGCGTAACCGCGGCAGCGCCGACGTGACCCTCACCTTGAAGACGAGCGGCGCTTACGCCGAGATCAAGCGGACCGATTGATGATCTAGTCGCGCCCGCGCCACGGAGGTCGTCGCGCCTCCGTGGCGCAAATGCTGTCTTCGCCGAAGCGTCTGCTGTCGATGCGTCCGCAAATGTCGGCTTTTGTGAAGGGTTTCGGATGCCGGCCCGATCACGATGGTGGGGCTGATCGCGCGGGCCGGCGTCGGAAAGCCTCCAGGGGAGGAAACCGCGGTCCGACGTGGGCGACGGTCGAGGTCGTCGCGGTGCTATGGGGATTTTGGGTCTGGGCTGGGGGCTGTGTGGTCTTGCTGGTGACGGTTGCCAGAACACCTGACAGTCCGGGACAGTGCTGCGGGGCGGTCGGAGCCCGTTGAAGAGCGCGCGGCCGGTTTCAACGACGAGGCTGAGCGCGGGATAGTCGGCGCGAGGACGAAGCTATCCTTTGCGCCTACGACGCGGCCTGCCGGATGCAACTGGAGTTCGAGAGAGGTGGCGCCGCTCATGAGGTGTCGATCCTGATGGAGGCACTGGCGGGCCAGGTCTTCGGCGCCGAGCCCCGGGCGAAGGTCTCGATGATGGTCATGATGCCGGCGCAGCACGGGCAGCGCAGCGTGGCCTCTGGTCGTATCGTTTCGGCAGGCGTGGCTCCCTCCGGCGAGGCGCGCACCTGCTGGTCTACGAGCAGCGCGCGGACCCTCTCGATGTTGGCGGAGCGCACCGCGCTCGCAAACAGGCCGTAGTGCCGGATGCGGTGGAAGCCGTCGGGCAGGACATGGAGCAGGAAGCGGCGGATGAACTCGTCCGCCGGTAGGGTCATGGTCTTGATCCAGCCGTTGCCCGAGGTCTTGGCCCGGGCGCGATAATCCTTCCAGCGGAAGGTGAGCCCGCGGTCGTCCATGGAGAGGAGCCGGCTGTTTGAGATCGCCACGCGGTGGGTGTAGCGCGACAGATAGGCCAGCACCGCTGCGGGTCCGGCGAAGGGACGCTTAGCGTAGACCACCCATTCGGCCCGGCGCAGGGGTGCCAGCATCGCCTCGAAGGCAGGCGTATCCACCAGGGGGGCGAGATCACCGAAGAAGGCGAGCCGGCCGGCGGCATGCAGGGCGCGCAGCCCGTCGAGGAAGAGCCGCCGGAACAGGCGCGACAGCACCCGCACCGGCAGGAAGAACCGGACGCGGCCGGCGATCCAGCGGGAGCCGTCGGCAGACAGTCCCCCGCCGGGCACCACGGCATGGATATGGGGATGGTGGGTGAGCGCCGAGCCCCAGGTGTGAAGCACGGCGGTGATGCCGATGCGGGCGCCGAGATGCCGGGGGTCGGCGGCGATGGTGGTGAGCGTCTCGGCCGAAGCCCTGAACAGCAGGTCGTAGACCGCCGCCTTGTTCTGGTAGGCGATGGTGCCGATCGCGGCCGGCAGGGTGAAGACCAGATGATAATAGGGCACCGGCAAAAGCTCGGCCTGGCGGGCGGCGAGCCAGTCCCGCGCCATTGCTCCCTGGCACTTGGGGCAGTGCCGGTTGCGACAGGAGTTGTAGGCGACCTCCACATGAGCGCAGTCGGCGCAGCGCGACACGTGCCCGCCGAGCACCACCGTGCGGCAGGACCTGATCGCCGACATGACCTTCATCTGGCCGCGACTGAGACGTCCGGCGTGCGCCCTCTCATAGGCATCGCCATGGGCGTTCAGGATATCCGCGACCTCCAGCGCAGGCCGCGCCATGGACCGGCAGGGACTACAGGGGTGGTGGCGTCAGTAAAGAGAGCGGGCTCTCAACTTCGCGCAGGGTCTTCAGCGCGACGCGGGTATAGACGGCCGTGGTGTCGAGCTTCCTGTGGCCGAGCAATACCTGGATGACGCGGATATCGGTCTTGCGCTCCAGCAGGTGGGTGGCGAAGCTGTGCCTTAGGGTGTGCATGGACACGCGCTTGTCGAGCCGGGCGGCGGAAGCCGCGGTCCGGCAGGCCCGGTCGAGCTGGCGGGTGGTGATGGGCTGGCCGGGATCACGGCCGGGGAACAGCCAACCCTGTGGCCGGCGCTCCTTCCACCAGCGGCGCAGCAGATCGAGCAGATCAGGCGCGAGCATCACATAGCGGTCCTTGCGCCCCTTGCCTTGCTCCACGCGGATCAGCATCCGCGCACTGTCGATATCGGCGACCTTGAGGTGGGCCACCTCCGACACCCGCAGGCCGCAGCCATAGGCGATGCTCAGCGCGGCGCGGTACTTGAGGTTCGGCGCATGGGCGAGCAGCAGCGCCACCTCCTCGGTGCTCAGCACCACCGGCAGGCGTTCGGGCGTCGGGATGCGGGCCATGCGATCACCGAAGCCGGCCCGCCCCAGCGTGATGTGGAAGAAGAAGCGCAAGGCCGTGCAGGCAAGGTTCATGCGGGCATAGCTGGCACTGAAGCTCGCCAGATGAAGCTGGTAGCGCCGCAGATCCTCGGGCTCCGCCTGGTCCGGCGCCCGGCCGAGGAAGGCGGTGAACTCGGCGACCTGGCGGACATAATCGCGCTGGGTGTGCTCGCCGAACCGGCGGATGGTCATATCCTCGATCATCCGCTGCCGAAGCGGGCTGATGGCTGGCCGTGTGGTGGTGGGATGCTCGGAAGTGTCCATGGGGCTCTCCTCTGGTGAGAAACCCCGTGATGCTCCGCCCGCCTATGCCAGGCGCCCCATCGAAAACATACGCACACCCGTTATGCAGGGCAGTTACCGCGGCAGCGGTTTAGTCCGTTGGCGTAAAAGTTCCGACGTGTCCCACTTCGCTAATGTCCGCTTTGGGACCGCGACCGTTCCCGAATCAGTGACCGCAATGGCGGCGCAAAGCGGACGTCTCTGAAAGGGCCGTTGAGGGGTTGCTTTGGGTCAATCTGCGACATTGTCCTGCCGGCTATAAGCAGCCGCCCGCACTCCATCTCCAGCAGCCTCTGTAACGTCTTCGCCTCATCCCGTTGCGCCCCGCATCTGCGCGTCCTGCTCCTCGTCCGTGACCCCGCACACTCGCTAGTTCGGAGTTTGGCTTGGTGGCAAGGCCGCCGTAGAGGCGCGCCCCGCGCCCCGCGTTCCTTAGTCTTGCGCACGCCTTTCCACGGAGGCCGGCAAAAAGAGGAGCGGCCGGTTCTCGCCTGCGGCGAGCCAGGCGTTTGGTGCTCTTGCCATCCGCATCACGCGTGGCTTCGCGAAGGCCATCGACGGCACCAGGCAGCGGTGCACCGGCCCGAGCCAGGGCGGAATTGACCGTCGTGACCAGAGCACGGCCCGAGGCTGTTTGACTGTCCGCCCCACAAAGTCTTTGGCCGCGCCGTAGGCATGATCAGGCCTATCCGTGCACGGTCAGACTGCCAGTGTACTCCGCCTCAGCGCCGGAGATATTTCATGAGCGCCGCCATGCCGAGCACGACCAGCACCAGGATGAGGAGGCCGAAGAGCCACATCCCCCACATGCCGCCGCCCATCATTTGATCGTAGTACATGACGGTCTCTCCTCTGCGGGATCAAGCTATCTTCACCACCGCCATCATGCCCGTGGCCATGTGGTAGAGGTGGTGGCAGTGCAGGAACCATTCGCCCTTCGGCCCGGCGTCAAAGGCGATGGTGACGGGCATGTGCGGCGGCACCATCACCGTGTCGCGCACCGCGCCGGAGAAGCGGCGCCCGCCGATGCCCACCACCTGGAAATGGTGGCCGTGCAGATGCATGGGATGGCTCATGGTGGTGGGGTTCATGAAGGTCATCTCGACCCGCTCGCCTGGACTGACGGCGAAGGGCCTTCCCTCACCGTAGGTGCGGCCGTTGATGGTCCAGCGATAGCCCGCCTCCTCGCCGAGCATGATGGGGAAGACCTTGTCTGCCCTGCGCGGCGCGAGCGGCTTTCCGGCGGAAAGGCGCTCTTCGAACGCGAGGTCGAGCAGGCCCTGTGGACGGTCGGCGCTATCGGCGATGCGCGCGACGGTCGCTCCGGCGGTGGCCAGGATGACGCCGGTACGCCGGGGTGAGGCCTCCACCTGCGCCAGCACCGGGAAGGCCCCGCCGCTCGCCGGAATATCCACGAGAAGATCGATGCGCTGTCCCTGGGCCAACGGAAAAGCATCCACCTCCAGCGGAACGCAGGGTGAGCCGTCCACCGCGACACAGCGCGGATTCAGGCCCGGCACGGTGATGAAGAAGGCGGTGGCGGTGCCGCCGTTGATAATGCGTAGCCGCACCTGTCCGCCCTTCTCCACCTTCACCACCTCAGGATCGACAAGGGTGCGGCGGTTAGCGAGGAAGGCGTCGTAGTCGACGTCATTGGCGTGGGCCATCATCCCGCCGCCCATTCCCGCACCCATCCCATGCCCCGCGTGGCCGGCGTCGGCGCCAGCAGGAGCAGGCCCCATCATCCCGCCGCCCATACCGCCCATCGCGCCCATGCCGTGGCCGGCATGGCCCATTCCCGGCATCGCCATCCCCGCCGCGGCCGGGGTGGGCCGGCTCGCTCCGTGCGCGCCATGGCCGCCATGGGCGCCGCTCCCACCGAGGCCGGCGAGGATCTCCTCCGGGCTGCTGAAGGAGAAATCGTGCAGCATCACCACCACGTCCTGCGCATCGCCCGAATCCGCCTCTCGGGTGACAAGGGGAGCGGCGAGCAATTGCTGCTCGCTCAGCGTATGGGAATGCATCCAATGGGTGCCGGGCGTGAGCAGGAAGTCCACCTGGTCCGTCCCGCCGGGCGCGAGTTCGCCGCCGTCGGGGCGGGCGCGGTCCTGGTCCGCCGGTGCGAAGATCTGGCCGTGCCAGTGCATCACCGCCGGCGCCTGCGAGGCATTGAGCACCGCGCCGGCGAGGCGATCGCCCTCCTTCGCGAAGATGCCTTCGCCGGTTGGGCCCTTGACGGCGAAGACCTTGGCCGCCTTGCCGTTCACGTCGATTGTGAGACTCTCCACGGTGATGAGCGGGGCAGCGAGGACGCGGCTCCATCCGCCGGAGAGGGCGAGCGCGCCGGCAGCGGCGCCACCCGCGAGGACGGTGCGGCGGGACACGGAAGACAGGTGCTTAGGTTGGGTCATGGTCGGCCTCCTGGGTGCGTCGCCGGGCAGACGAGGCGAGGCAGGGATTGAGTTCAGTATTTCGCCTGGGTCGTTGAGCCGTCCGGCGCGGTGAGCTGGACGGCGCCCTTAACGCCCTTGGGCACGGCGACCGGGGCGGTCCCGGCGAGCCGGCTTCCGCCGACGGGCGTCAGGGAGAAGCGTTGAGCCTTGCCGTCCACCACCAGGATGGCATTGGCCTTGAAGCCGTCGGCCGGAACCGGCTTGTCGGAACCGTCGCTGAGATAGAGCGAGACGGCAGGCGTCCCGTCGGCCACCAGTTCGGCGTGATAATGCCCGGCATCCACGCGCACGCCGCCGTTGGGGCCGGTGCTGGGCTCGTGCGCGAGGAGCGGCGTCGCGAGAAGGGGAAGAGCGATGAGGGCCGACGCAAGGGGGCGGAAGATCATGGCGCACTCCGATCAAAAGGCATCCGCACGGGCGGCGGCTGGTGTGGGGCCGGTCTCGCCCGCCGCCGCCACCAGCCGCTCCAGCGGGCGGCGGCCGTAGGCGAGGACGAGGACGGGGGTGAGCACGGCATCGAGCAGCGTGGCGCTGACGAGGCCGCCGAAGATGGTGACGGCCACCGGGTGCAGGATCTCCTTGCCCGGCACCTCGGCCCCGCTCATGAGCGGCAGCAGGGCGATGCCGGCGGAGGCGGCCGTCATCAGTACCGGGGTCAGCCGCTCAAGGCTCCCGCGCGCCACGAGGGCCGGACCGAACGGCAGGCCTTCGGTGATGGCGAGATTGATGATGTGGCTGATCTTCAGGATGCCGTTGCGCGCGGCGATGCCGGTCAGCGTCACGAAGCCGATCATGCTCGCCACCGAGAGCGGCTGCCCGGCCAGCCACAAGGCCACCACCGCGCCGATGAGGGCCAGCGGCACGCTGCCCATGATGACCAGCGCGAACAGCGCCGAGCGGTAGCGGCTGTAGAGGATGGCGAAGACCAGGAGCAGCGATACGGCCGCGAGGCCGCCGATGGTGCGCATGGATTCCTCCTGCGCCGCGAAGGTGCCTTCGAGGCTCGTGGACATGCCGGACGGCAAGTCCGTCGCGGCGAGCACGCGGCGCATGTCGGCGATGATGGCCGCCGTGTCGCGCCCGCCAGAGGTGTTGGCGAGCACGACGATTCGCCGCCGCCCGCCCTCGCGCAGGATCTGGTTCGGCCCGTCCGTCTCCTTCACGTCCGCCACCTGGGAGAGGGGCACCCAGCCGGATGGGGTCTCGATGAGGAGGCGGGCCAGCCCCTCGGCGCTGCGCCTTGCCTCGGGCAGGCGCACCACCAGGTCGAAGCGCCGGTTGCCGTCCACGAGGGTCGAGACCACGCGCCCGTTGGAGAGCCGCGCCAGCGCGTCCGTCACCTGTGCGGGCTGGAGGCCATGGAGGGCGGCGCGGCCGTAATCCACGCTCACCGTCACCTCCGGCACCCGCACCTGCCGCTCCACCTGCAGGTCGACGAGGCCGGGAATGGCGCCGAGGCGCTGGCGCAGGCTTTCCGCCGTGGCGCGCAAGGTGTCGAGGTCGTCGCCGAACAGTTTCAGGGCGATCTCGGCCCGCACGCCGGAGAGCATGTGGTCCAGCCGGTGGGAGATGGGCTGGCCCAGATTGAAGGACGCCGGCAGGACGGCGAGGCGGTCGCGGATATCCGCCGTGATCTCGGCCCGGCTGCGGTCGGAGGGCCGCAGGTCCACCTCGATCTCGGAGGCGTGCACGCCCTCCGCATGTTCGTCCAGCTCCGCCCGGCCGGTGCGCCGACCCACCGCCTTCACCTCCGGCACGTCCAGGATCAGCGTCTCGGCGACAAGCCCCATGCGGTCGCTCTCTGCCAGCGAGAGGCCGGGGCGGAACGACATGGAAATGGTGAGCGAGCCCTCGTTGAACGGCGGCAGGAAGGCGCGCGGCAGACTTGCGGCACCGGCCAGCGCACCGACGAAGAGCAGCGCGGTCGTGCCCATCACCAGGCGCGGGTGGCGGAAGGCGGTGGAGAGCAACGCCGCGTAGCCACCCTTCAGCATCCGCACCAGCGCGCCGTCCCTTTCCGCATGGCGGCTGAGGGCCGGCAGCAGATAGAAGGCGAGCACCGGCGTGAGTGTGATGGAGGTCAGAAGGCTCGCGAGGATCGAGACGATATAGGCCTGCCCCAGCGGGGCGAACAGCCGCCCCTCGATGCCCGGCAGGGCGAACAGTGGCACGAACACCAACACGATGATGAGGGTCGCGTAGACGATGCCGGAGCGCACCTCCCGGCTCGCCGCCACCACCACGTCGAACACGGGACGGGGCACGGCTGCGGCGGCATTCTCGCGCAGCCGGCGGAAGATGTTCTCCACATCCACCACAGCATCGTCCACGAGCTCGCCGATGGCGATGGCGAGGCCACCCAGCGTCATGGTGTTGATGGAGAGGCCGAAGGCGTGGAACACGATGGCGGTGGCCAGGATCGACACCGGGATGGCGGTGAGCGAAATGAGGGTTGTGCGCCAGTTGAGAAGGAACAGGAACAGCACCACGGCCACCACCGCCATGGCTTCCAGCAGCACCTTCTCCACATTGCCGATGGAGGCGGCGATGAAGTCCGCCTGCCGGAACACGGGCGGGGAGATGCGGATGCCATCGGGCAGCGTGCGGTTGAGGTCGGCCACCGCCTCTTCCACCGCATTGGTGAGGGCAAGGGTGTCGGCCTCCGGCTGCTTTTCCACGGAGAGGATCACGGCAGGCCGGCCCATATAACCGGCATCGCCGCGCTTCAGGCGAGCGGCGTAGTCCACCTGCGCGATCTGGTGGAGGAAGACGCTGCCGCCGGCGGGGCGCGGCAGGACGAGGGTCTTCAAATCGTCGAGGCTCAGGGTGCGGGCGATGTTGCGGATGAGGAACTCCCGCCCGCCCTGATCGGCAAAGCCGCCGCCGGAATTGGTGCCGAATTGGGAGAGCGCCTTTTCCAGCGCATCGAGCGTGATGCCGTAGGCGCGCATGGCGGAAACGTCCGGCGAGACGCGGAACTGCCGCACCTCCCCGCCCATGGGGATGACCTGCGCAATGCCGGGGATGGCGAGGAGGCGCGGGCGGATGACGAAGTCCGCCGTCTCCCGCACCGCCATGGGCGATACGGTGTCGCTGGTGACGGCGAACATCAGGATCTGGCCCATGATGGAGCTGATGGGACCCATCTGCGGCGCGACGTTTGCGGGCAGCCGGTCGCGCACCAAAGCGAGGCGCTCCGCGATCTGCTGGCGGTTGCGGAAGATGTCGGTGCCGAAGTCGAATTCCACATAGACCACGGAGAGGCCGACACCGGAAACCGAGCGTAGGCGCACGAGGCCCGGCAGGCCGTTCATGGCCGTTTCCAGCGGGAAGGTGACGAGTTGCTCCACCTCCGCCGGGGCGAGGCCTTCCGCCTCGGTCATGATGGTGACGGTGGGCCGGTTGAGGTCCGGCAGCACGTCCACCGGCAGCCGCGTGACCGCATAGGCGCCGTAGACCACCAGCACGAGAGCCAGCGCCAGCACCAGCAGGCGGTTGCGCAGCGATTGGGTGACGAGGACCGTGAACATCGCCGGCCTCAGCGGATCTGGTCGATGAGTTCGGCGCCATCGGTCACGATGCGGCGCCCGGGCGCGAGGCCCGCCAGCACCAGCACGCGGGACGCGTCGAGGGGCTCCGTCTTCACCTCGCGCGGCATGAAGCGCTCGGCGCTGACGTGCTCATAGACGATGGGCTGGCCGTTCGCCCCACGCACTACCGCCGAGCGGGGGATGGCGATGCCCATGCGCGGGGCGCCGGCCTCCGCGAAGACCGTCAGGAACTGGCCGGGGCGCAGCTCCCCGGTGTCCGCGGCGACGGAAAACAGGACGGGAAACGCCTGGGCCCGGTCGGATATCCCCGCGCCCACGAAGGCGAGGGCCACGGTGCGCCCGTCGGGCAGGCGTCCTGTGGCACCGGACCGGCCGGCATCCGGCGAGAAGCCGAGCGCCTCCACCCACAGTCGGCCGGGATCGACGATGCGGAACACCACCGTATTCGGGTCCGCCATCTGCCCCGCGACCGCATCGGCGGCGGCGATGACGCCGGACACCGGCGCGCGCAGGGCCTCCGGCTCGCGCTGCACCCGCTCCAGCCGGGCGCGGCGGGTCTGGAGCCCCTTCAGCTCGATTTCCGCTTCCTCCACCTCGCGCCGGGTGACGGCGTTGGGAATGGCCGAGAGCCGCTCGTAGCGGCGCTTCACGATGGCGATCTGCTGGTCCAGCTCGTAGCCCTGCTGCTCCAGGTCCTTGAGGTCGGAGGCGCCGATGGGCGGATGCACATAAGCGAGGATCTCGCCAGCCGCGACCTTCGTGCCAAGCGGCTTGAAGCCCCCCTCCGGCGGGGCGAGGCGCCCACCCACCGCGGTCTGGACAAGGCCGCTGGCATTGACATCCGGCACCAAGCGGCCGGGTAGTTCCACAGTGCCGGCAAAGGTGCCGGCAGCTGTCACGAGGGTGCGCACGCCAAGGATGCGCTGGGTCGGCTTGGGCACGATCACCGAGCCGTCAGGAAGGCGCTGGGCGGCATCGCGGGCGGGGAGCTGCCGAGCGGGCGGCTGCGTGTCCGCCGCCCATGCCCCCTGCGGGGCACCGGCCAGAGCGACGCCGAGCGATCCGAGGACGAGGAGCGCGCCCACCCGACGCCGGGGGCATGACCAGCGCTCCGGCCAGGAAGCCGATGAGGAGGCTCGCCAGAATGCCCGCGAGGAGGTCGGTTCGCAGCCCGCCGAGCTGCGCCAGCATCGCCGGCGCTTGCTGCTCGGACGATGTTGGAGCGGCAGGTATGGTCAAGGTGGCGGCAAGAACGTCCACCGTGTCGCCGGCCGTAACGGTGAAGGCAAGGTCGTGCGCGCCCGGCTTCGCGGCGAAGGGAACCGGCAGCAGATAGGTGCCAGGCCCCGAGGGCTTCGCGGCCTGCGAGCCCTCGGGCGTGTCCACCTCGATGGCAGCGCCCTCCACGGGGGCGTTGTCGGCGAAGCGGTCGAGGTGGATGGTGAGGGTGTCGTCGCGCAGCACCGCCACCAGCTCGAAATCGGCCGAGGTCGCCTCGGCGCGGGGGGCGAGCGTCGTCACAGGGGGCGGTGGGGGCGCACCGTGGTCGTGGCCTTCGTGGGCCACAGCGGGGCCGAACAGCGCCGGGCCGGCGAGAAGCCCGCACAGGCCGAAGACGGCTTTCCGCAGAAAATGGCGCCCCATGCCTCAACCCGTCCGCTGGTGATTCCGGTACGGGAGAGCGATAGCGCGCGGCGCGTCACGCCGCGTATCGCTTCTGTATCAGTTTGTTTCAGCCTGGACGCTCAGCCCGGATCCTTGGGCAGGCGCACCGTGGCGACGAGGCCACCGCCGGTGGCGTTGGCGAGGCTCAGCGTGCCACCGTGCGCCTCGGCCACCGCGCTGGCGATGGTGAGGCCGAGCCCGACGCCTCCAGTGGCGCGGCTGCGCGACGCCTCAAGCCGCACGAAGGGCTCAAGCACGGCGGCGAGTTGGTCCTCTGGAATCCCCGGTCCCTCATCCCGCACCGTCAGGACGGCATCCGCCTCCTCGTCCATGATGGACACATGCGCGGAGCCGCCGTAGGCGAGCGCGTTTTCCACCAGATTGCCCACCATCCGCTTCAGGCTGACGAGTCGTCCCGCGACGACGAGGCGCGGCGGCGCCGAAAGATCGGCCCGCAGGCCCCGGTCCCGCGCGTCGTCCACGATGGTTTCCACCAGGGCCACGAGATCGAGCGGCCGCACCGGCTCCTCGCTCGCCTCGCCGCGCAGGTAGGAGAGCGTCGCCTCGACCATCTGCTCCATCTCCGCGACGTCCCCGGCGATGGCCTCGCGCAGCGCCGGGTCGCTCACATCCTCGAGGCGGAAGCGCAGGCGCGTCATGGGCGTGCGCAGGTCGTGGGAGACCGCGGCGAGGGCCTGGGTGCGCCGCTCGACCAACCCGGCGATCCGCGCCTGCATGCCGTTGAAGGCATGGGCCAGTTCGCGGACCTCCTTCGGCCCCGTCTCGGGCAAGTGAATGCGCGCCGCATCCGGCGGCAGGGCCGCGACGGTGCGCGCCATGGCCCGCAAAGGTCGCGTGAGCCACGCGGCGATGGCGAGGGACAGGAGCAGAACCCCCACCGCCATCAGCGTGGTGGAGAGCAGGGACCCATGCCCCCCGGCGGTCTGTGGCACGGAGGCAAACAGGCGCACATTCAGCCAGCTCCCGTCGGGCAGGCGCACGGCCACGAGGCTAAGGTGTGGATCGGGCCCGGCGCCAACCAGAATGTCCGCTGCCGCAAGGTCCGGTGCGAGCGCGCGCACCTCGGCGGCGAGGCGTTTGGCGGACTCGTCGGCGTGGGGCCCCGTCGCGGCCATGGCATCGCGGCCCCAATGGGCATCGATGGCGCCCCCCGACAGGGCATGGGCCACCTCCTCCCGACGCTCCGCAGGTGCGGCGGCGAGTGACCGGCGAAGCGCCACGACCTGGTCGGCGAGGCGGACGGCATGTGCCGCATGGCGCTCCCGCTCCATGGCATGTTCGTAGGTCCACAGGCTCAGCACATGGACCACGACGATTCCGAGCACGGCCACGACTGCGGTCCGCAGAGCGAGGCTGTCGATGGCGCGGATCATGAGCGCGCCACCTCCGGGACAAAGAAATAGCCGGTCCCACGCACTGTCTTCACCATCTCCGGCCCGCCGCTCGAATCGAGCTTCCTGCGCAGCCGGCTCACCTGGATATCGATCGCCCGGTCGAAGCCGGTGGCGATGCGATTCTTCGCGGCATCCATCAGCTGGTCGCGCGTGAGCACGCGCTGGGGATGCTCCAGGAAGGTCAGCAGCAGATCATATTCGCCGGTGGAAAGATCGACGATGGCGCCTTCCGGGTTGGTCAGTTCCCGTCGCCGCGTATCGAGCATCCAGCCAGAAAATGCCAGGCAAGTGCCGCCATTAACAGCGGCGGGGTCGGACAGCCGGGTCCGCCGCAGCACCGCATGGATGCGGGCGAGCAGTTCGCGCGGGTTGAAGGGCTTGGCCAGATAGTCGTCCGCGCCGAGTTCCAGGCCGACGATCCGGTCCACATCGCTGCCGCGGGCGGTCAGCATGATGATGGGCACATTGGAGGTGCGGCGGATGTCCCGGCACAGATCGAGCCCGCTCGTCCCCGGCAGCATGATGTCGAGAATGACGAGGTCCACCGTGCCGGCGGCCATTGTCTCCCGCATCTCGCGGGCGTCTTGCGCGGCCGTGACCTTGTGCCCGTGCTCACGCAGGAACTTGCCGGCGAGACGCCGGATCTCGGCATCGTCGTCAACGATGAGGATGTGGCCTTCGGGGGACACCGTGTCACGCACTCCTCTGCACCACTCCACACCGCGGCGCTCGGCACGGTTCTTTCTAGCCTAAAGCCGGATGCCATCACATTGAATCCCAGAGCGATCCGATGTGCGCGATGAACCCCTCCATGTTCAAATAGCTTCGGGGCGCTCTAACTCTGAGATTTTGGACCCATTCGGCGACTTAGCTCGGTCGGTTCGTCACAAGCGGACGTACTCAAAGCCCGAGAATGCGTCACGACCGGCGGCCTCCGTCACTCTCCAGTTGAGAAACATCCTCCACGATCTCCTGCCGCAGCTGTGGCCCCTTGGCGAGGCGCCGGCCGAGTGCGCGGGTGTAGGCTGCGTAGCGCTCGGAGAGCTTGGCCCGCGTGGCCTGGGCGGCGGGTTCGGGCAGCGCGGGGGTGGTGGCGAGCCAGAAGCGGATGAAGGTGGCGAAGGCCTCGGTCGAGATGCCGAGGTCGCGCTCCAGTCGCGCGAGGCGGCGATCGATCTGGCCGAGGCGCCTGGCAAGAGCGGCCTCTTGGCGCTCGGCACTGTCGGGGGACAGGAAGGAGGCGATCGCAGCCTGGGCGATCAGGGACATGGACTGGTCGCGCTGGGCGGCGTAGTGGGCCAGCATGTCCATGATGTCGGGCTCGAGATAGACCGAGATCTGCGCTTTCTTCGTGCGACCTGCCATGGCGATCACAGCTCCATGCCGTCATTGGGATTGAGGCTGACCTGCCGCGCCACACCTTGCATCAGTCCGGTCATGCGGCGGTTCCGGGTGGCGACGTCCTCCATCTCGTCGTCGCGATCCGTGTCGAACTCGAACTCATTCTCGATGGGCTGGCTTTTCTCGACCGGCTTGACGCGGCTGAGCTCGGGCTGATGCCGGTGTTCGGAGCCGGTCGGGTCATCGTCTCGACCTTCGTCCGCTGTGCTCCCGGCCGTACCCTCCTGGGGCCTGGGCAATGGCAGCGCGGTCCAGTCATCGTGTTGGACGGTCGGGCCACGAGAGGGCGTTGGCGGCGGCAGGAGCCGGTCCCGGAAGCGCGCATCCTCGTAGTAGCGGGCCTTCTTCGCCCGGATCGGCGGGGTGCCGGCGACCATGACGATCTCGTCCGTGGGCGGCAACTGCATGACCTCGCCGGGCGTGAGCAACGGGCGGGCGGTTTCCGAGCGCGATACCATGAGATGACCGAGCCAGGGCGATAGCCGATGGCCGGCGTAGTTCTTCATCGCCTTCATCTCGGTGGCGGTGCCGAGCGCATCGGACACGCGCTTGGCGGTGCGCTCGTCGTTGGTGGCGAAGCTCACCCGGACATGGCAGTTGTCGAGGATCGAATTGTTCGGCCCGTAAGCCTTCTCAATCTGGTTCAGCGACTGGGCGATGAGGAAGGCTTTCAGGCCATAGCCGGCCATGAAGGCAAGCGCGCTCTCGAAAAAGTCGAGCCGGCCGAGCGCGGGGAACTCGTCGAGCATGAGCAGCAGACGATGGCGTCCGCCCTTGGCCTGCAGGTCCTCGGTGAGCCGCCGACCGATCTGGTTGAGGAGGAGGCGGATCAGCGGCTTGGTGCGGTTGATGTCGGACGGGGGCACCACGAGATAGAGGGTCGAGGGAGCCTTGCCGCCGACGATATCGGCGATGCGCCAGTCGCAGCGCCGCGTCACCTCGGCAATCACCGGATCGCGGTAGAGACCGAGAAAGGACATGGCGGTGGAGAGCACGCCCGAGCGTTCATTGTCGGATTTGTTCAGAAGTTCGCGGGCGGCGCTGGCAATGACGGGATGCGGGCCAGCCTCGCCCAGATGGGCGGTCTTCATCATGGCGTCGAGCGTGGTCTCGATCGGCCGCTTCGGATCGGAGAGGAAGGCGGCTACGCCGGCGAGCGTCTTGTCCGTCTCGGCATAGAGCACGTGGAGGATGGCGCCGACGAGCAGCGCGTGGCTGGTCTTTTCCCAATGGTTTCGCTTTTCCAGCGAGCCTTCGGGGTCCACCAGGATGTCGGCGATGTTCTGGACGTCACGCACTTCCCACTCGCCGCGACGCACCTCCAGCAGCGGATTGTAGGCGGCGGACTTAGTGTTGGTCGGGTCGAACAGCAGCACGCGTCCATGCCGGGCGCGGAAGCCGGCGGTGAGCTGCCAGTTCTCGCCCTTGATGTCATGGACGATTGCCGATCCCGGCCAGGTCAGCAGCGAGGGCACGACCAGGCCGACGCCCTTGCCGGACCGGGTCGGCGCGAAGCACAGCACATGCTCGGGCCCGTCATGACGCAGATAGGCACGGTCGAAGCGGCCGAGCACGACGCCATCGGTGCCGAGGAGCCCGGCGGCGCGGACCTCCTCCTTCTCGGCCCAGCGCGCCGAACCATAGGTCTCGACCCTGGAGGCCTCGCGGGCCCGCCACACCGACAGGGCGATGGCGACCACGATGGAGAGGAAACCGCCGGAGGCTGCGATCAGCGCGCCCCGGAAGAATACGTTCGGCGCATAGGCATCGAAAAAGTACCACCACCAGAAGAAGGCCGGCGGGTAGTAGACCGGCAACCCGAGCCACTCGAACCACGGCGCGCCCAACTGTGCCTGAAAGCGGAGGCTCCAGGCCACATATTGTGTCGCGCCCCAGATGGTCGCGAGCACGATCAGCAGCACGGTGAGAATCTGCCCCCAGAGGATTTTCGTCGCCGACATGGTGATAATCCCTCTCTCAGGTCAGAGGCCGAGGCCGCGCTTGCGACCGAAGCTCCAGTCGACGCCACCATCATCACGGGCGACGCCGGAGACATGCTTGCCGAGCTGGCGTTCCAGCGAGGGCGACCAGGGCACGAGCTGGAAACCGAGCCCGTCATCGAGCATGGCGAAGCGACCGGACGTGAGGTTGAGGCGCTGGCGATACGTGCCGGCGACATACTCGCCGGTGCCAGCCTTGTTGAACGCCAGGCCGGTCTCGGCGGCGAGTTTCTCCCCCACAGCCTCCATTTCCCGGCGGCGGAGCGTGTCGATGAGATTGCGGGCGAAGACGACACGCCGTCCCTGCCGCTCGGCCAGGCCCTCGCGGATGAGATGGTCGGCACGCCGTTCAAGCGCCTGGCTCACCTCGGCGCCGAAGCCGCCGTCCGACAGAGCAACGGGGTCACGCGCGATGGCCTGCCGGTCGAGCCAGGTGGCGCCGGTGGCCGTGACCTGGTGGGCGAGATCCAGATCGGAGCGCACCGCGAGTGCCACACGTCGCTTGCCGTGCGCATCGTCGAAGGTGCGCAGTTCGACGATGGCGCCTGGAGCGCCATCGCCGGCTGCATCGAGATCGGGCAGCCGCATGTGATGGGAGCGCCCGTCCACGCCATCGACGATGGCATAGGCCGAGCCGTGGAGTTCATCATCGAGGCCGCGCGCGACCAGCCGGCCGATGACTGGCACATCGAGGCTCTCGGCGGCGAGGACATAGCTGGCCGTGCCGCGCTCGATACCGCGTTCGCCGAGGGCGCGGTGCATGCGCTTGATGATATCGCCACGCTCACCGAGCGCGCGCAGGGTGCCTTCCGCCTCCGGCTCTATCACCCATTGGGCGTTGCCGATCTCGGTGGCGAGGCCGAGCGTCTCGAGTTTGCGAAGGCGCCCTATCTTCAGTGCATGGTGTTCGTCCGGCTGCCGGCCTGGAGCCGGGGCCATGTCGATGATGACGCTCTCGCGGGTCTCGCGCACGAGCTGCCGATCGAGCTCGGTCCAGCGCTCGGCCTCGATCTGGCGTTCCAAACCCCGGCGGATATCGAGCTCGGTGCGCGGGCCGAGCTCCTGGGTGATCAGGTCACGGGCGCGATCACGCATGCCCTCCTTGATGTAGTCGCGGGAGATCACGAGATCCTGGCCATCGTCGCGGCGGCCGCGCACGATCAGATGCATATGGGGATGCTCGGTGTTCCAGTGATCGACCGCGACCCAGTCGAGCTCCGTGCCGAGGTCCTTCTCCATCTGCCGGGCGAGGTCACGGGTGAAGGCCCGCAGGTTCTCCATCTCCAACGCGTCGTCAGGCGAGACGATGAAGCGGAAATGGTGACGGTCCTCGCGGCAGCGCTCGGTGAAGGCGTCGACATCGACGCTCTCGATCTCGGGACCAAACATCCGCGCCTTCTCCCCGTCGCGGGTCACCCCCTCGCGGCGAAGATAGGTCAGGTGCTGGCCAAGCGAGCCCGCACGGGCCGTGTGTCGGACGACGCGGGCTTTCACCACGGCGCCACGCGAGTGCGGCGTGATCCGGCGGCTGGCCTGAAGGCTGGCAACCTGCCCACTGCCGAAACGTGAGCGGTTGCCAGAGGCGATCTTGCCGGAGCGGGAGACCCCGCCGCCGGCCTTCCGGGCCGCGGCGAGCGCCTGGGCGACGAAGGGGCGGGCCTGCTGAGCGCGGGTCGAGCGGATGCGGCCGGGACGGACGCGGAACTCGCGTTCATCGCTCATGGCGGAGCCTCGCAATGTGTAGAAAACTTTTGATTTGCAGTTATTTGCGGGACGCGTGAAACGTGTGGCTTGGCTCCGCAAGGTGCCGAAGTCCCAGACAAACGCAGGCAGAACCAACATCCCGACCGCCGCGCAATGTGCGCGCTTTTATCCTGCCCTCGTGCGGTCGTGGTTCCTGTGCTGCGCCTCCTTCCTCGCCACGGAACGCCAGGGCCCGACAGGATGCGAAAGCGGGTCCGCCTCGTCATGGCGTCCTCCGCGATGGCAACGGTGCAGCGAAAAGCCCGCCCGATCGTGGCGCGAGGACCCCGGCATCTGTGGGATTGCTGCGGTCGGGTGGCGCGGCGAACAGAGGCGCCTCGCGCCAGCTTTGCGCCATTGGCCGCACCAATTCGGTGGCGCCGGCTGCAGCCTCTTTGTCGATGATCGGCGCCAAGGCCGCGATGTAAGTGCGCGTCTCCGGCGGCAGCGGCTTGCCGGCAAGCGACGCCTCATAGCGCGCAGGCCCGGCATTATAGGCCGAGAGCATGGCGCGGATGCTACCATAGCGGTCATGGAGCTGGCGCAGATAGGCGGCGCCGGCGAGGATGTTGTCACGCGGGTCGAATGGATCTGCCCCGAGGCCGTAGTGGACGCGAAGCTCATCCCAGGTCGCGGGCATGATCTGCATCAGCCCCATGGCACCGGCGGGTGAGACGGCGCGGGGATCGGCGCCGCTCTCGACCCACAGGACCGCGCGGATCCAACTGGCCGGAAGCTCGAAGCGCTGCGCGGCTTCGTCGATAAAGACGGCGTAGGAGGTGACAGCATTCGCCACGGTCGGTGACATGGTCTGATCGGCGGCAGAGCCAAGCGACGCGCCGCCGATCAGCAATCCGGACGCGAGGAAGAGCGCAGCGCGATGCATGTCAGCGCACCGCCGCGCGCCAGATGAAGTCGCCGTCGCCGGCCTCATCCGTGAGGAGGGGCATTGCTCGGCCGATGACGGTTGTAGACGGGATCGGCCCGAAATACCGTCCGTCGAGACTGTCGCTGACGTCCGGGTTCATCAGGAACAGATGACCAGGAGCGATACGCCGGCAGCCCAGCCAGACTGGCAAATCGCGCCCCATGCGGTCGCGCGGCAGCGCGTCGCCCAGCGGCACGCCATCGACGGTGATGGCGTCGCTGAGGCGGCAGACAACCTGCCCCGGAAGCCCCATCACGCGCTTCAGCAGTGGTGTGCTTTCGCCGATATAGCCACGTGCGATGAGGAACGCGGCGAGCGGCGGTGGCGGCATTACCGCGACCAGATCGGTGATCTCGAGGGCATCGGCCGGCTCGAGAGAATAGAGCCCGATAGGGACGCTCGCCGAGACATTCCAGATCAGCTTGAGCGGCGTCGGCACCATAGCGGCGACGGCCACACCGACGCTGGCGACGGTCGTTATCAGCACATAGGCGGCGCGGCTCATTGTCCGCACTCCCGCCGCTTCAGCCACGCCTGATGGCGCTCTATCGTGTAGGCGCGCGGCTCGAATCCGACACTGATGCGGTGCGCAACATGGCCCCAGTGATCGGGCGCGACGGTGGCCGCATCGATGCCGGTCGCCTCGATGGCGTCGATGTGCTGCAGAATTTTCTCGACCTTCGGCCAGCCATCCACCCGCAGCAGGATCTCGCCGCCGGGACGCACGAAGGGCAGCGTCTGGTAGCCTTCGCCCGGCGCCACGCAGCGCACGATATCGAGGCGGGAGGCCACGGTGCCGAAGTCGTTCGACGCCCATCGGACAAAGGCGAAGATGCTGCCGGGAGGGAAAGAGAGGATGCGCCGGCGGCGATCCAGAAGCTGCTCATGTGCGTGATGGCCGAAGCGAATCCAATTCTCGATGCGCTTCTCGATATGGGTCAGTTCGACATGGGTCAGGGTATCGGATGGGGGACTGGACGCGGATGCCGTGCTGGCCGCACGGGGAGCAAACGCCGCGCTCATGGCAGATCTCCTGATGTGGGAGGGAATTCACGGGCGAGGAGGGCGCGCAGCATCTCGGCGACGGTGACGCCGCGCCGGAAGGCGGCGACCTTGATCCGCCCGCGCAGGTCGGGCGTGACATCGATGGTGAGGCGCGCGGTGAACGCGGCGCTGGGCCGGCGTTCGGTTGAGACATCGGCCGCCTTGATCCAGTGCTCGGGATCAGCAGGCCGAGAGGCGAAGTCGCGGCGGATCGGGCGTTCGCTCATCGCGCTTGCCTCCCGAGGTCGAGACCATTGATCTCGGCGGAAAGCGCGGCGATCTCGCGCGTGGCTGGCCCGGCATCGTCGCGTTCGAAGACAAGACGCCCGGACTGCGCCGCCGCCGCAAAGGCGATGCGCTGGCCGATGGCGCTGGCGAGCACCGGAGGATCATGGTCAGCCAGCGTCCGCGCGGTCTCGCGCGCGAGAACGGTACGCGCGCCGCAGCGGTTCAGGACGAACCGGACCACCATCTCCGGGCGGTAGATCCGCGCCTCGCGGATCAGCGCCAGCATCTCGGCCGACGCCCAGCCGTCAAAGGGCGAGGGCTGAACCGGGATCAGCACCAGATCGGCGGCGAGCAACGCCGAGCGTATCAGCCCGGCAACGCGGGGCGGTCCATCGATGACGATGTGATCGGCGCCGCGCGCGAGCTCCGGCGCCTCCCGGTGCAGGGTGTCGCGGGCGAGGCCGACGACACCGAACAGCCGCGGCAGGCCCTCGCGGCTGCGCTGCTCCGACCAGTCGAGGCTGGAGCCCTGCGGATCGGCATCGATCAGCGTGATCTGCTGTCCTTGCCGGGCCCATTGCCCGGCGAGATGCAGCGCAAGTGTCGTCTTGCCGACCCCGCCCTTCTGGTTGAGGAGCGCGACGATCATGGCGCGCTCCGCACGTTCACCGGGGACGCGCTCGTCGTAGTAGAATGGCGTTGTTCCGTTAGAAGGATTCCGAAGGAATCCGGGTTAGAGAAGTTACGGACGCCGGAAGCCTCTGATTCAGAAGACTGAATCGTCGATTTTGGTCCCCGATAGCACGAGGATCCGGTCCCTGATGGCACGAGGGTGCTGGTCCCCGATAGCACGAGATGATTCACAGCTTGTCCCCAGATCGGATGGCCGCGAGACGGCGGCGGGTTGGCAGGGCAAGGCGTGTAGCGTCGATCTCGGCGAAGGACAGGAGGTCGGCACCGTCCGTCTGGCGGCGCATGCCGAGCCGGTAGCCGGGCAGCGCCTGGCGGCCGACGATCGCGCGCAGGTCATAGGCGAAGTGCTTGAGGGGCGAGAGGCTACCGGATTTGGCGTGGAGGTGAGCGACGTCGAAGCTCCAGCCGTGGTCCTGGTGCCCGCCATGCTTGCGCACCAGACGGTAGAGCCAGCGCTCCAGTCCGCCCGTCAGCCCGAAATAGGCGCGGTCGATGGTGAGCACGAGCGCATCGTCGAGTACGGCACGGTAGAACCAGTCTGGCAGGATGAGGTCGACGCCGTCGGGCTGGCCGTTGCGGTCGGTCCGTTCCTGCCATTCATTGATCCAGGAGAAGCGGTGCCGGCGTCCTTCGGCTGGTTGACGGATCGTGGTCGACACGGTCGTCGACTGGAGGCGGTCGAGCGCGGCCTTAAGGCGCTGATAATCCCGCAGGGAGGTGCCGCGCCCGACAAAGGTGAGGATCTCATAAGGCGTCGCCGCCATGAGGCGCGAGGTGCGCAGCCCCGCGTCGCGCGCCTCGACGATCTGGCTTGCCGCCCAGATGAGAATATCGGCGTCCCAGATCGTCGCCATGCCGTGGTCAGGCACGGCCTCGACCCGGATGGCGATGCTGCCGGTCCGGAAATCGATCGGTGCAACGCGCGGCGTCTTGGAGAGGGAGAAGAAGGGATAGGCCATGAGATCCTGCGCATCTCGTGGCGCGAAGTCGCCTGGCAGGGCGCGGAACAGATCCAGCTGTCCGCGCTCCGAGAGGCTGTGATGCCGCGCCGCCATGGGTGGGGCGTTCAGCGTGCGGCGCGGCCGGCGAACGAACCGGCGGCAAGCGCATGGCGCTTGGCCGGCAGGACGGTGCCGCGCGGATCGGATGTCGAGGTGACCGCGCCGCGCTCGGTCCAGGCCTGCAGGTCGTCGATGGAATAGACGACACGCCCGCCGAGCTTGCGATAGGCGGGACCGGTGCCATAGGTGCGGTGCTTTTCCAGCGTGCGGGCCGACAGACTGAGAAACTCGGCGGCTTCCTTGGTGCGCAGATAGCGCGGCGGGAGGGTGGCGAGATCGGGTCGCATGGAGCGGGCCTCCGTGGGCGTGGCGGGAGCCGCCGGAGTGCGGCGGCGGACGGTGACCACGGTGGCGGAGGAGGAATGTCGGGAGGGATGGGGAAGATTGGGGGGCTAAAATCCCCACCCCGTCACGCCCGGCGGCGATGACGGAACAGCCGCAGATAGCCGCCGGCGATCAGGCCGGTGCCGCCTTCCACGAGGCCAATGACGCGGTCGCGCAGGGGAGACGTCTTCCAGGGATCGGCCGCGACACGCTCGATGCCGAACAGGGCCTCAGCGATTGCGCGGTAGCTCGCGCCCCGGTTTCGTCCGTCGCAGGCTTGAAGCATCAGCCGCAGGCGTCCGCGCTGCTGGCGGGTCATGCGGGTGTCGGGTGGCACGGGCTTCCCACGGTGCGCATGCCAGAGGCGGTTCAGCGCCTCGATGCGGCCGGGCAGGTCGTCGTCAAAGGGGATCAGGGCGGCGATCGATGCGCCCGGTTCTATGCCGGAAAGCAGAAGGTGCGGCGGCGCCGCATGGTCAGGTGTTTCGGCAGGCACAGCGCGAGGCGCCGTGCCGGTGCTCCGCAGATGGTGGGGAAACTCGGTGAGGACGGTGACGGCCGGGTTGATCCGTGGGGACCAGTGGACCGGCTGACAGGTCGCGGGGAGCGAGGGTTTCGCGGGGACATCGTAACCCCCAGAGATGCTCGGCCTCGGCTGGGAGAGACGCCGCCGTGTTGCCGGTCTCCATGAGGCCGCGATAGGCCTGCTGGTAGGATGGATCCCGCCTCAGGCACTCCCAGGCCAATCCCTCTACCGAGAGATCATCGAAATAGTCGTAGGTCCGACGGTCTCGCCAGCGCGACGTATCGGGCTTCATGAGCGACTCCCAGACGGTGCATGCCGTGGGGTCATCAATTGAAGATTGTATTGCCGGGCAGAACTCACCTCACAGGCAACAGGTGATGCGTCGCACGCATCACCTGGATAGCGGCGCTTCAGTTCACGCGATGTGGGAGCAGATCGCGATAGCCTGTCTGGGCGAGCCAGCGGGCGCGCTCCAGATGGCTGTCATGCACCGCGCGGGCGCGGGCAGGCTCCTGCGCCGGATCAATCCCGAACAGAACGACCACCACTTCCTGCCAGTCGGCTCCCTCAGTGGTCGCGTCGAGGAGGCGCATATAGAGCTTGATATGGGTGCGGTCATAGGCGGTCAGTTCCTGACCGGACGGCGCCTTATCATCAAACGCCTTGGCCACGTCCATCCCCCGCAGGCTGCCGTTTCTTCTGTCGCAAACCAAGCCGTCGGCGACGGCGTGGGGCTGCAATTTGGGATCATTCTATCATGCGTGCTCATAAAGCCGAACGCTGCGTCGCCGGTGCGCACACCTGATCCACGGTCTCTTTGGCACTGACGATGCGAGGCACTCGGCGACCGCTGTCAGACCGTGGCGAGTGCGATGTAGAGAATACTCCGTGGTGAAATACTCATCAAGCGACTGCTCTCTCGGCCATGGAGATCCGAGAGGTGTTCGCGCGCAATCTGAAGGCCTTGCGGCTGGCCAAGGGGCTGTCGCAGGAGGAGCTTGCGCACCTCGCGGACATTGATCGCACCTATATCAGCTCGCTCGAGCGGTGCGTTTACAACGCCAGCATCGATGTGGTGCAGCGGCTCGCCTCGGTTCTCGGCGTCGAGGCCTCCGACCTGCTCCTGCGCGAGCCGACAGACAGGATCGAGACCGATCTCGAGGACGGCAAGTAGGGCTCGATTTTAGCCATCGCGAAATTCGCTGCTTGCCGATGGAGTGCGTCCCCGGCCTTGGTGGCCGGAGACGCGGCCCGCACGTCAGTCGCCGCGGCGCCCGTTGGGGCGGGACCAGATGAGGGAGAAATTCTCGCCGTCCTCGTCGTCGAAGAGGTTGGCGTAGATGGCGGCGGTGAAGCTCGGATCGTCGAGCTTGAGGCCCAGATAGTCGCGGCCCTCGGTGGAGCGCTTGGACCAGGCGGCGCCGATCTCGGCGCGGCCGACCAGGACGCGGTGGCTGGGGGCGTTTTCGCCGGTGGCGCGGGTGTCGGGGACGATGCGCACGCCCCGGGCCTGCACGCCGAGGGTCACGATGTCGCCGGTGAACTCGTTGGTGCCGGTCTTCTTGAAGGTGCCGATGGTGGCCATGTTCCGTCTCCGTCCTGTCTTCTGAGCCCGCACCATTGCGGCCTCGATGGCGATCGAGAGGCCGGAGGCGAGCGACGCCACATCGCCTCGGGGTCCCCATCGCGCTCGCGCGATGGGGTGAGGATTGCGACCGCAGCGCAGCGGAGGACGGCGCAGGCGCGACTTTGTTGCTGCGCGAGGAATGACAGCGATCCGGGGTCCCCGCGCAGCGCGCGGGGTGGGCGTCGGCAGGGGAAGAAAGTCGGGACCAGCCGTTGTGGCATAGGCGCTCGAGGCGCAGCCGTCCTTCGGCCAGATCAGGCCATTGAAGAGGCCGTCTGGAGCGGGCACGGGCGGATGGATGAGGGAGATGGTTTGGCCTTCGCGCCGGATATCGAGACCCGACCGGCGAGCATCGGCGGACGATAGCCTGAGCTTGGCCAAGCTGCGCATTCCTCGTCCCGCCAACGTCGCGAATGCTCTGCCCCAAGGGGGCTTTCGGCTGCGACGCGGCCGCCGTCCTCCACGCTCACCAATCTTGCCGCATTAGAGGGCGAAGCCGGCGCGCCGGATCTCCGCTCCCTCCCGGCCCAGCCGGTTGACGCGGACGATATGCCGTTCGCTGTCTGGTGCGCCGAACGGCTATCGCGGCGTCAGGGAGGGGAGCTGTGCCCGTCAGAAGGGCGGAACGCCTTCCTTCCGGTGATCCGCACGAAGGCGACAATGCCAACCACGCCGGCTCCGATGATCGAAAACACCATCTGCCACGTCTGCGAGGGCATGGTGTGCTTCACGATGCCATGGGTGGCGTGGAAGCCTGCCGCCGCAGCCGGGACGACGAACACGGCAACGATGAGCAGACGCGCCCAGATCGGGCGGACGATCGCGAATAGGAACTGGCCGAGGGCGTAAGTCAGGCCAGCGGCCACAAGGCCGACAACAACGCCGAGCCATCCGGCGCCGGTGCCATAGGCCCATGTGCCCGCCGTGATGCCCGCAAACAGCGGCAACGCGAATACCGCCAGCGTGAAGAGCAGCCAGCAGAAGAATGCGATTGTCGCCATGCTGAGGAGAATGCCGATGAAGATCATGGGGGCGGCTCCATAAAATCAGATCGAAGCGCCTCCACCACCACGATGCACCGGCGAGATTGGCGTCGGCGTCAGAGCAAGAGCGCACGCCGTCTCCGCCGTTCATGGCCGCCTGTTCGCCTCTCAAGAGGCGAAGGGGTCGATTTCGCGGACGATGGCGGCTTCGTCGCCATCATATTCTGCAGCCGGGGCGACGGAGAGCGTGCCGTCGCCGGCGCGGAAGATGACGACGGTGGCCATCAGGGTGGTGGCGAGGCTGAAGGCGAAGGCGTGAGCGATCTGGGCGGACATCGACCTGGCTCCTGCGCGAGCGGAGGTCCATCCCCCGCTGACAGGCGCCCGAAAGGGCCGGCCGGTGGCCGCAATCACCGTGTCCGGCGCAGCCGGAGCGGCGGCACGCGCAGCGTAGTCCGACCCTTCATGGGTTGATGGCGTCAGGCCATCGGCTGGACCCAAGGATCAGCGTCGTGAAGCGGGGATGGTCGTCCGGTCAGGAGACCGTGATGGCGGGTTACTGCGCAGGTCGCTTCCGAAGCGTTGTCAGGTTCAACACGTGCTGACTGTGGCAGGTCGTCACCGTTCCACGTTCCACGGATTGATGACCGCCACACCGGCGGCGTCGAATGCGCTGGTATCGCGCGTGGCCACAGTGAAGCCCCGGGAGGCTGCGATTGCGGCGATATAGCCGTCGGGCGTCGGAAAGCCCTTCCCGGCCGCACGCGCCTTCACGGCGAGGTCGGCATAGCGTCGTGCGGCAGCGATATCGAACGGCAGGACACGGTCAGCGAACAGCTCCATCAGCCCATCCAGGGCTTCGGTGAGCCGGTCTTGGCGCTTGCCCGCAGGCAGCGCACCGATGCCATACAACAGCTCGGCAATGGTGACGCTGGAGAGATAGAGCGTCTCGGCCGCCTGCTCGTCGAGCCACGCCCGCACGGTGTCGTCGGGCGTGGGCTTCATCGCCTCCGAGATGACATTGGTGTCGAGAAGGATCACTCGAAGCTCATCGGCTCGTCGGGCGTCCTGTCGCGCGCCGGGCTGAGGGCGTCGATGTCCTCATTGGTTAGGCCGAGACGGCGGCTGCGCTCCGCGAGCGCCGTGCCGAGCCGAAGACGCGTGTCAGGGCGAACGGCGGTCTCTAGGATGTCGCGCATCTCGGCTTCGGTGCTGCGGCCGTGCTGTGCCGCGCGCACCTTGAGGGCACGGTGCGTCGCCTCGGAGAGGTTGCGGATCGTCACTGCGGGCATGATGGCGCCTCCAGTAAGGCCGATAGCGTTGATAGCAAAATAGAGAAAACGCCATCACGTTCAAGATGGCGGGCTTGGCGGCGCTTATGCGCCACCAGTTCCGAAGCGATAGACCGGGATGCCCATCTTACGGGCCTTGTCGGCCAGATTGTCCTGAATGCCGGTGCCGGGAAAGATCACGACCCCGATCGGCACCACGTTCAGCATCTGGTCGTTGCGCTTGAAGGGCGCCGCCTTGGCGTGCTTCGTCCAGTCGGGCTTGAAGGCCACCTGCGGCACCTTGCGGCTGTCGGCCCAGAGGGATGCGATCTTTTCGGCGCCTTTAGGCGAGCCGCCATGCAGCAGCACCATGTCCGGGTGCTTGGCGTGGATCTGATCGAGCTTGGCCCAGATCTGCCTGTGATCGGCAGTGTCGCCGCCCGAGAAGGCGATCTTCGGCCCGACGGGCACGAGCACCTCGCTATCCGCGCGCCTCCTGGCGGCGAGAAAATCCCGGCTGTCGATCAGCGATGCGGTGAGGTGCCGATGGTTGACCCGTGATCCGGCCCGTGGCGTCCAGGGCGAGCCGGTGGCGATACGGTAGCGGTCGGCGGCGGCCTCGCGGAAGGTTTCCATGCCGTCGCGCCGGCCGATCAGGTTCATGCCGATGTCGATCAGGCGCTCGAGCTCCAGTGACTTCACCTCCGAGCCGTCCTGTTCGCGCTGAAGCTGCTTCTGGGCCTGCTCATTGTCGTCGAGCTTCTGTTCGATCCGGTCCACGGCGCGGTGGAACATGTTGACGGTCGACCAGAGGAGATCGGGAAGCTCGGCATCGAGGCTGGTGTCGGTGATCGTTGCGACCAGGGCATCGAAGATGTCGGCAACGGCGCCTTCGATGTGGCGGTCCTCCGGTGGCGGGCGCTGGTCGCGCTCGTCCTCGGAGGGACGATGGCCGTGGAGCTGCAATTCCTGGATCAGGTGGTCGGTCGGCGATGAGACGTGGTGCGGCTCGTGGTCGTCATGCGCGCTCATGGGATGCTCCGTCGGTTTGGACCGCCTGCCGTGGCGGCCTTCATGGCGACGAAGCCGTCGGTCGGGACGGACCTGCACCCGGAGCACGGGCATGGTCCCCGAAAGTGGGAACCGGTTTCGGGACAAGACCATGCCGGAAAAGCGCACAGGGCCGCAGCGCCAGCGGAGGATGGCGACAAGCCGGCGATTTTGCTTCGCGATGGAAAGCGGCCCGAAGGCCGCGCCGGAAAATCGTCGGCGGCAGCCATTGCTTATCCGGCCCGGCTGACGGCCGATCGCCCTCTCGAAGGCGCAAGGCGCGGTCCTCTTGCCGTTACTGACGCATCCTTGCAGGCATGGCGGCCACGCATCGCGGTTCAGCCCGTTTCGGCTATGGGGCCAGGCTCATGAAGCGCACGACATCTTCCGGGACGAGTTGCACCCGAACACCCATCCGGAGCGCATCGATACCGAGCCGCTGGAGATCCTCGTTGAAGTCTCCGAGCGCTGGCGACAATGGAATGGCCTCGATCCCCTCAGCGTTCGCCCGTTCGATCAGCGTGTCCCGCGCGGCGTCACCGGCAGGATCGTTGTCGCTGACGATGTAGAGCCGCCTCAGGGCAGGCGGGAACAGGATGGCGGCCAGATGTGCTGCCGAGAGCGCCGGCGCCATCGCCATGCTCGGCAGAACCTGCCGGAGCGACAGCAAGGTCTCGATGCCTTCGCCCGCTGCCATCACGGTGTCGGGCACACCGATGCGAACGGTAGACCCGAGCAGATCGCCCATCGCCTTGCGCGGCGTGTCGACTGGGGCCTTGTCCGAACCGTCGGGGGCGAGCCAGGTGCGGTGTACGCCAGTGATCCTGCCCGTGAGATCGGTGACGGCGGCGATCATGGCGGGCAAGGTCTCGGTCGGGCCGTCGTCAGGCCTGTAGTAGCAGCGCGGGTGGAAGCGCAGGTTTCCGGTTCCGTGCAGAAGCGTAATGCCGCGTCGGCGCAGATACGTCTGTGCGAGGGTCCCGGCGATGGGCCGCGACATAGCGAACAGCCGCTGTGCCGCTTCGATCGAACCTGATGGAGCCGGCGTGACGCAGCGACGTGGTGCTGCGGGCTCCGGTTCGGGATGCGGCAGGTTGAGAAAGGTCCGCGCTTCCTCGGCAACGTCAGCGAAGTCGAGGAGCCCCAGCGATCCCCGGATGACATCGAGAAGATCGCCATGTTCGCCGGTGGCGGCATCGGTCCATTTGCCCGCCGGGCCCTTCGCGGATGCGTGGAGCCGGACGAAGAGCGAGCGGCCGGGCGTGTTGCGGACATCGCCGACGAGCCAGTAGCGGCCCTCCCGGCGCCCATTGGAGAGATAGTGACGGCAAACGGCTTCGGCCCGATCGGCGAGCCGGCGCGACAGATGTTGAGCAATCCCGGACATGGCGAGCTTTTCAAAAACAAAGGCCCGCCGACAGAGCCGGCGGGCCGAGGTTCAGGATCGTGGTGAGGGTTACTCCGCCGCCACGGCAGGGGGGATGTCCGTGGTGTCTTCAGTATCCTCAAGACTCTCGTCTTCGCCCATGGCCGTTGTGCCGTCCTGCGCCGCCGTATCCTCGCCAACGGCGGGTTCGGCTCCGCGCAGCGGTTCCGGCAGCCAGCCGGTATTAGCCAGCAACGTTTCGGCCTCGCGGGCCATGTCGCCCTTCTTCAGGTGCGCGATGCGGTCCGCAACGCGCGACCCCTTGGCCTCGCACACCGCCAGCAGAATGCGGGCCTTGGTGACCCGGCCGAGGAAATTGTCCACGGTCGGCCTCCACCCGGCGGCCGCCATGTCGAGGTCGACGGCGCGGGCGAGTTGATCCGCATGGTGGAGGGCGCGGGGGCGCCGGTTCCAGGCCTCATGAACAGCATTCACCGACAGGCTCACCACATGGGCGAACAGGCTGGAGCGGCTGTCGCTGTCCCAGTCCCGCAGAGCCTCCCAGAGATCGGCCGAGTCCTTCGGCAGGACCTTGGCCCAGCCATCATGCCGGGCGTGGATCGCCGCGGCCGAGGCGCTGTCGTTCAGCCCCGGCGCCTGCGCGCTGAAGGCGATGCTCTTCAGGTCGAGTTCGAGGCAGCTATCCGAGCCGTAACGGTAGAAGCTCTTCAGCGTCAGGGCATGCAGGGCGGCGAGGAAGGCCACGTCCGGCCGTTCGCCCAGCGCCTGACGCAGGCCGAGCGTGCGGTGCGAGGTCAGTTCGGCCATGAGCCGGTCCGAGAGCGCAGACAGCCCTTCGTCCTCCTCGAGTTCGGGCGCCAGCGTATCGGCTGTAACAGCATCGCCCGCCCTCGTGGCCGCAGCGGCGGCAAGGCGCGGCCCCGCGTCCTCCACGGCGAGTTCGGGCTCAGCCGGCAGTTCGTCCTCAGGCCGCACATAGCCGCGCTCAATGCGCACCGACCCATCATGGGCGATGCTGACGAAGGCGCCGGCGCGCGCCGCCTCCGCCGGATCGAAGGCGATCGGACGCGCCTCGAAGGCTTCGATCGCCGTCTCGATCTCGCCGAGCCGCGCGTCGACCTCCTCCGGCAGTTCATCCGCCTCGGCGTATTCCGTGGACAGGCGATCATATTCCGCCTGGAGGGCATCGCGGCTCGCTTCCTCCTCAGTGGTGAGCGGGATGGTCTCGCCGCGCAGCTGTCGCAGGCCGTAGGTGTGGCCATAGGCGAAGTCAGGGGCCACCTCGACCCACTTCCATCCTTCGGTAGCGACAGCGTCGGCCTCGGCCTTGAGCTTCTCAGCCACAAGCCGGTCGACGAGCGCGACATCCTGCAGCCATCCGCCATCATCGCCCTGGAACAGGTCGCGCAGGATGGTGCCGCCGGCCTCGATATAGGCCTCGAGACCGATGAATTGGGCGCGCTTGTCACAGGCGCGGACAGCACCCTCGGTCAGCATGCGGCGGATGGCATAGGGCTGCTTGTCATAGGAGGTCTTCAGCCGCTCGAAGACCTGTTCCTGGCGCGCATGGTCGCCGGAAACGGTGAAGGCCATGAGCTGGTCGAGCGTCATGTCGTCCTCGGCATAGACCTCCAACAGCACCGGAGAGATCGAGGCGAGCCTGAGACGCTGCTTCACCACGCCGACGGAGACGAAGAAGGCGGCGGCGATCTCTTCCTCGGACTGCCCCTTCTCGCGCAGCGCCAGAAATGCGCGGAACTGGTCGAGCGGATGCAGCGGCGCGCGCTGGACATTCTCGGCGAGCGAATCCTCTTCGGCGATGCCGCCCTCCCGGATGACACAGGGCACCGGCGCGGTCTTGGCGAGGCGCTTCTGCTTCACCAGCACTTCCAGCGCCCGATAGCGCCGTCCGCCGGCCGGGATCTCGAACATGCCGGTCTCGACGCCGGTGTCGTCAACCACAGGCCGCACGCTCAGGCCCTGCAGCAGGCCACGGCGGGCGATGTCCTCAGCCAGTTCCTCGATCGAGACCCCAGCCTTGATGCGCCGGACGTTCGACTGGCTGAGCAGCAGCTTGTTGAAGGGGATGTCACGCGAGGGCGAGAGCGTGATCTTCTGAACATTGGTCGCCATGGAAGGCATCTCCGCGACGGGCGGCCAAGAGCCTCTCTCTCGGCCTCCAACCCGTCACGAAGCGCAGCGCCGCCCTCTCACTCTGGAGGGCAGCGCCGCAGAACCGCACAAGCAGAAAGCCGGAGACACGGATCTCCACATCTCCGGCTTTCCGGAAGTCAGGCTGCCCGATCGAGCAGCTTCTTTGCCCGGCCCTCAAGATCGAGCCTTGCATCCTGGTGGGGCTTGGCGCGTGCGACCGCGGTGATGCCCTGCACGAAGTCGAAGATGCTCTCGGGCTTGCGCCCCTCCTCGGCCAGCACCGTGTCGATGATCCTGGCGGTCTCGGCCTTGGAGAAGCCCCGGTTGCGGAGGAAGTCGCTGCGGTCCTCGTCGGTGCGCGCCACGATCTTCTCCCGTGCCGCCTTGATGCCGTTGACGAAGGGCATGGGCGAGGAATTGGCGAAGCGGGTGAGTGCCGGCGCTGCCTCGTGCGCAAAGCGCGAGGCGGCGTATTTGGAGTGGCGGATGGTGATCTCCTGGAAATCCTCGACACCCCAGAGATTGCGGTTCTGGCAGACGGCACGCAGATAGAAACTCGCGATGCCGAGCGTCTTGGCCCCCACCTCCGAGTTCCAGCAGTAGAAGCCCCGGAAATAGAGGTCCGGCGAGCCGTCGGGCAAACGCCCGGCCTCGATCGGGTTGAGGTCGTCAACCAGGAACAGGAAGACGTCGCGGTCGGAGGCATAGAGCGTCGTCGTATCCCTGGTGATGTCCACACGCGGATTGTAGATGCCCGTCGACCAGTCGAGCACGCCCGGCACCTTCCAGCGCGTGTCGCCGGTGCCGTTGCCGGCAATGCGCTGCACCGCTTCGACCAGCTCGTGATCGTAGATCCGGCCATAGTCCGGGCCGGTCACCGCGCGCAGCTCGACGCGGCCATTGGCGGTCTCATAGGTCTTGATCTGCTCGGCGCGGTGCGAGGTCAGACCATATTGCAGATTAATGCCGGCCAGCGCGGCTGGAAGCTGGCGCAGATAGGCGGCCGGGGCCCCGATCTGGGCCGCGAGCTGGCCGAAGGACCAATGGTTCGGCTCGACGGGGGCATCCGCCCCGGGAATGACCAGCGCCAACCGCTCGGCATTGGAGCGGCTCGCCTCCACATGGATACGCGACGTCTCCACCAGGCGCGACCGACTGTGATCAGCACGCCCCCGCACCATCGCGGCCATTTCGCCGAGCGACAGGAACCGCTCATCATCCGGCCGGGAGAACCACTCCGAAGACACGCGGCCGACCCGCTCGCCGCGGGTGACCTCCACCTTGTAGCCGCTGCTGGCATCACGACCGGCATCCAGAACCTGCATGTTCATGGGGATCAACCTCCATGACGGGCGCCGGAAGCCTCTCTCCCGGCCCTCAACCCGTCACGGAAATCCAGACCTGCCTCTCACACTTTGCCGCCCTGAGGGCTTTGGGGTGGGTCTGCCCGACAGTCCGGGAGGTGTGATCTGAAATTATCCCGAAAGAACTCTCCTGCAGCAGCCAGAGATGGTTGAACCAGTCGACCCAGGTCAGCGTGGCAACCTCGACGGCCTCGAAGGATCGCCAAGGACCTCGGCGATGGATGACCTCAGCCTTGACTCCATGACGGGCGCCGGAAGCCCTCCTCCGGCCCTCAACCCGTCGCGGGATTCCGGTCCTACCTCTCACTCTCAGTGGGCGAAAGGACATCCCGTACGCGGGAGAGGTGGTCTGCCGAATAGCCGCACCGCTTGTCCGCGCTTTCGCTGACCGGTCGGACAGGGCGGGCGCCTCCGCTGGAGCGCGCCACGGCTTTCCCTGCCGCGCTTACCGCCTGCTTACCGAAATGGCAGAGCTGTTGCCGGTAAGCAGAAAACGCCCCGAAGGGCGTTTGCTAACTATCTGATTTTCTTGGGAAAATTTGGAGCGGGCGATGGGATTCGAACCCACGACCCCAACCTTGGCAAGGTTGTGCTCTACCCCTGAGCTACACCCGCCCGCTCCGTCGTCCGTGTCGGCTTTCGTTGCCGCCCCGAACGGGACGCCTCTATGCCCCAGCCTCGCGGAGATTGCAACGGGGTCCCGCAGGATTTCTCACAGCCTGTTGACGGCGCCACGTTCGGCCGGCCGGACCCCGTGGCGGACTATCAGAAGACACGCTGTGTGAAGGCGTCGGCGAGATGCAGGCCATCGCTCGCACGCTCCAGCCGATAGTGATGGATGCGTTCATTCGCGCCGTGCTCGTCCTTCAGGCGGCGGACCGCGACGCGCTCGCCCGGATCGATGTTTCCGTGAAAATAGACCTCGCGCCGGCGCGTGGTCGCCCGGGGTGCCGGCCGGCCGTCGAAATGCCACTCGGCGCGATCAACCAGAGCTATGAAACTTGAGAAATAGAGAAAGCCGGCGCCGTTGAAATCCTGCGCGGGGCAGGGATCGAAGGTTATCAGCGCGTCCTCGACGATACCGGCGGCAGCGAACCGGGCCTCCGGCACCGCTCCGGTGCTGCGGAAGGTCGCGGCGCGGGCGGCGAGCGATTCGCTGGCGCGGCCGGGCGACATGATGGGCGGAATGCAGGTGGGAAACGCCTCCAGCGCCACGCGCGCCACGGTATGATTGCCGCCTCCAGGCGCCCGGCGCACAAAGGTGGAGACAAGATTCACCGTGCCGACCGGCCGGCCCTGACAGGTCAGTTCGTGCCGGCTGGCACATTGCGTGTGGGTCAGGCGGCATAGGGTGGTGCGGATGGTCAATCGGTCGTTCTCGCCCAGCGCGCCGAAGTCCGCCTGTTCCACCGAGAGCGCTCGGAACGCGGCATAGACCGGCGCGCCATCGGCCGCGCGGAAATCGGGAACGGCCCGGCCCGCCAGCTGCGCCAGACCCATCCAGTGCCGGTGGCCGAGCTCTTTCAACAGCCAGACCTCGGAGAGGCCGGCCAGGCAGAGCTGCGGCATGCCGAGCAGCAGCGTCTCCTCCGCGACGAAAGCTTCTGTCGGGGCAAGCCCCTCCGGGGAGAGCGCGATATTCATGCGGCGGTGTCCCGGTCGGCGAGGGCAGCTTCAGCGTTGGCGCGGCGCTCGGCGATGTGGGCGACGATGTGGGCGGCGTCGCGCCCAACGCTGCCGAAGCGGCCGGAGCCCCATGTGTGGAGCCAGGGCAGGCCGATGAAATAGATGCCCTCCTGCGCGGTTACCCCCCGCCGGTGCTGGGGATGGCCGGCGCCATTGAACACCGGCGCGTCGAGCCAGCGGAAATCGGGCCGGAAACCGATGCACCAGATGATGGCGGCGATGCCGGAGGCGGCGAGATCGAGCGCGGGCCGTTCCCGCTCCGGCTGCCACACCGGCGTGTAAACCGAGGGCGGCGGCGCGGTGAGGCCTTTTTCCGCGATGTGCTTGTCGATGGCGGCGTTGATGCCGTTATAGGTGCGATCGGCATCGTCCAGCGCCTCGGCAAGATTCGTGTCGAACAGGAGGTTCGTGCCATCGAATTCCCGCAGCACGCCGAATAGTTCCATCCCTTCCGTCGCGAAGCGGCGCAGGTCGATGTCGCGCCCGCCGTCGCGGCCGGTGACGTAATGATTGGTGTTGTCGCGCACCCCTTCGCGCAGGGGGTGCTGCTCCACCGGCATGTCGTAATAGCCCATGTCGGCCAACCAGCTGACGACATCGCGACCGCGATAGAAGCGGGCGCAGCGCGGGGCATTGCCCACCGCCAGGAAGACCTTGCGGCCGGCAAGGTGCAAGTCCTCGGCGATCTGGGCGCCGGACTGGCCGGAGCCGACGACCAGCACCGCGCCATCCGGCAGCTGGCCGGCATTGCGGTATTCGGCGGAATGGAGTTGCACGAGCGATGGCGGCAGGCGCTCGGCCATGCGCGGCACGATCGGCTCGTGATAGCCGCCGGAGGCCACGACGACCGCGTCAGCGCTGACATCGCCGGCGGAGGTGGCGACGAGAAAACCCCCTTCCGCCCGCCGGCTGACCCGGCGCACCGTCACCCCCTCGCGGATCGGCGGATCGACCTTGGCGCGGAACCCCTTGAGATAGGCGAGTATTTCGTCCTTCTTCATGAAGCCGTCCGGGTCTGGTCCGGCATAGGGATGGCCCGGCAGGTCACATTGCCAGTTCGGGGTGACGAGACAGAAATTATCCCAGCGCTGGCTTTCCCAGGCGTGCATGGCCGTGCGCTTCTCCAGCACCAGATGCTCAATACCGGCCGCGGTGAGGTGGTAGCTGGTCGACAGACCTGCCTGCCCGCCCCCGACAATGACCACGGGATAATGCGCGATACGATTCTCGTTCATGGGATGGCTCCGGCTCATTCCGCGAACGTCTCGACGGCGACGCGGGCATCGGGATGGGTGGCATAGGCTTGGCCCGCCCGCTCCAGCCGGGCGAGCTGGCCAATGGCGCGCGAACAGGGAAAGCCGTAGCGGGCCTCGACACGGGCGCTGGCGATCGTGAGAGCTTCGCGGCTGCGCGCGAGAAAATCCGCCAAAGTGTAGCTTTGTCCGGGAGTTAGATAGTCCTTCACGACCAGCGAGGGCGAGTAGCAGCTCTCCATCGAACCGTCCGGCCAGCGGATGGTGAAGCGCATTTCAGGCATGGACCGGCTCCGCGAGGCGCTCATAGGTGGAAAGATGCGCCCGCGCCGTGGCGGCCCAGTCGTGGCGGGCGGCAGCCATCGGCCCCTTTTTCGCAAGACGCTCAAGGGTTTGCGGCTGCAAGGCGAGCATAAGCGCGTCGGCGATGGAAGCGGGATGCAGCGGGTCGCACCAGACCGTTTCCGACTCCAGGATATGCTCGGTGAAAGGCGCAATGGCCGACACCACGGTTGGCACGCCGCAAGCCATGGCCTCCAGCGCCACCAGGCCGAACCCCTCCTTCACCGAAGCGAAGGCGAGCACGTCGGCGAGGCGATAGAGCGCCGGCATGTCCTCCTGCGGCAGCGGCCCGGTGCGGATGACCGCCTCCGTCGGCAGGCCGGATTTGGCAAGCAAGCCCCTGAATTCATTGAGATAATCATGATGGTCGAGCACGCTGGCGCCGCCGGCGATGACGAGTTGCGCGCGCGGATGCAGGGCGCGGAGCTGCCGGAAGGCTTCCAGAATCCGGCAGCTGTTCTTGCGGGCTTCGACACCGCCGACGCTGAGCACGACGGGCCCGGGCCCGAGGCCAAGACGGGCCGCCAGCGCCGCCTCGCGCCCGTCGGGCTTGGGCGTGAAGCGCTTGATATCAATGCCGTTTCCGACCAGAACGGCATCGATCCCGAAGCTCTCGCGCAACAGGTCCTGCCAGAGATGGCTGACGACGAAATGCCGGTCGGCGGCGCGAATCGATCGATTTTGCAAGGCCTTAAGGTCGGGATCGCGGAAGGCGTCGACATGATGCACGGTGCGGGCGAAGCTGGAGATGAGGCCCCGCTCCTTCAGCGTCGCCAGCGCGTTAGCGGATATGCCGTCCTGGGCGTGGAACACATCGAAGCGGCGATGCTCCAAAGCATTGAAATAATGGACATATTCGTCCGCGCGCTGACGCACCATCGCCGCCACGTCGCTTGGCGCCGGCGCGGCGGGGACGCTCACGGTCTCGCACAGGCTGGGGCGGAAAAAGCCCGCGCCGCGCGGGTCCGGCGCGTGCACGACGGCCTCGAAACCCAGTCGTACCAACGCTTCGCCGAGCTCCAGCGCGTGGACGACGCCGCCGCGCGGGTTGGTGGAATGGGCGAGAATGGCGATGCGCAGGGGTCGCTTCATGCCGCGTCCTCCGCCGGCCCGCAGCCGATGAGCGGCGCGCGGGCGAAATCCCACACGGTGTCGCACTCAAGCCCTTGGCGAATTGTGACTTTCCGTTCCGCCGTGACGGTGCCGACCGCTGCGGCCGCAATGCCGCGTTCGGCGAGGCTGGTGAGTACGATGGGAAGGACAGTGTGTCCGATTGTGATGATGTAGCCGAAGCTCGGAAAGGTCATCAGCCAGCGCACGGGATCGACCCCTTCGGGCGCCGGCACCGCGTCGAGATCGATCTCGATGCCGACCCCGGACCCCTCCGCCAGCATGGCGGCGGTGCCGACTAGCCCCGCCTGGCTGATGTCCTTGGCGGCGCGGGCCAGCCCCGCCTCGGCGAGGCGAGGGAGCAGGTCGAGATCGCCGCGCAGCCGTTCCGCCGGGGCGTCGGTGGCGGCGTCCCAATTGGAAAAGGGTTCGCGGTAGCGGCCGCGCAGGTCGATGGCCGCCACCAGAACCTCGCCGGGGCGGGCGTCGAAGGAGGTGAGGAGCTTGTTCGCCCGGCCGAGCACGGCGACGGAGAGCTGGCCCTGCTCGCTCGCCAGATTGGTATGGCCGCCGACGATGGGCACGCCGAAGCGGGCTGAGGCGGCACGCAGCCCCTCCAGCACCGGGGCGGCGCCGTCCTCGCCCTTGGCCCACACCGCGTCCACCACCGCCAGCGGGCGCCCGCCCATGGCGGCGATGTCGGAGAGATTGACCATCACCCCGCACCACCCGGCGAACCAGGGATCGGCGGCGACGAACCCGTTCATGAAGCCTTCGATGGCGAAGAGCAGATAGCCCTCGCCATCGGGGATCGCCGCGCAATCGTCGCCGACGCGGATGGCCTCGCGCCCGTCAAAGCCGAGGCGCGCGGCGGCGCGGGCGATATCGGCCTTGGAGGCAAGGCCCGCCGAGGCGTGTAGCCGGCTCACCACCTCGGAGAAGGCCACTCCGGAGAAGTCGAGCCGGCGCGCGGCGGGGCGGGCGAGAGTGAGTGACATGCGCCCCCTCCCCTCCTCACGCCGCCCGGCGCGGCTGGGCATGGAAGCCGGTTTCCGCGTCATGGATCGGCGGGTAATGCGCGAGATCGGCGCGCATCAGCACATGCGGCCGGCCGTGCAGCTGCTTCTCCTCCACGATGTCCCAGCGCAGCCGACGGAACAGCAGCGCGTTCTGGCTCTGCACATGGGCGAAGAAGCTGGTGCAGCCGCGCGCATGGGCGGAACAGACGGCGAGACGGATCAGCGCCGCGCCCAGCGCGCCGACCTTGCGGTAGTCCTCCGCCACGGCGAGGCGCGAGCCCCACCATTCCCCCGGCGCGGCTTCATGAATGCGCACCGTGCCAACCACATCGTCGGCTAACAAACCCAGCATAGAGACAGCGACCAGCGGAATGGCCAGCTCGTCGATCGGGTCGCGGTCATCGCCGGCGAACAGACCCTGCTCCTGGCAGAACACCTCGTGGCGCAGGCGGGCGGCGCCCCGCCTCTCCCAGGTCTGGGTGGCGAACTTCACCTGGAAATCGGCGGCGCGGAAGGGGCGGAAGGTGCCGTACATCATGCGCAGCCCCCCGTCACCGCGCCCTGCCGCTCATAGGTGGCGAGCGCCGAGCAGGCACCGCATTTGGCGCAGCCGGCCTTCACCTCGATGGATTTCAGCCCGGTCGCCAGCAGCATCCCCGAGAGCGGACCGAGGATGGAATTCATGAAGGCGGGCGAGGGCGTGGGGTGGCTTTCCAGCGGCGTGCCGGAAATCGGCACGAAGGGCACCACGAAGGGATAGACGCCCATGCGGGTGAGCCGGTCGCAGACGGAAAGGATGTCCTCTCGGCTGTCGCCGAGCCCGGCGAGGATATAGGTCGACACCTGCCCGCGCCCGAACACCGGCACGGCGGCGGCAAAGGCTTCGAAATAGCGCTCCACCGACACCTGCGCCTTCCCCGGCATGATGCGGTGACGCACCTCCTCCGTGCAGGCTTCCAGATGCATGCCGAGCGCGTCGGCGCCGGCCTCAGACATGCGGGCGAACCAGGCATCGTCATCGGGCGGCTCGCACTGCACCTGAATGGGCAGCTTCACCGCCGCCTTCACCGCCGCCGCGCTCTCGGCAAGGAGCGCCGCGCCGCGGTCCTTGCCCGGCGGGGTGCCTGTCGTCATCACCATGTGCTTGACGCCATCAAGCTCGACGGCAGCCTTGGCGACTTCGGCGAGCTGCGCCGGCGTCTTGCGCTCGATGGTGCGGCCGGCGGCGAGCGACTGGCCGATGGCGCAGAACTGGCAGGTCTTGGTGCGGCTCTGGTAGCGGATGCAGCTTTGCAGCACCGTGGTCGCCAGCACATCGCGCCCATGCAGCACGGCGATCTTGGAATAGGGAATGCCGTCGGCGGTGGTGAGGCCGTAGAATTTCGGCTGGAGGGGAAACGAGACTTCGCCCAGCACCAGCCCGTCGCGGCTGATGCGGCTCTTGCCATAGGCGTCCGGCTTCTCGACGAGATAGGGGCTCTCGAAGGCCGGCGCGGTGTGCACGGGGACCATCACCGTCATGCCGTCGAGCGTCATCGCCTTGTGGTCGGAAGGCCCGGCCCCGCCCCGGCGACTATCGGCGCCGGCGCGCGGATCAACCAGCCGCACCCCGTAGGACTGCAATTCGTTGATCAGCTGCTGCGTCGGCAGCGGCGCGCGTTCGCTGGCGAGATCCATCGGCTTCATCGGAAACGCTCCCTGTCTGGACGGGGAAAGGGGCCCCGGCAGCGGTGTGGACGGGCACGGCCGGGCGAGTGTCGTGGTGGAGGCTGAGCAGTTCCGGCCGGGCGTAATGGCCGACCGAATCCATCATCCGCTTGCGCTTGGTGATGAGGCCCATGTCGAGATCGGCGACGAGGATGCCCTCGCCCGAGGTGAGCGGGGGCACGACATGGCTGCCCTCGGGTGAGACGATCGCGGTCATGCAGCCGCCGGTGAGGGCGCGGCGCAGCTTCTCCTCGGGCGAGATGCGGGCGATCTGTTCCTCGGTGAGCCAGCCGGTGGCGTTGACGACGAAGCAGCCGGATTCCAGCGCGTGGTGGCGGATTGTCACCTCGATCTGCTCGGCGAAGATCGGCCCCACCAGCGAGCCGGGGAACTGCGCGACGTGGATTTCCTCGTGCTGGGTCATCAGCGCGTAGCGGGCGAGCGGGTTGTAATGCTCCCAGCAGGCCAGCGCGCCGATGCGGCCGACCGCCGTGTCAACCACCTTCAGCCCGGCGCCGTCGCCCTGGCCCCAGATCATCCGCTCATGGAAGGTGGGGGTGATCTTGCGGCGCTTGAGCTTCAGGCTGCCATCGGCGTCGAAGATCAGCTGGGTATTATAAAGCGAGCCATGGTCGCGCTCATTCACCCCCAGCACGACGACCACGCCGAGCCGGCGGGCGCTGGCGCTCACCGCCTCCGTCACCGGGCCGGGGATGAGCACGGCCTGTTCGTACAGCCGCAAATGCTCCGCCCCCGTCAGCACCGGGGGCAGGACGAAGGAGAAATAGGGGTACCAGGGCAGGAAGGTTTCGGGAAAGACGACGAGCTGCGCGCCCTTGCCCGCCGCCTCGTCCAGCGCCGCGAGCACACGGGCGAGCGTGCCTTCCAGCGTGTCGAGATCCGGCGCGATCTGCACCGCGGCGACGCGGACGATTTTCTTCTCCGTCACTTTGTTCTCGGCCATCTCGGCCTCCCGGTTGGTCGTCATCCCGGATGGCGGCACGCCGCCGATCCGGGATCGCTCGGTCAGGGGACAGCCGTCACAGCGTCCAGGTGTCGAGGATGAAGGCGTTCTCGCGGCGGTGGAGCAGCACGATGTCGAGCACGTCCAGCGGGCTGACCGGGATGATGCCGGGGATCAGCGCGCCCTCGCCATGGCCATAGAGCGCCTGCAGGGCGAAGCGGCAGGCATAGACCTTGCCGCCATCGTTCAGGATTTTCTCGATGCGGTTGTTGAAGTTGAGATGGCCGGGAAAGGCCTCGTCGCCGAGCTTGGGGAAGCCGCGCTGCACGCCGAGCGTGACGCCGGGGCCATAGAGCAGCACCGAGGTCTCGAAGCCCTTCTGGATCAGGCGCGAGGCCTGGAGCAGATTGACGAGGCCGATCGAGCCCTCGAAGGCGACGGTGTGAAAGGTGATGAGCGCCTTTTCGCCGGGGGCGGCTTTGACGTCCTCGAACTTCTTCTCTTCATAATCGACAAGCACGTCGCCCTTGGCATGGGCCGGCACGGTGATGGTGGCCATGTCGCTCTCCTTGGCTGCTGCAATGGGCCGGCGGGGAAACCTGCATTGGGGGGCCGGGCGGAACAGGCAATGCAATCAAGGTGCCAATTGATTGAATGCTGAAAGAATCAGCAGAACAGTCAAATTACATTCAATAATACATACAATTGACGTGAAGGCGGCGGTGACGCTGTGGCGAGAGAACGGGCGGACGCTGAGAGAACAGGCGGGACTCTGCACGCTTGCTGCGCAGCCGCAGAGGACGGGCCGCTTGCCGGTCCTACGCAGCAAGTTGTGGACCAGGGGTGACAGGCCACCTTTGCAACATTATACAGTCAATTCTGGCGAGGCCGGGGGGATGCCCTCTTTCCGGCCGCGCGCCGCGAGAGCCGGGCTCGCCCTCCGCTCGGACAGACGATCCCGGATTGGCCGTGTGGCCGTCCGGGATGACGACAGGTGAACGCATGGCCGACTGGATTCCCGACCTCGCCCGCTCCGACAAGCCGCGCTACCTCGCCATCGCCGACCTGATCGGCGAGGATATCCGCGCCGGGCGACTGGCGATCGGCGACCGGCTGCCGCCGCAGCGCAAGCTCGCGGCCCGGCTCGACATCGACTTCACCACCGTGGCGCGCGGCTATGTCGAGGCGCAGAAGCGCGGCCTCGTCGAATCGCGCGTCGGCCAGGGCACCTTCGTGACAGGCGCGCCGCGCGCGAAGACCCGCGCGCCCGCCGCGCCCAAGCCCGGCACGGTCGATCTCTCGATGAACCTGCCGCCCGAGCCGGACGACCCGGCGCTGATCGAGCGCATGCAGGACGGACTGGCCGAGGTCGCGCGCGATCTGGTGAGCCTGCTGCGCTATCAGGGCTTCGGCGGCACGGTGGCGGACAAGGACGCGGCCTCCGCCTGGCTCGGCCGGCGCGCGCTGGTGCCGGCGCAGGAGCGCATCTTCGTCACGCCCGGCGCCCACCCCGCCTTGCTCGGCATTTTCGGCCTGCTGGCGCGGCCGGGCGAGACGATCCTGTGCGAGGCGATCACCTATCCCGGCGTGCGCGCCATCGCCGCCCAGCTCGGCATCAAGCTGCACGGCCTGCCGATGGACCGGGACGGCATCGACCCCGACGCTTTCGCGAGCGCCTGCCGCGACCTCGCGCCCAAGGCGCTCTACCTCAACCCGACGCTGCAGAACCCGACCACGCTGACCATTCCCGAGGAGCGGCGCGAGGCGATCGCCAAGGTGGCGCGGCGCTTCGGCGTGCCGATCGTCGAGGACGACGCCTATGGCTTCGTGCCACCGCACGGGCCGGCGCCGCTGGCCGCCATCGCCCCGGACCTCACCTGGCATATAGCGGGGCTGGCCAAATGCATCGGCGCCGGGCTGCGCGCCGCCTATGTGGTGGCGCCGGAGGTGCGCGCCGGCTACGCCTTCGCCAGCGCGCTGCGCACCGCCAATGTCATGGCCTCGCCGCTCACCACCGCGCTGGCGACGCGCTGGATCGAGGACGGCACCGCCGACACGCTGCTGCGCTTCATCCGCACCGAAGCCGCCGCGCGGCAGGCGCTGGCGAGCGAGGTTCTGCCCAAGGGCAGCTTCCGCGCCGACCCGCTGAGCTTCAATCTCTGGATCGAACTCCCCGCGCCGTGGACCCGCTCGGCCTTTGTCGGCCATATGCGCGCCACCGGCATCGGCGTGGTGGCGAGCGACGCCTTCACCGTCGCCGCGCCCACCGTGGAGGCGGTGCGCGTCTGCCTCGGCGGCCCGGCGACGCGCGCGCAGATCCGCTCGGCGCTGGATTTCATGGCGCATGCCCTGGAAGAATCGCCCGAAGTGGTGTCGGCGGTGATGTGAGGATGTTACGCGATCCGTCATCCCGGACGGCCACAGGCCGATCCGGGATCGCGTGACATTGCCAAGCGATCCCGGCTCTCCGCTTCGCCGCGGCCGGGATGACGGTCTTGGAGCGCGGGGCACGACGGCTCGCCGGCCCTCGCCGCGACGCCCCCCTTCCCCTCATCCCCGGGCTTGACCCGGGGACCCAGCTTTGCCGATCGCGCCGAGGTTCAAAGTCTGGGTGGCCGGGTCAAGCCCGGCCATGAGGAAAGGCGCGAGGCAACGCCCACCCCCTCACGCCAGCGCCCGCGCCGCCGCCACGAGCCGGTCGACATCGCTCTCCGACGTGGCGAAAGAGGTGACGAGGCGCGCCACGCCTGCGCCCCAGCGGTCGGTGTAGAAACGGAAGCCCTGCGCCAGCAGGCCCTCGCAGATGGGCGCGGGCAGGCGGACGAACAGCATGTTCGCCGCCACCTTCCCCTGTATCTCCGCCCCGGCGATCCCGGCGAGGCCGGCAGCGAGCCGCGCGGCCATGGCATTGGCGTGGCGGGCATTGGCGAGCCAAAGGTCGCCGTCGAGATAGGCGTCCATCTGCGCGGCGAGAAACCGCATCTTGGAGGAAAGGTGCCCGGCGCGCTTGCGGCGGAAGGCGAGTTCGCTGGTGCGGGCGGGATCGAACAGCACGATGGCTTCCACCCCCAGCGCGCCATTCTTGGTGGCCCCGAAGGAGAGAATGTCGACCCCCGCCTTCCAGCTCATCTCGGCGGGCGAGGCGCCCAGCGCCGCCACCGCATTGGCGAAGCGCGCGCCGTCCATGTGCAGGCCGAGCCCGACCTCCCGGCACACCGCGCCGATGGCGGCGGTCTCGGCGAGGGAATAGAGCGTGCCACGTTCCGTGATCTGGGTGATGGAGACGCAGGCGGGCTGCACGCAATGCACGTCGCCCCGGTCGCGGCGGGCGGCCACTGCCAGCGCTTCGGGGGCGATCTTGGCGTTCGCCCCGGGCACATGCACCAGCTTGGCCCCGCCGGTGAAGAATTCCGGCGCGCCGCATTCATCATTCTCGATATGACTGTCGGAATGGCACAGCACCGCGCCCCAGGGCGGGGTGAGAGCGCTGAGGGCCAGCGCATTGGCGGCGGTGCCGGTGGAAACCAGCAGCACGCTCACCTCGCGCTCGAACAGGGCGGAGAGCCGTGCCTCGACGCGGGCGGAGATGTCGTCGGCGCCATAGGAGGGCATCGGCCCTTCATTGGCGGCCGCCAGCGCTTGGAGGATGGCGGGGGAGATTCCGGCGACATTGTCGCTGCCGAAGCCGGGCGGGCGGGGGGCGGGGGTGTCGGTCACGGCGGGTCCTGCGGCGGTGAAGAACGGTTCCACAAGGGAGGAGACCCAGCCGGGGCGCTTGTCAATCGCGCCTAGAGGGCGTTCCCTGCGTCAAGTGCCGGATGGCGCGGGCCCGCGCGACGGGGTTAGATGGCGCGCATGAGTGCGCGTGACCATGTCGTCGCCGATCAGGAGGCGATCTTCGCCCTGCTCGCCGACCCCTCCACCTACGGCGTGAGCGAACCCGTCCGCCGTATCGACACCCATGGCGCCGTGGTCTTTCTGGCCGGTGACACGGTGTACAAGGTCAAGCGCGCGGTGCGCTTCTCCTTCATGGATTTCTCCACGCTGGAAAAGCGCCGGCGGGCCTGCGCCCGCGAAGTGGAGCTGAACCGCGCCACCGCGCCGGCACTTTATCGCGGGATGGTGCCCATCCTGCGGCGGAACGGGACGCTGCATCTCGGCCGGGTGGGCGCGAGCGACGCGCCGGGCGAGATCGTGGAATGGGCGGTCGAGATGCGCCGCTTCGACGAGAACGCCACCCTCGACCATGTGGCGGCGCGTGAGGGGCTATCCCCCGCGCTGATCGATGCGCTGGCGCAGGCGGTGGAGCGGGCGCACCGGCAGGCCCCAGTCGTGGCCGGCACCAGCGGCCGGGAGTTGCGGGCGGTGGCGCGCAACGTCGTCGCCGGGCTGCGCGAGACGCCCGACCTGCTGCCGCCGGCACAGGTGGCCGCGCTGGAAGCGGCCTTTCTCGAAGCCTTCGACCGGCTGGAACCGCTGCTGGCGCGCCGCGCGGCGGCGGGCGAGGTGCGGCGCTGCCATGGCGACCTGCATCTGCGCAACATCGCGCTCATCGACGGCGCGCCGGTGCTGTTCGACGCGCTGGAATTCGACGAGGCGCTCGCCACCACCGACCGGCTCTACGACCTCGCCTTCCTCATCATGGACATCGCCCTGCGTGGCATGGCGTTCGAGGCGAATCGGCTGCTCAACCGCTACCTCATCGCCTGTGGTGAGGACCCGCCCTATGACGGGCTGGGGGCGCTGCCGCTGTTTCTCGCGCTGCGCGCCGCGATACGGGCGCAGGTGGGCGCGGCGGCGGCGGCCTTTCGCGACCCGGCCGGCCGGCAAGCGGCGGGGGCGGAAGCCCGGGCCTATCTCGCTTATGCCGAGGACGTGCTGGCGCCGCGCGCGGTGAAGCTGGTGGCGGTGGGCGGTCTTTCCGGTTCCGGCAAGAGCACGCTCGCCGCCGCGCTGGCGCCCTTCCTCGGGCCGGCGCCCGGCGCGGTGCATCTGCGCTCGGATGTCGAGCGCAAGCGTCTCAACGGCACGCCGGAGCTGGAGCGCCTGCCGCCGGAAGCCTATTCGCTGGAGACGACGCAGCAGGTCTATGCCGTGCTGCGCGAGCGGGCGGAGGCGGTGCTGGCCGCCGGCCATGCGGTGATCGTCGATGCCGTGCACCAGCGCCCCGACGAGCGGGCGGAGATCGCCGCGGTGGCGCAGGCGAGCGGGGTGGATTTTCTCGGCCTGTGGCTGGAAGCGCCGGTGGAGGCGCTGACTGAGCGCGTGACCGCGCGGCGCGGCGACGCCTCCGACGCCACGGCGGAGGTGGTGCGCTGGCAGGCGGGCCGCGAGGCCGGCCCGCTCGACTGGGTGCGGCTGGATTCGGCACAGGCCCGCGAGCAGGTCCTCGCCGAGGCGCGGGCGCTTCTGGAGGCGTGAGGATCAGTTCGGCGGTGCGCTCTCCGCCGCGCGGGCGCGGGCGTCGGCAACCACGTCCTTGAAGCCCTGATAATCCAGCGCGGCGGCAACCTTGAACGGACCGACGAGATAGACCGGCGTGCCCGGCAGGCCGAGCGCTTCGGCTTGGTCGTTGGTGCGCCGGAGCAGGGCGCCGATCTCGCCCGCATGGGTCTTGAGGTCCTTGGCCAGCTTCTTGCGGTCGATGCCGGCCGCGCCCAGCGCCTCGCTCATCCGCTCGGTGGAAGCGCGGGCGGGCATTTTCATCAGCACCTTATGGGCGTCGAGATAGCGGCCCTGATAAGTGGCGGCCAGCGCCAGCTGGGCGGCGACGACGGAGGATTCCGACAGGATCGGCCAGTCCTTGTAGACGAGGCGGATCTTGCCATCCTCCGCCACCAGGCGCTCAAGCTCCGGGAGCGACTTGCGGCAATAGCCGCAGTGATAGTCGAAGAAGGCGACGATGGTGACATCGCCCTGCGGGTTGCCGAAGGTCGGGGTCTGCTTGTCATTGAGCAGGGCGTCGACATCCAGCGTCGCGGCGGGTGACGGCGGCTTCACCGCCGGCGTGGCCGCGAGGGCCGGCAGCGCCGCCCCGGCAAGGGCCGCCCCGGCAAGGGCGCCGGCGGCGGTGAGGAGCAGCGCGCGGCGCTTCATCGGAACGTCCTTCTGGCTGCGGGCACGCCCGGCCGGGCGCAGCCGCCGAACTAGCGGGGGCGCAGCCCGTCGAGGAGAAGGCGCTGCACGTTGCGCGTAGCCTCTTCGACAAACGCCTCCTCGTCCAGCCCCCTGCCGAGCAGCGCGTCGATCTGCGGCGCGAAGTCGGCATAGTGTTGCGTCGTCGCCCACAGCGCGAAGATGAGGTGATGCGGGTCGACCGGGGCCAGCTTGCCGGCGGCGATCCAACCGCGGATCACCCCCGCCTTGGCCTCGACCAGTTGCCGCAGCGTGGTCTCCAGCTCCGGCCGCAGCAGCGGCGCGCCCTGCACCACTTCCAGGCAGAACAGCCGCGAGGCTTCCGGGTGGGTGCGCGAGAAGCGGATCTTGCGGGCGATATAGGCGCGGATGCCCTCGATCGGGTCGCTGTCGGCCTCCAGCGCACGCAAGGGGTCCAGCCACTCGTCGAGCAGCCGGCTCAGCACCCCGACATAGACCTCTTCCTTGGAGGCGAAATAATAGAACAGATTGGTCTTGGACACGGCGGCGGTGCGGGCGATCTGCTCCACCGTGGTGCCGTGCAGGCCCTGGCGGGAGAACAGCGCCAGCCCGGCATCGAGAATGGCGCCGCGCTTCTCGGCGATGCGGCGCAGGCGGTGCGGCGTCTTCGGCCGGGCGGATGGCGCGGCACGGGAGGGCGGTGCCGGATCGGCGGGATGCGCGGCTCTCGGCGAAGGCGTGGTCCCCTGGCTCATGCCCTGACATGGCACGGAAACGAAAGCCACCGCAATATGCCGGCGCGGACGCGGCGATTCGGCCGGCCGCGCCGGTCCACGCGGAGCGACGAAATCCCCATGGCGACGCGCCACGCCTCCACATTACTCGCCGCCGCCCTGCTCATCGCGGTGGCCGCGCCAACCCCGGCGCGGGCGCAGGTCGCCGGGCCGATCACCGTGCAGGCGGCCCCGATCGAGCGCTTCGATGCCGGCGGCGCCCGGCGCTTCGGGCCGCTGGAGTTTCGCGGCGGGCTGGTGCTGTCCTCGCCCTCGCCGCAGTTCGGCGGGATCTCCGGCCTCATCCTGGACGAGGCCGGCGAAGGATTTCTCGCCGTCACCGACAAGGGCTGGTGGCTCTCCGGCCGCATCGTCAGCGAGGGCGACATGCCGGTCGGCATCGCGGAGGCCCGCATGGCGCCGATGCGCACCGCCAAGGGCGCGACGCTGGCGAGCCAGGGGCGCGGCGATGTGGAATCGCTCGCCCGCATTCACGGCGGCGTGCTGGTGGGGATCGAGCGCGTGCAGGAAGTCTGGCGCTTCGATGGGCCGGACTCGTTGCAGGCGACCGGGCGCCGGCTGATTTCCGACCCCGCGCTTTCACGGCTCGGTGGCAATCAGGGCCCGGAGACGCTGCTGGCCCCGCCCGGCGGCGTGCCGGCGGCGGTGATCGTCATCGGCGAGGAAAGCCCCGACGACGCGAACGCCCTGCCCGGCTTCCTGTTCGACCCGCTCAAAGGCCCGAAGCCGAAGGGCCGGTTCACGATCACACGCACGGACGAGTTCGACGCCACCGACGCGGCGCTTGCCGATGACGGCAATGTCTATCTGCTGGAAAGGCGCTTCGACCTGTTGCGCGGCGTCGCCCTGCGCTTGCGCCGCTTTCCGCTCAGCGCCGTCCAGCCGGGCGCGGTGATCGAGGGCGAGGTGCTGCTCAGCGCCAACCGCGTGGCCGCGATCGACAATATGGAAGGGCTCGCCCTGCACCGCAACGCGGCGGGCGAACTGATCCTGACGCTGATTTCCGACGACAATTTCTCGCCGCTGCAGCGCACGCTGCTGCTGCGCTTCGCACTCATCGAGTGAGACGGGAGAGGGAAAGGCGCCTCAGCGGGCGCCGGGGGCCGCGCGCCAGGGCTTCAGCCAGCCCATCAGCGCGCCATAGGGCAGCAGCGCGAGCAGCGCGCAGGCGGCCTTCACCAGAAAATCGAAATAGGCGAGGCCCATCCACAGCGGCACGGTGATGCCGGTAGAGGCATAGGTGACGGGGAAGGACATGTCGGCATCGCCGGCGAAGGCGAGCGAGAAGAACAGCGCCGTGTCGATGGCCGACCCGAACAGGCTGCCGGCGAGCGGCGCCTGCCACCAGCTCATCCGGCGCAGGCGGTTGAACACGCCGATATCGAGCAGCTGGCCGAACAGAAACGCGGTGCCCGAGGCCAGCGCGATGCGCGGCGTCGCCAACCAGATCGACAGCACCACTGCCAGGGCAAAGCCGAAATAGACCACCTGCCGGGCGACGGCGGGGCCGAAGCGGCGATTGGTCAGGTCATTGACCAGAAAGGCGACGGGATAGGAAAAGGCGCCCCAGGTCAGCACTTCCTGAAGCCCGAAGGCTTGCACCGGGTACTGGACAAGCACATTCGACGCCGCCACCACCGCCATCATGGAGAGGACGGGGAGGGCGAGCGTCTTGAACGTGATCTCGGAACCGGCGAGCTTCATCGGCTCAGGCGGCGGCAGCGACGCTCGCCTTGGCGACGGCGCGCTTCAGCTCGGCTGCCTTCGGCGACAGTTCTTCGCTGCGGGCCTTCAGCAGGAACGCATCGAGGCCGCCGCGATGGTCGACGGTCTTGAGGGCATTGGCGCTCACGCGGAGCTTCACCGACCGCTTCAGCACGTCGCTGGTGAGCGTGACGTTCACCAGGTTCGGCAGAAAGCGCCGACGGGTCTTGCGGTTGGAGTGGCTCACGAGATTGCCGGTCAGAACCGCCTTCCCGGTAAGTTCGCACCGACGCGACATCGTGGACTTCCTTGTATCAAAACCGATGCGTCGCAGGCATTTATGAGCGCCCGACGATCCCGCATGCGGCATCCGTGGAAATTAGAGTGCGCTCCTATAAGGGGATGACCCAGGCCCGTCAAGGCCGGAGCGGCAGGAGTCCGGCGCCCCTGTCATGGCGCTGTCGTGTTCGTGAGCGGGCGAGTCACAGTTCCGCCGCCTTCCCCCCACATCCGAAACGGGGATAGATTCACGCTTCGTCCGGCCGGCGGGGCCGATTCGGGAATGGCCTTCATGATGCGCGCCTGCCTCACGGCTTTCCTCGCGCTCGCCGGCGCGGGCACGATGGTGACGGATGCCTTCGCCGACGGGCGGCTGGACGCGCGCTATCGCCTGTCGCTGGGTGGGCTGGAACTCGGCCGCGTCGCGCTGCTCGTCGAGATCGACAGCAATTCCTACATCGCCTCCGGCAGCGGGCGGCTCACCGGCGTGGTGCAGGCGGTCTCCACCGGCAAGGGCACGGCCGGCGCGCGCGGCGCCATCAGCGGCGGCGCACTCGCCCCGCGCAGCTTCGCCATGGAAGCGGAATCCGACAAGAAGAGTGAGGCCATCCGCCTGGTGATGACCCCCGCCGGCGTGTCGGACATGCGCGTCGAACCGCCCGTCATCCCCTCCCCCGACCGGGTGCCGGTGGCGGACAAGGACAAGCGCGGCATTCTCGATCCGATGACGGCGGCGCTGGTGATGGTGCCCGGCACCGAGGCGCCGGTGTCGGAAAAGGCGTGCGAGCGCACGCTCGCCATCTTCGACGGCCGCCAGCGCTATGATCTCGTGCTCTCCTATGAGCGCATCGACGAGGTGAAGGCCGACAAGGGCTATGCCGGCCCGGCCGTGGTCTGCCGCGTTGCCTATCGCCCGGTGTCCGGCCACAAGCCGAACCGCGCCGGCGTGAAGTACATGATGAAGAACAAGGACATGTTCGTGTGGCTGGCGCCGGTGGCCGGCACCCGCGTGCTGGTGCCGTTCCGCGCCTCGGTCGCCACCGCCATCGGCATCGCCGCGCTGGAGGCGGAAGCCTTCGAGACGCGCGAAATGGTCGGCACCCGCGCCACCCCGGCCAAGGCGGGCCTGCCCTGAGCGTTCGGCACTGCCCTGAACCTTTGCGCCAATTCGCGCGCGGGACGAGCAATCCGCCGGGGGCGTGCCCATATGCGGCTTCCCATGCTAAAAGGCGCCCGCCGGCGTTCCCCGCGACGGCGCGACGCCCTTAGCTTTTTTCTGAACGGCTCCAGCTGAACGGCTCTATGAACATCGCCGCCCCGCCGGCCCAACTGCGCTCCGACACCAAGCCCCTGCTGCCGCAGCAGCGCGCGCGCGGCGTCACCGCCGTTCTGGGCCCCACCAATACCGGCAAGACGAGCCTCGCCATCGAGCGCATGCTCGGCCATTCCTCCGGGCTGATCGGCCTGCCGCTGCGCCTGCTCGCCCGCGAGGTCTATGGCAAGCTGGTGGAACGCGCCGGCGAGCACAATGTCGCGCTCATCACCGGCGAGGAGCGCATCAAGCCGGACAATCCGCGCTACTGGGTCGCCACCGTCGAGGCGATGCCGAGGGATCTCGATGTCGCCTTCGTGGCGCTGGACGAAATCCAGATCGCCGCCGATCTCGACCGCGGCCACGTCTTCACCGAGCGGCTGCTGAACCGGCGCGGCCGCGAGGAGACGCTGCTGCTCGGCGCCGCCACTATGCGCCCGCTGGTGGAGAAGCTGCTGCCGGGCGTGAACATTCTGGTGCGCCCGCGCCTGTCCAACCTCACCTTCGCCGGCGAGAAGAAGATTACCCGCCTGCCGCGCCGCTCGGCCATCGTCGCCTTCTCCGCCGACGAGGTCTATGCCATCGCCGAACTGATCCGCCGCCAGCAGGGCGGGGCGGCGGTGGTGCTGGGCGCGCTTTCGCCGCGCACCCGCAACGCCCAGGTGGCGATGTACCAGAATGGCGACGTGGACTATCTCGTCGCCACCGACGCCATCGGCATGGGGCTCAATCTCGATGTCGACCATGTCGCCTTCGCCGGCGACACCAAATTCGACGGCTGGCAGTTCCGCCGGCTCAACCCCGGCGAGCTGGCGCAGATCGCCGGCCGCGCCGGCCGCGCCCAGCGCGACGGTACCTTCGGCACGACAGGGCGCTGCACGCCCTTCGACGCGGAAATGGTGGAGCGGCTGGAAGCGCACGCCTTCGAGCCGCACCGCATGGCGCAATGGCGCAACAGCCAGCTCGATTTCTCCAGCATCGAGGCGCTCAACCGCTCGCTTTCCATCCCGCCGCGTGAGGAAGGCCTGACCCGCGCCCCCACCGCCGACGACGTGCTAGTGCTGGAACGGCTGGCCGGCGATCCCGCCATTCGCCGCCTCGCCAATAGCGCGCCAGCGATCGAACGGCTGTGGGAAGCCTGCCAGCTGCCGGACTACCGGAAAGTGTCCCCGGCCTCGCATTCCGACCTCGTGGCGACGGTCTATGCCGACCTGATGCAGCGCGGAAGGCTCTCCACCGAGTGGTTTGCCAAACAAGTGGCCTTGGCGGACCGAGCGGAAGGTGACATAGACACCCTGTCGGGACGCATAGCGCAGGTCCGTACTCTGACCTTCGCGGCGAACCGGCCGGACTGGCTCGACGACCCGGAACACTGGCAGGGTGTCACGCGGCGTGTGGAGGATAGGCTGTCCGATGCGCTTCACGAGCGGCTCGCCCACCGCTTCGTCGATCGCCGGACCAGCGTGCTGATGAGACGCCTGCGAGAGAACGCGATGCTCGAAACAGAAATCACCAAGACCGGCGACGTCGTCGTTGAAGGCCATGTGATCGGCCACCTTCTCGGATTCCAGTTCGCCGCGGACGCTTCCGCCGGCGGGCCGGAGGCCAAGGCGCTGCGCGCCGCCGCCCAGAAGGCGCTCGCCGGCGAGATCGAGGCCCGCGCCAACCGCCTGTCCGCGGCGGGCGACGATGCTTTCGTGCTCTCCACCGACGGCACGCTGCGCTGGATCGGCGATCCCGTCGCCAAGCTCATTCCCGGCGAGGAGGTGCTCACCCCCCGCCTCAAGGTCATCGCCGACGAGCACCTGACCGGCCCGGCCCGCGACGCGGTGCAGGCGCGCATCGAGTTGTGGCTCAAGGCGCATATCGAGAAGCTGCTCGGCGCCCTGCTCGTGCTCGGCAAGGCCGAGGACGTGACCGGCATCGCCCGTGGCATCGCCTTCCAGCTGGTCGAATCGCTCGGCGTGCTGGAACGCCACCGCGTGGCCGAAGAGATGAAGGCGCTGCCGCAGGAGGCCCGCGCCGTGCTGCGCGGCCATGGCGTGCGCTTCGGTGCCCACCACATCTATTTGCCGACCCTGCTGAAGCCGGCGCCGCGCGCGCTGGCCGCCCAGCTCTGGGCGCTCAAGCATGGCGGGCTGCAGCAGAAGGGGCTGGACGAACTCCCGCACCTCGCCGCTTCCGGCCGCACCTCCATTCCGGTCGACCCGGAAATCCAGAAGGGGCTCTACCGCGCCGTCGGTTTCCGCGTGGCGGGCGAGCGGGCGGTGCGCGTCGACATTCTCGAACGCCTCGCCGACCTCATCCGCCCGGCGCTGGCCTGGCGGCCCAATTCACCCGGTGAGAAGCCGGCGGGCGCCTTTGACGGCAATGGCTTCATCGCCACCGTCGCCATGACCTCGCTGGCCGGCTGCGCGGGCGAGGACTTCGCCTCCATCCTGCGCTCGCTCGGCTATCGCCTGGAGCGCCGCCCGGCGCCGGTGGAGACGCCGGCGGTGGCCGAGGTGGCGGCGACCGAGACGAGCGCGACCGAGACTCCCGTCCTTGAGACCCCCGCCATTGAAGCGGCGGCGGACATGGCCGCCCCGGACGTGCCGGTCGGCACCGATGTCGCTTTCGACCAGACGGTCGAGCCGGCGCTGGAAGAGGCGCCCGCCGCCATCGAGGTGCGCGAGGCGCTGCCGGTGGATGATGGCGCGGTGAGCGGCGAAGTGTTCACCGATCCCGTCTTCGACGAGACCGTCGAGCCGGCGCTGGAGCCGGTGGCGGAGGCTGCGGCGCCGGTGATCGAGGCGGCGCCCGAGGCGCTGGCTACGGCCGATGCGACGGTGGCCGATGCGACGGTGGCCGATGCGACGGTGGTCGAGGCGGCGCCCGAGGCCACGCCCGAGGCGCCCGCCGAGCCGGCCATGATCGAAATCTGGCGTCCCGGCCGTCCGCCGGGACAGAGCCGCCCCGCCCATGGCGCCCGCCGTGGCGGACGCGACGGCAACAATCGCGACGGCGCGCCGCAGGACCGCTCCGGTCCGCGTGGCCAGGCTGCGGCGGAAGCCGGCGCCACTGACGCCCGCCGCGAGCGCCCGCAAGGAGACCGTCCGCAGGACGAGCGTCCGGAAGGCGAACGCGGCCGCCGCCCGCCGCGCGAGGACCGGCGCGAGCGCCGTCCCGAGCGCGCCGAGGGCGAGCGCGAGTCGCGCCGCGACGACAACCGCCGCGATTCCGGCCCGCGCCCGCCGCGCCCGGAACGCGGCGAGCGCCCGGACCACCGCGCCGGCCAGAACCGGCCGGAGCACCGCAACGAGCATCGCAGCGAACCCCGCCGCGACAAGCCGGTCGATCCCGATTCGCCCTTTGCCGCCCTGCTCGCCCTCAAGGCGCGCATGGAGGCGGAGAAGAAGGGCGGCTGAGCCGTGCGCGGCGCCGGCTCCCGCCCCCGTTCCGGTCCGCCTGCGGCCGGCGTGGAGGCGGAGCACGTCCGCCAGCGGCTCGATGTCTGGCTGTTCCATGCCCGCTGCGTGCGCACCCGCACCAGCGCCGCCGATCTGGTGAAGGCGGGGCGGGTGCGGCTGAATGGCGCGCGCGTCACCGCCCCCAGCCATCCCGTCCGCGTCGGCGATGTGCTCACCCTGTCGCTCGATTCCCGGGTCCGGCTGTGGCGCGTGACCGGATTCATCGAGCGGCGGGGGGATGCGCCCACCGCCCTCACCACCTATGTGGAAGTGACGCCGGAGCCGGCCCCCTCGCCGCCGCCGGACGGACCGGGCATATAGCCGGCGCGGCAGGTCTGCCATGCGCCGCGCCCATAGGGCTTAGCGCGGGATGGTGTTGCGCGGCCCCTGCAGGTGCGCTAGGGGAGCCGTTGCGGGGTTGTCCGGCGCCTCTAATTCACATGCCCCGCACGGAGACTGGATCAATGACCTACGTAGTCACGGATAATTGCATCAAGTGCAAATACACCGACTGCGTCTCCGTCTGTCCGGTGGACTGCTTCTATGAGGGCGAGAATTTTCTCGTCATCCACCCGGACGAGTGCATCGACTGCGGCGTGTGCGAGCCGGAATGCCCGGCCGAGGCGATCAAGCCGGATACCGAGCCGGGCCTCGACAAATGGCTGACGCTCAACGCCGACTACGCCAAGATCTGGCCGAACATCACCGACCGCAAGGACCCGCTCCCCGACGCCAAGGAGTGGGACGGTGTGCCCGACAAGCTACAGTATCTCTCGCCCGAACCGGGTAAGCAGGACTGAGCGGCGGCCGTAACGGCAGCCTGCTGACCGCGCCTTTCTCCGCTGCCGCTTCCGCCGGCGGCGGCGCGGTGGTATGCGCTGCAATGCGGCAGTATTTTGATTCTCCCCAGATTTGTGCTATATAGCCCTTCGTGCAGTCGATTGGGTTTGCCATGGCGCAACGCTCCCTTCCCGGAGCGCCCCTCCCGGAACCGATGTCGGGTCTTCGCTCCTCGTGCGGCGCACGCCGCAGGAAGGGCATCCCTGAATTTTCCGTCGACGGCTGAAAGACGGCTCCCGCATCCGCGGGGCGCCGGGGTGTTTCTTTTCCCTGCGGCCGGGCCGCAGGCGGCAGCGCGCCGAGGGCGACGCGGCGCCGGATGAACCGAGACCCAGGAGCAGGCACAGAATGACGTCGACCAAGAAGCCGACCAGCAACATCCGCCAGGGTTTCAAGACGGGCGAGCACATCGTCTATCCGTCCCATGGCGTCGGGCGTATTATGGCGATCGAGGACCAGGAAGTTGCGGGCTTCAAGCTTGAGCTGTTCGTCATCCATTTCGAGAAGGACAAGATGACGCTGCGCGTCCCCGTGCCGAAGATCGCTTCGGTCGGCATGCGCAAGCTCTCCGAGCCGACGGTGATGAAGAAGGCGCTGGAAACCCTCAAGGGCCGCGCCCGCGTGAAGCGCACCATGTGGAGCCGCCGCGCGCAGGAATATGAGGCCAAGATCAATTCCGGCGACCTCGTCGCCATCTCCGAAGTGGTGCGCGACCTCTACCGTTCCGAGGCGCAGCCCGAGCAGTCCTATTCCGAGCGCCAGCTTTATGAAGCCGCGCTCGACCGCATGGCGCGCGAGCTCGCCGCCGTCGACAATCTGACCGAGACCGAGGCGATCAAGCTCATCGAGCAGAACCTGCTCAAGGGCCCGCGCCGCACCGGCAAGGGCGAGGCGGAAGCCGACGCCGCCGAGGCCGATGACGAGGCCGACACCGAGGAAGCCGCCGCCTGAGGCGCGCACACCCGGCGCTGCGTCGCTGACAAGTCCCGAAAGGCCCGGCCCGCGCCGGGCCTTTTCATTGACAAGGCTTGTTCGCGCCCTATCTCGCGCCGCCCGCGCGGGAACTTCCTGCCCCCCGGCGCGTTGATGCCCCGTTCGGGCCTGGGCGCGGCGCCCCCCCGGCGGTCAACCGCCGGTGCATGCCGTCCCCCGCCCGGCAGGTTCGGGGAGAGGCGCATGAGCGAACAGGCCAGCCGCAGCACCCAGATGGCGCGCACCGCGATGGCGACGCCGCTGCTCGAACGCGAGGAAGAATACGACCTCGCCCGCCGCTGGAGCGAGGAAGGCGACCAGAAGGCGCTGCACGCGCTCATTCACGCCCATATGCGCCTCGCCCTCGCCATTGCCCGCCGCTTCCGCAATTACGGCCTGCCCATGTCCGACCTGGTGCAGGAAGGCCATATCGGGCTGATGGAAGCCGCCGCCCGCTTCGAGACGACACGCGAGGTGCGCTTCTCCACCTATGCCACCTGGTGGATCCGTGCCGCGATCCAGGACTATGTGCTGCGCAACTGGTCGATCGTGCGCGGCGGCACCTCCTCCGGCCAGAAGGCGCTGTTCTTCAATCTGCGCCGGGTGCGGGCACGGCTGGAGCGCGCCAATGAGGGCGCCGCCGCCCCGACCCGCGAGGAACTGCACCGCTCCATCGCCGAAAAGCTCGGCGTGAGCGCCACCGAAGTGGCGCGCATGGACGCGCGGCTGAACATTCCCGACCTCTCGCTCAACGCGCCGCTCGCCGCCGGCGAGGAGGACGGGGCGGAACGGCTCGACCAGCTGGTGGCCACCGATCCGCTGCCCGACGAGCAGGTGAGCCGGGAAATCGACGGCGAGCGCCAGCGGCGCTGGCTGATCGGCGCGCTGCGCGGGCTGAATGACCGCGAATTCCGCATCATCAAGGCGCGCCGGCTGACCGATGAGAGCGAGACGCTGGAAGTGCTCGGCGCACGGCTCGGCATTTCCAAGGAGCGGGTGCGGCAGATCGAGAGCCGCGCCATCGAGAAGCTGCGCGTCGCGCTGACCAACGGCCCGGACGTGCCGCGCGGCGCCTTTACCGCCTGAAGCAGGCCCGAGGCGCAGCCACGGAGCCAACCAAAGCCTATTCCGCGATGATCTTGTAGGGCTCGCCATAGCCGAGCTTGTCGCCGCGATTGAGCCCGTTGAGGATGAGGAAGCGCTCCAGCGCCTTGTCCTGCACGTCCATCTTCGCGGCCATCCGCTCCGGCGTGTCGGTGAGGCCGGCGGTGACGATGCGCAGCCGCAGCGGCTTGACGTTTTCCGCCTCCTCAATCGACACGCGGCGGAAGGTTTCCGCCGCCTCGCGGAAGGCGCGGTCGAGATCCGGCGTCAATTCGCGCGCGGCGAAGATCAGCCGGTAGACATCGCTGCCGAAGCGTATGGCGAACATGCGGAACGACCACTGATCACCCCGCGCCACCGCCGTGGCGGCAGGAAAGCCGTTGAGCACGAGGCTTTCCACCGTGGAGATTTCCACCCCCTCGATCCAGCCCGACGACAGATATTGCGAGAGCGACTGGTCGCCGGCGACGCGCACCGCGTCCAGCCGCAGCGCCTCGCGCCCGGAGGCGCTGGCGCCCAGCACGGCCTGCGAGGTGTTCTCCAGCGTGAAGCCGGCGGGGGCGGTGAAGGTGAAGCCGAGCTTGGGATGGAAGAAGCGGCTGCCGCGGACGAAGCCTTCCTTCGGGTCGTCGCCATAGACCAGCCCGTCGATCGCGGTGAGATATTGCTTGCGGTCGCGCTCCCCCGGCTTGTCCGGCGAGGCATATTCGCGCGCATTGGCCATGACGATGGAAATGCGCTCCGGCGTCGCCGGGTGCGTGGCGAGGAAATCGGGCGAATCGGCACCGGCACTCTGGTTCATCGACATGGAGCGCATGCCCGCCTGCCGGCCCATGGTGGTGAGGAAGCGCTCGGCGCCATAGGGATCGAAGCCGGCGCGGGCGCTGATGCCGACCCCAATCGCGTCCGCCTCCAGTTCCTGCCCGCGCGAGAAGCTGGCGAGCGACACCCGGCTGCGCGCCAGCGCCAGCGCGCCGAGATCGGAATCGTTCACCACATCGGAAATGACGCGGCTGACCAGCACCGCCTGCTTCATCTGGTCCTCGCGCGTCGCCGCATGATTGGCGATGACATGCGCCATTTCATGCGCCAGCACCGAGGCGAGCTCGGCATTGTCGGAGGAGAGGGCGAGCAGGCCGCGCGTCACATAGAGCGAGCCATTGGGCAGGGCGAAGGCGTTGACCGCCGGGGAATTGAGGATGGTGACGCGGTAATGCAGATCCGGCCGCTCCGAGGCGGCGACGAGGCGCGCCACCACGAGCTCGATCTGCTTCTGCAGCTTGGGATCGTTATAGGCCCCGCCATAGGAGGCGACGAGGCGCTCATGTTCCTTGCGCTGCGCCGGGGTGAGCGCATCGTCGCGGCTGATCGCCGAGGGGGCGGAGGCTTGCTTGTCGTCGACAGCGGCGCAGCCGGCCACAAGGAGCGCAGCCGCGAGCATCAGGGCGCGCGGCAACAAGGCGCGCGCCCGCGCGCGCCCGAAAGGCGCGGCCCGCTGCGTCCCGCTTGTGCTCCTCGCTGCCGTCACTCGTCCCCCGTCGGCCGTGCCCGGCCTTCCGCCCCGTTTTCCATACCGCGGCCGCGCGGCGCGTGCGCCGCGTCGCCAGCCAGTTCGATCTGCTCCGCCCGCCGCACCGTGATCGCCGGCCCGCCGGCCTCGAACAGCGTGCCGCGCAGCCGCACAAGCCGCCCGGCAAGATCGGCCGATGCCAGACCACGCGCCGCCAACGACGCCTGACCTTCGGCCTCAACCCTTCCCGTCATATCCTGACGCCAAACCCGGCCAAAATTGAGGTAATCCACGCGGGCCGTCTTTCCAACGTCAAGAATATAGCCTGCCACGATTGTGAACCGGCCCTGCTGCGCACGCAAAGCCGCGATATTGGCGGCCGCGAGCGGCAGCTGGCGCCACAGCCCGCGCTGCGCGCGCCGCGCCTCGGCTTCCGCCGCCAGCCAGGCGGGCAGGCAGGCCAGCACCGCATCTTCCGGCCGAACCACCGCAACGCCCTCGCGCAGCAGCGCCTGCTGCACGGTCGGCGGCTCTTCCGCCACGACGGGCGCGACGACGGGCGCGACGGGATCGGCGATGAGCGCGGTGCGCCGGCCGTAGCGGTCGCGCGCCGGCCCGGCGGCGAAGGCGATCTCGCGCCCCGCGACCCGCCCGGCGAGCGCCGCCCGCCAGCTCACCGCCTTGCCCGCGCCGCCGCCGGCCAGCCCGGCGGGCCGCAGGACGGAACCGTCGTGCAAAACCAGATCGCCGGTCGCCGTCACCTCAGCGACATGGCCGCGCGCGAGCGGCGCAGGCAGGCAGGGCGCGGCGACGGAAGCCGGCGGCGGGGAGGCGGCAAGAACCGCCCCTGGGACCAGCAGGCCGATGGCCGCGAGCACCCACGGCGCAAGGCTCGCCCGGACGCGGGCACGGACGCGCGGGTCAGACAGCCTGGAGGTCGTGCGCGTCGCCATGGCGTTCTCCACGTGCCGTCCGCCCGTGGCTCCCGTGCCTTTGCGGCAGCCTAGCGCAAAGCCCGGCCTCCGCCCACCCCGTCGGCGCGGACCGATGTGGCGCGGCAGAACGGCGATGCACCCCGGCCCCCTTGATCGCCGCGCCCAATTCGGGTCATGTACGCGCGGTCACTCCCGGTAGCTCAGCAGGATAGAGCACAGGTTTCCTAAACCTGGGGTCAGGGGTTCGATTCCCTTCCGGGAGGCCACCACCTCCACTGAGGCTGTCCGAGGAATTCCATAAACGCTTTGATATGTAACACTTTGTGCCGCATCTACGGTTCGAGCTAGTCCGGCGCGATCCGTTGGCATCCAGCGATTTTGTTGGCATAATTGTTGGCATTGACCAACTCGCTCGAATCAAATGCCAACAAGATGACGTTGACGGACACGATCTGCCGAAGCGCCAAGGCAGCCGATAAGCCCCGGAAGCTATCCGACAGCGGCGGCCTTCATCTGTTCGTCAGCCCTTCTGGTGGCCGGCTGTGGCGGATGGCCTACCGATTCGACGGAAAGCAGAAGCAGCTATCATTCGGCGCTTACCCCGCCGTTTCCCTGAAGGACGCACGGGCGCGCCGGGACGAAGCGAAGGCGCTTCTGGCGGCGGGCTTCGATCCTGCCGCGCAGCGAAAGCAGGAACGGGTCGAGTCTGACGCCCTCTCGAAGCACACGTTCCGGGCGTTGGGCACCGAGTACCTCGCCAAGCTGGAGGCTGAAGGCCGGGCTGATTCGACGGTGAGCAGCGCCAAGTGGCTGCTCGAGGACTTCGCCTACCCTGCCCTCGGCGACCGGCCCATTGCCCAGATTAAGCCCGCCGAGGTGCTCGAACTCCTCAAGAAGGTGGAAGGGCGTGGCACCTTTGAGACCGCACGCCGCCTGCGTGGGATTTGCAGTCGCGTCTTCCGCTACGCGGTCAGCACGCAAAAGGCCGAGATTGACCCGACGCATCCCCTTCGTGGCGCCCTTACCGCACCGAAGACCCGACACCACTCCGCGATCATCGAGCCGACCGCGATCGGCGCGCTACTGCGGGCGATCTATGACTATCAGGGCAACGTCCTCACGGCCGCCGGGCTGAAACTGGCGGCACTCACCTTCGTGCGGCCCGGAGAGTTACGCCTGATGGAGTGGCGCGAGATCGACGTGGAAAGCGCGGTCTGGTCGATCCCCGCCGAGCGGATGAAAATGCGTCGCCCGCACAAGGTGCCCTTGGCGCGGCAGGCACTCACGGTCCTCGACGAGATTCGCCCCTTCACCGGAAAGGGCCGTTTCGTGTTCCCCAGCCTACGCTCGGATGACCGAGGCATGAGCGAGAATACGTTGAACGCGGCCCTCGGCCGCATGGGCTTTGACAAGGCCGAGATGACCTCGCACGGCTTTCGATCCATGGCGGCGACACGGCTCAACGAGATGGGCCATTGGAGTGTGGACGCTATTGAGCGCCAGCTCGCGCATCAAGACGCCAACGCCATCCGCCGCGCCTACACCCATGCCGCCGAATATTGGGACGAGCGCGTGCGCATGATGCAGGTGTGGGCCGACTATCTCGACGCGCTGAGGACGGCGCCGGCGAAGAAGGGCTGAGGCGCCGACCGACAAGACAACTGCATGGCCGCGGAGGCAGGGGTTCGCTGGAATGAGGAAGAATGGCCGATAAGGGGTGCAAAGCGCCATTCGCAACAGCGTTCTGGGACGGCAGTTTTGGGGCCGACAGCGGACCGGCCGGTTTTGGCTGACACTGTGCAGATAGCTGCCCCTCTGGACCCAACGCCATTGTTGCCTTTCTTGAATCGCGAATGCTCCTCGAAAGCTTTCGTTTGGAACCTGCTCACTTTTCCGCAGCAAAATGGTCCCGAGGGCCTCGACAAGCCGATGGCCGCGACAGAGAAATGGGGCAAGCTTCACGACTTTGGCGAGAACACAGTCGTGAGCGCGAGAATGGATGAACAAGGCGTATGCAGAGATCATTCCGCGGCACCGAGCATGCTTGAATTCAACTGCCCCCGGCTATCGCCGAACTCGTCACGGCGCGTAACAAGCTGCGCAACCACTACAAGGCTATCGGTTTGAAGTTCACACTCGACGGCAATCTCGTCGGGGACTTGGGCGAGGCCATCGCTGTCGAACTGTTCGGGCTACGGCTTGTAGCTGCACGATCAATGGCCGGCATCGATGGTTATGCCCCGGATGGCCGAACCGTCCAAGTCAAGGCGACGGGCACGGGCAAGGGACCGGCGTTCCGTCAGACAGAGACGAAGGCCGATCACCTGCTGTTCTTCGATCTTGACTTCGAGAACGCGCGCGGGCTGGTCGTGTTCAACGGACCAGAACGTGTAGCTACTGCCGCGTTTCCGACGGTCTTTCAGAACCAACGTTCGCTGACCAGAGGTCAGATCAGGACGGCCGACACACGCGTTTCAGAAGGGGATCGGCTGCGGAGGATCGATGGCAATTATTGAGACGATGGAGATCCATCTAGACGACGTGGAGGGGCTTGCCGGTCGGTTGGGTCGGATTCGAGAGATGGCGAAGGAGATCGAGTCCCTTCCGGGCCACCACCTCCACCGAGGCCGTCTGGGGAAGTCCGGAAAACCATTGATACGAAACACTTTGTGGCGCGCCGACGGTTCGAGCTAGTCCGGCGCAATCCGTTGGCAGCCAGACGATTTGTTGGATTTGCGTTGGCATATGCAATCTTCAAAAAATAATTTGTCGTTCAATATCAAATCGTTAATTCAATTAATGCGAAGACGTCCCTGGAACCATTTCCCTTTAACATCAATGACTTAACCCCGGCGTCACGGCTTAGGGGTTACATTCTTTGGCTGGAAATTGGCTTCTTGAGGCGCCTTATATTCAGCGGTCTCGGCACGGGGTTCTCCGCTATCGGAGAGTGATCCCCCCTCGCTGAGGGCTGCGGCGGGCAAGGTCGAAATTGTCGTGTCGCTGCGGACCAGGGACGTCCGGTCGGCTGGCGCTCGCTATCTCACCGTTCATGAAGCCATTGAGCGGTGGCTACGGTCTCTCGGAACGCCAGAGGCGCCGGAAACACCCCCTGAGGCTAAGGCATTCGATCTTGCGCCCTATGTGGCCAGACTGACAGCGAGGCCCTCGGCACGGCACGAACGGTCTGCCGCATATGCGAACCGGACTCCCTCCGGCCATGCCTGGTAATCCTTCCCGTTTTAGCGGGGTTCAGCGATAGAATTCACGCGGCCATTTTCAGTTTCTGAGCGGGTGTAATGCCGCCAATGCCCATGTTGGGCCGTTCGTGGTTATAAGTCCAAAGCCATTCAGTGGCGATCTCCTGCATCTCCGTTATGCTATCAAAAATATACAGATCGAGCCATTCATGCCGAACATTTCGGTTGTAGCGCTCGACATAGGCGTTCTGCTGAGGCTTGCCGGGCTGGATATAGTTCAATGCGATCCCTTGCTTCTCTGCCCATTCGACCAGCTTCGAACTGACGTATTCGGGACCGTTATCGACCCTGATTGCCAGTGGCTTGCCCCGCCATTCGATAATCTGGTTGAGGCTGCGGACGACCCGCTCGGCAGGCAGTGAGAAGTCAACCTCGATCCCCAGTCCCTCTCGATTGAAGTCGTCCAACACGTTCAGAAGCCTGAACTGGCGACCGTCCGCCAGGCGATCCGCCATGAAGTCCATCGACCAGACCACGTTCGGCGCATCGGGCACCGCCAGCTCCTCTGGCTTCTCGCGCTTCAGCCGCCGGCGGGGCTTGATCCTCAGGTTCAGCTCAAGCTCGCGGTAGATGCGGTAGACTCGTTTGTGGTTCCAGCGAAAGCCTTGGACATTGCGCATATGCAAGAAGCAGAGACCGAAGCCCCAGGTCTTCTTCACCTTCACAAGCCCAAGCAACAGATCGGCGATCTCATCGTTATCGGCATTGCGCTTTGGGCTATACCGAAAACAGGTTTCGCTGACGCCAACTGTCCTGCATGCCAGCGCGACACTCACGCCGCGTTGCGCCACTGCTTTCCCGGCCAGCTCTCGGCGCTGAGATGGCCGCCTCATTTTTTTCCGAGAGCCTCCTTCAGCAGATCCGCCTGCATGCTCAAATCGGCATACATCCGCTTCAATCGGCGGTCCTCGTCCTCAAGAGCCTTCATCTGGCTCATCATAGAGGCATCCATACCCCCATATCTTGCCCGCCATTTGTAAAAACTGGCACTTCTGATGCCGTGCTCCCGGCAAAGCTCAGGTACGGGACACCGCCTTCCGCTTGGCGCAACACAGCCATGATCTGGGCTTCGGTAAAACGGCTCTTCTTCATCAAAATCTCCTCGAGCATCTTGCCGAGAAAATTCTACTTTTGAAGCCCCTTATTCGCGGGGAGGATTACCGGCATCGCGGTCTGAGCACCCCGCCGGGCGCGGCGTGCCGCCGAGAAGGCGGCATGCGTCGACGCGTACGGAATCACGTCGGGGTAGGGATTTGAGCGGCGTCACGGCTGCAAGTTTGCTTGCCCATTAATCACGTCACATGTACGTATATTGATCAGCAACACCAAATACACGCTGTGAGATATTGACCGACCTCTCGGCCGTCTCTAAGAACGCCGGACGTGAGGTTGGTCCCGGCGCCGGTCCGGCAGCGGTTTTGTCCGCGGGCGACGGCGATCCGGCCACGCGCCCCGGTCACGGTCGAGCGCCTTCGGCCGGGGCCGTGGCGCGGACATCCGCACCCGCGCGCCGACAGGCGGCGGCGATCAGGAGAGAGAGGCGGGTTCGATGTCGTCGGAACGGATGACGCACCTCAGGCGTCTGGAAGCGGAATCGATCTTCATAATGCGCGAGGTGGCGGCCGAGTTCGCCAACCCCGTAATGCTCTATTCCATCGGCAAGGATTCGGCCGTGATGCTGCATCTCGCGGCCAAGGCCTTCTATCCCTCGCCCCCTCCCTTCCCGCTGATGCACATCGACACGACGTGGAAGTTCCGCGAGATGATCGCCTTCCGCGACGCCATGGCCAAACGCCTCGGCTTCAAGCTGCTGGTCCACACCAACCAGGACGGGGTGGCGCGCGGCATCAACCCCTTCGACCACGGTTCCTCGCTCTACACCCATGTGATGAAGACCGAGGCGCTGAAGGAGGCGCTGACGCTGCACGGCTTCGATGCCGCCTTTGGCGGCGCGCGCCGCGACGAGGAGAAGAGCCGGGCCAAGGAGCGGGTGTTCTCCTTCCGCACCGCCAGCCATGGCTGGGACCCCAAGAGCCAGCGCCCGGAACTGTGGAACCTCTACAATGCCCGCGTGCGGCCGGGGGAATCGATCCGCGTCTTCCCGCTGTCCAACTGGACCGAGCTCGACATCTGGCAGTACATCCTCGCCGAGCACATCCCCATCGTGCCGCTCTATTTCGCCGCCGAACGGCCGGTGGTGGAACGCGGCGGCCAGCTCATCATGGTCGATGACGAGCGGCTGCCGCTGGCGCCGGGCGAGGTGCCGCAGATGAAGCGGGTGCGCTTCCGCACGCTCGGCTGCTACCCGCTCACCGCCGCCATCGAGAGCGATGCCGACACGCTGGAGGCTATTGTCGGCGAGATGCTGCTCGCCCGCACCTCCGAGCGCGCCGGCCGGCTGATCGACCATGACGAGGCCGCCTCGATGGAGAAGAAGAAGCGCGAGGGCTATTTCTGATGAACGAGGCGATCACCTCCCTCGGCGCCGCCGACTATCTCGCCCGCCATGAAGACAAGGGCCTGCTGCGCTTTCTCACCTGCGGCAGCGTGGATGACGGCAAGTCCACCCTGATCGGCCGGCTGCTCTACGACACCAAGCTGCTGTTCGAGGACCAGCTGGCGACGCTCGCCTCGGATTCGCGCAAGCACGGCACCGCCGGCGAGGATCTCGATTTCGCGCTGCTGGTCGACGGACTGGCGGCCGAGCGCGAACAGGGCATCACCATCGATGTCGCCTATCGCTTCTTCGCCACCGAGAAGCGCAAATTCATCGTCGCCGACACGCCGGGCCATGAGCAGTACACCCGCAACATGGCGACCGGCGCCTCCAATTCCGACGTGGCGGTGATCCTCGTCGATGCGCGCAAGGGCATCCTCACCCAGACGCGGCGGCATTCCTTCATCGTCGCGCTGCTGGGGCTGAAGGATGTGGTTCTGGCGGTCAACAAGATCGACCTGATGGACTATTCGCAGGCGGTCTTCGACCAGATCGTCGCGGAATACCGCGCCTTCGCCGCGCAGTTCGGCTTCCGCACGCTGGTGCCGATCCCGATCTCCGCCCGCCATGGCGACAATGTCATCGCCCGCAGCGCCAACACGCCCTGGTATGACGGCCCCTCGCTGCTCGACCATCTCGACACGCTGGAGGTGGAGGACGGCGCCCATACGCGCCCGTTCCGCCTGCCGGTGCAGTGGGTCAATCGGCCGAACCTGAACTTCCGCGGCTTCTCCGGGACCATCGCCTCCGGCACGGTGCGGGTGGGCGAGGCGGTGGTGGTCGCCGGCTCCGGCGCGACCTCGCGCGTCGCCGCCATCGTCACCGCCGACGGGGAACTGCCCGAAGCCGGCGCCGGCCAGGCGGTGACGCTGACGCTGGAAGACGAGATCGACGCCTCGCGCGGCGACGTGATCGCGGCGGCGAATGCCCGTCCGGAAGTCTCCGACCAGTTCGCCGCCCATCTGATCTGGATGCATGAGGAGGCGCTGCTGCCCGGCCGTCCCTACCTCATGAAGATCGGCACCCGTACCGTCGTCATGTCGGTGACCGAGATCAAGCACCGCATCGACGTGAACAGCTTCCAGAAGCTGGCGGCCAAGACGCTGGCACTGAACGATGTCGCGGTGGTCAACATCGCCACCCATGAGCCGATCGCGCTCGACCCCTTCGCCGAGATTCCGCAGACCGGCGCCTTCATCGTCATCGACCGCATGACCAATCAGACGGTCGGCGCGGGCATGGTCGATTTCGGCCTGCGGCGGGCGACCAATGTGCACTGGCAGGCGCTCGACGTGTCCAAGGCCAGCCGTTCGCAGCTGAAGCTGCAGAAGCCGGCGGTGCTGTGGTTCACCGGCCTTTCCGGCGCCGGCAAGTCCACCATCGCCAATCTGGTCGAGAAGCGCCTCAACGCGCTCGGCAAGCACACCTATCTGCTCGACGGCGACAATGTCCGCCACGGGCTGAACAAGGACCTCGGCTTCACCGATGCCGACCGGGTGGAAAACATCCGCCGGGTGGCGGAAGTGGCGCGGCTGATGGTGGATGCCGGGCTGATCGTGCTCGTCTCCTTCATCTCGCCCTTCCGCGCCGAGCGGCAGATGGCGCGCGAGCTGCTGGAGGCCGGCGAATTCGTCGAGATCTTCATCGACACGCCGCTGGATGTAGCGGAAGCGCGCGATGTGAAGGGGCTCTACAAGCGGGCGCGGGCCGGACAGATCCGGAACTTCACCGGTATCGACAGCCCCTATGAGCCACCGCTCGCCGCCGAGCTCACCATCGAGAGCGGGGCACTGGCCGCCGAGGCCGCCGCCGAGCGCATCTTCGCCTATCTGCTGGAGCGGGGTTATCTCAGCTGATCCCGGCGCGGCGCCGTCATCGCCCCGCGGGGGCGGGACGGCGGGGCCGGGAGTGATGGTGCTGAGAGAACTGGTGCGGGCGGTCGGACTCGAACCGACACTCTGTCACCAGAAACGGATTTTGAGTCCGCCGCGTCTACCGATTCCGCCACGCCCGCGCGGAGCGCTGTCTATAACGAAACGACGCGCGCCGCCAAGAGAAAAGCCGGCTGCGGTCAACAGCCGGCTCTCGTGGCGATCACAGAATGGGCGGCATCACTTGGCGGGGGCGCAGGTGCCGAAGGAGGTTAGCACCTTGCCACCGGCGAGCGTCGTCAGGGTCGCCTCGGGCTTATCGAGCGACAGCTGGATCGCCCAGGCCGCCATATTGTCATTGCCGTCGAGAATCAGCGTGTCGCCATCGCCGATGACGCTCTGGATCGAGCTGATATGCGGCACCTTGTCGTCCGACACGCTGGCGATGATCTGCTCGCCGAAATGGATGAGGAAATGCGCCGGCAGATCGATCGTGCCCAGTTCCGGCGAGGGATTGCAGCCCGCTGGGGTGCAGACGAACACCTTCTCGAACGTGCAGGCGACCGGCGCGGGAAGCGCATCCCCTGCCGGGGCCGGCGGCGGCACGGCGGCGGAGGGCCCGGTGGAGGCACCGGAGGAATCCAGCGCCTGCGTCTCCTGCGCCTGCGCGGCGGCGAGACCAAGGAGCAGGCAGAGCGCGGTAGCGGCCGTCTTCAGCATGGGAGTGCCCTGATGCGTGACCGGAAGGAGCGGAACGAAGCGTCTCAGTAGACCGGCGTGCGGCACGGCGGGTAGGGCGGCGCGCCGCAATAGCCCGGGCCATAGACCGGACGCGGCGGCGGGGGCGGATAATAGGCCGGCGGGGGCGGCGGTGGCGGCGCGTAATAATAGGTCTTGGGCTGGTTCACCGCCGCGGTGACGGCCGAGCCGACCAGCGCGCCGGCGACAAGACCGCCGATCAGCGCGCCGGTCGAATTGCCGGCATGGGCGGGCGGGCTCACCGCCAGCAGCGGCAGGGCGACGGCGAGCGCCAGCGCCGCCCGCATGATCCACCCCAGGAATTTGCGCCCCGGGAATTTGGTGCCGAAGACGTTCATGTCCGACCTCGCGATTCGCTGGCTCGACTATCGCGCGCGGCCCGGCCGGCGGCAAGGCCGCACCGTTGCGCGATGACGAGGCCCACCCCTCCCCGCCGTGCCGGCCGCGACCGGCGAACCATTCTCTGCGTCCCGCGTTGTCGGGCGTCGGCAGCCCTAGGGCAGAAGAGTGGAGAAGGACATGGACAGACGAGGTTTTTTGCTCGGCCTGGCCGGCGTGCTTGGCGCGGGCAGCGCCGCCGGTGCGCTGTTGACATCGTCGGCCGAGGCGGCGGTGCTGAACCAGTTGCGGGACATTGCCCCCGAAGCGGAAGAGGGCTTGGAGGCGGTCGCGCACGCGCCTGACGGTACGCCGATCGAGACGACGCAATGGGGCCCGCCCGGCCCGCCGCCTCCCGGCTGGCGCCGCCGCCGTCGCCGCCGCCGGGTATGCGCGGTGCGGCGCGACCGCTGGGGCCGCCCGGTGCGCCGCTGCTGGTATGTCTATCGCTAGAGCGTTTTCGAGCGAAGTGGATACCGGTTCGCGTGAAGAAAACGTGACAAATCAAAGATTTAGATCATATCGCTGTTTCCGTGAAACGGTGAAATGATCTGGCGTCTAACCGCATCTCACGAACGAGGCCGCGAGGGGGTACTCCCGTCGCGGCCTTTGTCGTCAGACGATCTCGATCGCCGTACGCGGCCCGAGCCGGGCGAGCAGGCGGCGCAGATCGATCGGGCGGAAGGCGACGCATCCCGCCGTGGGCTCGAAGGCCCCGCGCGCGATGTGGAGAAACACCGCCGAGCCGCGATGGGCGCGGCGGGGGCGGCTGTTATGGTCGAGCACGACGACGAGATCATACAGCCCGTCCGCCCGCCACATCTCCTCATGCGAGGCGGGAAACGGCCGTTTGACCGGCCGGTTGTAGCGGCCATGGCGCGGCGCGTCGCACCAGCCATCGTCGGGCTTGATGCGAAACACCGGCAGGCGGGTCACCGGGCGGGGACCATGATCGGCGCGGTAGCGCACTTCACGCGCGTGCCAGACGCCCTTTGGCGTCGCGCCGTCACCCTCACGCTTGTCGGCGCGGATTCCCGACCGGCCGAGCGCGACAGGAAGGGGCCGGCCCTCGACAATGAGCCAGCCCCTCTGACGCCCCTGGAGCGGACCGCCAGGCCGCGCGGCGACGCGCAGGCGGGAAAGGCTGTGGGATTTTCGGTGTGATTCTGTGCGAAGGGTCTTCTTCTTCACGCCATTTCCGTTCACGATCACGTCACGAACCGGCAGCACCTTCGTCCCACGAGTCCTCGACGCTTGCCGAATGCGCTTCGCCTGCCTACTCGGGGCATACGGCATTTCACTCCAACCTCGCGTGAGAGTGGACGCACGAGGCACCTGGGACAAGGGCTTCGACCAGCGGCCTCTCTCGGGAACGCGGATATTCGGGAAAGCGATATGGCGAACGCTCTGCGAGTTTTGGTGGTCGACGACGACAAGGATCTGCGCGAGGCGCTGGTCGAACAACTCTCGCTCTATGACGAATTCGAGGTGGTCTCCGTCGACAGCGCCACGGCCGCGATCAGCGAAGTCGAATCGACACGCGTCGATCTGGTGCTGATGGACGTCGGCCTGCCGGACAAGGACGGGCGCGAGGCGGTGCGCGTGATGCGCCAGAACGGCTTCAAGGCGCCCGTCATCATGCTGACCGGCCACGACACCGACAGCGACACCATCATGGGGCTGGAAGCCGGCGCCAATGACTACGTCGCCAAGCCGTTCCGATTCGCCGTGCTGCTCGCCCGCATCCGCGCGCAGATGCGCTCGCATGAGGCGAGCGAGGACGCGGTGTTCACCATCGGGCCCTACACATTCCGCCCCGGCGCCAAGATGCTGGTGACCGAGCGCAATTCCAAGATCCGTCTTACCGAGAAGGAGACGGCCATTCTGCGCTATCTCTACCGGGCTGGAAAAAAGCCGGTGGCGCGCGAAATACTTCTGCAGGAAGTGTGGGGCTATAATTCAGGCGTGACGACCCATACGCTTGAGACGCATATATATCGCCTGCGCCAGAAGATCGAGAAAGACCCCTCCCACCCCAGCCTGCTTGCCACCGAGGCTGGCGGCTACAAATTGCTGCCCTGACTGGCCGATTGATTCGTCCGGCCTTGGAGTTTCGCCCGCCGAATGTCCATCGAGGACGACATCGCCTTTCTGGAACGTGTGCCGACGCTCGCTTTGATGGGGCGGGAGGCGCTGCGCGTCATCGCGATCAGCGTGGATCATTTCACGCTGGCGCGCGGGCAGGCGCTGTTTCACGAGGGTGAGCCGGCCGATTGCGCCTATGTGGTGCAGCAGGGCAGCCTGCGGGTGGCGCCGGAGGACCCGCAGCTGGCGATGCGGCCGGGCCAGAGCATCCGCGCCGGCGAAGGCGCGCTGATCGGCGAGATGGCGCTGCTCACCGAAACGCGCCGCCCCGCCACCGCCACGGCGCTGGAACCGGCGGAGGTGCTGCGCATTCCGCGCAACATGTTCCTGCGCACGCTGGAAAGCTATCCCGATGCCGCGCGGGAACTCACCCGCCGGCTGAGCGAGCGCGTTTCCGCCACCCTCGCCGATCTGGAGCGGGTGCGCGAGCGGCTGGAGGCGATCGAGGACGTGCGGCGGCCATGATTCCGGTCGCCCCCCGGGTCTGGCTCGACGAGGACGAGATCGAGGAAACCTTCATCCGCGCCTCCGGGCCGGGCGGGCAGAACGTCAACAAAGTGTCGAGCGCGGTGCAGCTGCGCTTCGACGTGCGCGGCTCCAAGTCCTTGCCAGATCACGTGAAAGAGCGGCTGGAGCGGCTCGCCGGGCGGCGCCTCACCAAGGAGGGCGTGCTGGTTCTGGTGGCGCAGCGCTACCGCACGCAGGAGCAGAATCGCGCGGATGCGCTGGCGCGGCTGGTGGAACTGGTGCGCGAGGCAGCGGTGGTGCCGATCACCCGCCGGCCGACCCGCCCGACCCTCGGCTCGAAGATCCGCCGGCTGGAAGGCAAGGCGAAGCGCTCCGGCATCAAGTCGCTGCGCCGCGAGCGGCCTTCCGGCGGCGGCGAGGACTGAGCCCAGCTAAGCCCTTAGAAATCCGTGGCGATTCCCTTCACTTCCCAATCGCCGTAGCGCACGGGCTCCGGCCCGTCGCGGCCGTCAATCTCCTTCGGCCCGGCCACCGGCGCGGCGGCAGCGCGGCGGGCTTCCGCCTCGGCCAGCGCCCGCTCGGCGGCGGGGGAGAGCGGGCGGCGCGGGACGGGCGCCACGCCCTCGGGGGCCTGACCGGTGAGTGCGGTGAGGTGGAGTGTGGGACCGATCGGTGCGGTGGGATCGCTCTGGCTCATGCGCCATTGGAACCACCCGCCGCGCGCCGGCGTCAAGAGAGGTCCGCTCACGAGCGCGCGACGCGCCCGCCGCCTCCCCGCCAATCTTGCGCGGCCGGCCGGCCGCTCCCATTTCCCCACCGACATGCCGCAACCGGCGGCGCATGAGGGAACGATGAATTATTTCCGTACGGCCATCCTGCTCGCGGGCATGACCGCGCTGTTCATGGGCGTCGGCTTCATGATCGGCGGCCAGGGCGGCATGATGATCGCGCTGCTGGTCGCCGCCGGCATGAATGTGTTCAGCTACTGGAATTCCGACCGCATGGTGCTGTCCATGTATGGCGCCCGCGAGGTCGACCGGGCCAGCGCGCCGGAATTCTATTCCATGGTGGAGGAGCTGGCGGCGCGGGCGCAGCTGCCCATGCCGCGCGTCTACCTCATGGACAATCCCCAGCCCAACGCCTTCGCCACCGGCCGCAACCCGCAGAATGCCGCCGTGGCCGCCACGACAGGCCTGCTCCATTCGCTCTCGCGCGAAGAGGTGGCGGGCGTGATGGCGCATGAGCTGGCGCATGTGAAGAATTACGACACGCTGACCATGACCATCACCGCCACGCTGGCGGGCGCGATTTCGATGCTGGCGAATTTCGCCATGTTCTTCGGCGGAAACCGCAACAACAACAACGGCTTCGGTATCATCGGCACCATTGCGATGGTGATCCTCGCCCCGCTCGCCGCCATGGTGGTGCAGATGGCGGTGTCGCGTTCGCGCGAATATGAGGCGGACAAGCTCGGGGCGCAGATTTGCGGCCAGCCCCTGTGGCTCGCCTCGGCGCTGGCGAAGATTTCCAACGCCGCCCATGCGGTGCCGAACATGCCGGCCGAGCACAACCCGGCCACCGCGCATATGTTCATCATCAACCCGCTATCGGGCGAGCGGATGGACAATCTGTTCTCCACCCACCCCGCCACCGAGAACCGCATCGCCGCGCTGCAGGCGCTGGCGCAGCAGATGGGGTCGGGCGGTTACGGCCAGGGTTCTTATGCCCCCGAGCCGGCGGCTCACGCCCCGCAGGGCGGGCCGTGGGCGCGCGGCACGGCTTCGCGCCCGGCGAACCGCCCGTCCGGCAATCCCTGGGGCCGGCGCGGCGGCGACGAGCGGCGCGGGCCCTGGGGCTGACGCGGGGGCGCTTTCGGGCGCCCCGTAGCTTACCCTGGGCGCCGGCGGGCGCTGTTTTCCGGCCCTGCGCGTCGATCGCGCGCGCATCGCGTCCGCATTGCCGCCGTGACGCTTGAAAAAGCCGCGCTTCGCCGCTATCAGAGCCGCGCGTGCCGCTTTAGCTCAGTTGGTAGAGCATCGCATTCGTAATGCGGAGGTCGTCAGTTCGAGTCTGACAAGCGGCACCATTCCTCCGCCCCGGCTTTGAGAGCCCGGCAGCACCCCCTTTTTCCCTTTGTGTCATTCTTTCCGTGCTCCCGCGCGCGCTTATCGCCGGGCGTGAACCGCGATGCCCTGTTTGCGCTGGTGCGCGGCAGAAGTCTGGGTGGCCGGGTCAAGCCCGGCCATGAGGGGGCTGTGAGGTTGAGAGGATGAGCGGGGAACGCTTCCCCGTCGCTCGATACGGGTCCCTCCCCCGGCCAGAAGGACCGGCAGCGCTGCCCACCGCCCGTGCCCTCATCCCCGGGCTTGACCCGGGGACCCAGCACTTCCGCCGGTGCGCGGCAAAAGTCTGGGTGGCCGGGTCAAGCCCGGCCATGAGGGGCGTTTGGTTGAGGTAGCCGAGCCCCCGGAGGCCGAAGGCGGCACCACCCGTCCGTGTTCATCCAATTATGTCGGATGATTTGTGCGATATAATGCGCTGGAACGAATGATCATCTCCTGCGACGAAGAGGGTGCCGCAAGGGGAGACGCATCATGGTTGCGCATGTCGAGAGGGCCGAGGACACCCGGACAAGCAGGGCTCACGCCGCGAAGGTCCACGCGGCCAAGGCGCACGCTCCCAAGTCCCCGGCCGCGAAGATCACGCCCGCTGCGCTGCTCCCCGGCCTCGCGCTGACGGCGGGGATCGCCGGCCTCGGCTTCGCGCTGCGCCAGCTGCCCATGGTCGGGGTGCTGAGCCCGATGATCCTCGCCATCATGATCGGCATCGGCTTTCACAACCTCATCGGCACGCCGGCGCGGGCCAAGCCCGGCGTCACCTTCGCCATGCGGCGCATCCTGCGCGCGGCCATCGTGCTGCTGGGGCTGCAGCTCACCGCCGCGCAGGTGGCGGAAGTGGGCGCCACCGGCCTCGCGGTGATCGCCCTCACCCTCATCGCCACCTTCCTGTTCACCACCTGGCTCGGCCGGCTGATGGGGGTGGAGCGCGGCCTCGCCCAACTGATCGCCGCCGGCACCTCGATCTGTGGCGCCTCGGCGGTGATCGCGACCAACACGGTGACGCGCGCCCATGACGAGGATGTCGCCTATGCCGTGGCCTGCGTCACCGTGTTCGGCTCGGTGGCGATGTTTCTCTATCCGCTTCTCCCCGTGGTGCTCGGTCTCTCCCCGCATGCCTATGGGCTGTGGGCCGGCGCTTCGATCCACGAAATCGCCCAGGTGGTGGCCGCCGCCTATCAGGGCGGGCCGGCGGCGGGCGAATTCGGCACCATCGCCAAGCTCTCGCGGGTGATGCTGCTGGCGCCGATGGTGATCGCCCTCGGGCTGATGGCGGCGCGTCAGGCCCGCGGCCGCGGCGAGGATGCCGGCCGCGCCCGCCCGCCCATGCCGTGGTTCGTGCTCGGCTTTCTCGCCATGGTGGGGCTCAACAGCGTGGTGACGATGCCGGCGGAGCTGAAGGCGGCGCTGGTGCTGGCCACCACCTTCATGCTTTCCATGGCGCTGGCGGCCATGGGGCTGGAAACCGACATCGCCAAGCTGCGCGCCAAGGGCGTGCGCCCCTTCCTGCTCGGCTTCGCCGCCTTCGTCTTCATCGCCCTGTTCAGCCTCGCTCTGGTAAAGATGACCGCCTGAGCGAGGCGAGGACGGTGGATGACCCTGGAACAGCTGCGCATCTTCGTCGCCGTGGCAGAGCGTGAGCACATCACGCAGGCCGCGCGGGACATCCACCTCACCCCTTCCGCCACCAGCGCGGCCATCGCGGCACTGGAGGCGCGCCACGCCACCAAGCTGTTCGACCGGGTGGGGCGCGGCATCGTGCTCACCGAAGCCGGGCGGCTGTTCCTGCCCGAGGCGCGCGCCGTGCTGGCCCGCGCCAGCGCCGCCGAGAAGGTGCTGGCCGACCTTGCCGGGCTGGTGCATGGCACGCTGGCGCTGGCCGGCAGCCAGACCGTGGCCAATTACTGGCTGCCGCCGCTGATCGAGGCCTATCGCCGCCGCTATCCCGGCGTTTCCGTGAGCCTTTCCATCGGCAACACCGATTTCGTCGCCGCCCTCGTGCAGGAGGGCGCCGCCGATCTCGGCTTCATCGAGGGCGGCATCGAGACCCCGGTGCTGGCCACTGCCGCGGTGGCCGAGGACGAAATGGTGCTGGTGGCGCCGGTGACGCATCCCTGGCACTGGCGTCCGCCCCTCTCCCCGGCCGAGCTGATCGACGGACCCTGGGTGCTGCGCGAGCCGGGCTCCGGCACCCGCGCCATGCTGGAAGCCTATCTCGACGCGGCGGGAATCGCGCCCGGCGCCTTGCGCGTCGTGCTCGACTATCCCTCCAACGAGGCGGTGCGGGCGGCGGTGGAAGCCGGCAGCGGGGTGACGGTAATCTCGCGCCGGGTGGTGGACGGCGCCATCCGCGCCGGCACCATGGCGCTGATCGACTACCCCCTGCCCGCGCGCCCCTTCCTCTCGCTGCGCCACCGCGAGCGCTACACCACCAAGGCGGCGCAGGCCTTTCTCGCGCTGGCCGGGGAGGACCGGGCCAGCGCCTAGCGATTGCCGGCGCCTAGCGGTGGCCGAAGATGGCGCTGCCGACCCGCACATGGGTGGCCCCCAGCGTGATGGCGGTCTCGTAGTCGCCGCTCATGCCCATGGACAGCGTCTTCAGCCCATAGCGCGCGGCGATCTTCGCCAGCAGGGCGAAATGCGGCGCCGCCGGCTCGTCGGCGGGGGGAATGCACATCAGCCCCTCGATCGCCAGCCCGTGCGCATCGCGGCATTGGGCGAGAAAGGCGTCGACCTCATGCGGGGCGACGCCGGCCTTTTGCGGCTCCTCGCCAGTATTGACCTGCACCAGCAGGCGCGGCGCCGGCGGGGCGCCCTCGCGCGCCAATTCCTTCGCCAGCGCGGCGGCGAGCGAGGGGCGGTCCAGCGTCTGGATCACGTCGAAGAGGGAAAGCGCCTCGCGCACCTTGTTGGTCTGCAGCGGACCGATGAGATGGAGTTCGAGATCGGGATGGGCCACGCGCAGCGCCGGCCATTTCCCCGCCGTCTCCTGCACGCGGTTTTCGCCGAAGCGGCGCTGGCCGGCGGCGATGACGGGGGCGATGTCTTCCGGCCCGAAGGTCTTCGACACCGCGATCAGCTCAACCGAGGCGGGATCGCGCCCGGCATCCACGCAGGCCTGGGCGATGCGGGCGCGCACCTCGTCCAGCCGGGCGGTGATCGCGGTCGCGGCAGCGGTCTCGTCGCGGATGGGGTCCATGGCGCTCTCCTGCTTCGGGCACCGACCAGATACGCCAATCGCGCCCGCGCGCAAACGCGCGCGTCGCGCAATACCCCGCAGCGCAGCGAAAGGTTGACCGGGAACGCGACTTGGTGCCTAGTCCGGCGCCATTACCTGAACCCTTGCGGCACTTTCTCCGACGTCCGCCTATCCAAGAAGCCTGTCCATGAGCACCGAGCGCTACAACGCCCGCGAGGCCGAGCCCCGCTGGCAGAAGATCTGGGACGAACGCGGCATCTACCGCACCCGCAACGACGATCCGCGTCCCAAATACTATGTGCTCGAAATGTTCCCCTACCCCTCGGGGCGCATCCATATCGGCCATGGCCGCAATTATGTGATGGGCGACGTGGTGGCGCGCTTCAAGCGCATGAAGGGGTTCAACGTGCTCCACCCCATGGGCTGGGACGCGTTCGGCCTGCCGGCGGAAAATGCCGCCATCGAGCGCAAGACGCATCCGGGCAAGTGGACCTACGAGAACATCGCCACCATGCGCGAGCAGCTGAAGCTGCTCGGCCTGTCGCTCGACTGGTCGCGCGAGATCGCCACCTGCGATCCCTCCTATTATGGCGAGCAGCAGCGCATCTTCCTCGATTTCCTCAAAGGCGGCTTCGTCTACCGCCGCGAGAGCGAGGTGAACTGGGACCCGGTCGACAACACCGTGCTCGCCAATGAGCAGGTGATCGACGGGCGCGGCTGGCGTTCCGGCGCGCTGGTGGAACGGCGCAAGCTGGCGCAGTGGTTCTTCCGGATTTCCGACGCCTCCGAGGAACTGCTCGCCGGGCTCGACACGCTGGAGCGCTGGCCCGACAAGGTGCGGCTGATGCAGCGCAACTGGATCGGCCGCTCGGAAGGGCTGCATGTGCGCTTCGCGCTGGCCGATGCGCCGGAGGACCTGCCCGCCGAGATCAAGGTCTACACCACGCGGCCGGACACGCTGTTCGGCGCCGCCTTCCTCGCCCTTTCCCCCGGCCACCCCGTGACCGAGACCCTGGCGGCGGGCAACCCGGCGCTGGCGAGCTTCGTCGAGGAATGCCGGCGCGGCGGCACCTCCACCGCCGAAATCGAGACCCAGGAAAAGATGGGCTTCGACACCGGGCTGAAGGTGCGCCACCCCTTGGGCGGGCCGGATCTGCCGGTCTATGTCGCCAATTTCGTGCTGATGGAATACGGCACCGGCGCCATTTTCGGCTGCCCGGCGCATGACCAGCGCGACCATGACTTCGCCCGCAAATACGCCCTGCCGATCACCCCGGTCGTGCTGCCGCCCGATGTCGACCCCGCCGGTTTCTCGGTGGCGGAGGCGCCCTATGAGGGCGAGGGCGTGCTGTTCAATTCCGGCTTCCTCGACGGCCTCACCGTGCCGGCGGCGAAGGAAAAGGTGGCGCTGCGGCTGGAGAACGAGATTCTCGGCAACGCGCCCGTCGGCGAGCGGGCGGTGAATTACCGCCTGCGCGACTGGGGCATTTCGCGCCAGCGCTATTGGGGTTGCCCGATCCCGATCATCCATTGCGACACCTGCGGCCCGGTGCCGGTGCCGGACGACCAGCTGCCCGTCAAGCTGCCGGAGGACGTGTCCTTCGACCAGCCCGGCAACCCGCTGGACCGCCACCCAAGCTGGAAGCATGTGAACTGCCCGAACTGCGGCGCGCCGGCCCGGCGCGAAACCGACACGATGGATACGTTCGTCGATTCCTCCTGGTACTTCGCCCGTTTCGCCGCCGAGCCCGGCACCGCGCCGCTGCAGAAGGGCGCCGCCGACCAGTGGCTGCCGGTGGACCAGTATATTGGCGGCATCGAGCACGCGATCCTGCACCTGCTCTATTCCCGCTTCTTCATTCGCACGCTCAAAAAGCTCGGCCGCGTCTCGGTGGCCGAGCCCTTCGCCGGCCTGTTCACGCAGGGCATGATCGTCCACGAGACCTATAAGGACGCGGAAGGCCGCTGGCTGTTCCCCGAAGAGGTGGAACGCGACGCCGCCGGCCAGCCGGTGAAGGTGGGCACCGGCGAGAAGGTGACCGTCGGCGCGCCGGAGAAGATGTCGAAGTCGAAGAAGAATGTCGTGCCGCCGGAAGTGGTGGCCGACACCTATGGCGTCGACAGCGCCCGCTGGTTCATGCTTTCCGACACCCCGCCCGAGCGCGACAGCGAATGGACGGACAAGGGCATCGAGGGCGCCTGGCGCTTCGTGCAGCGCGTGTGGCGCCTCGTCGGCGACACCGTCGCGCTGGTGCCGGGCGACGTGGCGCGGCCGGATGATTTCGGCGCCGAATCGCTCGCGCTGCGCCGCGCGTCGCACAAGCTGGCGGCGCAGGTGGCCGAGGATATCGAGCGGCTGCGCTTCAACGTGGCGGTCGCGCGCGTGCACGCCTTCGCCAATGTGTTCGGCGACGCTCTGACGGGCGCGCGCAAGACGGCGGAAGCCGGCGCGCTGGCGCCCGACCTCGCCTTCGCCCTGCGCGAGGCGGCGGGCTTCCTCGTTTCCGTGGTGGCGCCGATGGTGCCGCATCTCGCCGAGGAATGCGGGCAGGTGCTGAACGGCGCCGGGCTGATGGCGCAGGCGCACTGGCCCGAAGTCGAGGCCGCGCTGCTGGTGGACGACACCGTTACGCTGCCGATTCAGATCAATGGCAAGCGTCGCGGCGAGATCGTGGTGCCGAAGGAGGCCAGCCCCGCCGAGGTGGAGAAGGCGGTGCTCGCCCTCGACCTGATCGCGCAGGCCCTCGACGGACGCGCCCCGAAGCGTATCATCGTCGTGCCGCAAAGGATTGTGAATGTCGTCGCCTGACCGGAGGAACACGATGCCCTCACGCCGCCGCCTGCTCGGTCTCGCCGGGGCGGGACTGCTCGCCCTTTCCACGGCGGGCTGTTTCCAGCCCATGTATGCCGAGACCACGCCCGGCCAGGGCTCGTCCTTGCAGGACAGTCTGAGCCAGGTGGAAGTGGTGTTCGCGCAGGGCCGTGTCGCCGACGAGGTGCGCAACGACCTGATCTTCGCCCTGACCGGCGGCGCCGGCAATCCGACGGGCGTGCCCTACAAGCTGTTCCTCGACGTGGCGAGCAAGACCAACCAGGCCTCCGTCGTCAGCCCGCTCACCGGCCTGCCGGAAGTGGAGATCGTCTCGGTGGATGTCTCGTGGAAGCTGTTCGACGCCGGCAATCTCAAGACGCCGCTGCGCACCGGCAAGGCCAGCGGCAAGGCCTCGCTCGACAGCGGCTATCAGCGCTTCGCCCGCGCCCGCGCCATACGCGACGCCGAGAACCGCTCCGCCACCGTCGCCGCCGAATCGATCAAGAGCCAGCTCGCCTCCTTTTTTGTCACTGGCGGTGCGACGCCCGCCGCCCCGGGCGCCACGGCCCCTGTGACCACCGCGCCGCTGACTGCCGCGCCGAAGAGCTGAGGCCATGGTCGCCGTCCGGCCGGGCGATGTCGAGGCGACGCTCAGCCGCCTCGATCCGCTGCGCCCCGTGCTGCTGCTGTTCGGCCCGGATAGCGGCCTGGTGCGCGAGCGCGCCAAGGCCTATCTCGCCCGCGCCAGCGCCGGTTCCGACGATCCTTTCGGCCTGATCCGGCTCGACGGCGACGAAATCTCCGGCGATCCCGGACGGCTGGTCGACGAGGCCGGCACGGTGGCGCTGTTTGGCGGCCGCCGCGTGGTCTCGCTGCGCGTCGGCTCGCGCAATGTGGTGCCGGCGGTGGAAGCGCTGCTGGCTCAGCCGCCGGAGCAGGCGATCGTTGTGATTGAGGCCGGCGACCTCAAGCGCGGCCAAGGCTTGCGCGCGCTGTGCGAAGCCTCGCCGCATGCGCTGGCCATCGCCTGCTATGCCGATAGCGAGCGTGACCTTAGCCGGCTTATCGACACCATGATGGCCGAGGCCGGCACCCAGCTCGACCGCGACGCGCGCGGCGAACTGATGGCGCTGCTCGGCGGCGACCGCATGGCCTCGCGCGGCGAGATCGCCAAGCTGCTGCTTTACGCCGCCGGCGAGCCGCGCATCACCAGCGCCCATGTGCGCGCCATTGTCGGCGACGCCTCCAGTCTCGCGCTGGACGAGATCGCCGACGCCACCTTTGCCGGCCAGCCCGCCGACATGGCGAGCGCCTTCGCCAAGGCGACCGGCGAAGGCATGCGGGCGGATATCGTGCTGGGGGCGGTGTGCCGCACGGCGCAGGCGCTGCACCAGATGCGCCTTGCCGTTGAAGCCGGCGGCAGTGTCGAGCGGGCGGTGGAAGGCGCGCGGCCGGCGATCCATTTCCGCCGCAAGCCCTTCATCGAGAAGGCGCTGCGCAGCTGGACCGTCGCCCGGCTGGAGACGGCGCTGTTCGCGCTGGACGACGCGCTTCTCGCCGCCCGCCGCAATGCCGCGCTCGGCCCGGCCATCGCCGAGCGGGCGCTGCTGCAGGTGGCGGCGCAGGCGCGGCGCGGCTGAGGCGCGGAGGGCGCGGGCTCAGACGCCGGCGAGGCGGCGGCAGACCTCGTCGAGCTGATCGAGCGAGGAATAGCGGATGCGGATCTCGCCCGCCTCGCCGTCATGCTTCAGCGTCACGCTCAACCCCAGCTCGTCGGAGAGCCGGCGCTGCAGCGCGGCGGTGTCGGCATCGAGCGCGGGGTGCTTCGGCTTCTTTGGCGGCTTGCCGGCCGCTTCCGCCTTGGCGACGTTGAGCTCCTGCGCCAGCGCCTCGATGGCGCGCACATTCATGCCCTGCTCGACAATCGCCCGCGCCAGGGCTTCGGGATCATCCTGGGTCAGCAGCGCCCGCGCGTGGCCGGCGGACAGGCGGCCATCGGCGAGATAGGCCTTCACCGGCTCCGGCAGGCGCAGCAGGCGCATCGTATTGGCGACATGGCTGCGGCTCTTGCCGATGACGCGGGCGAGATCGTTCTGGGAGTAACCGAACTGGTCGGCGAGCGACTGGTAGCCCGCCGCCTCTTCCAGCGGGTTGAGATCGGCGCGCTGGACATTCTCGATGATGGCGATTTCCAGCGCCTCGCGGTCATTGACCTCGACGACGACGATCGGCACCTCGTGGATGCCGGCCCGCTGCGACGCCCGCCAGCGACGTTCGCCGGCGACGATCTCATAGGCATCGCGCTCGCCGGCGACTTGGCGCACGACGATGGGCTGGATGACGCCGCGCTCGCGGATGGAGGCGGCGAGATCTTCGAGATCCGCCTCCGCAAAGCTGCGGCGCGGGTTGCGCGGATTGGCGCGCAGAAAAGCCAGCGGCACCTTGCGCGCGCCGCCGGGGACGCGGGCCCGCTCATTGGCCGCGCCGCCATCCTCGCCCATATCGCCGATCAGCGCCGCCAGGCCGCGCCCGAGCCGCGAGCGGCCGCCGTCTTCCGCCATCGCCATCGCTCCCTCCCTCAGGCCGCCGCGACGCGCAGGCTGCGCTCGCGCTGAATTATTTCGGAAGCGAGACGAAGATAGGCCTGCGACCCCACGCATTTGAGATCGTAGAGCAGGACCGGCTTGCCATAGGACGGCGCTTCCGACACCCGCACATTACGCGGAATGATGGTCTCATAGACCTTGGCGCCCATGAACTGGCGCACATCGTCCACCACCTGGGTGGAGAGATTGTTGCGCGCATCGAACATGGTCAGCACGATACCATGGATGGACAGGCCGGGATTGAGCGTGGTGCGCACCTGCTCCACCGTCTTCAGCAGCTGCGACAGACCTTCCAGCGCGAAGAACTCGCATTGCAGCGGCACGAGAATGGCGTTGGACGCCGCCATGGCGTTGACCGTGATCAGGTTCAGCGACGGCGGGCAGTCGATCAGCACATAGGTGTATTCGGGATCTGTTCGTTCCGGGTCCGAATCGGCCGTCCCATTCAGCCGACGAATGGCGTCACGCAGGCGGAAGGCGCGGTCGCGCTGGCTGGCGAGCTCCAACTCAATGCCGGACAGGTCCAGCGTCGACGGTGCGATGTGCAGGCGCGGCACCGCGGTTTCCAGCACCGCGTCGCGCAGCTCGATCTCGCCGGTCAGCACATCATAAGTGGAGACGCGCCGGCGGCTGCGCTCGATGCCAAGGCCGGTGGAGGCATTGCCCTGCGGGTCGAGATCGATGATCAGCACGGTCTCGCCAATGGCGGCAAGGGCGGTGCCGAGATTGATCGCCGTGGTGGTCTTGCCGACGCCGCCCTTCTGGTTGGCGAGGGCAAGCACGCGGGGAACCGCACGGGGCGCGGCGGGAGCGAGCGAAGCCTCAGTCATGATGTCCACCCTGCGAAAAACCGACGTCTGCGGCCGCACCGATACCCAAGGGAACCGCACTGCGGACGATCAGGATATGCCCGCCGCCGCCGGTCAGGCTGGGCGAGATTTCACTGTTGATTCTCCAAGATTTAGCTGACTCGGTCAATTCGTTATCAACATCTTGTCCCTTCAGGAACAGGCCGGCCGCCCCCTGTGCAAGGAAAGGTGCCGCCAGCTGGAGCAGGCGCGGCAATGGCGCAAGCGCGCGGGCGGAAACCACCTCGACGCCCGGCGCCAGCACACCCGCGACCTGCTCGATTCGCGACGGCACCACCGTGACGGGGAGGTCCGCCAGCCGCGCCGCCTCGCGCAGAAAGGCCGCCTTGCGGCTGTCGCTCTCCACCAGCGTCACGTCCGCGTCCGGCCGCTCCGCCAGCGCCGCCGCGACGACCAGGCCGGGAAAGCCGCCGCCGGAGCCGAGATCGACCCAGCGGGTGACCGCTCCGGCCAGTGGCACCAGCTGCAGCGAGTCTGCGACATGGCGTGTCCACACTACGGGGAGCGTGGCCGGCGCCACCAGATTGATGGTGCGCTGCCACTTTTCCAGCAGGGCGACGATGATGTCGAGCCGCTGTTCTGTTTCACGTGAAACAGGCGTGAGGCTCAGCGCATGGGCGCGGTCGGACGAATCGGTTTGGGACATGGCGCAGCATACCGCATCGGCGGCCGGGGATCAGCCAAGACCGATGGGTCGGGGCGGCTCAGGAGGCTCGCTTTGCATGGGCGGCGAGCAGCGCCAGCGCGGCCGGGGTCATGCCATCAATGCGGCCTGCCTGACCAATGGTACGGGGCCGAATCGATTCCAGCTTGGCCTTGAGTTCGTTGGAGAGTCCGGCCAACCCGCGATAATCCATCTCCGCCAGTTCAGCCGCTTCCTCCCGCCGGAAGGCAGCGATGTCGGCTTCCTGGCGATGCAGATAGACCGCGTACTTGGCGTCGACCTCGACCTGTTCGCCGATGCGCGCCTCTTCCGCCTGTGCCTCCGGCCAGATGCGGCAGATGTCGGCCCAGCTCACCTGCGGGTAGGAGAGCAGGTCGAAGGCCGTGCGCCGCTGGCCGTCGCGATTGAGGGTGAGCCCGTGCCGATCCCCCTCCCCCGGAGTGATGGAAACGGAATGCGCCCAGGTCGTCACCCGTGCCAGCGCCTCCCGCCGCCCGGCGAAATGCCGGCGGCGAGCTTCGCCGACGAGCCCGAGCGCCTCGCCCTTTCCCGTCAGCCGCTGGTCGGCATTGTCCGCCCGCAGCGAGAGCCGGTACTCCGCCCGCGAGGTGAACATGCGGTAGGGCTCGGATACGCCCCGGGTGACGAGATCGTCGATCATCACGCCGATATAAGCCTCGGCCCGGTCGAAGGTCGCGCCATCCTGGCCGCCGGCGCGGCGGGCGGCGTTGAGCCCCGCGACCAGCCCCTGCGCCGCAGCCTCCTCATAACCCGTGGTGCCGTTGATCTGGCCGGCAAGGAACAGGCCACGCGCCTTGCGCACTTCCAGCGTCGGCTCCAGCTCCCGCGGATCGACATGATCATATTCGATGGCGTAGCCGGGGCGCAGCACCTCCACCCGTTCCAGCCCCGGAATGGTTGCCAGAAGCGCGCGCTGCACGTCTTCCGGCAGCGAGGTGGAAATGCCATTGGGATAGACGGTGGGGTCGTCCAGCCCCTCCGGCTCCAGGAAAATCTGGTGCCCGTCGCGCTCGCCGAAGCGGACGATCTTGTCCTCGATCGAAGGGCAGTAGCGCGGGCCGACGCTCTGGATGTTGCCGGAATACATGGCCGAACGCGCGATATTGGCGCGGATCACCGCATGGGTTTCGGGCGTGGTGCGGGTGATGCCGCACATCACCTGTGGGTTAGTGATGGCGGCGGTGAGCGCGGAGAAGGGTTCGGGTGGTGTGTCGCCCTCCTGCATCTCCAACCCGGCCCAATCAATGGTGCGGCCATCGAGGCGCGGCGGGGTGCCGGTCTTCAGCCGGCCGAGCCACAGGCCGAGCGCGGCGAGCGACGAAGATAGCCCGCGCGCCGGCGCCTCCCCCATGCGGCCCGCCGGAATCTGCCGGTCGCCGATGTGGATCAGCCCATTGAGAAAGGTGCCTGTGGTGATGACGACGGCGCCCGCCGCGACATGGCGGCCATCCGCCAGCACCAGCCCGGCAACGCGTCCGTCCTGCATGATGAGGCGGTCAGCTTCGCCTTCGACCACCGATAGGTTCGGCTGCGAATCGATTTCCCGCTGCATCGCCTGCGCGTAGAGCTTGCGGTCGGCCTGGGCGCGTGGGCCGCGCACCGCCGGCCCTTTGCGGCGGTTGAGCAGACGGAACTGGATGCCGCCCTGATCGGCGACGCGGCCCATCAGCCCATCCAACGCGTCGATCTCGCGCACCAGATGGCCTTTGCCCAGCCCGCCAATCGCCGGGTTGCACGACATGGTGCCGAGCGTGGCGTGGCTGTGCGTCACCAGCGCGGTTCGGGCGCCGAGCCGCGCGGCGGCGGCCGCCGCCTCGGTGCCGGCATGGCCGCCACCGACGATGACGACATCGAAGCGAAGATCGGGAGAAGCGGAAGCGCTGGTCATGGGCTCGCGGTTCATGGGCTCGCGGCTTGCTGTTGCGTCGCTGAAAGCACGCGCACGGATCGGCCGGCAAAGGGAGAATGCCGTTTGAGCCAGCGTTTCGCCGTGCCGTCAAGTCACGGGTTCGGTCATCTTCGTGGGGGACAAGGCGGCGGGCTGATTCACGTGAAACATTTCGTTTACGAATCGGCCCCTGTGCGGCCGGTGTTTCACGTGAATCCGAAGCCCCGGCGGGAGCCTATTTGCCGATGCAGAATTCGCGGAACACGACATCGAGAAGATCCTCGACCCCGATGGCGCCGGTCATCCGGCCCAGCGCCCGGGCGGCGAGGCGCAGTTCCTCGGCGAGGAGTTCGTCGTCGAGCCGGTCCCACTGCGCGAGGGCGTGCTCGATCTGGGCCCGGGCTTCTTCGGCGCTGGCGCGGTGCCGCGCCCGCAGCAGGGCCGGGTGCTCTCCCGCCGCCCGCTCGGCGATGAAGCGGCCGAGGGCGCCGATGAGTTCTTCCAGCCCCTCGCCGCGCGCGGCGGAAACCGTCAGCCGATGGCGCGCCCACGCAGCGTCGAGCGCGGGGGAGCCGACCGCCCGGTCGACCTTGTTGCCCAGCAACCAGAGGGGCGCGCCGGCCGTCACCGGGGCCTCCGCCGGCGCGGGGCCGTCGGTGAGATCATGCACCCAGAGAACGAGGTCGGCCTGCGCCATGCGGGCGCGGGCGCGGCGAATGCCTTCCGCCTCCACCCGGCTTTCCGCCTCGCGCAGGCCGGCGGTGTCGACCAGCGTGGCCTTGTGGCCGTCAAGGTCGAGCGCGACTTCCAGCAAGTCCCGCGTGGTGCCCGGCTCGTCGGAAACGATGGCCACCTCGCGCCGGGCGAGCGCGTTGAGCAGCGACGACTTGCCGGCATTGGGCAGGCCGGCAATGGCGATGAGCGCCCCTTCGCGGACCATGGCGCCGCGCCGGTCCGCCAATGCGCGGGTGAGCTGGTCCAGGAGCGCCGCCACTTCCGGCTTGGCCAGCGCCCGCGCCCCGGCCGGCACGTCGTCTTCATCGGCGAAATCGATGCCCGCTTCCACCAGCGCCATGGCGCGGATGAGCCGGCCGCGCCAGGCCTCGACCTGCTGGCCGAGATGGCCGAAGGCATGGGCGAAGGCCAGCCGGCGCTGCGCCTGGGTCTCCGCTGCGATCAGGTCGGCGAGGCCTTCGGCTTCGGTGAGGTCCATGCGCCCATTGAGAAAGGCGCGACGGGTGAACTCGCCCGCCTCCGCCGGCCGCAGGCCGGGGACGGTGAGCACTGCGCCGAGCACGGCGGCGACCACGGCGCGGCCGCCATGGATCTGTAGCTCCGCCATGTCCTCGCCGGTCGCGCTGCGCGGGCCGGGGAACCACAGCACGAGCCCCTGGTCGAGCACCTCGCCCGTCGCCGGGTTGCGCAGACGGGCGAGCTGGGCGCGGCGCGGCTCCGGCAGCCGCCCGACGAGCGCGGCAAGCGCCGCCCCGGCCTGCGGGCCGGAGAGGCGAAGGACCGCCACCGCGCCGCCGGTGCCGGAAGAGACCGCCGCGATGGTGTCACCCCACGCCCCGCTCCCTGCCCTGCCGCCCGGAACCGTCGCCTTTGCGTCGGCCGCGATTGCGCTATTTTTCTGCACGTCCACCCGCTACGCCCTATCTGTTGAATCGGCCGCCTTGACCGGCCGCCACGATACCCCGTCCCAAGCCGGAGCGTCATCTTGCCCAACCAGCTCGCCGCCGCCGCCAGCCCCTATCTGCTCCAGCATAAGGACAACCCCGTCGACTGGTGGGAATGGACGCCGGAGGCCTTCGCCGAGGCGCGGCGCAGCAACCGGCCGATCCTGCTCTCCATCGGCTATGCCGCCTGCCACTGGTGCCATGTGATGGCGCATGAGAGCTTCGAGGACGCGGCGACGGCGGCGGTGATGAACGAGCTGTTCGTCAACATCAAGGTCGATCGCGAGGAGCGGCCGGAGGTCGACCAGATCTACATGGCCGCGCTGCAGCAGCTCGGCGTGCAGGGCGGCTGGCCGATGACCATGTTCCTCGACGCCGAAGGCGCGCCGTTCTGGGGCGGCACCTATTTCCCCAAGGAAGCGCGCTATGGCCAGCCCGCCTTCACCGATGTGCTGAAGACCATGGCGAACGCCTACGCCTCGGGCGATCCGCGCATTGCCCAGAACCGCGTGGCGCTGCTGGAGCGGCTGCGGCAGAAGGCGCGACCGGCGGGCCAGGTGGTGATCGGCACTAATGAGCTGGACGATATCGCCGGGCGCATTCTCGGCATCATGGATACCGAGCATGGCGGACTGCAGGGCTCGCCGAAATTCCCCAACACGCCTTTCCTTGATTTGCTGTGGCGCGGCTGGGAGCGCACCGGACGGCAAAAGCTGCGCGACGCCGCGCTGCACGCGCTAGACGGCATGAGCGAGGGCGGCATCTACGACCATATTGGCGGTGGCTATTCCCGCTACAGCGTCGATGACCGCTGGCTGGTGCCGCATTTCGAGAAGATGCTGTACGACAATGCGCAGATCCTCGACCTGCTCGGCCTCGCCTATGCCGAGACCGGCGCCGAGCTTTTTCGCGCCCGCGCCATCGAGACGGTGGGCTGGCTGCAGCGCGAGATGATGACCGAGGGCGGCGCCTTCGCCGCCAGCCTCGACGCCGATTCCGAGGGCCATGAGGGCCGCTATTATGTCTGGACGCTCAAACAAGTGCTGGACGCGCTGGGCGCGCAGGACGCCGAGTTCTTCGCCCGCCATTACGACATTGCCCCGTTCGGCAATTGGGAAGGCGTGTCGATCCCCAACCGGCTGAAGGAGACGGAGCGCTCGGGCGCCGACGAAATCCGGCTCGCCATGCTTCGCGACAAGCTGCTGGCCGTGCGAGAAAAGCGGGTACCGCCCGGCCGCGATGACAAGGTGCTGGCGGACTGGAACGGGCTGATGATCGCGGCGCTGGTCGGCGCCGCGCCGCGAATCGGACGGCCGGAATGGGTGGAGCTGGCCGCTGGCGCCTTCCGTTTCATCGCCGAATCGATGGTGAAGGACGGACGGCTCGGTCATAGCTGGCGCGCGGGCCGGCTGGTCTTCCCCGGTCTCGCCTCGGATTATGCCGCGATGATCGGCGCGGCGCTGGCGCTGGCGGAAGCGACGGGCGAGCGGGCCTATCTCGATCAGGCGATTGCCTGGCAGGGGATGCTGGAAACGCATCACGCGACGGAAGCGGGCGGCTATTATCTCACCGCCGCCGACGCGGAAGGGTTGATCCTGCGCCCGGAGGCCACCGCCGACGATGCGGTGACCAACCCGCAGGCGCTGATCGCCCGCAATTTGGTGCGGCTGGCGATCCTGACCGGGGACGAGGCCTATCGCGCCCGTGCTGACCGCCTGTTCGAGGCGCTGCTGCCGCGCGCCGCGCCGCATCTCTACAGCCATGCCGGCCTGCTTAACGCGCTCGACACCAGGCTGCGGGCGCGCGAGGTCGTCGTCATCGGCGTGGGTGCGGAGGCTGACGCGCTCACAGACGCCGCCCGCCGGATGCCGCTGGTCGATGTCAGCGTGCAGCGCGTGAGCGATCCCTCGGCCCTGCCCGACGATCACCGCGCGCGTGCGAAGGCGACGAGCCTGACCAGCGGAGGCGATGTCGGCGCGCCTGCCGCCTTCGTCTGCGGCGGCGGCAGCTGCTCACTGCCCGTTACGGAGGTGAATCGACTGGAGGAGCTGCTCCGGGGCCGCTGAAGGGAGGGGCCCGTGAGGCCCTCCCCTGGCTTGCCGGCAGGAACGGAAGGTTCGGGCGCCGCCGGCAGCATTTTGTGGTCGAATCGGCCGTCGCGGCGACGAGTGTGGGTAAGCCTGTGGATAATCCGGGGAGAAAATCCCCCACCCCCGCGCAGATCAACAGAAACGGCCGCTGGCGGGCGTTTTGGCTTTTACGAGGAATGGGTCGGACGACATGTCTGTCGCCCGCCCTGAGTCATTTCTGAAGGCCATCATTTCGGAGGTGAAATGATGGATTTTAGGCGTACTTGCCAGATATTTTGAAAATTCTGCCGTCTTTATTGCGAAGCCGCAATCAGCGCCGCTGGCGCCGTACACCCGGTCGATTATCCGTATCGAGCCGGCTGAACTTCACATTGGCCAGCATCAGCGGCACCACCAGCATCAGCGCGCCGGCGAGGTCCGCCTGCAGCACATAGGCGAGCCCGAGTTCGGCCCGCACTGCCGGCCCGATGACGGGATCGGCGAAGTCGGCGATGAGGCTGGCGACGAACAGGGCGGTGGGCAGCCACACGGCGAGGGGAAGCCACCAGCGCCGGCAGGCCATGACCCAGCTAAGCGCGGCGATGCCGATAACAAACAGCCAGAGTTCCGCTGGCGGCGGCTCGCGTTCCGCGACGCCGGCCTGCACCGGCAGCGCCAGCAGCAGGCTGAGGGGAAGCGCCATGACGGAAAGCCGGTAGAACTGCCCTGCCCTCATGCCCGCCTCCCCGCGGTCTACTTTCGGCTTTGCGCCTTAGAGTACGCGCCGATCAGCTTGCATCGCAAGCTGATCGGATAACGCGTTCTCTATCTTAGAGTTAGAGGGCGATTTACCGATCAGATTGATTCAATCTGATCGGATCGCACTCTAGGTATTCATGGAATCGAAGAAGTCGCCATTGGTCTTGGTCTGGCGCAGCTTGTCGACCAGGAACTCGATCGCGTCGACCGTGCCCATCGGGTTGAGAATGCGGCGCAGGACGTACATTTTCTTCAAAACGTCGGCCGGCACAAGCAGCTCTTCCTTGCGGGTGCCCGAGCGGGTGATGTCGATCGCCGGGAAGACGCGCTTGTCCGACACCTTGCGGTCGAGGATGACCTCGGAATTGCCGGTGCCCTTGAACTCTTCGAAGATCACTTCGTCCATGCGCGAGCCGGTATCAACCAGCGCCGTGGCGATGATGGTGAGCGAGCCGCCCTCTTCGATGTTGCGCGCCGCGCCGAAGAAGCGCTTGGGGCGCTGCAGCGCATTGGCATCGACACCGCCGGTCAGCACCTTGCCCGAGGACGGCACCACCGTGTTGTAGGCGCGGCCGAGACGGGTGATGGAGTCCAGCAGGATCACCACGTCGCGCTTGTGCTCGACCAGGCGCTTGGCCTTCTCGATCACCATTTCGGCGACCTGCACATGGCGCTGCGCCGGCTCGTCGAAGGTGGAGGACACGACCTCGCCCTTCACGGAGCGCTGCATGTCGGTGACTTCCTCCGGCCGCTCGTCGATGAGCAGCACGATGAGGTAGCACTCGGGATGATTTGTCGTGATGGACTGGGCGATGTTCTGCAGCAGCACCGTCTTGCCGGTGCGCGGCGGGGCGACGATGAGGCCGCGCTGGCCCTTGCCGATGGGCGCCACGACATCGATGACGCGGGCCGAGAAATCCTTGCGGGTGGGGTCTTCGATTTCCAGCTTCAGCCGCTCGTCGGGATAGAGCGGGGTCAGGTTGTCGAAGTTGATCTTGTGCCGGATCTTGTCCGGGTCCTCGAAATTGATCGTGTTGACCTTGAGGAGGGCGAAATAGCGCTCCCCATCCTTCGGGGAGCGGATCTGGCCTTCGACCGTGTCACCCGTCCGCAGGCCGAAGCGGCGGATCTGGCTGGGCGAGACGTAAATGTCGTCAGGGCCGGGGAGGTAATTGGCGTCCGGGGAGCGTAGGAAGCCGAACCCGTCGGAGAGGATCTCGACCACGCCCTCGCCGATAATGTCGGTGTCCTTGGCGGCGAGCTGCTTGAGAATGGCGAACATCAGCTCCTGCTTGCGCAGCGTGCTGGCGTTCTCGACCTCAAGCTCCTCGGCGAACACCAGAAGTTCGGCGGGGTTCTTGGACTTGAGGTCCTGGAGCTTCATTTCCCCCATGGGAAAAGGCCTCGATATCTAAATGTGGACGTAGCCGGCCGGGAAGTCCCGCCGAAACGACAAAAGGTGGGAAGCGCTGGTCTGCGGACCCAGGCCGAGGGGATCGGCTTCCTATCCGGCACACCGTGCGGCATCGGGGAAGATGCCCGCCTGAACGGAGCGACAGCCAGCTTCGTGGAGTTCGCGCACCATAGGCAAAGGCACGATTCGGCGCAAGTGCGCCGCGTGACGCTTTGAACGCGTCAAAACGGCTTTACGATGACCATGATGACGATGCCGATCATCAGCAGCGTCGGCACCTCGTTCATGATGCGGTAGAAGCGAGGCCGGCGGACATTGCGGTCGGCAGCGAAATCCTTCACCCAGCGCGACAGCGCGCCATGAAAGCCGCTCATCGCCAGCACCAGCGCCAGTTTCACGTGAAACCAGCCCGAGGCGAACCAGCCGCCGTCCCAGGCGAGCCAGAGGCCGGCGAGCCAGGCGACGATCATCGCCGGGTTCATGATCGCCTTGAGCAGGCGCCGTTCCATCACCTTGAAGGTTTCCGACTGCGGCGAACCCTTGGGCGCGTCGCAGTGATAGACCATCAGCCGCGGCAGATAGAGCAGGCCGGCCATCCAGGAGAGGATGGCGATCACATGCAGCACCTTGATCCACTCATACAGCATGGGCCGCCTTCGATCCTCGCCTAGAGCCTCGGTGAACCAGTCTCTAAAGTATTGATAGAGAACGCTTTACCGATCTGATTGCGATGCAGTCAGATCGGAACGTGCTCTAGACGCCGCGAATCCGCGCGATCATCCGCTCGACATGGGCGATCGGCGTTTCCGGGCGGATGCCATGGCCAAGATTGAACACATGCGAGGCGCCGTGGAAATCCGCGAGAATGCCGTCAATCGCGGAATCAAGCGCCGCTCCGCCGGCGATGAGGGTGAGCGGATCGAGATTGCCCTGCAGCGCGCATTTGCCACCCAGCGCATAGCGCGTCGCCTTGCGGTCGGCGGTCCAGTCGAGACCGACCGCGTTCACGCCCGTCGCCTGCACCATCTCAGTGAGCCCGGACAGCGTCGCGCCCTTCGGGAAGGCGATGATGCGCGCGCCAGGCACTTCCGCCCGCACGGCGGCGACGATGCGGCGGATGGGATCGATCGACCAGCGGCGGAAGCTCTCGGGATCGAGCACCCCGGCCCAGCTGTCGAAAATCTGCACCGCATCGGCGCCGGCTTTCAGCTGGCCAACGAGATAGCGGGCGGAGGTTTCCACCAGCAGGTCGATCAGCGCGGTGAAGAAGGCCGGGTCGGTGAGCGAGGCGAGGCGCGCCGGCGCCTGATCCGGCGTGCCGCGCCCGGCAACCATATAGGTCGCCACGGTCCACGGCGCGCCGCAGAAACCGAGCAGCGCCGTCTTGGCGGGCAGCTCGGCGCGGATGCGGCTGACCGCTTCCAGCACGCGGTCGATCTTGTCCGGGTCCAGCGTCTCGCGCAGGGCGGCGAGTTCGGCGCCAGTGGTGACCGGCACGAGGCGCGGGCCCTCGCCGGCTTCGAAGGTCAGCGGACAGCCGAGCGCGTGCGGCACGACGAGAATGTCGGAGAACAGGATCGCCGCGTCGAAGCCGAAGCGGCGGATCGGCTGCAACGTCACCTCGACGGCATAATCGGGCGTGTAGCACAAAGTGAGGAAATCGCCGGCCTTGGCCCGCACCTCGCGATACTCGGCGAGATAGCGCCCGGCCTGGCGCATCATCCAGATCGGCGTGCGGCTGGGCACATGGCCTTCCAGCGCCTGCAGCAGGATCGGCTTGTTCGTCACGCTGGCCCCTGCCGTGGCGCTGTCCATTCCGGCGCTCTCCATCCGCTTGTCCCCTGCCTCTTCATACTTCTTTAAGCACTTTGAATAGAAGGTTGTCTGTGTAGTGAGCAGGGGATTAGAGATGTTCCTCCCCGCCCACAACCGACCCCCAGCCTTGGCGCGGGCGCGCCGGCCGCGGACGAATTCAAATTTCAGCCGGTTTAAGGGCTTGAGCGCCGCGTGCGAGGTTATCCACGCAGTTCGCCGCAGGCGCCTTGATTAAGCGCACAGGGTCTCGCCTGTGGAGGAAAACCGCCGCTGTCCCCAGCCCTCCCCTTGCGAACCGGCGAAGGGCATGGCTTGTTCCCATTCTATGCACAGGCCTGTGGATGAACGGCGTGACTGACGCCAACCGCCCGTCGGAAAGCTACTACCACCTCCATCTCGTCTCGGATTCCACCGGCGAGACGCTGATCAGCGTCGGCCGGGCGGCGGCGGCGCAATATGACGTGAAGCCGATCGAGCACATTTATCCGCTGGTGCGCTCGCACAAGCAGCTCGACAAGGTCGTGCAGGCGATCGACGAATTTCCCGGCATCGTGCTCTACACGCTGACCGATCCGGAACTGCGCAACCGGCTGAAGACCTATTGCCGCGACCATGGCGTGCCCGTTCTTTCGGTGCTGGCGCCTGTCGTGCAGCTGTTCCAGGCCTATCTCGGCGGCGCGCCGGAGCCGCGCGTCGGCGGTCAGCACCAGCTCGACGGCGATTATTTCCGCCGCATCGACGCGATGAACTTCACCGTCATGCATGATGACGGCCAGCATGTGGACGGGCTGGAAGCCGCCGATGTCGTGCTGCTCGGCATTTCCCGCTCGTCGAAGACGCCGACCAGCATCTATCTCGCCAATCGCGGCATCAAGACCGCCAATATCCCGCTGGTTCCGAGCCTGCCGGTGCCGCCGGGCCTCGCCGATCTCAAGCGCCCGCTGGTGGTCGGCCTGCTCGCCAGCGCCGACCGGGTGGTGGAAATCCGCCGCAACCGGCTGCTCGGGCTGAACGCCGCGCAGGCGGCCGACACCTATACCGACCGCGAGGCGGTGGCGGAGGAGATCGCCTTTTCCCGCCGGCTCTGCGCCCGCCATGGCTGGCCGATGATCGACGTGACCCGCCGTTCCATCGAGGAGACGGCGGCGGCGATCATCGCCCTGCTGCAGGAGCGCCGGCGCCAGCAGACCGAGAACCCGAATGGCTGACGCCGTGCCTGAAAATTCTCTGTGGCGCGGGACGGCGCCGCTGCTGCTCGCCTCGAAGAGCGCCGCACGCCGGGCGCTGCTGGAGGCCGCCCGCGTGCCGTTCGAGGTGGTGAGCGCCGAGGTGGACGAGCGCGCCATCGAGGCCGAGGCGGTGCGCGATGGCGCCGATCCCGCCTCTGTCGCGCTCACCCTCGCTCGGGCCAAGGCGCTGGCGGGGGCGGCGGCGCATCCCGGCCGGCACGTCATCGGTGCCGACCAGACGCTGGCGCTGGGCGACGACGCCCTGCACAAGCCGGCGGACCGGGCGGCGGCGAGAGCGCAGATCGCCCGTCTCGCCGGGCGCACCCATAGCCTGCATTCGGCCGTGGCGGTGGCACGCGACGGCGCGGTGCTGTGGGCGACGGTGGACAGCGCGCATCTCACGATGCGCCCGCTCACAGAGGCGGCGATCGAGGCCTATCTCGATGCGGCGGGCGAGGCGGTGCTGTCCAGCGTCGGCGGCTACCAGCTGGAAGGGCTGGGCATTCACCTGTTCGAGCGTGTCGAGGGCGACCATTCGGTGATATTGGGGCTGCCGCTGCTGCCGCTGCTCGGCTTTCTGCGCTCCGAAGGACTTCTGCTGTGACCCGCAATGTGGCGATCATCGGCCATCCCGTCAGCCATTCGCGCTCGCCGCTGATCCATGGCTACTGGCTGGCCCAGCACGGCATCGACGGCAGCTACGGCGTCCGCGACGTTCCGCCGGCGGAGATCGACGGCTTTCTCAGTGCTTTCGCCACCTCCGGCCTCGTCGGCGGCAATGTCACCGTGCCGCATAAGGAAGCCGCCTTCCGCGCCTGCGCGACGCGTGATCCGGTGGCGGAGGCGCTCGGCGCGGTGAACACGATCTGGCTGGAGGATGGCGCGCTCCACGGCGCCAACACCGATGTGCACGGTTTCCTCGCCAATCTCGACGCCGCCGAGCCGGAATGGGCGCGGGCGCTGGGCGAAGCGGTGGTGCTGGGCGCCGGTGGGGCGGCGCGGGCCATTGTCTATGGGCTGCTGCAGCGCGGGGTCGACCGCGTGGTGGTGGCCAACCGCACGCTGGCGCGGGCCCAGGGGCTGCGCGACCAGTTCGGCCCGCGCGTGCTGCCGGTGGAATGGCGCGACCTTGGCGGGCGGCTGATCGGCTGCCGGCTGCTGGTCAACACTACCTCGCTCGGCATGAAGGGCCAGCCGCCGCTCGATATCGACCTTTCCGCGCTGTCGCCCGACGCGCTGGTGACCGATATCGTCTATGTGCCGCTGGAAACCCCGCTCCTGCGGGCCGCCAAGGCGCGCGGCCTCGCCACGGTGGACGGGCTCGGCATGCTGCTGCACCAGGCGGTGCCGGGCTTCGAGCGCTGGTTCGGCGTGCGCCCGGAAGTGACGGCGGAACTGCGCGCCCTCGCGATCGCCGACCTCAAGGCCAAAGGACAATTCGCGTGACGGGACCGTTCGCGTGAGGGGGACGTTCGCGTGAGTCCTCGCCCGCCCTTCCGCCTCGGCCTCACCGGCTCGATCGGCATGGGCAAATCCACCACCGCGCAGATTTTCCGCGAGCTGGGCGTGCCGGTGCACGATGCCGATGCGGCCGTTCATGCGATTTACGGCGCCGAGGGCGTCGCCCCGGTCGAGGCCGCCTTTCCCGGCGTGACCCAGGGCGGGCGGATCGACCGCACCCTGCTCGGCGCCCGTGTGCTGGGTGACGAGGCGGCGATGAAGCGGCTGGAAGCCATCGTCCACCCGCTGGTGCATGCGCGCGAGAAGGCATTTCTGGAAGCGGCCGAGACCGCCGGCGCGCCCATCGCCGTGCTCGACATCCCGCTGCTGTTCGAGACCGGCGGCGAGAACCGGGTCGACGCCGTGCTGGTGGTCAGCGCGCCGGAATCGGTGCAGCGCGCCCGCGTTCTCGCTCGGCCGGGCATGACGGAAGAGAAATTTGCCGCCATCCTTGCCCGGCAGGTGCCGGATGGCGAGAAGCGGCGGCGGGCCGACCATGTGATCGACACCGGCCATGGGCTCGACCGCGCCCGCGCGGCGGTGGCGGCGCTGCTGGACGAGCTGCGGGCGAAGCTCGGCCGAGAGGAAGAAGGAGACGGTGATGCGTGAGATCGTGCTCGACACCGAGACCACCGGGCTCAACCCGCTCACCGGCGACCGGCTGGTGGAGATCGGCTGCGTGGAGATCTACAACCGCATCCCCACGGGGCAGGTCTACCATGTCTATCTGAACCCGCAGCGCGACATGCCGATGGAGGCCTTCAACGTCCACGGCCTCTCGACCGAATTCCTCGCCGACAAGCCGCTCTTCGCGCAGGTGGTCGACGATTTCCTCGCCTTCATCGCCGGCGACCCGCTTGTCATTCACAACGCCGCTTTCGATATCGGCTTCCTCAATGCGGAGTTGGCGAAGGTGGGGCGGCCGGCGCTGACCTTCGACCGCGTGGTCGACACGCTGTCGCTGGCGCGGCGGCGGCATCCGGGTGCGTCGAATCGTCTCGATGACCTGATGAACCGCTACGGCATCGATAGCTCCCGCCGCACCAAGCACGGGGCGCTGCTCGATTCCGAATTGCTGGCGGAAGTCTATGCCGAGCTGTGCGGCGGCAAGCAGACGGCGCTGAGCCTCACCATGGTGGAGACGACGACCACGGTGGTGATCGAGGGGCAGGTGGCGACGCCGCTGCAGCGTCCGCGCCCGCTGGCCCCGCGCCGAAGCGCGGAAGAGGCGGCGGCGCATGCCGCCTTCATCGCCACGCTGGGCGAAAACGCCATCTGGAACGAATACACGGCCGGAAACTGACGCCGCCGGCCGTGTCGTAAAGCTTAGGATGCGGCAAGCCGCGTCAGGAAGCGAGCACGTTGCTCGGGGCCTGCTGGGCCATGCGCTGGCGATACAGCGTGACGAAATCGACCGGGTCGATCATCAGCGGCGGGAAGCCGCCATTGCGCACCGTGTCGGCGACGATCTGCCGCGCGAAGGGGAACAGCATGCGCGGGCATTCGATGAGGATGAAGGGGTGGATGGTCTCCTGCGCCACGTTCTGGGCGCGGAAGATGCCGGCATAGACCAGCTCCAGCGCGAACAGCGTCTTGCCGTTCAGCTCGGCCTTGGCCTCCACCTTCAGCTCGACTTCATATTCCGAGCCTTCGCGCATCGGCTTGGCGCCGACATTGATCTGGATGCCGATCTGCGGCTGGCCCTTGACGACCAGCGATTCCGGCGCGCCCGGATTCTCGAAGGACAGGTCTTTCGTGTACTGCGTCAGCACCTGAAGCGTCGGCATCTGGGCGTTGTCGGTCTCAGCCATAGGTTTCTCCGTGGGGTTCGCCGGCATCCGCCCTCGGGGGCGCCGGCGATGGTGCCGCTGGGTCGGTCGTTCCGCCTCAGCCGGTCTTGCAAAGGGCGGGTGTCGCTAACACGGTTGGGTGCGGCTCACAAGCGCGCGGCACGCTTTGCGCGGCCTCGCGCAGCTGTGGGCACGCGCGGCGCTTGGCGGACGCGGCGGCTGTGCTCTACTGTGGCCGCGATGTCAGGCTATCGCCCCGCTGCTCCGCCGAAGTGATGACCCTGCGGCAGGGACGGGGTGGCGAAATCGGCCAGACGTCGTAAATAGGTCATGTCAACCGGCCGGCCCGTCCTTGGAAGGCGCCGCGCGGACACCACATGAGGCACAGTCCCGCGCCGGAACGGCTCCGGCGGGGCCAACAGCGGCGAACTGCGACGTGTTCGATATTTATACGATCATCTTCCTGGCCCTCGCCGTGTTCATCTTCATACGGCTGCGGAGCGTGCTGGGGCAGCGGACGGGGCGGGAGCGGCCGCCTTACGATCCCTATTCGCGCCGCGATGCCGCCAAGGCCCCGGTGGGCGCCTCCGACAAGGTGGTGAATTTCCCCGGCACCGCCACCGACAAACCGGCCGTGCCCGCGCCGGTGGAACCGGTGGAAGACGCCGAGCCCGCCCCCGCGCGCTGGGCCGGCATCGCCGAGGTCGGCTCGGCCGTGGCCAATGGGCTCGACGCCATCGCCGCGCAGGAGCGCGAGTTCGACGCCAAGCACTTCCTCACCGGCGCCCGCGCGGCCTATGAGATGATCATCGTCGCCTTCGCCAATGGCGACCGCGCCAGCCTGAAGGACCTGCTGGCGCGCGACGTGTTCGACGGTTTCAGCGCCGCCATCGCCGAGCGCGAGCAGCGCGGCGAGAAGATGGAGACGCAGTTCGTCGGCATCGAGAAGGCGGACATCATCGAGGCCGAGGCGCGCGGACGCAGCGCGCAGATCACCGTGCGCTTCCTCTCGCAGCTGATCTCCGTCACCCGCGACCGCAATGGCGGCGTGGTGGACGGCGATCCCGAACAGGTCGCCGACGTGACCGATGTGTGGACCTTCGCGCGCGAACTTGGCGCCCGCGACCCCAACTGGAAGCTGGTCGCCACCGAAGCGGCTTCGTGAGAAGATGACGGGGTGCGCACGCCTCTCATCCTCCCGGCCCTTCTCCTCGTTCTGACCGGCGCCCTCGCCGGCGGGGGCAACGGCGCGCAGGCCGCCCCGGCCCCGCTGTTTCCGCAGGCGGTGCTGGAGCCGACCCGTTTCAACGACCTGCCCGGCTGGGCCGGCGATGACCATGTGAAGGCGCTCGCCACCTTCCGCTGCAGCTGCACGGCGCTTGCCCGCAAGCCGGACCTCGTAAATCCGCCCCGCCCCGTCTTCACCGCCTTGCGCCCGATCTGCGCCCGTGCGGCGCGGCTGCCGAAGCAGGTGGGCGAGGCGGCGGCGCGAAAATTCTTCGAGCGCGAATTCCGCCCCTACATCATCACCGCGCTGGACAAGCCGGACGGCTTCCTCACCGGCTATTACGAGCCGGAAGTGGAGGGGTCGCGCACCCGTTCCGACGTTTTCGCCACGCCACTCTATGCCCGGCCGCGCGACCTCATCATCGAAACCCTGCCGGGCGGCGGGCCGCCGACCAACAAGAGCGGCGCCTTTCGCGAGGTGGATGGCCAGCGCCTGCCCTATTTCGACCGCGCGGCCATCGAGGACGGCGCGCTGGGCGACCAGGCCGAGGTGGTGGCGTGGATCCGCGATCCCGCCGACGCCTTCTTCGCCCATATTCAGGGATCGGTGCGGGTGCGCCTGCCCGATGGCGAGGTGCTGCGGCTCAATTACGATGGCCATAACGGCCAGCCCTATACGCCGATCGGCCGGCTGCTGATCGAACGCGGGCTGGTGCCGCGCGAAAAGATGTCGATGGACGCCATTCGTGGCTATATCGCCGCCCATCCCGACGAAGGGCGCGAGCTGATGCGGCAGAACCGTTCCTATGTCTTTTTCCGCGTCGCCCATGAACTCACCGCCGAGGACGGCGCGGTGGGCGCGCAAGGCCTGCCGCTGACCGCCGGGCGCTCGCTCGCCGTCGACAAGGCGATCCATGTCTACGGCACGCCCATTTTCCTCGACGCGGAGCTGCCGACCGGGCCGGACGGTGCGCCCGAGCCCTTCGAGCGGCTGATGATCGCGCAGGACACCGGATCAGCCATTATCGGCCCGGCGCGCGGCGACATCTTCTTCGGCGCGGGGCCGGAGGCGGGGACCATCGCTGGCCGGGTGCAGCATCCCGGCCGCTTCGTGCTGCTGCTGCCGCGCGCGCTCGATCCCGCCCGCGCCCGCGTGCCGCTGCCGAGGCCCCGTCCCGCGATCCCCGCTGCGCTGTCGGAGACGCCGTGATGGCGGGCAGCGATTCAGCCGGGCGTACCCGCCGGCGGCGGCCGCTCGACGCCGAGGAAAAGGCGCTGTGGGAGCATGTGACCCGCTCCATCAAGCCGATCCGCCCGGTGAAGCGCGCCGCCCTCGCCAAGGCCGAGGCCGGCGGCGTGGTCGAAGCGCCGCCCGAGGCCGCCCCGACGGTCGCCAAGCCAGCCAAGGCCGTGCCCGCCGCCCCCAAGGCGCCACCGAAGCCACCCGCCCCGCCGCCGCTCGCTCCGCTGGAGCCGAAGCTGCGGCGCCGGCTGTCGCGCGGGGCGGAGGTGGATGCGCGGCTTGACCTGCACGGCATGACCCAGGCCGCCGCGCATGGAAGGCTGATCGGCTTTCTGCGCGCGGCGCAGGGCGAGGGTCACGGGCTGGTGCTGGTGATTACCGGCAAGGGCGAGGCGATGAGCATGCTGGCCGGCGAAGGCGGGCGCGGGGTGCTGCGCCGGCTGGTGCCGCAATGGCTCGGCGCGCCGGAGCTGCGCACCATCGTGCTCGGCTTCGAGACCGCCGGGCGTGGCCATGGCGGGGAAGGCGCGCTCTATGTGCGGGTGCGGCGCCTGCGCGGAGGCCGGCTGTGACCCCCTTCGGCCGCCGTTTGCGCGAACTGCGCGCCGAGCGCGGGGTGACGCTGAGCCAGATGGCCGAGGCGATCGGCGTTTCCGCCGCCTATCTCTCCGCCCTGGAACATGGCAAGCGCGGCCAGCCGACCTGGCTGATGCTCCAGCGCATCATCGCCTATTTCAACGTGATCTGGGACGAGGCAGAGGCGCTGCAGGCGCTGGCGGAGCTTTCCGACCCGCGCGTGGTGGTGGACACATCAGGCCTCTCGCCCGAGGCGACGGAACTGGCCAATCTCCTCGCCCGCGAGATCGCCACCCTGCCGCCGGAAGCGGTGGCGGAACTGCTTGGCCGGCTCAAGATCCTGGGGCGGCCGGGGTAGCGCGAACACCGCCGCCGTCGGTCATCCCAGCCGAAGGCGAAGCCGCAGAGCCGGGATCGTCAGCGAAAGAGAGCGATCCCGGATCGGGCTGCGCCCGTCCGGGATGACTTACGAAAGGGGAGCCCCCGTTTCACGTGAAACGGTGAGTCGGCTCAGCGCTCGTTCCGGCGCCGAATCAGAGGATGTAGCGACTCAGATCCGTGTTGCCGGCGAGGTCGGCGACGCGGGAGCGGACATAGTCGGCATCCACCACCACTCGGTCGCCGGCGCGATCCGGCGCGGTGAAGGACAGGTCGTCCAGCACCCGCTCGATCACCGTCTGCAGCCGCCGGGCGCCGATATTCTCAACGCTGGCGTTCACCTGCACGGCGATGTCGGCAATGGCGGCCACCGCGTCCTCGGTGATGATGAGTTCCACCCCTTCCGTGCCCATCAGCGCCACCGACTGCTTGACGAGGCTCGCCTCGGTCTCGGTGAGGATGCGGGTGAAATCCTCGCGGGTGAGGGCTTCCAGCTCGACCCGGATCGGCAGCCGGCCCTGAAGCTCGGGCAGCAGGTCCGACGGCTTGGAGACGTGGAAGGCGCCGGAGGCAATGAACAGGATGTGGTCGGTCTTCACCGCCCCGTGCTTGGTGGAGACGGTGGTGCCCTCGATCAGCGGCAGCAGGTCGCGCTGCACGCCCTCGCGCGAGACATCGGCGCCGCCGCGCCGCTCAGAGCCGGCGATCTTGTCGATCTCGTCGAGGAAGACGATGCCGTTCTCCTCCACCGAGCGGATGGCTTCCTGCACGATGGCGTCCTGGTCGATCAGCTTGTCGGCTTCTTCCGAGAGCAGCAGCGGATGGGCGTCCTTCACCGTCACCCGGCGCGGCTTGGAGCGGCCGCCGAACGCCTTGCCCAGCATGTCGCCAATGGAGACCGCGCCCATCTGCGCGCCGGGCATGCCGGGAATCTCGAACATCGGCATGCCCTGATTGCCCGAGGCGATCTCGATCTCGATTTCCTTGTCGTCCATCAGCCCGTCGCGCAGCTTCTTGCGGAAGCTCTCCCGCGTGCCTGACGAGGCGGTGGCGCCGACCAGCGCGTCGAGCACCCGCTCCTCGGCGGCGAGATGCGCCTTGGCCTCGACGCCCTTGCGGCGCACCTCGCGCACCAGGCCGATGCCGATCTCGACGAGGTCGCGGATGATCTGTTCGACATCCCGGCCGACATAGCCGACCTCGGTGAATTTGGTCGCCTCCACCTTGAGGAAGGGCGCGCCGGCCAGCTTGGCGAGGCGGCGGGAGATTTCCGTCTTGCCGACGCCGGTGGGGCCGATCATCAGGATGTTCTTCGGCAGCACTTCCTCGCGCAGCTGCCCTTCCAGCTGCTGGCGGCGCCAGCGGTTGCGCAGGGCGATGGCGACCGCGCGCTTGGCCTTGTGCTGGCCGACAATGTAGCGGTCGAGCTCGGAGACGATTTCGCGGGGCGAGAAGCTGGTCATGACGATGAGGCGTTCCGCGTCGAGAGAGAAACAGGGGGGTGGGGCAGGCGCTGCGCCAGGCGGGTCGGGAGGAGCGCGAGCACGCCCCGGCGCAGCGGGTGCCAGAGCGCGCTCAGCAGGAGGATCAGGGCGCCGAGCACCAAGAGGCTCAGCGGCGTCGAGCTGTCGGCAAAGCCGCTGACCTCGATGAGCGAGGCGAAGGCGAAGCCGGCATAGGCGAGGCCGGAGACCAGCAGCGCGCGGCGGTCGATCAGCACCGCGACCACGCCGAGCATGGCGAACACCGCCAGCACCGGCAGCGCGCTGGCCTCTCCGGGCGTGCCGTCCGGCCAGATGAAGCCGTGGATGAGCGGATGCACGATCAGCGGCGCCGCCAGCAAATGCAGCCAGAAAGCGATGTCGGTGCGCCGGGTGAGCCGCTGGGGATCGCTGATGTCGAAACGCATGGCGAGGGCGAAGACGCCGAGCCCGCAAAGCATGAGCACCGGATTGATCGCGGCCTCGATGCCGCCGGGCGCCACGGCCGCAACCAGGCCGACCACGATCGCGACCAGTGCCGCCGCGCCCGCGGCGATGGTGATCGGCACCCGGAAGCGCCAGTAATGCAGCGTTGCCGCCGCCAGCGTCGCCAGGCCGGCGAGCGCCAGGGTCACGGGTTGCTCGCTCAGCGACAGGACGCTCGGAAACAGAGGCACGGTGCTGCCCAGCGCGGCCGACGCCGCCACGAACACCGAGGCGCAGAACACCACCAGCAGCACGATGCTGGGCAGCGCCATGCGCTGTACGCGGGTGAAGAATTCCGCCAGCAGCCAGCTGGCCGCGGCGATCGCGGCCCACATGCCGGCGGGGCCGAGCGCCGCGCTGAAATAGCCCAGCGCGCCGAGGAACAGCGCGAGGCCGATGGTGACGAAGATGTCGCCGAAGCCGGTGACGAGGCGCAGTCGCTCGTCATCCTCCGGCGGCGGGAGGGCGGCGGCGGTGCTCGGCGCCAGTTCCGCCTCCAGCGCACGCAAGCGCTCGGCCTGCTCCGGCGAGAGGATGCCGCGCTCGGTCGCGATGCGGACGGTGGCGTCGGAGATCGTCACCCGATCGTCTCCACCACCACATTATGGTTGGTGTAGATGCAGATATCGGCGGCGATGGCGAGGCTCTTGCGGACGATAGTCTCGGCGTCCTTGCCACTGTCGGCGAGCGCGCGGGCCGCTGCCAGCGCGAAGCCGCCGCCCGAGCCGATGGCGGCGATGCCGTTTTCCGGCTCCAGCACGTCGCCGGTGCCGGTGAGCACCAGCGTGACGTTGGCGTCGGCGACGATCATCATCGCCTCCAGCCGGCGCAGATAGCGGTCGGTGCGCCAGTCCTTGGCGAGCTCGACACAGGCGCGCTGCAGCTGGCCGGGATACTGTTCCAGCTTGGCTTCCAGCCGCTCGAATAGGGTGAAGGCGTCCGCCGTGGCGCCGGCGAAGCCGCCAATCACGTCGCCCTTGCCCAGCCGGCGCACCTTGCGCGCGTTCGACTTCATCACCGTGTTGCCGAGCGTCACCTGCCCGTCGCCGCCAATGGCGACGCGCCCGTCGGCGCGGACGGAGACGATGGTGGTGCCGTAGATCGTGTCGGGGGAATGGGTCATGAAGGGCTCCGGTAGAGGTCCCTTACTTAAGGCCTCGCTGCGCGGGCGCAACTCGCCGCGCGCGCAGGCGCCGCTGTCATGCGTGCATATGGCATAGCAACCGCATAGCTGCTAAGAGGCGCGCTCTTTCCGGGAGCCCTTTGCCATGCGCACGGCCAGCATCACCCGCGCCACCAAGGAAACGCAGATCCGCCTCTCCGTCGATCTCGACGGCACGGGGAAGGCGATGGTCGCGACCGGGGTGGGCTTTTTCGACCACATGCTGGACCTTCTGGCCCGCCATTCGCGCATCGACATGGAGATCGAGGCGAAGGGCGACCTGCACATCGACTTCCACCACACGGTGGAGGATGTCGGCATCGCGCTCGGCCAGGCGGTGAAGGCGGCGCTGGGCGACATGCGCGGCGTCACCCGCTATGCCAGCCTTCACCTGCCGATGGACGAGACGCTGACCCGCGTCGCGCTCGACATTTCCGGCCGGCCGTTCTTGGTATTCCGCACCGAGTTCGCGGTGGCGAAGATCGGGGAGTTCGACACCGAGCTGGTGCGCGAATTCTTCCAGGCCTTCGCCATCAATGCCGGGCTGACCCTGCATGTGGAGACTCTCTATGGCGCCAACGCGCACCATATAGCGGAGAGCTGCTTCAAGGGTCTGGCCCGCGCGCTGCGCGCGGCGGTGGCCATTGATCCGGCGGCGGCGGGGGAAATCCCCTCCACCAAGGGCAGCCTTGGCGGCTGACAGGGCAGGAACGGGCATCACATGGCGGTCTGGACGGTTTTCGAACCCGAGGAGGCGGAGACGCGACGCAGCACCCCGCAATGGGCGGACGGCTTCGTCTTCGTGCCTGAACGCCTGTCCTGGAGCGCGCTGCTCCTTGCCCCGTTGGTGTTGCTGCGCCACCGCCTGTGGCTGGCTTTCGTCGGCTATGCGCTGCTCCAGGCGGCGGTGATCCTCGCTGTCAGCGTGCTCGACCTGCCCGACCGTGCGCTGGTGCTGCTGCTGGCCGGCAATATAGCCGTCTCCGTCGGCCTGCCGGGCCTGCGGCGGTCGAAGCTGCTCGCGCAGGGCTATGAGGAAGCGGGCTGCGTGGTGGCGCCGAAGCTGGACGCCGCCGAACAGCGCTATTTCGACGCCCGGCTCGGCGATGTGGCCGCGCCGCGTCCCTTCCTGCCGCCGATGGGCGGCGCCCGTGCCCCTGCCGGGGCGCGGCCGGCCGAGGCCGGCGTGCTCGGCCTGTTTCCGGAGGCGTCCCGATGACCCCACCCGCCCCCGTCGCTTTGATCGACTACGGTTCCGGCAATCTTCATTCCGCCGGCAAGGCGCTGGAGCGCGCCGCGCGCGAGGGCGGCAGCGGCAAGGCCGTGCTGGTGACGGCCGACCCCGACGTGGTGCGCCGCGCCGACCGTATCGTGCTGCCCGGCGTCGGCGCCTATGCCGATTGCCGGCGCGGGCTCGACGCCGTGCCCGGCATGGTGGAGGCGCTGACCGAGGCGGTGATGGAGCGCGGCCGCCCCTTTCTCGGCATCTGCGTCGGGCTGCAATTGATGGCGACGCGTGGGCTGGAGCATGGCGAGACCGCCGGGCTCGGCTGGATCGACGGCGATGTGGTGAAGATCGAGCCGGCCGATCCGACGCTGAAGATCCCGCATATGGGCTGGAATTCGCTCGACGTGGCGCGTGCCCACCCGATCCTCGACGGCATTCCCACCGGCGCGGACGGGCTCGACGCCTATTTCGTCCATTCCTACCATCTCAAGGCCGCGCGCGCGGCGGACGTGATCGCCACCACCTCCTATGGCGGGGCGATCACTGCCATGGTCGGCCGCGACAACATCGCCGGAACGCAGTTCCATCCCGAGAAGAGCCAGCGCCTCGGCCTCGCCCTTCTCGCCAATTTCCTGAAGTGGGCGCCGTGATCCTCTTTCCCGCCATCGATCTCAAGGAAGGCAAGTGCGTGCGCCTGCAGCAGGGCGACATGGCACGCGCCACCATCTTCAACCACGACCCCGCCCAGCAGGCGGCGCAGTTCGAGGCCCAGGGCTTCCGCTATCTGCACATCGTCGATCTCGACGGCGCTTTCGCCGGCGCGCCGGTGAACGCGGCGCCGGTGGAGCGCATTCTCGAAGCCGTCAGCATGCCGGTGCAGCTCGGCGGCGGCATTCGCGACATCGGCCGGGTCGAGGACTGGCTGGAAAAGGGCATCACCCGTGTCATCCTCGGCACGGCGGCGGTACGCGACCCGGCCTTCGTGAAGGAGGCAGCGCGGCGCTTTCCCGGCCGCGTGGCAGTGGGGCTCGACGCCAAGGACGGGCGCGTGGCGGTGGAAGGCTGGGCGGAAACCTCGGACCTCACCGCGCTGGAACTGGCGCAGCGCTTCGAGGATGCCGGCGTCGCCGCCATCATCTACACCGACATCGCCCGTGACGGGCTGCTGAAGGGCCTCAATATGGAGGCCACCATCGCGCTGGCAGAGGCGATCTCCATTCCGGTCATCGCCTCGGGCGGGCTCGCCTCGCTCGACGATGTGAAGGCGCTGATGGAGCCGCGCGCGGCGAAGCTGGAAGGCGCCATCACCGGACGGGCGCTCTATGATGGCCGGCTCGATCCGCGCGCCGCGCTGGCACTGGTGGCGGGGCGGACGGCATGAGCGACGCAGCCGCCCAGGGGGATTCCATGCTGAAAGTCCGCGTCATTCCCTGCCTCGACGTGAAGGACGGCCGGGTCGTCAAGGGCGTGAAGTTCGTCGATCTGCGCGATGCCGGCGATCCCGTGGAGGCGGCCAAGGCCTATGACGCCGCCGGAGCGGACGAGCTCTGCTTTCTCGACATCACCGCCAGCGTGGAAGCCCGCAGCACGCTGATCGATGTGGTGAGCCGCACCGCCGAACAGTGCTTCATGCCGCTCACCGTCGGCGGCGGCGTGCGCACGGTGGAAGATATCCGCGCGCTGCTCAACGCCGGCGCCGACAAGGTGTCGATCAACACGGCGGCGGTGAACCGGCGGGACTTCGTGCGCGAGGCGGCGGAAAAGTTCGGCGAGCAGTGCATCGTCGTCGCCATCGACGCCAAGAAGGTTTCCGCCGAGGGGGAGCCCGACCGCTGGGAGATCTTCACCCATGGCGGGCGCAACCGCACCGGCATCGACGCGGTGGAGTATGCTAGGGAAGTCGTCGCGCTCGGGGCCGGCGAAATCCTGCTCACCTCCATGGACCGCGACGGCACCGGCGAGGGCTTCGACCTGAAGCTGACCCGCGCCATTTCCGATGCGGTGCAGGTGCCGGTGATCGCATCCGGCGGGGTGGGCACGCTCGACCACCTCGTCGACGGCATCCGCGACGGCGGGGCCTCGGCGGTGCTGGCCGCCTCGATCTTCCATTTCGGCACCTTCACCATCGGCGCCGCCAAGGACGCCCTGGCTGAGGCCGGCCTACCCGTCCGGCACGGCGGTGGCGATAGCGCGGAGACGGCCTGATGACCGACACACCCACCCGCGTCAGCCTGGAAGACCTCGCCGCCATCGTCGCCCGGCGCGCCGCGGCCGAGGGCGAGCCGTCCTATACCCGCACCCTGCTCGCCAAGGGCGTCGCCAAATGCGCGCAGAAGCTGGGCGAGGAAGCGGTGGAGACGGCGCTCGCCGCCGTCGGCACCGATACGAAAGCGGTCATTTCCGAAAGCGCCGATCTTCTCTACCATCTTGCCGTGCTGCTTCAGGCGCGCGGCGTGTCGCTGGATGACGTGTATGCGGAGCTCGGCCGCCGGACGAACCAGTCCGGCCTGGAGGAAAAGGCGTCCCGCCCCAAGGGCTGAGGGCGCCATCCCCTTGTTCCCGACGGCGGTTCTCCGGCCGGCGGCCAGTATCCTGCCTTCAACTAAGGTGGTATACGGTCGACCAACGCCCGGCGCTTTGAATGTCCGGGCGAGCCGGGAAACGCTACCATGGACCTGAAGCTCGACGGGGCGGTGCTGTCGCCTTTCCGTCAATTCAGCCGCGCCGAATGGGCGGCTTTGCGCGCCGACACGCCCCAACCGCTGAAGCCGGACGAGATCCAGCGGCTGCAGGGTCTCAATGACCGGCTGTCACTGCCCGAGATCGAGGAAATCTACCTGCCGCTCTCGCGCCTGCTCTCGATCTATGTCGGGGCGACGCAGAAACTGTTCCGGCAGATGCAGAAGTTTCTCGGCCCCGAGCAGAACGGCAAGATGCCCTACATCATCGGCGTTGCCGGCTCGGTGGCGGTGGGCAAATCCACCACCGCCCGCGTGCTGCAGGCGCTGCTGGCGCGCTGGCCCAACACGCCGAAGGTGGCGCTGGTGACCACGGACGGCTTTCTGCTGCCCAACGCCATCCTGGAGCAGGAAGGGCTGATGGGGCGCAAGGGCTTCCCGGAAAGCTACGACCTGCCGGCGCTGCTGCACTTCCTCACCGACATCAAGGCCGGCCGCCGGCCGGTGCGGGCGCCGCTCTACAGCCATTTCGACTATGATGTGACGCCCAATGCGGCGATCGAGGTCGATCAGCCCGACATTCTCATCGTCGAGGGGCTGAATGTGCTGCAGACCAGCCGCCCGCCCAAGGATGGCAAGGGCATTCCCTTCGTCTCCGACTTCTTCGACTTCAAGGTCTATATCGACGCCGACGAGACCATTCTGGAGCGCTGGTATGTCGAGCGCTTCATGCGGCTGCGCGAGACCGCCTTCCGCGATCCCAAAGCCTATTTCCACCGCTATTCCAGCCTCACCGGCGCGGAGGCGGACGCCACCGCCCGCGCCATCTGGCGCTCGATCAACCTGGTGAACCTGCGCGAGAACATCCTGCCCACCCGCCAGCGCGCCGACCTCATCCTGCGCAAGGGCGGCGACCATGAGGTCGAGGCGGTAGCGCTGAGGAAGCTCTGACGTGACGGCGGCGGTCGATATCGTGCCCGGCTGCCGCTACTGGCCGGGCTGGCTCGACCGGCAGGGGCAGGAGGCGCTGGCGGAGGAACTGCGCGCCGTCCTGGCTGTGGCGCCGCTGTTCACCCCGCTCATGCCGCGCACGGGCAAGCCCTTCTCCGTCCGCATGTCCAATTGCGGGCCGCTCGGCTGGGTGTCGGACGTCTCCGGCTATCGCTACCAGCCGACCCATCCCGAGACCGGCCAGCCCTGGCCGCCCTTCCCGCCTGCGCTGATCCGCGCCTGGGACGTGCTGGCGGGCGTCGATCTGGCACCCGAGGCCTGCCTCATCAACTGGTATGGGCCTGAGGCGCGGATGGGGCTGCATCAGGACCGCGACGAGGAGGAGTTTTCCGCGCCGGTCCTCTCGCTGTCGCTCGGCGACACCGCGCTGTTCCGTATCGGCGGCACGGCGCGCAGCGATCCCACCCGCTCGCTCCGCCTCGCCTCGGGCGATGCGCTGCTGCTGGCAGGGCCGGCGCGGCTGGCCTTTCACGGCATTGACCGCATCTATCCCGGCACGTCGACGCTTTTGAAGCAGCCGGGGCGCATCAATCTGACGTTACGGCGGGTACACAGGGCGGGCACGAGCGAAATTCGGCCTTGATGAATGCGCAGAAAGGGCGAAGTTACAGCCGCCTTGAGATTTGAAGGATTGCGAATGCGCCTTGTTGCCCGCCTTGCCGCCGCAGCCTGTGTGCTGGCGGCGCTCGCCCTTCCCGCTGCCGCCCAGACGGTGTTCGTCAATGAGGGCACGATCGGCCTGGTGCCGCCGGAGGGCATGGTGCCTGTGCCCGGCGTGCCCGGCTTCCAGGACCGTGCCGCCAGCGCCTCGCTGCTCGTGCTGGAAATGCCCAAGCCTGCTTATGAGGAGATCACCAAGAGCTTCGCCGCCAAGGAGCTGGAGAAGCAGGGCGTGACGGTCGAGGAGCGCCGCGACGTGACGCTCGCCGATGGCGTGCCGGCGATCCTGCTCAAGGGATTCCAGACCGTCGGCGCCGGGGCGCTGAAGAAATGGATCCTCGTCGCCGGCGGCAAGGACCAGACCGGCATGATCACGGTGCAGTTCCCGGAGGCTGCGAGCAGCCGCTATCCCGACGCCAAGATCGAGGAGGCGCTGAAGACGGTGGTGTTCCGCGCGCCGCCCAGCACCGAGGAGATGCTCGCCAAGCTGCCCTTCACGCTGGACCAGCTGAGCGGCTACAAAGTGATGAAGGTGATCGGCAATAATGCGGTGCTGCTCACCAAGGCCGATGCCGCCCCGGCGGACAAGGGCGAGACCCAGTCCCAGTCCTTTTTCATCGTCGCCGTAGGGCCCGGTGAAATCCGCGAGGATGAGCGGGAGGCGGTGGCCAAGCGGGCGATCGCCAGCGTGCCGGGCATCAAGGAACTGCGCGTCGAGCGCGGCGGCCCGCTGCGCGTCGGCGGCCAGCCCGGCTATGAGCTGATCGCCAATGCGGTGGACCAGCAGAGTGGCACGCCGGTGAAGGTGGCGCAGTGGCTCAGCTTCGGCCGCAATGGCTATCTGCGCATGGTCGGCGTGGCGGCGACGGAGAATTTCGATGCCGACTACACCGCCATGCGCGCCGTGCGCGATGGCGTGACCCTGCGCTGATCTTCTGAACCAGCCGCAAAAAAGGGCCCCACGGGGCCCTTTTTCATCTCGGATGGGCCGGCGCGCGGAGCGCGGCTCAGTTTCCAGCCGGCGGCGCGTCCGTGGACGCTGCCTTCGGGCCGCCCTTGGAGACGCCGACCAGCGCCGGGCGCAGCACGCGCTCGCCGAGCTTGTAGCCGGGCTGGATGACCTGAACCACGGTGCCGGAGGGCACCTCGGTGTTCGGCACCTCGAACATCGCCTGATGCATGTTCGGATCGAACTTCGCCCCATCCGCCTCGATGCGCGCCACGCCGTGCTTGGACAGCGCATGCAGCAACGCGCGGCCGGTGAGGTCGATGCCTTCCAGCAGCGTCTTCAGCGTGCCGTCGGCCTTGGCGCGGGCCTCGGCGTCGATGGCGCCCAGCGCGCGCTCGAAATCGTCGGCCACGGTGAGGATGTCGCGGGCAAAGCCGGTGATGCCGTAGATTTTGGCGTCTGCCACCTCGCGCTCGGCGCGGCGGCGCACATTGTCGGCCTCGGCGAAGGCGCGCAGGAACTTGTCCTTCAGCGCGGCGATCTCGGCCTCGAGCTGTTCCTTCTCGGCGGCGAAGGCGGCAGCGAGGTCGTCCGGCGCGCCCGCAGCGCCGTGGCCGGCGTCGACAGTCTGATCGCCCGTTTCGGGCTGGTCAGCCGGGGTGCGGTTTTCGTCGCTCATGAATACCTCGTCGAAGAATGGATTTGTCCCGGCGGCGTGGCCGCGCGGACGCCCGCCATATCGGGGCGGAAGCCGCAAAAATCAAGCCGCGTCAATCCCCGGACCGGCAAGGACGCGGCTGACGACGCGGGCGGTGAAGTCGACCATCGGCACGATGCGGGCATAGTTGAGCCGCGTCGGCCCGATGACGCCGAGTACGCCGACCACTCGGCCCTGCCCGTCGCGATAGGGCGCGACGATGGTGGAGGAGCCCGACAGCGAGAACAGCTTGTTCTCCGAGCCGATGAAAATGCGCAGGCCCTGCGCGTCCTCGGCCCGCCCCAGAAGGTCCACGACCTCCTGCTTGGCTTCGAGATCGTCGAACAGCAGACGCACCCGCTCCAGATCCTCGATGGCGCGCAGATCGTGCAGCAGCCGCGTTTGGCCGCGTACGATCAGCCGCCGCTCGGCCTTGTCGCCGCCCGACCAGCTGGCCATGCCGCTTTCCACCACCCGCGCCGTCACCTCGTCGAGCTCGGCGCGGCGGGCGGCGAGGGTGCGCTCCACCTCGGTGCGCAGTTCCACCAGCGTGCGCCCGCGCGTCAGCGCGCTGAGGAAATTGGTCGCTTCCACCAGCGCGGAGGAGGGCAGGCCCTTGGGCAGCGGCACGAGGCGGTTTTCCACCTCGCCATCCTCGGAGACGAGGATCAGCAGCGCCCGGCTGGGGTCGAGCGGCACGAATTCGATATGTTTGAGCCGCACATCGGTCTTGCCTGTCGTGACGACGCCGGCGCCGCGCGACAGGCCGGAGAGCAGGTTGGACGCTTCCGCCAGCACCCCGTCCACCGTCTGGGCGCGGGCGGCGGCGCGCACCTGCGTCTCGATCGAGTTGCGCTCGTCTTCCGACACGTCGCCGATCTCCAGCAGCGCATCGACGAAGAAACGCAGCCCCCGCTCGGTCGGCAGACGGCCGGCGCTGGTGTGGGGAGCGAAGATCAGCCCCGCCGCTTCGAGGTCCGCCATCACATTGCGCACCGAGGCGGGCGACAGGGTCATGGGGATGAGCCGGGAGATGTTGCGCGAGCCGGCCGGCTCGCCGGTGGCGAGATAGGTCTCGACAATCTGCCGGAAAATCTCGCGCGAGCGCTCGTCGAGCCGCGCCAGCGACGGCGCGGTGGCGGAGAGAAATGGGTCGAGGGGCATCGCGGGGCCTGTCCCTTGTCTCGTCTACCCGGTCATGGGTGTCTATTATCTCGGTAATCGCCGCCCATGTACAAGGCGGCGCGTGTTGAGGCCCCGTCATTGGGCCGTGAGGGACCGCCGGCGATTGCACCGGGCCCGCGCCGCCCTTACAAGGTCCGCCCACAGGGCCTGTCGCGACGGGCTCGTCGCCGCCGTTCAGGAGATCGTCCGCATGCGCCCTTCCCGCCGCCTTCCCGACGAGATGCGGGCCGTAAGCTTCGAGCGCGGCGTGCTGCGCCATGCCGAGGGCTCCTGCCTCGTGAAGTTTGGCGAGACCCATGTACTCGTCGCCGCGACGCTGGAAGAGCGGCTGCCGCCCTGGCTGAAGGGGCAGGGGCGGGGCTGGGTGACGGCGGAATACGGCATGCTGCCGCGCGCCACCCATGACCGCACGCGCCGTGAGGCCGCTGCCGGCAAGCAGTCCGGCCGCACGCAGGAAATCCAGCGCCTCATCGGCCGGTCGCTGCGCGCGGTGATGGATCTCGAAAAGCTCGGCGAGCGGCAGATCACCATCGATTGCGACGTGATCCAGGCCGATGGCGGCACCCGCACCGCTTCCGTCACCGGGGCGTGGATCGCGCTGCATGATTGCCTGAGCTGGATGAAGGCGCGCGGCATGCTCTCCACCCTGCCGCTGCGCGACCATCTCGCCGCGGTTTCCTGCGGCATCATCGACGGCGAGCCGCGGCTCGATCTCGATTATGCCGAGGATTCCGAGGCGCATACGGATGTGAACTTCGTCATGACCGGCTCCGGCGGCTTCGTCGAGGTTCAGGGCACGGCGGAGAAGACGCCGTTCACCGAGGACGAGTTCAACGCCATGCTGGGCCTCGCCCGCAAGGGTGTCGCCAAGCTGGTCGATCTGCAGAAGCTGGCCGTCGCATGAGCCCCGCCGCGCACCGCCGGCTCGAAGGCCGGGTCGTCATCGCCACCCATAATCCCGGCAAGCTGGAGGAGATGCGGGGCCTGCTGGCACCCTATGGCATCGACGCCGTTTCCGCCGGCGAGCTCGGTCTGCCGGAGCCGGAGGAAACCGGCCTCACCTTCGGCGAGAATGCCCGCATCAAGGCCATCGCCGCCGCCAATGCGTCGGGCCTGCCGGCCTTCGCCGACGATTCCGGCCTGTGCGTCGATGCGCTGGGCGGCGCGCCGGGGCTCTACACCGCCCGGTGGGCGGGGCCGGAAAAGGACTTCATGGCGGCGATGACCCGCGTGGAGGAGGAACTGCGCGACGCCGGGGCGGAACTCCCCGATCTGCGCAAGGCGCATTTCATCTCCGCTCTGTGCCTCGCCTGGCCGGACGGGCATGTCGAGGATTTCGAGGGCGTGGTGAACGGCACGCTGGTCTGGCCGCCGCGCGGGCCGGCCGGCTTCGGCTATGATCCGATGTTCCAGCCCGATGGCCATGAGCGCACCTTCGGCGAGATGAGCGGGGCGGAGAAGCACGGCCTGCCGCCGCATGGGCGTGGCCTCTCCCACCGCGCGCGGGCCTTCATGACGCTGGCGCAGGCCTGCCTCGGGGCGACGTTTGACTGAGCGCGCCCCCGCGCCGCCGCCGGTGGACCCCGGCTTCGGCGTCTATGTGCATTGGCCGTTCTGCAAGGCCAAATGCCCCTATTGCGACTTCAACTCGCATGTCCGCCACGCGCCGCCGGACCAGGCGCGCTTCGTGGCGGCGTTCCGTGCCGAGATCGCGCATACGCGCGAACGCATCGGCCAGCGGCGGACCCACAGCGTGTTCTTTGGCGGCGGCACGCCGTCGCTGATGGAGCCGGCGACGGTCGGCGCCATTCTCGACGCCATCCATGAGGCCTGGCCGCTCGACGCGCGTGCCGAGGTGACGCTGGAGGCCAACCCCACCAGCGTCGAGGCCGGCCGTTTTCGCGGCTATCGCGCCGCGGGCGTCAATCGCGTCTCGCTCGGCGTGCAGGCCCTGGACGACGCTGCGCTGAAGGCGCTGGGGCGCATGCACAGCGCGGAGGAGGCGCTGGGCGCGGTGGCGGTGGCGCGCGCCGCCTTCGAGCGCGTCTCCTTCGATCTCATCTATGCCCGGCCGGACCAGCGGCCGCAGGACTGGGCCGCCGAGCTTCAACGCGCCATCAATGAGGGCTGCGAGCACCTCTCGCTGTACCAGCTGACCATCGAGGAGGGCACGCCCTTCGCCGCCTTGAACCGCGCCGGCCGGCTGATCGTGCCCGAGGACGAGTTGGCGCGCGCCCTGTGGGACGTGACGCAGGAGACGACGCGCGCCGCCGGCCTGCCGGCCTATGAAATCTCCAACCATGCCCGCCCGGGGGCGGAGAGCCGGCACAATCTGCTCTATTGGCGCTATGGCGAATATGCCGGCATCGGGCCCGGCGCGCATGGACGGCTCGACACGCCGGAGGGCCGGGTCGCCACCTCCACCGAGCGCGGGCCGGAGGCATGGGTGGCGAAGGTGGAGGCGCAGGGCCATGGTGTCATCGCCGACGAGACGCTGACCCGCGCCGAGCAGGCCGACGAATATCTGCTGATGGGACTGCGGCTCATGGAGGGCATCGACCGCGCCCGCTTCGCCCGGCTGGCGGGGCGCGGCTTCGACCCCGCGCGCGTCGCGGCGCTGCTGGAAGACGGCATGATCGAGGAATTGCCGGGCGACCGCCTGCGCGCCACCGCTCTCGGCCTTCCCGTGCTTGACGCCCTCGTCGCCGATCTGGCGGCGTGAAGCGTCCACTTTCAATTTGCGATTGAGGCACTATGGTAGAGGCGAGTGTGGAGTTTTTAGAATCCTGTGACCAAGTACTACACCGCTTATATCGATGAAGCCGGTGACGAGGGTATCGGCAAACTTGCGGCTGGGCCTGTGGGTGGTCAGTCGCGTTGGCTTGTACTTGGTGCCTGTATAGTCAGTCGAGAAAATGATCTAAAGTTGCCAGCGTGGAGAGACAAAATTCTCTCCAGATTTCCCGACAAGAAGTCTCGCGATCTTCATTTTCGTGAATTAAAGCATGAACAAAAGATTGTCGTGTGTCAGGAAATATCAGTTCTTCCGATTGGAGTATCCCTTGCATTTTCACATAAGGTGACAATTCCAGGAACAAAGTGGGAGTCAATTTTTAAGCAAAAGGGATATTTATACAATTATTTATTGCGATGGCTGCTTGAGCGCGTGACTATGACATGCGAAAGGGCGGCAGGCGGAGACCAATGTGTACTTAAGATTGTTTTTTCCCGTCGAGGAGGAACCGACTATCAGGCTATGAAGGATTATCTATGCTTGATGCGGGATGGCAATGAGGTAATGAGACCCGTGCGATCAATTCGCTGGAACGTATTGGATATCGACACTATTTCGGTAGAAAATCATAAAAAATGGGCAGGATTACAATTGGCGGACTGCGTTACAAGCGCAGGATTTTGCGCCCTAGAGCCTAATAGATATGGAAATTACGAGTCTTCTTACGCAAGAATTCTACGAGATCGATTTATAAAGCAAAATGGATCCATATTTAACTGCGGAATTACACCTGTTCCGTCGTTACGACGATGCAATATTGACGATGCTCAACGCGAATTCTTTGAAAGCTTCATATAGAGGTGGGCAGACCCCCGGCCCCTGATCCACATCGCAAAGGATGCTGCCGCTCAAAGAGCAACTCGGAGTTATTCCGGCGCGTGTCTGCCCAATCCGAATCTGACGGATGTGTTGAAGAAAGTCAAGAGTCAATAAGAACAAAGATGGAACATAATGTGTCTCACATCCCCTGCGCGAAGCTGCGCGGGGCGGGGCTGACGATCTGGCTGGTCCCGCCGGAAATCTGCATCACCGCCAGCCCGCGTTGATTGGTGCCATCGGCGCGGAAGCGGAAAATGCCGTCGACGCCGGAAAAGCCCGACGGGTTCTGGATCGCCGCATCGGTGATGCCGTTCTCGCCATAGGAATTGACCAGCGCCGCCATCAGCGACACCGCGTCATGCGAGAGCGTGGTGGTGCGCACCGGCTCGCTGCCGAAGCGGGCGCGGTAGCGGGCGGCGAAGGCGCGGAAGCCGGATGTGTCCGGCGCGGCGAAGAGGCCGCCATTCATCGCGGGATTGGCGAACAGCTTGGCATCGTCCCACAGGCCTGTGCCGATCAGCTGCTTGCCGGCGAGGCTGGCGCCGGAGCCCGACAGCGCCTGCACGATCTGCGGCACGGTGTCGGCGGCGTCGGGGAGGAAGACGGCGTCCGCTTGCGCCATCGAGCCGGCAAGGCGCCGCGCGGCTTCCGCCGCCTGGCCCGAGGCGTAGCGCTCCAGCCCGACCACGCGCCCGCCGACCACCGGCACGGTTTCGCGGAAGGCGGCCTCGACCACCGAGCCATAGGCATTGTCCGGTACCAGCCCGACATAGGAGCGCCGGCCCTGGGAGGCGGTGTAGCGGATGACGCGCTCGACATCGGTCTGCGGCAGGAAGCTGAGGAGATAGACCCCCTGCGTCGCCACATTGGTATCGGTGGAGAAGCCGACCAGCGGCACGCCGCGCTGGCGCGCCACCTGTCCGGCGGCGGCGACGGAATGGGCGAAGAGCGGACCGATGAGCGCGCGGGCGCCCTCGTCCAGCGCCTGGCTGGCGGCGGCCTGCGCCCCCGGCCCGGTGCCGCCATCGTCCTTGACGATGAGCCTGATGCGGGCGCCGGAAAATTCCGACAGCGCCATTTCCGCCGCGTTGCGCAGCGAGATGGCCACCGCGCCGGCATTGCCGCTGGCGCCGAGTGGCAGGATGAGGCCGATGGGGGTGCCGGTGCCCAAGGCGGGGTTTGCGGTCGGCGGCGCTTCCGGCAGTGGCAGCGCCGCCTGCGGCGCCCCCATATCCGGCCCGGAGGAGCAAGCAGCCAGCCCCGCCGCGCCCGTCATGAGGAGAAAACCGCGCCGGCTCGTCCGGGCGAGGCCTGTGCGGATCGCGGCCGTATCCCTGGGGTTCATGCGGTGCGTTCGGCCCGGCTGTGCGCCTGCCACCCTGGCCGACGTCGCCCACCTTTTTAGGACGGCGGGACTCGCCCTGTCACCTTCTCCGCGCCGCCGGGGCCACGAATGCGTTAAATATCCACGCGTTCGGCCGTCATTTACCGCACGCGGGGCCTCAGCGGGCCCGGCACGCGGCGCATGACGCGGGCCGCGCGGCTCTCTACAATGCGCGCATGACCCTTTCTCCCGCTACCTCCGATTCCGCCGAGACCTCCGCGCCGCGCAGCTTCCGTATCGGCGCGCACAGCCTGCCCGCCGCGCGGCCGCAGCCCGGGCTCTATATCGTCGCCACGCCGATCGGCAATCTCGGCGACGTGACCCTTCGCGCGCTGGAAACCCTTGCCGGTGCCGATCTCATCGCCTGCGAGGACACCCGCGTCACCCGCCGGCTGCTGGAGCGTTACGGTATCGAAACGAAACTCGTGGCCTATCACGACCACAATGCCGAACAGGCCCGCCCGCGCCTGCTCGCCCAGCTGGCGGAAGGCGGCGTGGTGGCGCAGGTGTCGGATGCGGGCACGCCGCTGGTCTCCGACCCCGGCTACAAGCTGGTGGCGGCGGCGATCGAAGCCGGGCACCGCGTCATTCCGCTGCCCGGCGCCTCGGCGAGCCTTGCCGCGCTGGTGGCCGCCGGCCTGCCGACCGACCGCTTCTTCTTCGAGGGCTTTTTGCCGCCAAAGAGCGGCGCCCGCCGCACCCGCATCAGCGAATTGAAGACGCTGCCGGCGACGCTGATCGTTTATGAGAGCGGCCCGCGCCTGCCCGACAGCCTCGCCGACCTTGCCGACGGGCTCGGCCCGCGCCCGGCGGCGGTGTGCCGGGAACTCACCAAGACCTTCGAGGAGGCGCGGCGGGGCACGCTGGACGCCCTCGCCGCCCATTATGCCGAGGCCGGCCCGCCCAAGGGCGAGATCGTGCTGGTGATCGGCCCGCCCATGGCCGAGGAATCGAGCGAGGCCGATCTCGACGCCGCGCTGAAGGCGGCCTTGGCCAGCCTTTCGGTGAAGGATGCGGCGGCGGCGGTGGCGACCGCGACCGGGCTTCCGCGCCGCGCGGTCTATGCCCGCGCACTGGCCTTGCAGGGCGGCGATGGCTGACGGCGGCGCGCCGGAGGATGCGGGGCGTGCGCGGGCGCTGCAGCGCCGCCAGGCCGCCTTCACCCGGGGCATGGCAGCGGAAGCCGCCGCCGCCGCCCTGTTCGAGGCCGAAGGCTTCGCCATTCTGGAACGGCGCGTGCGCACCCCGCGTGGCGAAATCGACCTGGTGGCGCGGCGCGGCGATCTCGTCGTCTTCATCGAGGTGAAAGCCCGCGCCTCGCTGCGTTTCGCGGCCGAATCGATCTTGCCGCGCCAGCGTCGGCGCATTGTCGGCGCGGCGGAAATCTACCTCGCGTGCCATCCTGAACTCGCCACGCTCGACCAGCGGCTCGATGTTGTGCTGGTGGCGCCGGGCGCGCCGCCGCTGCATCTGCCGGGCGCCTTCGAGGCAGAATGAGCGCGGGGCACGAGGCCGTGGCGCGGCGGCGCGCGAGCGACTAAACAGGGAGATGAAAACGCCGCCGGGCACATCTGCCGCCGGCCGGCTCCCTCCTGTCGCAGACGGAACTCCCATGAGCCTCAATGTCGCCGTCCAGATGGACCCGATCGACCGCATCAACATTGCCGGCGATTCCGCCTTCGCCCTGATGCTGGAAGCCCAGGCGCGCGGCCACGCGCTCGCCTATTACACGCCCGACCGCATGGCGATGCGCGATGGCGAGGTGTTCGCCACCGTGCACCCGCTGGAGGTGCGCGATGTGAAGGGGGACCACTACACGCTCGGCGAGGCGCGCCGGGTGCGGCTCGACACGTTCGACGTGATCCTGATGCGGCAGGACCCGCCCTTCGACATGAGCTACATCACCGCCACGCATCTGCTGGAGCGCATTCACCCGAAGACGCTTGTCGTGAACGACCCGGCCCATGTGCGCAACGCGCCGGAGAAAATCTTCGTCACCGAATTTCCGGACCTGATGCCGCCGACGCTGATTACCCGCGACCTCAATGAGATCAAGGCGTTCCGCGACGAGTTCGGCGACATCGTGATGAAGCCGCTCTATGGCCATGGCGGCGCCTCGGTGTTCCGGCTCACCCGCGACGACCTGAATTTCGGCTCGCTCTACGACCTGTTCGCCACCACCTTGCGCGAGCCCTGGGTGGTGCAGCGCTTCCTCCCCGAGGTGAAGCACGGCGACAAGCGCATCATCCTGGTCGACGGCGTGTTCGCCGGTGCGGTGAACCGGGTGCCGAGCGAGGGCGATCTGCGCTCCAACATGGTGCGCGGCGGGGCGGCGGCAGAGACCGACCTGACGCCCCGCGAGCGCGAGATCTGCGAGCGGCTGGGTCCGGCGTTGCGGGCGCGCGGTTTGCTGCTCACCGGTATCGACGTGATCGACGGCCATCTCACCGAGATAAACGTCACCGCTCCCACCGGCATTCGCGCCATCAAGCGCATTGGCGGGCCGGATATTGCACCGATCGTGTGGGACATGATCGAGGCCAAGCGCCGCTGAGGCCGGGTCGACGGCGCTGAAACGAAAACGGCACCGCCCCAAGGGACGGTGCCGTTGCCGTTTCAAGCAATGTGGACCGCGCGTCAGTGAACGCTGAGCGTCACCAACTCGTTCTGCATCGCATTGGCGATCGCCGCTTCCCGGCTGTCGGTCAGCATGATCGGCGTGCCGTCAGCGGCGTGCAGGGTGAACAGCACGAGACCGGGCGAGAGATGCGCCTGCGGAAACATTTCCGCCGCCTCTTCCGAACGGATGGTGCGCAGATAGGCGATGTGCCCGCCGCCGAGATTGGCGAAATCTTCCGCCGTGAGGGCGCCGGTGAGCGCCGAACCGGCGGAAGCGGGGTCGATATGAAATTCATTGGTCATGATCGGCTACTCCTCTGCGTACAGTCGAGACCGCCTGGGGGACGTCGTCACTCATCCGTCGCAATGGTGATACGCCGGACGACGCGTTCCGGTTCCGGCCGCACCAGTTCGACGCAGAGCAGGCCGTTCTTCAGCTCGGCGCCGATCACGCGCATGCCATCGGCCAGCACGAAGACGCGCTGGAACTGGCGGGCGGCGATGCCCCGGTGAAGAAAGACCCGCCCGGGCTCTTCGCTCTGGCGGCCGCGGATGACGAGTTCCTTCTCCTCCACCGTCACATCGAGCTGCTCGCGGGTGAAGCCCGCGACGGCCAGGGTGATGCGGAGTTTTTCCGGCTGATCCGGCGTGGCCACCCGCTCGATATTGTAGGGCGGGTACCCGTCGGAACCTTTCATGACACGGTCGAGCGCCCGCTCGACCTCGTCAAAGCCGAGCAGGAAGGGGCTCGACAGCGAGGGAATACGCGACATGCTCCCAAAGTCCTCGTCTGAAGCGACTTTGTGTGATGGGACCCCGATGAGGCATCCCGTTGGGAAGCGATATGGGAGGGCGCGGGCCGGCGCGCAAGACATCGCGCACGACATGTGGCCGCGGGATGGCGGCCGCAGGAGGCCGCGCCCGCAGAGGGCGACGGGGAACGGCCGCCGGGACGGGAAGCGCGTCGCGCTCAGGCGGCGTGGCGCTCGCCATTGACGCCGAAATGATCGAGATAGCGCGGGTTGATCTTCTCCACCGGCAACACGATCAGCACATCGGTGGTGCCGAACTGGCGGTCGATCACCGCGCCGCGCCCGATCTGCGCGCCGAGGCGCAGATAGCCCTTGATGAGCGGCGGCAGCGCCAGCAGCGCCGCCTTGGCGTCCAGCGCCTCGACGGAGACAAGGTCCATCGGCGCGGCATGTTGCGGCAGCGCCTGCGCCGCCCATTCCGGATCGGTCGGCGCGAAATGGTGCAGGAAGGCAAGCGGACGGGCGAGCGCCTGCGGGTCGCAGCCTTCCAGGCTGGCGCAGCCGAACATCACGTCGATGCCATGGCGGCGCACATAGGCCCAGATGCCATGCCAGAGCAGCTCCACCGTGCGCTTGGTGCGGTAGGATGAGAGCACGCAGGAGCGGCCGAGTTCCAGGAAACGGCGGTGCGGGTGGCGCGCCAGCAGCGGGGCGATGTCGAACTCGCTCGCCGTGTAGAAGCCATTGTGCCGGTCGGCGATCTCCTGCCGCAGCAGCCGATAGGTGCCGACGACGCGCGGCACGCTCCGGCCGCGCACCATGCGGCAGGACTCATGGTCGAGCACGAGAAGGTGATCGCAAATGCCGTCAAAGGCGTCGACATCGCGCCGGGCGAGCCGCATGGCGGCGGCCGGGGTCGCCGACATTTCCTCATAGAACACTTCGTAGCGCAGGCGCTGGGCGCGGCGCACATCCGCTGCCGTCACTGCGAGCCGCACTTCGAGCGCGCCGATGCGCCCCAGCGTTGCCGGGCCGGGCTCACCCCGGCTGCCGCGATGGCGCACGCCGGAATAGGAGCGCAAGGCCGGCATCAGGCGGGAGGGGGTAAGCGCCGCCGGCACCAGCCGCAGCGGCGCGGCACCGGGCAGGGCCGTTCGCGGGGTAAAGAAGCTGCGCAGGGCCGAGAGGCCGGGAGCGTTGAGCGAGGCGGCAAAGCGCGAGCTGGGCGGTGTTTCGACAGTCCCTTCGGCGAAAAGCTGCGTCATGTCCGATCCCCCACGCTGCCTTCACTATAGCGTTTTGTGACAGGAATCACATTTCTCGGACGGTCATGTGACAGACGGGGCGCGGGTCGCACCGGTGCCGGGCGCCCCGCGCTCGGCACCGAAGCCGGGGGGCCGTCGGGGTCAATGCGGCTGCGCGGGCGGGGCGGCGATGACGACTGATCCGGCTTGCACCGCGCGGGTGGAGCGAGCTGCGACACACGCTAAATGGCCCCGGCAGGCCCCCCGTCCGCTGGCGCCGTCAGGCGGCGGCGGCGTGGCGGTCCGCAGCGGCGCGGTAGGCCAAGGCCTCGGCCAGGTGTCCCCGGCCGACCGTCTCCGCGCCGGCGAGATCGGCAAGGGTGCGCGCCACCCGCAGCACCCGGTGATAGCCGCGGGCGGAGAGGCGCATCAGCTTGGCCGCGTCCGCCAGCAGGGCCGTGCCGGCGGCGTCGGGCGTGGCGATCTCTTCGAGGATAGGGCCCGTCGCCTCGGCATTGGTGAACAGGTCAGGTCGGCCGAGCGCCAGGAAGCGCTCGCGCTGCAGCACCCGCGCCTGCGCCACCCGCCGCGCCACGGCCGCGCTGGGCTCGGAGGGGCCGGGGCGCACGAGATCGACCGCTGCGACCGCCGGCACGTCGAGATGCAGGTCGACCCGGTCGAGGAACGGGCCGGAGAGGCGCGCCTGATATTCCGCCGCGCAGCGCGGGCCGCGCCGGCAGCTCTGCCCCGGTTCGCCGGCGCGGCCGCAGCGGCAGGGATTCATCGCCGCGATCAGCTGAAAGCGGGCGGGATAGGAAATGCGGTGATTGGCGCGGGCGATGACCGCCTCGCCGGTCTCCAGCGGCTGGCGCAGCGAATCGAGCACGGCGGGAGCGAATTCCGGCAATTCGTCGAGGAACAGCACGCCATTATGCGCCAGCGAGACCTCGCCCGGCCGGGCCCGCATGCCGCCGCCCACCATCGCCGCCATGCTGGCGGAATGGTGCGGCGCGCGGAACGGGCGCCGGCTGGTCAGCGCCCCGCCCTGCAGCGTCCCGGCCACCGAGGCGACCATTGACACTTCCAGCAACTCCGAGGGGGTGAGCGGCGGCAGCAGCGAGGGCAGGCGCTGCGCCAGCATGGATTTGCCGGCGCCGGGCGGGCCGCTGAGCAGAAGATTGTGGCGCCCGGCGGCGGCGATCTCCAGCGCCCGGCGGGCCGTTTCCTGGCCCTTCACATCGGCGAGGTCGGGCAACTGGGCGGATCCCGCCTCCAGCCGCGGCTCGGGACGACTGAGGAATTGGCGGCCGGCGAAGTGATTGACCAGCTGGATCAACGAGTGCGGCGCCAGCACCGCCATGTCGGGGCTGGCCCAGGCCGCTTCCGGCCCGCACGCTTCCGGGCAGATGAGCCCGTGGCCGCGCGCATTGGCGCCGATGGCCGCCGGCAGCACGCCGGAGACGGCGGCGATGCGCCCGTCGAGCGCGAGTTCGCCCACCACGGTGAAGCCTTCCAGCGCGTCCGGACCGATGGCGCCGATCGCCGCCATCAGGCCGAGGGCGATAGGAAGATCGTAATGGCTGCCTTCCTTCGGCAGGTCGGCGGGGGCGAGGTTGACGGTGATGCGGCGGGCGGGGAGCGCCAGGCCGGAGGCGGTGAGGGCGGCGCGCACCCGTTCCTTCGCTTCGGTGACCGCCTTGTCGGCCAGGCCGACGAGATTGAAGGCCGGCAGGCCGGGGCTCACCTGAACTTGAACATCGACGGGACGGGTCTCCACCCCCTCGAACGCCACCGTCGCCACGCGCTGGACCATCGCACCCTCTCCCAGGAGATCCGGCAATGCACGTCGGGGCGCCGCCTTTCCGCACCCGCTGGTGGCAGAATACGGCCCAGAACGCGAAGGTCAAGAACAATAAGAGAACAAACCGAGTGGAACATGAACAGAACGTTAAGCGCCTACCCGCCTGATTGATGATAGAGAAATTCTATCGTGGCACGGAACACCTGAATTGATTTCGGTTTCGGCGCGTACCATCCTTACCTTTGGAAAATTCTAAAAGAAGGCTACGGGAGAAATGCCGCATTACGAACCCTGGAGCGACGAGCGTGCCCGCGCGGTCATCGATGAGTTTTCTCATCTGGAAGGCCCGCTGATGCCGATGCTCCACGCGGTGCAGGAGACGTTCGGCCACGTTCCCGACGCCGTCGTGCCCATGCTGGCCGAGAAGCTGAACGTCTCGCGCGCCGAAGTGCATGGCGTCGTGACCTTCTATCACGATTTCCGCCACGAGCCCGCCGGCCGCCATGTGCTGAAGCTGTGCCGCGCCGAAGCCTGCCAGGCGGCGGGCGGCGATGCGCTGGCCGAACATGCAGAACACCGGCTCGGCTGCAAGCTCGGTGAGACCACGGCCGATGGCCGCGTCACCGTGGAGCCCATCTACTGCCTCGGCCTGTGCGCGACCGCGCCCTCCGCCATGCTGGACGGGCGGATCGTCGCGCGGCTCAACGAGCGCCGGCTCGACGCCCTGATCGAGGAGGCCCAGTCGTGACCATCCGCATCTACGTTCCCAAGGATGCCTGCGCCATCGCCTGCGGCGCCGACGAGGTGGCCGAGGCGATCGCCGCCGCTGCCGTTTCGGCGCGCCAGCCGGTGGAGATCGTGCGCAACGGCTCGCGCGGTATGCTCTGGCTTGAGCCGATGATCGAGGTCGTCACGCCCGAGGGCCGCATCGCTTATGGCCCTGTCGAGGCTGGCGATGTCGAGGGCCTGTTCGCGGCCGGCTTCCTCACCGGCGGCGCGCATGCGCTGCGCATCGGCAAGCCGGAGGAGCACCCCTTCCTCGCCAAGCAGACCCGGCTCACCTTCGCCCGCTGCGGCATCATCGACCCGGCCTCCTATGCCGATTACCGCGCGCATGGCGGCTATAAGGGCCTGGAGCGCGCGCTGCAGCTCGGGCCGGCCGAGATCATCGAGGAAGTGAAGAAGTCCGGCCTGCGCGGCCGTGGCGGCGCCGGCTTCCCGACCGCGATCAAGTGGAAGACCGTGGCCGATGCCAAGGCCGACCGCAAATACATCGTCTGCAATGCCGACGAAGGCGACAGCGGCACCTTCGCCGACCGCATGATCATGGAAGGCGACCCCTTCGAGCTGATCGAGGGCATGACCATCGCCGGCATCGCGGTGGGCGCCACCAAGGGCTATGTCTACACCCGTTCCGAATATCCCCACGCCATCTGGGCGATGGAGAAGGCGATCGAGGTGGCGCGCGCCCATGGCATGCTGGGCGTCAACATTGCCGGTTCGCCCTACAGCTTCGATATGGAAGTGCGCATGGGCGCCGGCGCCTATGTGTGCGGCGAGGAAACCGCGCTGCTCGACAGCCTGGAAGGCAAGCGCGGCACGGTGCGCGCCAAGCCGCCGCTGCCGGCGCATAAGGGCCTGTTCCAGAAGCCGACCGTCATCAACAACGTGCTCTCGCTCACCGCCGTGCCGCATATCCTGGCCGATGGCGGCGAGTTCTACGCCAATTTCGGCATGGGCCGCTCACGCGGCACGATGCCGATCCAGATCGCCGGCAATGTGAAGTTCGGCGGCCTGTTCGAAACCGCCTTCGGCATCACGCTCGGCGAGCTGATCAACGACATTGGCGGCGGCACCGCCACCGGCAAGCCGGTGAAGGCCGCGCAGGTCGGCGGCCCGCTCGGCGCCTATGTGCCGACCTGGCAGTTCGACCTGCCCTTCGACTATGAGGCGTTCGCGGCCAAGGACGCGCTGATCGGCCATGGCGGCATCGTCGTGTTCGACGAGAGCGCGGACCTCGCCAAGATGGCGCGCTTCGCCATGGAGTTCTGCTCCGTGGAAAGCTGCGGCAAGTGCACGCCCTGCCGCATCGGCTCGACGCGCGGCGTCGAACTGATGGACAAGATCATTGCCGGCGAGCGCGTCGAGGCCAACCTCGCCACGCTCACCGACCTCTGCCAGACCATGAAGCTTGGATCGCTTTGCGCCCTTGGCGGGTTTACCCCCTATCCGGTGCTGAGTGCGCTGAACCATTTCCCCGAGGAATTCGGCGCACCCCCGCGCCGCCTCGAAGCCGCCGAGTGAGGAGGACGCATCATGTCTCTCATCCATGAGATCGACTACGGTACGCCGGCTCCGAAGACCGACAAGATGGTGACCCTCACCATCGACGGCATGGAAGTGACCGTGCCGGAAGGCACGTCCATCATGCGCGCGGCGATGGAGATGGGGACGCAGATTCCGAAGCTCTGCGCCACCGATTCGCTGGAGGCCTTCGGCTCCTGCCGTCTCTGCCTGATCGAGATCGAGGGGCGCAACGGCACCCCGGCCTCCTGCACCACGCCGGTGGCGCCGGGCATCAAGGTCCACACCCAGACCCCGCGGCTCGCCCAGCTGCGCAAGGGGGTGATGGAGCTCTACATTTCCGACCACCCGCTGGACTGCCTGACCTGCGCCGCCAATGGCGACTGCGAATTGCAGGACATGGCCGGCGCGGTCGGCCTGCGCGAAGTGCGCTACGGCATGGAGGGCGCGAACCACTTCGCCCCCTCCTCCGAGCTCGCCATGCCGAAGGACGAGTCGAACCCGTACTTCACCTATGACCCGGCCAAGTGCATCGTCTGCAATCGCTGCGTGCGCGCCTGCGAAGAAGTGCAGGGCACCTTCGCGCTGACCATTTCCGGCCGTGGCTTCGACAGCCGCGTCTCGCCCGGCCAGTCGGAAGCCTTCCTCACCTCGGAATGCGTGTCCTGCGGCGCCTGCGTGCAGGCCTGCCCGACCGCGACCCTTTCCGAGAAGCGCCTGATCGAGATCGGCACGCCCGAGCATTCGGTGGTGACGACCTGCGCCTATTGCGGCGTCGGCTGTACCTTCAAGGCGGAAATGCGCGGCCAGGAAGTGGTCCGCATGGTGCCGTGGAAGGACGGCAAGGCCAATCGCGGCCATAGCTGCGTCAAGGGCCGCTTCGCCTGGGGCTATGCGATGCACCAGGACCGCATCCTCAAGCCGATGATCCGCTCCAAGGTCACCGAGCCGTGGCGCGAAGTCTCCTGGGAAGAGGCGATCGACTACACCGCTTCCGAGCTGAAGCGCATCCAGGACACCTATGGCCGCAAGTCGGTCGGCGGCATCACGTCCTCGCGCTGCACCAATGAGGAAGCCTATCTCGTCCAGAAGATCATCCGCGCCGGCTTCGGCACCAACAATGTCGACACCTGTGCCCGCGTCTGCCATTCGCCGACCGGCTACGGCCTGAACCAGGCCTTCGGCACCTCGGCAGGCACGCAGGACTTCGACTCGGTCGAGGATTCCGATGTCATCCTGGTGATCGGCGCCAACCCGACCGACGGCCATCCGGTGTTCGGGTCGCGCATGAAGAAGCGCCTGCGCGAGGGCGCGAAGCTGATCGTCATCGATCCGCGCCGCATCGACCTCGTGCGTTCGCCCCACATCAAGGCGGATTTCCACCTGCCGCTGCAGCCGGGCACCAACGTCGCCATCGTCACCTCGCTCGCCCATGTCATCGTGACCGAGGGGCTGGTGAACGAGGAATATGTCCGCCAATTCTGCGACTGGGAGGAGTTCCAGGACTGGGCCGAGTTCGTCGCCGATGCGCGCCACTCGCCCGAGGAAGTCGAGAAGCTCTCCGGCGTGCCGGCCGAGCAGATCCGCGGCGCGGCCCGGCTCTACGCCACTGGCGGCAATGCGGCGATCTATTACGGCCTCGGCGTCACCGAGCACAGCCAAGGCTCGACCACGGTGATGGCGATCGCCAACCTCGCCATGGCGACCGGCAATATCGGACGTCGCGGCGTCGGCGTGAACCCGCTGCGCGGCCAGAACAACGTGCAGGGCTCGTGCGACATGGGCTCGTTCCCGCATGAGCTGCCGGGCTACCGCCACATCTCCGACGACGCCACCCGCGCCACCTTCGAGGCGATGTGGGGCCGCCCGCTCGACCCCGAGCCCGGCCTGCGCATTCCCAACATGCTGGACGCGGCCGTCGACGGCACGTTCAAGGCGATCTACATCCAGGGCGAGGACATTCTGCAGTCCGACCCGGACACGCATCACGTCGCCTCCGGCCTCGCGGCGATGGAGCTGGTGATCGTGCAGGACCTGTTCCTGAACGAGACCGCCGCCTACGCGCATGTGTTCCTGCCGGGCTGCACCTTCCTTGAGAAGGACGGCACCTTCACCAATGCCGAGCGCCGCATCCAGCTCGTGCGCAAGGTGATGGCGCCGAAGAATGGCTATGGCGACTGGGAAGTGACCCAGATGCTCGCCCGCGCCATCGGCCTCGACTGGAACTACAGCCACCCGGCCCAGATCATGGACGAGATCGCCGCGCTCACCCCGAGCTTCGCCGGCGTGTCGTTCAAGAAGCTGGACGAGATGGGCTCGGTGCAGTGGCCCTGCAACGACGCCAATCCCGAGGGCATGCCGATCATGCACATTGGCGGCTTCGCGCGCGGCAAGGGCAAGTTCGTCGTCACCGAATATGTGCCGACCGACGAGCGTTCGGGGCCCCGCTTCCCGCTGCTGCTCACCACCGGCCGCATCCTCAGCCACTACAATGTCGGCGCGCAGACACGCCGCACCGAGAACGTGGCCTGGCATCCCGAGGACGTGCTGGAAATCCACCCGCACGACGCCGAGCAGCGTGGCGTGCGCGACGGCGACTGGGTGCGCATCGACAGCCGCGCCGGCTCCACCACCCTGCGCGCGCAGATCACCGACCGCGTGGCGCCGGGCGTCGTCTACACCACCTTCCACCACCCGACGACGCAGGCGAATGTCGTCACCACCGACTTCTCGGACTGGGCCACCAATTGCCCCGAGTTCAAGGTGACGGCGGTGCAGATCGCCCGCTCGAACGGCCCGTCCGAGTGGCAGGAAGACTATGACGAGTTCACCCGCCAGAGCCGCCGCATCGCGGTGGCGGCGGAGTGAGCGGGACCGGGCTGTCATGATCCCGCCGGTCGCCCGCGTTGCGCGCCGGGCCGTCACTTCCTCCGGGGTGGCGGCGGGCGAGCGGGCGATCCCCGAGGAGACGCCCGTCGCCATTGTCCATAACGGCTCGACCTATGCCGTGATGATGGCGACGCCGGCCGACCTCGAGGATTTCGGCTATGGCTTCAGCCTGACCGAGGGCGTCATCGAGAGCCTCGCCGATGTCGAGCAGATCGAGACGTTCGAATTTGGCGAGGAGGACGGCGTCAGCGGCGTCGAGGTGCGCCTCTGGCTCACCGCCGCCCGCGCCGGCGAACAGGTCGCCCGCCGCCGCCAGATCGCCGGCCCCACGGGCTGCGGCCTGTGCGGGGTGGAGAGTCTGGAGCTGGCGGTGAAGCCCGCCCGCACCGTGCCGGAGGGTCGACGGTTCACCGCGGCGGAAATCTCCCGCGCGGTGGCCGCCCTGCCCCCGGCGCAGACGCTGAACCACCAGACCCGCGCCGTGCATGCGGCCGCGTTCTGGGAGCCGGACGCCGGGCTCGTGGCGGTGCGCGAGGATGTCGGGCGCCACAACGCGCTCGACAAGCTCGTCGGCCATCTGGTTCGCAACGGCCATGGGGCCGATGGCGGGTTGGTGTTGCTCACCAGCCGGGTGTCGATCGAGATGGTGCAGAAGACCGCCATGCTCGGCGCCTCGGTGCTGGTGGCGGTGTCGGCGCCGACCGCTCTTGCCGTCCGCACGGCGGAGAAGGCCGGCATCACTCTCGTCGCCATCGCCCGTGACGACGGATTCGAAGTCTTTACCCACCCCCATCGCATCGTGCTGGACGGGGCAGAGAAGGAGCGTATCGCCCATGTCGGCTAACACGATGGAACGTCTGGTCTATATGGCGAACCAGATCGGCAAGTTCTTCGAGCCGCAGGGCTATGAGAAGGCCGTGAAGGGCGTCGCCAAGCACATCAAGGACTTCTGGGATCCGCGCATGCGCGCGCGCATCGAGGACCACATCGCCGCCGGCGGCGAGGGCCTTGCCCCGCATGTGCTCGAGGCGCTGAAGTCGCTGCCGCCGGTCTCCCGCGACACCATTCCCCTGCCGCGCCCGACCCGCGACATTCCCGGCCCGACCGCGCATCACCACTGAGGCCTGCGCCTTCGCTCCCAGCGCCTTCACACTCTGCGCCTTCACACCTGGCCGGCACGCCGCAAGGCGCTGCCGGCCTCGTCATGTCGGCGCTCTCGCGCCAGTGCATTCCGTAAGGGCATGTGCCCAGAGCCGTTTTCCCGCGCCATGATTTCGTGCGAATGGCCGGGTTCAGCGCCGAATCTCGCCTTTCCATCACGCTTCCGCCATCGGCGCGCGTCATCCGATCCTCTACTGTGGGGCGGGCGAAGGCGCGGAGGATGGCGGGTCCATGCATGCAGACGGCCACGGATTTCTGATCGGGGCGCTGGTATTCCTCGCCACCGCCGTCATCGCCGTTCCGGTCGCGCGCCGGCTCGGCCTCTCGCCGATCGTGGGGTATCTGCTGGCGGGCGTCGCCATCGGTCCGTCGGGCCTCGGCGCGTTCAACGATCCCGAACGGATCATCACCGTCGCCGAAATCGGCGTGGTGCTGCTGCTGTTCATCATCGGGCTGGAGCTGCAATTCTCGCGGCTGCTGGCGCTGCGTCGGGCGATCTTCGGCCTTGGCACGGCGCAGCTTCTGTTCAGCGGCGCTGCCATCGCGGTGCTGACCCATTACGCCGCGAACGGCTTCGACTGGCGCGGCGCGCTGGTCGCCGGCATGGCGCTGGCGCTGTCGGCCACGTCGATCGCCCTGCAACTGCTCGAAGAAAAGAGCGGCCTCGCCCAGCCCTACGGCCAGCGGGCCTTCGGCGTGCTGCTGTTCCAGGACATGGCGATCGTGCCGCTGCTCGCCTTGCTGCCCTTTCTCGGGCAGGGCGCGCATGAGGAGCACAGCTTTCTCGATTCGGCCGAGCATGTGGCGATCATTATCGGGGCGATGCTGTTTATCGTCGGTGCCGGCCGCTATCTGTTGCCACTTGTGTTCCGCATCCTGGCCCATTCCGGGGCCCGCGAGGTGATGACGGCCGCAGCGCTCCTGGTCGTGCTCGGCGCTGGCGCGCTGATGGCGGCGGCGGGGATGTCGATGGCGCTGGGCGCGTTCCTGGCCGGCGTCATGCTCTCCGAATCCAATTTCCGCCACGAGCTGGAAGCCAATATCGAAGCGTTTCGCGGGCTGCTGATCGCCCTGTTCTTCATGGGCGTGGGCATGTCGATGAATCTCGACGTGGTGCTCGCCAACGCGCCCTTGCTCATCGTCGGCACGCTGATGGTGACGCTGGTAAAGGCGGTGTCGGTGTGGGCGGTGTTCCGCTTTTCCGACAGCACGCGCGCCGATGCGGTGCGTTCGGCCTCCGTGCTGACGCCGGCGGGGGAATTTTCCTTCGTGCTGTTTCCGCTCGCGCTCAGCCTGGGGCTGATCGATTCGCGCCAGTCCGACATGCTGGTGGCCTGTGCCGCCATGACCATGCTGCTCGGGCCCCCCGTGGCGCTGCTCGGCGAGCAGCTCGCCCGCCGGCTCGACCGCCGCGCCGCCGTGCCCGACGAGGATTTCAGCGACGCGCATGGCTCGGTGCTGGTGGTCGGCTTCGGTCGCTTCGGCCAGATCGTCTCGCAATGCCTGCTGGCGCGCGGGCTGGAGGTGACGATCATCGACAATGATGTCGAGATGATCCAGAACGCTGGCCGCTTCGGCTTCCGCATCTTCTATGGCGATGGCACGCGGCTCGACGTGCTCCGCGCGGCCGGCGCCGAGCGGGCGCGGGTGGTCGCCGTCTGTGTCGACCGCCGCGAGACCACGGACCGCATCGTCGAGATCATCCGCCAGAACATGCCCGATGTGCGCCTGCACGCCCGCGCCTATGACCGTACCCACGCGGTGGCGCTGCGCGGGCGCGGGGTGGATTTCGAGATCCGCGAGACCTTCGAATCGGCCCTTGCTTTCGGTGAAGCCGCGCTGCGCGCCAATGGCATCGACGCCGCCACCGCGCAGGCGACCGTGGCCGATGTGCGCCAGCGCGACCTGGAACGGCTGCGCCTTCAGCTGGCCGAAGGCGAGGATCGCGGGCCGCTGCCGCTCGAGCCCGAGCCGCTGGTCGCGCCCGAGCGCCCCGCCCGCCCGCTCAATCCGGAGGCGGAGGACGTGCTCAAGCACGAGACCGAGTTCTCTTCCTGAGATGTGAACGCGCCGTCGCCAGGATGCCGGCGCTTTCGCACCCCACCCGTTCCAATTGTCGCATGGTCGGCATAGGCTTGGCCTAGACATTCGGCTTGAATGCAGCGGGCGCCGGCTCCGCAGCCGCGGCACGAGCGGGCGGGTGGCGTCGTATCGGGGAGAAAAGCAAATGCAGCTCGGAATCATCGGCCTCGGCCGCATGGGTGGAAATATCGCGCGCCGCCTCACCAAGGCCGGTCATGACTGCGTGGTGTGGGACCGCAACGAAGCCGCCGTGACGGAGCTGGGCGGCGAAGGCAACCGGCCCGCCGCCGATCTCGCCGATCTCGTCGCCAAGCTCGACGCCCCGCGCGCGATCTGGGTGATGCTGCCCGCCGGTGGCCCGACCGAGAGCACGATCGCCACGCTGACCGGCCTGCTGGCGCCGGGCGATGTCATCATCGATGGCGGCAATACCTTCTACAAGGACGACATCCGCCGCGCCGCCGAGCTCGAGCCCAAGGGTCTGCACTATATTGATGTCGGCACGTCCGGCGGCGTCTGGGGCCTGGAGCGCGGCTATTGCATGATGATCGGCGGCCCGAAGGAAGCGGTGGACCGGCTCGACCCGATCTTCGCCGCCCTCGCCCCGGGCCTCGGTGACATTCCCTGCACGCCCGGCCGCGAGGACCGCGATTCCCGCGTCGAGCACGGCTACATGCATTGCGGCCCGGCCGGCTCCGGCCATTTCGTCAAGATGGTGCATAACGGCATCGAATACGGGCTGATGCAGGCCTATGCCGAAGGCTTCGAGATCCTGAAGAAGAAGAACTCCACCGACCTGCCGGAGAATGAGCGCTTCACCCTCGACATGGCCGATGTCGCCGAGGTGTGGCGTCGCGGGTCGGTGGTGTCGTCCTGGCTGCTCGACCTCTCCGCCATCGCCCTCACCAAGGATGAGAGCCTGAGCGACTTCCCTGGCGAGGTCGCCGATTCCGGCGAGGGGCGCTGGACGGTCATGGCGGCGATCGAGGAGGCGGTGTCTGCCGAGGTGCTGTCCGCCGCGCTCTATACCCGCTTCCGCTCGCGCCAAGACCACACCTTCGGCGAGAAGCTCCTCTCGGCGATGCGCTTCCAGTTCGGCGGCCATACCGAATTCAAGACCAAGTGAGCGGCGGATAGCGATCCATGGGAAGCGAGTCCGTCGTTCTCGGCCAGAAGGTGCTGGCGCCCGATGCGGCGCCGGCACCGGCCTCGACCTTCTTCATCTTCGGTGCCTCGGGCGATCTCACCAAGCGCCTGCTCCTGCCCTCGCTCTACAACCTCGCCCATGAAGGCGTGCTGGTCGACGACTTCGCCATTGTGGGCGTCGACCATGTCGAGCGCAGCGAGGAGGATTACCGCGCCTTCCTCACCGATGCGGTGCGGGAACTGCCGGGCTCGCTCGACACCGAGGGCGAAACCTGGCGCTGGTTGATCAGCCGCATCTTCTACGTCGCCGGCGATTTCGAGGATCCGGCCACCTATGGCCGCATCCGCGAGCGGCTGGACCAGCGCAAGGCGCAGACCGGCAATGCGGTGTTCTACCTCGCCGTGGCGCCGCGCTTCTTCGCCACCATCGCCGAGCAGCTCGGCGCGGCCGGCCTGCTGAAGGAGGGGGAGGGCACCTTCCGCCATGTCGTGGTGGAGAAGCCCTTCGGCTCCGACATGCCCTCGGCCAAGGCGCTGAACCGCCGCCTGCTGGCGGTCGCCGACGAGCGGCAGATATACCGGATCGACCATTTCCTCGGCAAGGAAACGGTCCAGAACATGATGGCGCTACGTTTCGGCAACGGCATTTTCGAGCCGATCTGGAGCAAGGAATATATCGACCATGTCCAGATCACCGCCGCCGAGACGGTGACGGTGGAGCAGCGCGGCGGCTTCTACGACGCCACGGGCGCGCTGCGCGACATGGTGCCGAACCACATGTTCCAGCTGCTCGCCATGACGGCGATGGAGCCGCCCAACTCCTTCGACGCCGACGCGGTGCGCTCGGAAAAGACCAAGGTGATCGAAGCCATCCGCCACATGCGCCCGAGCGAGGCGATCGGCGCGGCGGTCCGCGGCCAGTACCGCGCCGGCTTCGTCAATGGCGAGGCGGTGAAGGACTATCGCGACGAGAAGGACGTGCATCCCGAGAGCCGCACCGAGACCTATGTGGCGCTGAAATGCTTCGTCGATTCCTGGCGCTGGAACGGCGTGCCCTTCTATGTGCGTACCGGCAAGGCGCTGGCGGTGCGGCGCACCGAGATCGCCATCCAGTTCAAGCGGGCGCCGGGCGTGCTGTTCCGCCACCTGCCCACCGCACTGAAGCCGAACCTGATGGTCATCCATGTGCAGCCGGATGAAGGCGTCTCGCTGCGCTTCGCCGCCAAGGTGCCCGGCCGCAAGGTCCGGCTCTCGGATGTCGAGATGAGCTTCAAATATGCCGACTACTTCAAGGCGGCACCCAGCACGGGCTATGAGACGCTGATCTATGACTGCCTGTGCGGCGACCCCACCCTGTTCCAGCGCGCCGACACGATCGAGGCCGGCTGGGAGGCGGTGGAGCCGATCCTGGAGGCGGTCAGCGGCGGCGAGAACGAGGTGCAGTTCTATTCCGCCGGTTCCAGCGGCCCCGCCATGTCGGATGTGATGCTGGCGCAGGACGGCTTTCAGTGGCTGCCGCTGGAGAGGGATCGCCCGCGATGAGCGCTTCGACCAAACTTGCCCTCGAAGAGCGAGGAGGCGCCACCCGCCCGCCCGCGTCGCGCATCCGCCTCATGGTGTCGGATGTCGACGGCACGCTGGTGAACAAGGCCAAGGAGGTGACGCCGGCCACCATCGCGGCGGTGCGCCGCCTGCATGAAGCCGGCATCGCCTTCGCTGCCGTCTCCGCCCGCCCGCCGCGTGGCATGCGGCTGATGGTGGAGGCGCTGAACGTCGACCTGTTCGGCGGCTTCAATGGCGGCTGCATCCAGCGCCGGGATTTCTCGGTCGTCGAGGAGCATTTCGTCTCGGCCGAGGCGGCGCGGGCCGGCATCGCCCTGATGCAGCCGCGCGGCGCGGCGGTCTGGGTCTTTGCCGATGACGAATGGTTTGTCACCGATCCCAATGGCACCTATGTCGCCGGCGAGATCCGCACCGTGGCCTTCCAGCCGACGGTGGTGGAGGATTTCGGCGATCATCTCACCCGCGCCGGCAAGATCGTGTTCTCCTCCACCGATTTCGACATGCTGGCGGCGAGCGAGCCGGAGCTGCAGGCTCTGGTGGGCGATGGCGCCACGGCGCGGCGCTCGCAGGCGAAATATCTCGATATGACCCCGCCCGGCACCGACAAGGGCTATGCGGCCCAGGCCTTCGCCCGGCACTACGGCGTGTCGATGGACGAGGTGGCGGTGATCGGCGACATGGCCAATGATCTGCCGATGTTCGCGGTCGGCGGCCTCGCCATCGCCATGGGCAATGGCGCGGCGGAGGTGAAGGAACAGGCGCATTTCGTCACCCTCACCAATGAGGAGGACGGCGTCGCCCACGCCATCGAGCGCTTCGTGCTGCCCCGCGCCCCCGGCGCTTGAGCTGAACGGGAGCCGTCGCGGCCGGGCGCAGGCGTCCGGTCGCGGTGCGTCAACTCTCCCGGACCGGCGCCTCCGCGCTCACAAGAGGTTCGACTGCGGGAACTGTCCTCCCGCATGTCCGTCATTTCCTTGCCGCCGGAGGAGCCATTGGCCCGGGCCGCAGGGAGAGCATGATGAAGCTGCAGAAATTCGCCATCGCCGACGTCACGCTGGAGCGTACCCCCAGCACGGAGGCCGAGATCTTCGTCGGCAATGCCGTCGATGAGCGCCACGGCGGGCCGATCACCATCGGCTATGGCCGCTACGCCCCCAACCAGACGCTGACGGAAACCATGGCGGTGGACGATGTGATGATCGTCCTCGCCGGCCGGCTTTCGGTGGCGGCGCAGGACGTCGAGGTCGAGGCCGGTCCGGGCGAGATCGTCTACATGCCGAAGGGCGAGAGGGTGACCATTCATGCGCGGGAGGAAGGCGCTCTCACCGCCTATGTCACCTATCCCCATTGGCGCACCGCCCGGCAATAGGCCCCGCCACCGGGGCACCCGACCTGTTATCGCCGTGACACGCGGCGGCGCTAACAAGGCCGGGTACTCCGGTGTAGCGAGGGAACACCATGCGCCTTTTTGCAGCGCTGCTGGCCGCCACGGCCTGCTTCATCGGCACCGCCGATGCGACGAATGTCTATCCGATCGATCGCGCCACGATCCTGGCCGGCTCGGCGTTCGACTTCAAGGTCGAGTTCGCCGGTGTCGTGAAGCCGGAAGATGTGTCGATCACCATCAATGGCGAGCCTGCAGCGAGGATCCTCGGCAAGGAATTCGAGTTCATCGCGAAGGAAGAAGGCGTCGACGCCTCGGCGGTTCTGTTGCGCGCGGCCAAGGTGGTCAAGCCTGGCGCCTACGCGGTCGAGGTGAAGGCCGGCAATGACACCAAGACGGTGCATTGGGACGTGTACGGCACCCCGGACGTGCCGAAGGCCAAGAATATCATCTTCTTCCTCGGCGACGGCATGTCGGTGGCGCACCGCACCGGCGCCCGGCTGCTCTCCAAGGGCATGACCGAGGGCAAGGCCAATGGCCGCCTCGCCATGGACGATCTCGACTACATGGCCTTCATCGGCACCTCGTCGACGAACGCCATTGCCACTGACAGCGCCAACACGATGTCGGCGCACATGACCGGCCACAAGACGGCGGTGAACGCGCTCGGCGTCTATGCCGACCGCACCAAGGACCCGCTGGACGATCCGCGGGTGGAGAACATCACCGAAGCGCTCGCCCGCACCGGCCGCAAGTCGGTGGGCATCGTCACCACCGCCGAAGTCGAGGACGCGACCCCGGCCGCCGTGGTCGCCCATACCCGCCTGCGCGACCGCAAGGCGGATATCGTCGAGATGATGTTCGCGCTGAAGCCGGAAGTCGTGCTCGGCGGCGGCTCGGCCTATTTCCTGCCAAAAACCACCCCCGGCTCGAAGCGCAAGGACGACCAGGACTTCATCAAGGCGTTCACCGAGGCCGGCTACAGCCTCGCCACCGACGCCGGCACGCTGCAGGTGGTGGGGCAGGCGAATGCCGGCAAGATCCTCGGCCTGTTCCACACCGGCAACATGGACTCGGTGCTCGATCGCAAATTCCTGAAGAAGGGCACGGTCGACAAATTCCCCGACCAGCCCGGCCTCGTCGACATGACCAAGGTGGCGCTGGCCCAGCTGGCCAAGAACCCGGAAGGCTTCTTCCTGATGGTGGAAGGTGCCACCATCGACAAGATGTCGCATCCCATGGACTGGGACCGCGCGCTCTACGACACCATCGAGTTCGACCAGGCCCTGCGCGTGGCGATGGACTTCGCCAAGGCGCATCCCGACACGCTGGTCATCGCGACTCCGGACCACACCCACGGCGTCTCCATCATCGGCACCATCGACGACGACAAGCCGGGCGAGGACATGCGCGAGAAGGTGGGCGTCTACGCGGCGGCCGGCTTCCCGAACTACACCGATGCCGACGGCGACGGCTATCCCGACAAGGTGGATGTGTCGCGCCGCCTCGCCGTGTTCGCCAACAACTTCCCGGATTATTACGAGACCTGGCGCCCGAAGATGAACGGCCCGTTCGACCCGGCGATCAAGAACGAGAAGGGCGAATACGTCGCCAACGCCGCCTATAAGGACCTGCCCGGCGCGGTGCTGCGCATCGGCAATATTCCGCGCTCCACCGACACCGCCGTGCATGCGGTCGATGACGGCATCCTGCAGGCCTCCGGCCCCGGCGCCGACGCCTTCAAGGGCTATATGGAGGAAAGCGACGTGTACCGCGTGCTGGTCGAGGCGTTCGCCCTCGCCCCGGCGCAGAAGTGATCTGGGGCGACGCCGCGATGTTGTCGTCCCCGCCGGCCCCCATGTGGGCCGGCTTTGAGGGGCGCCGCGCCCTCCTCATCGGAAGCGCGCGGCTGCTGCTTGGGGCTGGTGGCGCCTCTCTGTGCGGCCTGCCCGCTGCCGCGGCGACACGGCTCGACTTCGACGAACTCTACGCCAAGGTCACCGTTCTCGGCCTGACCTTCTCCGACAAGGTGAAGAGCCTGAACGGCCGCGAGGTGACCATGCGCGGCTTCATGGCGCCGCCGCTGAAGGCCGAGGCCAATTTCTTCGTGCTGACCGAAATTCCGATGTCCATCTGCCCCTTCTGCTCGTCGGATAGCGACTGGCCGGACAATATCGTCGTGGTCTATCTCGACCGCGCCCAGACCTTCGTGCAGGCCAATGCCCCGATCGACGTGACCGGACGGCTGGAGGTCGGCTCCTGGACCGACCCGCAAACCGGTTTCGTGAGCCTGCTGCGCCTGGTCGGCGCCGCTTTCCGGGCCGTCTGACCATGCCGGAACTTCGTGTCCGCGACCTCGTCGTGCGTTTTCCGGGGCTGGAGCGGCCGGCGCTGGATATCCCCGCGCTTCAACTGCCTTCCGGTGCCCATGTGGCGCTCACCGGGCCCTCCGGTTCCGGCAAGACCACCCTCATCAATATCCTCACCGGGCTCGACCGCGCCCCCGCCGGGCGGATCGTGTGGGGCGACACCGACATAGGCCGGCTGGGCGAGGGGGCCCGCGACCGCTGGCGTGCCGCGCATGTCGGGCTGGTGATGCAGGACTTTCACCTGTTCCCCGGCCTCTCGGCGCTGGAGAATGTGCTGCTGCCTCAGCGCCTGGCGGCGTTCCGGCTGGCGCCGGGGCGGCGGGACGAGGCCAAGCGCCTGCTGGCGCGGGTGGGCATTGAACGCCCCGGGCAGAAGGTGGAGACGCTTTCCCGCGGCCAGATGCAGCGCGTGGCCGTGGCCCGGGCGCTGGTGGCGCGCCCGCACATCCTCGTCGCCGACGAGCCGACCGCCAGCCTCGACGCTGATGCCGGGGCAGCGGTGGCGGAACTGCTTGTCGCGCTGGCGCGCGAGGTGGGGGCGACCCTCATCGTGGCGACGCATGATGCCCGGCTCATCGCCGGCATGGCGCAGGTGCTGCGCCTCGAGGCGGGGCGGCTGGTGCCAGCGGACACGCGTCCAGCCGCGCCGGCGCACGCGGCCGTCGACCCCGCCGCCTAGCTCGTTTCTGGGGCACGCCAGGTCAGCGGACGGGCTCCGGGCTTTGTTTGTCGCGTTTTCTTCCCGCGAATCGCACCCCGCTTCGCCCGAAGATGCTTCAGGAGGGGCAGATGTTCCGGCTCATTGCGGCGGATCTCGTTCGGCATCGCTGGGGTGCGCTCGCCATTGCGCTGCTGATCGCGCTGGCGACCGCGCTCGGCGTGGTGGTCACGCTGGAAGAGCGCGCCCTGCGCCTCGGCAGCGCCCGGGCAGCGGCCGCCTTCGACCTCGTCATAGGTGCGCCCGGCAGCGAGACGCAGCTGGTGCTCTCGGCGGTGTTCCTGCAGCCGGCGCCGCTGACCCTGCTGCCCGGCGATGTGCTGGCCGCGCTGGCCAGCGACCCGCGCATTGCCTATGCGGCGCCGGTCGGCTTCGGCGATTTCTCCGATGACCGGCCAATTGTCGGCACCACCCAGCCGCTGGTTGACGGTCTCGGCGGCGTGAGCGAGGGCCACAGTTTCCGCCGGCTGGGCGACGCGGTCATCGGTGCCGCCGTGCCCCGCACGCTCGGGGAGAGCTTCCATCCCATGCATGGTCTGGCGGAAGCCCGTGGCGGGGTGCACAGCGCCATCACCTACCGCATCGTCGGGCGGCTGGCGCCGACCGGCACCGCCTGGGACCGGGCCATCCTGGTGCCGATCGAGGCGGTGTGGCGCACCCATGCGCCCGGCGCACATGGGGCTGAGGGCCATGGCAGCGAAATTCACGGGTCCGAAGACCATGAAGACGCGAACCACGCGTCTGAGGACCACGCGCAGGCGGAGGCGGAACCGCATGGCACGCCGACGCGGACCATCGCCGAGGCGCACCGGCAGCGCGAACAGAGCGATGCCGCTGGCTTCGATGCCGCGATCGACCCGGCGGCGCTGACGAACCCCGATGCCCCGGGCGTGCCCGCCATCGTGGTGAAGCCGCGCAGCATCGCCGATGCCTACCGGCTGCGGCAGGCCTACCGCGCCGACCACACGCTGGCGGTGTTTCCCGGCGAGGTGCTCACCCGCCTTTACGGCACGCTCGGCGATGCGCGGCAGATTCTCGCCTTCGTGACGCTCAACGCCCAGCTTCTGGTGGCTGCGGCAGTGCTGCTGGTGGTGCTCATCCATGTCATGGGCCGCCGTCGGCAGATCGGGGCGCTCAGGGCCTTTGGGGCGCCGCGCGCGGTGGTGTGTGCGGTGGTCTGGCTGGAGGCGGTGCTGGTGATCGGCGCCGGGCTGGCTGGCGGATTCGCGCTCGGCTATGGCGTCGCCCGCCTGCTGGCGCGGCAGATCTCAATGCAGACCGGCGTGGTGCTGCCAGTGGGCTTCGCCGCCGAGGATGGCGCGGCCTTTCTGCTGCTGTTCGCCATTGGCGGGCTGGCGACTCTGCTGCCGGCCATGCTGGCCTATCGCCAATCCCCTGCGGCGGCCCTGCGCGCCTGACGCGCAGCACGGAGCGGCATGGCCGAGCGCGCCTGATTCGCCGCGCATTGCCTCTCGGCGTGCGTTCCGGCCATCAGCCGCGCCGCTGCCGTAACAACGCCAGATGCCGGCCATTCAGATCGACGTCTTTATCGCGAATGTCTGGGGGAAGAGAGATTTGGTGGAGCCAGGCGGAATCGAACCGCCGACCTCTTGAATGCCATTCAAGCGCTCTCCCAACTGAGCTATGGCCCCACCGAGGGCGCCGGATGCGTGGAGCGCCTTAGCGCTGCACCTTGGGTTCTCATCCGGTCTTTCCGGCCCGGATCGCTCCGGGACGGGACGCTCGTAAACCACAGGACGGATCGGACTGCAAGCCTCGATTTTAAATCGAGTGATCCGTCCCCAGGGCTTTCTTCGTTCAGCTCTCTTCGTCGTCCTCGATGCCGTCGCCGATGAGATCGGTCACGTCATCATCGCCATCCTCGTCTTCTTCGAGGAAGGTGTCGTCGTCATCGGTCGCGACCTCGTCATCGTCGATTTCGAGATCGTCGTCGACGGCCGCCGCCTTGGAGGTGCCGGCGGCTTCCTCGTCGGCGTCCTCCAGCGAGACCAGCTCGACATCGGCGACCTCTTCCAGGTCGGTGTCGGCCGCAGCAGCGGCGGCGCGCGGGGCTTCCACGCGGCCGCGGGTGACCGGAAGGGTGATCGGCACGATCTGGCCGGTATAGGGCGAGATCACCGGATCCTTGTTCAGGTCGTAGAACTTCCGCCCGGTGACGGGGCAGACGCGCTTGGTGCCTAATTCAGGTTTCACCACGGTTTCGGACCTCGGGTGGTGATGGAAAGGGTGCTCCCATTGAACCGCTGAGGGGGCGGAGTCAAGCCGCATCTGCACGGGCCGTGGCGGCTGGCCGGCCCCCGTGCTAGGAGGGGCCGCGCATTTGGCGCCGGAGGAGGCTTCTCCCGGCGTTCCGCGTTACCGCCCCCGGCCGGGCGGTTCCCCGATCGATCGCAAGACAAGGCTTCAGTGATGAGCAGCACCGGTCATGCCACCCTCCCCGTTCCCGCCCTTGCCCGCCGCTCCCCGGCGCTGAAGGGCCGGGTGCGCGTGCCCGGCGACAAGTCGGTTTCGCACCGCTCGCTCATCTTCGGCGCGCTCACCGTCGGCGAGACCCGCATTTCCGGCCTGCTGGAAGGCGAGGACGTGCTCAACACCGCCAAGGCCTGTGCCGCGCTCGGCGCCGATGTGGAGCGGGTGGGCGAGGGCGAATGGCGCGTGCACGGCGTTGGCGTCGGCGGGCTGCGCGCCCCCGAGGGCGTGCTGGATTTCGGCAATGCCGGCACGGGTTCGCGGCTGATGATGGGCGTGGTCGCCGGCAACCCGATCACCGCCACTTTCGACGGCGATGCCAGCCTGCGCCGCCGGCCGATGCGCCGCATTCTCGACCCGCTGGAGAAGATGGGTGTCGCGGTCGTCGATGCCGCCGAGGGCGGGCGCCTGCCGCTGACCCTCAAGGGGCCGCAGGAGCTGGTGCCAATCACTTATGAGAGTCCCGTGGCCTCGGCGCAGATCAAGTCCGCCGTGCTGCTCGCGGGGCTCGGTGCGCCGGGCGAGACGACGGTGATCGAGAAGGAAGCGAGCCGCGACCATACCGAGCGCATGCTCACCCATTTCGGCGCCGAGGTGACGGTGGAGCCCTATGGCGAGCATGGCCGCAAGGTGACGCTGAAGGGCCGGCCGGAGCTGAAGCCGGCGCCGATCCGCGTGCCCGCCGACCCTTCCTCCGCCGCCTTCCCGCTGGTGGCGGCGCTGATCGTGCCGGGCTCGGAGGTGGTGATCGAGGGGGTGATGACCAACCCGCTGCGCACCGGATTGTTCATCACGCTCAAGGAGATGGGCGCCGACATCACGTTCGAGAACGAGCGCGTCGAGGGCGGGGAAAGCGTCGCCGACATCCGCGTGCGGGCCTCCGCGCTCACCGGCGTCAACGTGCCGGCCGAGCGGGCGCCGTCGATGATCGACGAATACCCGGTGCTGGCCGTTGCGGCCGCTTTCGCCACCGGCGAGACGCGGATGAACGGACTTTCCGAATTGCGGGTGAAGGAATCCGACCGCCTCGCCGCTGTGGCGGATGGCCTTGCGCAGGCGGGGGTGGCCTATCGCATCGAGGGCGACGACCTCATCGTCACCGGCGCCGGGGCGGCGGCGGGGGGCGGAACGGTGGCCACGCACATGGATCACCGCATCGCCATGAGCTTCCTCGTCATGGGCCTCGCCACCGACAAGCCCTTGAAAGTGGACGATATTTCCTTCATCGCCACCTCCTTCCCGACGTTCTTGCCCCAGATGCGGGCGCTGGGGGCTCTCATCGATACCGAGGCTGTCGCGGGATGATCATCGCGCTGGACGGACCGGCCGCCTCGGGCAAGGGCACCATCGCCCGGCGGCTGGCCGCGCATTTCCGCCTGCCGCATCTCGACACCGGGCTGCTCTACCGTGCGGTGGGCGCCAAGGCCTTGGCGGAACACGTCAATTTCGAGGACGCCGCCGCCCTCGAACGCCTCGCCGGCGCGCTCGACCCTGCCGCCCTCGACCCCGAATCGCTGAAATCCGGCGCCGTGGGGGAGGCCGCCTCGCGCGTCGCCGCCCTGCCGGGCGTGCGCGCCAAGCTGTTGACGTTGCAGCAGGATTTCGCCCGCCAGCCCGGCGGCGCGGTGCTGGACGGGCGCGATATCGGCACCGTCATCGCGCCGCAGGCGGAGGTGAAAATCTTCGTCACCGCGACGCCGGAAGCCCGCGCCGCCCGCCGCCATGCCGAGCTGGTCGGGCGCGGCGAGGCCGTCGGCTACGAGCAGGTGCTGGCGGATATTGTGAAGCGCGATGAACGGGATAGCGGGCGCGCCAGCGCCCCGCTGATCCGCGCCGACGATGCCGAAATCCTCGACAACACCCAACTCGGCGTGGAGGAAAGCTGGCAGGCGGCGCTCGCCATCGTCGCCCGCCGGCGGGGCCTGGGAGCACCACAATGAGCGTGGATAGTGAGTCCGATGAGGTGGACGATGCGACCGATCGGGCCGATGTGGCCGACATGACCGGCAAGGCCCCGGCGGACGACAAGCTCGCCCGTGGCAAGGCGCGGCTTTCCGCCATCACCGGCCGCTCCGGCGAGGAGGTGATGGCCGCGCTCGGCGATGTCGCCCCGGATTTCGCCCGCTACATTTTCGAGTTCGGCTATGGCGATGTCTATTCCCGCCCGGGGCTGGATCTGCGCGCCCGCATGCTCGCCACCGTCGCCGGGCTGGTCTGCCTCGGCCATGCCGAGCGGGAGCTGCGCGTGCATATCGGCTCGGCGCTGAATGTGGGGGCGACGCGCGACGAGGTGGTGGAGGTCATCATGCAGATGGCGCTCTATGCCGGCTTCCCCGCCGCGCTCGACGCGCTGCTCATCGCCAAGGAAGTCTTTTCCGCGCGCGATGCCGCCCCCGCGGCGGGGTAGGCCATGCGGCGCGTGCTGGTCATCGGCATCGGCATGGGCGAGGCGGAAGGGCTCACCGGCCACGCCATCGCGGCGCTCGGGCGCGCCGAGGTGTTCTTCCTGCTCGACAAGGGGGAGGGCGCGGGGGAGCTGGTGGCGGCGCGCGAACAGCTGATCGCCCGCTTCGCCAAGCCGGGCCACCGCGTGGTGCGGGCGCCGAGCCCGCCCCGCCGCCCCGCTGCGCTCGCGGGCGCGCGCGAAACCTATGAAGGCGCGGTGGCGGACTGGCACGACGCCCGCGCCCGCCTGCTCGCCGGCCTCATCGCCGGGGAGCTGCCGGAGGAGGGCACGGGGGCGATCCTCGTCTGGGGCGACCCGATGCTCTATGATTCGACCCTGCGCGTGCTCGGCGCGGCGCGGGCGCAGGCGGAGTTCACCGTCGAGGTGTTTCCCGGCCTCACCGCCCTGCAGGCGCTGTGCGCGGCGCATCAAATCCCGCTCAACGCCATTGGCGAGGAAGTGGCGCTCACCACCGGGCGCCATGTGGCGCAAGCGACGCCCGCGTCCCCCGCCTTCGCCGTGCTGCTGGACGATGGTTCCGGCCTTACCGCGCTGGCGGCGCGGGGCTTTGACGGCGACATCTGGTGGGGCGCCAATCTCGGCACATCGGCGCAGGTGCTGCGGCACGGGCGGCTCGGCGCGGTCGCGGGCGAGATTGCCGAGGTGAGGGCGCAGGTGAAGGCGGCGCGCGGCTGGGTGATGGATGTGTGGCTGGCGCGGGCGCTGCCCCCCGGCTGAGGCCCCCGGACGTTTCGCGCGATACGTGTTGGCGCGAGAGCTTGGAGCGTTTTCGAGCGAAGTGGATACCGGTTCGCGTGAAGAAAACGCGACAAAACAAAGAATTAGACCATTTCACTGTTTCCGTGAAACGGTGAAATGGTCTAGCGAGCTTTGGCGCGCGCGCGTTCCCCGGCATAATGGGCGCGCAACGCAGCCGCGAGGAGCCCGCCATGGCCACCGACCCGCGTGACGATTCGGTTGAGGATGCCGCCCCTCGCCCCGGCCTGCCGGCGCGCCCCGTGCCGGCCCGGACTGCCGCCCCCGGCCGGGCGGAGCCCGCGCCCCGGCCGGAGGCTGCGCCCCGGGAGGAGGCCGCCTCCCCCGTGCTCGCCTGGCTCGCCGCCCCGCCGACGCACCCTCAGGAGATGAAAGCCGCGGGCGAAATCCGCCTCGGCCCGCTACGCCTCGCCGGCGGCGCCCGCATGACTCCCGCCGCCGTCCTCGCGGCCGGCGTGTGTACGGGGCTGATCCTCATGGGCGTCGCGGCGGTGGTGCGGGCGGGGAGGCGGTGAGCCTTTTGCGGGGATAAACGCTCGGCCCGCGCCGGGCGCTGCGCTTGCGGAGCCCCGGTTGCAACGCGCTGCCGCCCGCGTCATCCCGGAAGGACCGCAGGTCCTGTCCGGCATCGTGTCCCAAGTCTGGTAGACGATCCCGGCTCTTCGCCTTCGGCTGCGGCCGGGATGACGATGTTCCCGGTGACCCGCGCCTCGGTACGGCCATCACAGCAATTTGGCTAAGGCTTAGTATTCAACGGGGGGGCCTAGAGCGGAAGCTTCCGCTGCCTGAGTTATGGAAGACTTCTAGTGGCTTAGCCTTTTGCTATTCCCGTCATCCCCACTGTTCACCGACCTTTCCCGCCCATTGCATTCGGCGCTGGACATGATGCGCGAATCCCCTCTCGATCGGATATCGGCGTCGTCACCTGACACCTTCGCATGCCATCTAGATTTAGCGATTTTTTCACATGCTCCACACTAGAAATTGTGACGCAAGGTTGACGCATAGGACGGAGTCGGCCAGTTTTGTTTACGGGCTATTTAGCGCCCCAAACAGAACCGCCCCGAACCTTGCGGAACGGGGCGGCCTATGGAGATGTGGCAGAGCGGTTTATTGCAGCGGACTCAAAATCCGACGGGGAAGAGTTTCCAGACCAGCCCCCGTGGGTTCAAATCCCACCATCTCCGCCAACCTCGTGGGACGCTCAAATAGGGCGTCCCACCTTGCACCAAAGGAGACTAACCAAAGGGGGCAACTGTCGCAACGCCAACGGCAGCGTCTAATCCTCCTTAGAAACAATTTCTATGTCTTTTTCTACGTCTTCTCCGGCTCGGGCGTACCCGCCTGAGCTGCCTTTCAGCACTTCATCGAGCGGCAGTGTCATCTTCGACCGAGCTAACGCGGTTTCGAAAGCTTCTGCGACTGAGCTGCCGTTTAGGTTTACTGGCAAGGACACGTGACAGAAGAAGAATGTTACAGATTCATAGCTGAAGGCCGGCCGCCAGTTTTTAGCGTAACGCGGCTGGCTCCAGAGCTTAAGCAAGCAGTCCGATCTTCCACTAATCTCGTGTGGCTCGGGCACTTCTATGCGCTTAAAATTGTGGGAAAGCATCGGCTTACGCCGAGTCACCTTCCCATGATTCAAAACGCGATTGACTGCGGTAGGGCGGCCCTCGATGACAGGGGCCACCTATGTTTTTATTATCTTGACCGAGTAGTTTTTGGGACTTGGTTCAAGGCGGTGGTGAAACCTTGCCGTACAGGCAATGAGCTTTGGGTCTCGACATTTCACCCGATTAGCTCGCAAGAGGTCCGTAGGCGGTGCCGTAAGGAAACGGTGCTACGAGCCGAAAAATGGTGACGGGCGGTTGTGCCGCCCGTCCACGCGGTGGGGACTCCATATTCCCCCACATAGTTCACGCCATTGCGTCGCTGTACCTCTGTAAATACCGCGATGCGGCGGATACGGCCTGGAGATTCACCGTGTCTCGCGCGGGTTGAATCTTAGAGCAAGAGTCCCAAAACGCAACCGTCGTTTCGCCGCTCCCCCCCCCCTCCGCTTGCCCTTCCCCTCCCCTTGCGCTATTGCACGCGCGTGTCCGGGCCACCATTTATCGAGGCGGTCCATCGGGAGGGCCGGAGGCGCGGGATGCGCGCTCTCCGTCGCTTGGAGGCCTGCCCTCCGATTCCCGCCTCGCGGCTTGCCCCGGACCCATGCAACTTCTCTCGGTGGCGTGCCCGTGCGTGACGACCCTCTCAACGGGGCCGCGCCCGGACCGGCGCCGAACAGGCGTTTACCCAGAGTGCGATCCGATTGAGTCAATCTGATCGGGCAATCGCCCTCTGGACTCCAAGCCTTCTCTCCCGCGGCCAGCGCGCCGGGTCCGCTCACATGAGCGGACAGCGCCGGGCCTGCCAGACCCGGCGTCCGTGGGAAAGAAGGCTCATTCAACCCCGTCCGGCGCAGATCCTGGCAAGGAGCATCTATGTCCGCTACTCAAACGCTTGCCGCCGCGCGTGACGATTTCGCCGCCATGCTCGAAGAGAGCTTCGGCCAGTCCGAGCTCGCCGAAGGTTCCGTCGTCAAGGGCATCGTCGTCGCGATCGAGAAGGATCTCGCGATCATCGATATCGGCCTGAAGACCGAAGGCCGCGTGGCACTGAAGGAATTTGCCGGCCCCGGCCGCGACCAGGAAATCAAGGTCGGCGACGAGGTCGAGGTCTATCTCGAGCGCGTCGAGAACGCGCTGGGCGAAGCCGTCCTCTCCCGCGACAAGGCCCGCCGCGAAGAAAGCTGGGTCCGCCTCGAAAAGGCGTTCAACGCGCAGGAGAAGGTGACGGGCGTCATCTTCAACCAGGTCAAGGGCGGCTTCACCGTCGACCTCGACGGCGCCGTGGCCTTCCTGCCGCGCAGCCAGGTGGACATCCGCCCGATCCGCGATGTCGGCCCGCTGATGCACAACCCGCAGCCGTTCCAGATCCTCAAGATGGATCGCCGCCGCGGCAACATCGTGGTCTCGCGCCGCACGGTTCTCGAAGAGACCCGCGCCGAGCAGCGCCACGAGCTGGTGCAGAACCTCGAAGAAGGTCAGGTCATCGACGGCGTGGTCAAGAACATCACCGATTACGGTGCGTTCGTCGACCTCGGCGGCATTGACGGCCTGCTGCACGTCACCGACATCGCCTGGCGCCGCGTGAACCACCCGACCGAGGTGCTGAACATCGGCCAGACGGTCAAGGTGAAGATCATCAAGATCAACCACGAGACCCACCGCATCTCGCTCGGCATGAAGCAGCTGCTCGGCGATCCGTGGGAGGGCATCGAGGCCAAGTACCCGGTGGAGGCCCGCTTCAAGGGTCGCGTCACCAACATCACCGACTACGGCGCGTTCGTGGAACTGGAGCCGGGCATCGAAGGCCTGATCCACGTCTCCGAAATGAGCTGGACCAAGAAGAACGTCCACCCCGGCAAGATCGTCGCCACCTCGCAGGAAGTGGAAGTGGCGATCCTCGAGGTGGATCCGGTCAAGCGCCGCATCTCGCTCGGCCTCAAGCAGACCCTGCAGAACCCCTGGGACGCCTTCGCCGAGAAGTATCCGGCCGGCGCGGTGGTCGAGGGCGAGGTCAAGAACAAGACCGAGTTCGGTCTGTTCCTCGGCCTCGACGGCGATGTGGACGGCATGGTCCACCTCTCCGATCTCGACTGGAACCGTCCGGGCGAGCAGGTGATCGAGGAGTTCAAGAAGGGCGACATGATCAAGGCGGTCGTTCTCGACGTGGATGTCGAGAAGGAGCGCATCTCGCTCGGCGTGAAGCAGCTCGGCGGTGACCCCTTCCAGGACGCCGGCGAACTGCGCAAGGGCGCCATCGTCACCTGCGAGGTGATCGACGTGAAGGATGGCGGCGTCGATGTGAAGATCATCGGCTCCGACATGACCACCTTCGTCAAGCGCTCGGAACTGGCCCGCGACCGCGGCGACCAGCGCCCGGACCGCTTCGCCGTCGGCGAGAAGTTCGACGCCCGCGTCACCCTGTTCGACCGCAAGGCGCGCAAGGTGCAGGTCTCGATCAAGGCGCTGGAAATCGCCGAGGAGAAGGAAGCCGTGGCCCAGTTCGGCTCGCAGGATTCCGGTGCCTCGCTCGGCGACATCCTCGGCGCCGCGCTGAAGAAGCAGGCCGAGAAGGCGGATTGATCCGCCTCTCCGGGAGGGGCGCGCAAGCGGCCTCTCCCGAGAAGGCCGACTGATCCGCCTGACCCGGCCCGCCTGAGCGCGGATCGACAAAGCTAAAGACGGCCGGCGTGGCGACACGCCGGCCGTTTTGTTTTCGAGGCCGTGCCGTCGCCGCCGACCTTGGCCGCCCTATGTAGCAGCCGACAGCATGGGCCCTGCACATGACGAGAACCGATCTCGCCGATCTCTACCGAGCCTACATCGCCTGCCTGAACCGGCAGGACTGGCGACAACTGGGGCAGTTCGTCGGCGACGAGGTCCGCTACAATGGCGAGCCGGTCGGCCTCTCGGGCTATCGCGCCATGCTGGAAAGGGATTTCCGCGCCATTCCGGACCTGCGTTTCGAGATTGGCCTGCTGGTCGTCGACCCGCCGCACGTGGCCAGCAATCTGCTCTTCGATTGCACGCCGACTGGCCTGCTCTTCGGCCTGCCGGTCAATGGTCGCAGGGTCCGCTTCGCCGAGAACGTCTTCTACGAATTCCGCGACGGCCACATCGCCGAGGTCCGCTCGGTCATCGACAAGGCTGCCGTCGAGGCGTAGCTCTAGGCTCGGATCGGGCGGCCTTCGCCGGTGCAGAGGGTTGTGGAGCTTGGAGTTCAGCCGGCCTGTGGTGCGCCCGATAGGACGGGGAACATCCCCCTTTCTAACGGACTTGCCGCCGTACCGCGGACCCTCAGATGGGTGGCATCGATCATGATGCACGCCGGTCTGAGCCCGTCGCCGGCGAGGTTGGCCAAGATGCGCCGAACACCCCCAGCCAGCGCCAGCGGATGAAGTGGCTGTAGAGCGTCTTAGGCGGACAATAGCCCGTCGGCGCATCCTTCCATTGCGAGCCGTTGCGGATCACGTAGACGATGGCGCTCACCGCCCGGCCGGCTCCCTTCTCGGCGCCGTCATCGCCGCGACGCCGATCACCACCACCACCAGCCCGAGCCAGGCGGTGGGAGCCAGCGCCTCACCGAGGAAGGCGACACTGATGCCGACCCCGATCGGCACCCGCAGATAAGCCTGCGCCGTGGCGCCCACCGGGCCGAGCGTGTGCAGCAGGCGGAAATACAGCACGAAGGCCGCCGCCGTTGAGGCGAGCGCCAGCGCCACCAGAGCCGCCAGCGAGGCGGGCGAGGGGGTGAGCGTCCATGGCCGGTCGACCACCAGCGCCAGCGGCGCCAGCACCCCCGTTCCGCACAGCAGCGAGCCGCAGGCCGGCAGCATCGGGTCCAGCCCGGCAAAGCGGGCGCCGAACAGCGCCGCCCCGGCATAGCAGGCGGTGGCGAGGAGAATGGCGAGCGGCGCCAGCACCGCCCCCGGCGTCGCGAAGGCGTCCACACTGAGCGCTTCCGTCCCCACCACGAGGCCCGTCCCCACCAGCCCGCAGGCGACGCCCACCCCCCGCAGCGCCCCGCCGGAGGGATGCCGGCCGGTCGCTGCCGCCATCAGGAAGGCGAAGATCGGCGTGGTGGCGTTGAGGATGACCGCCAGCCCGGCGCCGAGCCGCGTCTCCGCCCAGGCGATGAGGGTGAAGGGCACCGCGCTGTTCAGCACGGCCTGGATGAGGAAGGCCCCCCATGTCGCCCGGTCCGCCGGCAGGCGCAGGCCGCGCCCGCGTAGCACCGCATAGAGCACCGCGCCGGCCAGCGCGGTGCGGGCGGCGATGAAGCTGAGCGGGGGAATGGTCTCCACGCCGATCTTGATGAAGCTGTAGGAGACGCCCCACAGGGTCGCTAGCAGCAGAAGAAGGGCGAGTTCGACCGCGAGGCGGGGCTTTTCCATCGGGCGTCCGGCGTTGGGAAGGGGCGCCCTGACTAGCGCGCCGCGCCGCGCCGATGTTTCGGCGCCGGCCGAAGCGTCACGGGCTGACGGGCGGCCCGCCGGGGGGTTAAGCTTGCGGTATGGACGCCCCTGCCCCCCACGCCACCGCAACCTTCGCCTCCGGGGCCCGCATCGCCGAAATCGCGGCGCTGCTGGGCGATCCGGCGCGCGCCAACATGCTGCTGGCGCTGATGGGCGGGCCGGCGCTGACGGCGGGCGAGCTGGCGCGCCAGGCCGGGGTGAGCGCGCCCACCACCAGCGGCCACCTCGCCAAGCTGGCCGCGGCCGGGATGGTGGCGGCGCGGGCGCAGGGGCGGCACCGCTATTACCGGCTGGCCTCGCGGGAGATCGCCGAGGTGCTGCACGCGCTGATGCTGGCGGCGACCCTGGGCCCGCCGCGCCATCGCCCGCCCGGCCCGCGCGAAGGCGCGCTGCGGCTCGCCCGCAGCTGCTACGACCACCTCGCCGGCCGGCTGGCGGTGGCGCTGCTGGCGGCACTGGAGGCGCAGGGGCACGTGCGGCTCTCCAATGAGGGCGAGGCGGTGGAGCCGACGCCGCAGGGGCGGGCCTTTCTGGCCGATTTCGGCCTCGATCTTGAGGGGCCGGGACAAGCCGCCCGCCACGCGTCCCGTCGCCCGCTCTGCCGCACCTGCCTCGACTGGAGCGAGCGCCGCCCGCATCTCTCCGGCCGGCTCGGCGCCGGCCTGCTGGAGCGCCTGCTGGCGCTCGGCTGGCTCACCCGCGTGCCGGGCAGCCGCGCCCCGACCCCACCCGCGCCGGCGAAGCCGGGCTGATCGCCACCTTCCATCTGCCGCCGGACTGGCGGGAGGAGGAGTGAAGGCTTCCCGGTCCGCCCGAATCCTGCGCCGGGACATCCTCGCCGGCCGCCCGTCCAGGAAAGGCCGCCGCCGTAGGCGCTCGGCACCACTTCTTTCGGCAGGGGGATGCCCTCTTCGCATGAAAACGCGCTAGCATCGCCGTACCGGCGCGCAGGGGGCGCGGCAGCGGAGGGCGATGTTCATGGCGGCAGAAGCGTCGGGCTGGGGCGGCCGGCTCATCGTGCGCATCGTGCTGCTTAGCCGCTGGGCGATGGTGCCGCTGTTTCTCGGGCTGGCCTTCGCCCTGCTGCTGCTCATCGTCGCCTTCGCGCTGCGGCTGTGGAGCTTCGCGGTCCAGCTGCCCGGCCTGACCGAGACGGCGGTGATCATGGAACTGCTGACCCTGATCGACCTCGTGCTGGTCGGCGGGCTGATGGTGATCGTCATCCAGTCCGGCTACGAGAATTTCGTCGCGCCGATCGACCGCCGCCACGCGCCGGACTCGCCGGCCTGGATGATGCGGATCAGCTTTTCCGGACTGAAGCTCAAACTGTTCGCCTCGCTGATGGCGATCTGCGCCATCACCCTGCTCAAGGCGCTGATGCGGCTGGAAACGGATGTGAGCGAGACGCAGGTGCGCTGGCTGATGGCGGCGAGCGTGCTGTTCCTCGTCGCCTATGCCGTGCTCGCCTTCACCGACCGCTTCGCCGGCACGGCGCGCGAGGAATAGCGCGCCTCACCGCACCCGCGCCGGGTTTCCCACCGCCGTCGCGCCGGCCGGCACGTCGCGCGTGACCACGGCGCCGGCGCCGATGACGGCATCGTCGCCGATGGTGATGCCCGGCAGGAGGATCGCCTTGCCGCCGATCCAGACATTGCGGCCGATAGTGACCGGGCGGCCATATTCCAGGCCGAGGCGGCGCACCTCCGCGTCGCGCGGGTGCTCGGCGGTGTAGATATGGGTGCCCGGCCCGATCTCGGTGCCGTCGCCGATGCGCACCTCCACCACGTCGAGGATCACGCAGTCGAAATTGAGAAACACCCCCGTGCCGAGATGGATGTTGAACCCGTAGTCGCAGTGGAAGGGCGGGCGGATGCCGGTGCGCTCCCCGACCGTGCCGAGCCCTTCCGCCAGCAGCGCCCGCCGCTCGGCGCGCGAGAGGGTGAGCGAGGCGTTGAAGCGCGCCAGCCAGGCGAAGCAGGCGCGCTCGGCGGCCTGAATCTCGGGATCGCTGGCGCGGTAGAGTTCGCCCGCCCGCATGCGCTGCATCTCGCTGCGGGGATCGTCGGCGGCGGGAAGGGCGGGTTCGCGGCGGGCGGATGAGGACATGGGCGGCGCTCCGTGGCCAGGGACGGGCGCCCTGCTTGGGCGATGGGGGCGGGGCGCGGCAACACACGTTCGGTTTCGCGCGGTGACAGAGCGCCCCTCGGGACCGGGCGTGACCCTTGCGTGCCAACGCGGCTGGGTCCCCGGGTCAAGCCCGGGGATGAGGGCGTGAAGGTGGAGATCGCCTGCGTCCTTCGAGGCGCGCTGCGCGCGCACCTCAGGATGACGAGGGGCACTGTTAAGAAGAGCCGTCAGGCTGAGGTGCCGGCCCGCCCTACACTCCCCTCATGGCCGGGCTTGACCCGGCCACCCAGAGACGGAAACCCCGAGTCGGGGCACACGAAGGCTGGGTCCCCGGGTCGAGCCCGGGGATGAGGGCGTTCTTGATGGGGACGCGCCCCCTAAATCTCCACCCAGCCCTTCAGCTCGCGCGCGACCACGGCTTCCAGAACCTTGATGCCGTCGGGGGAGTCGTTGAGGCACGGGATGAAGTGGAACTTCTCGCCGCCATTATGGTGGAAGATCTCGGCGTTCTCGCCGGCGATTTCCTCCAGCGTTTCCAGGCAGTCGGCGACGAAGCCGGGGGTGAGCACGGCGAGCCGCTTCACGCCGGATTTCGCCAGCGCCTCGATGGTCTTGTCGGTATAGGGCTGCAGCCATTCGGCGCTGCCGAAGCGCGACTGGAAGGTGAGGCGCAGCTTGCCCTCGGGCCAGCCGAGCTTCTCGCGCACCAGCCGCGTGGTCTTGTAGCAATAGCAGTGATAGGGGTCGCCCTTGTCGAAATACTCCTTCGGAATGCCGTGGAAGGAGGCGATGACCAGCTCCGGCTCCCAGTCGAGCGTCGCGAGTTCCGAGGTGATGGAGTTGGCCAGCGCCTCGATATAGGCCGGCTCGTCCGGCCAGTGCGGGGCGACGCGCAGCACCGGCTGCCAGCGCATCTTCTTCAGCGCGTCGAAGGCGGCGTCGCACACGGTGGCGGAGGTGGCGGCGGCGTATTGCGGATAGAGCGGCACGAGGAGCAGCCGCTCGCAGCCCTGTGCCTGCAGCGCCTCGATGCGCGAGGCGATGGAGGGGTTGCCGTAGCGCATCGCCCAGTCGAAGACGAGCCGGTCGCTGCGCACGCCGAGCGCGGCGGCGAGCTTTTCCGACTGCGACCGGGTGATGGTGCGCAGCGGGCCTTCATCGCGCTCCTTGTTCCAGATCGTCGCGTAGTCCTTGCCCTTGGCCTGCGGGCGGACGGACAGGATGATGACGTTGAGGATGAACCACCACAGCACGCGGTTGACCTCGATCACCCGGCGGTCGGAGAGGAACTCCTTGAGATAGCGGCGCATCGACCAGTAATCGGTGCCGTCGGGCGTGCCGAGATTGACGATGAGCACGCCGATCTTGCCGAAGGCCACCGGCGGGTGGCCGGCCGGCAGCCCGCCGCCGGGGGCGGGGGTGAGGGCCACGGAGGCGTCCTTGGCCGCAACAGGCTTGTTCATCGCTACTTCCTCGACGGATCGCTGCCGGCAGAATGTGCCGTGCTTATAGGGTGAGGGGCGCCGCATTCCAACCGGACGAATGTCGCGGGCGCGGTGGGCGAAGGCGCGCCGCGCTTTGGTGTACGCTTCCCGGCGGCGGGAGGATCAGGAGGCGGCAGGATGGTTCGCGGGCAGAATGTGGGGCTCATCGGCGCCGGCCAGCTCGGCGGGGCGATCGGCGCGGGGCTGCTGCGGGCGGGGGCGGTGGCGCCGGGGCATCTATGGGTCGCCACCCGCTCCGGCCCGGCGGGTGACCTCGCCGCCGTGCCGGGGGTGAACTGGACGACGGATGTGGCGAGGCTGGCGGCGCGCTGCGAATTGATCCTGCTCGCGCTGCCGCCCGCCGCCGGGCGCGCGCTGCGCTTTGCCGGCGCGGGGCGGCTGGTGGTCTCGGTCATGGCCGGGGTGAGGATCGACGAGCTCATCGCGATCAGCGGCGGGGCGCGGGTGGTGCGGGCGATGTCGAGCCCGGCCGCCGCGCTCGGCATGGCCTATTCGCCCTGGTGCGCCGGGGCGGGGGTGACGCAGGCCGACCGGGACGTGGTGCGGGCGCTGTTTGCCGCCTGCGGGACGACCGACGAGGTGCCGGCGGAGGACCAGATCGACGTGTTCACGGCGATCACCGGCCCGGTGCCGGGCTTCGTCGCCGCCTTTGCCGACGCGGTGCAAACCTATGCGCAGGCGCAGGGCGTGGCGCCTGACGTGGCGCGCCGGGCGGTGGGGCAGCTGTTCCACGCCGCCGGGGCGATGCTGGCGGGGAGCGAGCGGCCGGCGGCGGAGTTCGTGCAGGAGATGGTGGATTATGCCGGCACCACCGCGGCGGGGCTGGAGGCGCTGCGTGCGGCCGGCCTCACCGAGGTGGTGGCCGAAGGGCTGGAGGCGGCGCGCCGGCGCTGCCTCAGCATCGGCCGGCCGGAGGGGTGAGGGGCGGGGGCGGTGTGAATCAACGCCCTTCAATCGAGAGCTGCATCATGTTACTCTCGCGCGAGGCCACGTCAGAGAGTAACGGCAGGGGGCGCGGTATGCGCAAATTGTTGCTTGTCTGGGTTTTTCTCATCAGCCTTGCCCCGGCCGGCCTGGCAGAGGGCGCGGGCGGCATGACCACCAATTGTGACTGCGAGTCGCAGAAGCCGCCATCGGAAGTTGCGCTGTGCAAGATTCGTTGCCGCACGCCGGCGTCGCCGGTTTCCGATGCACTCAAGGGTGTAAGCCCCTCGATCCTGGTGCCGAACGCGATCGAACGGCCGGATTTGCGAGGCCAGATACAGTAGGGCGCCGGCCATGCAGCTTCTGACTTTCGCGCAGCTCAATGTCTTCGCCACGGCACTCGTGGTTTCCGCCGTTCTGGCTCTGCTCTGTTTCGCCATCGCCCGGGCGCTCGGCTATACGCGCAATGCGCTGGCCCTGCTCGTCTGCGCCGCGGCCTTCGCCCTGCTGGGATTCGTGACCGGCTCCATCATGGGCCACAGCCGGACGCCCGCGGTGAACGCCGTCCTGCCGGCGGCGCTCACCTTTCTCGGTGGTACGCTGGTCTATCTGATCGGGACCAAGGGGCTGCGCGAACAGGTCGGGACAGCCGGCTTCGTGCTGTGTTTCGCGTTGAGCCTATTCATAGGCACGCATTTCGGCGCCCGCATGCGCTTCGATTTCGACAGCGCCCTCGCCTCGCCAACGGTCTCGCGCGACCGCCAGCTTGAGATCGAGGCAGCGCAGCACATCGTCGACCTTCAGCGCATGCTCAATGCCGCCGAGCTGCTGGTGCTCCTGAACGGGATTGCCAGGGAAAAGGGCATCGATCCCGTCCAGCTCCGCGACCTGTCGCTGCGGGACAGGCTGGCGGCGAAGGGCGCGGCCGCGTCGCCCGCGCCCTGAAGTCTGTTCCGATCAGGTTGAATCGACCTGATCGGTAAATCAGTCTGTAAATGATGGATGGAGAACGTTTGCCGATCTGATTGCGATGCCATCAGATCGGAACGTGCTCTCGTGCCTTTCAGCCTGGTGGATACCGGAAAGCCGTTCCGGTGAAGGCGAATTCGCCGGAACCGTTCTCGCCGGGCCTGCCGCCTTCACCGCACCAGAATGTTGCGGAACAGCCAGGGGTCGGAGGGGTCGATATCCTCCGGGAACAGGCCGGGGCGGCCGTCCAGCGGGGTCCAGTCGGTGTAATAGCCCTTCACCGTGCCGAGATAGGGCTTCTGGATTTCCAGGCAGCGGCGGTAATCCATCTCGTCGGTCTCGACGATGCCGGCTTCCGGGTTTTCCAGCGCCCACACCATGCCGGCGAGCACGGCGGAGGTCACCTGCAGCCCGGTGGCGGTCTGGTAGGGGGCGAGGTTGCGCGCCTCCTCGATGGTGAGCTGCGACCCGTACCAATAGGCGTTCTTGGCGTGGCCATAGAGCAGCACGCCGAGCTCGTCGCGCCCGTCGACGATCTCGCCTTCGGTCAGGATGGTCCACTCGCCCGAGAAATGGCCTTCATTGCCGAACATCTCGTGCCAGGACAGCACCGCGTCGTTGCAGGGGTGATAGGCGTAATGGCAGGTCGGGCGGTAGGCGACCTGCGCGCCGTTGCGCAGGGTGAAATAGTCGGCGATCGAGATCGACTCGTTATGCGTCACCAGGAAGCCGTGCTGCGCGCCGAGGCTCGGGCACCAGGTGCGCACTTTGGTGGCGGCGCCCGGCTGCATCAGATAGATCGCCGCGCCGGAACCGAAATTATGCGTGTGGGCGTTGGCCGGCATCCAGGTTTCGTGCGTGCCCCAGCCGAGCTCGGCCGGCTGCAGCCCTTCGGAGACGAAGCCTTCCACCGACCAGGTGTTGACGAAGGTGCCGAAGGGGCGGGGATCGCGGGCGCGCTGGGTGTCGCGCTCGGCGATGTGGATGCCCTTGACGCCGACGCGGGCCATCAGCTCCGCCCAGCCCTCGCGGGTCGTCGGCTCCTCGAAGTCCAGCCCGGTATCGGTGGCGACATCAATGAGCGCCTGCTTGACGAACCACGACACCATGCCGGGATTGGCGCCGCAGCAGGACACCGCCGTCGGCCCGCCGGGATTGGCGCGCTTGGCCTTGAGCATGGATTCGCGCAGCGCGTAGTTGGAGCGGCTGGCGGGGGTGGCGTCCTTGTCGAAATAGAAGCCGAGCCACGGCTCGACCACGGTGTCGATGTAGAGCGCGCCGCAGTCGCGGGCGAGCGTCATGATATCGACCGAGCCGGTGTCGACCGAGAGGTTGATGAGGAAGCCGCGCCCGCCGGTGGTCAGCAGGGGCTTCAGCACCTCGATGTAGTTTTCCTTGGTGATGGCGAGCTGCAGGAAGCGGATGCCGCGCTCGTCGAGCAGCACGCGGTTGTCGTCCACCGGGTCGATGACGGTCAGCCGTTCCTTGTCGAAATCGAAATGCCGCTCCAGGAGGGGCAGGGTGCCGCGACCGATCGAGCCGAAGCCGATCATCACGATGGGACCGTCGATTTTTCCGTAGACCGGCCAGACTGACATTCTCGGGGACACTCCTTTGGTTCCGAAGGGAAGAGACGGGCGGCACCATGGGACGCCGCAGCCTGCCGCGTCAATGGTGACGCGCGCGTGACAAGGCCATGGCCGCACCGGGGCGGCCGGCGCGGGCCCGATTCGGGGGGGGCGTTGCGAAATTCAGCGGCGGTGGCGATGCCGGCCTTGGCGGCTCAATAGGTGACTTCCGCGAGATAGAGCCCGGCCGAGGGTGCCATCGGGCCGCAGCGCGTGCGGTCCTTCGCGTCCAGCGCGGCGGTCACGTCGTCCGGGGTCCACGCGCCCTCGCCCAGCTTCACCAGCGTGCCGACCATGGAGCGCACCTGATGGTGCAGGAAGGAACGCGCCTGCGCGTGCACGCGGATTTCCATGCCCGGCCCGGTGAGCGGCACGGTTTCCACCTCCAGCCGGTCGAGCGTCTTCACCGGCGAGGCCGCTTGGCAGCCAATGGCGCGGAAGGTGGTGAAGTCGTGCCGGCCGATCAGCCGGGCCGCGCCCAGCGCCATCGCGTCGGCATCGAGCGGGCGCAGCACCCGCCACGCGCGGTCGCGCTCCAGCACCAGGTCCGGCCGGCGGGCGATGATGCGGTAGAGATAGCGCCGCCCGGTGGCCGAGAACCGGGCGTGAAAATCCTCCGCCACCTCTTCCGCCGCCAGAACGGCGACGGGGTGCGGGCGCAGATGCGCGTTCATGGCGTCGCGCACTGTGTCCGCTTTCCACGCGCGGGTGAGTTCGACATGCGCGACCTGCCCGGTGGCGTGCACCCCGGCATCGGTGCGCCCGGCGCCGTGGACCGCCACCGCCTCGCCGGAAAAGCGCCGCACCGCTTCCGCCAGCACGCCCTGCACGCTCGTCCCCGCCGCCTGGACCTGCCAGCCGACGAAGGGGGTGCCGTCATATTCGATGGTGAGCTTGTAGCGGGGCATGGTGTTTTCCTGCGCGCTCTGTAGCGCCCCGCACGCGGCGCGTCACCTGTGGCGTGTCACCTGCCGGGCCGGCGGAGCCGGAATAGTTAGGCATTTGCCTTTTTATCGTTGACGCGCTCCTCGCGCCACATTACTAAGGCGTATGCCTCACTATTCCACGCCGCTCGATCTCGCCTTCCACGCCCTCAGCGACCCCACGCGGCGCGCGGTGGTCTCGCGCCTCGCCGAGGGCGAGGCCTCGGTCAGCACGCTCGCGGCCCCGTTCGCGATGGCGCTGCCCTCCTTCGCCCAGCATCTCAAGGTGCTGGAAGACTGCGGGCTGATCGCCAGCGAGAAGCGCGGGCGCAGCCGCTGGTGCCGGCTGGTGCCGGCGCGTTTCAACGAGGCGGCGGACTGGATGGAGGCGGAACGCCGGCGTGCCGCGGCGCGGCTGGATCGGCTGGAATCCTATCTGGCGCGAACGGAAGAAGGGTGAAGGACATGACCGACCCGTTGCAGAGCCGCCCGCTGCAGGCGAGCCCGCTGGAGATCTGGGCACTGGACCGCGAAATCGTCCTGACCCGGCTGCTGGATCACCCGCGCGAAAAGGTCTTCGCGGCCTGGATGGACCCCGCCGCGCTCGCCGCGTGGTACGGCCCGGCCGGTCTGCGCATCGAGACCCATGAGGCCGATATCCGCGAAGGCGGCGTCTGGCACTTCGACATGGTCGGCGTGTTCGAGGGCCGGGAGCAGCGCTTCCCCAACCTCATGCGTTTCCTTGAAATCGTGCCGAATGAACGCATCGTCGCCGACTATGGCACGCCCGACCCCGACGATCCCGACCGCTTCCGCATGACGGTGACCTTCGACGCGCAGGACGACGGCAAGACCGTGCTCACCCTGCGCCAGCTGCACCCGAGCCGCGCGCGGCGGCAGGCGGTCATCGGCTTCGGAGCCGTTGGCTACGGGATCGAGACGCTGGACGGCCTCGCCGCCTGGCTGGCGCGCTGAGGCGCCCGGCGACGCGCGCGTCACCTGTGCCAGACACGTCATCCCGGCCGAGCGAAGCGAGAGCCGGGATCGTCACCCCTCTCTGGCGCGCGATCCCGGATCGGTCCTGCGGACCGTCCGGGATGACGGGAGCTGACCGGCCGTCACGCCCTCATGCCCGGGCTTGACCCGGGCACCCAGTCTTTCCCGCGCCCGATAACAGCTGGGTCCCCGGGTCAAGCCCGGGGAGGAGGGAAGCAGGAGGCAGCCCCCGCCTCTCCCCGCCCCTCTCGCCGCCCCTTGCCCCGACGCGACGCCGGGGGCATCGTGCGGCGCGAAACGGAGCCCGCAATGCCCGCCAACGATGCCCATCACGAGACTGTCGACGCCAGTGACCATGTCGTCCTGATCGACGGCTCGGCCTATATTTTCCGCGCCTACCACGCCTTGCCCCCGCTCACCCGCTCCTCCGACAAGCTGCCCGTGGGCGCGGTGGCGGGGTTCTGCAACATGCTGTGGAAGCTGGTGCGCGCCGGGCAGAATGGCGGCGGATTCGCGCCGAAGCCGACCCATCTCGCCGTGGTGTTCGACAAGTCCGAGCAGACCTTCCGCAAGGACATTTACCCGCTCTACAAGGCCCAGCGCCCGGAGCTGCCGGAGGATCTGCGCCCGCAATTCCCGCTGATCCGCGAGGCGACGCGGGCTTTCGACCTCGCCTGTGTCGAGCAGTCCGGCTTCGAGGCCGACGACCTCATCGCCACCTATGCCGAGCAGGCCAAGGCGCGCGGCGCGCAGGTCACCGTCATTTCCTCCGACAAGGACCTGATGCAGCTCGTCGACGGGCTGGTGCGCATGTACGACCCGATGAAGGACAAGGCGATCGGCGTCGAGGAAGTGTTCGAGAAGTTCGGCGTCGCCCCGGACAAGGTGGTGGACGTGCAGTCGCTGGCCGGCGATTCCGTCGACAACGTGCCCGGCGTGCCCGGCATCGGCATCAAGACCGCCGCGCAGCTCTTGGCGGAATATGGCGACCTCGACACGCTGCTGGCCCGCGCGCCCGAGATCAAGCAGACCAAGCGGCGCGAGAACCTGATCGAATTCGCCGACCAGGCCCGCCTCTCGCGCCAGCTGGTGACGCTGAAGCGCGACGTGCCGCTCGACGTGCCGCTCGACGACATCGCCGTGGTGGAACCGTCGGCCACCCGCCTCGTCGCCTTCCTCAAGGCGATGGAGTTTACCACGCTGACCCGCCGGGTGGCCGAGGCCTATGAGGTCGATGTCGCCGCCATCGAGCCCGATCCCGGCCTCAAGGCGGGGGGCGGGGAGAGCGCGCTGCTGGCCGCCGGGCTGGACCCGGACACGCACGAGACCGCAGTGCCGGTGGAGGACGCGCCGAGCGCGGCGGAGGGCTTCACCCCGCAGGCGCTCGCCGCCGCCCGGCAGGCGGAGGCCACCGCCACCCCGGTCGACCGGTCCCGCTATGAGACGGTGACGACGCTCGCCCGGCTGGAAGAATGGATCGCCCGCGCCCGCGAGGTGGGCGTCGTCGCTGTCGATACCGAGACCACCGGGCTCGACCCGATGCAGGCGGAGCTGGTCGGCTTCTCGCTCGCCACCGGGCCGAACGAGGCCTGCTATGTCCCGCTCACCCATAAGGGCGGGGATGAGGGCCTGTTCAGCGAAGGGCTGCTGCCGGACCAGATCCCCGTCCGCGACGCGCTCGCCGCGCTGACGCCGCTGATGCAGGACCCTTCCGTCCTCAAGGTGGGGCAGAACCTGAAATATGACTGGCTGGTGCTGCGGCGCCTCGGCATCGAGGTCGCCCCTTACGACGACACGATGCTGATTTCCTATGTGCTCGATGCGGGCGCCTCGCCGCACGGCATGGACCCGCTCTCCATGCGCTGGCTCGGCCACACGCCGATCAAGTTCGAGGAGGTGTGCGGCAAGGGCAAGGGGCAGATCACCTTCGACCGCGCCCCGCTCGACAAGGCCAGCGAATATGCCGCCGAGGACGCCGATGTGACGCTGCGGCTGTGGCGGGTGCTCAAACCCCGCCTCGCCAGCGAGGGCAAGGCGACGGTCTATGAGACGCTGGAGCGCCCGCTGGTCGCCGTGCTCGCCCGCATGGAGGCGCGCGGCATCATGATCGACCGGCAGATGCTCTCGCGGCTCTCGGGCGAGTTCGCGCAGGGCATGGGCCGGCTGGAGGCGGATATTTCCGAGATGGCGGGGGAGAGCTTCAACCCCGGCTCGCCCAAGCAGCTTGGCGACATATTGTTCGGCAAGATGCAGATTCCCGGCGGGCGCAAGACGCCGACCGGGGCGTGGTCCACCGGGGCCGACGTGCTGGAGGAACTGGCGGAGCAGGGGCACGAGCTGCCCCGCCGCATTCTCGACTGGCGCCAGCTGCAGAAGTTGAAATCGACCTATGCCGACGCCCTGCCCTCCTATGTCCACCCCGAGACGGGGCGGGTGCATTCCTCCTTCGCGCTTGCCGCCACCACGACGGGCCGGCTCTCCTCCTCCGAGCCGAATCTGCAGAACATCCCGGTGCGCTCGGAGGAAGGGCGCAAGATCCGCAAGGCCTTCATCGCCGCGCCGGGCCACAAGCTGATCTCGGCGGATTATTCGCAGATCGAGCTGCGGCTCTTGGCCGAGATCGCCGACACGCCCTCGCTGCGCCAGGCGTTCCAGGACGGGCTCGACATTCACGCCATGACGGCGTCGGAAATGTTCGGCGTGCCGATCGAGGGCATGCCGGGCGAGGTGCGCCGGCGGGCCAAGGCGATCAATTTCGGCATCATCTACGGCATTTCGGCGTTCGGCCTCGCCAACCAGCTCTCCATCCCGCGCGAGGAGGCGGGGGCCTATATCAAGCGCTATTTCGAGCGCTTCCCCGGCATCCGCGCCTATATGGACGAGACCCGCGCCTTCGCCCGCGAGCATGGCTATGTCGAAACGCTGTTCGGCCGGCGCTGCCACTACCCCGACATCAATGCCAAGAACCCCTCGATCCGCGCCTTCAACGAGCGCGCGGCGATCAATGCGCGGCTGCAGGGCTCGGCCGCCGACATCATCCGCCGCGCCATGGTGCGGATGGACGGGGCGCTGGAGAAGGCGCGGCTATCCGCCCGCATGCTGCTGCAGGTGCATGACGAACTGATCTTCGAGGTGCCGGACGACGAGGTCGAGGCCACCATCCCCGTCGTGCGCGAGGTGATGGAGATCGCCCCCTTCCCGGCAGTGGCGCTGAAAGTGCCGCTGAAGGTCGACGCCCGCGCGGCGGAGAACTGGGACGAGGCGCATTGAGGGGGCGCACGCGCCCTCATCCCCGGGCTTGACCCCGGGGACCCAGCCTATCCTCACCGCGCCCGGTGCGAAGGCTGGGTGGCCGGGTCAAGCCCGGCCATGAGAGGTGGGGTGCGGGCGGGATGACGGCGGATCCTCAGAACTCCACGTCCAGCTCTTCCATCTCCTCCGGCTCTTCCCGCGCCGCTGCCATCCAGTCCTGCATCGCGGGGAGCGCCAGCATGGTGGCGCAATAGGCCCGGCTCTGCGGATCCAGCGGCACGTCATAGGTGGTAAAGCGCAAGCAGACGGGGGCGTACATCGCATCCGCCATGGTTGGGGCGGAGCCGAACAGATACGGCCCGCCATAGGTGCTCAGGCACTCGGTCCAGATGGCGACGATGCGGAGTATGTCGCCCTGCGCCCCCGCCCACACCTTGAAGCCGGGATGATGCGCCTTGATGTTCATCGGCAGCGCCGAGCGCAGATTGGCGAAGCCCGAATGCATCTCGCCGCTGATGGAACGGCAATGCGCCCGCGCTGCGCGATCCCTAGGCAGTAATCCGGCTTCTGGCTTCCATTCGTGCAGATATTCGGCGATCGCCAGCGTGTCCCAGATGCGCAGCCCCTCATGGTCGAGCCGTGGCACCAGGAAGGAGGAGGATTGCAGCAGCAGCTCGGCGCGGATGGCGGGATCGTCGGCGGAGACGCGGGCCTCGGTGAAGGCGAGCCCGGCGAGACGGCAGAGCAGATAGCCGCGCAGCGACCAGGACGAATAGTTCTTGCTGCTGAGGGTCAGCACCGCTTCGGGCGCCGGCGCGGCCGGCTCCGGCGAGGCCAAGCCTTTCGTTCCCGCCTTGATTGCCGCCTTTGCCGGCGCCTTCTTGCGGCCCGGAGCAGCGGTGGCGGTCTTTGGCGTCGCGGGCGCGGAGGGCATGGCAGGCGTCCTGTTTCGGCGGGGCGTTCAGTGTGCAGAACGGAACAGGCAATCACACTTCGTGCCATTCCTGACAGGGCTGTGACAGCGCGCCGGCCGCGGACCGCGACGCTTTCCGAGGTGGACCGGCGCGTTCCACCTGGTTGGCGACCTACTTGGAAGCCTACTCGGAAGCCTACTTGGCAACCTCCTTGGCAGCGTCATTGCATCCGCTCTAGGATGGCTCCGGCAGGGCTTCCGCTCCTTCAGCGCAGCGGGTCGCCTGCGCCGAGCGGCGGCCGCCCGCCTGTCGCCGATCGAGCCGTTGCCGCCCCTGCCGCCGGAAGATTGCCCCGCCCATGCTTTATGCCGCCTATCAGGCCCAGTCCGACCTGTTCGATCCGCTCCGCCTCGCGGCCAGGCTGTCGCGGCAGATGCTCGGCACGATGGGCGAGGCGATGGGCGGCCTCCACGACACGCCGCTGCTGCGCAACCTCTCGGCCGGCTTCGAGATGATCGAGCGCGCGGGGCTGAGCCATGAGCGCCCGCCCTTCGCCATCGGCACGGTGACGGTGGGCAACCGCGAGGTGGAGGTGCGCGAGGAGGTGGCGCTGGCGCTGCCCTTCGGCTCGCTGCTGCATTTCGCCAAGGATGTCGACCAGAAGCAGCCGCGCCTGCTCGTCGTCGCGCCGCTGTCCGGCCATTTCGCCACGCTGCTGCTGGACACGGTGAAGACGCTGCTGCCGGAAAACGATGTCTACATCACCGACTGGCACAATGCGCGCGACGTGCCGCTCACCGACGGCGGGTTCGGCTTCGACGATTACGTCGCCCATGTCATCCGCTTTCTGGAAGAGATCGGGCCGGGCGGGCATGTGCTCGCCGTGTGCCAGCCCTGCGTGCAGGTGCTCGCCGCCGGGGCGGTCATGGCGCAGGAAAACAACCCCGCCCAGCCGCTCTCCATGACGCTGATGGCCGGGCCGGTGGATACCCGCATCAACCCGACCAAGGTGAACGAGCTCGCCACCTCCAAGCCGATCGACTGGTTCGCGCAGAACCTCATCGCCACCGTGCCGCCGGGCTTCAAGGGGGCGGGGCGGCGGGTCTATCCCGGCTTCATCCAGGTCGGCGCCTTCATGGCGATGAACATGGAGCGCCATGTGAAGGCGCATGTCGGGCTGTATGAGAACCTCGCCATGGGCGAGCACGAGAAGGCGGCGACCACCAAGACCTTCTATGACGAATATTTCGCCGTGCTCGACCTCGCCGCCGAGTTCTATCTGGAGACCATCGCCAAGGTGTTCCAGCAGCACGAATTGCCGCGCGGCGTGCTGACCTATCGCGGCGAGCGCATCGATTTCCGCGCCATCCGCCGCACCGCCCTGCTCACCGTGGAGGGCGAGCGCGACGACATCTGCGCCGTCGGCCAGACGGTGGCGGCGCAGGACATCTGCGCCTCGCTGCGCCCGCATCTGCGCCGCCACCACATGCAGGCCGGCGTCGGCCATTACGGCGTGTTCTCCGGCCGCCGCTGGAAGGGCCAGGTCTATCCGCTGGTGCGCAACCACATCCTCGCCGCCGATGCGTGAGGGGTGCCGCCTCGGCGGCGTCGCCCCCTGTCGCCCTCACCCGCCCTTGGCCGCTGCCTTCAGCCGGTAGAGCGCTTCCAGCGCCTCGCGCGGGGTCATCTCGTCAGGGTCGATCCCGGCCAGCGCGTCCTTCACCGCCGCCGCCACCGGGTCGGCCTTCACCGCCGCTGCGGGGGGCGGGGCGCGGTTGAGCGCGGCGAAGAGCGGGAGATCGTCGAGAATGCGCTGCGTCGGCGCGGCGCGGTCGGCGGATTCCAGCTCCGTCAGCACGGCGCGGGCGCGCTCCACCACCGCATGCGGCAGGCCGGCGAGCTTGGCGACCTGGATGCCATAGGAACGGTCCGCCGCGCCGGGCACCACCTCGTGCAGGAAGATCACCTCGCCCTCCCATTCCTTCACCTTCACCGTCGCGTTGACGAGGCGGTTGAGGCGCTGGGACAGGGCGGTGAGCTCGTGGAAATGGGTGGCGAACAGGCCACGGCAGCGATTGGCCTCGTGCAGATGCTCCAGGCTCGCCCAGGCGATGGACAGGCCGTCGAAGGTGGCGGTGCCGCGCCCGATCTCGTCGAGGATCACCAGCGAGCGCTCGGTGGCCTGGTTGAGGATGGCGGCGGTTTCCACCATCTCGACCATGAAGGTGGAGCGCCCGCGCGCCAGATCGTCCGCCGCGCCGACGCGAGAGAACAGCCGGTCGACCACCCCGATGCGCGCCAGCCGCGCCGGCACGAAGGCGCCGGCCTGGGCGAGGATGGCGATGAGCGCGTTCTGGCGCAGGAAGGTCGACTTGCCCGCCATGTTGGGGCCGGTGACCAGCCAGATGCGCCCGGCGCGGGCGCCCTCGGGCGGGGAAAGCTCGCACTCATTGGCGACGAACGGCCCGCCATCGCGGCGCAGCGCCTGCTCCACGACCGGGTGGCGCCCGGCCTCGATGCGGAAATCGAGCCCGTTATCCACCTCCGGGCGCACATGGTTCTCGTCCACCGCCAGCTTGGCGAGGCCGGCGGTGACGTCGATCACCGCCAGCGCCTCGGCGCAGGCGCGGATCGCCTCGGTCTCGGCCGTCACCGCCGCGACCAGCTCGTCGAACAGCAGCTGTTCCAGCGCCAGTGCGCGGTCGCCGGCGCTGGCGATCCTGGCTTCCAGCTCGGCGAGTTCGGTGGAGGTGAAGCGCATCGCTCCCGCCATGGTCTGGCGGTGCATGAAGATGGCGTCGAAAGGCGGCTCGCGCAGCCGGTCGGCGTTCTGCTGGCTCACCTCGACGAAATAGCCGAGCACCGCATTGTGCCGGATCTTGAGCGCGCGGACCCCGGTTTCCTCGACATAGCGCCGCTCCAGCGCCGCCACCACGCGCCGGCTCTCGTCGCGCAGGGCGCGGGTGGCGTCGAGCTCGGCATGATAGCCGGGGCGGATGAAGCCGCCGTCGCGGCGGTTGAGCGGCAATTCATCGTCGAGCGCGGCGGTGAGCCTCGCCGCCAAGGCGGGATCGACCCCGCCCAGCGCCCGGGCGGCGGCCTGCAGTTCCGCCGGGGCCGGGGCGTCGGCGATCAGCCCGGCGATGGCGGCGCCCTCCTTCAGCCCGCGCCCGATGGCGGCGAGGTCGCGCGGCCCGGCGCGGCCGAGCGCGACGCGGGACAGCGCGCGGGCGAGGTCCGGCACACCGGCGAGCTGGTCGCGCAATTGCGCGCGCAGGCTGGTTTCCTCGACGAGGCATTCCACCGCGTCGAGCCGTTCAGCGATGCGGGCGGGGTCAGTCAGCGGCTCGGCGAGGCGGCGGGCGAGCAGCCGCGCCCCGGCGGAGGTAACGGTGCGGTCCACGGCGGCGCACAGGCTCCCCGTGCGCTCGCCGGTGGTGGTGCGCAGGATTTCGAGATTGGCCCGCGTCGCCGGGTCGATGATCATCGCCTCGGTGGAGGCCTCGCGCTGCGGCCGGCCGAGCGGCGGGCGGGCGCCGAGCTGGGTGCGCTCGATATAGGCGACGATGGCGGCGGCGGCGGCAAGTTCGGCGCGGGAGAAGCTGCCGAAGGAATCCAGCGTCGCCACCTGGAAGAAGCCGGCGATGCGCCGCCCGGCGGTGGCGCCGTCGAAGCTCTCCTTCGGCAGCGGCGTCACGGCGGGCAGGCTGCGCCAGAGCGGGCGCAGCTCGGCATCCTCATAGACCGCGTCGGCGACGAGGAGTTCGGCCGGCTCGATGCGGGCGAGGTCGGCGGAAAGCCGGGTGCTGTCGGTTTCGGCGACGCGGAAGGAGCCGGTGGAGATATCGGCGAAGGCGAGCGCATAGACATAGCCGTCGCCCTCCTCGCCGCTGCCCTTCACCCGGGCGAGGCTGGCCAGCACGTTCTCGCGCCGCGCGTCGAGCAGCGCGTCCTCGGTGAGCGTGCCGGGGGTGACGAGGCGGATCACGTCGCGCTTCACGACGCTTTTCGGACCGCGCTTCTTCGCCTCGGCGGGCGGCTCCATCTGCTCGCACACGGCGACGCGGTGGCCGGCGGCGATGAGCTTGTGGAGATATTCCTCCGCCCGGTCCACCGGCACCCCGCACATCGGGATGTCCTCGCCCTGGTGCTTGCCGCGCTTGGTGAGCACGATGCCGAGCGCGCGGGCGGCGATTTCGGCGTCGTCGAGGAAGAGCTCGTAGAAATCGCCCATGCGGTAGAACAGCAGGCTGCCGGGGTTGGCGGCCTTGATCTCGATGTACTGCGCCATCATCGGAGTGACGCGCTCGGTGTCGGCCGCCTTGGGCGATACGGGCGCGGGGCTGTTCTCGAGCTGATCCATGGCGGGGACGCTGGCAGAGGGGAGGGGCGGCTTTCAAGCGCCGGGTGCGGTTATCCCCTCTAAAGCACCACGCCGCGCAGCGCCTCGGGGTCCATCAGCCCCATCAGCCGTCCGGCGGCGGCGCGGGCGAAGCGCAGGGTCAGCGCCTTGCGCGTCGCCCCGGCCAGCGCGTGCAGCGGCGCCTCGCGCACCAGCCCGGCGCCGAAGGCGTCAGCGACGAGAATGCCGGTGTCCTCGGGCAGGATCTCCAGCGGGAAATCCGGCCCGACGGCGAAGAACAGCCGGTCGCAATGGGCGCGGTACTCCGTCCATTTGCGGTCGGTGCGGAAATCGGTGACCGAGGATTTGATCTCCACCACCCACACCTCGCCGCGCAGGTCCAGCGCGGCGATGTCCGCCCGCCGGCCGGAGGCGAGGCTGAATTCCGGCACGCCCACCAGCCCGCGCGCGGCGAGATAGCGCAGCGCCCCGCGCTGGATGGCGCGGGCGGTTTCGGACTGGCGCCCGTCCGGGGGCAGGACGAGGTCGGCAAAGGCGGTGTCGCTCATCCCCGTACTCTATCCGTTCTCCTCGGCGCGAGGAAAGACCCCGGCGGCGGTCTCGATCGCCGGGGCGTCCTCGCCGCGCGAGAAGGGCGGCAGTTCCGGCCCGGCGAGCGCGGTCGTCGGCGCCGGCGGCGGGGTGCCGGCCTGCAGCCGGCGCACCACGGCAAAGGCGCAGATCAGCGCCGCCACGCCGAAGAACACCGAGCCCAGCGCCTGGCCGGCGATGACGCCTTCGACGCCATACCAGCGGCTGCCGAGCCAGACGAAGGGAATGGTGCCGAGCGTCGCCCGCCCCCAGTTGAACAGGGTGGAGAGCAGCGGCGCGCCGAGATTGTTGAAGGCGGCATTGGCGACGAACAGCGCGCCGAAGAACACATAGGCCCCGGCGGCATAGAGGCAGAAGAATTCCACCAGCGCCACGCCTTCCGCCGACAGGCCGAACAGCCCGGCGAGCGGCTGGCGGGCCAGCGCCAGGATCAACCAGACGCCGAGCACATAGGCGATGATGAGCTTCAGGCTGTCGCGCACCGTCTGCCGCACCCGGTCATAACGCCGGGCGCCGACATTCTGGCCGATCACCGGGCCGATGGCGCCGGTGAGGGCGAAGAGCGGGCCGAAGGCGACCGGGATCAGCCGGCCGATCACGGCCCAGGCCGCCACCGCCGCATCGCCATGCGGGGCGAGGGCGAAGGTGATGTAGGCATTGCCCACCGGCGTCGCGACATTGGTGAGGATGGCCGGCACGGCGATGGCCGAGAGCGGGGCGACATCGGCGAGAAAATCCGGCAGGCGCGGGCGCGCGGCGAGCTTGTGCACCTTTATCACCGCGTTCAGCCCATAGGCGACCATGACGACGCGGGCGAGCACGGTGGCGATCGCCGCGCCCTCGACGCCGAGGCCGAGAGCGAGGATGAGCAGCGGGTCGAGCACGGCGGTGGTGAGCCCGCCCGACAGCGTGACCCACATGGAGCGCCGCGCATCGCCAATGCCGCGCAGCGTGCCCGACGCCGCCATGCCGAGGCCGAGCAGCGGGGTGGAGGGCAGCACGATGAGCAGGAAGTCGCGCGCCAGTTCCAGCGTGCGCCCGGTGGCGCCGAGCAGCGCCAGCAGGGGGCCCAGAAACGGCAGCAGGGCCAGCGTCATCGCCCCGGTGGCGAGCGCCATATAGACGAGGGAGGAGGTGGAGAGCCGCCGCCCGTCCTCGATCCGCCCGCTGCCGATCGCCCGCGACACCAGCGCCGAGCCGGCGATCATCACGCCGATGCCGACCGAGGTGGTGAAGAACATCACCGTGCCGGCATAGCCGATGGCCGCCGCCAGCTCCTCCTCGCCGAGCAGCGAGATGTAGAACAGGTTGAGCAGATCGACGACGAACACCGCCATCAGCCCGACCGAGCCGGCGGCGGTCATGGTGGCGACATGGCGCATCGTCGAGCCTTCGACGAAGCGGGCCTTCAGCGGCTTGCGGGGGGCGGTCGTGTCCATGGCGGGGCATATGGCATGCGCGCCGCCCGCCGCACAGGCCCGCGCGCGCAACCCGTTGCTTGCGCGCACGCCAGCCTTCGCCTGAGGCCCGGCCGCCACCGCCCTGCCACAAGGCGATGCCACGAGGGACACGCGCCCCGCCACCCTGATTGAGAAGCGTCATTGAAATCGGCTAGAAGGGCGTTCCCTGCCGCCGCGCCCTGCCGGGCCTGCGCCCGCCTCACCCGAAGCTCCCCCGTGCGAACGGACCCGTCATGACCGCCGAAACCCCCGCGCCTGCCGCCGAACCGATCGACGACCACACCAAGGCCCGCGTGCTGGTGCAGGCGCTGCCGCACATGCAGCGCTATGACGACGCCATCATCGTGGTGAAATATGGCGGCCACGCCATGGGCGACGAGCAGGTGGCGCGGGATTTCGCGCAGGACATCGTGCTGCTCGAACAGTCCGGCGTGAACCCTGTGGTGGTGCATGGCGGCGGGCCGCAGATCGGCGCCATGCTGGCCAAGCTCGGCATCAAGTCGGAATTCGCCGCCGGGCTGCGCATCACCGACAAGGCCACCGTCGAGATCGTCGAGATGGTGCTGGCCGGCTCGATCAATAAATCCCTCGTCGGCTTCATCAATGAGGCCGGCGGCAAGGCGCTGGGCCTGTCCGGCAAGGACGGCAACATGGTCGTCGCCTCCAAGGTGACGCGCTCGGTGCGCGACCCGGATTCCAATCTCGAACAGGTGGTCGATCTTGGCTTCGTCGGCGAGCCCGAGACGGTGGACACCACCGTGCTCGACCAGATTCTCGGCCGCGAGCTGATCCCGGTGCTGGCGCCCGTCGCCACCGGCAAGGATGGCGGCACGTTCAACGTCAATGCCGACACCTTCGCCGGCGCCATTGCCGGCGCGCTCGGCGCCAAGCGGCTGCTGCTGCTGACCGACGTGCCCGGCGTGCTCGACGCCGACAAGCAGCTGATCAAGGAACTGACCATCGCCCAGGCGCGGGCGCTGATCGCCGACGGCACCATTTCCGGCGGCATGATCCCCAAGGTCGAAACCTGCATCTATGCGCTGGAGCAGGGCGTCGAAGGGGTGGTGATCCTCGACGGCAAGGTGCCGCATGCGGTGCTGCTGGAACTGCTGACCGACCACGGTGCCGGCACGCTCATCACCCGCTGAGCGCCGGCAGGGCGCCCCCCGGCGCGGGGGCGCCTCAAGGCGAACGCTTTACGGCGTGGGGATCACCGCCACCGCGTCGACCTCGACGAGGTATTCCGGCTGGGCGAGGGCGTCGACGCCGATCCAGGTGGAGCTCGGCGGGTTTTCCGTGCCGAAGGTTTCCGCCAGCACCCGGCCGACGAGCTCCGCCTCCGGGCCGGACTGGAAGCCGGGCATATAGAGGCGCAGCATCTGGATGTCGTCGGCGCTGCCGCCGGCGGCTTCCACCGCCAGGATGACCTGGCGCAGCACCTGCCGCAGCTGCGCCTCGCGCCCCACCGCGCTGACTTTTCCTTCCGCATCCCACGCCACCTGCCCGGCCACATGCACCAGCGTGCCGGGCGGGGAGATGCTGACCTGCGAGAAGCCCCAGGGGCGGCTGTCGAAGAGCTGCGGCGGCTGCAGGGTGCGGCGGGGCATGGGGCGCCTGTGTGGGTGGGGAATCGGAGGGGAGGCTGGTGTTCGCGCGCCGCCGGCACCGTCATCCCGGCCGAAGCGCAGCGGAGAGCCGGGATCGCGATCCGGCCTGCGATCCCGGATCGGCCTTCGGCCGTCCGGGATGAGGGAGGAGCCTTACGCGCTCCGTCACCCCCGCGCCAGCGTTTCCAGGAAGCGGATGGCCTCGCCCTGCGCCGGGGTGACGAGTTCGCCCTCCCACATCACCCGCTTGCCGCGGATGAGCGTGCCGACCGGCCAGCCGGTGACTTCCACCCCGTCATAGGGCGTCCAGCCGGCCTTGGAGGCGATCCATTCATTGCGGATGGTCTGGCGCCGCTTGAGGTCGACAATGGTGAAGTCGGCGTCATAGCCCACCGCGATGCGGCCCTTGGTGGCGATGTTGAAGATGCGCGCCGGGCCGGCGCTGGAGAGATCGACGAGGCGCTCCAGCGTCAGGCGGCCGGCATTCACATGGTCGAGCATGGTGGGCACGAGGGTCTGCACCCCGGTCATACCCGAGGGGCTCGCCGGGTAGGGCTTGGCCTTTTCTTCCCGCGTGTGCGGGGCATGGTCGGAGCCGAGCACGTCGACCACGCCCTCGGACAGGCCGCGCCACAGCGCCGTCCTGTGGCGGGCTTCGCGCACCGGCGGGTTCATCTGCACCATTGTGCCATGGGTGGCGTACCAGGACGCGTCCATGGTGAGGTGATGCGGCGTCACCTCGACGGTGGCGACATCCTTCTGGCCGCGCAGATATTCGATCTCTTCCTGGGAAGTGATGTGCAGCACATGCACGCGCTTGCCCTCGGAGCGGGCGAGGTTGACCAGCCGCGTGGTGGCGGTCAGCGCCGCGATCTCGTCGCGCCACACCGGATGCGAGGCGGCGTCGCCCGGCACGCGCAGGCCCTTGCGCTCTTCAAGGCGCGGCTCGTCCTCGCAATGGAAGGCGGCGCGGCGGCGGATGACCTTTAGGATCGCCCGCACGCCGGGATCGTCGGCCACCAGCAGCGAGCCGGTGGAGGAGCCGATGAACACCTTCACGCCGGGCACGCCCGGCAGCATTTCCAGCTCCGGCAGGTCGTTTACATTGTCATGCGTGCCGCCGACGAAGAAGGCGAAGTCGCAATGCATGCGGTGATGGGCGCGCGACAGCTTGTCTTCCAGCGCCCCGGCCGAGGTGGTCAGCGGGTTGGTGTTGGGCATTTCGAACACGCCGGTGACCCCGCCCATGACGGCGGCGCGCGAGCCGGATTCGAGGTCTTCCTTGTGGTCGAGGCCGGGCTCGCGGAAATGCACCTGGGTGTCGATGACGCCGGGCAGCAGATGCAGGCCGGTGCAGTCGACCGTCTCGCCCGCCTGGGAAGCATCGAACGACCCGATGCCGGCGATGCGCCCGCCACGTAGGCCGACATCGCGGGCGGCGATGCCGTCCTGATTCACCACCGTGCCGCCCTTGAGGAGAAGATCGAAGGTTTCGGTCATGCTGTTCCCGCCTGTCATGAGAGAGAGGGTGCCGCCGCAACGCCGCGCCGGTCCGCTCTTACGCCAAAGCGCGGCGCAGGTGAACGCCTCCTATCCCTGTCGGTGGCTTACACCAGCGTGAACTGCACCCGCACCGCCGTGCCGCGGCTGGGCTCGACCCGCGTGGCGAGTTCCACCTTGCCGCCGAGCTGGGAGGCCAGGCTCTGGATGATGCGCCAGCCGAGCCCGTCGCTGCGCGAGAGGTCGGCGCCGGGCGGCAGGCCGCGCCCGTCATCGGCGATGGTCATCTCATAGCCTTTGCCGCCATTGGCCAGCACGGTGATGCTGATCATGCCGGACTCGGCGCCGACAAAGGCGTGCTTGAGCGAATTGGTGACGATCTCCGCCACCAGCATGGACAGGGTGGTGAGCTGGGCCACGTTGAGCGGCAGGTTCGGCGCGTCCACCGTGCAGCCGATGCCCGGCGTGCCGGAGGCGGTGACGAGATCGCAGCAGAGCTGGCTCAGATACTGGTCGGTGGGCAGGTCCAGCCGCTCGGGCGCGTAGAGCTGGCGGTGGATGCGGGCGATGGTGTCGAGCCGCGAGCGCGCCTCGTCCAGCGCGGTGATCGCCTGGCGCGCATCCTGCCCCACCTTGCGCTTCTGCAGCGACAGCAGCGCGGCGACGAACTGCATGTTGTTGGCGACGCGGTGCTGCAGCTCCTGAAACATGGTGCGCTGCGTCTCGTAGAGCCGGGCGGTGGTTTCCTTCTCGCGCCGCAGCCGGTCGGCGGCGTTGAAGGTGAAGTGGATCAGCGTGATGTCGATGGCGGCGATGACGACGAAGAAGCCGAGCGCCAGCAGGCTCTGGCCGTCGATCCGCATGCCGTTGGCCGGACCGATGAAGAAGAACCAGGCGGCGAAGGTGGAGAGGACCGCGCAGGTGATGCCCGGCCGCAGCCCGCAGAAGAAGGTGGTGAGAATCACCGCCGGGAAGAAGGTGAGGAAGGGAAAGCCCGGCGGCAGCACGCTGTCCACCGCGAAGCGCAGCGCCAGGGCGAAGCCGAACATCGCCACCCCCACCGCGTCCGGCAGCCAGGGGTGGCGGCGCAGGGGCTGGGCGGCACGCACCAGCGACCAGAAGAACGAACGGTCCACGCCCTCGCGCGCGACCGGGTCGCCCGAGGTTTCGGACACCCGCTGACGGGCCGCACCGTCGCTCATGGGTGGAATGTCGCCGACGGGCCGGAGAAGGTCGCCCGCCGGGGCGCCGTGGAAGTCACTTGCATCGATTAGAGACTCCCCTGTCGCGCTGCCTGTCGCTGGTGCGCGAGTGTGCCCGTTTGTACCCAACTCGTCACCCGGCTTCTGTCCGTTTGTGAACATTTCCCCGCGTGGTGCGTTGATAGGGAAACGAGGGTCGGAACCATGCGCCTCAACGAGGATGACGAGAGTGGCGGGAATGGCGGGGCGGTGGCCTCGTCGGGGGGCAACAACCTGCTCGGCGCGCTGCGCCCGGCCGATTTCGCGCTGCTGCGCGCCCATCTCAAGCGCATCGACCGGCCGGCCGGCGGTGTGCTCTACGAGCCGGGCGACGATGTGCGCCATGTCTATTTTCCCTGCGGGCAGACGCTCGTCTCCTTCATGGTGCTGCTGGAGGATGGCCGGCAGGTGGAGATCACCAGCATCGGCCGCGAGGGCGCGGTGGGCGGCATTGTCAGCCAGGGACGGCTGCCGGCCTTCGCCCGCGCCGTGGTGCAGATGGAGGGGCCGCTGCTGCGGCTCGACAGCGGCGAGCTGGAGCGGGCGAAGGAGATTTCCCCGCCGCTGCGCAACCTGTTCGCCCGCTATGCCGACTGCCTGCTGGCGCAGGTTTTTCAGTCGGTCGCCTGCAACGCCACCCACTCCATCGACCAGCGCACGGCGAAATGGCTGCTCGCCGCCTATGACCGCACCGGCGACGACACGCTGCGCCTCACCCAGGAACAGCTCGCCGCCATGCTGGCGGTGGGGCGGCCCTATATCAGCCGGGTGCTGGGGGAGATGAAGGCGGCCGGCGCCATCGAGCCGCGCCGCGGGCGCATCCGCATCACCGATGCGGAGCGGCTGCGCGGCCTGTGCTGCGGCTGCCATGCGGCGGTGAAGCGGCATTTCGACGACGTGCTGAGCGGCGTCTATCCCCGCGCCAATGAGGTGGCCGGCCACGGCATGGTCATCACCAACGGCCCGTCCTTCCGCCCGTGAGCAAGGAGCGGCAAGGTTCCCGCAGCCCTGCCCTGCCGGCGCGGGCCTTGTGCGCGGCGCGCGGAAATGGCATGCGCCCCGCCATGGAACACGACAACGCCCCGCTCCTCGTCCCCTCCTTCGCCACGCTGGCGCCCCGCTACGACCTCGTCCTGTGCGACGTGTGGGGCGTGCTGCACAATGGTGTCGCCGGTTCCCCGGCGGCGGCGGACGCGCTGCAACGGGCGCGCGCTGGCGGGACGACGGTGATCCTCGTCTCCAACGCCCCGCGCGAGCCGGAGGGCGTCGCCCGCATTCTCGACGGCTTCGGCATTCCGCGCGACGCCTATGACGCCATCGTCACCTCGGGCATGGTCACCAGCGCGCTGCTGGCCGGACGGCCGGGGGTGAAGATGTGGCATCTCGGCCCGGAGCGCGATCTCGGCATCTATAAGGGGCTCGACCTCACCCTCGTCCCCTTCGAGGAGGCGGAGCTGATCGTCTGCACCGGCCTGTTCGACGACACGGTGGAGACGCCGGACGACTATGCCGACACGCTGGCGGCGGCGAAGGCGCGGGGCCTGCCCTTCATCTGCGCCAATCCCGATATCGTGGTCGAGCGCGGCGGCGACCTGATCTGGTGCGCCGGCGCCATCGCCGAGGCCTATGCGGAACTGGGCGGCGAGGTGGTGTTCTGCGGCAAGCCGCACCGCCCGATTTACGAGACCGCCTTCGCCACGGCGGCGAGGCTGCGCGGGGCGCCGGTGGAGAAGACGCGCGCCATCGCCATTGGCGACGCGCTGCGCACCGATCTCGCCGGGGCGCTGGGCCATGGCATTGACTGCCTGTTCGTGGCGGCCGGCATCCATGCCGGCGAACTCGGGCTCGAACAGGGCGCCGAGGTGGATGAGCGGGCGCTGGCCCGCCTGCTCGCCGACGGGCCGGGCCGCCCGGCGGCGGTCACCACGCGCCTCGCCTGGTAGCGTCCGGATTGACGGCGGCGCGGGACGGGGCCACTTAAGCAGCCGCCTCTCCCGACGCCTTAAGGGGCGCCCCTCCCGTTGCGTTGCGCTGACATGACCCACGCCGCCGCTTCCCCGCACCCTTTCCTCGTCCTGCGCGAGGGTGACGCGCTGCCCCCCGCCCTCGCCCGGCCGGTGGTCGCCATCGGCAATTTCGACGGCGTGCATCGCGGCCACCGCGCGGTGATCGGCACCGCCATCGACCAGGCGCGCTCGCTCGGGCGGCCGGCGCTGGCGCTGACCTTCGAGCCGCATCCGCGCGCCTATTTCCGCCCGGCCGAGCCGATCTTCCGCCTGACGCCGGAGCCGATGAAGCTCAAGCGCCTGAGCGAGACCGGGCTTGATGGCGCGGTCGTGCTCGCCTTCGACGCTGCCATGGCCGGGCGCGACGCCGAGGATTTCGTCGCCGCCATTCTTGTCGGGCGTCTCGGCGTCGCCATGGTGGTGGCGGGCTATGATTTCCATTTCGGCAAGGGCCGGGGCGGCTCGCCGCTGTTCCTGCGCGAGGCCGGCAAGCGCCATGGCTTCGGGGTGGAGATCGTGCCGCCGCTGCTCGATGAGGGCGCGCAGATTTCCTCCAGCGTCATCCGCGCCGCGCTGGCGCAGGGCCGCGTCGAACAGGCCGCCCATATGCTGGGCGCGCCCTTCGCCATCGAGGCCGAGGTGGTGCATGGCGACAAGCGCGGGCGCGAACTCGGCTACCCCACCGCCAATATGCGGCTTGATCCGGCGGTGACGCTGGCGCACGGCATCTATGCGGTGACGGTGGAGATCGACGGAACGCGGCACAAGGGCGTGGCGAGCTTCGGCCGCCGCCCGACCTTCGACGACGGCGCGCCGCGGCTGGAGACCTTCATCTTCGACTTCGCCGGCGACCTCTATGGCCGCGTGCTCACCGTCGCCTTCCACGCCTGGCTGCGGCCGGAGCTGAAATTCGACGGCATCGACGCGCTGATCGCGCAGATGGACATCGACAGCGCCCGGGCCCGCGCGGCGCTGGGGTAGGGGTTACAGCTCGGCGCTGCCGGGCAGCTCGGCGGCGAGCGCGTCGAGGGCGAGGCGCAGCTTCATCGGCATATGTGGCGCCGCCGGCCACAGCGCATGGGTGGCGAAGACCTGGCGCGGCACCTCCGCCAGCAAGGGCACCAGCGCGCCGCTGTGAACCCGCGCGCGGATGAGCCAGCAGGGCAGCCAGGCAAGGCCGTGCCCCGCCTCGGCGGCATCGGCGATCGCTTCCAGATCATCGAAGCGCAGCCGGCTCGGTGGCGTCACCGCCACCGGCGCTCCCTTGCCCAGCGGAAATTCCCAGGCCTTCACCCGGCCGTCGCGGGCATAGGTCACCGCGTGGTGGCGGTGAAGATCGTCGAGCCCCTGCGGCGTGCCCTCCACTGCCAGATAGGCGGGGGACGCGCAGACGGTCATCCGCTGCAGCCCGACGGTGCGGGTCATCAATCCATGGCCTGACCCGATCTCGCCATTGCGGATGGCGAGATCGAACCCGTCCTCGACCAGATCGACCAGCCGGTCGGAGAGGGCGAGATCGAGTTCGAGCCGGGGATGGCGGGCGGCCAGCCGCGCCAGCAGGGGAGCGACGCAGCGCCGCCCGAACAGCAGCGGCGCGCTTACCCGCAGCCGCCCCGTGGCCTCGCGCCGGCCCGATTCCAGCGCGGAGCGGCCGGCCTGCAGTTCGGCCAGCGCCCGCACGCAATGCTCGTAATAGCGCTGCCCGTCCTCGGTGAGGCTCAAAGCGCGGGTGGTGCGGTGGAACAGGCGAACGGAAAGCCGGCCTTCCAGCCGCGCCACCGTCTTCGCCACCGCCGAGCGCGTCAGGCCGAGCCGGACGCCGGCCGCCGAAAAGCTGCCGGTGTCCACCGCGGCGACGAAGGCGTCCACGCCTGCCAGAACCTCGCTCATGCCGCCTTCCGCTCGCCCGCCGGCATTGGCGCCATAAGTTCGCCAATGTTGGGAACAACTAGCGCAACCGGCGAAACAAATTCAACCTTAGAACGCTCCGAGACGTTTCCGCGCACGGAGCAAGGACGATGAACGCAGATACGATTCCCGCCACGATGCGGCGCTGGGAGATGGACGGTTTCGGCCGCGCGGCTCTGAAGCTGCGGCAGGTGGCGGTGCCCCGGCCCGGCCCGGGCGAGGTGCTGGTGAAGGCGGCGGCGGTGGCGCTGAACTACCGTGACCTGCTCAACATCGCCGACGGCATGGGCGCGCCGCTGCCCTTTCCCTTCACGCCCGCGTCCGATCTCGCCGGCACCGTCGTCGCCACGGGCGCGAATGCCGCTCGCTTCGCGACGGGGGCGCGGGTGATCTCCACCTTCTTTCCCGGCTGGATCGACGGCCTGCCCGCCGGCGATTCCGCCCTTCTGCCCTATCAGGCGCTCGGCGGCGCCTATCCCGGCGTGCTCGCCGACTATGTCGCGCTGCCCGAGGCCTGGTTGGTGGCGGCGCCGGCAACGCTGCCGCTTGAGGACGCCAGCACCCTGCCCTGCGCCGGGCTCACCGCCTGGTTCGGGCTGGTCGAGCGCGGCGGGCTCCGGGCCGGCGACACCGTGCTGGTGGAGGGCACCGGCGGCGTCGCGCTGTTCGGGGCGCAGATCGCCAAGGCCATGGGCGCGCAGGTCATCGTGGTCTCCGGCAGCGCCGCCAAGCGGGAGCGCGCCCGGGCGCTCGGTGCCGACATCTTCATTGACCGCAGGCAAGGCGACTGGGTGGACGCGGTGCGGGCGGCGACCGGCGGACGCGGCGCCGATCATGTCCTCGCGCTGGCCGGCGGCGCGGCGCTCGGCCGGGCGGTGGAAGTGGCGGCGATCGGCGGGCGCATCGCCCAGATCGGCGTCATCGAGGGCTTCGACGCGGCGCTGCCGCTCGGCCCGCTGATGCTGAAGCAGCTCACCCTCAACGGCATCGGCGTCGGTCACCGCCGGGCGCTGGAGGATCTTGTGCGGGCGGTCGACGCGACGGGGCTGAGGCCGGTCATCGATGGGCGCTACCGGCTGGCGGAGCTGCCGGCGGCGCTCGATCATCTGGAGCGCGGCGCCTTCGGCAAGATTGTGGTGACGCCCGGCTGAGCGGGCGCATTCCCCGCCCTCCCTTGCACGCGCCCGGCGCTGCGCTTAAACCGGGCGCGAAGGCTTAAGGAGCGCGTCATGACGAGCCGCAACAGCGATGGTCGCAACGGGAACGAAACGTCGGTTGAGCCGGCCGGCGAGGGCACGGCGCACGACTATTCCGCGACCCTGTTCCTGCCGCAGACCGATTTCCCCATGCGCGCCGGCCTGCCGCAGCGCGAGCCGGAGCTGCTGGCGCGCTGGGAGCGGATCGACCTTTATGGCCAGCAGCGCAAGGCCGGCGCCGGCCGCCCGCGCTTCGTGCTGCATGACGGCCCGCCCTATGCCAATGGCAACATCCATATCGGCCACGCGCTCAACAAGATCCTGAAGGACGTGGTGGTGCGTTCCCAAGGCGCGCTCGGCCATGATTCCAACTATGTGCCGGGCTGGGACTGCCACGGCCTGCCGATCGAATGGAAGATCGAGGAACAGTACCGCGCCAAGGGCAAGAACAAGGACGAGGTGCCGGTCGTCGAGTTCCGCCAGGAATGCCGCGCCTTCGCCGAGGGCTGGATCGACGTGCAGCGCGCCGAGTTCAAGCGGCTCGGCGTCGAGGGCGACTGGTCGCACCCCTATGTGACGATGAGCTATGACGCGGAAGCGCAGATCGCCCGCGAGATCATGAAATTCGCCGGCAACGGCCTGCTTTATCGCGGCTCCAAGCCGGTCATGTGGTCGGTGGTGGAGCGGACTGCGCTCGCCGAGGCCGAGGTCGAGTATCACGACCACCAGTCGACCACGATCTTCGTCAAATTCCCGGTCACCGGCTATCGCAAGAGCGCCGCCACCGCCGGCGGCCTGCCCAAGGGGCTGGAGCCGCCGGAGGATGCCGCCGACATCCACCTGTTCCCCTCCTATGAGGGCGCCAGCGTGGTGATCTGGACCACCACGCCCTGGACCATCCCCGGCAACCGCGCCATCGCCTTCTCGCCGAACGTGACCTATGCGGTCTATGAGGTGACGGAGGCGCCGCACGACAATTGGGCCAAGGTGGGCGAGCATTTCATCCTCGCCGACAAGCTGGCGGAAGAGGTGTTCAAGGCCGCCCGCGTCACGGCTTACGAACGCCATAAGGAGGTCGACCCGACGCATCTCGTCTGCGCCCATCCGTTGAACGGCGTCGAGGGCGCGCAGGGCTATTTCGATTTCCGCGTGCCCGTGGTGCCCGGTGATTTCGTCACCGACGACACCGGCACCGGCTTCGTCCACATCGCCCCCGGCCACGGCGCCGACGACTTCAACCTCTATATGTCCGCCCATCTGGGCGAGGTGCCGCACACGGTCGGCCCGGACGGGCGCTATTACGACCATGTGCCCCTCTTCGCCGGCGCCCGCGTCATGGACGACAAGGGCAAGGATGGCGACGCCAATGATGCGGTGATTAAGGCGCTGATGGGCGCCGAGAAGCTGCTGGCGCGCGGAAGGTTGAAGCACCAGTACCCGCATAGCTGGCGCTCCAAGGCGCCGATCATCTTCCGCAACACGCCGCAATGGTTCATCGCGATGGACAAGGACATCGCGGCGGCGGACGGTTCCAGCGCCAGTGGCGACACGCTGCGCGCCCGCGCGCTCGGCGGCATCGCCGGGGTGCAATGGGTGCCGGCCTCCGGCCAGAACCGCATCACCGGCATGATCGAGAACCGGCCGGACTGGGTGGTCTCGCGCCAGCGCGCCTGGGGCGTGCCGATCGCCGTCTTCGTCAAGGACAGGGGCGACGGCACGGTCGAGATCCTGCGCGACGAGAAGGTGAATGCCCGCATCGCCGAGGCCTTCGCCACCGAGGGGGCGGACGCCTGGTACAAGGAAGGCGCCGCCCAGCGCTTCCTCGGCACCGATTACAGTTCCAATGAATGGACCAAGGTCGACGACATTCTCGACGTGTGGTTCGATTCAGGCTCCACCCACGCCTTCACGCTGGAAGTGCGCGAAGACCTCAAGGCTGACCGCGCCTTCAATGGCGGGCCGGACCGGGTGATGTATCTCGAAGGCTCGGACCAGCATCGCGGCTGGTTCCATTCCTCGCTGCTGGAGAGCTGCGGCACGCGCGGGCGCCCGCCTTACGACGTGGTGCTGACGCATGGCTTCGTGCTCGACGAGCAGGGCCGCAAAATGTCGAAATCGGTCGGCAATGTCGTCGCCCCGCAGGAGGTGATCAAGAACTCCGGCGCCGACATTCTGCGCCTGTGGGTGTGCGCCTCCGACTATTCCGACGATCTGCGCATCGGGCCGGAAATCCTCAAGACCACGGTCGAGACCTATCGCAAGCTGCGCAACACGCTGCGCTGGCTGCTCGGCTCGCTGCATCATTACCGCGAGGCCGAGCGCGTCGCCTTCGCCGACATGCCGGCGCTGGAAAAGATGGTGCTGCACCGCCTCGCCGAGCTCGACGGCGTGGTGCGCGAGGCCTATGCCGGCTTCGACTTCAAGCGGGTGAACGCGGCACTGACCGCCTTCATGACCAGCGAACTCTCGGCCTTCTATTTCGACGTGCGCAAGGACGCGCTCTATTGCGACCCGCTCTCCTCGGTGACGCGGCGGGCCTGCCTCACCGTGCTCGACGAGGTGTTCAACCGGCTCGTCGTCTGGCTGGCGCCGATTCTGCCCTTCACGGCGGAGGAGACCTGGCTGGCGCGCTTCCCCTCCGAGACCGGTTCGGTGCATCTTCAGACCTTCCCCGACACGCCGGCGAAATGGCGCGACCCGGTGCTGGCCGATGAGTGGCGCAAGATCCGCCTGGTGCGGCGCGTCGTGCTCGGCGCGCTGGAAGTGGAGCGCGCGGCCAAGCGCATCGGCTCCTCGCTGGAAGCGGCGCCGGTGATCCACGTCTCCGACCCGAACCTGTTCGCCGCGGTGAGCGCGGTCGATCTGGCGGAAGTGTGCATCACCTCCGACGCGCATCTGATGCCGGATGAGGGCCCGGCCGACGCCTTCCGCCTGCCGGACGTGCCGGGCGTCGCGGTCGTGCCGAACCGGGCGGTGGGGCATAAATGCGCCCGCTCCTGGAAGATCTCGCCGCTGGTGGGCACGGAGGCGGACTATCCCGACGTGACCCCGCGCGACGCGCAGGCGCTGCGCGAACTGGCCCATGCCCGCCGGGCGGCGGAGTGAGCGCGCGCGTGTCGCTCCGCCTCGCCGGCCCACATACGCTGACCGGCGCGCTGTTCGCGCTCGCCGCGCTGGCGATCGACCAGGGCTCCAAGCTCGCCGTGCTGCACGGGGTGGATTTCGGCCCGGACGGCATCGTGAAGGTGGCGCCTTTCCTCGACATCGTCTGGGCGTGGAACACCGGCATCAGCTACGGGCTGTTCTCGCTGGGCGCCGAGGGCTGGTGGGTGCTCGGCGGGGTGAAGCTGGCGGCGGCGGTGCTGTTCTGGTTCTGGCTGGCGCGCACCGACAACCGGCTGGAAGCGGCCGCGCTGGGGCTGCTGATCGGCGGCGCGCTCGGCAACGCCATCGACCGGGCGGCCTATGGCGCCGTGTTCGACTTCGTCTCGCTGCACGCTTTCGGCTTCTACTGGTATGTGTTCAACCTCTCTGACGTGGCCATTGTTGCCGGGGTCGGGCTGCTTTTGTATGCTTCCTTTTTCGGGAGCGCCGCAAAATCGCCGCCCTGAAGTGAGATCGGACCTTCCGCACGCTTGAGCGGTCGCGTGGGCGAGGCGTTCTCGCCCCCTACGGACCGGCAGGAGACGACCGGATGACGACACGAGTTCATGCCGCCCGCGCCGGGCTGTTCGCCGGCGTCCTGGCCTGCGCCGCCGCCGGGGCTTTCAGCACCGCGCCGGCTCTGGCCCAGGCGCAGGATGCGCCGGAGACCAACCTCACCGGGCAGATTCTCACCGGCCTCGGCCTGGTGGCGCCGCCCCCGCCCGATATCGACTACCGCGAGCGCCCGCCGCTGGTGGTGCCGCCGACCGGCGACATCCTGCCCCCGCCGCGCGACGCCTCGGCGATTTCGCAGAATCCGGCATGGCCAAAGGACCATGACCAGGTCGTCCGCGAGGCGGAAGCGAAGGCGAACTGGGTGGACACGCGGGCGACCTCAAGCCGCGTCGGCGAGGCCCGCTCGCTCACCCCGGCCGAACTGAACAAGGGCTATCGTTCCGGCAAGGCCACCGGCAGCGGCTTCGCCAATAATGGCCGCGCCAACCAGGACAACCGTCTCTCGGTGAACGAGATGGGCTTCCTCGGCTGGGACAGCAAGAAGGACGACACGATCCGCTTCGAGGGCGAGCCGGAGCGTGCATCCCTCACCGAGCCGCCGCCCGGCTACCAGACCCCCGCGCCCGGCGCCAAATATGGTGTCGTCGCTGACCGTCCGGAAGACAAGGCGTGGAAGCTGCCGAACTTGTTCGACCGTACCCAGAAGAACAGCGACTGACCGGGCACGCCGGCCGGCGTGGCGTTGCCCTTCCCGCGCCTGCCGGCGCGTTCGGGGCGTGCCGTGCGCCCCGCTTCCTCACTTCGCGGTGAAGCCCGCCGGCGGCGCATCGCGCCGCGCCTGCTTCATCGCTACATTGCCTGCGCCTCCGCCCTGCGCCGCCCGAGCCCGGGTGGCGCGCCCGTCTCTCCGGGCGGTCCGCCGAAACGGATGAAGCTGTGACTGGAAGACTCATGCCCGCTCTGATGCTGCTCGCCGGCGCCGCCGCCGGCCTTGCCACCGCTCCCGCGCGCGCGGACGCCGCCGAGGTGGCGGAGTTCACCCTCGGCAACGGCATGCAGGTGGTGGTGGTGCCTGACCATCGCGCCCCGGTCGTCACCCATATGGTGTGGTACCGGGTCGGCTCGGCCGACGAGCAGCCGGGCAAGTCGGGCATCGCCCATTTCCTCGAGCATCTGATGTTCAAGGGTACGGACAAACACCCGGCGGGCGAGTTCTCGCAGGTGGTCGCCAAGCTCGGCGGGCAGGAAAACGCCTTCACCTCGCAGGACTACACCGCCTATTTCCAGCGCGTCGCCAAGCAGAACCTCGCCACCGTGATGGGCTTCGAGGCCGACCGCATGACCGGCCTCGTCCTGACCGACGAGGTGGTGCTGCCCGAGCGCGACGTGGTGCTGGAAGAGCGCCGCATGCGCACCGACAACGACCCTGCCTCGCAGCTTTCCGAGGCCGCGCAGGCCGCCATGTTCGTCAACCACCCCTATGGCCACCCGATCATCGGCTGGGAAGACGAGATCAAGCAGCTGAACCGGCAGGACGCGCTGGATTTCTACCGCCGCTTCTACACGCCCAACAACGCCATCCTCGTGGTGGCGGGCGATGTCGAGCCGGAGGAGGTGAAGAAGCTGGCCGAGGAGACCTATGGCAAGGTCGCCCCGCGCGCCGAGACGGCGGAACGCATTCGCCCGCAGGAGCCCCCGCCGCGCGCCGAACGCCGGCTGGTGCTGGCCGATGGCCGCGTCGGCCAGCCGAGCCTCTCGCGCAGCTATCTCGTGCCCTCCTATCGCGGCGACCGCGACGAGAGTGTCACGCTCGACGTGCTCGCCCAGGTGCTGGGCGGCGGTTCCACCGGGCGGCTCTACCGCTCGCTCGTGGTCGACAAGGGCGTCGCCGCCAGTGCCGGCGCCTGGTACCAGTCGACCGCCCTCGACGATACGCGCTTCGGCCTCTCGGTGACGCCGCGCCCCGAGGTGACGATGGAGGCGGTGGAAACCGCGCTTGACGAGACCATCGCGGCGCTGGCCACGAACGGGCCGGACGCGGCCGAGCTGGAGCGGGCCAAGACCCGGTTGGTGGCCGAGGCGATCTATGCCCAGGACAACCAGGCGACGCTGGCGCGCATCTATGGCGCCGCGCTCGCCACCGGCTCCACCGCGCAGGATGTGAAGATCTGGCCAGAACTGGTGAAGTCCGTCACCGCCGAGCAGGTGCGCGACGCCGCGCGGCGCTGGCTGGTGCCCGCCCGCGCCGTGACCAGCCAGCTGCTGCAGGCCAAGCCCGCCCCCGCCGCCGCCCTGCCCGAGCCGGGCGCCGAACGGGCGAGCCCCGGGGAGGACCGTTCGTGACCGGCCGCGCCGCAGGCCGGCGCTCCCGCCCTCTCCGTTCCTTTTTCTCGCTCGCCGCGGCCACGCTCATGACCATCGCCCTCGTCCCCGCCTCGCCCGCCCAGTCCGAAACGACGCGCATCCAGCGGGTGATCAGCCCGGGCGGCATCGAGGCGTGGCTGGTTCACGACACCACCCTGCCGCTGGTGGCGATGGAAATCGCCTTTCTCGGCGGCGCGGCGCAGGACCCGGCTTCAACGCCCGGCGTCGCCAGCCTCACCTCCTCGCTGCTCGATGAGGGCGCGGGCGATCTCGATTCCCGCGCTTTCCAGGACCGGCTGGCGGAAAAGGCGATCGAACTGCGCTTCGATGCTTCGCGCGACAGCCTCGGCGGCTCGCTGCGCACGCTGTCGGAGAATGTCGACGACGCCTTCGCGCTGATGGCGCTGGCGGTCAACGCCCCGCGCTTCGACGACGAGGCGGTGGAGCGCATCCGCCAGGGCCAGCTGGCGCAGCTGCGCCGGCGGCTGAACGATCCCTCCTCGCTGGCGAGTCTCGGCTGGTCGGCGGCAGCTTTCCCGAACCATCCCTATGGCCGCCCGGTGGCCGGCACGCTGGCGAGCGTGCCCACCATCAGCCGTGACGACCTCAAGAGCTTCGTCGTCCGCAACCTCGCCCGCGACAATCTCAAGATCGCGGTGGTCGGTGACATCACGGCGGAAAAGCTCGGCCCGGCGCTCGATGCCATGTTCGGCGCGCTGCCGGCCAAGGCCCAGCTGACCCCGGTGCCGGATGTGGAACCGAAGGGCCTCGGCACCGATGTGGTGAAGACGCTGGCCGTGCCGCAGACCTCCATCGTCTTCGGCGGCATCGGTCTCAAGCGCGACGACCCGGATTTCATCCCCGCCTTCGTGCTCAACCACATTTTCGGCGGCTCGGCCTTTTCCTCCCGCCTGTTTAGGGAAGTGCGGGAAAAGCGCGGCCTCGCCTATTCCGTCTACAGCCACCTCGCCCCGCTCGATCATGCGGCGCTGATCCTCGGCGGCACCGCGACCAAGAACGACCGGGCGGCCGAGAGCGCGGCGCTGATCCGGGCGGAATATGAGCGCCTGCTCACCGTCGGGCCGAGCGAGGAGGAACTGGCGGATGCCAAGAGCTACCTCATCGGCTCCTTCGCGCTGCGCTTCGACAGCTCCGCCAAGGTCGCCTCGCAGCTGCTGCAGATCCAGATCGACAATCTCGGCATCGACTATATCGACATCCGCAACGAGCTGGTGGCGAAGGTGACGCTGGACGACGTGAAGCGCGTGGCCGCGCGGCTGAACGCCCATCCCGCGCTGCTGTTCAGCCTGGTGGGGGAGCCGACGGGGCTCACCGCCACGCCCGCCGCCGGCAATGGCGGCTGAACCCGCCACGCCCCACGGGCGAAGAGGCGGACGCGAAGGCTTGACGCCACCGCCACAGGACAGGTTTCCTGCGCGCGGTGGCCTGCTATAAGAGCGTCCAGTAAAGCGGATCCAGGATCACCGGCCGTCCGGCGCTTCGGGGGAAGGCGCCACGGCTCATCCAGCCCGGGACGGCGGGGAGTATGCGTATGGGTATCGGGGACGTGCGAAACCGGCCGTTCGGCCAGGCGGGACGCAGAGGGGTGCTGAGAGGGCGCGCGCCGGCATGGCTGGCCATTCCCGCGCTCGCCCTGCTGCTGGCCGGCTGTGCCGGCGCCGGCATTGGCGGCGGCAATGGCAATGAAGGGCCGATGGGCGCCGGAGATGCCGGCGACCAGGGTTTCCTCGGCTCCAGCATGCAGACCACCACCGTCTCGCCCACCGCCGCCGGCGGCGGCACCAGCGGCGCGGGCACGGCCGCGGTGACCCCCGGTGCGCCCGACGCGTCCGAGTTCACCTGCCCGCCGATCCAGGTGCGGACCGGCGCGGCGGCCTGGCAGGTGACGGAGCCTTCCGATGGCGGTGTGCGCTATCAGGCGACGCTCGGCCAGTTTTCCCGCGAATGCCGTTTCTCCGCCCCCGACATGACCATGCGCATCGGCATTCAGGGCCGCGTGCTGCTCGGGCCCAAGGGCGGGCCCGGCAAGCTCACCGTGCCGATCCGCCTCGCCGTGGTGCAGGAAGGTCCGGCGCCGAAATCGATATGGACCAAGTTCTATTCGGTGCCGGTGGAAGTGGGCCCGGGCGTGATGCAGGTCGATTTCGGCCTCGTCGCCGACGACGTGACCTTCCCCCGTCCGTCGCCCGGCGCGTCCGAGAGCTATGTCGTCTATGTCGGCTTCGACCCGCAGGGCAAGGAAGAGAAGCCGACGCGCACCCGCCCGGCAGCGCCGCGCACCCAGCCGCAGGCGCAGCAGGCGCCGCGCCAGACCCCGGCGGCGGCCCGGCCCGCCCCGGTGGCGACGCCCGCCCCCACCGCGACGCCGCGCCAGACCTCCCCGGCCGTGGTGCCGGCAGCCAGCGCCGCGCCGCGCACCGCCCCGGCGGCGCCGAGCACCACGGTGCAGAGCGCGCCCGCCACGCCGGCACCGGCCGCGACCGCACCGGCGGCGACCGCCCCCACCCGCACGATCACGCCGGCCCCGGCGGCCAGCGCCCCCGCGCCCGCCCCGGACAACAGCCAGACCCAGTGGATCGGCGCCCCCGCGCCCTCAACCGGCGGCTTCTCGCAATAGACGCCCGCGCCGGCCGACAGCAAAAAGCCCCGGGAGACCGGGGCTTTTCCGTGAGAAACGGCGGCTGAGCCGAGGGCAGGGCGCGTGCCGCAGCCCTAGATCATTTCACTGTTTCATGGAAACGGTGAAATGATCTGATTCTTTGTTTTGTCGCGTTTTCTTCACGCGAACCGGAATCCACTTCGCTCGAAAACGCTCTATTCGGCATGGCCGCGACGGATGCGGCGGACCACCGACCAGATCACCAGCACCACGATGGGCACGGCGATGGCGGTGGCGGTGCCGACATCGTAATGCAGCCCGGCTTCCTCGGCGCGGGCGTGCAGCCCTTCCAGCGCGTAATGCAGCAGGCTGATGACGTAATAGGAGATGGCGGCGACGGAGAGCCCTTCGACCGTCTGCTGCAGGCGCAGCTGCATGCGCGCGCGCTTGTTCATGCTCTGCAGCAGGTTGCGGTTCTGCTGTTCCAGCTCGACATCGACGCGGGTGCGCAGCAGGTTGGCAGCGCTGGTGAGCTTGACCGACATATTGGCCTGGCGCTGCTCGATCGCCTGGCAGGTGCGCATGGCCGGCTGCAGCCGGCGCAGCAGGAATTGCTGCCAGGTGGGATAGCCGGAAATCGGCCGCTCGCCGATGGTGCGCAGGCGCGAATTGACGATTTCCTCATAGGCGCGGGTGGCACCGAAGCGGAACAGCGAGGCGGCGGCGTCCGCTTCCAATTGGGCGGCGAGGCCGGTCAGCGCGTCGAGCAGCTTGTGATTGGCGGCGAGGCCCTCGCTCTGGCGCATCTGCTCGGTGAGGCTGGAAAGCTCCTGCTCGCTATGCGCCACGGTGGGGGCGAGGCGCTGCGCCTCCGGCAGGCCGAGCAGCGCCAGCGTGCGGTAGGTCTCGATTTCCAGCACGCGCTGCACCAGCGCGCCGGCGGCGTCGTCGGTCATGCCGCGATCGCGCACCAGAATGCGCACGAAGCCGGACGGGTCGGGCTGGAAATCGGTGGCGATCTCGGCGAAGCCGTCCTCGACATCGGAGCGGGCGAGGCTGGTGCGGTCGAACAGCCGGTCGAGGGGGAGCGCGTCCGCCGTATCGGTGACGAGTTGCAGGTCCACCGCCACCAGCAACGGACCCGGCTGCGGCAGCTGGGTGAGCACATCGGTGAGGCTGGCGGCGGAGGGCTGGAAGGGCAGGCCGCCCTCGACCACATCCTCGGCCGGCAACTCCCAGGTATAGGTGGTGAATTCGGCGTGGCGCTCCCAGCGCACGACGAAGCGGCCGAAGGCGACGCGGTGCTGCTTGGCCTCGCGGTCCGGCGCCGGCTGGCCGCGCGCCATGCACAGGCTGGCGAAGGCGGCGCGGTCCGCTACCGCCTGGGCGCGGTCGACGAGAAAGGCGACGTGCAGGATGCGCGCGGGCGTCGATACCGCGACGAAGGGACGGGCGTGCAGTTCCGCCATCACGGGGGCGCGCAGCGGATGGTCGTAAAAGGTCTTGCCGGCCGACCGGGCCGTCGCGTTCGTCGTCACCGAAGCTCGCTCCTTCACCTCCCCAGCGTCGTACCGTCGCGCCGGGGAACTCCGCGCGCCTCAGTGGGTTGCATGCTGGCGGCGCGCTGGCAAGGGGGCGGGGGCGGCCACGGCGCCGCGTTGCGCCCTTTGCCTTAACGGGAGGTACTGTTGCGCCCCTGCATCAGGCTTCCGGCAAAGCGGAGCGGTTCTAGAATCCATTTGCAAGGGTCAGGGCCCCAGAGCATGAAGACAGACGGTGTTTTCGGGATGTGTGACATGAAGTTCTCGCGGGTCTGGGCCGGCTGGCTCGCCATCGTCGCCGTGCTCGTCGTCGCCCTGGCCGTTCCGGCCCCGGCGCAGGCGCAGTCCAAGCCCAATCCGAACCAGCCCCGCGTCTATCTGCTGCGCGGGCTCGCCAACATCTTCTCGCTCGGCATGGACGACCTCGCCGCCAAGATGCGCGCGCGCGGCATCGACGCCAGCGTGCATTCCTATGTCGATCTCGACACGCTGACCCGCTCCGCCATCGAGCAGGCCACGGTGGGCAAGCGTCGGCCGACGCCGGTCATAATCATCGGCCATTCGCTCGGCGCCGATGCCGCCGTCACCATGGGCAACCGGGTGAGCGACGCCGGCGTGCCGGTGCCGCTGGTGGTGACCTTCGATCCGGTGACGCCGATGACCGCCTCGCCCAAAATCGGCAAGGTGGTGAATTATTACCAGGCCGGCGGCTCGGGCAAGCCGGTCGCCGGGCGGCAGGTCGAGAATATCGACCTCACCGGCGCGGGCGCGCTGAGCCATTTCAACATCGAAAAGGCGCCGGAGCTGCACAACAAGGTCATGGGCATGATCCAGCGCCCGGCCCGCCCGCGTGCCGTGGCCGCTACGCCGAAGCCGAAGCCGGTGGAAGCCCCGGCCGATGCCGCCGCCGCCCCGGCGACGCCGGCCGCTACTCCGGCCGCGAGCCCGTCCGCCACCCCGGCGGCCACCCCCGCCGTGGCGCCGGGCGCCACGCCGGCCGCCACGCCCGCGACCCAGAGCGGCGCGGCTGCCCCGCTGGCGGGCGCCGAGACCGCTTCCGCTCCCAGCGCCGTGCCGACCGCGCCGGCCGGGACCGGCACGTCGAACTGACAGCCTTCGAAAAGTCGACAACGGCGCGGGCCCGCGAGGGTGCCGCGCCGCTTTCATTTACGAGGCCATGTCAGGCCGGCTGAACGGAGAACACGACGAAGGTGTGCAGCTCGCCCTCCTCGTCGCGCAGCGAGACATATTCGCCCGGCACGAAGGCATGGTCGCCGAAGCGATAGCCGGTCTCGTCGTCGTCGCTGGCCTCCGCTTCATAGTCGAACACCCAGCTCGCTCCCCCCGCACCGCCGGCGCGGTGGACCAGCCGGCCATGCTCCGGCGCCTCGTTGGCCCAGAAGCGGGTGACGGTGCAGGCGGCGCGCTGGCCCTTCCAGGCCTCGGCGTTGATGCGGCCCGTGCCGTCCAGCGGCGCGACGAATTCATAGCCATGGCGGGCGCTGCCCTCGGGAAAGTCCTTCGAGCGGGCGAGATGCAGGCGGATGCGGCTGAGCGCTCCGGTGTCGGCGTCCTCCGTGCGGGCGGTGAGTTCGTTCATGCGCGTCTCCCTCTGTGCGGCGGCCGGCATGGGGCGCGGCCTTTGGTCATTGGCCTACCCAGTGGAGGTGCGCACCGCCTTGATCGCGCGCAAGGGGGCGTGCGCCGCCACCGAAGCCGAGGGTCGGACACGACATATTCATCCTTGGTCTAGTTTTTTTACCATAGGAACCGGCTGCGCTTTTCCCTAGAATGGCTCGAAAGCGAACAGGCTTTGCGCGGCCCTGCGGCCGCCCGGGCCGCACAAGACGCATCAGGGAGGAGTGCCATGTCCGGTCTCGTCATGCCGGCGCCGAAGGCGGATGTGCTGGCCCGCCGCGCCCGCATCGTCGCCGATCTGCGCGCCATCGTCCCCGGCGAGGGGGTGATCGACACCGAGGCGGAGATGCGCCCGTTCGAGAGCGACGGGGTGACGGCCTATCGCCAGCTCCCGCTCGTCGTGGTGCTGCCCTCCACCACCGAGCAGGTGTCGAAGGTGCTGGCCTATGCCCATGCCAACGGCATTCCCGTGGTGCCGCGCGGGGCGGGCACCTCGCTCTCCGGCGGGGCGCTGCCGCTGGAAGACGGCATCCTGCTCGGCATGGGCAAGTTCAACCGCATTCTCGACATCGACTTCGACAACCGCACTGTGGTCGCCCAGCCGGGCGTGACCAATCTCGGCATCACGACGGCGGTGGCGCATGAGGGCTTCTATTACGCACCCGACCCCTCCTCGCAGATCGCCTGCACCATTGGCGGCAATGTCGGCGAGAATTCCGGCGGGGTGCACTGCCTGAAATACGGGCTGACGACGAACAATGTGCTCGGCGTCGAGATGGTGCTGATCACGGGCGAGGTCATTCGCCTCGGCGGCAAGCATCTCGATTCCGGCGGGCTCGACCTGCTCGGCCTCATCGTCGGCTCGGAGGGGCTGCTCGGCGTGGTGACGGAAGTCACGGTGCGCATCCTCAAGAAGCCGGAGACGGCGCGTGCCGTGCTGGTCGGCTTCCCCTCGTCGGAAGCGGCGGGCGCCTGCGTCGCCGCCATCATCGCCGCCGGCATCATTCCCGGCGGGATGGAGATGATGGATAAGATGATGGTCCATGCCGCCGAGGCGTTTCTCGGCGCCGGCTACCCGCTCGATGTCGAGGCGCTGCTGATCGTCGAGCTGGACGGGCCGGAGGCGGAGGTGAACCACCTCATCGAGCGCGTGGCGGAGATTGCCGGCACGCTCGGCTGCCTGACGCTGCGCGCCTCCACCAGCGAGGAGGAGCGCGTCGCCTTCTGGGCCGGGCGCAAGGCCGCGTTCCCCGCCGTGGGGCGGATTTCGCCGGATTATCTCTGCATGGACGGCACCATTCCGCGCAAGGCGCTGCCGCTGGTGCTGAAGCGCATGGAGGAGATGTCGGAGAAATACGGGCTGCGCTGCGGCAATGTCTTCCATGCCGGCGACGGCAATCTCCACCCGCTGATCTGCTACGACGCCAACCAGCCCGGCCAGCTTGAGAAGGCCGAGGCCTTCGGCGCCGACATTCTGCTGCTCTGCGTCGAGGTGGGCGGCGTGCTCACCGGCGAGCACGGCGTGGGGGTGGAAAAGCGCGACCTCATGCCGTCCATGTTCGACGAGACCGACCTTGCCCATCAGCAGCGGCTGAAATGCGCCTTCGATCCCGAGGGGCTGCTCAACCCCGGCAAGGTGTTCCCGGTGCTGCACCGCTGCGCCGAACTGGGCCGCATGCATGTCTCGGGCGGCAAGCTGCCCTTCCCCGACCTGCCGCGCTTCTGATGGCAACCCTCCTCGTCCGCAACGCCACGGTGCTCGTCACCATGGACGGCGCCCGCCGCGAGATTTCCGGCGGCGGGCTGTTTGCGCGCGATGGCGTGATCGTTGAGGTGGGGCCGAGCGCGAGCCTGCCGGAAAGCGCCGACGAGGTGCTCGACCTCTCCGGCCATGTGCTGCTGCCCGGCCTGGTCAATTGCCACCACCATCTCGACCAGACGCTGACCCGCGCTCTGCCGGCGGCGCAGAACGTCAACCTGTTCCGCTGGCTTGGCGCGCATTATCGGCTGTGGGCGGCGCGCACGCCGGAGGCCTCGCGCACGGCGACGCTGGTGGGGCTGGCGGAACTCGCGCTGTCGGGCTGCACCACCTGCTTCGACCATGCCTATGTCTTCCGCAATGGCTGCGCGGTGGACGACCAGATCGCCGCGGCGCGCGAGATCGGGCTGCGCTTCATGGTCTCGCGCGGCTCCATGTCGCTCGGCCAGTCCCAGGGCGGGCTGCCGCCGGATGAGTGCGTGGAGGATGAGGACGCCATCCTCGCCGATTGCGAGCGCGTCATCGCCCGCTATCACGACGCCGCGCCCGGCGCGCGGCTGCAGATCGCCCTCGCCCCCTGTTCGCCCTTCTCGGTGACGCCGGAACTGATGCGGGCGAGCGCGGCGCTGGCGCGGGAAAAGGGCGTGCGGCTGCACACCCATCTCGCCGAGACCGTGGATGAGGAGCGCTACACGCTGGCGCGCTTCGGCAAGCGGCCGGTCGCCTATATGGAGGAACTGGGCTGGCTCGGCGATGACGTGTGGTTCGCCCATGCGGTGCATGTGAACGCGCATGAGATCGGCTGCTTCAGAGGCGCCGGGGTCGGTGTGTGCCATTGCCCCTCCTCGAACATGCGCCTCGCCTCCGGCATCGCCCCGGTGCGGGCCTATCGGGCGGCAGGGGTCAAGGTCGGGCTCGGGGTGGACGGTTCGGCCTCCAATGACGGCAACAACCTGCTCACCGAAGCCCGGCAGGCCATGCTTCTGGCGCGGCTGCAGATGAGCCTGCGCCCGCCCGAGGGGCCGGACACCACGCTCTCGACTTCGGACCCCTCGCGCGACCATGAGTGGATGAGCGCGCGCGAGGCGCTGGAACTCGCCACGCTGGGCGGGGCTTCGGTGCTCGGGCGCACGGATATCGGCGCGCTGGCGCCGGGCTATTGCGCGGATTTCTTCGCCCTGCGGCTCGACGATGTCTCCTTCGCCGGCGGCCTCGCCGACCCGGTCGCCGCCGCCCTGTTCTGCACGCCGGGGCGCGCCGCCTTCACTTATGTCCACGGTCGGCCGGTGGTGGCCCATGGCGAGGTGGTGACCATCGAGCTGCCCGCCGTGGTGGCGGAACACAACACGCATGCCGCGCGGCTCGCCGCGCTTTCGGGAGTGGCTTGAGATGAGCGAGAGGCTGTGTCCGCGCGACGAGGCGGAGGTGGTGGAGGCGGTGCGCTGGGCGGTGTCGAACGGGCGCACGCTCGATGTCGCCGGCTCCGGCTCCAAGGCCGGGCTTGGCCGCCACATCCAGACCGACGCCACGCTGGAGCTGAAGGGCCTCTCGGGCGTCACCCTCTATGAGCCGGAAGAGCTGGTGCTGAGCGCGAAGGCCGGCACCACGGTGGCCGAGATCGAGGCGCTGGTCGCCGCGTCCAAGCAGATGCTGGCCTTCGAGCCGATGGATTTCGGCCCCCTGCTCGGCGTGGCGCCGGGCGGCGGCACGCTGGGCGGGCTGATGGCCTGCAACCTCGCCGGCCCGCGCCGGCCGAGCGCCGGGGCGGCGCGCGACCATGCGCTCGGCATCCGCGCTGTCTCCGGCCGGGCGGAAGCGTTCAAGGCCGGCGGGCGGGTGGTGAAGAACGTCACCGGCTATGATCTGCCGCGCGGGCTGGCAGGCTCCCATGGCACGCTCGCCGCCTTCACCGAACTCACCATCAAGGTGCTGCCGCGCCCGGAGACGGTGGAGACGCTGCTGCTGCTCGGCCTCGACCCGGCCGCCGCCGCCGGCGCGATGAGTGCGGCGGTCGGCTCCTATTACGACGTGTCCGGCGCCGCGCATGTGCCGGAAGCGGTGGCGGCCGCGATTCCCGCCGTCGCCGGCGCGGGCGCCTCGGTGACCGCGCTGCGGCTGGAAGGGGTGGCGCCGTCCATCCGCCACCGGCGCGGCAAGCTGGAAGAGATGCTGCGCGAGCGCGGCACGCTGTCCTTTCTCGACGCGGAGGCCTCGCTCACCTTCTGGCAGGCGGTGCGTGACGTGACGCCCTTTGCGGCTTTTGTCACCTCTCCCCCACGGGGAGAGGTCGGCGCGGCTGCCGCGCCGGGTGAGGGGGCTGGGCGCGCGCCTTCCCCCTCACCCCGCCCTCTCCCCGTGGGGGAGAGGGAGACGCATGCCCTCTGGCGGGTCTCGGTGGCGCCGATGGCCGGGCCGTCCGTCGGCGCGGCGCTGGCAGGGCTCGGCGCGCGCTGCCTTTACGACTGGGCCGGCGGCCTCATCTGGGTGGAGATGCCCGGCGCGGAGCCGCAGACGGCGGCGGTGCGCGCGGCGGTGGCGGCGGCGGGCGGCGGCCATGCGACGCTGATCCGCGCCAGCGCGGCGGCGCGGGCGGGCGAAGAGGTGTTCCAGCCGCTCGACCCGATCACCGGCGCGCTGATCGCCCGGATGAAGAACGGCTTCGACCCCGGGCGCGTGCTGAGCCCCGGGCGGATGTATGCGGGAGTGTGAGTGATGCAGACGAACTTCTCCCTCGCCCAGCTGGCCGATCCGCAGACGGCACGGTCGGAGCAGGTGCTGCGCGCCTGCGTGCATTGCGGCTTCTGCACCGCCACCTGCCCGACCTATGTGCTGCTGGGGGATGAGCTGGATTCCCCGCGCGGGCGCATCTACCTGATCAAGGACATGCTGGAGAACGACCGGCCGGCGACGCAGGAGGTCGCCAAGCATGTCGACCGCTGCCTGTCCTGCCTGTCCTGCATGACCACCTGCCCCTCGGGCGTGCACTACATGCACCTCATCGACCATGCGCGCGACCATGTGGAGGCGACCTATGACCGGCCGCTGATGGACCGGCTGACGCGGGCGCTGCTGGCGCGGGTGCTGCCGAGCCGCACGCTGTTCCGCCTCGCCATTGGCGGGGCGATGGTGGCGAAGCCCTTCGCCGGCCTTTTCGCCTCCATCCCCGGCCTCGCGCCGGTGGCCGCCATGCTGCGGCTCGCCCCCGCCCGGCCGGCCACGCGCTCGGCGGATGAAGGCGTGCGCCGCTTTCCCGCGCAAGGCACCCGCCGCGCCCGCGTCGCCCTGCTCGATGGCTGCGCCCAGCCGGTGCTGCGGCCGGAGATCGACGCGGCGGCGATCCGCCTGCTCACCCGGTTGGGCGTGGAGATCGTCCGCCCCGTCGGCGGCGGCTGCTGCGGCTCGCTCACCCACCATATGGGCAAGGAGGAGCTGGCGCTTGCCAATGCCCGCGCCAATGTCGACGCCTGGATGCGCGAGATCGAGGGTGAGGGGCTCGACGCGATCCTCGTGACCACCTCGGGCTGTGGCACGACGATCAAGGATTACGGCCACATGCTGCGCACCGACCCGGCCTATGCCGAGCGCGCGGCGAAGGTGTCGGCGCTGGCGAAGGATGTGAGCGAGTTTCTCGCCGCGCAGGAGCTTCCCGCGCCGGTGATCGCGCCCGGCATCCGCGTCGCCTATCACTCCGCCTGTTCGCTGCAGCACGGCCAGCGCGTGCGCACCGCGCCGAAGGCGCTGCTGGCCGGCGCCGGTTTCACCGTGCTGGAGCCGGCCGAAGGGCATTTGTGCTGCGGTTCGGCTGGCACGTACAACATCCTCCAGCCCGAGATCGCCGGCCGGCTGCGGGCGCGCAAGGTCGCCAATATCGAGCGCACCGACCCGCAGGTGATCGCCGCCGGCAATATTGGCTGCATGACGCAGATCGGCGGCGGCACGCGCGTGCCGGTGGTCCACACGGTGGAACTGCTGGACTGGGCGACGGGCGGGCCGATGCCGGCCGAACTGGCGGGGCTGCGCGCGGCGGCGTAACGGGCTGACGGGGTGACGGGCTGACGACTTGGCGGCGGGCGGCTAGATCATTTCACTGTTTCACGGAAACAGTGAAATGATCTAATTCTTTGTTTTGTCGCGTTTTCTTCACGCGAACCGGTATCCACTTCGCTCGAAAACGCTCTAGGGTGGAGCGTCCCCGCTGCGTCGTCAGGTCTTCCATGTCCGCTCTCCTTCCGCGTCCCCGTCTTCTCGTCCTCTCCCTCGGCGGCACCATCACCATGACCACGGCGCCCGATGGCGGCATCGCGCCGACGCTGGGCGCGGCCGAGCTGGTGGCCGCGGTGCCCGGTCTCGCCGAGGTGGCGGACATCGAGGCACGCTCGCCGATGAAGGTCGGCAGCGCCTCGCTGACGCTGGAGAACATCGCCGCCGTGGCGGGCGAAATCCGCGCCGGCTTCGCCGCCGGCATGGATGGCGCGGTGGTCATCCAGGGCACCGACACCATCGAGGAGACCGCCTTCGCGCTCGACCTGCTGGTGCCGGGCGAGCGGCCGGTGGTGGTGGTCGGCGCCATGCGCGGCCCGCAGCAGCCGGGCGCCGACGGGCCGGCCAACCTTCTGGCCGCCGCCCTCGTCGCCGCCAGCGACGCGGCGCGCGGGCTCGGCACGCTGGTGGTGCTGAACGACGAGATCCACGCCGCCCGCTTCGTGCGCAAGGCGCACACGGCGCTCACCTCCGCCTTCGTCTCCGACATGGCCGGCCCGCTCGGGCTGGTGGCGGAGGGGCGGGTGCGGCTGCTGACCCGCGTGGCGCGCCCGGCGCTGGCCTTCGACCCCGGCACAGTGCCGCTGCCGCCGGTGGCGCTGCTCAAGATCGCCATGGGCGACGATGGACGGCTGCTGCGCGCCGTGCCCGATCTCGGCTATGCCGGCCTCGTCATCGAGGGGGCGGGGGCGGGCCATGTGCCGGGTGCGCTGGCGCCGCTGGTCGGCGAGGTGGCGGCGCGCCTGCCGGTGGTGCTGGCCAGCCGGACGCTGGCGGGCCCGGTGTTCGCCCGCACCTATGGCTATCCCGGCTCGGAAATCGACCTGCTGGCGCGCGGCGTGCTCTCCGCCGGGCTGCTCACCGGGGTGAAGGTGCGGCTGCTGCTCACCCTGGCGCTGGCCGCCGGCGCCGACCGGGCAGCGCTGGCGCAGGCCTTCGCCGCTTATGAGTAGACCCGCCGGCCCGCGCCGCTGAGCCCGCTGCCCACAACCACCGGCAAGACTGGCGCAAGCCACATGTCCTTTTGTGCCGCAAGGTAAAAGGACACGTGGAGGTATCTCGTGGGCACGATGCGTCTCGGCATCGCGATGAAGCTCGGCATTGCGTCCGTGCTGCTCGTTCTTCTCTCCTGCGGTGTGCTGGTGAGCCGGCATTTCGCCATGACGAGCATCGAGGAGGCGAATGACGCCGCCGAACGGCAGGCGACGATCCTGAACGAGAGCGAGGAAGTGGCCGATCTGCTGACACGCATCCAGCTCAACGCCACGGAGATGCGGCTGTCCTTCGCCAATCCCAATAATGAGGCGCTGCTCGGCGCGGTGAACGCCGACATCACGGCGGCTCAGGGCCGGCTCGACCGGCTGATGGCGCTGGAAACCCATGACGACGACCGCGCGGACTTCGTGAAGCTCAAGCAACTGCTCGGCGAGTTCGGCGCCGTCACGACGCAGGTGCACGATTCGGAGAAGACGCAGCAGCAACTCGTCGAGGCCCGCCCGGCCCTCGCCATGCGGGCGCGCACGCATTTCTCCACCCTCGCCGGCCAGATGCTCGAACTCGGCAACACCGACATGGCGAGCAATCTGCAGCCGCTGGAGCAGCTGGTGGACAGCATCAATCTCGCCGCCTCCACCTATATGCTGGAAGGCGACGCCAAGCAGCTCAAGCGCCTCACCTCGATGCAGAACCGCGTCGTCACCATCCTCACCGATGTGCGCACGCAGATGGGCGACAACGCTCAGGTGGCCCAGACGGTGGAGACGGCGCTAAAGGATTTCGACGCCTATAAGCGGGTGATAGACGAGACTATCGCCGAACTCGCCAGCCGCACCGCGCTGGTGAACGAGAGCAGCACGCCGCTGATGCGCGAGGCGGCCAGCGTGCTGGCCGGGGTCACCAAGGAATCCTCCCTCCAGGCCGACGAGGCGCGGGCGCTGGCCGATCAGGCGCTCACCGACGGCATGACCCGTATTCTCATCTTCTCCGCCATCGCCATTCTGGCGGCGGTGCTGGCCAGCGCCTATTCCTTCTTCGGCATCGCCCGGCCGGTGCGCGAGGTCAGCGCGGCCATGGAGCAGGTGTCCGCCGGCGATCTGGAAGCCGCCATCCCCCATGCCGGGCGGACCGACGAGATCGGCGAGCAGGCGCGTGCGCTCACCGTGTTCCGCGACGGCCTGCGCGAGGCGGAGGCGGCGCGCGAGGAGGCGCGCGGTGCGGCCCAGCGCGCCGCCGAAAACCGCCACGCCGAGATGCGCCAGCTCGCCGACCAGTTCGAGGCGGCGGTGGGCGCGGTGGTCGACATGGTCGCGACCGCGGCCAACGACCTGCAGGCGGCGTCCGAAGCGCTCAACGCCACGGCGGAGGAAGCCACCAACCAGGCCGGGGCGGTGGCAGCCGCCGCGCAGCTCGCCACCGCCAATGTGCAGACCGTGGCGGCGGCGATGGAGGAGCTTTCCGCCGCCGCGCAGGAGATCGGCGACCGGCTGCAGCATTCCACCGTGATGACCGAGCGGGCGGTGGGCGAGGTCGCCGCCACCAGCGGCCAGATGAACGAGCTGAAGGCCTCGGCCGAGCAGATCGGCACCATCACCGGCCTCATCGACTCCATTGCCGGCCAGACCAACCTTCTGGCGCTGAATGCCACCATCGAATCCGCCCGTGCGGGCGAGGCCGGGCGCGGCTTCGCCGTGGTGGCGCAGGAGGTGAAGGCGCTGGCCAGCCAGACCGCGCAGGCGACCGCCGGCATTTCCGAGCGCATTTCCGGCATTCAGGAATCGACCGGGGGCGTGCAGGGGGCCATTGCCGGCTTCAGCGCCACCATCACCGAGCTGCGCAACGCCGCGGCGGCGATTTCCGCCGCCATGACCGAGCAGCACGCCACCACCTCGGAGGTCGCGCGCTCGATCCAGCAGGCGGCGAGCGGGACGCAGGAAGTGACCACCAACATCTCCGCCGTCCAGCGCACGGCGCAGGCCTCCGCCGCCGCCGCGCACCGGGTGCTGACCTCGGCGCGCGACCTGTCGCTGCAGGCGGTGACGCTGCGCCGCGAGGTGCACAGCTTCGTCGACATGGTGCGGGCGGGCTAGAGCACGCGCCGATCAGCTTGCATCGCAAGCTGATCGGATCGCGCTCTAAAGGCCCGCCCGCGACCGCCCCTTCACGAACTGCCGATGAGGATGCCGGCGGCCAGCACCAGCAGGCCGCCGAGCACCACCTGCACCAGCGCCGAGCCGAAGGGCGTTTCCATATAGTGGGTGCGCACATAGGCGATGGCGGCGAGCTCGACGGCGACGACGACGCCGGCGACCGCCGTGGCGGTCCAGAAATCGGGGATGAGATAGGGCAGGGTGTGGCCGAGCCCGCCCAGCATCGTCATCACCCCGCAGGCGAGGCCGCGCGGCCACGGACTGCCGCGCCCGGTGATGGCGCCATCATCCGACAGGCCCTCGGTGAGGCCCATGGAGATGCCGGCGCCGATGGAGGCGGCGAGCCCGACGAGGAAGGCGGCCCAGGAATCCTGCGTGGCGAAGGCGGCGGCGAAGATCGGCGCCAGGGTGGAGATCGAGCCGTCGATCAGCCCGGCAAGGCCCGGCTGGACGATCTGCAGCACGAAGACCCGGTGGGCGGCTTCGTCCTCATGCACGCGGGCGCCGCTGGTCTCGATCTGCCCGCCGAGTTCCTGCGCCAGCGTCTCATGCGCGCTTTCCGCCTCGGCGAGGTCGGCGAGAAGCTGGCGCGTGGCCGCGTCATGGGCGCGGGCGGCGGCCTTGATGTAGAATTGCTGCGCCTCGTATTCCATCACCTCGGCCTGCCGGCGCACCGCGTCGATGCGCAGCGTGTCCATTAGCCAGAGCGGGTTACGCTTGAGAAAGCCCTTCACGTCCTGCCGGGTAATGTAGGGCAGCGCCTCGCCGAAGCGGGCGACATAGAGCTGGTGCAGCGCGTGGCGGTGGCCATGCTCCTCCTGCGCCATGCGCTCGAACATCGCCGCCGTGGCGGGATAGTCCGCCTTCAGCCGGCCGGCGAATTGGAGGTAGATGCGGGCATCCTCCTCCTCATTGGAGATGGCGAGGGCGAGGATTTCCGCCTCGCTGAGGTCGGAGAAGCGTTTCATGGCCGGGCCCCGGAATAAGATTAGAAAGGTTCTAATCCTAGGGCGGGGAGGTGTCGATTGCCTGACAGGCAGGGCAGGCTTGTGTGAAACGCGGGGGCGGGGGGCACGAGACAGAAGGGGCGCGGCGAGCGCCTTCGTCATCGAACATCCTTCGAGGCCGGCCTGCGGCCGGCGCCTCAGGATGAAGGTGTTCCAAGCCCGCGAAACCGGAAAGCCGTATGTGGAAGAGGGAAACAGGCCTGAAGCGCCGAGCGTTGGCAGGGCGATGACTCGCGAGCCACGTCATCCTGAGGTGCGCGCGCAGCGCGCCTCGAAGGATGTCGCCCGGCGCGTCCTTGCGGGCCGTTGCGCCCAAATGAAAACGGGGCGCCAAGGGCGCCCCGTTATTGTTCGGAGCTGGCGCCAAGGGCGCCCCGCTCAAAATCCTCAACCGCGTGAAGCGGCGGATCACTCGGCCGTGGCGGCCTCGCCATCCTCGGCCTTGGCCTTGGCTTCGAGGTCCTCGCCGGTCGCCTGGTCGACGACCTTCATCGACAGGCGGGTCTTGCCGCGCTCGTCGAAGCCGAGCAGCTTCACCTTCACCTTGTCGCCTTCCTTGACGACATCGGAGGGCTTGGCCACGCGCTCCTTGGCGAGCTGCGAGACGTGCACGAGGCCGTCCTTGGCGCCGAAGAAGTTCACGAAGGCGCCGAAATCGACGACCTTGACCACCGTGCCCTCATAGATGTGGCCGATCTCCGGCTCGGAGGCGATGGACTTGATCCAGTTCAGCGCCGCCTTGATCGACTCGCCCGAGGCGGAGGCGACCTTCACCGTGCCGTCGTCCTCGATGTTGATCTTGGCGCCGGTCTTCTCGACGATCTCGCGGATCACCTTGCCGCCCGAACCGATCACTTCGCGGATCTTGTCGACCGGGATCTGGATCACCTCGATGCGCGGGGCATGCTCGCCGAGCTCGGAGCGGGCGCCGGTCAGCGCCTTGCTCATCTCGCCGAGAATGTGGTGACGGCCATCCTTCGCCTGGGCGAGGGCGACCTTCATGATCTCCTCGGTGATGCCGGCGATCTTGATGTCCATCTGCAGGGCGGTGACGCCCTTGTCGGTGCCGGCCACCTTGAAGTCCATGTCGCCGAGATGATCCTCGTCGCCGAGGATGTCGGAGAGCACGGCGAACTTCTCGCCCTCAAGGATGAGGCCCATGGCGATGCCGGCCACCGGGCGGCGCATCGGCACGCCGGCGTCCATCAGCGCGAGTGAGGTGCCGCAGACGGTCGCCATGGAGGAGGAGCCGTTCGACTCCAGGATCTCCGAGACGGCGCGCAGCGTGTAGGGGAACTCGTGCGCGGGCGGCAGCAGCGGGCGGATGGCGCGCCAGGCGAGCTTGCCATGGCCGATTTCGCGGCGGCCGGGCGAGCCCATGCGGCCGGTTTCACCCACCGAGAAGGGGGGGAAGTTGTAGTGCAGCAGGAAGCGCTCCTTATAGGTGCCTTCCAGGCTGTCGATGAACTGCTCGTCCTCGCCGGTACCGAGGGTGGCGACCACGAGGGCCTGCGTCTCGCCGCGGGTGAACAGGGCCGAACCGTGGGCGCGCGGCAGAACGCTCGCCTCGGCGACGATCTGGCGGACGGTCTTGGTGTCGCGGCCGTCGATGCGGATCCCCTCGTCGAGGATGTTCCAGCGCACGATCTTGGCCTCGAGCTCCTTCAGCACCTCGGAGAGGGTCTGGGAGTCCGGCACGTCCTTGCCTTCGGCGGCGAGGGCGGCGTAATGCGCCTTGGCCTTCGCCTTGGCATTGCCGACCGCCTCGTAGCGGTCCTGCTTGCGGACGATCTTGTAGGCGGCGCGCAGATCGGCGTCGATCAGGGTGCGCAGCTCGGCTTCCAGCGCCGAATGGTCGGGAGCGGCGAAGTCGCGCGGCTCCTTGGCGGCCTTCTCCGCGAGGCGGATGATGGCGTCGATGACCGGCTGGAAGTGGCGGTGGCCGAACATGACCGCGCCGAGCATCACCTCTTCGGAGAGCTCCTTGGCTTCGGATTCGACCATCAGCACGGCGTCGGCGGTGCCGGCGACCACGAGGTCGAGCGCCGATTCCTTCAGCTCGTCGAGCGTCGGGTTCAGCACATATTCATTGTCGATGAAGCCGACGCGGGCGCCGCCGATCGGGCCCATGAACGGCACGCCGGAGAGGGTGAGGGCGGCCGAGGCGGCGACCATCGCCACGATGTCGGGGTCGTTCTCAAGGTCGTGCGAGAGCACGGTGACGACGACCTGGGTGTCGTTCTTGTAGCCTTCGGCGAAGAGCGGGCGGATCGGACGGTCGATCAGGCGGGAGACGAGGGTCTCCTTCTCGCTCGGGCGGCCTTCGCGCTTGAAATAGCCACCGGGAATGCGGCCGGCCGCGTAGGTCTTTTCCTGGTAGTTGACGGTAAGCGGGAAGAAGTCCTGGCCGGGCTTGGGCGCCTTGGCGGAAACGGCGGTGGCGAGCACGGTGGTGTCGCCATAGGTCGCGAGCACGGCGCCATCAGCCTGGCGCGCCATGCGGCCGGTCTCGAGGGTCAGCGTGCGCCCGCCCCAGTCGAGTTCCTCGCGGTGAATATCGAACATGTCTGTCTCTGGCTTTCCGAAGCGGGGCCATGGGCAAGACGGCGAGAGACTCGGGGGGCTTCACGGTGGCGAGGCCACGGACCCGTGAGTCTCCGGCGATCCTGCCATGGCGCGCCGCTTCACTATCGGTCGCGGCGAGCCCCATGCCCGCCGCATCATGCGTCTTCAGCGCGACGGGTCCTCCGCCCGCGCCGTCGTCAATGCGCACGAGGCCCGCGCCTTTCGGGCGCGAGCCTCGCGTCGTGCCTCAGCGGCGGATGCCCAGACGCTGGATCAGCGCCTTGTAGCGGGCTTCCTCGGTCTTCTTGAGGTAGTCGAGAAGACCACGGCGCGCCGACACCATCTTGAGCAGGCCGCGACGGGAGTGGTTGTCCTTCGCGTGGCCCTTGAAGTGGCCGGTGAGGTTGGTGATCCGCTCGGTGAGGATCGCCACCTGCACTTCCGCCGAACCGGTATCGCCCGGCTTGGTGGCGTATTCCTTGATGAGCTCCTGCTTGCGCTCGGGAGTGATCGACATCGGGCAAGTCCTTTCGTGACTTCAGGTGAAAGGCGGCGCCGGGCCGGGAAGGCCGGAAGGGCGCGCCGGGGTCCGCAGATTGGCCGGGCCGGGATGTCGTCCAGCGCGGTCAAAGAACTACGGTCGCGCGGACAGGGGGTCCGCGACGCGCCGGCACCATACACGAAAACGGCGCAGGTGCTAGTGGAAGCTGCGCCGGCGCCGCCCCGCGCTCCTCAGGGCGCGATCTCCAGAAGGGCGATATGCGCGCCCTCCAGCGTGAAGGCATAGCGCAGATCCACCGGGCTGCCGGGAAAAGTGCCGACGACATGCGCCGTCACGATGAGGCGCTCGCCATCCGGCTCCACGCCTATCGGCTCGCTGGTGTACTCATAGGAGGCGGAGGCCTGCCGCTTCCAGGCCGCGATGGCTTCCGGGCCGCGGTGAAGCCGGCCTTCGTCCTTCACCACGCCCTCCGGGGTGAAGCAGCGGGCGACGGCGGCGGGATCGTCGTGGTCGGCGCGGAAATAGGCGGCGATGGCGGGGGGAAGTTCGACACTCATCCGGGCGGGCTCCGATGGTGGCGGCGAGCGGGCGCCGCGCGGTTGCGGGGCCTCCGAGATGAGCTTACGCTAACCAAATGACAAGTACGCACGAAAAAGTAAGCCCATTACCCCAGAGTAAGTCTGCCGCCTATACGCGCGAATCGGCGGCCTCCGGCGTCGAACAGGCGCTGAAGCTGCTGGAAGGGCGCTGGAAGCTGGTGATCCTGTTCCACCTGTTCGGCGGACGGGTGCTGCGTTTTTCCGATCTGGAACGCGCCATCCCGGCGATTTCGCAGAAGATGCTGGCGCAGCAGCTGCGGCAGATGGAGGGCGACGGCATCGTCCGGCGCATCGTCTATCCGCAGGTGCCGCCCAAGGTGGAATATGCGCTCACCGAGTGGGGGCAGGCGCTGTGCCCGGCGCTTGACGCGCTGCTGTCCTGGGCGGCGGCGCGGCCGGCGGAATGAACCGCCCGCGCCTGCTTTTTCGATGAGGCGGTCCGCCTATTTCGCGGAATGGAAGATCCGCTTGGGGTGGATCTCGCCGGCCTCGGCCTCGCCGAGGGCGATGAGGCGGCCGCCGGCGGTGATGGCGACCGGGCCTTCCAGCACCGGCGCGTCGCGCCCGCGCAGGATGATCGGCTGGCCATGGGCGAGGCGGGCGGCATCGGACGAGGACACACGCAGCGCCGGCAGGCTGTCGAGGCCGATCTCCACCGGGCGCAGCGCGAACAGCGGCGGGGCGTCGTCCATGGATTCAGAGACTTCGCGTAGCTTCGCCAGCGGCACCAGATCCTCTTCGGCGAAGGTGCCGACGCGGGTGCGGCGCAGGGCGGAGATGTGGCCGCGCACGCCGAGCGCCCGGCCGAAATCGCGGGCCAGCGAGCGCACATAGGTGCCCTTGCCGCATTCCGCCTCGAACACGGCGTGGTCGGCGTCGGGCTGCTCGACCAGCTCCAGCGAATGAATGACCACGGTGCGGGCGGCGAGCTGCACCTCGATGCCGTCGCGGGCGAGATCATAGGCGCGCTCGCCATTGATCTTCAGCGCCGAATAGGCCGGCGGTACCTGCTCGATCTCGCCACGGAAGCGCGGCAGCAGGTCGAGGATCGCCTCGCGCGTCGGGCGCGCCTCGGAGGTCTCGACCGGCTGGCCCTCGCTGTCGTCGGTGTCGGTCTCGATACCCCAGCGCACGGTGAAGCGATAGACTTTGCGCCCGTCCATGACGAAGGGAACGGTCTTGGTCGCTTCGCCGAGCGCAATCGGCAGGCAGCCGGAGGCGAGCGGGTCGAGCGTGCCGGCATGGCCGGCCTTCTTGGCCTGGAACAGCCATTTCACCGCGCCGACCGCCTGGGTCGAGGTCATGCCGACCGGCTTGTCGAGCAGCACCCAGCCATCGACATCGCGCTTGGGCCGGCGCTTGCGCGGGGCCTCGCGGCCGGTCTCCACCGGCGCGGCCGGCGGCAGCTCGGCGTCCTCGGTCGGGTGGGCGGAATCGAGCGGGGCGCTCATGCCTCGTCCTCTCGGCTGTCAGGAGTGTCGGTGTCGGGGCCGTCGAGGTCGCGCTGCACCTGGGGCAGGCGCAGCAGCGCGTCGATGCGCGCGCCCTCCTCGAAGGAGGTGTCGATGCGGAAGCGCAGCTCGGGGACGAATTTCAGCTCGACGCGGCGGGCGATCTCGCCGCGCAGCGGCTTGGCATTGGTCGCCAAAGCCTCGATCGCCGCCTTCGGGTCCTTGCCGCCGAGCGGCATGACGTAGCAGGTGGCGATCTTCAGGTCGGGGCTCATCCGCACTTCCGGCACGGTGATCAGCACCTTGGCCAGCGCCGGATCGGGCAGGTCGCCGCGGGCGAGAATGTCGGAGAGGGCGTGGCGCACCAATTCGCCCACGCGCAGCTGGCGCTGGCTCGGGCCGGCGCCCGAACTCGCTTTGTTCTTCATGTCATCAAACCTTCAGGGCCCCGCCCGCATAAGGCAGCAAGGGGCCGACCGCGACCGGAGCGAACGGGCTTGGACCGCGCGCTCCCGTGGAAAGGCCGCGCCCGCGTGCGGGAGCGGCCTGAATGTGCCGTGAGCGGCGGCGTCGGCCGCCTGGCTCAGAGGGGCCCCGCTCAGAGGGTGCGCTGCACCACCTCGACGCGGTAGCACTCGATGACGTCGCCGGCGCGCATGTCCTGGTAGTTCTCGAAGGACATGCCGCATTCCTGGCCGGAATGCACCGTGTTGACCGCATCCTTGAAGCGGTTGAGCGTCGCCAGCTTGCCTTCGTGGATGACCACGTTGTCGCGGATGAGGCGGACATGCTGGCCGCGCTCGACGATGCCGTCGGTGACCAGGCAACCGGCAACCTTGCCCACCTTGGAGACCGCGAAGATCTCCTTAATGAGGGCGTTGCCGAGCATGGTCTCGCGGTTGACCGGGGCGAGCAGGCCACCCATCGCCGCCTTCACGTCATCCACGAGGTCGTAGATGATGTTGTAGTAGCGGATCTCGATGCCGGCACGCTCGGCCGCGTCACGCGCTTCCTTGTTGGCGCGCACGTTGAACGCGATGATCGCCGCGCCGGCCGTCTCGGCCAGCGTCACGTCGCTCTCGTTCACGCCGCCGGCGCCGGAGTGGATGATGCGGGCCTGCACCTCGTCGGTGCCGAGCTTCTCCAGCGAGGAGATGATCGCTTCGACCGAGCCGGACACGTCGCCCTTGATGATGAGCGGGAATTCCTTCCGGCCGGTGGTCTTGGCCTGGCTCATCATCTGCTCCAGCGAGCCGCGGACGGTGGCGGAACGGGCCGCCGCCTTCTCGCGCTTCTGGCGCTGGCGATAGTCGGTGATCTCGCGGGCGCGGGCTTCGTTCTCGACCACGGCGAGGCGGTCGCCCGCCTCCGGCGTGCCGTTGAAGCCGAGCACTTCCACCGGGAAAGATGGCCCGGCATCGCTGACATTGTTGCCCTTGTCGTCGATGAGCGCGCGCACGCGGCCCATCTCGGCGCCGGCGACGACGATGTCGCCGACATGCAGCGTGCCACGCTGCACCAGCACGGTGGCGACAGGACCGCGACCACGGTCGAGCTTGGCCTCGATGACGGTGCCTTCCGCGTCGCGGTTGGGGTTCGCCTTGAGGTCGAGCACTTCCGCCTGCAGGCTGATGAGCTCCAGCAGCTTGTCGAGATTGGTCTGCGCCTTGGCGGAGACCTCGACTTCCAGCGTGTCGCCGCCGAGGCTTTCGACCTGAACCTCGTACTGCAGCAATTCGCTGCGCACGCGCTCGGGCTTGGCGTCCGGCTTGTCGATCTTGTTGATCGCCACGATCAGCGGCACCTTGGCGGCGCGCGCGTGATTGATGGCCTCGACCGTCTGCGGCATGACGCCGTCATCGGCCGCCACCACCAGCACCACGATGTCCGTCACCTTGGCGCCGCGCGCACGCATCGCCGTGAAGGCGGCGTGGCCGGGCGTGTCGATGAAGGTGATCTTGCCGCCGAGCGGCGAGGTCACCTGATAGGCGCCGATGTGCTGGGTGATGCCGCCGGCCTCGCCGGAGACGACATTGGCCTTGCGGATGGCGTCGAGCAGCGAGGTCTTGCCGTGGTCGACATGGCCCATGATGGTGACGACCGGCGGACGGGTCTCGAGGTTCTCCTCGGTGTCCGCCGTGTCAAACAGGCCTTCTTCCACGTCCGATTCGGCGACGCGGCGCACGCTGTGGCCGAGTTCCTCGGCGATGAGCTGGGCGGTGTCGGCGTCGATCACGTCGGTGATCTTCACCATCTGGCCCTGCTTCATCAGCAGGCGGATCACGTCGACCGCGCGCTCGGCCATGCGGTTGGCCAGCTCCTGAATGGAGATGGTCTCCGGGATGGTCACTTCGCGGGCGATCTTTTCCTTCGCCTCGACATGGCGATGGCCGCTCATGCGCTGGGTGCGGCGGCGGAACGAGGCGACGGAGCGCTGACGCTCGTCATCCGCCGACTGGGCGTTGACGACGGTCAGGCGGCCGCGGCTCTTTTCCGGGCCGGCGGTGCGGGTCGGCTTGGCCGGAACGGCGGGACGCGCGGGGGCGCCACCGGGGCCACGACGGGCCGGACGGCGATCGTCCTCCTCGGCATCCATGGCGCCGCGCGGCGTGGCGACACGCGGCGCGCCGGGAGCGGCGGCCGGCGTCTGCGACGGGCTGGCGGGCGTGGCAGCGCGCGAGGCCGGGCTCGCCGAGGCGGCGGCCGGCTGGTCCTCGCCGAAGCGCTTGCGCGCCTCCTGCTCGGATTTCCGCTTGGCTTCCTCTTCGAAGGCGCGGCGCGCGTCTTCCTCGCGCTTGCGGGCCTCGGCGGCCTCGCGCTCGACCTTTTCGCGCGCCTCGCGCTCGGCGCGGCGGGCGGCTTCGATCTCGGCGCGCTTGCGATCCTCGACCTCGCGGATGCGGGCATCCTGCAGGGCGGCGGCGCGGGCGCGGGCCTCCTCTTCCGTCAGCGTGCGCAGCACGACGCCACCCGGGCGGCTGCCCTGCGGCGCCGGACGGGGGCTGGAGAGATTCGCGCCCGGGGAGGGCTGGGTGCGCAGCGCCGGCCGGCCGGACGAGCCTGCCGACGTGCTCGACGCCGGGGCGCTGCCCGCCGGGCGGGCGGGAGCGCTCGCGGCCGGGCGTGCAGGGGCGCTCGTCACGGGGCGTGCCGGTGCGCTCGCGGCCGGACGGGCCGGCGCGGGGGCCGCCGTCGCCGGTGCCGGTGCGGGTGCCGCTGCCGGTGCGCTCACCACCGGACGAGCCGGCGCGGCGGCAGCCGCCGGGGCGCTGGGAGCCGGACGTGCGGGCGCGGCCGGAGCGGCCGGAGCCGGACGGGCCGCCTGCGCGGCGGGCGGTGCGGATGCCGGCGGCGAAGCGGGTGCGGCCGGGGTCGGCGCCTCGGGCTTGTCGCCCGGGCCGAGCACACGGCGCTTCACCTTCTCCACCACGACGGACTTGGACCGCCCATGGCTGAAGCTCTGGCGGACGACGCCCTGCTCGACAGGTCGCTTGAGCGTGAGGGTGGTCTTGCCACCCTGTCCGACGCCCATCGTCTTCTCGCCCGGGTTCTTCGTATCGGTCATTCGGTATCCGTTCCTGTACCTTCCCGCCTCATGCGGGAAGGCCCCACTATCGTCGGCCAGCCTGCTTATTCCGCGCGCCAGCCTTCGAGCCGTTTCATTCGCGCGAGGAACCCCGCGCTCGTCGGATGCGCGAGCAGCGCAGCATGTACCACATTTGCCCGCCCAAGCGCCAAGTCCAATTGTGTTCCCGGAAGGCTGCCGATGCGGGCAATTTCCCGTCCGTCAGCCTCGCCGATCCGCCGTGCCAGCGCGTCGAGCTTTCCCACCCCGTCCGGGGCGGCTTCGCTCGCATGCACAAGCACCGCGACCTTCCCGCTCTGCAGCGCCTCGATCACCTTGGCGTTGCCCGTCACCACCTGCCCCGCCTTCTTGGCGATGCCGAGGGAGGCGAGCGCATCCTTTTCCAGGAGCTGGCCGACGAGATCGGACAGTTCCGGGCCGGCACGTCCCTTGCCCTTGAAGGCGCGGGAAAATGCCTTCCGCTTCAGCGCCTCGGCCAGCACGGCACGCCGTGCGGTGAGCCAGGCGCCACGCCCGGGCAGCCGGGCGTGAATGTCCGGCACCACTGTGCCGTCCGGCGCCACGACGAAGCGCAGCAAGTCTTCCACCGGCCGCACCGTCCGGCTGGCGATGCACAGCCGTGTCAGCGCGCGGCCCGCATCCGGCAGGCCGGCATCGGTGAGCCCCACATCCGCCTGATCGGCGTCGGTGAAGCCCGTTTCGGGGCCGGTGTCCGCCGGTGCCGCCCCGTGGGGGGCCGTCTCCTGCGGGGCCGTCTCGTCCGTCACCGTCGTCTTCCCTTCGGTCGCGCCGCCCTCGGCCCGGCCGCTCAGGCCTCGGCCTCGCCGGCCTCGTCCGCCTCGGCGTCGATCTCATCCTCGGCCGGGCCGGCGAGTTCCTCGGCGGTGATCCAGCCGGCCTTGACGCGGGCCTGCATGATCAGCTGCTCGGCGTCCTCGCGGGACAGCTCGAAGCCTTCCAGCGCGCCGGCGACGCGGACGGTTTCGCCGTCCTTGCGCTCGGTCCAGCCGGTGAGGTCGTCGGTGGCGCAGCCGGCGAGATCCTCGACCGTCTTGATGTCGTTCTCGCCGAACGCCACCAGCATGGGCGAGGTGACGCCCGGCACGTCGCGCAGCGCGTCCTCGACCCCGAGTTCGCGGCGGCGCGCGTCGAAGGCGGCTTCCACCTGCGCCAGATGGGCGAGGGCGCGGTTCTGCAGTTCCTGCGCCGTGTCCTCGTCGAAGCCCTCGATGCTCGCCAGTTCGTTCAGCGGCACATAGGCGATTTCCTCGACCGAGGCGAAGCCTTCCGAGGCCAGCAGCTGGCCCATCATCTCGTCGAGGTCGAGCGCCTCGGCGAACATGGTGGTGCGCTCGGCGAAGTCCTTCTGCCGCCGCTCGCTCTCTTCCGCCTCGGTCATGATGTCGATGTCCCAGCCGGTGAGCTGGGAGGCGAGGCGCACATTCTGGCCGCGGCGGCCGATGGCGAGGCTTAGTTGGGCATCCGGGACCACAACTTCAATACGTTCGCGGTCCTCGTCGAGCACCACCTTGACCACTTCGGCCGGGGCGAGGGCGTTGACGATGAAGGTCGCGACATCCGGCGACCACGGAATGATGTCGATCTTCTCGCCCTGCAGCTCGTTCACCACGGCCTGCACGCGCGAGCCGCGCATGCCGACGCAGGCGCCGACCGGGTCGACCGAGGAATCGCGCGAGGTGACGGCGATCTTGGCGCGCGAGCCGGGATCGCGGGCCACCGACTTGATCTCGACGATGCCGTCATAGATCTCCGGCACTTCCTGCGCGAACAGCTTGGCCATGAACTGGGGATGGGTGCGCGAGAGGAAGATCTGCGGCCCGCGCTGCTCGCGGCGCACGTCATAGACATAGGCGCGGATGCGGTCGCCGGTCTTGAACACTTCGCGCGGCAGCAGCTCGTCGCGGCGCAGCGAGGCTTCGCCGCGGCCGAGATCGACGACGACATTGCCGTATTCGACGCGCTTGACCGCGCCGTTGACGATTTCGCCGATGCGGTCCTTGAACTCGTCATACTGACGGTCGCGCTCGGCCTCGCGCACCTTCTGCACGATGACCTGCTTGGCGGACTGCGCGGCGATGCGGCCGAAATCGAAGGGCGGCAGGGTGTCGGCGATGGAATCGCCGATCTGTGCCGCCGGGTTCAGCCGGCGCGCGCCGATGAGGTCGATCTCCACCGCCGGGTTGTCGACCTGCTCGACAACCAGCAGGTGGCGGGCGAGGCGCAGCTCGCCGGTGCGCGGGTTGATCTCGGCATGGATGTCGGTCTCGGCGCCGTAGCGCGAGCGCGCGGCCTTGGCGATCGCATCTTCCATCGCGGCGATCACGATACCCCGGTCGATCGTCTTTTCCCGCGCGACCGCGTCGGCGATCTGCAGGAGTTCAAGCCGGTTGGCGCTGACGACGGCCATCAGTGCGTCTCCTTCGCATAGGATTTGCGTTTGGCGTTGGATTTCTTGCCGGGCTTGGCCGCGCCCTTGGGCTTCAGCATCGGCTTGGATTTCTGCTTCACCGGCATCTTCTTCGGCGGAATGACGCGCGGGGCGATGCCCTCGCCGCCGACGAACATGTCGTCGTCGCCGTTCGCGTCGTCATCCCCGTCGAACGGCACGTCGCCGAGATCGGCGGTGTCGATGTCGTCTTCCTCGATGCCCGCGCCCTCGCGCAGCGCCTTGTCGCGGCGCAGCGCGTCGCGGATCAGCGCCTCGGTCATAACGAGCCGGGCGTCGCCGATGTCGGCGATGGGCAGAGCGACGGTGCCGGGCGCATCGGCCGGGGCGTCCGGCAGGCGCACCAGCGCGTTCGGGCCTTCGGCGCCGGCGAGGATGCCACGGAAGCGCTTGCGCCCTTCATGCGGCACGGCCATCTCGATCTTCACATCATGGCCGGCCCAGCGCTGGAAATCGGAGAGCCGCACCAGCGGCCGGTCGATGCCGGGCGAGGACATTTCGAGATTATAGGCGCCGGAAATCGGGTCCTCGACATCGAGCACCGGCGAGATGGCGCGGCTCGCCGCCTCGCACTCATCAATGCCGAAGGAACCGTCCGGGCGTTCGGCCATGATCTGCAGGGTCGGCGGGCTACCGCCGGAAATCTTGGCGCGCACCAGGCGGAAGCCGAGCCCTTCCAACACCGGGCCGACAATGGCGGCGACACGGGCGGCGGGGCCAGCCTCGATGACGAGACGCGGCTCGTCGAGCCGGCCCTCGGGCGGGGTGGTCGCGTCTATGGCGTGGGCTTCGGTGTCGCTCATCGTCCTCGTCGGATCGCCTGACGATCCGCAATGCAAAAAGAGCGGGCTCCGCCGGCGGAACCCACTCTCAACCGACCAGATGATCGTTTGTGAGATCGTTGAATGCGCTGCTTATACAGCCAAAAGGCGGTGTTGCGCAAGTCGGACCCTGCGGCGGCCTCCGGCGGCGGCGGTGCGCCGGCCTTCCTTGCCGCCACGGCCCTCGCTTGCCGCCGGCCGGCGCGCGTCGCATAAGCGGGGCCATGCGAGCCGATCCGCCGCCCTCCGTCCTGCTGCACGAACGCGCGCCCGCCAAGGTGAACCTCACCTTGCGGGTGCTGGGCCGGCGCGCGGATGGCTATCACGATTTGTCGAGCGTGGTCGCTTTTGCCGGTGCCGGCGACCGGCTGGCGCTGAGGCCAGGCGCCGAGCTGAGCCTCGGGCTGGAAGGGCCCGGCGCGCCGGTGCTGGCGGGGGAGGCGGACAATCTGGTGCTGAAGGCGGCGCGGGCGCTGGCGGCGCGTGTGCCGGGGCTGCGTCTCGGCCGCTTCACCCTCGCCAAGAGGCTGCCGGTGGCGGCGGGGCTGGGCGGCGGCTCGGCCGATGCGGCGGCGGCGCTGCGGCTGCTGGCGCGGGCCAATGGTCTCGCCGTCGACGATGAAAGGCTGTTCGCGGCGGCGCTCGCCACGGGTTCGGACGTGCCGGCCTGCCTCTATGGCCGCTCCTGCCTGATGGCCGGGCGCGGCGAGGTCCTTACCCCGCTCGCCTTGCCGCGCTTCGGCGCCGTGCTGGTCAATCCGCGCGTCGCGGTCGCCACCGCCGCGGTGTTCCGCGCCCTGGCGCTGGCGCCCGGCACATCGCGGGACGCAGGTGGAGCCGCCTTTCCGTCCGCGCCGTCGCGGGCGGCGCTGCTGGACTGGCTCGCCACGGAGCCGAACGACCTCGAGCCGCCGGCCCGCATGCTGGCCCCCGTGCTGGGGGATGTCGAGCGGGCGCTGGGCGCCACGGCGGGCGCGCGGCTGGTGCGCATGTCCGGTTCCGGCGCGACGATGTTCGCGCTCTATGACGATTGCCGCGCCGCCGCCGCCGCCGCGCGGCAGGTGACGGGCGCGCATCCGGGCTGGTGGGTGAAATCCACCGTGCTGGGCTGAGCGGGGCCAAGGAGCAACGATGCACACCGCCCTGTTCTTCGCCCTCGCGGCCCTGCTGGAAATCGCCGGCTGCTTCGCTTTCTGGGCGGTGATTCGCAACGGGGCGAGCGCGCTGTGGCTGGTGCCGGGCGGGCTCAGCCTCCTCGCCTTCGGCGCGGCGCTGACGCAAGTGGACGCCGCCGCTGCCGGGCGGGCCTTCGCCGCCTATGGCGGGGTCTATGTCGCGGCGTCGCTGGTCTGGCTATGGGCGGTGGAAGGCTTCCGCCCCGACCGCTGGGACCTGATGGGCGGGGCGATCTGCCTCGTCGGCGCGGCGCTCATCCTCTACGCGCCGCGCGGCTGATCATTTCACTGTTTGTCGCGTTTTCTTCACGCGAACCGGTGTCCACTTCGCTCGAAAACGCTCTGTTCAGCGCACGCGGGCGACGCAGAAATCCACCACGTCGAGCAGCGCCGCGCGGGCCGGGCTGGCGGGGAAGACATCGAGCGCCTGCTTGGCGGCGGCACCATAGGCGCGGGCGCGCTCCACGGTCTGGGCGATGGCGCCATGGCGCACCAGCAGGCCCATGGCCTGTTCGAGGTCGCCCTCGCCGATCTCGCCGCGCTCCAGGCAGCGGCGCCAGAAGTCGCGCTCGCCCTCGTCGCCCTGGCGCACCGCCAGCACGATGGGCAGCGTGATCTTGCCCTCACGGAAATCGTCGCCGACATTCTTGCCGAGATCGGCCTGCGAGCCGCCATAGTCGAGCGCGTCGTCGACGAGCTGGAAGGCGATGCCGAGATTCATGCCGTAGGCGCGGCAGGCGGCCTGCTCTTCCGGCGTGCGGCCGGCCAGTACCGGGCCGACCTCGCAGGCGGCGGCGAAGAGTTCGGCCGTCTTGCCGCGAATCACCGCGAGATAGGCTTCCTCATCCGTGCCGATGTTCTTGGCGGCGGCGAGCTGGGCGACCTCGCCCTCGGCGATGACGACGGCGGCGGTGGAGAGAATGTCGAGCGCCCGCATATTGCCGACCTCGATCATCATGCGGAAGGCCTGGCCGAGCAGGAAGTCGCCCACCAGCACGCTCGCCTCATTGCCCCACAGCATGCGGGCGGCGAGCTTGCCCCGGCGCATCTCGCTGTCGTCCACCACGTCGTCGTGCAGCAGCGTTGCCGTGTGCATGAACTCCACCGAGGCGGCGAGCTTCACCGTGCCGTCGCCCTCATAGCCGGAGAGCGCGCCCGTCGCGAGGGTGAGCATGGGGCGCAGGCGCTTGCCGCCGGACGAGATCAGGTGCTGCGCCACCTCCGGGATCATCGTCACCTCGGAGCCGGTGCGCGAGAGGATCAGCGCGTTGACGCGGTCCATGTCGGCGCGCACGAGGCTGACGATGCCCTCCAGCGAGGCGTCGGTCGGGGTCGCGGCGGTAGCGAAGGAGTAGGCGACGGACAAAGGGGGCTCCCTCAGCAATGGCGACGGCGAGCGCCGGTGCGCGTGCAACCCGACGGGTTCTCATAGCTTACCCGGCCGGAAGGTGAAAGTTTTCGTCGAGCGACCTTTTCCGGTCCGCGCGGCCGGGGTTGCGCGGCGGTGTGTCGTGCCGTTGCGGCATCGAAACGCGCTGTTGCGGAGATAACGCCGATTTGCCAGTAATCGCCATCCGTCGTTTTGCGTGGGGTCCCGGGCTTGGCCTTGGTTTCAAAAGTCCGCAAGGAGCTTGGACGCTGGCGCGCCAAGCTGCGCAGCACCCCGTATCTGTTTCTCGGCGCCGTGCGGCGGCGCGAATATGATGCGAGCCGCCACGAACGCGTGAGGGTGACGCAGGGGCGGCAGCCGATTGCCGATGAGGTCGCCATTCTGGTGATCTTTCCCCGCGACGGCATCCCCGCCTCCACCCTTGCCACGCTGGCGCATTTCGCCCGCAACGGGCTCGCCTGCGTCGTCGTGTCCAACGCCCCGCTGCGCGACGAGGACCGCGCGCGGCTGGCGCTTGATACGCATCTGGTGATCGAACGGCCCAATATCGGCTATGATTTCGGCGGATTCCGCGAAGGCATTCTCACCCTGTTCGAGCGCGGCGTGCGCCCGCGCCTTTTGGTGGTGATGAATGACAGCCTGTGGTTTCCGCTGCGCACAGACTGCGATGCGCTGGCGCGCTGCCGGCAGGCACCGGAAGACGTGTTCGGCTTCCTGCTCAATGGCGTGCCGCGCTTCGGCGTGAGCCGGGACTATGTGCAGTCCTATTTCCTGCGCTTCTCGCCGCGCCTGCTGGCGAGCGCGGAGTTTCTCGCCTTCTGGCGCGACATGCCGCTGATCGACAACAAGCATCTGGTGGTGCGGCGGCTGGAGCGCGGCCTGTCGCGCCACTTCGCCCGCCGGGGCTATACGCTGGGCGCGCTCGTCCACTGGCGCACGGTGATCGACCGGCTGATGGCGCTGGACGACCCGGACAAGCTCGCCCGGATCTTCGCCTATCAGTGCCAGCTGAACCCGAAGGACGCGGCCAAGCTCAAGCCGCTGATCGCCAAGGGCTGGTCGCCGCTGCGCATCCGCGACGCGCTGGCGCGCCCGATCCGCCGCAAGCGGCTCTTCGCCTCCTTCCCGATGATGCACCCGGAATTCGTGCTGGAGCTCGGCTTCCCCGCGCTGAAGCGCAAATTGACCATCCAGTACCGCGAACTCGTCCGCCTCGGCCTCGATGAAGGTTTCGACCCCGCCGTGCGCGCCGAGATGCGCCAGTGACGCCGCCCGCACGGGTCGCTTGCCAGCCGGCCGGCTTGCTGCCTCATATGGGCGATGCGTGAAATCCTGCGGACCAATGACATCGTCCTCCTCTCCGCCATCGCCGCCCTGCTCGACAGCGCCGGCATCGGTCATCTCGTGCTCGACCAGCATATGAGCGTGATGGAGGGCTCGATCGGCCTGCTGCCGCGCCGGCTGCTGGTGGAGGACGAGCGCGAAGGCGAGGCGCGCGCGCTGCTGGACGGCGCCGGCTTCGGCGCCGCGCTCGTCGCGCCATGAGCGTCGGCACCGAGGCGGCGCCGGCCGGCGACGCCCTGACCGACGACGCCTTTCTCGGCGGGCGGCTGCAGCTGCTGCAACCGCCGCGCGGCCATCGCGCCGGGCATGACGCCATGCTGCTGGCGGCGAGCGCGCCGGAGGCGGCGCGCGTGGTCGATCTCGGCGCCGGGGTTGGCGCGGCGGGCCTTGCCTATGCCGTGCGGGTGCCGGCGGCGCAGGTGACGCTGGTCGAGATCGTGCCGGAACTTGCCGGCCTCGCCCTCCGCAACGCCGCCCGGCAGTCGCCCGACCTGTCGGGGCGGGTGCGGGTGGTCGATGCCGATGTCGCCACGCTCGGCCGTCCCTCCGGGCCGCCGGAGCCGCCCGCCCGCGCCGCCGATCTCGTGCTGATGAACCCGCCCTTCAACGATCCCGCCCGCCACCGCCTCTCGCCGCATGCGGGCCGCGCGCTCGCCCATGCCATCGCCGATGCCGATGTCACGATCTGGCTGCGCGCGGCGGAGCGGCTGCTCGCCCCCGGCGGGCGGCTGGCGCTGATCCACCGGCCGGAGGCGATCGAGGCGCTGCTGGAGGGGCTGAAGGGCCGTTTCGGTGCCGTGACGATCCGCCCGGTGCATCCCGGCCCCGGCGCACCGGCGCACCGGCTGCTGATCGGTGCGGTGAAGGGCCGGCGCACGCCCCCCGCCTTCCTGCCCGGCTTTGTGCTGGCGGACGAGGCCGGCCGGCCAAGCGCGGCGGCGGAACAGGTGCTGCGCGAGGGGCGTGCGATCGGCCCCGGCTGACGCTGCGTCACAAGCCTGCGCGCGGTCATTGAGCAAATGCGGAACCCACCCTATCTGTAGCGTATGGCCACTTCATCCTTCCTCTCCGACCTTCGCCGCCGCCTCGATCCCTTCCTGCCCGCCAAGCTGCGCGGCGGCACGCCCGTGGTGCCGGTGGTGCGGCTCACCGGGGCGATCGGCATGGCGAGCCCGTTCCGCCCCGGCATCACCTTCGCCAACACGGCGCGGGCGCTGGAGCGCGCCTTCGCGGTGAAGGGGGCGAAGGCGGTGGCGCTGGTGATCAATTCGCCCGGCGGCGCGCCGACACAGTCGCACCTCGTCTACAAGCGCATCCGCGCGCTGGCGGCGGAGAAGCAGCTGCCGGTGATCGCCTTCGTCGAGGATGTCGCGGCCTCGGGCGGCTATATGCTGGCCTGCGCGGCCGACGAGATTGTCGCCGACGATTTCGCCATTGTCGGTTCCATCGGCGTGGTCAGCGCCGGCTTCGGCTTTCCCGCCGCGCTGGAAAAGCTCGGCATCGAGCGCCGCGTCTATACCGCCGGCACCCGCAAGGTGATGCTCGACCCGTTCCAGCCGGAAAAGCCGGAGGATGTCGAGCGGCTCAAAGCCCTGCAGCAGGAAATCCATGCCGCCTTCGTGGCGCTGGTGAAGGCGCGGCGCGGTGATGTGCTCTCGGGCGATGACGACACGCTGTTCTCCGGCGAATTCTGGGCGGCGCCGCAGGCGCAGGAGCTGGGCCTGGTCGACGCGCTCGGCGATCTCAGGGGCTTTCTGCGCGCCCGCTATGGCGAGAATGTCCGCACGCCCCTGATCGAGGTGAAGGCGGGCCTGTTCGGCCGCCGCTCGCCCGGCGTGGGTGTGGGCTTGGGCGTCGCGGCCGCGCTGGGCGAAGGGCCGGCAGCGGAGATCGGCGCCGGGGCGGCGCAGGCCCTCATTTCCGCCGCAGAGGAACGGGCATTATGGGCCCGCTTCGGGCTCTGACGCCCGGCAGACGCTCGGAAATCACCCGGAAAACGTCGATGCCGCCTTTGTTCATTCTTGCCCTCGGTGCGCTCGGCACCGCTGCCCTCGCGAAGGTGCTGGCGCGTGAATCGCGCCGGGTGAATGCCGAGCTCGACGCCCAGCGCCGGGCGGAGAAGGCTGGCACGCTCGACCCGCGTGCGACGCTGCGCCGCGACCCCGCCACGGGCGAGTACCGGCCGAACGATTCCTGAGCGCGCCGGGCGGCTTGTCGCCTCATCATTACCGCGAATTCACTTTGTTCGCCGGGACTTGGGTCTTACGCCTGAGGCCGAGGAGGACCGGGCGACATGCTGCAGAAGGCGGAAACAGGCTGGACGGGAGAGAGGACGACGCGTCGACGGCGCCGTCGCCGCTGGCCGTGGCTGCTCGCCGCCCTGCTGCTGGCCGGCGCCGGCTATACCGCCTACACCCGCGTCGAGACGCCGGCGGCGGCGCCAGCCTTCCAGACGGCGGTGGTCGCGCTCGGCGACATCGAAACCAGCGTCAACGCCATCGCGAAGATGCAGCCCAAGACCTATGTCGATGTCGGCACGCAGGTTTCCGGCCAGCTGCGCACCATCCACCCCGATGTCGGCGACATGGTGAAGAAGGGCGACCTTCTCGCCGAGATCGACCCCACCGTCTACCAGACCCGCGTCGCCGGCGACCGCGCCAGCCTCGAAAATCTGCGCGCCCAGCTGGCGCAGGCGCAGGCGCAGCTCACCCTCGACCGGCTGCGCAACGAGCGCGCCCAGCAATTGCTGAAGAACCAGTCCGGCAGCAAGGACGCGGCCGACGCCGCCGAGGCGACCGAGCGGATCAGCGAGGCCAAGATCGACGCGCTGAAGGCGCAGATCGCGCAGACGCAGGCGACGCTCGACGGTGACCTCGCCAATCTCGGCTACACCAAGATCTACGCGCCGATGGACGGCACGGTCGTTTCCATCACCGCCCGCGAGGGCGCCACGCTGAACGCCAACCAGTCCGCGCCCATCGTGCTGCGCATCGCCGATTTGCAGACCATGACGGTGACGGCGCAGGTGGCGGAAGGCGACATTCCGCGCATCACCGTCGGCACGCCGGCCTCGTTTTCCACGCTCGGCCTGCCGGAGCGGCGCTGGCGCGGCACGGTGCGGCAGATCGAGCCGACGCCGACCATCGTCAACGACGTGGTGCTCTACAATGTGCTGATCGACGTGCCGAACGACGACCTGATGCTGATGACCGACATGACGGCGCAGGTGTTCTTCCGTCTCGGCGAGGCCAAGGGCGTGAAGCTGGTGCCGACCCCGGCGATCCGCACCGCCCGCGATGGCAGCCAGAGCGTGCGGGTGCTCACCCCTGAGGGGCCGCAGGAGCGCGCGGTGAAGACCGGCCTGTCCAACCGCAGCCAGACCGAGATCACCGAGGGGCTCCAGCCCGGCGAGACGGTGATCACAGGCACCAACGCGCCGCCGGCGGCAGCGCGGCCCGGCGGTGGGCGTCCCCCCATGCCGCCGCGCCTGGGCTGAGCCGATGAGCACCAGCGCCACCCGCAGCGCGCCCGGCGCCGTGCCCGCGCGGCCCGCGCCGCCGGAGACGCCGATCATCGAGCTGGTCGAGGTGAGCCGCATCTACCCCAATGGCGAGAGCGTGGTGCGGGCGCTCGACAAGGTGTCGCTGGCGATCCAGCCCGGCGAGTTCGTCGCCATCATGGGCCAGTCGGGCTCCGGCAAATCGACGCTGATGAACATTGTCGGCTGCCTCGACCGGCCCTCTGGCGGCCTCTACCGGGTCAATGGCGTCGATGTGGAGGATCTGGGACCGGACGAACTGGCGGAGCTGCGCTGTTCCACCTTCGGCTTCGTGTTCCAGCGCTACAATCTGCTGCCCAGCCTGACGGCAGCGGAGAATGTCGCCATTCCCGCCATCTATGCCGGGATGGGGCGCGAGGCGCGGGAGGAGCGGGCGCATGCGCTGCTCGCCCGGCTCGGCCTCGGCACGCGCAGCGAGCACCGGCCGAACCAGCTTTCCGGCGGCCAGCAGCAGCGGGTCTCCATCGCCCGCGCGCTGATGAACGCCGCGCCGGTGATTCTCGCCGACGAACCGACCGGCGCGCTCGATACGCGCTCCGGCGAGGAGGTGCTGGCGCTGCTCGGCGAGCTGAACGCCGAGGGCCATACGGTCATTCTCATTACCCATGATCCCGATGTCGCCGCCCATGCCCGGCGCGTGGTGCGCTTTCAGGATGGGCGCATCGTCTCCGACGAGCGGCGGGAGGACGAGCCTTCCCGCACGCCGCTGCCCGGCACCGGCCCGGCGCGGCGCGGCGGGCTGGCGCGCTTCCTGCCGGACCTCGCGGAAGCGGTGCGCATGGCGATTGCCTCGATGACGGCGAACCTGTTCCGCACCGCGCTGACGCTGCTGGGCATCGTCATCGGCGTCGCCTCGGTCATCACCATGCTGGCGGTGGGCGATGGCGGCAAGCAGAGCGTGCTGGAGCGCATCTCGCAGATCGGCACCAATCTGCTCATCGTCCGCCCCGGCGCGCCGGGCATCCGCACCGCCGGCGACAATGCCACGCTGCTGCCGGAGGATGCCGAGGCGCTGCGCAGCATTCCCGGCATCGACGCCATCGCCCCCGACCGTTCCGGCCGCTACACGCTGCGCTACGGCTCGCTCGACTATTTCACCACCGTGACCGGGACCTCGCCCGACTATCTCGCCGCCCGCGACTGGACGCTCAGCCGCGGGGTGATGTTCACGCAAGCCGATATGCGCGCCTATGCGCCGGTCGTGGTGCTGGGTCAAACCGTGGCACAGAACCTGTTCGGCGCCGACGATCCGCTCGGGCGCTACATATTGGTCAAGAACGTGCCCTATGAGGTGATCGGCGTGCTCGCCCCGCGCGGCGCCAATGCTTTCGGCCAGGACCAGGACGATGTGGCGCTGGTGCCGCTCTCCACCGGCTTCGTGCGGGTGTTCGGCCGGCAGTTCCTCAACTCGGTCACGGTGAAGGTGGGCAATGCCGACGAGATTCCCCGTGTCGAGGCGGCGATCACCCGCATCCTGACCGAGCGCCACCAGGCCGAGGACTTCCAGGTCCGCAACACCGCGCAATTCCTGGAAACGGCGATGGAGACGCAGAACACGCTCACCCTCGTGCTCGGCTGCGTCGCCGCCATCTCGCTGCTGGTGGCCGGCATCGGGGTGATGAACATCATGCTGGTCAGCGTGACCGAGCGCACCCGCGAGATCGGCATCCGCATGGCCACGGGCGCGCGTATGAGCAACATCATGCTGCAGTTCAACACCGAGGCGCTGGTGGTGTGCTCGGTCGGCGGGGCGGTGGGCGTCGGGCTCGGCCTCGCCGCCGCGCTGGGGGTGGAGTGGATGGGCGCCACCATCGTGCTGTCGCTCATGCCGCCGCTGCTCGCCTTCGGCTGCGCCTTCCTCACCGGCCTCGTCTTCGGCTATCTCCCCGCGCGCAAGGCCGCCGGGCTCGATCCAGTGGTGGCGCTGGCCTATGAGTGAACGGGCTGCGTGCTTCGAAGCTCGCTTTGCTCGCACCTCAGCATGACGGGCGTGGCGAACCGCCTTGGTGGGACGTCATCCTGAGGTGCGCGGGCAACGCCCGCGCCTCGAAGGATGGTCGATCGTGTCGCGACCTCGCTCCCTTTCGCCCTCCCCCTTGCCCCTCGCCGCCCGAACGTTTAGGCGAAACGCCATGTCGGGGCGCTGGAGGTTTGCCGCATGAACGTTCTTCTGCTCGGCTCGGGGGGCCGCGAGCATGCCCTCGCCTGGAAGCTGGCGCAGAGCCCGCTCATGGGGGCCTTCTTCGCGCTGCCCGGCAATCCCGGCATCGCCGAATTCGCCACCTGCTTTGACGGCGTGCCGCTGGACGACCATGACGCCATCGTCACCCTGTGCCTTGCCGAGAAGATCGACCTCGTCGTCGTCGGGCCGGAGGCGCCGCTGGTGGACGGCATCGCCGACCGGCTGATCAGTGAGGGCATCGCCGTGTTCGGCCCGCGCCGTGTGGCGGCGCAGCTGGAAGGCTCCAAGCTGTTCACCAAGGAATTGTGCAAGGCGCACGCCATTCCCACCGCCGCCTTCGGCCGCTTCACCGATGTGGAAGGCGCCCGCGCCTTCGTCCAGCACCATGGCGCGCCGATCGTGCTCAAGGCCGACGGGCTGATGGCCGGCAAGGGCGTGATCGTGGCGATGACGCTGGACGAGGCGCTCGCGGGCATTGACGAGGTGTTCGCCATGGGCGGCGCCGGTACGGAAATCCTGATCGAGGAGTTTCTGGAGGGCGAGGAAGTCTCGTTCTTCTGCCTGGTCGATGGCGAGACCGTGCTGCCCTTTGGCTCGGCGCAGGACCACAAGCGCGCCTTCGACAATGACGAGGGGCCGAACACCGGCGGCATGGGCGCCTATTCGCCCGCGCCGGTCTTCACCGCCGAGATGGAGCGGCGCACCCTGCATGAGATCGTCAAGCCCACCGCCCGCGCGCTGGCCGATGCGGCGAGCCCGTTTCGCGGCGTGCTGTTCGCCGGGCTGATGATCACCAGCGAGGGGCCGAAGCTGATCGAATACAATGTCCGCTTCGGCGACCCGGAATGCCAGGTGCTGATGATGCGGATGGAGGGCGACCTGCTGCCGCTGCTCGCCGCCGTGGCGACCGGGCGGCTGGAGGACCAGCCGGTGCCGCTGAAGCCCGACGCGGCGATTTCCGTGGTCATGGCGACGAAGGGCTATCCCGGCGCTTATGGCAAGGGCTCGCGCATTGGCGGGCTGGAGGCGGCCGAGACCATTCCCGGCGTGAAGGTGTTCCATGCCGGCACGCGCCGTTCGGGCGAGGATATCGTCGCCAATGGCGGCCGGGTGCTGAACGTCACCGCCGTCGGCGCCAATGTCGCCGAGGCGCGCGAGCGGGCCTATGACGCCGTCGCCCGCATCGACTGGCCGGAAGGCTTCTGCCGCCACGACATCGCCTGGCGCGCGCTGGCCGGCTGAGCGTAGCCCGCGCGGGCATTTTGCCCGCCGCGCGCTCTGGCGGCCCCGCACCGGCGTGCCCATGTTCAAAGAATTGCCGCGCCTGCGTGGCAGAACCGGCGCGCCTTGCGGAGGAGCCGCCTCCCCGGAACGCGGCAGATGGGCAGAACGATGGACGATTTCCCTCACAGCCGGCGTCGGCGGGTGCCGGCCGATCCCGCCCCGGAGGCGGAAGCGCCGCCTCCCGCCGCGCGCAAGGCGGGGAAGGAAGAGGCGGGCGGCGCGGTGATGTCCTCGCCGGGCAGTCCGGTCTCCGGTGCCCCTGTCTCCCCGCCCGTGCCCGGCGTGGCCGGGCCCGGCGGGCCGACGCTGGGCGTGGCGCTGGGGTCGGGCGGGGCGCGCGGCCTCTCGCATATTCTGGTTCTGGAAGCGCTGGACGATCTCGGCCTTCGGCCGACCGCCATGGCGGGGGCGTCGATCGGGGCGTTGTTCGCCAGCGTCTATGCCGCCGGCATGCCGGCGCGCGACATCCGCCATCTCGTCACTCACACGCTGAAGAATCGCGGCGAGGTGATGAAGCGCCTGCTCGCCGCCCGTGTCGGGCGCATCGCCGACCTGTTCGGCGCCGGGCTGGGCAATCCGGTGCTGATCGACGCCGAGCGCTTCATCGGCGGCTTCCTGCCCAAGATGGTGCCCGACACGTTCGAGGAACTGTCCATTCCGCTGCGGGTGGTGGCCACCGATTATTGGGAGCGCTGCGAGCGCACCTTCACAGCGGGGCCGATCCGCCCGGCGCTGGCGGCCTCTCTCGCCATTCCCGGTCTCATCCGCCCGGTGCAGCATGACGGCCACACGCTGGTGGATGGCGGGGCAGTGAACCCGCTGCCCTTCGACCTTTTGCGCAGCCGCGCCGATGTGGTGATCGCGGTCGACATCACCGGCGGCCACGGCACCGAGACGCGCGGCGTGCCCGCACCCTTCGAGGCGATGTTCGCCACGCTGCAGATCATGGCGTCCTCCATTGTCGGCGAGAAGCTGAAGGCGGGCGCGCCGGACATTCTCATCCGCCCCAACGTGCATGATTTCCGCGTGCTGGATTTCTTCCGCGCCGCCGCCATCCTGAAAGCCGCCGAGCCGGTCAAGGACGAGGTGAAGCGCCGGCTGGAGGCGGTGCTGGGCTAGGTCTTATCCCCGCCGCCCGGCGAAGAAATCCCGCAGAATCTGCGCCGATTCGCGCTCGCGGAAGCCGCCATAGACCTCCGGCCGGTGGTGGCAGGTGGGCTGGGCGAAGAAGCGCACGCCGCTCTCCACCGCCCCGCCCTTGGGATCGGCGGCGCCATAATAGACCCGCCGCAGCCGGGCGAAGGAAATCGCCGCCGCGCACATGGTGCAGGGCTCCAGCGTGACGTAGAGATCGCACTCGCCGAGCCGGTCATTGCCGAGGCGCGCGGCCCCGGCGCGCAGCACCAGTATTTCCGCGTGGGCGGTGGGGTCGGAGAGTTCGCGCGTGCGGTTGCCGTCGGCGGCCAGCACCTCGCCGGCGCGCACCAGCACCGCGCCCACCGGCACCTCGCCGCGGGCAGCGGCACGCGCCGCCTCATCGAGGGCCAGCTGCATGAAGTCGCGGCGTGCCCGGCCGCTGGCGTCGCAATCGTCGCTCGTCAAGGCTCTGCTCGCCCGAAATCTCGCCAAAAGCTCGCATCCCCCCGCAGGACATGCTAGCACCCGCCGCCCGGAGACCGGATCAATCCCCATGCCCAAAAACACGCCGCCCCGCAAGGAACACAACCGCGTCCCCCGCCCCGCCCGCCCGGCGGCGCCGGAGGAGGCCGGCCCGCGCGAGGCCGAGCGCGTCGCCAAGGTGGTGGCCCGCGCCGGGCTCGGCTCGCGCCGCGAGATCGAGGAATGGATCCTCGCCGGGCGCGTGGCGGTGAATGGCGAGGTGCTGGAAAGCCCCGCCCGCACCGTCACCGCCGAGGACGAGATCACCGTCGACGGGGCGAAGCTGCCCGACCGCGAGCGCACGCGGCTTTTTCTCTACCACAAGCCCAAGGGCGTGGTGACGACCAATTACGACCCGGAAGGGCGCCCGACCCTGTTCGAGATCCTGCCCCCCGGCCTGCCGCGCCTCGTCTCCGTCGGCCGGCTCGACCTCAACACCGAGGGGCTGATCCTGCTCACCAATGATGGCGGGCTCTCGCGGGTGCTGGAGCTGCCGGAAACCGGCTGGCTCCGCCGCTACCGCGTGCGCGCCAAGGGCGACATCACCCAGGACAAGCTCGACGCGCTGATCGCCGGCGTCACCGTCGACGGGGTGCAGTATGGCCCGATCGAGGCGGTGCTCGACCGCGTGCAGGGCGCCAATGTGTGGCTGACCCTGGCGCTGCGCGAGGGCAAGAACCGCGAAGTGCGCAATGTGCTCGGCTCGCTCGGGCTCGACGTGAACCGGCTGATCCGCCTGTCCTATGGCCCGTTCCAGCTCGGCGAGCTGGCGCAGGGCGAGGCGGAGGAGGTGCGCACCCGCATTCTCGCCGACCAGCTCGGCGAGGCGCTGGCCAAGCAGGCGGGCGCGGATTTCGAGGGGCCGCTGTTCAACCATGCCGAGGACGAGGCGCCCAAGCGCCCGGCAAAGCCCGGCAAGGCGCGCTACGCCAAGCCGGAAGGGGCGGAGGACCGCCACCGTCGCCTGCCCATCGACACCGAGCCGGGCGAGGGCAAGAGCGTGACCGCCGGTGTCGTCGCCGACCGCAAGGGCCGCAAGGTGCTGGTGCAGCGCGTGCGCTCCACCGAACCCGTGCCCGAGCCCGCCCCGGCCCGCGTCCGCCGTGACGAGGAGCGCGCCAGCGTGCGCACCGGAGCGCGTCCCGGTGCTCCTGCTGGCGAGCGCGGCGGCGAGCGCACCTTCCGCAAGCGGCCCGAGCGGGCCGGTGAGATGGAGAGTGGTGCCGAGCGCGAGGAGCGTCCCTTCCGCGAGCGTCCCGCCCGCGCCGGCGCCAAGAGCCGCGACCGCAAGGTCGGCGGGCCGCGCCCCTCCCGCCCGCGTGTCGAGCGCGAGGGCGAGGCGGGCGAACGTTCCGAGCGTCCTTTCCGTAGCCGCGACGAAGGCGGCGACCGCGCGCCGCGTGGCGAGCGCCCCGCGCGCCCGTTCCGCGAACGCGGCGAGCGTCCCCAGCGGACGGAGGGAGAGCGCCCCTTCCGCGGCGCCGGCAGCGACCGGCCCTATAGCGGCCGGGTGAAGTCCGAGCAGTCGCGCAGCTTCCGCCCGCGCGCGGAGGGTGACGAACGCCCGCCCCGCCGCGAGCGTCCCGAGGGCGACCGCCCCTTCCGCGAGCGCGCCCCGCGCCCCGAGGGCGCGCGCCCGTTCCGCAGCCGCGACGACCGGCCCGCGCGGGACGACCGTCCGCCGCGCGAGGACCGTGGTGACCGCGCGTCGCGCGGCGATCGCCCGGCCCGCTCCTTCGGTGACCGGCCGGCGGGCGGCAAGAGCTATGGTGCCAAGAATTTCGCCGACCGGCCGGAAGGGCGTTCGGGGGGCGGCAAGCCGGGTGGCCGATCCTTCGGTGACAAGCCCGCGGGCGGCAAATCCTTCGGCGGCAAGTCCTTCGGCGGAAAACCCGCAGGTGGCCGCCCCGCCGGTGGCAAGCCTTCCGGTGGTCGCCCCACCGGGGGCAAGCCGTCTGGTGGTAAACCGGGCGGGCGTCCGCCGCGGTCGCCGCGCGGCTGACGGGGCGGTTCGATGCGCATCGTCGGCGGGCGCTTCAAGGGTCGCGCGCTGCGCGGCCCCTCCTCCAACGCCACGCGGCCGACCTCCGACCGGCTGCGCGAGGCGCTGTTCAATGTGCTCGCCCATGCCTATGGCGATGCCGCCGACGGCGCCCGCGTGCTCGACCTGTTCGCCGGCACCGGCGCGCTGGGGCTGGAAGCGCTCTCGCGCGGGGGGAAGCTCGCGGTGTTCGTCGACGAGGCGCCGGAGCCGCGCGGGCTGATCCGCGCCAATGTCGAGACGCTCGGCGTCGGCGGCATCACCCGCATCTTCCGCCGCGACGCGACGAAGCTGGGCGAGGCCTTCGCCAATGACGCCTTCGATCTCGTCTTCTGCGATCCGCCCTATGGGCGCGGGCTGGCGGAAAAGGCGCTGGCGAGCGCCCTTTCCGGCAAATGGCTGGCGCCGGACGCACTCGTCGTGGTGGAGGAATCGGTCGAGGCCGCCTTCGCCGCCCCGGAAGGTTTCGAGGAACTGGAGCGCCGCCGCTACGACAGCAGCGAGATCGTCTTCCTGCGCGCGCCGGGCTGAGCGCGCGCAGGCGCGCCCTCACCCCACTTCCTGCACCGCCGCCAGAATCCGCTCGATATCCTCGGGCCGCGAGAGGCGGTGGTCGCCATCCTTGATCAGGCTCAGCACCACATCGTCCTCGGCGAGGCAGGTGACGAGCCGCAGCGCATGCTGCCACGGCACATCCGGGTCGGCCACGCCCTGGAGGATGCGCACCGGGCAGCCGACCGCGAAGGGCGCGCCGAGCACGAGGTTCTGCCGCCCGTCCTCGATCAGCGCCCGGGTGATGACCTGGCCGGGGCCATACTGCGAAGGGCGCACCCAGCGCCCGTCATGCAGCAGCGCGGCACGGACATCCTCCGGCATCGCCTTCCACATCAGCTCTTCCGTGAAGTCCGGTGCCGGGGCGATCAGCACCAGCGCGGCGAGGCGGGCGCTCTCGCCCCGCGCCGCCAGCGCCCGGGCGAGCAGCAGGGCGATCCAGCCGCCCATGGAGGAGCCGACGACGATCTGCGGGCCCTCGGTCATCCGGTCGAACACGGCGAAGGCGTCCTCGGCCCAGCGCGAGATGGTGCCCTCCTCGAAGGCGCCGCCGGATTCGCCATGGCCGGAATAGTCGAAGCGCACCACGCGCCGGTCGTGCGCCGCGCCCCAGTCCGCCAGAGCTTCCGCCTTGGTGCCGCGCATGTCGGAGAGAAAGCCGCCGCACCACAGGATGCCGGGATGTTCCGGGCTCGCGCGGCCGGGAGTGACGCGCACCGCGATGGCGCGGGCATCCGCGCCCACAGTGAGGAAGGAAGGGGCGGCGCCCGCATCGGGACGGGTGGGGGTGGCCTCGCTCATCATTGTCCTCCGGTCGGTAGGCGAACGGTGCGCGGCAACCTCTTGATCAGCGAAAGCCTTGCGATTCGAGGCGCGCGCGCCATCTTGGCTTACAGGCACACCTCGCGTGGGAACAGGGCCGGCGGGCCAGGTGACGACGAAAGCCGGCCGAGCCTGCGTTATTACATGCGATCCGTGCTTTACCGCCGTTGACTTCTGACGGGTTTGTCACGATCTTCTGCGACCGTTTTACGCGCGCGGAAATCAGCCGGCCGGCGACCCTTCGAAGCGCGGTGGAAACGCCACATTCTGAAATGGCAGAGGAGAAGACGCCATTCGCCGCCCCATGAGACCCGTCGCGCCGGAAAAGGACGGTCCGCGCGTCAACGAAGATATCCGCATCCGCGAAGTTCAGCTCATCGATCAGGACGGGCAGAATCGCGGCGTCGTGCTGACGCGCGATGCGATTGCGATGGCGCAGGACGCCGGCCTCGATCTCGTCGAGATCGCGCCGAACTCGGCCCCGCCCGTCTGCAAGATTCTCGACTATGGCCGGTTCAAATACCAGAACCAGAAGAAGGCCAACGAGGCGCGCAAGAAGCAGCACGTCGTCGAGATCAAGGAAATCAAGCTGCGGCCCGGCATCGACACCCATGACTATGAGGTGAAGATGAAGGCCATCCACCGCTTCTTCGACGAAGGCGACAAGGTGAAGATCACCCTGCGCTTCCGCGGCCGCGAGATGGCGCATCAGGAGCTCGGCTACAAGCTGCTCAACAAGGTGAAGGAAGAGCTGGCGACCATTGCCAAGGTCGAGGCCGAGCCCTCGCTGGAAGGCCGCCAGATGATCATGGTGCTGGCCCCGCGCTGAGGCGCGGCGGCCGCCCTTCGACCGGCATCATCCCGGAACGGCCGCGAGGCCGTGTCCGGGATTGTCGTTTGCGCGCCAAGGTTCGCGCCGGCCTGCGCGGAAACCTGCGCCTCAGTCCGGCAGTGAGCCGTTCTCGCCCAGCACGGCGCCGGCGAGATAGAGCGAGCCGGCGATCAGCACGCGCGGCGCGGCCCCGACGGGAAATTCCGCCAGCCCTTCCAGCGCGGCGGCGACGCTCGGCGCGGTGGAGGCGTCGAGCCCGTGCCCCCGCGCCGCTTCCGCCAGCGCCTCCGGCGCCGCGCCCTTGTGCTCGCCCGGCACCGGCACCGCGATCAGCTCGCGGGCGAGGCCGGCGAAGGGCGCGAGGAAGGCGTCCGCATCCTTGTTGCCCAGCATGCCGACGATCAGCACCAGCGGCCGCGACACCCGGTCTTCGAGATCGGCCAGTGCGGCGGCGAGCGCCTGACCGCCGGCGGCGTTGTGCCCGCCATCGAGCCAGATGTCGACGCCTTCCGGCGCGCGGGCGGTGAGCGGGCCGGGGCCCAGCCGCTGCAGCCGCGCCGGCCATTGCGCGGCGCGCATGCCTTCCTCGAAGGCGGCGGGCGGCAGGCCGAGATTGGCGACGCGCAACGCTTCCACCGCGAGGCCGGCATTGACGATCTGGTGCGGGCCGACGAGGCGCGGGCGCGGCAGGTCGAGCAGTCCCGCCTCGTCGGCGACGACCAGCCTGCCGCCTTCCTCATGCGCCTGATAGTGCTCGCCCATGACCGAGAGCGGCACGCCGAGCCGCGCCGCCTGCCGTTCGATCGTGCGCAGCGCCTCGCGCGGCTGGTGGCCGAGCACGGCGGGCACGCCGCGCTTGAGGATGCCGGCCTTTTCGCCGGCGATCTCCGCCACGGTCTCGCCGAGGAAATCGACATGGTCGATGGAGACCGGGGTGATGACACTCACCAGCGGCCGCTCGATCACATTGGTGGCGTCGAGCCGGCCGCCGAGGCCGACTTCCAGCAGCAAGATGTCGGCGGGGGTTTCCGCGAACAGCAGCAGCGCCGCCGCCGTGGTGATCTCGAAAAAGGTGATCGGTTCGCCGCCATTGGCCTCTTCCGCCCGCGCCAGTGCGCCGGTGAGGCGGGCATCGTCCACCAGCGTGCCGGCGAGGCGGATGCGCTCGTTGAAGCGCACCAGATGCGGCGAGGTGTAGACATGCACGCGCTGGCCGGCGGCTTCCAGGATCGCCCGCATGAAGGCGACGGTGGAGCCCTTGCCATTGGTGCCGGCGACATGGATCACCGGCGGCAGCCGCCGCTCGGGATGGCCGAGCCGCTCCAGCAGCCGCCACATCCGGTCGAGCGAGAGGTCGATCAGCTTCGGGTGCAGCGCCAGCAGCCGGTCGAAAATGTCGTCGACCGGCGCCCGCGGCCCCTCGGTGGGCGCGGGGCCGGCGGCTGGAAGCGCGCTCATGGGGGCCTCAGGCGCTGGCGGGCGCGGGGTTGGCGGCGGGGACCGGCAGGGCCGGGGCTTCGGCCGCCTTGTCCTCGGCGGGCTTTGCTGCGGCCTTGGTCTCGCCCGCCACGGCCGGGGCGCGCATCAGCAGGCGGCAGAGCCGCGCCAGCGTCGGGCGCATCTGGTGGCGGTGGACGACGAGGTCGATCATGCCGTGGTCGCGCAGATATTCGGCGCGCTGGAAGCCCTCCGGCAGCTTCTCGCGGATGGTCTGCTCAATGACGCGCGGGCCGGCGAAGCCGATGAGCGCGCCCGGCTCGGCGATCTGGATGTCGCCCAGCATGGCATAGGAGGCGGTGACGCCACCCGTGGTCGGGTTGGTCAGAACCACGATATAGGGGAGCTTCGCTTCGCGCAGTTCCTGGATGGCGCAGGTGGTGCGCGGCATCTGCATCAGCGAGAGGATGCCTTCTTGCATGCGCGCGCCGCCGGAGGAGGCGAACATGATGAAGGGCGTGCCGCGCGAGGCGGCGGTCTCAAGCCCGGTGACGATGGCCTCGCCCGCCGCCATGCCGAGCGAACCGCCCATGAAGCCGAAATCCTGCACCGCCACGGTGACGGGCAGGCCTTCCAGCTTGCCATAACCGACCTTCACCGCGTCCTGCGCGCCGGTCTTGGTCCGGGCGTCCTTGAGGCGGTCGACATAGCGCTTCTCGTCGCGGAACTTCAGCGGGTCGATGGCCACCGCCGGCAGGCCGATATCGTACCATTTGCCGCCGTCGAACACCGAGCGCAGACGCGCCGTCGGGTCCATGCGCATATGATAGCCGGAGCCGGGGACGACGTGGAGATTCGCCTCCAGATCCTTATGGAACACCATCTGCCCCGTCTCCGGGCACTTCACCCAGAGATTTTCCGGCACTTCCCGACGGTTCAGGAAGGAGCTCAGCTTGGGGACGACGTTCGAGATCCAGTTCAACGGTCGGGCTCCGGACGGTGACGCAGCGGCCGCGACGGGGGTCTCCCCGCCGCCGGCCGCCCCTCATCTAATGCCGCAGAAGGGCGATGAAAAGGCGCACGCGCGATTCGGCCGCGGCCGCGCGGGCGTGCGCCGGCTTTGATCGCTATTCCGCCGCCTGGCGGCGTACCCCGCGCACGGCCTGGGCGAGCCGGCCGACCAGATCGGTGACGGCGGTAATGGTCGCGGGCGTGGCGCGGTTCTCGGCATCGAGCGTGGCGCGCAGCGCGTCGATCAGCGCCGAGCCGACCACCACGCCATCGGCATTGGCGGCGATGGCGGCGGCGCTCTCCGGCGTCTTCACGCCGAAGCCGACCGCGACGGGCAGCGTGGTGTGGCGCTTGATCCGCGCCACCGCCCGGCCGACCGCGTCCGGGTCGGCCTGCGCCGCGCCGGTGATGCCGGTGATGGAGACGTAATAGACGAAGCCCGCCGTGTGCTTCAGCACGGCCGGCAGCCGCTGGTCGTCGGTGGTCGGGGTGGCGAGGCGGATGAAGTCGAGCCCCGCCGCCAGCGCCGGCAGGCAGAGTTCGCCGTCTTCCTCCGGCGGAAGGTCGACCACCACGAGGCCGTCGACGCCCGCCGCCTTGGCGTCGGCCAGGAAGCGTTCGACGCCATAGACATAGACCGGGTTGTAATAGCCCATCAGCACCAGCGGCGTGGTGGCGTCGCTCTCGCGGAAGGTCTTCACCATGGCAAGCGTCTTGGCCAGCGTCTGGCCGGCCGCTAGCGCGCGCAGGCCCGCGGCCTGGATCGCCGGGCCGTCGGCCATCGGGTCGGTGAAGGGCACGCCGAGTTCGATGATGTCGGCGCCCGCCGCCGGCAGCGCCTTGAGCAAGGCGAGCGAGGTATCATGGTCGGGATCGCCGGCGGTGATGAAGGTGACGAGCGCGGCGCGCCCCTCGGCCGCGCAGGCGCGGAAACGGGTTTCGATGCGGGTGCTCATAGGCTCGTTCCCAGAATGTCCGCCACCTGCGGGATGTCCTTGTCGCCACGGCCGGAGAGGTTGACCACCATCAGGTGATCTTCCGGGAAGGTGGGGGCGAGCTGCGCGACCTTGGCCAGCGCATGCGCCGGCTCCAGCGCCGGGATGATGCCTTCGAGCTTCGCCACCAGCTGGAACGCTTCCAGCGCCTCGTCATCGGTGGCGGAGATATAGGTGGCGCGGCCGGTGTCGTGCAGCCAGGAATGCTCCGGCCCGATGCCGGGATAGTCGAGGCCGGCGGAGATGGAATGCGCCTCGGCGATCTGGCCGTCCCCGTCCATCAGCAGATAGGTGCGGTTGCCGTGCAGCACGCCCGGGCGCCCGCCGGTGAGCGAGGCGGCGTGCTGGCCGGAGGGGATGCCGTGGCCGGCGGCCTCGACACCGAAGATCTTCACGCTCGGGTCATCGAGGAAGGGGTGGAACAGGCCCATGGCGTTGGAGCCGCCGCCGATGCAGGCGATCAGGCTGTCCGGCAGCCGGCCTTCCATCTCCAGCATCTGCTCGCGGGTCTCGGTGCCGATGATGCTCTGGAAGTCGCGCACCATGGCGGGGTAGGGGTGCGGGCCCGCCACCGTGCCGATGCAGTAGAAGGTGTCGGCGACGTTGGTCACCCAGTCGCGCAGCGCCTCGTTCATCGCGTCCTTCAGCGTCTTCGAGCCGGACTGGACGGGGACGACGCTGGCGCCGAGCATCTTCATGCGGAACACGTTGGGCGCCTGCCGGGCAACGTCGACGGCGCCCATATAGACGACGCATTCGAGGCCGTAGCGCGCGCAGAGCGTGGCGGTGGCGACGCCGTGCTGGCCGGCGCCGGTCTCGGCGATGATCCGCTTCTTGCCCATGCGGCGGGCGAGCAGGATCTGGCCGAGGACGTTGTTCACCTTGTGCGAGCCGGTGTGATTCAGCTCTTCGCGCTTGAAGTAAATCTTCGCGCCCATCCCTGCCGGCGCGCCGGCGCGCAGATGCTCGGTCAGCCGCTCGGCGTAATAGAGCGGGCTCGGCCGGCCGACATAGTGCTTCAGCCCGGCATCCATCTCCGCCTTGTAGGCGGGATCGGCCTTGGCTTCGTTATAGGCCGTCTCCAGATCGAGGATGAGCGGCATGAGCGTTTCGGCAACGAAACGGCCGCCGAAGAGGCCGAAATGCCCGTTCTCGTCGGGGCCGGTGCGGAAGGAATTGGGAGCGTTCACGACGGGCTCGTCTCTCTGGCAGGTGAAGGCGGCGTCGGCGCGGAGCCGTGGGCGGTGTCGCCGGTCGGGGCGGAAGATCCTTGCGCCTCGGCCGTCCGCGCGGCGCGCAAGAAGGCCTCGATGCGGGACGGGTCCTTGATGCCGGGTCCACGTTCGACACCGGAGGATACGTCGAGGCCGGGCGGATGGATGAGCCGCACCGCGTCCGCGACGTTTTCCGGGTCGAGCCCGCCTGACAGCATGAAGGGCCGGGCGAGGTCAAGGCCGGCGATGAGGTTCCAGTCGAAGGCGACGCCATTGCCGCCGGGCAGGGTGGCGCCCTCGGGCGGCTTGGCGTCGAGCAGCAGCCGGTTGGCCACGCCTTCATAGGCGGCCAGCGCGGCAAGGTCTTCGGCTGAGGCAATGCCGAGCGCCTTCATGACCGGCAGGCCGAAGCGGGCACGGATGGCGGCGACGCGCTCCACGCTCTCGCGACCGTGCAGCTGCAGCATGTCGGGGCGCAGCGCGTCGATGATGGCGGCCAGCGTCGCGTCGTCGGCATCGACGGTGAGCGCGACGATCTGCGCCCGCCCGCGCGCCTGAGCGCCGAGGGTGGCGGCGGTGGCGAGGTCGACATGGCGCGGCGAGGGGGCGAAGAACACCATGCCCACCATGTCCGCACCGGCACTGACGGACGCCTCCAGCGTCTCGGCGGTGCTCAGCCCGCAGATTTTGATCTCAAGCGACAAGGCCGCCTCCTCGGAACAGAGCCACCTAGCATGAACGGCTCTTTGACGCGAGGGCATCGCCGAGGACGGGGCTGACTCCGGCGCAGAAGCCCGGCGACACGCACGCGGCCAGAGGCGGCAGGCGCCTGTGGACGGATTCTGAGAATAATCCTCATCATAAATCGGTTTTTCTCGGTGCGGGCTGTTCCCCTCTTGGATACGGCGTCCTAGCGTGCCGCGGCGTGGCCGGCCGATCTCCCGCGCGCAACCGGCCTTCACCAGAAGCCCTCGCGATGACGACCGCCATGACCGATCCGCACCCGATCAAGGTCTTCGTGCAGCTTTCGCACGGCCAGGACGCGGCCGAATGGGAGCGGAACCAGCGGAGCGGTGCGCTCATCGGCATCAACGACCCCTCGCCCTATGGCTACCGGCGCGCCGAGCGCGAGGGCTGCGAAGTCCGCTTCTCGCGCGCGGGTCGTGAAGGGCTGCTCGGGAAGGGTCTGCGCGGCGCGCTGCGGCTGGCGCTGGGCTTCGACCTCGTCCATGCGCTCCGCAACCGGGCGGAGATCTTCCGGGCCGACATTGTGTGGACGCACACCGAGGCCCAGTTTCTCGCGGTGGCGATGCTGCTGTCGCTGGCACGGCGTTCGTCCCGGCCCAAGCTCCTCGGCCAGTCGGTGTGGCTGATGGATGAGTGGCGGCGGCTGTCGCCGCTCCACCGTCCGCTCTACCGGTGGCTGCTCCGGCGGGTCGATGTGCTGACCTTCCATTCCCCGGAGAACCGGCGCCGCGCCCAGGCGGTGTTCGGCCGCCCCGACGCCGAGCTGGTGCCGTTCGGCATTCCCAATGAGACCGTGTTGCCCCCGCTGCGCGCCCCGGTGCGGCCGGTGAAGGTGCTCAGTGTCGGCAATGACCGCCACCGCGACTGGGCGACGCTGCTGGCGGCGCTGGGAAGCCAGAACGACATCGAACTCACCATCGTCTCGCGCGCCATCGACCCGCGCCTGACCCGGCCGCACGCCAATGTCCGGGTGGTCGCGCCGGCCCATAATGACGAATTGCTGCGGCTCTACGCGACCAACGCACTCATGGTGGTGCCGCTGAAGGAGAACCTGCACGCCAGCGGCATTACCGTGCTGCAGGAAGCGGCCCTGTGCGGGCTGGCGCTGGTCGCCACCCGCACCGGCGGGCTCGACGCCAATTTCGACGAGGCGGAGGCGACCTATGTGCCGGTGGGCGATGCCGCCGCGCTGCGGACGGCGGTGCGCGAACTCGCCGCCGATCCGGCCCGGCGGGACGCCCGTGCCGCCGCTGCCCAGCGCCGGATGACCTCCGGCGCGCTGGGCTGCGAGGCCTATATCAGCCGCCACGTCGCGCTCTCGCGCCGGGCCCTTGCGCGCCGCTGAGCCCCGCCTGGCGTCGCTGCGCCGCACCACGCGACATTCCCCTCTTTCGCTGCGGCAGATCGCGTGCTACACAAACTTCAGTGTGAAATCTTTTAATTCACGTAGAATTTACGTGTTTACGGCAGCGACGCCCCCGTCGCGCCCGTTCGTGGAGACTGCCCATGCGCCTCTCGCGCCGCCTGATTCTGACCGCGACCCTCGCCGCCACGCTGGCGCCGTTCGCCCTCGCCGTGCCGCAGGCCCGCGCGCAGGAGCCGAACCAGATCCTCAACGCCTCCTACGATGTCGCGCGCGAACTGTTCGACGCCGAGAACAAGCAGTTCGAGCCGGCCTACAAGGCGAAGACCGGCAAGGAGATCAAGGTCAACCAGAGCCATGCCGGCACCTCCAAGCAGGCGCGCTCCATCGTCGAGGGCCTTGAGGCCGACGTGGTGACCTTCAACCAGATCACCGACATCACCTTCCTCGTCGACAAGGGCTTCGTCGCCAAGGACTGGCAGAGCCGCCTGCCCAACGGCTCCTCGCCCTGGTACTCGTTCCCGGCCTTCCTCGTGCGCGAGGGCAACCCGAAGAACGTGAAGAACTGGGACGACCTCGTCCGCGACGACGTGAAGCTGGTGTTCCCCAACCCGAAGACCTCGGGCAATGCGCGCTACACCTATCTCGCCGCCTATGCCTTCGCGCTGGAGAAGTTTAACGGCGACGTGGCCAAGGCCGACGCCTTCGCCAAGAAGCTGCTCTCCAACGTCGTGGTGTTCGACACCGGCGGGCGCGGCGCCACCACCTCCTTTGTCGAGCGCGAGCAGGGCGACGTGCTCATCACCTTCGAGGCCGAGGTGATCGGCGTGAAGGACGCCTACAAGGACAAGAAGTTCCAGGTCGTGGTGCCGGAGGTGAGCCTGCTCGCCGAATTCCCGGTCGCGGTGGTGGACAAGGTGGTCGACAAGCGCGGCTCGCGCCAGATCGCCACCGATTACCTGACCTATCTCTATTCGCCCGAGGGCCAGAAGGTCGCCGCCGAGTTCAACAACCGCGTCGTCGACCCCAAGGTCGCCGAGGAGTTCAAGGCCAAGTTTGCCCCCGTCCGCCTCGTCAAGGTCGAGGATGTGTTCGGCGGCTGGGCCAATGCGCAGAAGACCCACTTCGCCTCCGGCGGCAAGCTCGACGAGCTGTTCGTCGCCCCGTGAGGTGTGCGGTTTCGCACGGCATTCGTGTGAATAGCCGTTTCGCGCTGGACTTCTCCGTTGAACTGCGGCATGGCCGGGCTCGTCCCGGCCATTGCCTTTTCACCGCTGCCCGACCCCGGTCGGTGCGACCGACGCAAGGAGCCGACCGTTGAACCGCGTCATACCGGGCTTCTCGCTCTCGCTCGGCATCACCGTGCTCTATCTCAGCCTGATCGTGCTGCTGCCGCTCGGCGCGCTGGTCTGGCAGGCGCTGGATGTCGGCTGGGAGCGCTATCTCGCCATTATGAGCGGGGCGCGCACGCTGGCCGCCTTCCGCATCACCCTTTCCACCGCCGCGCTGGCGACCTTGTTCAACTGCATCTACGGCCTCGCCCTCGCCTGGGTGCTGGTGCGCTACGAGTTTCCCGGCAAGCGCTATCTCGACGCGCTGGTCGATGTGCCCTTCGCGCTGCCCACCGCCGTCGCCGGCCTCGCCCTCTCCGCGCTGTTCGTGAAGAATGGCTGGTTCGGCGGGCCGCTGGCGGCGCTCGGCATCGATGTCGCCTACACCCCGCTCGGCATCGCCATCGCCATGGCCTTCACCTCCATCCCCTTCGTGGTGCGCACGGTGCAGCCGGTGCTGGAGGATCTCGCGGCCGATGTGGAAGAAGCGGCGGCGACGCTCGGCGCCTCGGATCTGCGCATCTTCGCGCGCATCATCTTTCCCGCCATCCTGCCGGCCTTCCTCACCGGCGCCTCACTGGGCTTCGCCCGCTCGCTGGGCGAGTTCGGCGCCATCATCTTCATTGCCGGCAACCTGCCGCTGAAGACCGAGGTGGTGTCGCTGCTGACCTTCATCCGCATCGAGGAATATGATTACCCCGCGGCCGCCGCCATCGCCGCGACGCTGCTGGGCTTTGCTTTCGTCCTGCTGTTCCTGGTCAACATGCTTCAGCTCTGGCAGCAGCGCCGCATCGGCACGGGGGATTGAGCATGGAAGTCGAACCGTCTCCCGGCCCCTCCCTTCCCCCCGCCGCCGCGCCCGCGTCGGGCCGCATCCGCGTCGGCGACGGGCCGGCGACGCGCCGCGTGCTGGTGGGCGGGGTGCTGCTCGTCACCGCGCTGGTGCTGGTGGCGCCGCTGCTGGCGATCTTTGTCGAGGCGTTCAAGCACGGCATGGCCGCCTATGCCGCCTCCTTCGCCGCGCCGGACACGCAATACGCCATCGGCCTGACCCTGTTCACCGCGCTGATCGTTGTGCCGGTGAATGTGGCCTTTGGCATCGCGGCGGCCTGGTGCATCGCCAAGTTCCGCTTTCCCGGCCGCAATCTGCTGGTGGCGCTGGTGGAACTGCCCTTCTCCATTTCGCCGATCATCGCCGGCGTCGCCTATCTCTTCGTCTATGGCGCGCAGGGGCTGCTGGGGCCCTGGCTGGCCGAGCACGACATCAAGATCATGTTCGCCGTGCCGGCGATCATCCTCGCCAGCCTGTTCGTCACCGCCCCCTTCGTCGCCCGCGAGCTGATCCCGCTGATGATCGCGCAAGGGTCGGAGGAGGAAGAGGCGGCGGTAACGCTGGGGGCGGGGGGCTGGCGCATCCTGCGCCTCGTCACCCTGCCCAATGTCCGCTTCGCCCTGCTCTATGGCGCGGCCTTGTGCAATGCGCGCGTGATGGGTGAATTCGGTGCGGTGTCGGTGGTGGCGGGCAATATTCGCGGCCAGACCAACACGCTGCCGCTGCAGATCGAACTGCTCTACCAGGACAATAACGCGGTCGCCGCCTTCGCGGTGGCGACGCTGCTGACCCTGGTGGCGCTGGTGACGCTGGTGGCGAAGGCGATCATTGAGCGGCTCGACGCGGCGCGGGTGAAGGCGCAGGGCAAGCCGGGGCATTGAGCGGCCCGTCATCCTGAGGTGCCCGGCCCCGGCCGTGCCTCGAAGGACGCAGGCGGCCGATGCGGCGCCGGCTCCTCAGCCCTTCAGCGCCTTCCACACCAGCTCGGCGGCGGCGAGGTCCTCGATGGCAGTGCCGACCGATTTGAACAGGGTGATCTCGTCGGCGCTGCCGCGCCCCTTGGCGGTGCCGGCGGTCAGCTCGAACAGATCGCCCTGGATGTCCTCCGGCGCCAGCACGCCGCTCGCCAGCGGGATGACGATGTCGCCCGCCTCCTTGCCGGCCCCGGCGCGGGTATCGACATAAACGCGCGCCCGGCGGATCGCCTCGTCGTCGGCCTCGCGCATGATCGGGGTGAAGCCGCCGACGAGGTCGACATGCTGGCCGGGGCCGAGATAGCGCCCTTCCACCAGCGGCTGCGGCGAGAGCGTGGCTGACGTGACGATGTCCGCTCCCGCAATGGCCGCGCCGCGATCGGCCTCGGCCGTGGCATTGAAGCCCTCGGCACGCAGGGTTTCCGCCAGCGCTTCCGCCTTGGCGAGCGTGCGGTTCCAGATGGTGATGGTGCGGATCGGGCGCACGCTGGCATGAGCGCGGGCGAGATAGGGCGCGAGCGCACCGGCCCCGATCACCGCCAGGCTTGAGGCATCTTCACGCGCGAGGTAGCGGGCGGCGAGCGCGGAGGCGGCGGCGGTGCGCCACACGGTGAGGGTGCGCGCGTCCATCACCGCCAGCGGTTGGCCGGTGGCGCCGGAATTGAGCAGATAGAGCCCGGTGATGCTTTCGAGGCCCCGGGCGCTGTTGCCGGGAAAAACGGTCACCAGCTTGGTGCCGTACACGTCGTCCTCGGTGCCCTCGCTGGTCCAGGCCGGCATCAGCAGCGCGGTTGCGTCGCCATCCGGGCGCGGCATGGTGTGGTGATGGCGCACCGGCACGGTGATGCGGCGGCGAAAGGCGGCCTCAAGCGCATCGATCAGCGCGGGAAAGGTCAGCAGCCCGGCGATCTCGCCGGACGACACGAAGCGCACATCGCTCATGGGAAGGTTCCGTCAGGCCGCGTCGCGACGATGGGCGAGCACCGGCCGCGTCACCGGGTCGCGATGGGCGGCGCGCAGCTCTTCCACCTCGGCATGGGCCGAGCGCGCCTCACGGGCGGAGCGGCGGGCGGCCTTGCGGTAGCGGCCCTGACTGAACCACGCCGCGACGCCGCCCAGCACCACGCCGACGATCATCGCGGCGAAGATGACGAGGAACAGCGGCGCTTCCACCGACCAGCCGCCGGCCCCGGTGAGCGGGTCGATCACCAGCGACACCGGATGGCGGTTGGCCACGGCGAGCATGACGAGCCCCACCGAGACCGGCAGGACGATGAGGATCAGCAGTAGACGACGCAGCACGACTTCTCCCTTCGGGTCAGCCTTATTCGAGGTCGACGCCATCGTTCAGGCGTTCGCGCATTTCCTTGCCCGTCTTGAAATAGGGCACGGCCTTGCCGTCGACATCCACATGCTCGCCCGTGCGCGGGTTGCGCCCGGTGCGGGCCGGGCGCGCCTTCACGGAGAAGGCGCCGAAACCGCGCAGCTCGACCCGGTCGCCGCGGCCGAGCGCCGCGACGATCTCGTCGAGTATGGCATTCACGATGTTCTCGACATCGCGTTGATAAAGATGCGGATTCGCCTCGGCGATCCGCTGCACCAATTCGGACTTGATCATCGACGCCCCGGCCCCTTTTCCGTTCGGCTCGTCGGTACTCCAAAAAATTTATATTTTGGAAGCTCTTGGCCCCGTCTAGCCACCGCGAGGGTGCCAGAGGGCCAGAAGACCGTCAAGGCGGGCCTGTTCCGCAGCCCCGCCCGCCGCATCTGCCACGAGACGGGCGATATCTTCAAGCCCGATCAACGACATCAGACGCACCGAGAGGGCGTGCAGCCAGCCGAATTCGTCGCCGGCGCGGTCCGTGTGCCAGTCACGTATGGGAAGATCCTTGGCGATCCCCTTCTCGCGCGCCAGCCAGTCGCGGCCGGTGCGCTCGTCGCCGATCTCGTCGATGAGGCGCATGGGAAGCGCTTGATGGCCGGTGAACACCCGTCCGTCGGCGGCGAGGGCGAGCTTGTCTGGGTCGAGCAGCCGGCGCTCCGCGACCAGGCCCTTGAACCAGTCATAGCTGTCCGCCACCAGCGCGCGCACGGCGGCCCTCGCCTCCTCGGTCGGCGGATCGAACATGTTCGGCGCGGCCTTGAGCGGGCTCGACTTGATCTCCTCATAGGAGATGCCGACATTCTTCATCAGCTCGGCGAAGTTCGGGAACTGGAAGATCACCCCGATCGAGCCGACCAGCGCGTTGCGCGGCGCGACGATGTGATCGGCGCCGAGCGCGGCGATATAGGCGCCGGAAGCGGCCATGCCGCCCACCACCGCGACGATCGGCTTCTTCTCCGCCAGCCGGCGCAGCGCGTCATAGAGCGCCGCCGAGCCGACCACCGTGCCGCCGGGGCTGTCGATCGACAGGATCACCGCCTTGGCGCCGGACTTGCCAATCGCCTCAAGCATCTCGATCCGCTCGCGCTCATTGCGGATGACGCCGCCAATGGTGACGCGGGCGACATGGGCGGAGGCGCGCGGCAGCACCGCGCCGTCGCTCCACCAGGCAAAGGCGCCGAGCCCGCCGAAGAGAACCACCAGCAGCGCGAACACCCGCCAGAAGGCGAGCTTGCGCCGCAGCCGGCGGCGGGCGAGCACCTCGTCGACATCAAGCGCGCTGGCGGCCATGGCGTTCTCCTGCGTTGCCGCCAAGGCGTAGCGGCGCGGCGCAGCCGGCGCAAGGGTGGCCGGGTCGGTGCCTACCCTCCGTGCTTTTCCAGAAACGCCTCGATGGCGAGCGTGCGGAAATCCTCCAGCGCGGCGCGCAGGCGCGCGTGGTCCCAGTCCCACCAGGCCAGCGCCTGTAGCCGGGCGGCGATGGCGGCGGGGAAACGCTCGCGCACCGGCTTGGCCGGCACGCCGGCGACGATGGTGTAGGGCGCGACATCCTTGGTCACCACCGCGCCGGCCGCCACCACCGCGCCGTCGCCGATGCGGCGGCCGGGCAGCACGATGGCGCCATGGCCGATCCAGACATCATGGCCGATGCTCACCGGCTGGGCGCGGCGCCAGGCGAAGAAATCCGGCTCGTCCTGCGCATCGTCGAAATAGGCGGAGGCGCGGTAGGTGAAATGCGACTGGCTGGCCCGCTGCATCGGGTGGTTGCCGGGGTTGATCCGGGTCATCGCGGCGATGGAGGTGAAGCGGCCAATGCGCGCATAGGCGATGTCGGAATCATTGACCACGTAGGAATAGTCGCCGAGCTCGACTTCCAGCAGTTGGGTGCGCGGGCCCACCTCGGTATAGCGCCCCAGCGTCGAGCGGGTGACCTCGGCGGTGGGATCGACGGTCGGCGCCGGGCCGAGCTTCTGTGCCATGGGTCGGACCTGCCTTCAGCTGCCGAAGGGAAAGCGGGCGATCAGCCGGAACGCGCCGGTCTCCTGCCGGTAAAGCGCGATTTCGCGGACGATGAGCGGGCCGTCGCCGCCGCTGGCGGCGAAATGCTCGGCCAGTTCCGCTTCGGCCAATGCCCGCTCCTCGTCTTCCAGCGGGCCGGTGAGCGTCATGTGGAAGCGGAAATCGTCCAGCACATAGGGATAGCCCCAGCGGTCGAGATACTCCCGCTGGCGCGGGGTGAGCGGCGCGCGCAGGCGCTTTTCGCGCTCGGCCTCGGTCATCGGCGCGCGGAATTCGTCGAGCGCGGCCACGGCGCCGGCGGCGAGCCGGTCCAGCGCGGCGCTGGGCGCGGCGAGGCGCAAAGCGAGGAAGCGGCCGATGCTGGCCAGCGTCACGCCGGGGCAGGCAAAGCCGGCGCGGTTGCCGGCAAAGCGGGCGCAGGCGGCGGTGAGTTCCGCTTCGCGGCGGCCGGGGGCGAGGCGGAACGGGGCTTTCAGCGTGGCGTGGAAGCCATAGCGGCGGGGCTCGGCGGTGATCTCGCTCCAGCGCGCGGCATCGAAGCGGCGCAGCGCCAGCGGCACGGGCGGCGTGCCGGCTTCCGCGTCATAGCCGAGTACGGCGGAGCCGAAGCGCCAGAGCGGGCTCTGCGCCGGCGGGGCGAAGTAGAGCGCGTAGCGCGGCGTCGCCGGGCGGGCGGCGGCCTCGGCCGGCGGGGCGGCGGGGTTGGGTTGCGCGGTCATGGACGACCCCTTTTTCAGAACACGCGCCGGCCGGCGACGAACACCTCGTCGATGCGCGGCGTGTCCTCCGCGAGGCGGAAGCGCACGAGATCGGCGCGCAGGCCCTCGTGCAGCCGCCCGCGATCCTCCAGCCGGGCGAGTCGGGCCGGGGCGGCGGTGACGAGGGCGAGGGCGTCGGGCAGGGAGAGATCGGCGGTGCGGGTCAGCGCCAGCGCCCCCTGCAGCAGACTTGCCGGCACATAGTCGGAGGCGAGCGCGTCGAGCAGGCCCTCGCGGGCGAGTTCGCGCATCGACACGCCGCCGGAATGCGAGCCGCCGCGCACCACATTCGGCGAGCCGCCAATGGTGGCGAGCCCGCCCGCGCGGGCGGCACGCGCCGCCTCCAGCGTGGTGGGGAATTCGGAAATGGTGCAGCCGGCCGCCAGCGCCTCGTCGACATGGGCCGGCGTGGTGTCGTCATGGCTCGACAGCACGAGGCCGGAGGAGGCGAACAGCGCCACCATGCGCTGGTAGTTTTCCGCCACCGCGCCGCGCGCGCGTTCGATCCGGTCGGCGACCTCGGCGTCGATATCGCCGCCGCTCTTGCCGATGCCGGTGAGATAGACCTTGAGATGCTCGACATTGCGCCATTGGCGGGTGCCGGGCGTGTGGTCCATCAGCGAGGCGAGCGCCAGGGTCGGCCGACCGAGCGCGGCGTCGACGAGATCGGGCAGGGTGCGGTCGGTCAGCTCGCAGCGCAGATGGATGCGGTGGTCGACGCGGAACAGGTTGCGCTCGACGCCGGAATCGACCGCGTCCAGCATCACCTCATACAGCGCCCGGCGGTCGGCCTTGGCCTGGTCGAAGCCGCCAGCGCAGATGGCGTCATAGACGGTGGTGACGCCGGAGGCGGCCATCTGCGCGTCATGCGCCAGCGCGGCGGCGCGGGAATCCGGCCAGATCACTTTCGGGCGCGGCACGAAATGGCCTTCCAGCGCGTCCGTGTGCAGGTCGATCAGCCCGGGCGCGAGAAAGGCGCCTTCGCAGTCGATGGCGGCGGGAAGATGCGAGCGGCCTTCGTCGATCGCGCGGATGCGCCCTTCCCCATGGACCAGCGTGCCGTCGATCACGCGGTCTTCCAGAACAAGGCGGGCATTGGTGAGAATCACGTCCATGGCGGCGCGTCTCGCATGTTGTTGTGACCGTTCGATGAAGTCGGGGGAGGCTCCCCCGCCGTCTCACACCCCGTCCGCGCCGCCCTCGCCGCGCGGATCATGCGCGCCTTCCAGCCCCGTCGCGCCGGGATGCCGCACCACCACGCCGGCGCATCCCATGGCATCGGAAAATGGCACGCCGATGATCTCGACATCGTGACCGGCGGCGGCCAGCCGGTCGGCCAGCTGCTCGTCAAACCCCGCCTCCAGAAGCAGCCGGTCGGTCTGCCGCCAGCGCGGCGCGGCGAGCGCGGCCCCGAGCGGGGCGCCGGCGAGGTAGCGGCTGAGAATGCGCGCCTCGGCCAGGGCCGGGCTGTCGCCGCCGCTGCCAAGACCGATGACGCGACCGTCCGCCAGCACCGCGAGGCCGGCGCTCAGCGTCACCGGCGGGCGGCGACCGGGCTGCAGCGGGGCGACGGCGCGCGGATCGAGCGTGAAGGCGGCGCCGCTATTGTTCATCAGCACGCCGGTCGCCGGCAGCACCAGCCCGCAGCCGAAGGGCGCGTGCAGCGACTGCACGCAGGAAACCACCAGGCCGTTTCGATCCGCCGCACCGATCCACGCGCCGCCAATGTCTGGGGCCGGCCGGCGCGGGGCCGGCGCGGCGCGCCGGAGGTCGATCCCCGCCGCTGCGCGCGCCAGCGCCTCCGGGGCGAGCAGCTCGGCCGGGTCGGCGCTGAGCACGATGGAATCGGTGAGCGCCGGCGCGGCGATCGCCTGCGCTCGCCGGGCGGCCTCGATCAGGCCATGGACGGGCGCGAAGCCTTCGGCCTCGGTGATGCCGAGCCGGCTGAACAGCGCGAGGGTCAGCAGCGTCAACAGCCCCTGCATCGGCGGAGGCGGCGCCCACAATGTCAGGCCCGGCAGCTTCACGCTGAGCGCCGGCCGGGTGCGGGCGGCATAGGCGGTGAAGTCGGCACGGGCGAGCGGGCTGCCGGCCCGTTCTAGATCCGCCGCCATCTCGCGCGCGACATCGCCCCGGTAGAAATCGCTGAGTCCGGCGAGGGCGAGATGTTCCAGCGTATCGGCCAATCGCGCGCAGGGCTGATGCGTGCCGGCCTCCGGAACCGTGCCGTCCGACGCGAGAAAGGCGGTGCGGAAGCCGAGCACGGCGTCGAGTTCCACCCGTGCCCGGGCGGCGGCACGGACCTGGCCGGACGAGACGGTGTGCCCAGTGCGGGCCTGTTCCAGCGCCGATTCGAGCAGCCGCCGCATCGGCATCCGCCCGCCATGGGCGCGCGCGGCTTCCTGCGCCCGCATCCAGCCGCCAACCGTTCCGGGCACGGTGAGGGCGGCAAGCGCGCCGCACCGGGGAAGCTCGTCAAAGTCACGTGTCCGGTAGAAAGCGGCGTCGGCTCCCGCTCCCGCCGGGCCGGCGGCGTCGATCACGGTGACGCGCCCGGCGGGATCGCGAATCAGCCACAAGCCGTCACCGCCGAGCCCGCCCAGATGCGGGCAGGCGATCCCCAGCGCGGCGGCGGCGGCGAGCGCGGCCTCTATGGCGTTGCCGCCCTCTTCCAGCACGGCGCGGCCGGCCTCGGTCGCCTGCGGATGCGGCGTGGCGACCATGCCGGCGCCGGCGCGCGCGCTCTCGTGAACCTGATCGTGAGCCATTCCGCACTCCACCTGCGCCCCTGCCGCCGCGCGGCGGCTTGACCCGCGCCGCCGGGCATAGCAGGTTGCGGCCCGCCGAAGTAGACGGATTGGGACGCGATGAGCACGGGCCGACGCATTCGCTGGGACAATGTCAGCACGGTGGTGAGCGCCGCCATCCTGCTGGGCGCCGAGCTGATCGGCGCCGGCCTTGCCGCCGGCTGGGCCCTTGCCGCCCTGTTCCAGGCGAGCCTGATGTGGGAACTCATCTTCGAGGGCGCCTTCGCCCTGCTCGCCGTGTATGGCATCTACCGCTTCGTGGTGAAGGCCAAGTCGGTCGAGCCCTTCGTCGAAGGCTGACGCAAGCGGCATGCAAGCCTTGGGCAAGCCCCACGCCCCCTTCCGATACCGCTTGCGGCGTGGGCATGCCGATATATCGGGCGCATGCGATAAAAATCGCAAAAGCCGCTTGCATATGACAGCGTAGAACCCTAAATCCCGCCCTGCCCAACATTCGCACGTGCCTGTGGTCGCGTGCCGATCGGCGGAAGTCCGGACAAGAGGCCGGAAAGTCGCCAGTCAGATCGGTAGCCGGAGGCGAAACCGGCGCACCTCGCTCTCAGCGGGGAACGTGACTTGAAGCAACGACGTACGGGCTTTTTTGGTCTCTGTCGGCCCTCCAAAGGTCGGGAAACTGAAGAGGCACTACTTCTTGCCGGGCGTGCGGTCGGGTCTCCCGTACCAAGCGAAGGCATTGAACGACGCTGGCGCTCTCCACATGCGCACAGCGGCGCTTTGATGCCACGGCTCCATTCCGAACGGCCGAACGGCTCCTGCCGCGCGGCCGGCGGACGGATGCGCATTCCTGCCATCAACGCGGCCCATTGGCGCCGCTTGAGGGTGGTCGCATCCACATGTCCGCTTCATCTGGATCGAGGCTTCGGGTCTGTGGGAGAGCGCCATGACCGACCGTATTCGCGAATTCCTGCGCAACCGACGTGAGGACGGTCCTTGCGTCGTCGTCGATCTCGACGTGGTGCGCGCCAATTATGCCGCCTTCGCCCGCGCGCTGCCGGACACCCGCGTGTTCTACGCGGTGAAGGCGAACCCCGACGCGGCCATCCTCTCGGCGCTGGCCGAGATGGGCTCCTGCTTCGACTGCGCCTCGGTCGCCGAGATCATGATGGCGCTCGCCGCCGGTGCCTCGCCCGACCGCATCTCCTTCGGCAACACCATCAAGAAGGAGCGCGATGTGGCGCGCGCCTTCGAGCTGGGCGTGCGGCTGTTCGCGGTCGATTCCACCGAGGAAGTCGAGAAGATCGCCCGCGTCGCCGCCGGCTCCAAGGTGTTCTGCCGCATCCTGTGCGACGGCGCCGGTGCCGAATGGCCGCTGTCGCGCAAGTTCGGCTGCGAGCCGGACATGGCCGTCGACGTGCTGGAGCATGCACACCGGCACGGGCTGGAGGCGCATGGCGTCTCCTTCCATGTCGGTTCGCAGCAGAAGAATGTCGAAGCCTGGGATTCCGCGCTGGCCTCGGCGAGCGCGATCTTCCGCGAGTGCGCCCTGCGCGGCTTCTCGCTCAGCCTGGTCAATCTCGGCGGTGGTTTCCCGGCGAAGTACCTGCAGGACGTGCCGGCCGCCGAGGCCTATGGCGAGGCGATCTTCCGCGCCCTCTCCCGGCATTTCGGCAATGCCATCCCGCAGACCATCATCGAGCCGGGCCGCGGCATGGTCGGCGCGGCCGGCCTGATCGAGGCCGAAGTGGTGCTGATCTCGAAGAAGTCGGACAGCGATTCGGTGCGCTGGGTCTATCTCGACATCGGCAAGTTCGGCGGTCTCGCCGAGACGATGGACGAGGCGATCCGCTACCCGATCGTGACCCCGCGCGACGGTGATGCGGTGGAGCCCTGCGTGCTCGCCGGCCCGACCTGCGATTCGGCCGACGTGCTGTACGAGAAGACCCCGGTGATGCTGCCGGTGTCGCTCGCCATCGGCGACAAGGTGCTGATCGAGGCCACCGGCGCCTACACCACCACCTATTCGGCGGTGGCGTTCAATGGCTTCGACCCGCTGCGATCCTATGTGATCTGAGGCGGGCGGCGCCCGCCTGCTGTCATCCCGGACGCCGCAAAGCGGCGCTCCGGGATCGCCAACCGCTCTGCGCGGGACGCGATCCCGGTCTTCGCCTCCGGCTCCGGCCGGGATGACGACACTTTCACAATTCCCTGTCACCTCTTTTGCCCGGTCCATCCCGGGTGTTGGAGGCCGTCATGTCCACCACTTCGCTCGCCAGCACCACCCCGGCCATCTCGCTGGAAACCGCCGCCGATGTCGCCCAGCGCGAGGCGCTGCTCGACCTTGCCTTCGGCCGCGCCGCCCGCCTCGCCAAGACCAGCGAGCGCCTGCGCGAAGGGCGCAAGCCGGCGGAAGGGCTCGCCTTCGCCTCGCACGGCCCGGACGGGCGCGTGGTGGCGACGCTGCGCCTGTGGCACGTCACGGCCGGCCCCGGCCGCCCGGCGCTGCTGCTCGGCCCGCTGGCGGTGCATCCGTGGTTCCGCGACCGCGGCCTCGGCGGCGCGCTGATGAACACCGCCATCTGCGAGGCGACCCGGCTCGGCCATGGCGCCATCCTCCTGGTGGGTGACGCGCCCTATTATGCGCGCTTCGGCTTCGCCCCGGCGCTGACCGAGGGCCTGTGGCTGCCTGGCGCCTTCGACCGCAGCCGCTTCCTCGGGCTGGAGCTTGCGCCCGGCGCGCTTGCCGGCGCGCGCGGCCTTGTCAGCCCCACCGGCGCGCCGGTGGAGCTGCCGAGCCTCGGCGAACTGGTGGCCCAGGGCGGCACGGGCGAGCTGCGCCGCACGGCGTGAGTGGCGGGCAGGGACGCCTGCCCCTTTTGCCGTCATCCCGGCCGGCGGCGAGCCGACGAGCCGGGATCGGTTTCAGAACCGCGAGCCGCCCGCGATCCCGGATCGGCCTGCGGCCGTCCGGGATGACGTTCTGTGGAGCTGCGGTTCCGCGAGGGGCTCAGCCGACGCTGAGCTCGACCGGGATGTTGCCGCGCGTCGCCTTGGAATAAGGGCACATCTGGTGCGCGGCCTCCAGCACCTCCTGGGTCTGCTCCGGCGACAGCGCCGGCGCCTTCAGCGACAGCTTGGCGGCGAGGCTGTAGCCGTCATCGCCCTTCACCAGCGATACCGCGACGGTGACGGCCGCCCCGGACACGTCGAGCTTCTTCTGATGGCCCACCGCCTCGACGGCGGAGCCGAAGCAGGCGGCATAGCCGGTGGCGAACAAATGCTCGGGCGTGGTCTTGCCGGAATCGAGCACGCCGTTCTTCGGCATGCCGAGATCGACCGAGACCGAGCCGTCGCTGGTCTGGGAATGGCCGTTGCGGCCGCCGATGGCGGTGGCGGTGCCGGTGAAGAGAACGGTGCCGGACATGCAAATCTCCCTGTGAAATGATGGGGGCCGCAACCGGCCCGCAGGCCTCAAGATGGGGCGCCCCGTGAACCGGGCAACCGGGCCGCGCCGGATTGACTGTCGCGGCCGCACGGCGGCGACGAGTTGTTCCCGTTTCGTTTCTTCAGGCTTGCCCACCGGCGCCGCGCGTCGTACCTCTCTGGCAACCTGCCCGCCTGCCGGGCCTTCCTGAGTTCGGAGCGCGCCTCCATGCCGATCGCGATCCTGAAGGAGCGCGCCGTCGCCCGCATCGCCGGGGCCGACGCCGCGCATTTCCTCGACAATCTGCTCACCGCCCGCACCCCCGCGCCCGGCGCGGCGCGCTATGCCGCGCTGCTCGCCCCGCAGGGCAAGATCGTCGCCGACATGATCGTGCTGGCGACGGAGGGCGGGTTCCGCCTCGATATTCCGCGCGCGGTCGCGCCCGATCTGCTCAAGCGGCTGCAGCTCTACCGGCTGCGGGCCAAGGTGGAGATCGGCCTGCTCGACGACCTGAACGTCGCCGTGGCCTGGGGCGGGGCGAGCCCGCTCGTCGATACGCTTGCCTATGACGATCCGCGCCTGCCCGCGCTTGGCCGGCGCTTCCTGCTCCCCGCCGCCGAGGCGGCGCAGATTTCCATGGTGCCGGAGGCGGAATGGCACGCCCACCGCATCGCCCTCGGCGTGCCCGAGGGCGGGCAGGATTTCCTCTATGGCGACGCCTTCCCGCATGAGGCCGACATGGACCAGCTCGGCGGCATCGATTTCGACAAGGGCTGCTATGTCGGGCAAGAAATCGTCAGCCGCATGCAGCATCGTGGCACCGCCCGCACCCGGATCATTCCCATGGCGCTGTGCGGCCCGCCGCCAGCCGAGGGCACGCCGATCACCGCGGGCGGCAAGAGCCTCGGCCGCCTCGGTTCGGGCATTGAAGGGCGCGCGCTGGCGCTGATCCGGCTCGACCGGCTGGAAGAGGCGCGCGCCGCCGGACAGATCGTGGAAGCCGACGGCGCGGCGCTGGTGCCTGAACGCCCGGCCTGGGCGCGCTTCGCCATTCCCGGCACGGAGGAGGGGGCGTGAAGGTCCATATGCATGAAGATGGCGTCACGCGCTGCGCCTGGTGCGGCACCGATCCGCTCTATGTCGCCTATCACGACACGGAGTGGGGCGTGCCGGAATATGACGACCGGGCGCTGTTCGAGAAGCTGATCCTCGACGGCTTCCAGGCCGGCCTCGCCTGGATCACCATCCTGCGCAAACGCGAGGGCTTTCGCGCGGCGTTTGACGGCTTCCAGCCGGAGATCATCGCCCGCTACACGCCGGACAAGGTGGAGGCGCTGATGCAGGATGCGGGCATCGTGCGCAACCGTTCCAAGATCGAATCGACCATCCGCTCGGCGCAGGTCTGGCTCGACATTCAGGAGCGCGGGCCGGGTTTCTCCAAGCTGCTCTGGGACATCAACGGTCCGGTGCTCGACAATCGCCGCGCAGCGGGCGATCCGGCGCTGGTGACCTCGCCCGTGGCCGTCGCCATGTCGAAGGAACTGAAGAAGCGCGGCTTCAATTTCGTCGGGCCGACCATCGTCTATGCCTTCATGCAGGCGGTGGGCATGGTGGACGACCACGCCATTACCTGCCACCGGCACGGGCTGGCGGCCCAAGATGCGCGGACGTGAGGGCGGCGCGATGGGCCTTGCCGACGCGATGACGCCCGCAAAGAAGGTGGCGGCAACCAAGCCCGTCCGCGCCTGGCAGCGCATGCTCTCGGGCCGGCGGCTCGACCTCATCAACCCCTCGCCGCTCGATATCGAGATCGAGGACATCGCCCATGGCCTCGCCCGCGTCGCCCGCTGGAACGGCCAGACGGCCGGCGAGCACATTTTCTCGGTGGCGCAGCACTCGGTGCTGGTGGAACTCATCGCCCGCCGTCAGGCGGCGGCACGAGGCGCGGACATTGATCGGCGCTGGCGGCTCGCCATGCTGCTGCACGACGCGCCGGAATATGTGGTCGGCGACATGATCAGCCCGTTCAAGGCGGTGATCGGCGGCGACTACAAGGCGGTGGAGGCGCGCCTGCTGGCGGCGGTGAGCCTGCGCTTCGGCCTGCCGGCGCAGTGGCCGGCGACGCTGGCGGCGCGGGTGAAAGCGGCCGACCGCGCCAGCGCCTTTCTGGAGGCGACGCGGCTGGCTGGCTTCGAGATCGCCGAGGCTCGACGCTTTTTCGGCACGCCCTGCCCGCTCGACAGCGCGCTGGAACGGGATTACCTCACCCCGTGGAGCGCGGGCGAGGCCAAGGCCCGCTTCCTCGCGCGCTTCGAGGAACTGGTCGCGGAGGCCCCATGATCCATGTCTGCCCGCTCTCGCGGCTGGAGGAAACCGTCGTCCGCACCCGCGCCGAGCATGTGCTCTCGGTGATCAATGCTGCGACGCCGGTGACGCTGCCGGCCACAGTGCGGCCGGAAAACCATCTCTTTGTCGGCTTCAACGATATTCTCAGCCCGCAGGAGGGGCTGATCCACCCCTCGCTCGACCATGTCGAGGCGATTCTCGGATTTGCCCGCCGCTGGCCGCGCGAGGCGCCGCTGGTGGTGCATTGCTATCTCGGGGTGAGCCGCTCCACCGCCTCGGCCTATATCGCCGCCTGCGCGCTGGCGCCGGAGCGCGACGAGGGCGAGATCGCGCAGGCGCTGCGCGCCGCCTCGCCCATCGCCACGCCGAACGCGCTGCTGGTGGAGATCGCCGATGGCGTGCTCGGCCGGCAGGGCCGCATGCGCGCCGCCATCGCCGCCATCGGCCGGGGCCGCGAGGCGATGGAGAACGAGCCGTTCGAGATCCGGCTGGGGTGATGCCCCCGCTCAGCCCACCGGCGTGCCGGTGGCGGGCAGCACGACCACGCGGGTGCCGGTGGGCACGCGGCGGTAAAGGTCGATGATGTCTTGGTTGATGAAGCGGATGCAGCCGGACGAGACCTGCGTGCCGATGGTCCACGGCTCGGTGGTGCCGTGCAGGCGGTAATAGGTGTCGCGCCCATCCTTGTAGAGATAGAGCGCACGCGGCCCCAGCGGGTTGGTCGGGCCGCCGGGCAGGCCGCCGGCATAGGGGCCGTAGCGCTCCGGCTCGCGGGCGATCATCGCCTGGGTGGGCGTCCAGCGCGGCCATTCCGCCTTGCGGGCGACCACGCCCTCGCCGCGGAAATTGAAGCCTTCCTCGCGCCCGACACCGACGCCGTAGCGCAGCGCCCGGCCATTGGCCATGACGAGATAGGCGAAGCGCTCATTGGGATCGACCACGATCGTGCCCGGCTGATAGCGGGTGGGATAGGCCACTTCCTGGCGCAGGAAGCGCGGGTCGATCTGCGTCAGATCCACCGCCGGCACCGGGAACGGCTCGTCATTGATCGCCGCATACATGCGCAGATATTGCGGGTCCATGGCGGGGGGCAGGACACGGCTCGCCACCGGTTCGCGCGTGGTGGCGCAGCCGGCGAGGGCGAGGGGCGAGGCGATCAGGAACAGGCGACGGTCGAGAAGCATGGGGGCGCACGCAGAGAGAAGGAGTGGGGGAACGGCGAATGGGGCAATGACCCTCACCTACAGGCGAAGCGTGGCAAAGTTCGTGAACCGCGCGATCACGGCACCGTCACCCGCGTGAATTGCGGGCAGGTGTGGCGCAGCGGCCTCATATTGCTGTAGTCCGGCACCGTCCGCGGGGGCACCTGGCGCTTTCGATCGGTTTTGCTGATGCGTGTCCTGAAAACTATTTGTTTTCCAGCACAGCCCTCCCGGCGCTAGTTTTCGCCACAAAGGCGGCCGTGCCGCGCTGTGCCGAATCGAGGCCCCGATGTCCGCCACATCCGCCCCCCGCCCCGGCCTTGCGGCCCGCGCGCCGCTGCTCATCGTGCTGTGCGGCTGCCTCATCGCCATGCTCAGCTTCGGGCCGCGCGCCTCCTCCGGCATCTTCCTGCTGCCGATGACGGGCGAATATGGCTGGGGGCGCGACACGTTCGGCCTCGCCATCGCCATCCAGAACCTGCTCTGGGGCGTCGGCACGCCCTTCGCCGGCGCGGTGGCCGACCGTTTCGGCGTGACGCGGGTGCTGTGCCTCGGTGCCGCGCTCTATGCTGCCGGGCTGGTGCTGATGGCCTATTCGGCGACGCCGGGCCTGCTGCATCTCTCCGCCGGCGTGCTGGTCGGCTTCGGCCTGTCCGGCTGTTCGTTCAACATCGTGCTCGCCGCTTTCGGCAAGATGCTGCCGGAAAAGTGGCGCCCGCTCTCCTTCGGTGCCGGCACGGCGGCCGGTTCCTTCGGCCAGTTCCTGTTTCCGCCGCTGGCGGCGGGGCTCAACACCACCATCGGCTGGCACCAGACATTGCTGGTGTTCGGCCTCGCCATGCTGCTGATCATGCCGCTGGCGCTGGCTCTCTCCAGGGCGCCGGCCGCGCCCAAGGCCGGAGAGCGCCCGCAGTCGATCGGCGCCGCGCTGGGCGAGGCCTTCCGTCATCCCAGCTATGTGCTGCTCGTGCTCGGTTTCTTCACCTGCGGCTTCCAGCTCGCTTTCGTCACCACCCATCTGCCGGCCTATCTCATCGATCGCGGCCTCTCGATCACGGTGGGCGGTTGGACCCTGGCGGTGATCGGCCTCGCCAATATGGTCGGCTCGCTCGGCTCGGGCTGGCTGTCGAGCCGGATGCCGCGCCGTTATCTGCTGGCGGCGATCTATTTCGCCCGTGGCCTGGCCATCATCGCCTTCGTGCTGCTGCCGGCGAGCCCGGTGACGGCCATCGGCTTCGGCATCGTGCTCGGGCTGCTCTGGCTGTCCACCGTGCCACCGACCTCCGGGCTGGTGATGCTAATGTTCGGCACGCGCTATCTCGCCATGCTCTACGGCTTCGCCTTTTTCAGCCACCAGGTCGGCGGCTTCCTCGGCGTCTGGCTCGGCGGGCTGCTGTATGAGAGCCTCGGCTCCTACGATTTCGTCTGGTGGCTGTCGGTGGCGCTGAGCTTCGCCTCCGCCGCCATCAACCTGCCGATCGTCGAGAAGCCGGTGGCGCGCGGCGCGGTGCCGGCGACGAGTTGAGGGATGGCGCGCATTTGCCAGCTGTTAACCGCGATCGTTCACCCTAGGGATCGTGGTACCGACAGCGTTGCGAGGGAGCCACACAAGGCCCGTTGCGTGCCCCGGCGAGAGGGGGTGATTCGCCGTGCGGCCTTGACAAGATGGGTCCATCGCAGCGCATCGTGAAAAATCCCGGAGCGATGGAAACCCTCATGCGTCTGTGTTCTGCCCTGCCGGCCGCCGCCCTTCTCGCTGCCACCGCCGCGCTGCCGATGTCCGCCTCGGCCGAGACGCTGACGGCGCAGGAGGCGCAGCGCTTCGTCATCGGGCAGACCTTTTCCTACACCTGCTATGAGGGCACGGTGGGGGCGGGGCGCATCCTTCCCGACGGTTCCGTCGCTGGCACCATCCAGATCCGTGGCAAGGGCAATACGCGCTATGTCACTCTGCCCGCCGGCACCATCATGGTGCGCGGGGAATCGGTCTGCGCCAAGCTCAAGGGCGTCGCCTTCCAGCCCTGCTTCGAGCTGGAAAAGACCGACAAGGTCAGCTTCCGCGGCAATCTCGCCGGGGCGGACAGGCTGTGGTGCGAGTTCAAGCGCGGCGGCAGCGGCCGCACCCGCCTTGCCGAGCGCGCCGTGGCGCCCAAGCCGGCGCCGACCCCGGCCAAGCTGGCCGAGGACAGCGCCGCCGCGCAGATGACCGCCGAGGTCGCCTCCGAGAAGTGAGGGTGCGGGGCATTGCTCCCCGGCCTGACGAGTTGACCGCGCCGCAAGGGCAGGGCGGTGCCTACGCGCGGCATGCATGAGCCCGATTGGCGTGCGGGTCGTGAGCGCGCCCGGCTGTCAATCGCCACGCCATTGCAGAACTGCAAGATCGCTCCGGTATTGGCGGCTATCGTCTTGCGCCGAGCGTTGAGTTACCTCCGGGACATGACAGGCGCTGCCTGCTGCTCTTTCCTCAACGCTCCCGCGAGACCCGCCATGATCGATTCCCGTTCCGCGCCCTATGGCGCCTTCGTGCTCCGCGTCGCCCTCGGCCTGATGTGGGTGACCCACGCGCTGCTGAAATATGTCGTCTTTACCATTCCCGGCTTTGCCGGCTTCCTCGGCAGCCTCGGCCTGCCGGAAGCCCTGGCCTGGCCGGTGTTCCTCGCCGAACTCATCGGCGGCGTGCTGATCATCACCGGTGTATACGCCCGCCATGTCGCGCTGCTGCTCATCCCGGTCATGGCCGGGGCGATGAGCGTGCACATTCCCAATGGCTGGCTGTTCTCCGCCGCCGGCGGCGGCTGGGAATATCCCGGCTTCCTGATCGTCACCTCCTTCGCGCTCTGGCTGATCGGCGACGGCGCCTTTGCCCTGCGCTCGCGCCCGCTGTTCTTCGTCGGCCGCCCCGCCACCGCTTGAGCCGCGCCGGCCGTTATTAATGAAAAGGGGCGGGTCCCACCGGACCCGCCCCTCTTTTTGTCCCGGCCGTGCGGAAGGCGGCGTCAGCCGCCATTGCCCGGCTTGGCGGCGTCCTGCGTCTTGTCCACCGCCGCCTTCTGCGGCTCGGGGGCGGGCGCCGCCTCGGTCTTCTGCGTCGCGTCCTTGCCGGCCTTGATGCGCTCGGCCTCGTCAAGGCCCACCGCGATCTTGCGCTCGATATCGACTAGCTCGTCCGGCTCGGGCTTCAGGTCGCGGGCATGGTTCCACTTGAAGCGGGCTTCCAGCTTGCGGTCGACCTTCCAATAGGCGTCGCCGAGATGGTCGTTGATCACCGCCTCATTCGGCTTCAGCTCGACCGCGCGCTCCAGCTCGCGCACCGCGTCGTCATAATGGCCGGTGCGGTAATAGGCCCAGCCGAGGCTGTCGATGAAGAAGCCGTCATCCGGGCGCAGCTGCACCGCCTTGCGGATCATGTCGGTGCCGGCCTGGAGATTGATGCCCTGATCGATCCAGCTATAGCCGAGATAGTTCAGCACATGCGGCTGGTCGGGGCTGAGCTGCAGCGCCTTCTTCAGGTCCGCCTCGGACTTGTCCCACTGCTTGGTCCGCTCATAGCAGGTGCCGCGGAAATAATAGAGCACCCAGTCCTTGGCCTGCGGCGTGCCGAGCTGGTCGATGGCGGTGGTGTAGACGGCGGCGGCTTCGGCAAACTTCTCATTGGCGCGCAGCACGTCGCCCAGCGCCATGATCGAACGCTGGTCCTTCACATCCGCCGCCACCACCTTGTTCAGCACGGCGAGCGCCTCGTCATGCTTGCCGACGGCGTCGAGATTCAGCGCGCGCTGCACCTCGGCATTCATCTTGAACGGCGAGGAATCCGGCACCGAAGCGAAGAGGGCGATGGCGTCCTCATGCCGCTTCATCGTCTCGAACAGGTCGGCGAGGGTGATCGCCATCAAGGGCTGCGAGGGGTCGAGCCAGCGGCCGAGCTGGAGATAGACGAGGGCGAGATCCTCGCCGCCCTGGCGGCCGAGCGCGGCGCCGAGGCCATAGAGCACTTCGGCCGCGCCGGCGGTGGGGGTGCTGACCAGCGGCGGCAGCGTCTTGCCCGCCTTTAGCTCCGCCAGCGAGCGCGCCACCAGCGGGTCGCCGGGCACCAGCTTGTCGAACGCCTCATAGGTGGCGATCGCTTCCGCCTTGCCGGCATTGCGCGAGGCCCAGCGCGCATAGGCGTCGACCACGCGCAGCGTGCGCGGGTCGCGCTTGAGGGCGGCTTCCAGGCGCTGGCCGGCTTCCTTCTTGACGCCGGCAGCGTCGAGCATCAGCCCGGCGTGAAAATCCTTGAAGCCGTCATACCATTCCGGCCCCTGCAGCGCGTCGATGGCCTTGACGCCGGCGCGCGCATCGCCCGAGCCGAACTGGCTCCAGGCGCTGAGCAGAGTGGCGTTCAGCTCGGCGATGGCGCCTTGGCCGGAACGGCGCAGATTGCTGCGGGCGGTGACATATTGCTTGGCCTTGATGGCCTTCACGCCGAGAACCAGCCGCGCGAGCGTGTGTTCCGGGTCGATCCGGACCAGACGCTGTGCGAGATCCACCGCTTCGTCGATCGAGCCTTCCGCCAGCAGGGTCAGGAAGGCCCGCTCTTGCAGGTCGCGCTGGCGCGGGAACAGGCGGGCGAGTTCGCGGTAATAAGCCGCCGCCGCCGCCGTGTCGCGCTCGTTGATGGCGAGGCGCGCGGCGAGGTAATTGCCGGCCGGCGAGGAGCGGGCGATGAAGTCTGCCGGAGGGGCGTCGGCCCAGGCGGGCAGGGCGACGCTCAGTGCCGTGAGCGTGGCGAGAATGGCCGCTCCCGGCCGCAGCGACAAACGTCGAAACGTCAAGTTAGAACCTCCTGCGGCAAACGGCGCAGCCGGGTCCCCGTCAGCGGGACGCCAGCCTCCGGCCTTCATGGCAGATTGGTCCTTTTTAGCTGCCCCTGCAATAACGGGAGCCTAATGCGGACCGGGCCCTTGCGAGCCCGGCGCCACATTTTCAGACGCGTCGGCCAAGAATAAGGCCGATAAGCGCCGCGCCCGCCGCAATTCCAAGCACGGTCTTCACACCGGCGGGAGGTACAGCCGGGCCCCCCGCGAGCGGCGCCGCCGGAGGGACGATGGGCGCGGCCGGCGGGGCGGCATAGGCACCATAGGCGCCGTAACCACCGAAGCCGAGCGGACGGCGCTGCCGGCGCATCAGCGCCACCAGCAGGAACATCACGCCGAGCGCCAGCAGGCCGCCGCCGATGATCAGCGCGGCGGTGAGCGCGTCATAGCGGTCCGCCAGCGCGATGAAGGAGGCGATAAGGAAAAAGACCGCCGACATGGCGACCAGCAGCCCGCCAATGGCGCAGAGCAGGGCCGTGCGGGCGGCCCTGCGCATGGTGAGGCGGATTTCCGCGCCGAAGATCGCCAAGAGGAGGCGGAGCATCACTTGCCCCGCGATAGCAGGCCGAACAGAAAGCCGACGCCGAGCGCCGCGAGCACGGAGCCATAGGGGTTGCGTTCGATGGTAGCGCCGAGATCGCCGGAGAGCGCCTGCGCCCGCGTCCGCGCCTCCTGCAGCGCCGCATAGCCTTCCTCGGCGAGGCCGGAGGCGGCGGCTTCCGCACGCGCGGCGCCGGAGCGGATACGGCCGGTGATGGCGTCCGCCGCCGCGCTGCCTTCCGAGCGGGCGAGGGCAGCCAGCGTCTCGGTAAGCTTGGCCACATCGCCCCGCAGGGTGGCGAGGTCGGCGGACAGCTTGGCGAAATCGTCCTGCGGGTTGGGCTGAGCCATCGAAAGTCTCCGGGTGAGGAACGTGACGGGGGACGTGCCGGTCAACGCGCGCGCCGGCCTCAGGGTTCCCACACTAGGCGGTAATTAGCGGCGCCGGAACTCGTAGTATCCCGGCCGGCGTCCCTCGCGGAGCGCCTTGGCCTCGTAGCGCGTGCCAGGCCAGCCGTCCCAGGCCAGGCGCCAGTCGTCGGCGCGCTCCGCCGTCCAGTCGAAGCGCGGATCGGCCAGAAGCTGGCGCAGCGTCCACGCTGCATAATGCTCGATATCGGTGGCGAAGCGGAAATGCCCGCCGGGGGCGAGAAGCCGGGCGAAGCGGTCGATATTGTCCGCCTGCACGAAGCGTCGCTTCCAGTGCCGGCGTTTGGGCCAGGGGTCGGGATAGAGCAGGTCGATCCGCTCCAGCGCGCCGGGCGGCAGGCGATCGAGCAGCGGGATCACGTCGTCGCCATAGAGCCGCACATTGCTGAGGCCCAGTTCGGCCACACGCGCCGTCGCCTTGGCGATGCCGTTGAGGAAAGCCTCGGCGCCGATATAGCCGATCTCGGGGTGGCGGGCCGCCTCGGACACCAGATGCTCGCCGCCGCCGAAGCCGATTTCCAGCCGCACCGCGCGCACGGGCTGCGGGAACAGGGCGGCGAGCGGCTCGGTGCCCACCTCGTCGAGCGCGATGGACAGGCGCGGCAGGTCGGCGGCGAGATGGGCGGCCTGCGCCGTGCGCAGCTTCTTGCCCTTGCGCCGGCCATAGAAGGCGTGCTCGCGCGGGGGCTCGCCGGGGTGGCAGGAATCATCGTCGGCGGTCATGCGGACACTCGAAACGAAGGCGGGGCGGACCCGTTATGGTCCGCCCCGCATAAGCACACTGGGTTCCGCGCGCAATCGCGCGGGCGGAAACTTTAGCCGACGGCGGACTTCAGCGCCTCGACGAGATCGGTCCGCTCCCAGGAGAAGCCGCCATCGGCGTCCGGCGCGCGGCCGAAATGGCCATAGGCGGAGGTGCGGGCATAGATCGGCTTGTTGAGGCCGAGATGCTCGCGAATGCCGCGCGGGCGCAGATTCATCACCTCGCGCAGGGCGGTCTCCAGCTTGGCTTCCTCGACCCGGCCGGTGCCGTAGAGGTCGACATAGACCGCCAGCGGGTCGGACACGCCGATCGCATAGGCGAGCTGGATGGTGCAGCGGTCGGCGAGATCGGCGGCGACCACGTTCTTGGCGAGGTAGCGCGCGGCATAGGCGGCCGAGCGGTCGACCTTGGTCGGGTCCTTGCCGGAGAAGGCGCCGCCGCCATGCGGGGCCGCGCCGCCATAGGTGTCGACGATGATCTTGCGACCGGTGAGCCCGCAATCGCCGTCCGGCCCGCCAATGACGAACTTGCCGGTCGGGTTGACGTGCCACACCGTCGCCGGGGTGATCCAGCCATCGGGCAGCGCCTGGCGGATATAGGGTTCGACGATGCTCTGCACGTCGTGCGAGGACAGGTCGGCGTCGAGATGCTGGGTCGAGAGCACGATCTGCGTCACCTCGACCGGCTTGCCGCCCTCATAGCGCACGGTCACCTGGCTCTTGGCGTCGGGGCCGAGCACGGTGCTCTCGCCGGAATGGCGGGCCTCGGCGAGCAGCTTGAGGATCTTGTGCGCGTAGTAGATCGGCGCAGGCATCAGTTCGGGCGTCTCGCGGCAGGCATAGCCGAACATGATGCCCTGGTCGCCGGCACCCTCATCCTTGTTGCCGGCGGAATCGACGCCCTGGGCGATGTCGACGGACTGCGCGTGCAGATGCACGTCGATCGCCGCCTTCTCCCAGTGGAAGCCGTCCTGCTCGTAGCCGATATCCTTGATCGCGAGACGCGCGATGTGGCTGAGGAAATCCTTGGTCAGCTGCGCCGGGCCGCGCGTCTCGCCGGCAATCACCACGCGGTTGGTGGTGGCGAGCGTTTCGGCGGCGACGCGCAGATGGCTCGGGTCCCAGCCGAATTCCGGACCATGCTTGAAGAAGGCATCGACGATCTCGTCGGAGATGCGGTCGCACACCTTGTCCGGGTGGCCTTCGGAAACGGATTCGCTGGTGAACAGATAGGCTTGGCGGGACACGAGTCGGCTCCTCGATTGTCGACCGGCGCCTAAACCCGCGCCCGGCCGCGCATCTTTTGCAAGCGCGGTCGGGACGGTCAAGGTTTTAACGTCGGAATCGTTCGGAAAACAGAACGGGCGACAGCACCGTTCAGGTCGCCGGCGTGGGCTCCGCCAATGCCTCGACAAGGTCGACAATGCGGCGCCGGACCTTGGCATCCGCGATTTTGAGGAAGGCGCGGGTCAGCGCCAGACCTTCCGAGGAGGCCAGGAAATCCGAGACATAGGCCGGCGAGGCGTCCTCGGCGAAGCCGCCGGCCTCAGTGTTCATCGAGGGCGCGCCCTCGAAGAAGAACGCCACCGGCACGGACAGCACCTGCGAGATATTCTGCAGGCGGCTGGCGCCGATGCGGTTGGTGCCTTTTTCGTATTTCTGGATCTGCTGGAAGGTGATGCCGAGGCTCTCGCCGAGTTTTTCCTGGCTCATCCCGACCATCATGCGTCGCATGCGGACCCGGCTGCCGACATGCTTGTCGACGGGATTGGGTGATTTCTTCGTCATCGGCTTCCCCGACTGCAAACAAAAAAATACCTCCCCCCCGCTGAGAGGGAGAGAAGCAGTACCCGAGCCCGCGAGCAGTCTAAGCGCAGTGCGTTCCGCCGTCGATCAATCTAAGCGTGTATCGCTCGCAGGCGCAGCATGAGCGCCCCGCAGAAGCAGCCCAGAAGCAGCAACCACGATATCACCCTGCCGTGTGTGGCATAAGTCGTAGCTGGCAAAGCTTGCGGGAGGCTGTCGTCGAGGACGCCCCGCACACCCAGGGGTAGAATCGCGCTGATTCGTCCCAAAGGGTCTACCACGGCGGAGATACCGTTATTGGTGACCCGCACCAGCGGTAATCCCTGCTCGATCGCCCGCAGCCGCGACTGCTCGAAATGCTGGTACGGTCCGGGGGTGAGGCCGAACCAGGCGTCATTGGACAAATTGAGCAGGAAGCCGGGGCGCGGTCCTGTCTCCGCTGCGTCCACGGCGGGGGCGGGCATCACCTCCGTGGGAAAAATCGCCTCATAGCAGATCAGCGGCACCGCGTCGGGCAGGCCCGGAATGGCGAGCAGGCTCCGCGCGGGGGCGGCGGCGAAGCCACCGCGCACCCGGGTCAGCGCTTCCAGCCCTACCGCTTCCAGCGTTTCCTGAAACGGCAGATATTCGCCAAACGGAACGAGGTGCACCTTGTCGGCATTGCCGCGAATCGTCCCGCTCGAATCGATCACCCGCACACTGTTGAAAACATCCGGCCGGTCGCGGCCCGGCACGGGCTGATAGCGCGCCGCGCCGGTGACGAGCACCGTGCCGGGCGGCAGCATGGCGACGATCCGCGCCAGCGCCTCCGGCTCGCGTTCGAGGAAGAAGGGGAAGGCCGATTCGGGCCAGAACAGATGGGTGACGCCTTTCAGCCCACCCTGGCTCTCGCTGGTGGCGAGATAGAGGTCCATCACCGTGCGGCGGGCATCGTAGCGGAATTTCTGATCCTGCGGCAGGTCCGGCTGCATCAGCCGCAGCCGCACATCCGGCACGGTGCCGACCTCTGTGGTCGCAAGACGCCACTGCCCGCCGGCCCACAGCGCCGCGAGCAGGGCCACGGCGAGGGTGAGCGGCAGCGGGCGGGTGCGGGGCGAGCCCTCGGGCGAGAAAAGCGCCGCCGGGCTGGCGAGGCAGGCCAGCGCCGCGAGGCACAGACCGCTGAGCCCGACGACGGACGCCGCCTGCGCAAAACGCAGATCGGTCGCCAGCGCATAGCCGAAATCGTTCCAGGGAAAACCGGTGAGCCACGCGCCGCGTGCGGTCTCCGCCAGGGTGAGGGCGGCGGCGAAGGCGAGAATCCGCCCCGGCCCGCCCGTCCACAACAGCCGCGCCAGCACGCAGCCGAAGCCGGTGTAGAGGGCGAGATAGGCCGGCAGGCCGAGCACCGCGAAGGGCATCAGCCACAGGAAGGCGTCGGCCTGCACCAGAAAGGCCTCGCCGATCCACCACAGGCCGGCAACGAAATAGCCGAGGCCGAACAGCCAGCCGGCGAGGAAGCTCGCCGCCAGCGCCCGGCGCAGGGGCAGGCCGGCGGTGGCGTCGATGAGGAACACCAGCACCGGCAGCGTCAGCGCCAGCACCGGCCACAGCCCGAAGGGCGGCATGGCCAGCGCGGAGAGGCCGCCGGCCACCAGCGCGGCCAGGGCGCGCCAGCGGGCGGGGGCCGCCCGCAGGCGGTCCGGGGTCAGCATCGGCTGGAAAAGGGCCGGGCGCCACCGGCCCCGGCCGTCGCATCAGGCCGCATCGGTGTCGCGCGGCCGCTCGTTGCGGGAGGTGTCCCCGGTCTGCTGCGCCGGCGGCGGCAGGGCCCGCGCCCGGGAGGCCGACCCGTCAGCGATGGCCGGGGAGGTGCCGGCCCCCGCCTCGCCGCGGCTCGCCGCGATGCGCAGCCGCTTGACCCGGCGCGGATCGGCGTCGAGCACCTCGATCTCGAAATCTCCCGGCCCCGAGACGATCTCGCCGCGCACCGGCACACGGCCGGCGAGGGTGACGAGCAGGCCGCCGAGCGTGTCGACTTCCTCCGCCTCCTCGCCGAGCGCGAAGGCCGGATCGATCATCTCGGCCACGTCCTCAAGGCTGGCGCGGGCATCGGCGATGAAGCTGCCATCGGCCTGGCGAGCGATGGTGGGCGTTTCGTCCTCGTCATGCTCGTCCTCGATGTCGCCGACGATCTCCTCGACGAGGTCTTCCATCGAGACGATGCCGTCCGTCCCGCCATACTCGTCGATGACGAGGGCGAGATGGATGCGGCTCGCCTGCATGCTGGCCAGCAGTTCGATGGACGGCATGGAGGGCGGCACGAACAGCAGGCGGCGGATCAGCTTGGCGCCGCTCAGCGAGTTGGAGAGGTCGATGGCCTTCAGATTGAACGCCGGCCGCGCGGCCTTGCCGCCGGCGGCGGGGGCCTCCGCCACGCTGGGGCGCGGGCCGTTGCGCAGCGCCTCGGCCCGCGAGGCCGTGGTGCGGGGCGTCATGGCGCGCTGGGTGAGATAGGTCACGAGATCGCGGATATGGACCATGCCGACGGGGTCGTCGAGCGTGTCGTCATAGACGACGAGCCGGGAATGGCCGGCCTCGGCGAAGACGGCGAGCAGTTCGCCAAGCGAAATGTCCTTCTGCACGGCGACGATGTCCGCGCGCGGCACCATGAGGTCGCCGATGCGCAGCTCGCGCAGGTCCAGGATGCTCTTGAGCATCGTCCGCTCGGTGGCGGTAAGGTCCGCTCCCGGCTCGGTGCTGGGCGCCGCGAGGGTGGCGGCGAGATCGGAGCGCAGCGAGCCGGTGGAGCGCCGCCCGCCAATGAGGTGGCGGAGCCGGCCGAAAATGCCGGCGCGAGGCTCGCTGGAGCCCCCGCCGGCCCTGCTTCGCTGCCCGACGCTTGTCGCGGTGCCGCTGGTGGCGCCATTGCTGGCGCCGCTACTTGGGCCCTCGCTGCCCCGGGAGGCGGAGGACGGACTGGGAAGAGGATCGGACATTGGCCTTTTGGTCAGTTGGTTCGGTCAGGGGTGAACGGGTTCGGTCTCGGCATAGGGGTCGGCGATGGCGAGGCCGGCGAGCACGTGCCGCTCCATCGCCTCCATCTCCTCCGCCTCTTCCGCGACCTCGTGATCATAGCCGAGCAGATGCAGCGTACCATGGACGGCGAGATGCGCGAGATGGTCGGCGATAGGTTTGCCTTCCGCCTCCGCCTCGCTCGCCAGCGTTTCATAGGCGATGGCGATGTCGCCCAGATGGGGATCGCCGCCCTCGCGCGCCACCTCCGGGGTGGGAAAGGACAGCACATTGGTGGCGTAGTCCTTGCCGCGCCAGTCGCGGTTGAGCGCCTGCAGCGCCGCATCATCCGTCAGCTTCACCGCGATCTCGGCGCCGTCGATGTCGATCTCGTACTCGGTGAGTGCGCCGGCGCAGGCGGCGTTGACCGCCCGCACCACCAGCGCTTCGGCGTCCGCGATCGAGGCCCAGGGCCCGGCCTCGACCAGCACGTCGACCTCGACCTGCGGCGCGGGACTGTCGCCTTCCCCATTCATGGCCGCGCGATCCCCGCCGGGGCTGCCGCCCGCGCCGCCGAATCCTTGCGGTCATAGGCGGCGACGATGCGCCCCACCAGCTCGTGCCGCACCACGTCGGCGGCGTTGAAGTGACACACCTCGACGCCTTCCACATCCTTCAGCAGCCCCACCGCCTCGGCGAGACCGGAGGTCTGGCCCGGCGGCAGGTCGATCTGGCTGGGGTCGCCGGTGATGATCATGTGCGAGTTCTCGCCCAGGCGGGTGAGGAACATCTTCATCTGCATCGAGGTGGTGTTCTGCGCCTCGTCGAGGATGACGCAGGCATTGGCCAGCGTGCGCCCGCGCATGAAGGCCAGCGGGGCGATCTCGATCTCGCCGGACATCATCGCCCGCTCGACAAAGGCGCGGTCCATCAGATCGTGCAGCGCGTCGTAGATCGGGCGCAGATAGGGGTCGACCTTCTCCTTCATGTCGCCGGGCAGGAAGCCGAGCCGCTCGCCCGCTTCCACCGCCGGGCGGGAGAGGATCAGCCGGTCGACCACGCGCCGCTCCAAGAGGTGCACGGCATAGGCGACCGCGAGCCAGGTTTTGCCGGTGCCGGCGGGGCCAACGCCGAACACCAGCGTCTGCCGCTTGAGCGCGCGGATATAGGCGTCCTGCGCGGCGGTGCGGGCACGCACCGGCCGGCGGCGCAGCTGGATCTCGTCGAAGCTCTGCTTCTTGGTCGCGGGGTCGAACTCGAACAATTGCCCCTGCGCGGCGGCCTCGCGCAGCACGCCCTCGACATCGCCGGGCTGGAGTTCCCCGCCCTTCTTCAGCCGGGCATAGAGCGTCTCCAGCACATGGCGCGCCTGCTCGCAGGCCTCGCGCGGTCCTTCCAGCGTGACATGGTTGCCGCGCTGCTCGGCGACGATTTCCAGCCGCCGCTCGATGAGGGCGAGATTCTGCCCGTAATGGCCGAAAAGCTGGCTGGCGACGCGGTTGTCGTCGAAGGCCAGCACGATCTGCCCGGCGGAATCGTCGTCCGGCGTGTCGATCCAGCGCGGGGCCGCCGGCACGGCACGCGGCGCCGCGCGCGGGGAGGTGAGGGTCCGTTCCGTCTCGCTACCAGATCCGCTACCAGGTCGACGCACGCTCACGCCTCCAGTTTTTCGCCCTGCCCGATGAAACGCGATTCGCGCGCCGGTCGTTCACCAAAAAACTCGCCGCCGCAGATGTCGCCTGAAAGACTCTTGGTGCTGACCTCGCGCACTTCCACCTCCGCCAGCGTGCCGATGGCCTCAAGCGGGGCCTCGACGACGACGGATTGCAGATAGGGCGAGCGGCCGATCAGCTGGCCGGGGAAGCGGCCGGGCTTTTCCAGCAGAATGTCGAAGCGACGACCACGACAGGCGGCGTCGAACGCCGCCTTCTGCCGGTCGAGCAGCGCCTGCAGCGCGTGGATGCGCTCGGACTTCGCCGCTTCCGGCACCTGCTCGCCCATGCCCGCCGCCGGCGTGCCGGGGCGCGAGGAATATTTGAACGAGAAGGCGGAGGCGAAGCCCACGCGCTCCACAAGGTCCATCGTGTCCGCGAAATCGGCCTCGGTCTCGCCGGGGAAGCCGACGATGAAATCCGAGGAGAAGGCGATATCCGGCCGGGCCGCGCGCACGCGGGCCACGATGTCGAAGAACAGTTCGCGGTCGTGCTTGCGGTTCATCGCCGCCAGCACCCGGTTGGAGCCGGACTGCACCGGCAGGTGCAGATAGGGCATCAGCGCCGGCAGCTCGCGATGGGCGGCGATCAGCTCGTCATCCATGTCGCGCGGGTGGCTGGTGGTGTAGCGCACGCGGGCGATGCCCGGCACCTCGGCGATGCGACGCACCAGCTCGGGCAGGTTCGCGGTGCGGCCGGCGGCGTCGGCGCCGTGATAGGCGTTGACGTTCTGGCCGATCAGCGTCACCTCCCGCACCCCGGCCTCGGCGAGGCGGATCACCTCGTCGAGAATTTTTGGGAGCGGGCGCGAGACTTCCGCCCCGCGCGTATAGGGCACGACGCAGAAGGTGCAGAATTTGTCGCAGCCTTCCTGCACGGTGACAAAAGCCGTAGGGCCGCGCTTGGCGATCGCCGCCGGGGTCGGCGGGGGCAGGAAGTCGAACTTGTCCTCGACCGGAAACTCGGTCTCGACGATGCCGGCGCGCCGGTTATGGCCGCGCCGCGCGGCATCGGCCAGCAGTTCGGGCAGCTTGTGGTAGCTCTGCGGGCCGACGACGAGGTCGACGCCGCGCGCGCGCTTGAGGATTTCCCCACCTTCCGCCTGCGCGACGCAGCCGGCAACCGCCACCATCTGCCGGCGGCCGGCTTCTTCCTGCGCCTTCTTCAGCCGGCCGAGCTCGGAATAGACCTTCTCGGCGGCCTTCTCGCGGATATGGCAGGTGTTGAGGATGACCAGATCGGCGTCGTCCGGGCTGTCGGTTTCGACATAGCCCTCTTTCGCCAGCGTGTCCGTCATGCGCTGGGCGTCATAGACGTTCATCTGGCAGCCGAAGGAGCGGACGTAGAGCTTGCGCGTATCACTCATTGCGTGTCGATCGACCCGTGCCGGGCGCCCACAGGGAGCCGCGCGGCGTCTTGCGTTGGAAACCCGAGGGCGCGGTGGGCGCGTTCCCGCAAGGCGCCCACGTTGCTCGCCGCTCGTTCCCACCTCGGTCGACTGCAGGTCGAGATCGTCCACGTCTCCGCGATTGACGCCTATGGCTCTGTGTAGCGGGATTTGCGCGAAAAGGAAATGCGCGGCAGGGGCGGCCGTAGGGGCAGGCGGCGTGAATTTCCGCCGTTTTCCTCAGCAAGGACGCCCGTTCAGGGCCTGCGCCAGCAGGTGGCGCACCGCGCGCTCGGCCTCCTGCGCCGCCGCCTTGCGCCCGTCCGCCGCCAGCGGGGCGCCGAAGCGCAGCTCCACCTCGACGCCGCCGCGCCGCAGCACCTCCATCAGATGCGGCGCGAGGTCCATGTCGCCATACCAGGCGAGATGCGGGCGCCCGGCGCGGCCGACCGGCAGGCCGGAGAGGCCGATATAGGCGATGGCGAGCGGCTGGATGGCGGCCGCCGCGCCTTCCTCCTCGCCCATGCCCTGGCGGGCGGCGCCGATCAGCGCCGAGCGGAAGGGCAGCACCCGGTTGCCGTCGCTCGACGTGCCCTCGGCGAACAGCACCACCGGATCGCCGTCATTCATCCGCGCCGCCATTTCCCCCGCCACCCGCCCCGTCGCCGTGCGGGAGGTGCGGTCGACGAAGATGGTGCGCTGGAGCTTCGCCAGCAGGCCGATGCCCGGCCAGCGCGCCACCTCGCTCTTGGCGACGAAGCACAGCGGCAGGCGCGAGCCCAGCACCAGAATGTCGAGCCAGGACACATGGTTGGCGACGATGAGCAGCGGCCGCGCGGGCGCCGGAGCGCCGACCACCCGTACCCGCACGCCGATGAGCGCCAGCACGAGGCGGTGATAGAGCACGGGAATCGTCCGCCGCGTCGGCAGCCTCAGCGCCACCGAGAGCCATTGCAGGGGAATGCCCAGCAGCGTGACGAGCACGACCGGCACGATCACCAGCCACGCCCGCACGGCTTCAGTCCTTCTTGGGGTCGAGCGGCACGCCGTAAAGCTCCAGCCGGTGGCCGACGAGGCGGTAGCCGAGCTTGCGGGCGATCTCTTCCTGCAACTGCTCGATCTCCTCGGAGCGGAACTCCACCACCGTGCCGTTGCGCAGATCGATGAGATGGTCGTGATGCTCGTCCGGCACCGGCTCGTAGCGCGAGCGGCCGTCGCGGAAATCGTGACGGGCGATGATGCCGGCATCCTCGAACAGCTTCACCGTGCGGTAGACGGTGGAGATGGAGATGCGGTCGTCCACGGCGACGGCGCGGCGGTGCAGTTCCTCGACATCGGGATGGTCCTGCGCCTCCGCGATGATTCGGGCGATCACCCGGCGCTGGTCGGTCATCCGCAACCCCAGCGTCACGCAGGCTTCCTCGATCGCGGTCGGCTTGTCGTTCATTCCTCGGCCTGTTTCCTTCAGCCCGCAAGTCTCGGTGCATTCCCGCCCGCTCCGCCTTATGGCGCAGCGATGCGGGCGAGGGCAATGGTTTCCTCAGGCGATGTCCCGTCGCATGGTGAGCGCGGCCACCGGCGCGCCGGCGTCATTGCGATAATAGCCCGGGCGGCGGCCGATCTCGTGGAAGCCGGTGCGGGCATAGAGCTTCAGCGCGGCGGCATTGCCGTCCTCGACTTCGAGGAACACGGTACGGTAGCCCTCCGCCGCCAGCGTGCCGAAGGCGGCTTCCACCAGCCGGCGGCCGAGCCCGGCGCCGCGCCGGCGGCTGTCGACCGCGACCGAGAGGATTTCCATCTCCGGGTTGACCCCGCTCAGGAGGATGAAGCCGACGGGCGGGCCGCCGGGGCCGTCGGTGGCCACCAGCCCGCGCGTCAGCCGGTTGGCGATCAGCCGCTCGAATTCGGCCGCGTCCCAGCCGATGCGGAAGGATTGCGCGTGCAGCCGGGCCAGCGCCTCGGCATCGCCGGCCCGCATAGCGCGCAGCGTCGCCTCGCCGGGGCGGGCGCGGGTCATCCAGTCGAGCCAGGTCGGCAGCCGGCTCATCGCCGGGCGATCCGCCCGCCGGTCTGCGGCTTGGCGTCGGCGTCGCGCAGATAAAGCGGCTTGGGTTCGGAACGGGCGGGATCGGCGACGCTGGCGATCCGCGCCAGCCATACCGGATCGGGCGTCGCGGTGGCGCGCACCTCCAGCGGCGGCTGCGCGCCCATCGGCCAGGCATCGACCAGGAGGCCGGCGCCGGAACCGACCAGCCGCACCGGCCCGTTGGCGACCGAGCGCGCCGCATCCTTCGCCGCCATGGCGCGCGGGCTCACCAGCACCCGGCCGGCGGGGCCGATCATCTGCAGATAGACATTGCCGTGGCGGGCATCGATGGCGGCGGCCACGGGGACCGCATCGTCGCGCGCCAGCAGCGGGGCGGCGAGCACGGTCAGCGTCGGCAGGCCGAGCACCGGCTTGCCGGTGGCGAGACCGAAGCCGCGCGCCGCCGACAGGCCGACGCGCAGGCCGGTGAAGCTTCCCGGTCCGACGGTGACGGCGAAAAGATCGATATCGGTGAAAGCTGCGCCAGCGGCGCTCATGACCCGCTCCACCATCGGGATCAGCGATTCGGCATGGCCGCGCGCCATGACGACATGCTCCATCGCCCGCGTCGCGTCGGTGTCCATGTCGTGCAGGGCCGCCGAACAGGCGTCGAGCGCGGTGTCGATGGCGAGAATCAGCATGGGCCAGAATCAGCAGGGTGGAACGCGGTCATCGTTCCACCATGCACCTGCGCGCGCCCCTATGGAAAGGGCGCGCCCGCAGCGGCGGTCAGACCGGGCGTACTTCCACCACGTCGGGAACGAAGTGGCGGAGCAGGTTCTCGATGCCGTTCTTCAGCGTCGCGGTGGAGGAGGGGCAGCCGGCGCAGGAGCCCTTCATGGCGAGGAACACCACGCCATCCTTGTAGCCGCGGAAGGTGATGTCGCCGCCATCATTGGCCACCGCCGGGCGCACGCGGGTGTCGATCAGCTCGCGAATGGTGTCGACCAGCCCGGCATCCTTGGCCTCGAAGAAAGCGTCGTCGGCGGTGTGCGCGTGGTCCTCGGGCAGGATCGGCTGGCCGGAGACGAAATGCTCCATGATCGCGCCGAGAATGGCCGGCTTGAGATGCGCCCACTCGCCCTGCGCCTTGGTGACGGTGACGAAATCCGACCCGAAGAACACGCCGGTGACGCCGGGCACCTCGAACAGGCGCACCGCCAGCGGCGAGCGCGCAGCCTCCTCGGCGTCGCGCGCCTCGAAGGTGCCGTCGCCGAGCACGGAACGGCCGGGCAGGAACTTGAGCGTGGCGGGATTGGGGGTGGCTTCGGTCTGGATGAACATGTCGGTCTCCTTGCCAACCGGGGTTCAAGGCCGCGGCGACGGGGGAATGTGCACTTTAGATAAGCTCTCACCGGCGCCAGGGGAAGGGCGTCGCGGCGCCGCGCCTCAGGTCTGCCCGCTCACGCCAGCGCGTCGATCTCGCTGTCGGAGAGCGCGCCCGGCACCAGGGTAACGGGCACCGGCAGGCTCGCCCATAGGCCTTTGGCCAGCGAGGCGATGAGCGGCCCCGGCCCTTCCTTGCCGGTGCCGGCGGCGAGCACGAGGATGGCGATGTCCTCGTCTTCCTCGATGACGGCGAGAATCTGGTCGGCCACCACTCCCTCGCGCACCACCCGCTCGGTGTCGACGCCGGCAATGCCTTCCGCCCGGGCGGAGAGCAGATCGAGCCGCGCTTCAGCCTTATCGGTCGCTTCCGCCCGCATCAGATCGGCGACGCCGAGCCACTGGCTCGGCGCCTCTTCCAGCTGCAGCACGGCGAGCAGCACAACGGCGCCGCCGGTGCGCGCCGCGCGCCGCGCCGCGTAATAGAGCGCGCGGTCGCATTCCGGCGTGTCGTCCGCCAGCACGAGGAACTTCCGGCGGTGGCCGGGCTCATGGCTTTGGCGCCGGCGCGGCATGGGCTCCCTCCGGGCGAATGGAACCGCTGAAGGCTAGCGCACGAAGCCGACGATGTCGCGCACGCTCGCCATGGTGGCATCCGCCAGCGCGCGGGCACGGGCGGCGCCGTCGCGCAGAATGGCGTCGATATGGTCCGGCTCGGCCACCAGACGCTGCATCTCCGCCCCGATCGGCCCGAGCTTGGTCACCGCAAGATCGACCAGCGCCGCCTTGAAGGTGGAGAACTGCCCGCCGCCGAACTGGGTGAGCACTTCTTCCTTCGCGACATTGGCGAGGGCGGCATAGATGCCGACCAGATTCTCCGCCTCCGGCCGGCCCTTCAGCCCTTCCGCCTCGGAGGGCAGCGGCTCGGGATCGGTCTTGGCCTTGCGGATCTTCGAGGCGATGAGATCGGCATCGTCGGTGAGGTTGATGCGCGAGAGGTCGGACGGATCCGACTTCGACATCTTCTTCGCCCCGTCGCGCAGGCTCATCACCCGCGCCGCCGGCCCGCCGATCAGCGGCTCGGGCAGCGGGAAGAACGCTTCGCCCAGCCCGTTGGCGGCGATGGAGGGACCGAAATCATTGTTGAACTTCTGCGCGATGTCGCGGGTCAGCTCCAGATGCTGCTTCTGGTCCTCGCCGACCGGCACATGGGTGGCGCGGTAGAGCAGAATGTCGGCGGCCATCAGGTTCGGGTAGGCGTAAAGGCCCACCGAGGCGTTCTCGCGGTCCTTGCCGGCCTTTTCCTTGAACTGGGTCATGCGGTTGAGCCAGCCGAGGCGCGCCACGCAGTTGAACACCCAGGCAAGCTCGGCATGGCCGGAGACCTGGCTCTGGTTGAACACGATGTGCTTGGTCGGGTCGATGCCGGAGGCGATGAAGGCGGCGGTGACCTCGCGGATCTGCCGCTTCAGGTCGGCCGGGTCCTGCCACACCGTGATGGCGTGCATGTCGACCACGCAATAAAGGCAGTCATGGCTGTCCTGCAGCGCGACGAAGCGCTGGATGGCGCCAAGATAATTGCCGAGATGCAGGTTTCCGGTCGGCTGGACGCCGGAAAACACGAGCGGCTTGAATTCCATGTCGGAGCGTCCTGTGGTCTGCGCCCTGCCGTGCTGCGGGAATGCCCCCCGGCGCGGGGGCGCTATGGCACGCATGACCTTCAGGGGCAAGCATCTTCAACGCCCGCGCATCTGTTGAACGGCTAGCGGCGCAGGCCCGCCCGCAGCGCGGTCAGGGTGACACCGCCGAGCGCCAGTGCCAGCCCGGCATAGACCGCGCCGCCGAGCGCCACCAGCCCGGTCAGTGCCCCGGCGGCGGCGAGCCCGCCCTGCGCCAGCAGGCTCTCGCAGGCGGTGCGCGCCAGCAGCACCGCCGCCGCCATGGCGAGCGCCGCCAGGCTGAGCCGGAGCAGCTGCCGGCGGACGGGTTTCGCCAGCACCACCAGCCGCCGGCGGGCGAGGCCGAGGCCGAGACCGGCGAGCGCGACGAGGCTGGACACCAGCACACCCAGCGCCGGCCCCGCCATGCCGAGCACCCCCACGCTGAGAAAGCCCGCCAGCGCCCCGAGCGGCAGCGCGGCCAGGCTGGCGAGGGTGACGAGCCGCGGCAGGCCGGACGCGAAGGCAATGGCGATCAACACCTTCTCCAGCGCCTGCGCCGGCAGGGTCAGCGCCAGCAGAGCGAGGGCGGTGGCGGTGAGTTCGCTCGCCTGAGGATCGAAGGCGCCGCGCTGGAACAGCACCACCACGATGGGGTGGGCCAGCACAGCGAGGCCGAGCGCGGCCGGCAGCGACAGCGCGAGCGCGGCGATGAGGCCGCCGGCCCCGAGCGCGGTCGGGCCGAAGCCGGGTTCCTCCGCCGCGCCGCGCCCGCCCGCCAGCGCCGGCAGCAGCACCGCCCCGGCGCTGGCGCCGACCAGCCCGAGCGGCAATTCGACCAGCCTCGTGGCGTAGAACAGGGCGGCGACGCCACCGCCAAGGCCGGAGGCCGCCGCCGTGGCGATGAGAAAGCGCAGCTGCGGCAGGGCGGCGGCCAGCAGCGGCGTCGCCGAACCGGCGAGCAGCGGCAGAGCCGCCTTGAGGTCCGCCGGTGCGAAGGTGAGGCGGACAAAGCCGCGCGGCAGGGCGGCGGCGTTCAGCGCAACTTGCGTCAGCGCTCCCGCCACCACGCCGGCCGCCAGCCAGATGAGCGCGGCGGACGCGCTGATCGTGTGGGCGCCGGAGAGCCAGAGCAGCACGAGCAGGGCGATCACCGCGACATTGGCCGCCGCCGGCGCCATGGCCGGCCGGGCGAAGCGGCCGGCCGCATTGGCGAAGGCGGCGAACACCCCGGCGAGCAAGGCGAGCGGCAGGCAGATCACGGTGAGCCGTCCGGCCAGCACGGCGCCCGCCGCGCGCGGGCCGTCGCCGGCAAAGCCCGGCGCCAGAACGCTCACCACGGCCGGCATGAACAGGAACAGAAGCCCCGCGACCAGCAGTCCGGCGAGGGCAAACACCACCACCACCGCCCCGGCCAGCGTCCGGCGTGCCGGGGCGTCCTCCGCCCGCGCCAGCGCCGGCAGCAGCGCTGCGTTGAGCGCCCCCTCGCCGAGCAGCCGGCGGGCGATCTGGGGCACAGCGAGGCCGGCGACGGAGGCGTCCGCCACCAGCCCGGTGCCGAACAGCGCCGCCACTCCGGCGTCACGGGCGAAGCCGAGCACGCGCGAGGTCAGGGTGAACAAGGCGACGGTGGAGGCGTGGCGGAGCAGGGCCATCGGCTAGCCATAGTCGGCCCGCGCCCGGAGGGGAAGCGGGCCGGGCTGTCGCGCGCCCTCGCCCGGCGGCAAGCGTTGCGGGACGGGCGCCCGTCTGCTACCGCGTGACCCGCCCTCGTTCCCGGCGAAACCTTGCGGAGAAACGCCGTCCATGACCGTCCCCCAGCTCGATGTGATCGGCTTCGGCAACGCCATCGTCGACGTGATTTCCCGCACCGAAGACGGCTTCCTCGACCGTCACGGCATGCGCAAGGGCGGCATGACACTGATCGACGAAGAGCGCGCCGAGGCGGTCTATGGCGCCATGGGGCCGGGGGTGGAGATTTCGGGCGGCTCGGCCGCCAATTCCATGGTCGGCATCGCCGCGCTCGGCGGCAAGGCCGGCTTCATCGGCAAGGTGCGCGACGATGAGCTGGGCGGCATCTTCGCTCATGACATCCGCGCCGCCGGCGTCGCCTATGCCACGCCGGCCGCGACCACCGGCCCCACCACGGCCCGCTGCCTCATTCTGGTGACGCCGGATGGCGAGCGCACCATGAACACCTATCTCGGCGCGGCGCAGGACCTCTCCCCCGCCGATGTCGACGCCGCCATGGTGGCGGGGGCGAAGGTGACCTATCTCGAAGGCTATCTCTGGGACCCGCCGCCGGCGAAGGAGGCTTTCCTCAAGGCCGCCGCCATCGCCCATGAGGCCGGGCGCACCGTGTCGCTCACCTTGTCCGACGCTTTCTGTGTCGGGCGCTACCGCGCGGAATTCCTGAATCTCCTGCGCGCCGGCACGGTCGATCTCGTCTTCGCCAATGAGGCGGAGCTGATGTCGCTCTACGAGACCGATTTCGACGCCGCCCTCGCCCAGCTGCGGCAGGAGGCGCGCCACGCCGTCGTCACCCGCAGCGAAAAGGGCGCGCTGGCGGTCACGGGTGGGGAGATGGTGTCGGTGCCGGCGTTTCCGGTGGCGAAGGTGGTGGACACGACCGGCGCGGGCGACCTGTTCGCCGCCGGCTATCTCCACGGCTTCGCCAAGGGCATGGCGGCGGGCGAGTGCCTCGCCCTCGGCGCGCTCTGCGCGAGCGAGATCATCAGCCATATCGGCGCCCGGCCGGAGCGTTCGCTGAAGGACTATGCCGGCGAAAACGGCGTCCGGGTGTAGACGGCAAAAAAGAACAGGCCGGTGAGGGGCCGGCCTGCTGGAAGTTGGGAAGTGTCCCCTGCCCCGGAGGGCAGGAGTCCGCTGGAACCCCGCCCGAAGGCGGGGGAACCCGTCAGCTGAGAAGACGGGCGGCGGGTGAAACGCGCCGCCCGGCGCGCTCAGAATTCATCGCCGCCGCCGCCGAACCAGTCGCCGCCGCCGAAGAAGCCGCCATCATCCACGGCCCCGGCATCCTCGGCGCCGGTGTCCACCGGCTCGTCGGCCGCCGTCGGCTCCTCCGCAGGAGCCTCGGCCGCCTTGGCCTCGCTGCCGCCGAACATGCCGGCAATGGCGCTGCCGAGCAGCACGCCGCCGGCGACGCCCATCGCCGTCTGCGCCGCGCCGGCAAGGAAGCCGCCGCCACCGCCGCCGAAGCCCGGCCGGCCGAAACCGCCTGGCTGCGCGCCCGGGCCGCCGGGAGCGCCGGGCGCGCCCATGGGCTGGCCCGCCGCCGCGCCGGACTGCCAGGCCGGGGAAGCGCTGGCCGGAATGGCGCTGCCGCCCTCATAGCCGGCCGCGCTGCGCGGCATGGAGGGCACGCCGCTGCGCCGCGCCGGGGGCTGGCTGGAGCCGAACAGCCCGCCGAAGAGGCCGCCGCCGCTGGCGGGCTGCGCCGCCGTCTCCTGCGCCTGCCGCTCCAGCTCCTCGATCCGCGCCTGCGCCTGCTGCAGGGCGTAGTCCTGCATCACGATGGTCTGCGCCATCAGATAGGGCGCGGCCGGCTGCTGGGCGATGCGCTGGGCGATGAAGCCTTCGGCCTGCGGGTCGCGCGGGCCGGACTGGCGCTCGGCCTCGGCAAGCTTGGCGAAGAGGCCGTCAATGGCCTGGCGATCCTGGTCGTTCATGGGTGCGTTCCCTTGGCGAAATGCCGCCTCACTCCCGCTCGCCGGTGAAATTCAGCAGAAGCTGGAAGATGTTGACGAAGTTGAGGTAGAGCGAGAAGGCGCCGAACACGGCGAGCTTCTGCTGCGATTCCGCGTCGAAATTGTCGGCGTACTGTTCCTTGATCGACTGGGTGTCCCAGGCGGTCAGGCCGACGAAGACGAGGATGCCGACCACGGAGACGATGAACTGCAGCATCGTCGAGCCGAGGAAGATGTTGACGAGGCTCGCGATCACCACGCCGATCAGGCCCATGATCAGGAACGAGCCGAACTGCGAGAGATCGCGCTTGGTGGTGTAACCATAGAGGCTGGTGGCGCCGAACATCGTCGCGGCGATGAAGAAGGTGCGCGCGATCGAGGTGCCGGTGAACACAAGGAAGATCGAGGCCATGGACAGGCCCATTACCGCGCAGAACGCCCAGAACATGGTCTGCGCCGCGCTGCCCGACATGGACTGCATGCGGAACGAGAAGAACAGCACGAAGGCGAGCGGGGCCAGCATCACCACCCATTTCAGCGGGGTGGAGAAGATCGGCACATAGAGCGCCGGCGTGGTGCCGACGATGAAGGCCACGGCGCCGGTGAGCACGAGGCCGAGCGCCATGTAGTTGTAGACCCGCAGCATGTGGCGGCGCAGGCCCTCGTCATAGACGGCCTGGTCGACGCTCGCGGTGCGGGACCACTGGAAGCCGGAATTCGGCATGTTCATGTCAGTCTCCTGATGCGGATCATCTGGGTTCAGTAGAGCGTCCGGGCAAGGCGCGCGGCTGCCCGGTCGAGATCACGCGTGTCGGCGGAGGGGGCCGCCTGCGCGACCAGCGCATAGGCGACCTCGCCCACCTGCCAATAGGCGGCGGTCAGGCCGTCGCGCGGCACGGTGGTCGCCGGCACCACGTCGAAGCCGCCCGGCCGCACCGCGAACAGCGAGGCGGTACCGATCTCCCCGGCCTCGACGGTCATTTCCACGCTGGGGCCGAAGGTGGAGGGGAACACCTGCACATCCGCCACTTTCCACCCCTCCGGCAAGACCGGCATGACGATGGCGGTGGCGGCGCGGATCTCCGCGGGGTCGTAATGGCTGGCGCCGGGCTGCGAGGGCATGTCGGCGCGCACCATCGCGGTGCGGTGGGCGCGCAGCGCATCCTCCAGATAGGCCGGCGGCAGGCCGGAGGCGACGACACGGCTGACGCCGAGATGGCCGAACTGGGCGTTCGCCATCCAGCCGGCGCCGACCAGCAGCGCCACCATGGCGGCGATGCGCAGCCGCCGGGTCCAGCGGGCGCGGGCGAGCGCGCCCTGCAGCCGCCGCGCCGCTTCCGCCGTCGCCAGCCGCGCCGTGGCCGTGGAAGCAGCGCGCGGCGTCTCAGCCAGCGCGAGGCGCAGCTCGTCGCGGATGCGCAGGTCGCCCATCACCCGCGAGGCGGCGGCGGGGTTGGCGCTCAGATAGGCCTCGACATCGATGCGCCGCGCCACGCTGAGCTGGTCGTCGACATAGGCCTGCAGATCGTCGCCGGAGACGGGATCAACGGGTTGGATCATCCGTACCTCCTACGATGCGCAGGCGCGCCGGGCCTTCTCCCGCGCCGCCCTCTTCTATCGCCCGCAGTGTCGCGCGGGCACGCGACAGGCGGGACATCAGCGTGCCCTGCGGAATGCCGAGCGTGGCGGCGGCTTCGGCATAGCCAAGCCCCTCAATGGCGACGAGATGCAGCGCCGCGCGCTGTTCTTCCGGCAGGGCCATGAAGGCGTCGCGCACCTGGGCGAGGCGCAGCCGGTGCTCCTGCGCCGGCGCGGCGCTGGTCTCCGCGAGGTCGAGGTTGTCGGCCTCGCGGCGCGCCTCGGCGGCGCGCGAGCGGCGGCGGTCGATGAACACATTGTGCAGCACCGAGAGCAGCCAGCCGCGCAGCGCCGCCCCGCGCGGTGCCGGCCCGCGCTCCGTCTTGCCGGGCGTGGCGCGCTCGGCGTCGAAGCTGCCGCGGCGCTCATAGGCGCGCACCAGCGCGTCATGCACCAGGTCCTCGGCCTCGACATCGTCGCGCGTCAGCGAACGCGCATAACGCCGCATGACGCCGAGCTGGGCCGGCACGTCGAAGGAGGTCTCGTCGCGCTTCATGTCCCGTATACGGAGCCGTTCCCGGCTTTCATCCCGCCCCGTGCGGAAATTTTTGCGGCCGCCACCGGCATAGCCCGTCATCGGGCGCGGGGTCGTTCACATCCACGCAAGCGCGGACCGCCGCGTGCTGCGGTGCACCCATGCGCAGGAAGGGGAGGCCCCCTTCCGTCCACGCGCTTGCGGTGGCGGGCGGGGCGGGCCTAACTGGCCGCCGCGCCGGAGGGCCGGCGCTGCTTCGGCAGGGGATGGCGATGGTGCAGCAGGCGACAGGCGACGGCTCCGGCATCCTGCCTGACCTCGCCGCCCAGGCGGACGAACTGAGCCAGTGGCGGCGCAGCCTGCACGCGATGCCGGAAACCGCCTTCGCGGAACACCGCACTTCGGCCTTCGTCGCCGACAAGCTGGAAAGTTTCGGCCTGCCGGTACACCGGGGCTTTGCCGGCACCGGGCTGGTGGCGACGCTCAAAGGCCGCCTCGGCGACGGCCCCGCTATCGGCCTGCGCGCGGATATGGATGCGCTCGACATTCACGAGGCGACCAACCTGCCCTGGCGTTCCGACACGCCCGGCAAGATGCACGCCTGCGGCCATGACGGGCACATGACCATGCTGCTCGCCGCCGCGCGGCATCTCAGCCAGAACCCGGATTTCGCCGGCACGGTGCATTTCATCTTCCAGCCGGCGGAGGAGAATGAGGGCGGCGGAAAGGTGATGGTCGATGAGGGGCTGTTCGACCGCTTTCCGATGCAGGCGGTGTACGGCCTGCACAATTGGCCAAATGCGCCGTTCGGCACGTTTCTCGGCCGGCCCGGCGCCATGTTCGCCGCCTTCGACATTTTCGAGGTGAAGGTGATCGGGCGCGGCGCCCATGCGGCGATGCCCCAGCGCGGCATCGACCCCGTGCTCACTGCCGCCCATATCGTCACCCAGCTGCAAGCCATCGTCGCCCGCGCGGTGAACCCGCAGGAGGCGGCGGTCGTCAGCGTCACCCAGATCCATGGCGGCGACACCTGGAACGTCATTCCCGATGAGGTGGTGCTGCGCGGCACGGTGCGCAGCTTTTCTCCTGAGGTGCGCGATCTCGTGGAGGCGCGGCTGCGCGCCATTGTCGACGGCGTATGCGCCGCGCAGGGCGCGCGGGCGGACATCCGCTATGAGCGCCGCTATCCCCCGCTGGTGAACCATGCCGGGCCGTTCGAGGACGCGCTGGCAGCGGCGCGGGCGACGGTGGGCGAGCAGGTGGACCCCGCCTTCGAGCCGATCATGGCGGCGGAGGATTTCGCCTACATGCTCGAAGCCGTGCCGGGCGCCTATCTCTGCCTCGCCAGCGGGCCGGGTCCGAATCTGCACAATGCCGCCTATGATTTCAACGACGCGCTGCTGCCGGTGGGCGCCAGCTACTGGGTGCATCTGGTGCGGCTGCGGCTCGCGCCGGCGGCGCGTGACGGGCGCGCGGGCGAGAACGTGGGTGAGTGAGTTGAGAGTGCGCCTGTCGTGACCGCCGCTTCCCCCTCCGCGCCGCCCGATGGGCGCACGCCCTTCATCATCGGGCTCGGCATGGCCCAGCTCTGTTCCTGGGGCAGCCTCTATTACAGTTTCCCGCAGATCGCGCAGGCGATGGGGGCCGATCTCGGCTGGTCCAAGGCCGAGCTTTACGGGGCGGCGACGCTCGGCCTCGCCTTTTCCGGTCTCGCCGCCTATCCCGCCGGGGCCGCCATCGACCGTGGCCATGGCCGGGCGGTGATGGCCGGCGCGTCGCTGGCGGCCGGGCTGCTGCTGGCGCTGTGGTCGCAGGTGTCGAGCCTCGTCCTGTTCTATGTCGCGGTGGCCGGCATCGGCGCGGTGCAGGCGGCGACGCTCTATGAGCCGGCCTTCGCCGTGGTGGCGCGGCGGGCGGGGCCGCTGCAGGCGCGCCCGGGCATCACCGCGCTCACTCTGTGGGGCGGCTTTGCCTCCACCGTCTTCATTCCGCTGATCCAGCTGCTGCTCGATAGTCTTGGCTGGCGCGGCACGCTGCTGGTGCTGGCGGCGATCAATATCGGGCTGTGCGCGACGGCGAATTTCCTCTCCGCCGGCGTTGGGCGCGACGCGCCGCCGGCGCGTCCGCATGCGGCGGGCGCGCCGCGCTCGGTCATCGGCGAGGTGCTGCGCCAGAAGGTGTTCTGGGCGCTGGCGGTGGCTTTCACCGCCTATGCCGCCATGTTCTCCGGCTTCACCTTCCACATGTACCCGCTGCTGGTGGAACGCGGCTTCGACACCGCCACCGTGGTCAGCGCCATCGCCTTCATCGGCCCGGCACAGGTTGGCGGGCGCATTCTCGTCACCCTGCTGGCGCCGCGCGCGCCGGTGCGGGTGGTGGGTTCCGTCATCGTCGCGGTGTTCCCGCTGGCCTTTCTGGCGCTGGAGCTGATCCCGCCGGATTTCGTCTATGTCGCGCTGTTCGCCCTCGCCTATGGCTCGGTCAACGGCATCCTCACCATCGTGCGCGGGCTAGTGGTACCGGAACTGCTGACCCGTCGTGCCTATGGGGCGGTGAACGGCGTGCTCTCCGTGCCCGCCACCTTCTCCCGCGCGCTGGCGCCGGCGGGGATGGCGATGCTGTGGACCGCCACCGGCTCCTATGACGCGGTGCTGATGGGGGTGATCGCCCTCGCCGTGCTGCTGGCGCTGGGCTTCTGGAGCGCGGCGGCGCTGGCCCGCCCGCTGGAGGAGACGGATTAGCCCGCGAGCATCCCTGTCGCGCCGTCCCAGACGAGCTTCAGCGAGATCAGGAACAGCGCGGCCATCACCAGCCGGTAGAACAGCTTTTCCGGCAGGCGCCGCGTGAGCCAGACGCCGACGAAGGTCGCCGCCACCGCCACCGGCATCAGGAGCGCGGTGGCGGTGAGATTGGCCGGGTTGAGCTGGCCGAGCGCCGCATAGGGGATGAGCTTGAGGGCATTGATGGCGGCGAAGGTCAGCGTCGTCGTGCCGGCGTAGACCATTTTCGGCAGGCGCTGCGGCACCACATACATCTGGTAGGGCGGGGCGCCGCCATGGCTGACGAAGCTGGTGAAGCCCGATACCGCGCCCCAGAACAGCCCGCGCGGCACATCCGCCGGCCGCGCCGCCGCCCCCGCGCCGCCGAGCCAGCGGATGAGGCAGAAAGCGAGGCCGATCAGCCCGACGATCAGCATCACCTCGGCATCGGTGACGAGGGAGGCGGTGGCCCAGCCAATGCCAATGCCGAGCGTGGCGGCGGGAATGAGGATGGCGAGGTTGCGGCCGGAGAATTCCCGCCGGTACGCCCACACGCCGAACATGTCGCTGATGACATAGACCGGCAGAAGCAGGCCGGCGGCGGTGATCGGAGACATGAACAGCGCCAAGGTGGGCACGGCGAGGGAGCCGACCATCGGCACCCCGCCCTTGCCCATGCCGACGAAGAAGGCCGCGAGGCCGGCGGCGAGGGCGAAACCGAGATCGGGCACGAACATGAAGGGAGAGACCGGCGCGGGGACGGGAGGAGGGGCCTCCTCCCGTGGGAAGAAGGGGAGAAGGGGCGCGCCCTCCTCCCGGCATGACGCGATCAGGCCGCCTTGGCGCCGTCGATCCGCTTGGCGACCAGGGCGCGCAGCGAATTGAGATCGCGCACGAACTGGCGGATGCCCTCGGAGAGCTTTTCCGTCGCCATCTGGTCCTCGTTGAGCCTGAAGCGGAAGCCGCGCTCGTCGAGATGCAGCCGCTCCGGCGCGCCCTCGGTATTGGCGGGGTCGAGCTTGCGCTCCAGCGTGCCCTCGTCGGCGGCGAGCTGGTCGAGCAGCGACGGGCCGATGGTCAGCCGGTCGCAACCCGCCAGCGCCTCGATCTCGCCGGTGTTGCGGAAGGAGGCGCCCATCACCACGGTCGGAATGCCGTGCTTCTTGTAATAGGCGTAGATCTGGCGCACCGAGACGACGCCGGGATCGGTCTCGGAGGTGAACGGGCCCTCGCCCGCCTTCACGTGCCAGTCGAGGATGCGACCGACGAAGGGCGAGATCAGGAAGGCGCCGGCATCCGCCGCCGCCGCCGCCTGGGCCAGCGAGAACAGCAAAGTGAGATTGCAGTCGATGCCTTCCTTCTGGAGGATCTCCGCCGCGCGGATTCCTTCCCAGGTGGAGGCGATCTTGATGAGGATGCGCTCGCGGCCGACGCCGCGCGCCTCATAGGCCTTGATGAAGGAGCGGGCCTTGGCCAGCGTCGCTTCGGTGTCGAAGGAGAGGTCGGCATCCACTTCGGTGGAGACGCGGCCGGGGACGATCTTCGACAGTTCGGCGCCGAAATTCAGCGCCAGCCGGTCGCAGGTCGCGGAGACCACGGCGTCCGAGGTGCCGCCCTGCTTGGAGCCCCAGTCGAGCGCCTCGTCGACGAGGGAAGAATAGGCCGGCATTTCCGCCGCCTTCAGCAGCAGGGTCGGGTTGGTGGTGCAGTCCTGCGGCTTCAGGCGGCGCACCGTCTCGATATCGCCGGTGTCGGAAACGACAACGGTCATGGCACGCAGTTGGTCGAGCTTGGAGGGCATGGCGCTATCTCTCTTCTCGCGGGAAAGGACCCCATGGTCCTGTCCGCAGGCACGGAGCGACGGATCGGCTTCGTTGGACCACATTTGGGGCGCTGTCTTCAAGCGGCGCAAGCGATGACGCGCATGTGACATGGCCATGCGAACGGTCTTGTCGCCGGGGCGCGAGAGGCGTAACTCTTCAGCCCTGCGAGAGGCTTGGGCCGGCGGGACCTTCCATGGACGATATCCACTACCGCGAATACAAAATCCTGCTGCGCCCTGAGCGCTTTTTCGATCCGCACCAGTTCGAGGTCTACTGGCACAAGCTGGGCCAGATCGCCCCCGAGTTCAAGGTCGGGGTGACGACGAACAAGGACGGGTTCAAGCGCCATGTGCGCGAGGTGCTGTTCTACGACACGCCGGATTACGACCTCTACCGAAACGCCTTCATCCTGCGCAAACGCACCTTCTACACCGATGGCTGGCCCGAGCCGGAACATGAGCTGACGCTGAAGTTCCGCCATCCCGAACTCGCCGCCGCGGCGGCGGTGGATGTGGTGCCGCATCTCAGCGGCAAGGCCGACATCAAGTTCAAGGAAGAGCTGCTCCCGCTGAAGGACAGCCTCGGCGGCATGCGCTCGCTCTATTCGCATAATTGCGTTCTGCTCAGCCCCGGCATCGTGCTCGACGCCGGGCTGGAGCGCATCACCTCGGTGTTTCCGGAACTGGCAGAGCATTGCCCGGCCGACAAGGCGGCGACCATCTCGCTGGTGAACAATCTCCCGGTCGAGGAGGTGCAGGTGAATGTCGGCTCCTTCGATTTCGGCCATGGGCTGGAAGCCAAGGCCACCATCGCGGTCTGGCGCGACCGCGCCACCGAGAGCTCCATCATCGGCGAGTTCGCCTTCCAGGCGAAGTTCGACCGTTACGACGCGCTCCATGCCAAGGCGTTGACGCGCTCGGAGGCATTCTTCCGCGCGGCGCAGACGCAGGCGCCGGAATGGGTCAAGCTCGGCGCCACCAAGACCGCGCTGGTGTATAATTTCGGCAAGCAGCTCGTCGCTAGCCACGAAGGCTGAGCCCGCCGCCGCGCGCCTCCCGGGAACCACCCCGCATGACCTCCCCCACCCCGCCTGTGCCGGGCGCCGCCACCGAAGGCGAACCGCCCGCCCCCTATGCGGTGCCGCGCAACGTGCCGCTGTGGGAGATTTTCGTCACCTTCCTGTTCATCGGGGCCATCAGCTTCGGTGGCGGCGTGGTGGCCTATCTGCGCGCCAGCCTGGTGATCAAGAAAGGCTGGCTGGACGAGGACCATTTCCTCTCCGCGCTGGGAATCTCGCAGGCGCTGCCGGGCCTCAACGCCACCAATATGAGCATCATCGTCGGCGACCGGCTGCGCGGCCTGCCGGGCGCCCTCGTCGCCTTCACCGGCATGACGCTGCCCGGCGGCAGCATGGTGCTGGCGCTCGGCGTCGCCTATGCCGCCAATGCCCATAACCCGTATGTCAACGCCACGCTGGTCGGGGTCGGCGCGGCGGCGGTGGGCATGCTCTCGGCGGTGACGCTGCAGATCGGCCACAAGCAACTCGGGCAGATACTGAACGTCGCCATCATCGCCGCGACCGTGCTGATGGTCAGCGTGCTGCACATCTCGCTGATCTGGGTGCTGCTCACCGTCGGCCCGGTGGCGGTGTTCCTGTTCCGCCCGCGCAAGGGCGCCGAGGGGGCAGACGAGGCGGATGCGCGCGAAGGAAAGGCGCCATGAACGAGAATCTCTCAGTCCTCGGCGTCTTCTCCCTGCTCTCGATTCTCGCGGTGGGCGGCGGCGCCGCCGTGCTGCCGGAAACCAAGGAACTCGTCGTCGGCACCTATCACTGGCTGAATGACGACCAGTTCCGCGACATTTACGGCCTCGGCCAGGTGGTGCCGGGCCCCAACATGCTGATGGTCATCGTCATCGGCTATCACGTCACCGGCTTCATGGGCGCGCTGATGGCGTTCGTCGGCTTCTTCCTGCCGGCGGGGGCGCTGTCCTGGGCGGCCTCGCGGGTGTGGGACCATTTCGAGGGCTCGCCCTGGCGCCGCTCGCTGCAGCAGGGGCTGGCGCCGCTGGTGGTGGGGCTCATGGCCTCGGGCACCATTTCCATCGCCCGCACGGCGATCGACGGCACGCTCACCGTCATCATCGCCTTCGCCGTTTTCGCCGGGGTCTATTGCGTGAAGAAGGTGAACCCGGCGCTGCTGGTGCTGGGCGGCGGGCTGGTCGGCCTCGCCTTGCTCAGCGGCACCGGGGCCGGCATGCCGCCGTCCTGAACGGGCCGGCATCTATCCCCGGCGTTCCGGCAGATAGGGGCTGACCGCATGGGCGAGGCCGGGTGCGGTCAGGCTTTGCAGCCACACCTTGCCCGGGCCCGACAGCCGCACGAGGAACAGCCCGTCGCCGCCGAACAGCGCGTTGCGCACGCCGCGCATCGTCGTCAGCTCGAAAGAGACGCTCTCCTCGAACAGCCCGACATGGCCGGGATGGACGAGCAGCTGCTGGCCGGGCTGAAGCTCATAAGTGACGAGTTCGCCGCTCAGTTCGACATAGGCGCTGGCCTGCCCGGCCAGCCGCTGCAGCACGAAGCCCTCACCGCCGAACACCGCCCCGCCCAGCGTCTGCTGGAAGGCGGTGGTCACCTCGATGCCCGGCGTGCCGCAGACGAAGCCGTGGCGATGGGCGAGATAGGCGCGGCCGGGGCTGATCTCGATCTCCACGAAATTGCCGGGCAGCTTGGCGGCGAAGGCGACGTTGCCGGGCCCGCGCTCGGCGTGGAACTCGGTCATGAACAGGCCGCCGCCGGACACCGCGCGGCTCACCAGCCCGAGCAGGCCGCTCGCCCCGCCGCCAGCGGTGGAGGTGGTGAGCACGATGTCGCCCGACATCCAGGACAGCTGGTCCGGCACGCCGACGATGCGGTCGCCGGCGTCAAGCTGGAGTTCGAGCACGGGTAGCGTGGTGCCGATGATCTTCGAGCGCATGGATGGCCTCCGAATGGCGCCGCCGCACGCGGCGCGGGATGCGGGCGCCGAGCTTAGGCGAAGCCGCGCCCGCTGTCGCCCGCAGGCGCGCCGGGCAGAGAAAATTTCCATGGACACATGGGGTTACGGCTGGTGCGGAGATAGTGGCGTGCTATCCTTGCGCGCTATCATCACCCTATCCCCTCGGGAGTGCTTCATGCGTTATCCCCTCTTCGCCTCCGCCGTCGCGCGGCTGCGCCGGGCGGCCTTTGCCGTTGCCCTTGCCGCCGCCGCCTTCACCGCCGCCGGCCTCGCCAGCGGCACCGCCGAAGCCGGGGTGGCCACGCCCGGCCTCGCCACCCCGTCGGCCGTCGCCGCCGACACGCTGGCCCCGTCCGCCGCACTCACCGAGAATGTTGCCTGGGTCTGCGGCCCGTTCCGCTGCTTCTGGCGGCCGAACTATAACTGGTATGTGCCTCCCTATGCCCGTGGCTGGGGTGCGCCGGTGCGCCCGAACTGCTACTGGCGCCGCGCCTGGGGTGGCGGCTGGGTGCACGTCTGCCCCTGAGGCCGTGCGGCCTGACACAGGCCGTGTCGCTTCCTGCCTATGCTCTTTGGAAAGGGCGCGTCTCCCGCGCCCTTTTTCATGCCTGCCCGCGCCGTCGCGAACGTTCTGAGACGCCCATGCCAGAGGGTTATCGCCCGCTTCTCTTCGCCACCTTCGCCACCCTGGTCGCCGGCTTCGTCGATGCGGTCGGCTATGCCCATCTCGGCGGGCTGTTCCTCTCCTTCATGAGCGGCAACAGTACCCGCCTTGGCATCCAGCTGGCCGAAGGCCATGGGGCGATGGCGCTGTTCACCGCCTCGGTCATTGGCGGCTTCGTCGCCGGCGCCTTTGTCGGCACGTTGATCACCGACGCGGTGGGCGAGTGGAAACTGGTCGCGGTGCTGGGCAGCGAGGTCGTTCTGTTCGCGCTGGCGGCGGTGCTGGCCGGCCTCGATGCCGGGCGGCTGGCGCTGCTGCCGGTGGCGCTCGCCATGGCCATGCAGAACAGCGTGCATCAGATCATCGCGGGGGCGGATATCGGCAAGAGCTTCGTCACCGGGGCGCTGTTCGGCCTCGGCCAGGCGCTGGCGCGCTGGATGAAGGGGCGCGGCGGGCCGGTGGAGGCGCTGGCCTATGCCGGTTCCTGGGCGTCTTTCGTCACGGGCGCCGGCATCGGCGCCCTGCTGCTGGCGGCGAGCGGGCTGGTGCCGTCGCTGGTCGCCGCCTGCCTGCTGCTGGCCGGCCTCACCGCCACCGCCTTCGCCTTTCACGGCCATCTGGTGCGGCCGATTGGCAAGGAAGGCGGCGACTGAAAGGAGCGGCGGGTCCCGGAATCAGTCCCGCGCGCTCAGTTCCCGCTCGCCGCGATGGACGGCGAGTTCGCCCGTCCGACCGGCCCCGCGCCGGCGATAGACGCTCGGCCGGCGGTGCTTGAGCGCCCCGCGGCGGGCGCGGCGCGCGCGCATCTCCCCGATCACCAGCCGGCCGATCATTGCGTAAGCGGGCTGGTGGCTGCCATCGGCCAGCGTCACCAGCATCGGCCGACCGAGCGCCGCGGTCCAGCCGCGCCATTCCGCCACCACATCGTCGATATGCGGTGCGCTGTAGAGCGTCACCGACAGCGCCGGGTCCTCATGCACCAGCACGAGGACGACCCCGTCATCGTCGCCCTCCGGGTCGAGCAGCGCCACCGCCAGCCCGCGATAGGCGTCGAGCGGGCGCGTTGCCTTCATCGCTACCCCGGCGACGCGGCGGTAGATCACAACCCGGTCGAGATCGATCTCGATCTGCCGCACCCCGTCATCGGCCCCGTCATCGGCCGCCTCGAACCGCAGCGGCCAGCCCTCCGGCGTGGCCGGCCGGGCCAGCGTCACATAGGGGGCCAGCGCCGCCGGCGGCCTCATCGTTGCTTCCATCATCCGTTGACGCATCACGCATCTCCCCGCCGATTTTCTGGCTCAGTGGCCTCGGTCGTGGGGACACCGTAGTCGCGGCCCTGTACCGGCCCGCTTAAGGGACATGGTTGAGAGTTTCTTCCTGGCCGCGAATGGCACCTATGCTTGACGAATGCTTGTCGGATTGGCTCGCAATGCCGATATCGCGTTTGCAATCCTCACCGCACCCGCGTACGTCCCGAAAATGGAATCCATGCCGCACCTTTCCCCCGACCTGCCTTCTGGCGATGCCGTTACCGATCCTCTCGCCGATCCCGCCGTCGCGGCGCGGCATCTGGCGGAGGCGGTGGTGGCGGCCGGGGCGGTGGCGGTGGAAATGTTCCGCGCCGGGGTGAAGAGCTGGGCGAAGCACAATGATTCCCCCGTCACGGAAGCCGACCTCGCCGTCGACGTGATGCTGCGCGAGCGCCTGAGCCTCGTCGGCCCGGCCTATGGCTGGCTGTCGGAGGAAACGGTGGACGAGCCGTCCCGCCTGTCGCGGCGCCGTGTATGGATCGTCGATCCCATTGACGGCACCCGCGCCTATATGGCCGGGCGCGCCGACTGGTGCGTGGAGGCGGCGCTGGTGGAGGATGGAAGGCCGATCGCCGGCGCCCTGTTCGCCCCAGTCACCGAGGAACTGTTCATCGCGGTTCGTGGTGGCGGGGCGACGCGCAACGGCCAGCCGATCCAGGTCTCCACCACCCAAGCGCTTGCCGGCGCGGTGATTGACGGGCCGGCGCCCTGGCTCGCCCATCTCGACCGGGCGGGCAGCTGGCGCCGGGTCGACCGCATCCGCTCGCTGGCGCTGCGCCTCGCCCGTGTCGCCACCGGCGAGCTCGATGCCGCGCTCGCCTCGCCCAATGGAAATGATTGGGACCTTGCCGCCGCGGACCTTTTGGTGCACGAAGCAGGCGGACGGCTGACCACGCTCGACGGCCGTCCGCTCGCCTATAACGCGCCGGTGCCGCGGCATGGGGCGCTGGTTTCGGCCGGCAGCCAGCTCCATCCGGCGCTGATGGCTGTGGCGCGCTGATCGTTCCCGAGCACAGGACGCGACCGGAATGCCCGAGACCACCAGTCCCCAGCTTCTGCACCTCGTCTTCGGCGGCGAGCTCGAAAAGATCGACGGCGTCACCTTCAAGGACCTGGATGCGCTCGACATCGTCGGCGTGTTCCCGAACTACGCCACCGCCCATGCGGCGTGGAAGGCCAAGGCGCAGCAGACCGTCGACCAGGCGCAGACGCGCTATTTCATCGTGCACCTTCATCGCCTGCTGGACCCGGACGCCAGCGCGAAGACCAGCTGAGCGCCGGCCCCTTCGCATGTGGCGTCGACTGCGCACCTCACCGACGGTCCGCACCGTTCTCGGGCGGAGCATGGCGTCCTATCTGCGCTTCGTCTGGCGCACCCAGCGCGTGGTGATGGAGCCGGCCAATCTCTATGAGCTGGCCGACGCCCAGCTGCCGATGATCCTCACCTTCTGGCACGGCCAGCATTTCCTCACCCCCTTTCTGGTGCGGCCCTATCACCGCGCCAAGGTGATGATCTCGCGCAGCGCCGATGCGGATGTGAACGCCATCGCCGCCGAGGCGCTGGGCATCGGCGCGGTGCGCGGCTCGGGGGCGCAGGGACGCGATTTCCGCACCAAGGGCGGCTTCAACGCCACGCTGGAGATGATCCGCCATCTCAGTGAGGGCACCAATGTCGCGATGACGGCGGATGTGCCGAAGATCTCGCGCGTCGCCGGTCTCGGCGTCGTCACCATCGCCAAACATTCGGGCCGGCCCATCTATCCCGTCGCCATCGCCACCTCGCGGCGCATCATCGCCCGCTCCTGGGACAAGTCGGCGATCCATCTCCCCTTCGGCCGTGCCGCCGTGGTCGCCGGCGACGGCGTGCGTGTGCCGACCGATGCCGGGCCGGAGGAGCTGGAAGCGGCGCGGCGCGAATTGCAGCGCCAGCTGGAGGTCGCCACCGCCCGCGCCGAGGAACTGGTCGGCCGCCCTGCCGAAGCGCGGGCGCTCGCCCGCAAGGCCGCCGCGGCAAAAGCTGCCGAGTCCGCCCCGTTGGAGCCCGCCCCCGCGCCGGCGCGCAACGGCTGACGCGCCATGGCCAGCCCCCGCTCCCCCTTTCTCGTCCGCTGCTACCGGGCGGCGACCTGGCTGGCGACGCCTTTCGTCCGCCTGCTGCTGGCGCGCCGGCTGAAGCGCGGCAAGGAGGACGGCGCCCGGCTGACCGAGCGCTATGGTCGCGCCAGCGCCGCCCGCCCGCGCGGGCCGCTGGTGTGGGTGCATGGCGCCAGTGTCGGCGAAATGATTGCCGTGCTGCCGCTGATCGAACGGCTGCGCGCGCGCGGCTTCCGCGTGCTGTTCACCTCGGGCACGGTCACCTCGGCGCGCCTCGCCCAGGCGCGGCTGCCGCCCGATGTGCCGCACCAGTTCGTGCCGCTGGATTCGCCGCTGTTCCTGCGCCGCTTCCTCAAGCACTGGCGGCCGGACCTGGTGCTGCTGGTCGAGTCCGAGCTCTGGCCGAACCTCATTGTGGAAGTGAATGCCCGCGCGACGCCGCTGGTGCTGGTCAATGCGCGCATGTCGCCCTCTTCCTTCGCCAGCTGGGGCCGGGTTCCGGGCAGCGTCGCGGCGCTGCTGTCGCGGGTCGATTTGTGCCTGGCGCAGGGCCCGGACGATGGCGAGCGGCTGAAGCAGCTCGGCGCGCCGCGCGTCACCGTGACCGGCAATCTCAAATTCGACGCGCCGCCGCCCCCCGTGGACATCGCCGCCTTTGACACGCTGCGGCTGGCGACCGCCGGCCGCATCGTCTTCGTCGCCGCTTCCACCCATCCCGGCGAGGAGGAGATCGTCATCGAGGCGCATCAGCGGCTCGCCAAGGAACTGCCGAACCTGCTCACCATTCTCGCCCCGCGCCATCCTGAGCGCGGCACGGCGGTGGTTCAACTCGCTACAGCCGCCGGCTGCCCGGCGGTGCTGCGCAGCGACGGCTACCAGCCGGACAGGGGCACCGCGATCTATGTCGCCGACACGATCGGCGAGCTCGGCCTGTTCTACCGACTCGGCCCGGTGGCGCTGCTCGGCGGCTCGCTGGTGCGCCGGGGCGGGCAGAACCCGATCGAGCCGATCAAGCTCGACACGGCGATCCTGCACGGCCCGCATGTGACCAATTTCAATGCGCTCTACGACCGGCTCGACGAGGCCGGCGGCGCGCTCGCCGTCACCGATGGCCGAACGCTGGCCGCTGCGGCCTATCGGCTGCTGGCCGATCCCGCGTTTCGTGCGACGATGATCGCGGCCGGGCAGGCCACGGTGGAGAGTTTCGGCGGCGCGCTGGAGCGCACGCTCGCCGCCATCGACCCCTATCTGGTGCAGATCCAGCTGGAGAGGCACTAAGGCCATGCAGGCACCGCATTTCTGGTGGCGACGGGAACAGAGCTGGCTGGCCAAGCTGCTGGCGCCGCTCGGCGCGCTGGTGGGCGGGGTGACGCTGGCGCGGCTGCGCCGGCCGGGAACCGGGGTCGGCCTGCCGGTCGTCTGCGTCGGCAACCCCACGGTCGGCGGCGCCGGCAAGACGCCCACCGTGATCGAGATCGCCCGCCGCCTCGCTCTGCACGGCCACAAGCCGGCGGTGCTCACCCGCGGCTATGGCGGCCGGCTGAAAGGCCCGGTGCGGGTCGATCCGCTGCTGCACAGCGCGGAGGATGTGGGCGACGAGCCGCTGCTGCTGGCCCGCGCCGCGCCCACCTTCGTCGCCCGCGACCGCCTGGCCGGCGCGCAGGCGGCGGCGCAGGCCGGGGCGGACGTGCTCATCATGGACGACGGTTTCCAGAGCCCGGCGCTGGCGAAGTCGCTTTCCATCCTCGTCATCGATGCCGGGGTGGGCATCGGCAACGGGCTGTGCCTGCCGGCCGGCCCGCTGCGCGCCCCGCTCGCTCCGCAGCTGGAACAGGCGCAGGCGCTGCTGGTCATCGGCGAGGGTGCGCCCGGTGAACGCGCCGCCCGAGACGGCTATGCGGCAGGTGCCGTGGTGCTGCGCGGCCGGCTGGCGCCGGAGGCGCAGGCGGTGGCGCGGCTGTTCGGCAAGCGGGTGCTCGCCTATGCCGGCATCGGTCGGCCCGCCAAATTCTTCGAGACGCTGCGCACGCTCGGCGTGCTGCCGGTCGTGACGCGGGCCTTCCCCGACCACCATGTCTACACGGCGGCGGAGGTGGAAGAGCTGCGCGCCGAGGCGGAGAAGCTCGACCTTCTGCTCGTCACCACGGAAAAGGACGCGATGCGCCTCGCCGGCAGCGAGGTCGGCCAACCCCTCATCGAGGTGTCGGACGTGCTGCCGGTGCGCATGGCGCTGGAGCCGCAGAGCGCGCGGGCGCTGGAGCGCATGCTGGGCGGGCTGGAGGCTGGCCCGCGCGAGCCGTGAGCCGGCCTAGATCATTTCACCGTTTAACGGAAACAGTGAAATGATCTAATTCGTTGTTTTGTCGCGCTTTCTTTACGCGAACCGGTATCCACGTCGCTCGAAAACGCTCTAGCGGGATTTGACCCGGTCCGGATGCAGCCGCGCCAGCACCGCTTCCGGCGTGGCATAGGCTTCCTGCAGGTCCACGCTCCAATAGCGCAGCTCGTCGAGCGGAATGGCTTCGCCAGTGACGGCGCAGCGCACGAATGTGCCGGGACGCACGACACGGAAGTCGCCGTCGAGATAACGCACTTCGGCTTCACCCGAGGTGGGGAATCGTTCGAAGCGGTTCATGGTCCCGCTCCTCCTGTCGGTTCGGTTTCGCGCGACAATAAAGACCCGGCACGGTATCGGGCAAGCCCGCTGGGATCACCTCTGCGCGCGGCGGGGATCAACTGTCGAACAAGGTGGGTTGGCGCGGGGGCTCCGGCAAGGGCGCGGGCCGCGTCTTCGCCGGTTTGCGCCCCGGGCGGGCGGGGGAGGGCGGCGCTTCCGGCCCGGCGCCGGTGGCGGTCACCGCCACGCGGCCGTCGCGGAACTCGATTTCCAGCGCGTCGCCCGCGCCGATGCCGGCCGCCGCGTGCACCGGGGCGCCGGAGGCGTCGCGCACCAGGGCATAACCGCGTGCGAGCACGCCCTTATAGGAGAGGGCGGTGAGCAGCTTGGCGACGGCGTCGAGCCGCCCCGCGCGTTCCGCCGCCTGCTGGCGCCGGCAGCGTTGCAGCCGCACATGCAGCGCATCCAGCCGGTCGCGACCCCGCTCGCGGCGGTCGCGCAGCGCCTGGGCGATGAGGCGCAGGCGCGATTCGTCGCGGGTGAGGCGCAGCCGGTGGCGGGCGGTGTTCGCCGTCAGCCCGCGCGGCAGCCGGGCCGCGAGGTCGCCGGCCCGCTCGCGTCGGCGGGCAAGGGCGCCGGCGAGCAGCTGCGGCGTCAGCCGGCCTTCGACGCGGGTGAGGCCGAGCCGGTGCGCGCCGGCATTGGCCTTCAGCGCGCGCGGCAGGCGCTGGCCGGCGAGGTCGAGCCGCTGGCGCGGCACGGCGAGCACGGCATCCGCGCTCGGCAGCAGGCGGGCGAGGGCGCGCAGATCGGTGCGACGTCGGTCTAGCCCGCGGGCGAAGCAGGCGCGCAGCCGCGCATGCAGCCCGGCGACTTCGGCGAGGAGATCGGCGCGCACCGGCACCGCCATCTCGGCGGCGGCGGTCGGGGTGGGCGCGCGCACATCGGCGGCGAAGTCGATCAGCGTCACATCGGTTTCATGCCCGACGGCGGAAATCAGCGGAATGGCGCTCTCCGCCGCCGCGCGCACCACGCTCTCCTCGGAAAAGCCGAGCAGATCTTCCAGAGAGCCGCCGCCGCGCGCGACGATGAGCACGTCCGGGCGGGGAATCGGCCCGCCGGGGGCGAGCGCATTGAAGCCGCGAATGGCCATGCTCACCTCGGCGCCGCAGGTGTCGCCCTGCACCCGCACCGGCCACACCAGCACGTGGCGCGGAAAGCGGTCGTTCAGCCGGTGGAGAATGTCGCGGATCACCGCCCCGGTGGGCGAGGTGACGACGCCGATGACGCGGGGCAGGAAAGGCGGGCGGCGTTTGCGCTCGGGCGCGAACAGGCCCTCGGCGGCGAGGCGGTTCTTGCGCTCCTCCAGCATCGCCATGATGGCGCCGGCGCCGGCGAATTCCAGCTGCTCGATGACGATCTGGTAGGAGGACTTGCCGGGAAAGGTGGTGATGCGGCCGATGGCGACCACTTCCAGCCCTTCCTCGGGCTTCAGGCGAAGCCGGCCGAAATTGCCCTTCCACACCACGGCGTCGAGCCGGGCATTCTGATCCTTCAGGCTGAAATAGGCGTGGCCGGAGGAATGCGGCCCGCGATAGCCGGAGATTTCCCCGCGCACCCGCACATGGCCGAAGGAATCCTCCACCGTGCGCTTGAGCGCGCCGGAGAGTTCCGAGACGGTCCAGTCGGCGGCGTTGGAGACAGGCGATTCGGAGAGGCTGTCGGGCATGGGGGAGTGATAATGGGTTTTGAGCGGGGCGGAAACGGGGCGGGCCTCTCCACGTCATCCCGGCTGGAGGCGGAGCCGGAGAGCCGGGATCGCACTCCGCTGCTCCCGATCCCGGATCGGCCTGCGGCCGTCCGGGATGACGTGCCTCCCGAACGGAATCGCCACCTTGATCCCCGCCCTTCCCCGGCCTAGGTTGCGCCGCCTTTTCAGCCAACCGCCGGCTTATCCATGATCGATCCCGCTCTGCCGCCGCATATGCGCCCCGACAAGTCGTTCCAGGGGCTCATCCTCGCGCTCCATGCCTTCTGGGCGGATAAGGGCTGCGTCGTGCTGCAGCCCTATGACATGGAAGTCGGCGCCGGCACCTTCCACCCTGCCACCACGCTGCGCGCGCTGGGCCCGCTGCCGTGGAAGGCGGCCTATGTGCAGCCCTCGCGCCGGCCCAAGGATGGGCGCTACGGCAAGAACCCCAACCGGCTGCAGCATTACTACCAGTACCAGGTGATCCTGAAGCCCTCGCCCACCGACCTGCAGGACCTCTATCTCGCCTCGCTCTCGGCCATCGGCATCGACCTCAATCTGCACGATGTGCGTTTTGTCGAGGACGATTGGGAAAGCCCGACGCTCGGCGCCTGGGGGCTGGGCTGGGAGTGCTGGTGCGACGGCATGGAAGTCTCGCAGTTCACCTATTTCCAGCAGGTGGCCGGCTTTGAATGCGCCCCCGTGGCGGGCGAGCTGACCTATGGGCTGGAACGCCTCGCCATGTATGTGCAGGGGGTCGAGAACGTCTACGACCTCAATTTCAACGGCCGCGAAGGCGACGAGAAAGTCACCTATGGCGACGTGTTCCTGCAGGCGGAAGAGGAATATTCCCGGCACAATTTCGAGCATGCCGATACCGACATGCTGTTCGAGCAGTTCCGCATGGCCGAGAGCGCGGCGGCGAAATATCTCGAAGCGGGCTGGGAAGACGGCAGCAAGACCCGCCATCTGATGGCGCAGCCGGCCTATGACCAGTGCATCAAGGCCAGCCACGTGTTCAACCTGCTGGATGCGCGCGGGGTGATCTCCGTCACCGAGCGCCAGAGCTACATTCTGCGCGTGCGCGAACTGGCGAAAGCCTGCGGGGCGGCCTGGCTGGCGACGGCGGCGGGCGGCACACCGGCGGGCTGACCGCCTCTCCCAACACCGGCGCGGAGCGCGACCATGTCCAGCCTCGATGTCGCGTTGCCCGGAGGCCGCCTTCCGGCTGACGTACCGGCCGGGCGGCGCGCGCTGCTGGCCGGCGCGCTCGGCAATGCGCTGGAATGGTATGATTTCGCCGCCTATGGCTTTCTCGCCGCCATCTTCGCCAAGAATTTCTTCCCCGACAGCGACGCCTTTGTCGGGCTGATCGCCGCCTTTGGCGTGTTTGCCGCCTCCTTCGTCATGCGGCCCGTGGGCGGGGTGGTGTTTGGCCATATTGGCGACCGCTATGGACGGCGCCACGCGCTGCTCATTTCCGCCGCGATGATGACGGTCTCCACCGTCGCCATCGGCCTGTTGCCGACCTATGCCGCCATCGGTGCGGCGGCGCCGCTGCTGCTCCTGGCGCTGCGGCTGCTGCAGGGGCTCTCCATCGGCGGCGAATACACCACTTCCGCCATCTTCCTCGCCGAGAACGCGGCCCTGCGCCGGCGCGGCCTCATCGCCTCCTTCGCCGGCTGCGGCGCCTCCGGCGGCACGCTGCTCGGCTCCATGGTGGGCGCGGCCACCGCGACATTGATGAGCACGGACGACCTCGTCGCCTGGGGCTGGCGCATCCCCTTCCTGCTCGGCATCCTGCTCGGCGGTTTCACGCTCTATCTGCGCGGCTCGTCCGCGCATGGGAACGAGCCGCCGGCGCGGGCGCACCGGCCCGGCCGGCTGCCGCTGATCGAGGCCATGCGCTCGGACGGGCGGGAGATGATCCGCGCGGCGGTGCTCAACCTCACCTTGGGCGTCGGCTTCTACATGCTGTTCGTCTACCTCACGACCTATATGCAGCAGGTGGACGGGCTCACGGAGCGCGTCTCGCTGCAGATCAACACCATCAGCATGATCGCCGTGCTGGGGCTGGCGCCGGTTTTCGCCGCTCTGTCCGACCGCATCGGGCGCAAGCCGGTGGTGTGCGGCGGGTTGATCGGGCTCATCCTGTTGTCCTGGCCGCTGTTCCGCCTGCTCGATTCCGGCGATGCCGGCGCGGCGCTGGCGGGACAGCTCGGCTTCGCCGTGCTCGTCGCCGCCTATGCCGGGCCGATGCCCTGCGTGCTGGTGGAGATGTTCCGCCCGGCGACGCGGTGCAGCGCGCTGTCGCTGAGCTACAACCTCGCCCTCGGCCTCGCCGGCGGCACCGCGCCGATGGTGGCGGTGTATCTGGTGAACCGCGAGCAGTTCGACATGGGCCCGGCCGTCTATCTCATCGCGGTGGCGGCGGTGTCGCTCGTCGCCGCGCTGACGATGCGGGAAACCCGCGGCCGGGCGCTTTCCTGAACGAGACGCCTCCCCTCGCCGGGCGCGACGTGCTAGGGCGTCGGCCGACCTTCCCGCAACGGCGCGCGCCGCACGGCGCCGCCCGCCAGCCGACGTGACGCAGCGCCATGCCCGATCTCCTGCTCGAACTGTTCTGCGAAGAAATCCCCGCCCGCATGCAGGCCGGCGCGGCGGAGAACCTGCGCAAGCTCGTCACCGATGCGCTGGTCGAGCGCGGCCTCGTCTATGAGGGCGCCAAGGCCTTCGTCACCCCGCGCCGGCTGGCGCTGGCCGTGCACGGCCTGCCCGCGCAGCAGCCCGATACGCATGAGGAGCGCAAGGGCCCGCGCGTCGGCGCGCCGCAGGGCGCCATTGACGGCTTCCTGAAAGCCGCCGGGCTCGCCTCCATCGAGCAGGCCAGCATCGAGAGCGACCCGAAGAAGGGCGAGTTCTACGTCGCCCGCCTTCACAAACATGGCCGGCCGACGCCGGACGTGGTGGCCGAGATTGTGCCCGCCGTCATCCGCGCCTTCCCCTGGCCGAAGTCGATGCGCTGGGGCAAGGGCTCGACCAGCCCGAACGCGCTGCGCTGGGTGCGGCCGCTGCAATCCATCCTGTGCACCTTCGGCCCCGAGACCGAGGAGCCGGAGATCGTCGCCTTCGAGATCGACGGCCTTCGCTCGGGCGACACCACGCGCGGCCACCGCTTCCTCTCCGAGGGCACGATCCGCGTGCGCCGGCTGGAAGACTGGATGGCCAAGCTGGAGGCCGCCTTCGTGGTTGTGGACCGCGAGCGGCGCAAGGACATCATCCTCAACGACGCCAAGGACCTCGCCCTCGCGCAGGGGCTGGAACTGGTGGAGGATGCCGGCCTGCTGGACGAGATTTCCGGCCTGGTGGAATGGCCCGTCGTGCTGATGGGGTCGTTCGACCCGGCCTTTCTCGACGTGCCGGACGAGGTGGTGCGCGCCACCATCCGCGCCAACCAGAAGTGCTTCGTGTTGAAGGACCCCGCCACCGGGCGCCTCGCCAACAAGTTCGTGCTGGTGTCGAACCTTGCCGCCAACGATGGCGGCGCAGCGATCATCGCCGGCAATGAGCGCGTCATCCGCGCCCGGCTGTCGGACGCCAAGTTCTTCTGGGAGACCGACAAGAAGACCAACGCGACGGTGCCGCTGGAAGACCGGCTGGCGAAATTCGGCAACGTCACCTTCCACGAGAAGCTCGGCTCGCAGCTGGAGCGCATCCGCCGCATCGCTCGTCTTGCGCGGAAGCTCGCCCCTGTGGTCGGCGCCGACCCGGAGCTGGCGGAACAGGCCGCGCTCTACGCCAAGAGCGACCTGCGCACCGAAGTGGTCGGCGAATTCCCCGAAGTGCAGGGGTTGATGGGCCGCTATTACGCCCGGCTGGAAGGCCTGCCCGAAGACATCGCGGCGGCCGCGGAAGAGCACTACAAGCCGCAGGGCCCGACCGATCGGGTGCCGACCGCGCCGGTGTCCGTTGCCGTGGCGTTGGCCGACAAGCTCGACACGCTCACCGGCTTCTGGGCCATCGACGAGAAGCCGACGGGCTCCAAGGATCCCTACGCGCTGCGCCGGGCGGCGCTGGGCGTGGTGCGGATCGTGCTGGAGAACGGGCTTACGCTGAAGCTTGGCGACTTCGCTGAGCCCGACCTCCTTTCCTTCTTCGCTGACCGCCTGAAGGTCCATCTGCGCGAGGCCGGCGCACGCCACGATCTCGTCGATGCCGTTTTTGCGCTTGGCCAAGAGGCGGGGAGCGCCGAAGGCGCGACAGGGAAGCAGGGACTCCAGGACGAGCTCCTGCTCGTGGTGAAGCGGGTCGAGGCGCTGGGGCGGTTCCTCGCCACCGAGGACGGCAAGAACCTGCTCGCCGGCACCAAGCGCGCGGCGAATATCCTGCGCATCGAGGAAAAGAAGGACGGCGTCGCTTACGAGGGCGGCGTCGATGTGGTGCTGCTGCACGAGCCGGAGGAGCGGGCGCTGGCCGATTCCATCGCCGCGCTCGGCCCACAGATCGAACAGGCGCTGGCGCGGGAGGATTTCGAGGCCGCCATGGCGCTGATCGCGCAGTTGCGGGCGCCGGTGGACGCCTTCTTCGAGAAGGTGACGGTGAATGCGGAAGACCCGGCGCTGCGGGTCAACCGCCTGCGCCTGCTCGCCGACATCCGCGCCGCCACCCGCTCCATCGCCGATTTCGAGCGCATCGAGGGGTAGCGGGGCGGCCTCTCGCTTCGAGGCCGCCCGTCATGCTGAGGTGCCGCCCGGCACGGGCGGCCTCGAAGCACGCAGGCGCGAAGACATCTCTGTGGGGCCGCCGCGCACCATCCCTCAAAGCGCGCTGCGCGCGCACCTCAGGATGACGGTGTGATGCGCGGCAGCGCAGGGGCCTCTGGGTTCTTCCCCGCTTGCGCACACCCAACGGCGGAACCATCCTGCCGGGGCGCGGCTTATGTCGCTACCACCCAGCGGAGCGTTCCATGGACATCAATATCGTCGCCATCCAGCCGATCGTCGCGCTCATCGCCGGCATCCTCATCCTCGTGATGCCGCGCCTGCTTAACTTCATCGTCGCGATCTATCTCATCTTCATCGGCATTGTCGGCCTGCTCGGCCCCGGCGGGGTCGACAATATCGGCCAGCGCCTCGGCCTGTGAGCCTCAGCTGTTGAACCTCAGCCCGTGAACGCGTGAGGCCCTGCCCGGACCGCCGGGCAGGGCTGACGGGCTTTCAGCCCCGCTCGCCGCCGCGCAGCGCGTCGACGCTCCACGGGCCAGGGCCGGCGAAGGTGAGGTAGAAGAACACGAAGCAGTACAGCGCCGCCAGTTCGCCGCCATTGAGGATGGGATAGAAGTCCTTCGGCGCGTGGACGAGGAAATAGGCCACCGCCGTCATGCCCGAGAGGATGAAGGCGACCGGGCGCGAGAACAGCCCGATCAGCAGCAGCGCGCCGCCGACCAGCTCGATGATGCCGGCAATGCCGGGCATGGAGGTGAGGCTGATGCCGCTCATCTGCGTGGCGGGAAAGCCGAGCACCTTGGTGGTGCCGTGCTGGAGCAGCAGTAGCGCCGCCATGATGCGCAGCAGGCTGAGAATGTGCGGGGCCAGTCGCGTCAATGTCGTATTCATGGAAGTCGCCCTCGGGGCTTGGGGGTTGCCGGCGCGCGGAGCGTGCCTGAACCGCAGCCGCCCCGCAATCGCCCGCGCGCCCCACCTTTGGCGCATGGCACAAAGTTCATGACGCAACTGCGAATGATGGATTGAAGGGAAGACCTCAAGACGCTAGACCATTTGTGGGAAAAGGCGCGGGACCTTTTGCGGGGCCAGTCTCAACCCGTTGGCGTTGCGTATATTTCAGCCAGGGCTGAATTTCCATCACGGCGTCGGGCGCCTTTGTGGCCCCACCCAACAGGGCATCCGAAATGACGAAATGGGTCTACACCTTCGGCGACGGGACGGCAGAGGGTGCGGCGGAGATGCGCAACCTGCTCGGCGGCAAGGGCGCGAACCTCGCGGAAATGTCGAATCTCGGCCTGCCGGTGCCTCCCGGCTTCACCATCTCGACCGAGGTGTGCACCTATTATTACGCCCATGGCAACGTCTATCCGGACAGCCTGAAGGGGGATGTCGACGCAGCGCTGGCCCATGTCGGGCAGCTTGCCGGCCGCACCTTCGGCGATCCCGCCAACCCGCTGCTCGTCTCCGTGCGCTCGGGCGCGCGTGCCTCCATGCCCGGCATGATGGACACGGTGCTCAATCTCGGGCTGAACGACGTGACCGTCGAGGCGCTGGCCGCCTCCTCCGGCGATGCGCGCTTCGCCTATGACAGCTATCGCCGCTTCATCCAGATGTATTCGAACGTGGTGCTGGACTTCCCGCACCATCATTTCGAGGAGGTGCTGGACGGCTTCAAGGGCGACCATGGCTACAGCCTCGACACCGATCTGTCGGCTGAGGACTGGAAGGAAATCGTCGCCCGCTACAAGGCGCTGGTGGCGCATGAGCTGGGCAAGCCCTTCCCGCAGGACCCGCACGACCAGCTCTGGGGCGCCATCGGCGCCGTGTTCGGCTCCTGGATGAACCAGCGCGCCATCGTCTATCGCCGCCTGCACCAGATCCCCGAGAGCTGGGGCACGGCGGTGAACGTGCAGGCCATGGTGTTCGGCAATATGGGCGAGACCTCCGCCACCGGCGTCGCCTTCACCCGCAACCCCTCCACCGGCGAGAACGCGCTCTATGGCGAGTTCCTCATCAACGCCCAGGGCGAGGATGTGGTGGCCGGCATCCGCACGCCGCAGAACATCACCGAGGCCGCGCGCATCGGCGCGGGTTCCGACAAGCCCTCCATGGAGAAGGCGCTGCCGGAGGTCTATACCGAGTTCGTCCGCATCGCCGGCGTGCTCGAAGGCCATTACCGCGACATGCAGGACCTCGAATTCACCGTCGAGCGCGGCAAGCTGTGGATGCTGCAGACCCGCTCCGGCAAGCGCACCGCCAAGGCCTCGCTGCGCATCGCGGTGGAACTCGCCCATGACGGCGTCATCACCCGCGAGGAAGCGATCGGCCGCGTCGATCCCGCCGCCCTCGACCAGCTGCTGCACCCGATGCTCGATCCCAAGGCCGACAAGAAGGTGATCGGCGCGGGCCTGCCGGCCTCGCCCGGCGCCGCCTCGGGCGAGATCGTGTTCTCGGCCGACGAGGCGGAACTGCTGAAGACCCAGGGCCGCAAGGTCATCCTGGTCCGCATCGAAACCTCGCCGGAAGACATTCACGGCATGCACGCGGCCCAGGGCATTCTCACCACGCGCGGCGGCATGACCTCGCACGCCGCCGTGGTGGCGCGCGGCATGGGCAAGCCCTGCGTCTGCGGCGCCGGCACCATCCGTGTCGATTATGCCGCCGGCACGCTCACCTCGGGCGGGGTGACGCTGAAGAAGGGCGACATCCTCACCATTGACGGCGGCACAGGCCAGGTCATCGCCGGCGCGGTGCCGACGTTGCAGCCGGAACTCTCCGGCGAGTTCGCCACGCTGATGGGCTGGGCCGACGGCGTGCGCCGGCTGAAGGTGCGCGCCAATGCCGAGACCCCGCTTGACGCCCGCACCGCGAAGAATTTCGGCGCCGAGGGCATCGGCCTCTCGCGCACCGAGCACATGTTCTTCGAGGGCGACCGCATCCGCTCCGTGCGCGAGATGATCCTCGCCGATGACGAAAAGGGCCGCCGCGCCGCGCTGGCCAAGCTGCTCGCCGCCCAGCGCTCGGACTTCAAGGAACTGTTCGAGATCATGGACGGGCTGCCGGTCACCATCCGTCTGCTCGACCCGCCGCTGCACGAATTCCTGCCCCACACCGAGGCGGATATCGCCGAGGTGGCGCAGGGGCTCGGGGTCAGCGCGGCCAAGCTCGCCGCCCGCAAGCGGGAGTTCGACGAGTTCAACCCGATGCTCGGCTTCCGCGGCTGCCGTCTTGCCATCGCCTTCCCGGAAATCGCCGAGATGCAGGCGCGCGCCATCTTCGAGGCGGCGGTGGCGGCGCAGAAGACGACGGGCAAGCCGGTGGTGCCGGAAATCATGGTGCCGCTCATAACAGGCAAGCGCGAATTCGACCTCGTCAAGCACGACATGGACACGGTGGCCAAGCGCGTGGAGGCCGAGACCGGCACCACGCTGGAATATCAGGTGGGCACCATGATCGAGCTGCCGCGCGCGGCGCTGAAGGCGGGCGAGATCGCGGAGACGGCGGAGTTCTTCTCCTACGGCACCAACGACCTCACCCAGACCACCTATGGCATTTCCCGCGACGATGCCGGCACGTTCCTCGGCACCTACATCGCCAAGGGTATTTTCGAGGTCGACCCCTTCGTGTCCATCGACACCGAGGGCGTGGGCGAGCTGGTGAAGATCGCCACCGAGCGCGGCCGCGCCGTGCGCCCGAAGCTCAAGCTCGGCATCTGCGGCGAGCATGGCGGCGACCCCGCCTCGGTCGCCTTCTGCGAGGAAGTGGGGCTCGACTATGTGTCCTGCTCGCCCTTCCGCGTGCCGATCGCCCGTCTCGCCGCCGCCCAGGCGGCGCTGAAGACCAAGGCCGCCAGCCAGGCGTGAATGGATCGGGGCGGCGCGCTGCCGCCCCGCTTCTCCCCGGGGGCGTCCATCATCCCACGCTGCCGGCACGGGCATGACGGCCGGAACCGTTTCGGCTAGAACAGCCGCATGTCCGCTTCCCTGTCGCCCCCCTCCGCGCTCACCGCCGCCCCTGTCGACTTCTCCCATGTCGACACCTGGGTGTTCGATCTCGACAACACGCTCTATCCGCCCGGGCTCGACCTGTGGCGGCAGATCGACATGAAGATGCGCGCCTATATCGCCAATTTCCTCGGCCTGACGCTGGACGAGGCCTTCGCGCTGCAGAAGGGCTATTACCGGAAATACGGCACCTCGCTGCGTGGCTTGATGATCGAGCACGCGATGGACCCGGATGCCTTCCTCGCCCATGTCCACGCCATTGATCTGACCAGCCTGGAGGCCGCCCCCGCGCTCGGGGAGGCGCTCGGCGCATTGCCGGGGCGCAAGCTGGTCTACACCAACGGTTCGCGCGGCCATGCCGAGCAGATTCTGGCCAAGCTCGGCATTTCCGAGCATTTCGCCGATGTGCACGACATCGTCTCCTCGGAATTCCACCCCAAGCCGCACGAGATCGCCTATCGCGGCTTCCTCGCCCGCTTCGACGTGGACCCCGCCCGCGCCGCCATGTTCGAGGACCTCGCGCGGAACCTGGAAGTGCCGGCGCAGCTCGGCATGCGCACCGTGCTGGTGGTGCCGCCGGGCCTTGCCGTGAACCCCGCCGACCGCGAGGCGTGGGAACATGAGGGCCGCGATGGCGACCATATCGACGTGGTGACCGACGACCTGACCGCGTTCCTGAACGGCCTGCGAAGCGCCTGAGGCGACTCGGCCGTTGACAGAAGCGCCGCGCGACCGGACAAGACCCGCGAACAGCGGAGAATGACATGTCGAGCCAGCTTCAGAGCATCATCGAAACCGCCTTTGACAACCGGGCGGAGGTCAATTTCGAGACCGGCGGCGAGATCCGCCACGCGGTGAACGAGGCGCTGGCGCTGCTCGATGCCGGTAAGGCGCGCGTCGCCGAGCCGGGCGCGGACGGCAACTGGACGGTCAATCAGTGGCTCAAGAAGGCGGTGCTGCTCTCCTTCCGCCTCAATGACATGACCGCCATTCCCGGCGCCCCCGGCGGCGCGCATTGGTGGGACAAGGTGCCCTCCAAGTTCGAGGGTTGGGGCGAGGGCGAGTTCCGCGCCGCGGGCTTCCGCGCCGTGCCGGGCGCCATCGTCCGCCGCTCCGCCTTCATCGCGCCGAATGTGGTGCTGATGCCGTCCTTCGTGAATCTCGGCGCCCGCGTCGATTCCGGCTCGATGGTCGATACCTGGGCCACCGTCGGCTCCTGCGCGCAGATCGGCAAGAATGTGCATCTCTCCGGCGGCGTCGGCATTGGCGGCGTGCTGGAGCCGCTGCAGGCCGGCCCGGTCATCATCGAGGATGACTGCTTCATCGGTGCCCGTTCGGAAGTGGTGGAAGGTGTGATCGTCCGCCGCGGTTCGGTGCTGTCCATGGGCGTGTTCATCTCCGCCACCACCAAGATCGTCGACCGGGCCACCGGCGAAATCTTCGTCGGCGAGGTGCCGGCCTATTCCGTCGTGGTGCCCGGCGCGCTGCCCGGCAAGCCGCTCCCCAATGGCCAGCCGGGCCCTTCGCTCTATTGCGCAGTCATCGTCAAGCGCGTGGACGAACAGACCCGCTCCAAGACCTCGATCAACGACCTGCTGCGCGACTGAGCGGGGGTTCCTCGCGCTTCCGCTTGACCGTCATCCCGGCCGAAGCGTAGCGAAGAGGTGGGATCGCGCGCGGCAGCCGGGGCATGCCGTCGGTATGGCGATCCCGGATCGGCCTGTGGCCGTCCGGGATGACGATGAGAGGAACATGCATGACGACCACCGCACCCTCCCAGCCGCCCGCCGATCCGATCGACATCCTGCGCACGCTGATCCGCTGCCCTTCGGTGACCCCGGCGGAAGGCGGGGCGCTCGCCTATCTCGACGCGCTGCTCTCCAATGCCGGCTTTGCCACCCACCGGGTGACGCTGACCAGCCCGGACACGCCGGATGTGGAGAATCTCTACGCCCGCTTCGGCACGCGCGGTCCCAATCTCTGCTTTGCCGGCCATACCGATGTGGTGCCCCCCGGCGATGCGGCGCAGTGGCGCTTTCCGCCCTTCGAGGGCGCGATCCATGAGGGCGTCATCTTTGGGCGCGGCGCCGTCGACATGAAGGGGGGCGTGGCCGCCTTCATCGCCGCCGGGCTCGATTTCGCCGGTGCCCATGGCCATGACCCCAACCACGCGGAGCTGCCGGGCTCGCTCTCCTTCCTCCTCACCGGCGACGAGGAAGGCCCGGCGATCAACGGCACGGAGAAGCTGCTGCGCTGGCTGGCCGACCGCGACGAGCGCATCGACCATTGCGTGCTCGGTGAGCCGACCTCGCGGGTGGAACTCGGCGACATGGTGAAGATCGGCCGGCGCGGCTCGCTTTCCGCCACGCTCACCGTGCTGGGCAAGCAGGGCCATGTCGGCTACCCCCATCTCGCGGAGAATCCGATCCCCGGCATGGTGACGCTGCTCGCCGCGCTGAAGGCCGAGCCGCTCGACGGCGGCAACGCGCATTTTCAGGCCTCGAACCTGGAAATCGTCTCGGTCGATGTAGGCAATCCCGCCTTCAACGTCATTCCCGCCGAGGCGCGGGCCCGCTTCAACATCCGCTTCAACGATTTGTGGACGCCGGAAACCCTGGCCGCCGAGATCGGCCGCCGGCTGAGCGCCGCTGCCGGCAATGAGCTGCGCTACGCCCTCGCCTTCGAGCCGCGCTCGTCCGACAGTTTCCTCACCGCGCCGGGCGAATTCGTCGATCTCGTGGTGGCGGCGATCGCGCAGACGACGGGACGGCGGCCGGAACTCTCGACGACAGGCGGCACCTCGGACGCGCGCTTCATCAAGGATTTCTGCCCGGTGATCGAATTCGGTCTGGTCGGCACCTCGATGCACGCGGTGGATGAGGCGACGCCGGTCGAGGAGGTGGCGGCGCTCACCCGTGTCTTCGCGGAGGTGATCGCCCGGTACTTCGCCGCACGCGGGCGCTGAGCGGCGTAGGCTTCGGCCGTGCCGCCTATTTGCTCTTCAGCCCCGGCGTCAGCGCGTCGACCCGGCCAGCACTGTTCACATCGGTGGCGTAGAAATCGCCCTGCACGCTGCCGCTGATCTTCACGCAGGTGGAGGAGCCGGCCAGCCGGACGAAGCCGGCGCCATAGGAAGCGCAGAGCGGGTCGCTCTTCGGGTCCGGCGTCGCCGGCTTGGTGCCGGGCGCGGCTGTTTGCGCGGCCGCCGGCAGACTGGCGAGGAGCATCGCCCCCGCGAGAAGCAGGGCGGTCTTGCCGAAATGTCCCGCATGCGCGCCGCGTTGGCCCGTCCCGCTCATGATGTCCCCCCTGTTCCCCTCTGCTTCCAAGCCTCCCAGCTTCGGCCGCGATTGCGGCTCCTTTCGGGCGCGTGCCCTCGGGAAGGCGGGCAAAACCGGCTAGGATGAGCCGCGATTCCCTGGCCGGAGACCCGTTCATGACCATGCCCGTTCGTCCCGTGCTCGCCGCCAGCGCCGCCGTCTTCCGCGAGGGGCGGGTGCTGCTGGCGCGGCGCGGCAACGCGCCGGCCAAGGGGCTGTGGACGCTGCCCGGCGGACGGGTGGAGCCCGGCGAGACGCTGGCGCAGGCGGCCGCGCGCGAGGTGATGGAGGAGGTGGGCGTTGCCTGCGAGGTGCTCGGCGTCGCAGGCGCGCTCGACATCCTGCCGCGCGATAAGGACGGCATGCTGACCGCCCATTTCGTCGTGGTGAGCCATGCCGCGCGCTGGGTGGCGGGCGAACCTTCGACCGGGCCGGAGGCGGCGGAAGTCGGCTGGTTCCTGCCCGCCGCACTGCCGGCGGAAACCACCGAAGGGCTGGCCGGAATCGTAGAGGCGGCTTTTCTGCTGGCGCAGGCGGATGATGTGCCGGAGGCGCAATAGCGGCGCCGGGCCTCTTGACGCCCGCGCGGCGGCGGCGCATCCCAGCTTCATGCGACGCCCCGCGCCCGGTTCCCTCCTGCTCGCCCTGCTGGCGTGCTTCACCTTCGCCCCGCTGCCGGCGGCGGCGCAGGCGACGCAGGGCGGCGCGCCGCCCTATGAGGCGGACCTCATGCATCTCGCGGAAATCCTCGGCGCGCTGCATTATCTGCGTCCGCTCTGCGGCGCGGCGGAAACCGCGCGCTGGCGTGACGAGATGCAGGGCCTGCTGGATGTGGAGGCGCCGTCCGGCGACCGGCGCGGCCAGCTCACCGCCGCCTTCAACAATGGCTATGAAAGCTATCGCCAAGTCTATCGAACCTGCACGCCCTCGGCGGAACTCGCCAGCCAGCGCTATCTCGAAACCGGCGCCAAGCTCGCCCGCGACGTGGCGACGCGCTACGGCAGCAACTGAGCAACTTCGCCGCCACGGGCGTACGATTATGTCACAGCTGTCGCTTTTATGCCGCGGCAAATTAACCGTCCTTCAATTCTTGGGCGGACGTGCCGGCACGGCATGCTAAGGTTCGGGCGTTGCGTGCCCCGCGGGGCGGAAGACCGGCACGCGGAGGATTTGGTTTGTCTCAGCATCCTGAAACGCTCGACATCGACGACAAGGCCGACCAGGCCCATGAGGATGAGCGCCATGCCGCGCTCGCCTATCTCGATGAGGCGTGGAACGAAGCCGTCTATGACGGGCTGGACGAGGATTGTCTGGCGCAGGCGGCGCTGTTCACCGCCATTCGCTCCATGGTCGCCACCTATGGCGAGGAGGCCGCCGCCGGCTTTGCCGAGCGTCTGGCCGAGCGCATCCGCGCCGGGGAATACACGATCCCCTATAACCGCCAATAGGCGGCGGCGCTTTCAGGTGCGCTGCCGGGCGAAAATCTCCAGCCCGTCGACATTGGATTCGACCAGCGTCCAGCCCCGCGCCGCGTAATAGGGCGCCAGCGCCGGCTCCGCCGCGAGATAGACGCGCGGATGGCCGGCGGCGAAGGCCGCTTCCGCTGCCCGCGCCATCAGCGCCGCCGCGATGCCCTGCCGGCGGGCTTCCGGCTCCACCCACAGCGCCGCCACCCAGGGCGTCAGCGCGGGACGCTCCTCGACATCGCAGGCGATCAGCGCGACGCAGCCGAGAAAGCGGTCGCCCTCATGGGCGACAAAGGTGGAGGGCACTGGGTCCGTGCCGAAGCTCTCGTCCAGCCGGGCGCGCAGGTCGCCGAGCGGCACGCCTTTTCCCTCCCACCACGCGCGCCAGACCCGATCGGCGACGACGGGCGCGAAGGCCGGGACGGCGCGCAGGTCCGAGAGGGTGGTCGGCACAGGGGTACTCAAAACGCGGACTCTCCAACGCAAAAAGCGCGGCGACAGGCGTCACCGCGCTTGGGATGCGCTCAAAACGTGCGTCCCGCGAGGGGACGCGCCGCGTCGTCTCAGCGCGGGCCGCCGGGAACGACCTTGGGCTTGGAGGGCAGCAGGCCTTCGCGCTGGGCGCGCTTGCGGGCCAGCTTGCGCGCGCGGCGGACGGCCTCAGCCTCCTCGCGGGCGCGCTTCTCGGACGGCTTCTCGTAGTGTCCGCGCAGCTTCATCTCGCGGAAAATGCCCTCGCGCTGCATCTTCTTCTTCAGCGCCTTCAGGGCCTGGTCGACGTTGTTGTCCCGAACGAGAACCTGCACGTGTCTTCCTCTTTCGTGCTTCGCGTGTCGCGCATCGTTGAATTCTGGCGATTGACGCGGGTGTTCCGGAGCTCCGGGACGACGGGCAGCCAATCAGGGTGAGGGCACATAGCAGGACTCACCCGCCTTGTCCACCGGTGCGCGGCGCGGGGCGCGACAAAGCCGCGTGAGGTCTTGAGGCGCCGCTCTCAGACCCCGGCGATGGCGATCACTTCCGCTACCGCCGCCTTGCTGCGGAAGGCGAGGGCGGCCTGATATTCCGGCGAGTGATAGCAGGCGAGGGCGGTGGCCAGGTCCTTGAACGCGACCAGCACATTGCGCGAGCGCGCCGTGCCGTGCACCCCCTCATGCCGGCCGCCGCGCACGACGAACCAGCCCTCATATTTGGCGATGGCGACCGCGTCGGCGGCGACATAGGATTTGTAGGTCTCCATGTCGTGCACGTCGATCCGCATCACCCAATAGCCCGTGCCGGGCCCGTCCGCTGGGCCTTTGATCGTCCCGGAAGCCGGCTGGTCGCCCGCATAGCCCTCAATGATGAGGTGATCGCCGTCCGAAGAGGCGACGCGGTGAGTATAGGCGGCCTGGTATTCCGGCGAGTGGAAGCAGGCGAGCGCGGTGTCGTAATCCTTGAACTCCACCACGACATTGCGCGACAGGGCGGTGCCTTCCAGCGCCTCCGGCGTGCCGCCGCGCACCAGGAAGCGCCCGCCAAAGGCGGCGATGGCCGGCTCCGCGCCCTGCAGATATGGCTTGTAGCCCTCGGTGTCATGCACATCGAGGCGGCTGATCCAGTAGCCCTTGGCCATGGGGTCGGTCCTTCTGCGTCGGTTCAGGAAAGCGCACGGGCGATCTCGGCCTGCACCGCGCGGGCGGCGGCGGCGGGATCGGGCGAGGCGACGATGGGGCGCCCGACCACAAGATGATCGGCCCCGGCGCGGATGGCGGCAAAGGGCGTAGCGATGCGCTTCTGATCACCGACATCGCTGCCGTCCGGGCGCACGCCGGGGGTGACGATGGCGCCCTTGGCCCCCAGCGCGGCGCGCACGGACGCGGCGTCGGTCGGCGCGCAGACGATGCCGTCAATGCCGATCTCGCGCGCCTGCGTCACCCGGCGGGCGACCGTCTCCGCGACGCCGGCGCCATAGCCGGCCTCGCCGAGATCGGCCTCGTCATAGGAGGTGAGCACGGTGACGGCGAGAATGCGCAGCGGGCTGGCGCCCTTGCCTTCCATCGCCGCGCGCATGGTCTGGGGGTAGGCGTGCACGGTGGCGAAGCTGGCGCCGAGCGCGGCGAGGCTGGCCACCCCGCGCGCCACCGTGTTGCCGATATCGTGCAGCTTGAAGTCGATGAACACTTTGCGCCCGTCGGCGATCAGCTCGCGCGCGAGGCCGAGCCCGCCAGCGAAGCCGAGCTCATAGCCGATCTTGTAGAAATTCACGCTGTCCCCGAGCCGGGAAATCACGCTTTCCGCCGCCCCGACCGAGGGCAGGTCGAGCGCTACGATGAGCCGGTCGCGCGGATCGGGAACAGGGGCGTGCATGCAGACGGTCTCCGCGCTCGCGCCTTCCAGGGGAAGACGCCGTCTCGTTCAGGCGCGCAGACCCGCCCGCAGCGCCGCCTGCTCGATAAGCGCTGTCATCACCGCGCGCAACCTTTCGCGCGCCTTCTCGTCGGTGAAGTCGCCGCGTGCGTCGAAGGCGTGGGAGGCGCCGGCCACCATCACCTGCTCGGCGAGCACAAGGCAGCCGAGGCCCAGCGCCAGCGTCTGGCGCAGCATCATCGAGGCGCGGTAGCCACCGAGCCCGCCGGGGGAGGAGGAGCCGATGGCATAGACCGGGCCCTTGAACGCGTCGCCCTCACCCCCGCGCACGCGGCTCGCCCAATCGAGCGCGTTCTTCAGCAGCGGCGGCAGGCCGGCATTGTATTCCGGCGTGGCGATGAACACGCCATCGGCGCGGGCAAGCTGGTCGCGCAGCTGCTTGGCCGCCGGCGGCACGCCCTCCGTGGCTTCGAGATCGCCGTCATAGATTGGCATCGGGTAGTCGGCGAGCGAGAGCAGCACCGGCTCGCAGTCCATCTGCGCCAGTTCCTTGGCCGCCAGCGCGGCGAGGCTGGCGGAGAAGGAACCGGTGCGAATGGAGCCGGCGAAAGTGAGGATACGCGGCGGGCGCATGAAGAACCTCCTGGGGTGGCGGCGCTTCCGGCCTCACGCGCTGATGGCGGCAAGCTCCGGCGCGGCGGCCTCGCGCTTGGTGGAACGATACACCCAGACGCGCGCCGGCGGCAGGTTGGCCCAGATGCGCTGGCTGACATGGGCGTCGAACCGCTCCGGCGCCAGCGGCACCGGCGAGACGACGGCATAGGTGAACTGGATGAAGGGTGCGCGGGGCGCGCAAAGGCCGAAGGCCTGGTTGAGCAGCCCGTGGCGCTCGGGCGCCGGGCGGGTGAACAGCGGCAGGCTGGAGACCACAGCCGCCGCCGGACGATCGAGCTGGCCGTCGAGCGTGTGGGCCATGTTGTAGGCGTCGCCCTGAATGACGGTGGCGGCGGGGAAGCGCAGCCGCAGCAGCTTGCAGAATTCCGGATTGTACTCGATCAGCACCAGCCGCTCCGGCGCGACGCCGCGGGCGATGAGCGCGGCGGTCACCGGGCCGGTGCCGGGGCCGAGTTCGATCACCGGGCCGTCCTGCGCGGGGTCGACATAGCTCGCCATGGTGCGGGCCAGCGCCCGGCCCGAGGGCGACACCGCCCCGGTGCGGAGCGGATTCTGCAGCCAGGACTGGAGGAAGCGAACTTCGTCGGGGCGCTCTTTCGGCGAGGGGACGGCAGAACGATGGAGCATGCGACTTCGATTCCGGTAAGCCGTGGCGGGAAGGCGCGGCACGCAGGAGCGCGCGGGGCGGCAGGAGACCGAGAGCGACACTAAAGGCCGCAAGCCCTCCTGTTAAGGCCCCGCGATGACGCGCCGATTACGTTTTGCGGCTTAATCGGCGTCGCCGGCAAAGAAATCCTTCACCTTGGCAAAGAAGCCGCTGGATTCGGGATGCGTGTCCTTTGAACATTCCGCATCGAATTCCGCCAGAAGTTCACGCTGACGTCGCGTCAGGTTCTGTGGCGTTTCGACGACGACCTGCACATACATGTCGCCGCGCGTGCGGCTACGCAGTACCGGCATGCCCTTGCCGGACAGGCGGAAGCGCTTGCCGGACTGGGTGCCCTCAGGGATTTTCACCTTGGTTGTTTCGCCGTCGATGGTCGGCACCTCGCAGGTGCCCCCCAGCGCGGCGGTGACCATGGAGATCGGCGCGCGGCAGAACAGGTCCGCCCCATCGCGCTGGAAGAAGTCATGCGGCGCGAGGGAGAGGAAAATGTAGAGGTCGCCCGGCGGGCCGCCGCGCACCCCGGCCTCGCCCTCATTGCCGAGGCGGATGCGGGTGCCGTCTTCCACGCCGGCGGGGATCGCCACTTCCAGCGTGCGCTCCTTGGTGGTGCGGCCGGCGCCGGCGCAGGCCGGGCACGGGTCCTCGATCACCTGACCGCGGCCCTGGCAGGTCGGGCAGGTCCGCTCAAGGGTGAAGAAGCCCTGCGCCTGGCGGATGCGGCCGGAGCCGGAGCAGGTGCGGCAGGTGGTGGGCTGGGTGCCGGGCTTGGCGCCGCTGCCCGAGCAGCTCTCGCAGGTGATGGAGGTCGGCAGGCGGATGGTCGCATCCTTGCCGGCAAACGCCTCCTCCAGCGTGATTTCCATGTTGTAGCGCAGGTCCGCGCCGCGCTCGCGCCCGCCGCGTCCCCCGCCGCCACCACCGCGCCGGCCGCCCGACATGCCGAACAGATCGTCGAAAATATCGGAGAAGGTCGAGGCGAAGTCGGAGCCGAAGCCGGGCCCGCCGGCGCCGCCCATGCCGCCGTCGAAAGCGGCGTGGCCGAAGCGGTCATAGGCGGCGCGCTTCTGCGGGTCCTTCAGAACGTCATAGGCCTCGCTGATCTCCTTGAAGCGCAGCTCGGCGTCGCTGTTGCCGGGGTTCTTGTCCGGGTGCCACTTCATGGCGAGCTTGCGGTAGGAGCTTTTCAGCTCACCGTCGCTGCAGGTCCGGGTGACTTCGAGGAGTTCGTAATAGTCGCGTTTGGACATGGGTCGCTGTGCCGTCGCATCCTTGGCCGCCGCCGGCGCGTCCTGCGGCGGGCGGTTCGGGCCGCCATGCAGGAAGCTTGCCGGGAAGGGCCCGGGCGCTGCGCCTGCGTGAAGGGCTTAACGCCACCCGTGGCGGCGCGCCACCGGCGGCGCGGCCACGGAAAGAAATCCGCCCCCGGAACGAGATCCGGGGGCGGCGCTCAGAGAGGAATCAGGCCGACTTCTTCTTGTCGTCGTCGACCTCGGTGAACTCGGCGTCCACCACATCGTCCTTCGGCGCTTCGGCGCTGCCGGCATCGCCCTGCTGCGAGGCGTACATGGCTTCGCCCAGCTTGAGGGAGGCCTGCGCCAGCGTGTTGGTCTTGGCGGCGATCGCCTCGCCGTCATTGCCTTCCATCGCCGATTTGAGATCGGCCAGCGCCGTCTCGATCGCGGCCTTCTCGGCCGCGCCGACCTTGTCGCCATATTCGGCCAGCGACTTCTCGGTCGAGTGGATCAGCGCCTCGGCGTGGTTCTTCGCCTCGACCGCCGCACGCCGCTTCTTGTCTTCCTCGGCATGCGCCTCGGCGTCCTTCACCATCTTGTCGATGTCGGCGTCCGAGAGGCCGCCCGAGGCCTGGATGCGGATCTGCTGTTCCTTGCCGGTGCCCTTGTCCTTGGCCGAGACATTGACCAGGCCGTTGGCGTCGATGTCGAAGGCGACCTCCACCTGCGGCACGCCGCGCGGCGCCGGGGGAATGCCGACGAGGTCGAACTGGCCGAGCAGCTTGTTGTCCGCCGCCATTTCGCGCTCGCCCTGGAACACGCGGATGGTCACCGCGGTCTGGCCATCCTCGGCGGTGGAGAACACCTGGCTCTTCTTCGTCGGGATGGTGGTGTTGCGGTCGATCAGGCGGGTGAACACGCCGCCCAGCGTCTCGATGCCGAGCGAGAGCGGGGTCACGTCGAGCAGCAGCACGTCCTTCACGTCGCCCTGCAGCACGCCCGCCTGGATCGCGGCGCCGATGGCGACCACTTCATCCGGGTTGACGCCCTTGTGGGGCTCCTTGCCGAAGAACTGCTTCACCATCTCCTGCACCTTGGGCATGCGGGTCATGCCGCCGACGAGCACGACCTCGTCGATCTGCCCGGCGGTGAGGCCGGCATCCTTGAGCGCCTTCTTGCAGGGCTCCATGGTGCGCTGGATCAGGTCGTCCACCAGCGCCTCGAACTTGGCGCGGGTGAGCTTCATGGTCAGATGCTTCGGGCCCGAGGCGTCCGCCGTGATGAAGGGCAGGTTGATTTCGGTCTGCGAGGCGCTCGACAGCTCGATCTTGGCCTTTTCGGCGGCTTCCTTCAGCCGCTGCAGGGCGAGCTTGTCGTTGCGCAGGTCGATGCCCTGCTCCTTCTTGAACTCGTCGGCGAGATAGGTGACGAGCCGCATGTCGAAGTCTTCGCCGCCCAGGAACGTGTCGCCGTTCGTGGACTTCACCTCGAACACGCCGTCGCCGATCTCCAGAACCGACACGTCGAACGTGCCGCCGCCGAGGTCGTAGACCGCGATCGTGCCGGCCGACTTCTTGTCGAGGCCGTAGGCGAGCGCGGCGGCGGTGGGCTCGTTGATGATGCGCAGCACTTCAAGGCCGGCGATGCGGCCGGCGTCCTTGGTGGCCTGGCGCTGGGCGTCGTTGAAATAGGCCGGGACGGTGATGACCGCCTTGTCGACCTTGGCGCCGAGATAGGCCTCGGCCGTCTCCTTCATCTTCTGCAGGGTGAAGGCGGAGATCTGCGAGGGCGAATACTTCTTGCCGTCCGCTTCCAGCCACGCATCGCCATTGTCGGCGCGCACGATCTGGTAGGGGACGAGCTTCTTGTCCTTCTCGACCATCGGGTCTTCGTAGCGGCGGCCGATGAGGCGCTTGACAGCGAAGAAGGTGCGCTCGGGGTTCGTCACCGCCTGGCGCTTGGCCGGCTGGCCGACGAGGCGCTCGCCATCCTCGGTAAAGGCGACGATGGACGGCGTGGTGCGCGCGCCTTCCGCGTTCTCGATCACCTTCGGGGTCGAGCCTTCCATGACCGCGACGCAGCTATTGGTCGTGCCGAGATCGATGCCGATGACTTTAGACATGTGTTTCTCCTTCCGGCAGGCCGGCCGGACCTTCTTGAAGCACCCGGGGAGGTACGGTCAGATGTGCCGCGCCCCCGGACCGGCCCCCAAACAATCGGGTACGACGCTATCCGCGCCGTTCGGGGCCGATATAGGGGGCGGCCGTTTCCGCCGCAAGAAGCAGCGTGCGCGGAAAAGATGCGCGCGGCGAAAGCCTCGCCCGGCAAGGGGATGGCGCGTGCGCGGGAGCGCTCACGTCGCCGGCGTTACCGCCGCCTGAAAGCGCCCGGCCAGCGCCCGCAGCACCGGCACCTGGTCGCTCAGTTCGCGCCAGTGGCGGGGGTTGAGTTCGAGAATGGCGACGGCGCCGGCGGGCGGGCGCACCATCTGCACCACCGCGTCCCAGTCGATGCCACCCCAGCCGATCGGCAGGTGCAGATCGCCCTCGCCGAAGGCCACCGCCTCGGCCGGGTCGTAGTACCACACATCGCCCGGCCGGCGCTCATTGGGGCGGCCGAAGGAATCGTGCAGGTGGAAATGCGCGATATGCGGCGCCAGCGCCGCCATCTCGGCGATCGGGTCGAGCCGCGCATCGGTGCAGCGAATATAGGCGTGGCTCACATCCAGCGTCGCCTTGACCGCGGGATGGTCGATCGCCGCCAGTTCGCCGGCAAGCTTGGCCGGGGTCGCGGTCTCGCGCGCATGGATGAAGCGGAAGATGTTTTCCACGCACAGCGTCACCCCCTTCGCCGCCGCGAGGTCGCCGGCGCGGGCAAGGGCGTCGCGCTGGCGGGAATAGGCGACTTCGATATCGTCGTCGGCATCGCGCACGAAGCCGGAATGCATGACGAGGTTCTGCGCGCCGATGGCGGCGGCGATCTCGATATGGGCGGCCAGCACCTCTTCATGGCGCCGCAGGCGCTCGGGCAGGTCCATCAGATTGACCGCGAGCGCGCCATGCACGCTGTAGCCGAGCCGCCGGCGCTCCAGCGCCCGGACGAGGTCTTTCAGCCGGTTGTCGAGGATGCGCCCGTTCACCACCAGGTGCCAGGCGTAGACGGGAAGTTCCACGAGATCGACGCCCAGCGCTTCCGCCTCGTCGAGCCCGGCTCCCACATCGTCGAATTCGGGGCTCCCTTCACGAAGGGAGAAGCCGCAGGCGCGAATGGCGGGAACCGGGATGTGAAACTGCATCGTGGCGATCTTCCCCTTGGGGCAGGCGTGAACGAAAAGGGGCGGCGGCGAGGCGCCGGCCCGTCCATATTACGGCACATATATGGCACGTCCGTAACGGATCGACCGAATCATTCGAAGTTACGGTAGGTTAGTCAGCGCAGGCGTCTGCCTGCCGGTCACATTTTGGGGGTCATCCACCCCGCCACCGCCCCTTGCGAATCGCAAACGATGGCGATGCGGCCGACCCCCGGCACATCGAAAGGCGCGCGCAGCACGGTTCCGCCTGCGGCAAGGGCGCGCTCGCAGCGCGCATCGACATCGTCGACCGCGATATAGGGCAGCCAGTGCTCGGGAATGCCGTCGAATTCGGCTCCCTGCAGAGGGAATATGCCGCCGATCTGGGCCTCACCCTGGCGGATGATCCAGTAATCCGGCCCGCCCTCGATCGGCATGGGCTCGAACGTCCACCCCATGGTCGCCGCATAGAACGCCTTGGCGGCGGGAACGTCGCGGCTGTTGAGTTCGTTCCAGATGAAGATGCCGTGCGGACGCCCGGACCCGGCCGTCGTTTCCATGGTGTTTCTCCCTGCCCCGTTAACGCTTCGCACACCATAACCCGAAAAGCCCGGCCGGGTTCGTCGCCCGGCAGAGCCGCACCCGCCTTGTTCACGCCGCGATGGCTTGCGATGAGCCGCGATCCCTTCTAGACCGATTTCAGGCGCCGCCCGCCCACGGTCCGCGACAACCCTCCCGGAACATGCAGCTTTATCACCACCCCTTCTGCGCCCATTCGCGACTCGTGCGTCTCGCCCTCAGCGAGATGGGCATCGAGCCCGAACTGATCGAAGAGAGGGTGTGGGAGCGCCGTCCGGAGTTTCTCATGCTCGATCCCGCCGGCGCGACGCCGGTGCTGGTGGAGGATGACGGCTTCGTGGTGCCGGGTATCGACCCCATCACCGAATATCTCGACGAGACGCGCGGCAGCGCACTGGGCAACCGGCGCCTGCTGCCGGTTCATATTGGCGAGCGGGTCGAGGTGCGCCGGCTCTCCGCCTGGTTCAACCACAAATTCTTCGCCGAAGTCTCCGAGCCGCTGGTGCGCGAGAAGGTGTACAAGCGCTACACCCCGCGCGAACTCGGCGGTGGTCCGCCTGACATGGCCACCATCCGCGCGGCGCGCTCCAATATCCGTTATCATCTGCAATATATCGGCTGGCTGCTGAAGGCGCGGAACTGGCTCGCCGGCGACCGCATGACCTATGCCGATCTCGCCGCCGCCGCGCATATTTCCAGCGTCGACTATCTCGGCGACGTGCCCTGGGACGAAGATGAGGGAGCGAAGATCTGGTACGCCCGCATCAAGTCGCGTCCGTCGTTCCGGCCGCTGCTCGCGCTGACCATGGCGGGCATGCCGCCGGCGCCGTGCTACGCGGATCTGGATTTCTGACGCCGCAGGCGGCCAGGGACCACCTGTTCGCGCTCGCCCGCGCGGAAGGCTTCGACGCCATGGGCATCGCCGCTGCCGACGCCATCCCCCATGCCGGGCCGCGCCTCTATGAGTGGATCATGGATGGCGCGCATGGCGAGATGGCGTGGATGCCGGAGACGGCCGAACGTCGCGCCGCGCCGGCCAATATGTGGCCGGAGGTCGCCTCGCTGCTGATGCTCGGGCTGAATTACGGGCCGGACGAGGACCCGCGCGCCATCCTTTCCGCCCGCACGCGCGGGGCGATCTCGGTCTATGCCCGCGGCGACGATTATCATGAGCTGATCAAGGGCAAGCTCAAGCGCATCGCCTCGCGCTTCGTGCCCCGCGCCGGCGCGCCGGGCACGGTCGCCGTCAAGGTGTTCGTCGATACCGCGCCGCTGATGGAAAAGCCGCTGGCGCAGGCGGCCGGGCTCGGCTGGCAGGGCAAGCACACCAATCTCGTCTCGCGCGACAAGGGCTCCTGGCTGTTCCTCGGCGCCATCGCCACCAATCTCGCGCTTCCCACTGACGCGCCGGAGGTCGACCATTGCGGCTCCTGCCGCGCCTGCCTCGACGCCTGCCCGACCGACGCCTTCCCCGCGCCCTACCGCATCGATGCGCGCCGCTGCATCTCCTATCTCACCATCGAGCTGAAGGGCGCCATCCCGCGCGAATTGCGGCCGCTGATCGGCAACCGCATCTATGGCTGCGACGATTGCCTCGCCGCCTGCCCGTGGAACAAATTCGCCGCGCTCGGCCGCGAAACGCGGCTCGCGGCGCGGGAGGAGAACCGCGCCCCGGCGCTGGCCGAACTGGCGCGGCTTGACGATGCCGCGTTCCGCGCGCGCTTTTCCAAGAGCCCGGTCAAGCGCATCGGCCGCGCCCGCTTCCTGCGTAATGTGCTGGTGGCGATCGGCAATTCCGGCGATGGGACCCTCGCGCCCGAGGCCGAGCGGCATCTTGGCGATACCGATCCGCTGGTGCGCGGCGCGGCGGTGTGGGCGCTCGCCCGGCTGCTGCCGGCCGCCGCCTTCGCCGCCCACAGCGCTGCCCATGCGGGCGAAACCGACGCCGAGGTGCGGGCGGAATGGCAACTGGCCCTGAGTGATTCAGCGGGAGAGCACGCATGACCCACACCCTGCTCTGTCTCGGGCATGGTTATTGCGCCCGGCGCTTCGTCGCCCTGCATGGCGCCTCCTTCGCCCGCCGCATCGGCACCAGCCGCACGGGCGCGCCGTCGGCCGGCATGGAGATGCTGCGCTTCGACGGTGACGCCCCGCCGGCCTTGCTCGCCGCCGCCCGCGCCGCGGATGCGGTGCTGATCTCCGCCGCGCCGGGGGAGGCGGGCGACCCGTTCCTCGGCCCGCTCGGCGAGGCCCTGGCGCAAGGGCAGGGGCCGCTGGTCTACCTCTCCACCATCGGCGTCTATGGCGATTCCGGCGGGGCGTGGATCGACGAGGGCGCCCCCACCGCCGCCGCCGCGCCGCGCGCCCGCCGCCGCATCGAGGCGGAGGCCGGCTGGCAGGCGCTCGGTCGCCGTGCCGGGCGTCCGGTGGCGGTGCTGCGGCTCGGAGGCATCTATGGTCCCGGCCGCAACGCGCTGATCGACGTGGCGGACGGCACCGCGCGCTGCATCGAGCGCGCGGGCCAGGTGTTCAACCGCATCCATGTCGACGACATCGCCGGCGCCATCGCCGCCGCCGTGGCGCAGCGCTTCGACGGGGTGGTGAATGTGGTGGACGACGAACCCTCGCCCTCCTGCGCCCCGGTGCGCGAGGCTGCGCAATTGCTCGGCGTCGAACCTCCGGCGCCCGAGCGCTTCGAGGAGGCGTCCGCGCGCATGTCGCCGATGGCGCTGTCCTTCTGGGCGGATAACCGGCGGGTGCGCAATGAACGGCTCCATGCGCTCATCGGCGGCGGCCTGCGCTACCCGACCTATCGCGAGGGGCTGTCGGCGCTGGCGGCGTCGGTGCCCGCCGGAGCGTAGGGCGCGAGCCGCGGGCCGGCGAAGGCGGCGAGGAACGACCCCACCATGTGGTTGACCACCTGAGCCGTGGCCGCCTCGTCCGGGCGGGAAGGGTCGCCGAACACCATGGGCATGATCAGCTTGCCCTGGCAGCCAAGCACAAACTGCCACGCCGCCATCTCCACATCGGCGATCGCGAGCTCGCCCTGCGCGATCTTCGCCCGCAGCCAACCGGACAGCCGCAGCACGCCGGCCTCCTGGCTCGCTTCGAGATAGGCACGGCCGATGATCGGCAGCTTTTCCGCGACGCCGATCACCATCCGCACCGTGCGGATATGGGCGGGCTCGAGCATGGCCTCGATATAGCGGGAGGCGAGGGCGCGCAGCGTCGCTTCCGTGGGCGCATCGGGGTCGAGCTCAAAGCAGGCTTCTGCCGTGCGGCTGCATTCCTCCGTCACCAGCGCGGCGAACAGGTCTTCCTTGGAGGTGAAATAGACATAGAGCGTGCCCTTGGAGACGCCGGCGACGCGGGCGATCTCGCCCATGCTGGCTCCGTCATAACCGGAGGCGAGGAACACCTCGCGCGCGCCGCGCAGAATCTGCTCCCGTTTCGGTGCAGGCTGGGCGGATGCCGCTCCACCACCACCGGGCCCGACCGGCGTTCGGCCGGCGGCAGGCTGGGCACTCGACTGGTGGGCGAAGTCCGGTAAAGCAGCCATGAACAATCAGATCGGAGGAGCAATGAGGCGCGATGTCTGCCGCACTGTGCGCGGCATCCACCCAGGCAGGCAAGCAATCCTAACACCGCCGACCGTTCGAAATCCACAATTGACCGAACGGTTCGGTTCGATGTTGATCTGACCGGTCGAACCGCTTAAGGATCGACGCGCCAGCCGCGCTGGTCCGAAGGAACCCGCAAGCCTTTGGACATGTCAGTTCCGCTGGTAGAGGGAGGAGGGATCAACCGCCCCCAGAAACCTCCTCCCTCGCCTTGCACCTCCACCGGCCGCGCCGGGTCACATTCGTGTGTGAACATGCAATGCGCGCTCGGATAGGGGGCCTGACGCCGCCCCGGCGGTGCTCACACAGCGCTTGGCGGCGATGGCGCGGCGGGGTATTGCTGCGGTGCCCCCGATGCCTCGGCATTGTTCTGCGTGAATCGGCCTTGATGCCCCGTCCCTTCGCCTCGCTTTCTGCGCCCATGCTCTCTGCCTGCCTCCCCTTTGGCGGATGGTGGGACCCTGCCGCCTGTGCCGGCCGTCGGCGCGCCGTTCGCGGCGAGGGGGCGTTGCATGGCTGAGCGCCGCTCCGCCGGGCGCCGGGCGATCCCCTTCACCGCCGAGCTGGCGGCGCTTGGCGTCGTGTTCGGCGATATCGGCACCAGCCCGCTCTATGCGTTCAAGCAGGGGCTGAACGCCGTGGGCGGCCCGGGCGTGTCCGATGCCGACGTGCTGGGCCTGCTCTCGCTCATCAGCTGGGCGATCATTCTCTCCGTCACCCTGAAATACGTCATGCTGGTGCTGCGGGCCGACAATGACGGCGAAGGCGGCATCCTCGCCCTCGTCACCCTGCTGGACCTGCACCGCTCCGCCACCGGCAAGCGCCTGTTCCTACTGATCGCCGGCCTCGTCGGCGCCGCCATGCTCATTGGCGATGGCGTGCTCACGCCTGCCATTTCGGTGCTGTCGGCGATGGAGGGGCTGGAGGTGATCGCCCCCGAGCTCGACCATTGGATCGTCGCCGCCACGGTGCTGGTCATTCTGCTGGTCTTCATCTCCCAGCGGGCGGGCACGGAGCGCATCGGCGCCTTTTACGGGCCGGTGATGCTGATTTGGTTCCTGTCGCTGGCGGCGCTGGGCATCCATGGCATCGTGCAGGCGCCGCAGGTGCTGGCGGCGCTGGATCCGCGCCACGGCATCCTGCTGCTCGCCGACAACCCGCTTCTTTCCGGGCTCATTCTCGGCGCCACCTTCCTGGCGGTCACCGGCGGTGAGGCACTCTATGCCGATCTCGGCCATTTCGGCCGGCCGGTCATCACCCGCGCCTGGCTGTTCGTCGCCATGCCGTCCCTGCTGCTCAACTATTACGGCCAGGGCGCGAATGTGCTGGTGCACCGCGAATCCGTGCGCAACCCGTTTTACGACCTGACGCCGGAAATGTTCGAGGTGCCGCTGCTGATACTGGCGACACTGGCGACGATCATCGCCTCGCAGGCCATCATCACCGGCGTGTTCTCCCTCGCCAAGCAGGCCATCGAACTCGGCTACCTGCCGCCGATGCGCATCCGCTACACCAGCGAGCACAATGACCAGCACATCTATGTCGGCCGGCTGAACTGGATCATGATGGCGGCCTGCGCGGCCATCGTCGTTTCCTTCGGCTCCTCCGACCGGCTCGCCTCCGCCTATGGCATCGCCGTGGCGATGGCGATGGTCTCCACCACCTTCCTGTTCGTCGCCTATGTCCGCCGCCGCTGGCACTGGCCCTGGCCGGCGCTGGTGGGGCTGGCGGGCGGGCTGGGGGTGATCGACCTCTCTTTCGCCACCGCCAACCTCACCAAGCTGCACGATGGCGGCTGGCTTCCGGTCACCATCGCCGCGCTGGTGCTGGTGGTCATGGTGTCGTGGCGGCGCGGCATGGAAGGGGTGGGGCTGCAGCAGCGCCGCTTCACCGAGCCGCTGGACGATTTCGTCGCCAAGGGTCGCCCGGCGGGCTGCGCGGTGAGCCCGCGCACCGCCATTTTCCTTTCCCGTGGCGGAGCCATGACGCCGGTGGCGCTGGGTCGCCTGTCGGAACTGCTCAATGTGCAGTTCACCCGCGCCGTCATCGTCTCGGTGTGGGTCGCCTCGCGCCCGCGCGTGCCGGTGGATGAGCGGGTGCGCGTGCTGCCGCTCGACTCCGCCCATCTGCGCATCGATGTGCGCTTCGGCTATATGCAGCAGATCGATGTGCCGGCCGTGCTGGGTCCGGCGCTGTACGCCCAGGGCATCGATCCCGACGATGCGGTCTATGTCATCGGTCACGAGCGTGTGATGCCGCCCGACGATATTCTGGGCGTGCGCGACGTGCTCGCCCATATCTTCGCCTTCCTCGCCCGCAATGCCGAGCGCTCGGTCGACCGCTTCGGCCTGCCGCGCCCGCGTACCATCGAGATCGGCTATCCGGTCCGGCTGTGAACGGGTGGGGACGGGGCGTCACGGCCCGCGCGTCACCGCCGCGTCACATGTCCGGCGTCCTGTGGCGCCTGCCGGCGGGATGCGCTAATGCGACGCTTGGTCGACCGTGTTTCACAAGGCCGCCGGGTCTGCTAGGGCTGGCCGGCACACTGGCATAACAGCAGGGACGGAGACGCGATGAAGGGACTGAAGGCGATCGCCGGCTGGCTGCGCGCGCGGCTTGGCTGGCACACGCTCGGTCTGGTCGCGAGCCTCGTCATCATCGGCATCGCCGTCTTCGTGCTCTACAAGATGCTGCGCAACATCCGGCCCGCCGAGGTGCTGGAGGCGATCTCGGGCACGGATCCCTGGCGCATCGGGGTGGCGGCGCTGCTCGTGGCGGGGGCCTATTTCACCCTCACCTTCTATGACTGGTTCGCCCTGCGCACCATCGGCAAGCCGCATGTGCCCTATCGGGTCGCGGCGCTCGCCTCCTTCACCTCCTATTCCATCGGCCACAATATCGGCTTCTCCGCCTTTACCGGCGGCACGGTGCGCTACCGCATCTATTCCGCGCACGGGCTGGGCGCGGTGGATGTGGCCAAGCTCTGCTTCATCACCGGCCTCACCTTCTGGCTCGGCAACATCGCCATTCTCGGCCTCGGCGTCTCGGTCGAGCCCTGGGCGGCCAGCGCCGTGGACCACCTGCCCCCCTGGGTCAACCGGCTGATCGGCCTCGCTCTGCTCGCCGGCCTCGCCGCCTATGTCACCTGGGTGGGGCTGAAGCCGCGCCGCATCGGTGTCGGCAAGGGGCACTGGACCGTGACCCTGCCGGGGTGGAAGCTCACCCTGCTGCAGATCGTCATTGGCATCATCGATCTCTCCTTCTGCGCCGCGGCCATGTATGTGCTGATGCCGCAGCAGCCCTATATCGATCCGATCGCGCTCGGCGTGGTGTTCATCTCCGCCACGCTGCTCGGCTTCGCCAGCCATGCGCCGGGCGGGCTCGGCGTGTTCGACGCGGCGATGCTGGTGGCGCTGCCGCAATTCGAGACCGAGCCGCTGCTCGGCGCGCTGCTGCTGCTGCGCCTGCTCTATTACGTCACGCCCTTCGCCATCGCGCTGATCCTGATGGGCGCGCGCGAACTGATGATGAGCCGACGCCGGCTCGACGCCAAAAAGGGCATCTCGCCCGATCCGCTCGCCGCCCTGCCGGTGATCGAGCCGGACGCTGCCCCGGGCGAGGCTTCCAAGCCGCAGCGCCGTCGCGCCGCCGGCTGAGGCGGCGCGCGCTCTAGCGGACGAGGCCGGGCAGCAGGGCGCGCATGCTGGGCGGAATCTTGCTCGGCTTCATACCCTTGGGCAGGGCGAACGTGGCGGGGTCCTGGGGCGTACGGGAGAGTTCGGTCACCTCGAACAGCACCACCGGCTTGCCGTTCATCTGCGTGGTGGTGCGCAGCACGATGCCGTCGGCGGTGATGCAGCTTTCCACCGGCTGGTTCAGCGCCGGCACGGCGAACCGCCACAGGTCGCACGCCTCGCCCAGCACCTCGCCCTTCCCCGCGCGGGTGCCCTGACGCTTGGCGTCGGAAAAGGCGAAGCCGGGCGGCATGTCCGTCTCGACGGCGATGCGGTCCATGCCGGGCACGTCCACCATCACGATCACGCTGCTGGTGGGGAGATCGATCAGGCTGACCATGCCATTGGGCAGGTTGCCGCGCTCGACTTCGACCCGCACCTTGCCCTGATGATGCGCCACGCTGAGCTCCACACCTGGCAGCGCGCGGGCACGGGCGTGGTAATCCGCCGCGGGGGCGGGCATGGGGTCGGCGCTCGCGCCGCTGAGGTCGATGGACAGGCCGATGCCCAGCACGAGGCTGGCGATCCCATAATGGCGCATCAGGCGTCCTTCACATGCGGCAGGCGATTCAAGGGGCGGAACGCGCCAGAAAGGCGCGGCCGTCGAGCACGATGGCGGGATCGGGAATCCCGACGACGCCATCCTCCCTGCCCTCATACGGAATTTGGGCGAGGATTTGACGAATAACGCCGAGCCGTGCCCGCATTTTGTCGTTGCCTAGTACCACCGACCACGGCACCGGGGTGTGGCTCGCCGCGATCATGGCGTCGCGGGCCGCCGAGATCGCGTCCCAGCGCGCTGGCGCGGCGAGATCGACGGGGGAGAGCTTCCAGCGCTTGAGCGGGTCCTGATGGCGCTCATGCAGGCGCAGCAGCTGCATTTCCCGCCCGATATCGAGCCAGATCTTGAACAGGCGGATGCCGTCATCGACCAGCATCTTCTCGAAGGTGGGCACCTGTTCAAGGAAATGCGCGGTTTCCTGCGGCGTGCAGAAACCCATGACAGGCTCGACCACGGCGCGGTTGTACCAGGAGCGATCGAAGATCGCGATGTCGCCCCGGCGCGGCAGATGGGCGATGTAGCGCTGGAAGTACCATTGCCCGGCTTCCGCCTCGGTCGGCTTGTCGAGCGCCACCACATGCACGAAGCGCGGGTTGAGGTGCTGGGTCAGGCGGTGGATGGTGCCGCCCTTGCCGGCCGCGTCCCGCCCCTCGAAGACGATGACGATGCGTTCGCGCTGCGCCTTCACCCATTCCTGCAGCTTCAAGAGCTCGATCTGCAGCGCGTGCAGCTCGGCCTCATAGGTCTTTCGCTTGGGCCGGTCTGTGTAGGGATAATCGCCGCTGCCATAGGCGCGCTCGGCGATCAGCGGCGGCAGTTCCGCCGCCTCCACCGAAAACCCCGCCACGGCGGCCGCGAGTTCCGCCTCTTCGCTCCCTTGTGTCAGCGCCTTGGGGGCGGCGGGCCGCTTCGTCATATGGAAGCCTTTCAACACGATCATAAGGGCAACGTGCCGGACTGCGGAAGGTTCGGGCCGTGCGTCGCGATCAGCGCCCGCCACGAGCGATTCGCCTTCCGATGCCGGCTCAGAAAGCATATCAGGAAAGCGCGGCGCGCCTTAAAGCGGGCGAACGCCGCGCCATAAACATCGGGCAGGAAACGCGGGCATGGCCGTCAACGAGACGCGGCAACTGGCGGAGGAAACGCTGCGGGAACGCCTCGTCAGCGCCCGCTGGGTGCTGGCCGCCGCCGCGCTCGGCCTCGCCGGGGCGATCTGGGCCGGGGCGATGACGGCAGGCGCGGGTCTTACCATCGGCCTGCTGGTGGCCTTCGCGGCCCTGCTGCCGACCCGCAAGCGCCCGGTGGCGGCAGCGCTCGCCCGCTTCAGCGGCGAGCCGAAATCCTCGCCGCGTGCCGAGGAGCGGCTGCCGGCGCTGGTGCGTGCCCTTCCCGAGGCCGCTCTGCTGCTCGATGCGCGCGGCACGGTTCTGGCCGCCAACACCGCGGCAGTCGGCCTGCTCGCCAGCGTGCGCGTCGGCGATCCCGTCTCCTTCGCCGTGCGGGTGCCGGAGGTGCTGGAAGCGCTGCGGGCCTCGGTGGCCGACGGCACCGCCCGCCGCATCGAATTTGCCGAGCGCGTGCCGCTCGACCGCTGGCTGCGCGCCGACATCGTGCCGATCCGGCCCGGCCTGCTGCGCGAGGGCGCGCCGATCGAGGCGGTGCTGGTCAGCTTCGTCGATCTCACGCCGCAGCGGCGGGTGGAGCAGATGCGGGTGGATTTCGTCGCCAATGCCAGCCATGAGCTGCGCACGCCGCTGGCCTCTCTGTCGGGGTTCATCGAGACCCTGCAAGGGCCGGCGCGCAACGACGCCAATGCCCGCGAGCGCTTCCTCAAAATCATGAACGAGCAGGCCCGGCGCATGTCGCGGCTGATCGACGACCTGCTCTCGCTCTCGCGCATCGAACTGAACGCGCATCTGCGCCCGGAGGCGGCGGTGGATCTCGGCGCCGTGGTCGGCCATGTGCGCGAGGCGCTCGCCCCGCTCGGCCGCGAGCGCGGCGTCGATATCCTGTTCACCCCGCCGGCGGAGCCGGTGGAGGTGCGCGGCGACCGCGACGAGCTGATCCGGGTGTTCGAGAACCTGGTCGAGAACGCGCTGAAATATGGCGGCACCGGCGGGCGGGTGGAGATCACCGTCGCGCGCGAGGGCACGGACGCGGTGGCGACGGTGCGCGATTTCGGCCCCGGCATCGCGCCCGAACATGTGCCGCGCCTCACCGAGCGCTTCTACCGCGTCGACACCGCCCATTCGCGCGAGCAGGGTGGCACCGGGCTCGGCCTTGCCATCGTCAAGCACATCGTCGCCCGCCATCGCGGCAAGATGGGCATCGAGAGCACGCCGGGCGTTGGCTCGACATTCTCCGTGCGTTTGTCGACGGCATCGGCGCCGAAGCGATAAGTTCAATATTTTCAGTAATTTGAACTGTCATCAAGGCTTCATCGAAGGGTCATAGAACCTTGGTGCCCGGGCGGTAAGACTCCCGAGTGAACTGTCCACCGCCCTTCGGCCAATCGGGCAGGCCGGCGTCGTTTCGGCCAGGCTGCCCATCTCCCGACCTAAGGAGAAGACCCTTGAAATTCACCCATCTGCTCGGCGCTGCTGCGCTGTCGTTCGGCGCCCTGGTTTCCGGCGCCGCCTTCGCCGCTGACATCAACGGCGCTGGCGCCTCCTTCCCGGCTCCGGTCTATCAGGCCTGGGCTGCGGCCTATAAGGAGAAGACGGGCACCGGCCTCAACTATCAGTCGATCGGTTCCGGCGGTGGTCAGAACCAGATCGTCAACCGCACCGTCGACTTCGGCGCCTCCGACGCGCCGATGAAGGACGACAAGCTCGAATCCGCCACCCTGCTGCAGTTCCCGACCGTGATCGGCTCGGTGGTCGCCATCGTCAATCTCGGCGAAGACCACGCCCTGACCCTCGACGGCGCCACCATCGCCGACATCTACCAGGGCAAGATCACCAAGTGGAACGACCCGAAGATCGCCGCCCTGAACAAGGGTGCGAAGCTTCCCGACATCGCCATCGTGCCGGTCTACCGCTCCGACTCCTCGGGCACCTCCTTCGTGTTCACCTCCTACCTCGCCGCCACCAATGCCGACTGGAAGTCCAACGTCGGCGCGGCGACCTCGGTCCAGTGGCCGGTCGGCGCGGGCGCCAAGGGCAATGAAGGCGTTGCCGGCACCGTGAAGAACACCAAGGGCGCCATCGGCTACGTCGAGTTCATCTACGCCGCCGCCAACAAGCTCGCCACCACCGACCTCGTCAACAAGGCCGGCAAGGTCGTGAAGCCCGAGACCAAGGCGTTCATGGAAGCCGCCGCCGCCGCCGACTGGAAGGGCGCGAAGAACTTCGCCGCCTCGATGATCGACACCGCTGGCGAAGGCGCCTGGCCGATCACCTCCGCCACCTACATCCTGCTGCCGAAGAACCCGACCAATGCCGCGCAGTCGGCGGAAGTCATCAAGTTCTTCGACTGGGCCTATGGTGCGGAAGGCGACGCCATCGCCGAGAAGCTCCACTACATCCCGCTCCCGGACGCCGTTGTCACCGACATCAAGAAGGCCTGGGCGAGCGACGTGAAGGCCGACGGCAAGGCCGTCTGGACCAACTGATCCTGAACCGCACCTCGAAGAGGCGGCCCCTGGCCGCCTCTTCTCGTCTGCTCCGGCGAGCAGTACTCTGCCGCGTCGATACCTGTTCCGTCCCAGTAGTACGCCGCCCCTCCGGCCGATCGCGGCTCAGGGTGACAAGGCGCTCCAAGGATCATACGACATGGATGCCACTCTCAGCGGAAGGCAGGCGGAGGCCGGCCTGATCGCGGCGCACAAGCCGACGGGACGCGTAAGCGACCCGATTTTCGTCGGCATTCTCTGGGCCAGCGGCATTCTCGTGCTGCTGCTGCTCGGCCTCATCATCGCCATGCTGTTCAAGGGCGGCCTGCCGGCCCTGCAGGAATTCGGCATCTCCTTCCTGTGGTCCACCAAGTGGAACCCGGTGACCGAGGTGTTCGGCGCCGGCGTGATGGTGTTCGGCACCGTCTTCAGCGCCGTCATCGCGGTGATCATCGCCCTGCCGCTGTCCTTCGGCATCGCCTTCTTCCTGACCGAGATCGCCCCCGGCCCGCTGCGCCGGCCGATCGGCGTCGCGATCCAGCTGCTCGCCGCGATCCCGTCGATCATCTACGGCATGTGGGGCTTCTTCGTCATCGTGCCGCTGATGGCCGCCTATGTTCAGCCGCCGCTGATCGAATGGCTGGGCCCGCTGCCGGTGATCGGCGCGCTGTTCCAGGGCCCGCCGCTCGGCGCGGGCATGCTCACCGCCGGCCTGATCATGGCGATCATGATCCTGCCCTTCATCACCGCCATGTTCGTCGAGGTGCTGGAATCGGTGCCGCCGATGATCAAGGAATCCGCCTATGGCGTCGGCGCCACCACCTATGAGGTCTACCGCAACGTCTCGGTGCCCTATGGCCGCACCGCCATGGTCGGCGCCGTCATGCTCGGCCTTGGCCGCGCGCTGGGCGAGACCATGGCCGTGACCTTCGTCATCGGCAACGCCACGCGCATGTCGGCCTCGCTCTTCGCCCCCGGCGCCACCATCGCCTCCACCATCGCCAACGAGTTTCCGGAAGCCTCCACCGGCTCGCTGAAACTCCAGTCGCTGCTGGAACTGGGCTTCATCCTGTTCGTGATTTCGTTCATCGTGCTCGCGCTTTCGCGCCTGCTCGTCCGTTCCCGGCTCAAGGGCTGAGGGAGAGACACACATGGCATCCCTCGCCCGCCGCCGCGCCACCGACTACACGGTCAAGGTCATCAGCACCGGCTTCGCCGTGCTCTCGCTCATCCTGCTCGCCTGGATCCTGTGGACCCTGGTGATCCGCGGCCTGCCCGCGCTCGGCCCGCACGTCTTCACCAAGATCACCGCGCCTCCCGGCGCCGGCGGCGGCCTGCTCAACGCCATTGTCGGCTCGCTGATCCAGATCGGCGTCGCGCTCCTCATCGGCACGCCCATCGGCCTGATGTGCGGCACCTTCCTCGCCGAGAACGGCCGTGGAACCCAGATCGCCAACGCCGTGCGCTTCGTCAATGACGTGCTGCTCTCGGCGCCGTCGATCCTGATCGGCCTGTTCGTGTACCAGTTGCTGGTGGTGCCGTTCGGCGGCTTCTCCGGTTGGGCGGGGGCTATCGCGTTGGCGATCATCATCATTCCGGTCGTGGTCCGCACCACGGAGGACATGCTGAACCTGGTGCCGATCGGCCTGCGCGAAGCCGCCTTCGCGCTCGGCGCGCCGCAGTGGAAGGTGGTCACCTTCGTCACCTGGCGCGCCGCGCGCGCCGGCATCGTCACCGGCATCCTGCTCGCCGTTGCCCGCGCCGCCGGCGAGACCGCGCCGCTGCTGTTCACCTCGCTCGGCAATAATGGCTGGTCGATCAGCCTGAACGCGCCGATGGCCAGCCTGCCGATCGCCATCTATCAATACGCCGCCAGCCCGTTCGAGGACTGGGTCGCGCTGGCCTGGGCGGGCGCCCTGCTCATCACCGTCGGGGTTCTGACCCTGAACATCCTTTCCCGCCTCGTCCTGGCGAAGATGAAGTGAGACGGACCATGAATTTCGCACCCGAAACGTCGATCGACATCGCCTCCGCCGTCAACCGCGCCACCGCGCCGTCGGCCGAAGCCAAGATCAAGGTCGAGAAGCTGAACTTCTTCTACGGCGACAACCATGCGCTGAAGAACATCAATTTCGAAATCCCGGAAAAGCGCGTCACCGCGATGATCGGGCCTTCCGGCTGCGGCAAGTCCACGCTGCTGCGCATCTTCAACCGCATGTATCAGCTCTATCCCGGCCAGCGCGCGGAAGGGAAGATCCTGTTCGACGGCGCCGACCTGCTGAGCAAGGACCTCGATTCCACCGTCGTGCGCTCGCGCATCGGCATGGTGTTCCAGAAGCCGACGCCGTTCCCGATGTCGATCTATGACAACATCGCCTTCGGCGTGAAGCTGCATGAGCGCCTGTCGAAGGCGCAGATGGACGAGCGCGTCGAATGGTGCCTGCGCAAGGCGGCGATCTGGGAAGAGACCAAGGACCGCCTGCACACCTCGGCGCTCGGCATGTCGGGCGGCCAGCAGCAGCGCCTGTGCATCGCCCGCACCATCGCCGTGCGGCCGGAAGTGATCCTGCTCGACGAGCCCACCTCGGCGCTCGACCCGATCTCGACCTCGAAGATCGAGGACCTGATCGACGAGCTGAAGCAGGAATTCACCATCGTCATCGTGACGCACAACATGCAGCAGGCGGCGCGCTGCGCCGACATCACCTCCTTCTTCTATCTCGGCGAGCTCATCGAGGTCGCCGCTTCGAACGAGATCTTCACCAACCCGCGCGAAGCCCGCACCCGCGACTACATCACCGGCCGCTTCGGCTGAGCCCGCGACGAGAGAGGCCTGCCCCATGACCGAACATATCGTCTCGTCATTCGACACCGACCTGAAGGAACTCGGCCGCCGCGTGGTCGAAATGGGCGGACAGTCGGAGCGTCTGGTCGCCGATTCCGTGCAGGCGCTGGTCAAGCGCGACACCGAGCTGGCGCAGAAGGTGATCGTGCTCGACGGGCCGGTCGACCTCTTGCAGCGGGAGATCGAGGAAAAGGCGGTGCTCATCATCGCCCGTCGCCAGCCGCTCGCCGGCGATCTGCGCGAAATCGTCGCCGCCATGCGCATCGCCAACGACCTGGAGCGCATCGGCGACCTCGCCAAGAACACCGCCAAGCGCGTGCTCGCCCTCACCGGCGAATTCCACCCGCAGAAGCTGGTGCGCGGCGTGGAGCACATGTCCACCATCGTGCTCGAACAGCTGAAAGTGGTGCTCGACGCCTATGCCACGCGCGACGAGACGCGGGCGCTGGAAGTCTGGCAGCGCGATGGCGAGGTCGATGTGCTCTACACCTCGCTGTTCCGCGAGCTCCTCACCTATATGATGGAGGACCCGCGCAACATCTCGCTGTGCACGCATCTGCTGTTCTGCGCCAAGAACATCGAGCGTATCGGCGACCACGCGACGAACATCGCGGAAACCATCCATTATCTTGTCACCGGCCAGCTGCTCACCGAGGAGCGGCCGAAGCAGGATACCAGCAGCCTGACCAGCGTCGCGTTCCCGGCCTGACGCCGGCGACCCGCGAACGCTCGGGGACGACATCATGCCCACCAACATACTGATCGTGGAGGATGAGGAGCCCCTCACCCTCCTGCTCCGCTACAATCTCGAATCCGAAGGCTATTCGGTCGATAATGTCGGGCGGGGCGACGAGGCGGAGACAAGGCTGCGCGAAAGCGTGCCGGATCTCCTGATCCTCGACTGGATGCTGCCCGGTCTCTCCGGCATTGAGCTGTGCCGGCGCCTGCGCGCCCGGCCGGAAACCGAGCGCATGCCGATCCTCATGCTCACCGCCCGAGGCGAAGAGACCGAGCGCGTGCGCGGCCTCGCCACCGGCGCGGACGACTATGTGGTGAAGCCGTTTTCGGTGCCGGAGCTGGTGGCGCGGGTGCGCGCGCTGCTGCGCCGGGCCAAGCCCGAGCACATCTCCACCCTGTTGCGCGCCGGCGACATCGAGCTCGACCGCGAGACCAAGCGCGTTCACCGCGCCGGGCGCGAGCTGCATCTCGGCCCCACCGAGTTCCGGCTGCTGGAATTCCTCATGCAGTCGCCGGGCCGCGTCTATTCGCGCGAGCAGCTGCTCGACGGCGTGTGGGGGCAGGATGTCTATATCGACGAGCGCACGGTCGATGTGCATGTCGGCCGCCTGCGCAAGGCGCTGAACCGCCCGCGCCAGCCCGACCCGATCCGCACCGTCCGCGGCTCCGGCTATTCCTTCAACGAGATGTTCGCCCGCGCGCACTGAGCGCGCGCGCGAACGGCCCCGTTGACGCCGCCCCTCCTTGGCGCGGGCAGCGCGTCAACCCGCCGCTGGGGCGGGCGTCCGGTAGCGACTCTCGATCTCCAGCAGCCGCTGCTTGCGCCACAGCCCACCGCCATAGCCGGTGAGGGCGCCGTCGGTGCCGATGACGCGGTGGCAGGGAATGATCAGCGCCAGCTGGTTGGCGCCATTGGCCCGCGCCACGGCGCGGATCGCCGTCGGCGCGCCGATGCGGCGGGCGATGTCGGCATAGCTCGCCGTCGCCCCGGCCGGTATGCGCCGCAGCTCCGCCCAGACGGCGCGGGTGAAGGCGCTGCCGTCGAGCGCGACAGGCGTGGTGAATTCCGCCGAGCGGCCGGCGAAATAGGCGGTGAGTTCGCGGCGGATGCTCTCCGTCGGCGCATAGCTGCCGATCCCCAGCTCCCCCTTCACCCCCTTGCGCAGCCGGGCGATCTCCGCCGGCAGGCCGCGCCGCTCGACGAATTCGAGCAGATGCAGATGGGTGGTGCTGGAAATCGCGATCATGTCGCCGAGGGGCGTGCCGATCCAGTCGGCGAGCAGCCGCCCCTCGCCAGCGATCTCGCCCGGCGCGCAGCCGATTAGCCGGGCGAAGGCAGCACGGAAGGCGCTGGCTGACTGGAAGCCGGCCTCCTGCTGCGCGGCGATCACCGACCCGCCAAGCGCCAGCGTCTCGAAGCCCTCGCGCAGCCGCCGGTGGCGCGCCATGTCGAGGAACGTCATGCCGAAATGCCGCTTGAAGGCGCGGCGGACGGTGGAGAGGTCATAGCCGAGGCGCGTAATGTCCTCCTCGCCGAAGCGATAGGCCGGGCGCGCGTCCAGCGCGGCGAGCAGAGCGGCGATCATCGGATCGGCTTGCGCGGCCGGCTGCAGCGGATGGCAGCGCTTGCAGGGACGGAAGCCGGCTTCGATGCAGGCGCCGATGGTCGGGCGAAAGCTGCAATTTTCGATCAGCGGCTTGCGCGCCGGACAGGTGAGCCGGCAAAATATGCCCGTAGTGGCGACGCAGACATAGGCGCGCCCTTCATAGCGCGCGTCACGCGCGAGCAGCGCCTCATACAGCGTCGCCGCATCCGGCAAGGTGAGGTCGAACAGATCGTGGGTCGCATCGGTCAGCATGGGCCGACGCTAGCATCGCGCCGCCTCCCGCGCCGCCGGAAATCGGGCGTTTATTCGTCGCCCGTCCCGCTGCCGCCCTCCGGCCGGTTATGGCCCTTTTTCGGCCAGTTGTGCGAGAGCACGAAGTCGGAAATGCGCGGGGCGATTTCGGCGCGGAAGCGCGAGCCGTTGAACACGCCGTAATGGCCGACGGTCGGCTGGAGGTAATGCGCCTTCATATCGTCCGGCAGGCCGGAACATAGCGTCTGCGCCGCGCGGGTCTGGCCGATGCCGGAAATGTCGTCATTCTCTCCCTCGACGGTGAGCAGGGCGACATTGCGGATCTTCGACGGGTCGACCCGGGCGCCGCGATGGGTCATCCGCCCGCGCGGCAGCGCGTGGTCGATGAACACGGTCTGCAGCGTCTGCAGGTAATATTCCGCCGGCAGGTCCATGACCGAGAGATACTCGTCATAGAATTCGCGGTGCTTGGCGGCGGAATCGCCGTCGCCCTTGACGAGATGGCCGAACATGTCGGCATGCGCCTTCAGATGGCGCTCCAGATTCATCGCCATGAAGCCGTGCAATTGCAGGAAGCCGGGATAGACCTGCCGCATCACCCCGGCATTGGGCCAGGGCACGGTGGTGATGACATTGCGCTGGAACCAGTCAATGCCGCGCTCCTCGGCGAAATGGTTCACCGCCGTCGGGCTCTCGCGCGTGTCGATCGGCCCGCCCATCAGCACCATGGAGGCGGGCACATCAGGGTCGCCCAGCTCTTCCATCCGCGCGACGGCGGCGAGCACCGGCACCGCCGGCTGGCAGACGGCGAGCGCATGCACCCCGCCGCCGAGATGGTGGAAGATGTCGATGACATAGTCGATATAGTCGTCGAGGCTGAACGGCCCCTCCGACACCGGCACGTTGCGCGCATCGACCCAGTCGGTGATGTAGACATCGTGATTGGTCAGCAGCGTCTGCACCGTGCCGCGCAGCAGCGTCGCGTAATGGCCGGACAGCGGCGCGACGATCACCATGCGCGGCTGCGGCCGGCGCGGCTTGTGCGCGAAGTCGCGGCGGAAATGCAGCAGCTTGCAGAAGGGCCGCTCCCACACCGTCTCGATGGTGACGGGAACGCTGACGCCGCCAACATTGACCTCGTCAATGCCCCATTCCGGTTTGCCATAGCGCCGCGTCGTGCGCTCGAACATTTCCAGCGAGGCCGACATGGTCTTGCCGAAGCCGGTATGGCTGAGCGGGTTGGCCGGGTTGCGGTAGAACAGCCGCCCCGCGTCCGCCATGATGCGCAGCGGGTCGAGCGCGGCGTGGCCGAGTTCGAACATCCAGTACATAGGCCGCGTCAGCGCCGAAGCGGCTTCCAGCGTCACCTCGGGCGAGGCCACCGCTTCCGTCGCATCAGGCACATCGCCGAAAACGCCGATTGCCATGCTGTCCTCCGTCGTCCGCGCCTGTTTGGTACCGTCCCCGTGATCGGTCCCGGCCGGCCTTTCTTGTGCATTGCAGCATAAATAGGCTCTTTCACGCCCGCGTCAACGCGGCTCCACTCTCGCATGACAGCTTCACGAAAGGTTATAGAAAGCCGCGTCCCTCCGCGAAGGGGGCGCGAAGGGGCCTTTTCATGTCGCTTTCCCTCGACCATCCCATCGGCGAACGGTTTTTCGGCCTGCGGCTGGATACGCTGATCCGCCTGCGCTGGCTGGCGATTTCCGGCCAGACGGTCGCCATCGTCGTGGTGCAGTGGCTGCTCGGCTTCTCGCTGCCGATCGGCGCCAGCCTCGCCGTGGTGGCGCTGTCCGCCTGGCTCAACCTGGCGCTGAGGCTGCGCAATCCCGGCGCCCGGCGCCTGTCGGATGTGGAGGCGGCCTGGCTGCTCGCCTATGACATTCTGCAACTCGCCGCCCTGCTGTTCCTCACGGGCGGGCTGTCCAATCCCTTCGCGCTGCTGTTTCTCGCCCCGGTGCTGATTTCGGCGACGGCGCTTTCGCCGCGCACCACCATCCTGCTCGGCGTGCTGGCGGCGGTCTGCGCCGGGCTGGTCGGTTTCTGGCACATGCCGCTGCCCTGGGCGCCGAACGGCGCGCTCGGCGAGGTGCCGGAATTGCCGACGCTCTATCTCGTCGGCATCTGGCTGGGGCTCGCCATCGCCATCGCCTTCATGGGCGTGCATGCCTGGCGGGTGGCGGAGGAAACGCGCGAACTCTCCGAGGCGCTGGCGGCGACCGAGCTGGTGCTGGCCCGCGAGCAGCATCTCTCCGCGCTCGACGGGCTGGCGGCGGCGGCGGCGCATGAGCTCGGCACGCCGCTCGCCACCATCACCGTGGTGGCGAAGGAACTGGCACGTTCGCTGCCGCCCGACAGTCCGCTGAGCGAGGACATCAAGCTGGTGAGCGAGCAGGCCGAACGCTGCCGCGCCATTCTGCGCCGGCTGACCACGCTCGATTCCGGCGAGGCGCCGTTCGACCGCATGCCGATCTCGCACCTGCTGGAAGACGTGGTGGCGCCGCACCGCAATTTCGGCATCACCATCGCCGTCACCCTGCCCAATGGCGCGCCGGGCGAGCCGATCATCGCCCGCAATCCCGGCCTGCTCTACGGCCTCGGCAACATTGTCGAGAACGCCGTCGATTTCGCCGAAAGCCGCGTCAACATCGTCGCCAGCTGGAGCGAGGACGAGGTGACGATCTCCGTCACCGATGACGGGCCGGGCTTTCCCATCGAATTGCTGGACAGCATCGGCGCGCCCTATGTCACCAGCCGCGGCCGCAACCGCTGGAGGCGCGGCACGGAAAGCGAGGGCGAGGACCAGAACGGCCTCGGCCTCGGCGTGTTCATCGCCAAGACGCTGCTGGAGCGCACCGGCGCCGCGCTCACCTTCGTCAACCGGCCGCCGCCGGCGCATGGCGCCTCCGTCGGCGTGCGCTGGCCGCGCGGGTTGATCGACATATCAGGCGATCGTGAAGTCGAGGGCGAGACCGGGGTACCCGCCCGCCCGTAGAAGGGGTTGCGACATTTTGATCTCGCTGCCCATGGGGTATAAGCTCGATCAAAAGTCGAATTGGCGACGCAGCGCCGCGTGGGTTCGCCCGTGCGTGACGGGGCCGCAGCCGGCACAATGGAAAGCGTTGAGATGCTCGATACCGCCATGGAACCGCAGGACCGCACGCTGCTCATCGTCGATGACGACCGGCCGTTTCTGCAGCGCCTCGCGCGGGCGATGGAAACCCGCGGCTTCATGGTGACCACGGCGGAGACCGTGGCCGACGGCCTCGCCAGCGTCGAAGGCAGCGCGCCCGCCTATGCGGTGGTCGACATGCGCCTCGGCGACGGCAACGGGCTGGATGTGATTTCCGCTTTGAAGCGCCGGCGGCCGGAAGCGCGCGGCATCATTCTCACCGGCTATGGCAACATCGCCACCGCCGTGAACGCGGTGAAGATCGGCGCCGTTGACTATCTCGCCAAGCCGGCCGACGCCGACGATATCTGCGCCGCCCTCAACGCCCAGGGCGACTACAAGCCCCAGCTGCCGGAAAACCCCATGTCGGCGGATCGGGTGCGCTGGGAACACATTCAGCGCGTCTATGAGCTGTGCGGCCGCAATGTCTCGGAAACCGCCCGGCGCCTGTCCATGCACCGCCGCACCCTCCAGCGCATCCTCGCCAAACGCGCGCCGCGCTGATAGGTATCTCTCAACGGCACGTTGAGGGGCGGCAATGGCGGACGAGTGGTTCTCGGAGGAAGTCTGCGAGAAGCTGGGTAACTATGTCTACCGGCTGATCGATCCGCGCAACGGCGAGACCTTTTATGTCGGCAAGGGGCGTGGCAATCGCGTCTTTCAGCATGCGCGGGACCTCGATGGTGTTGCGGAAGATGAATCCCAACTCCTCGGGAACAAGCTCGAAAGAATTCGGGCGATCCGCAATGCGGGCCTGAGCGTGATCCATGTCATCCATCGGCATGAAATACCGAAAGAGGCGGTGTTCGAGGTTGAAGCGGCGCTGATCGACGCCTTTCCCGGATTGACCAACGTCCAGGGCGGGCATGCCAGCAGCGACCGGGGGCCGATGAGCCATATCGAGCTTATCGACAAATATAATCTACCGGTATTGGCGGAAGACCCTCCGCACCGTCTCGTTGTTATCAACATCAACAAGCTCGAAGACAGGAGCGACCGGCGCGCCATCTATGATCTGGTTCGTTACTGCTGGCGCCTGTCGAAGAGCCGCGCCGAGAGCGCCGAGTATGTGCTGGCTGTCGTGCGGGGCGTCGTGGTTGGCGTGTTCCGTCCGTTGGAGTGGCGGGCGGCGACGCGGGAGAACTTCCCCGATATCGCTTATGCCGACGGCAGCGAAGCCCATCGTTTCGGCTTCATCGGCGAGGAAGCACCGGCTGAGATCTGGGACTTTTATGTCGGTCAGCGGGGGAAGCGTATCGTGCAGAAGGACCTGCGGCACAGCCAGAACCCCATCCGCTATTGGCGCTGCTGACCTCTTGTAAGCAAAACCACGCTAGGCCGGGGGAGGGGGGGCTTCTAGGTTCGGGCTAACGCAACGTCAGCGAGCGCCCCCGACCGATGAACGATGCCACGTCCCGCCCGTCCGCCCCGCCCGCCGCCGAGTGGCATGCGCTTTCCCATGAGGAGGTGGCCGGCCGGCTCGGCGTCACCCGCGCCGGGCTGACGCCGGAAGAGGCGCAGGCCCGGCTCAAGGCGCATGGGCCGAACGCGCTGCCCGAACCGCCCGGCCGCCCGCCTCTGCTGCGCTTTCTCGCCCAGTTCAACAATGCGCTGATCTATTTCCTGCTCGCCGGTGCGGCGGCGGCGCTGGCGCTCGGCCATTATGTCGATGCCGGCGTCATCGTCGCGGTGGTGCTGGTCAATGCGCTGGTCGGCTTCATCCAGGAAGGCAAGGCGGAACAGGCGCTGCGGGCCATCCGCAACATGATCTCGCCCCACGCCCATGTGGTGCGCGCCAGCCGCCGCCAGAGCGTGCAGGCGCGCGACCTCGTTCCCGGCGATCTCGTGCTGCTGGAAGCCGGCGACCGGGTGCCGGCGGACACACGGCTCATCCGCGCCCGCGGCATGCGGGTGGATGAAGCGATCCTCACCGGCGAATCCGTCGCCGCGCTGAAGAACGAGGCGGCCGCGCCGGTGGAAGCGGCGCTGGGAGACCGGCACTCCATGGCGTTTTCCGGCACCACCGTGGCTGCCGGGCAGGGGGCCGGCATCGTCGTCTCCACCGGCCCGCACACGGAAATCGGCCGCATCGGCCGCCTCATCGCCGAGGTGGAGCCACTGGCGACCCCGCTGCTGCGGCAGGTGGACGCCTTCGCCCGCCGCTTCACCACGGTGGCGGTGGTCAGCGCGGCGGCGCTGTTCCTGTTCGCCGTGGCGGTGCGGGACTATGGCTGGAGCGAGGCGCTGATCGCCGTGGTGGCGCTGGCGGTGGGTGTGGTGCCGGAAGGTCTGCCGGCGGTCATCACCATAACGCTGGCCATCGGGGTGCGGCGCATGGCGCGCCAGCACGCGGTGATCCGCCAATTGCCGGCGGTGGAAACGCTGGGGGCGACCTCGGTGATCTGCTCCGACAAGACCGGCACGCTCACCCGCAACGAGATGACCGCCTGCCGGCTGGTGATCGCCGATGACGACCTCGCCGAAATCGCCGTCTCCGGCATCGGCTATGACCCCGCCGGCGCGCTCGGCTGGATGCCGCCCGGCGGGCAGGGCGACCCGGCCGGGGCGGCGGCGGGGCTGTTGCGTGCGGGGCTGTTGTGCAACGACGCGCATTTGCACGCTGAGAACGGCGCCTGGCGGGCGGAGGGCGACCCGATGGAGGGAGCGCTCGTCACGCTTGCCGTCAAGGCGGGGCGCGACGCCGCCGCCGAACGGGCCGCCTGGGCGCGGCTCGACGAGATCCCGTTCGACGCCGCCTATCGCTTCATGGCGAGCCTCCACCGCAGCCCGGAGGGCGAGGCCGTGCTCTTCGTCAAGGGCGCGCCGGAGGAGGTGCTGCGCCTTGCCGGCGCTTCGGGCGGCGGCGCCTGGGAAGCGGCGATCGCCCGTGCGGCGGCGGCGGGTGAGCGGGTGCTGGGCTTCGCCATGAAGCGACTAACGGTGGCGCCGGCGCGCCTCTCCTTCGAGGATGTGCGCGAGGGGTTCAGCTTTCTCGGCCTCGTCGGTTTCATCGACCCGCCGCGTCCGGAGGCGGTGACGGCCATCGCCGAATGCCGCAGCGCCGGCATCGGGGTGAAGATGATCACCGGCGACCATGCCGCGACCGCCGGGGCCATCGCCCGCCAGCTCGGCCTCGCCGCGACGCCGGTGGTCGCCACCGGGGCGGAGGTGGACGCGGTGAGCGACGACGACCTCGTCGCCCTTGCCGCCCGCACCGATGTGTTCGCCCGCACCAGCCCGGAGAACAAGCTGCGCATCGTGCGGGCGCTGCAATCCACCGGCGCGGTGGTGGCGATGACCGGCGACGGGGTGAATGACGCGCCTTCGCTCAAGCAGGCCGATGTCGGCATCGCCATGGGCCACAAGGGCACGGAGGCGGCGAAGCAGGCGGCGGATGTGGTGCTGCTCGACGACAATTTCGCCACCATCGTCGCGGCGGTGAAGGAGGGGCGCACCGTCTACGACAATATCCGCAAGATGATCGCCTGGACGCTGCCGACCAATGGCGGCGAGGTGCTGGCGGTGATCGCCGCCATCCTGCTCGGCCTCACCATGCCGATGTCGCCGGCGCAGATCCTGTGGATCAACCTCATCCTCTCCGCCACGCTCGGCCTCGCCCTCGCCTTCGAGCCGACCGAGCCCGGCATCATGGCGCGCCCGCCGCGCCCGGCCAAGGCGGGGCTGATGAGCCGCTTCATGCTGTGGCGGGTGGTGCTGGTTTCTGTGCTGTTCACCCTCATCGCCTTCGCCGTGTTCTTCCACTCCCTGTGGCGCGGGCAGGAGGTGGAAATGGCCCGCACGCTGGTGGTCAACACGCTGGTCGTGATGGAGATTTTCTATCTGTTCAATGTCCGCTTCCTGCATATGCGCTCGCTCAGCTGGCGCGGCGCGCTGGGCACGCCGGCGGTGCTGCTGGCGCTCGCGGCGGTCGTGGCCGGCCAGTTCGCCTTCACCTATCTGCCGGTCATGCAGGCGATCTTCGACACGCGGCCGGTGGCATTGCTGGACGGGGTGATGATCATCGCCATCGGCGTCGCGTTGATGGTCGTGCTGGAGGGCGAGAAGTTGCTGCTGCGGCGCCTCGGCCTGTTCGCGGCGGGCGAGATGTAGCGGACCCGCTATTGCGCCGCGTCGCGGTGCTCGATGCGGGCGGCGAGGGCCGGCGAAAGCCCGGTGGTCGGCTTGGCCGGCGGGCGGCTGAAGCGGCCGCGCACCGGCTTGCGCGGGGCAAGGGTGACGAGCCCTTCCGCCATCTTCACCGCCGCGACGATGGGATCGACCACCGGCACGGGCACCTGCGCCCGCAGGCGCGGCGCCATGCCGGCGAGCGGCGCCCCGCCGAGGATCACCACATCAGCCCCGTCCTCGTCCACCGCCTCGCAGGCGAGCGCGACGATGGCCTGTTCCATTTCCGCCTGCACATTCTCGATCGCCGAGAACGGCAGGCTGCGGGCGCGGATGCCGGCGCAGCGGCCGGAGAGGCGGTAGGCATCCACCGTGTCCTGATACCAGTTGGCCATGGTGGTGGTGAAGGTGACGATGCTGAAGCGCTGGCCCAGCGTGCAGGCGGTCAGCATCGCCGCCTCTGCCATGCCGAGCACGGGCAGATCGAACAATTCGCGCGCCGGCAGCAGGCCGGGATCGCCGAAGGCGGCGATGATGGCGGCGTCATGCTCGCCCTGGTGCTCGGCCAGCATTTCCAGCGTCAGCGCCCCGGCGAGCTGCGCCTCGCTGCGCGAGGCGATGTAGGGCACGCCGCGCGGAGCGGTGAGGCCGGTGAGCACCGTGCCCGGGGCAACAGCGGGACGGGCGGCGGCGAGCAGCATCTGCGTCACCGTGTCGGTGGTGTTGGGGTTGAGCACGAGAAGGCGCACGGAAAGGTTCCTCAGGCAGCGGCCCCGGCGGTGGCGGCAAGCCGCGCCAGCACGCCGGTGCTCGTGTGCATGACATGGGCGGCGAGCAGCCGGCCGGCGGTGTCGGACTGGCGCGCCTCAAGCGCGGCGAGAATGGCCCGGTGTTCCTCGATGGATTCGGCCCAGCGCGCATGGGTGCCGAGGGCGAAATAGCGGGCCCGTTCGGCACGGGCGAACAGCCAGCCATGCATTTCCACCAGCGTGGCGTTGTGGGCGCCGGCGAGAATGGCGCTGTGAATCGCCTGATTGACCGCAAAATAGGCGGCGAGGTCGCCGGCGCGGTAATGCGCCTCCATCGTCTCCTGCAGTTCGCGCAAATGGCCGAGCTCGCGCGCGCTCAGGCGCTCGGCGGCATATTCGGCGGCGATACGTTCGACATTGCTCAGAGCTTCGAACAGCTCGGTGATGTGGGTGGCGTCGAACGGGGCGATGCGGGCGCTGCGGTTGGGGCGCAGCTCCACCAGCCCCTGCGCCGCCAGCATCTTCACCGCCTCGCGCAGCGGCGTGCGGGAAATGCCGAGGCGTTCGCACAGATCGGCCTCGACGATCGGCGCGCCCGGCGCCAGCGTCCCGGTGACGATCATCTCCCGCAACTGGCTTCCGGCCTGCGCGTGCAGCCCGGCGCGGCTGAGCCGTTCCGTCGTCGAAGCTTCGACCGGGCGCAGCTTGCGCGGGCGCCCTCGCTTGCGTGGTGTGTCCATCCGTTCCGTCCCCCTGACGATCCTAGCACGCAGGCGCGCCACGATAAGCCACCCCGGCGCTGCAATTATAGTCACATTCTGACGTTGGAATAGGCGCTTGGAGTAAATTGTATTCAGCATACAAAAAATCATTGCGCGGAGGCTCCGCCCGTCTTTTACTCCCCGGCAGGCGCGGTTCGGCTGCCGCTTCGCAGGAAGAGACAGCCCGGTGCCGCAGGCCGCCCGGAGCGGTGATCCGCTCCGGCGGGAATGGGCAGGCGTAAAGGGGAGTGAGCGTGTTCAGCTCATTTCTTGGTCAGAGACGAAGGTTTTCTGGCGCTTATTTGCGCTTGGCCGCCTGTATTGGCCTCGTATAGTGCGGATGTTTTCGCCGCACCTGTGGTGTAGCGCAGGGCGAAAATGCTCTTTCGGGTTGGCGTGCCCATCATCGTGATCCCGTCTGCGGGTTCCGTTGCTGCGGCATGCAACCGTGGCGGCGTAATCTACAGTTCGACAACGAGCGGGCTGTAAGGCGGGGTCGTATCGGTTCTCAAGATCCGGAGGGGATCATGTGTGATCGTGACGGCACCTTCTATCGTAACTTCTCGCGCCGCAGCTTCCTGAAGACCTCGGTCGCCGGCGCGGCGGCCACCATCGCGCTGCCGGCCGGGCTGGCGAGCCTGCTGGCGCCAAACGCGGCGCGCGCCGCCGGCACTACCATCAAGGCGACGCACGGCTCCGGCTTCTGCAATATGGGCATCTTCCTCGCCAAGGAGCGGGAGTTGACCAAGGCCGACGGCGTCGATCTCGAATTCGTGGTGACCCCGTCCAATACCGAGATCACCACCATGTTCGGCGCGGGTCTCGTCGACATGTCGATGATCCCCTATTCCAACTTCATGACGCTCTACGATGCCGGCGCGCCGGTGAAGATCGTCGCCGGTGGCGGTGTCGAAGGCTGCATCATCGTCGCCAAGGAGGGCATCACCTCCGCCGCCGACCTCAAGGGCAAGACCTTCGGCACCTTCCAGGCCGACACGCTGGAAGTGCTGCCCTATGATTACTTGAAGAAGGCCGGGCTTTCCTTCAACGACGTGCAGATCAAGTATCTCGACACCTCGCCGGAACTGGCCCAGGCCTTCATGGCCGGCGCCATCGACGCCATCTGCCATATCGAACCCTATGCCTCGCAATGCGTGCTCGGCCGCAAGGGCGCGACCGTGCTGTCGAACGGCACCGACGTGTATGGCAAGGGCTATTCCGACTGCGTGCTCGCCGTGCGCACCCCGCTGCTGGAGAGCAACCCGGCGGCGGTGAAGGCGGTGATCAAGGCGCTGATGGTCGCCCAGTCGCAGGCCGAGGCCGACAAGCAGGCCGCGCTCAAGGACACGGTCGGCAAATACTACAAGACCAGCATGGAAGCGGCCGAGGACGCCTCGACCAAGCAGCCCATCGTCGTCGACCAGCGCAACCAGACCCAGTTCATCATCGATCGCGGCCAGTCGATGATGGAACTCGGCTACGTCAAGAAACTGCCCGACCAGGGCGCGTTCGACTGGAGCCTCTTGGAAGCGGTGATCGCCGCCAACAAGCCACTCTATGACGGCCTCAAGCTGAAATCGGCCTGAGCCCGGCGGCCCTCTGCCCACGGGGAGAGGGCCGAGGCGGGGCGAGCTGAGACGGGGTTCTGCCGCCGTCCTGCGGCGACCCCGCCTCCTGCTGAGCCTTCCACGGGCGCCATGCGGCCCGTGGGCGTGCCATCCGGGGTCCGGTCTCCGCCCGGCCCCGCTTCACTGGAAGGACGCCATGACGATGACCGCAGATGCCGGGCAGACGCGCCTCGGCGAGGCCGGGGCCGGGCGCCCGGCGCCGAAGATCAAGCCGCCGCTCCTCTCGCCCGCCCTGCGCCGGCGGCTTGCCGCCATCGGCTGGGGGCTGGTCTCGCTCAGCCTGTTCGCCGGGCTGTGGGAGGCGCTGTGGTTCTTCGGCATGCTGAACCCGCTGCTGCTGCCGCCGCCGCACCTGTTTCTCTCCGACATTCCCGGCACGCTGAAATTCTTCGACCGTTCCAACCGCATCGGCTCGGTGGCGAGCGGGGTGGGCGTGTGGCCGCTGCTGTTCACCATGGGCTCGACCACGCTGCGCGTGCTCGTCGGACTCACGCTCGGCTTCACTTGCGGCGTCGCGGTGGGCGCGGCGATCCATTATGTGAAGCTCCTGCGCAACCTCCTGCTGCCGACCATCCTCCTGCTGGCGCCGATCTCGCCGGTGGCGTGGCTGCCGGTCGCCATCTTCGTCTTCGGCATTGGCGATGTGCCGGCGATCTTCCTTGTCTTCATCACCGTGTTCTTCGCCATCGTGCTCTCGACGGGAGCGCAGATCGAAAGCGTGCCGAAGAACTACATCCATGTCGCCCGCATCATGGGCGCCAGCCAGCGCCAGACCTTCTGGAAGGTCATTCTGCCCGCCATCTTGCCCAGCCTGTTCATGACGCTGCGGCTGAATCTGTTCGCCGCCTGGATGGTGGTGCTGATCGCCGAGACGGTCGGGGTGGGCACCGGGCTCGGCCAGATCACCTCCATGGCGCGCTCCACCTTCAACGCCAAGCTGGTCTTCTTCACCATGGCGATCATCGGCCTGCTCGGCTTCCTCTCGGATTTCGCCCTGCGGCAGGTGCAGACCAAGATGCTGTGGTGGATCGCCCCCAATCAGGGAGCCGCCCGATGAGCCGCCCCGCCGTTTCCATCCAGGCCGTCTCCAAGCGCTGGACCCCCGAGGGCCGCGCCCCGGTGCTGGCGCTCGACAACCTCACCTTCGATGTCGCGCCGGGCGAATTCATCGTCCTGCTCGGCCCTTCCGGCTGCGGCAAGTCCACGCTGCTCTACATGATCGCGGGTCTGGAGGAGGTCTCCGGCGGCACCATCGCCTGCGATGGCGAGCCGGTCACCGAGCCTTCCGCCGAGCGCGGGCTGATCTTCCAGGAAGCCTCGCTGTTTCCCTGGCTCACCATCGCCGACAATGTCGCCTTCGGCCTCGCCGTGCAGCATGTGCAGCCGGTGAAGCGGCGGGAGATCGCGGTGGAGACGCTGAAGCGCGTCGGCCTCGGCGACATGCTGGACAAGAAACCGGACGAGCTTTCCGGCGGCATGCGCCAGCGCGCCGCCTGTGCAAGGGCGCTCGCCATGCGCCCCAAAGTGCTGATGATGGACGAGCCCTTCGCCGCGCTCGACGTGCAGACCCGCGCCCGCATGCAGGACTTCCTGCTGCAGATCTGGCGCGACAGCGGCGCCTCGATCCTGCTTGTCACCCATTCCATCGACGAGGCGATCTCGCTCGCCGACCGGGTGGTGGTCTTCACCTCGCGGCCGGGCAAGGTGAAGACCATCGTGCCGCTCGATCTGCCGCGCCCGCGTGAATCGCGCGATCCGCGCTACCACGCCTATCGCGACCTGTTCACCGAATTGCTGGCGGACGAGGTGGACCGCGCCTTCGCCGAGCAGGAGGCGGTGTAGGCGCCATGGCTGCCCATTTCCTCGCCGCCGCCCTGCCGATCGGCCCGGCGGGCCGCGATCCCGCGCCGCTCTGGCGCGAGGCCGAGTCCGTCATTGCCGCCGCCGCGGCCGCGGGCGCCGGTCTCGTCGTGCTGCCCGAACTCTTCGCCCTTCCCTATGTCGCGGCGCAAGCGCCCGGCGACTGGGCGGGGCTGGCGGAGGCCCTCGATGGGCCGACGGTCGCGGCCGTGCGGGCAGCGGCGATGGCGAGCGGCACCGCCGTGCTGTTTGGCATGGCGCTGGCGAATGAAAGCGGGCGGCCCTTCAACGCCGCTCTGCTCGCCCGGCCGGACGGGCGGGTGGAGGTGCTGGCGCACAAGATCCATCTGCCGCCCGCCGGTCCCGGCGAGCCGTATGGCGAGGCCGATCATTTCACCCCCGGCGAACCGTCCGTCCGCACCTATGAGGTCGGCCCGGTCCGGGTGGCGGCCCTCATCTGCTACGACCGCCGCTTCCCCGAGTGCTGGCGCGCCGCCGCGCAGGCGGGGGCGGAGCTGGTGGCGGTGCTTGTCGGCGGGCCCGCCCCCTCCGATCCCGAAGGGCTCTACGCCGCTGAATTGCAGGCGAGCGCCCGCGCCAATGCCGTCTATGCACTCGCAGCCGCGCGCTACGGCACGGAAACCGTCACCGGCCGGCCGGTGCGCCATGATGGCGAGACGCTGGCCTTCGGTCCCGACGGCGCGCTGCTCGCCCGCGCCGCGCGTGCCGACCGCCGGCCGCTGCTCGTCGCCATCGATCCCGAACGGCTCGCCAAGGCGCGAGAAACCAACGCCACGGCGGCGCGCCTGCGCCTGCCCCGTCAGTTTGAGGTAGCATCATGTCTGAATTGATCGTCCAGGCCCGCTGGGTCGTTACCGGCATCCGCGACCGCTTCACCCCCGAGGTGATCGAGGAGGGCGCGGTGCTCTCGCGCAACGGCGTCATCGTCGCCGCCGGCACGCTGGACGAGATGCAGAAGCTGGCGCCGACGGCCGAGCTGCGGAAGTATCCCGACCACGCCATGCTGCCCGGCTTCGTCAACAGCCACCACCATGTCGGCATGACGCCGCTGCAGCTCGGCTCGCCCGATCACGCCCTGGAACTGTGGTTCGCCAGCCGCATGCCCGCCCGCCGGCTCGACCTGACGCTCGACACGCTCTATTCGGCCTTCGAGATGATCGCCTCCGGCGTCACCACGGTGCAGCACATTCATGGCTGGATGCCGGGAGGCTATGACGCCATCCACGGCGCCGCCACCAAGGTGCTGAACGCCTACCGTTCGCTCGGCATGCGCGCTTCCTATTGCTACGCCGTGCGCGAGCAGAACCGGCTGGTCTATGAGGCGGACGAAGCCTTCTGCGCCCGCCTGCCGGCCGATCTCGGCGAGGCGCTGGCCAAGCACCTGAAGTCGCAGGCCATGCCCTTTGACGATTTCCTCAAGCTGTTCGACCAGCTCACGGGGGAGAATGCGGGCAAGGACCTGACCCGCATCCAGCTCGCGCCGGCGAACCTGCACTGGTGCACAGATGAGGGGCTGCAGGCGCTCGACGCCAAGGCCAAGGCGGCCGGCGTGCCGATGCACATGCATCTCCTGGAGACCATCTACCAGAAGGAATATGCCCGCCGCCGCACCGGCAAGACGGCGCTGCGCCATCTCCACGATCTCGGCGTGCTCGGACCGCACATGACGCTCGGCCATGGCGTGTGGCTGAACGAGGAAGACATCGACATCGTCGCCGAGACCGGCACCTGCATCTGCCACAATTGCTCGTCGAATTTCCGCCTGCGCTCCGGCCTCGCCCCGCTCAACCGCTGGGAGGCCAAGGGCATCAATGTCGGCATGGGCCTCGACGAGGCCGGCATCAATGACGACCGTGACATGCTCTCCGAATTGCGCCTCGCTCTGCGCGTCCATCGCGAGCCGGGCATGGACGACGAAGACGTGCCGACCTGCCCGCAGGTGGTGAAGATGGCGACCGAAGCCGGCGCCATGACCACGGCGTTCGGTGCCAGCATCGGCCGGCTGGATGCGGGCCGGTTCTTCGACGCGGTGCTGATCAACTGGACCAAGGCGACCTATCCCTATCAGGACCCCGATATCCCGATGCTCGACGCGCTGGTGCAGCGCGCCAAGATGGGCGCGGTGGACGCGGTCTTCATCAATGGCGAGCGTGTCTATGAGGACGGGCGCTTCACCAAGATCGACCGCGAGGCGGTGCTGGCGGAGATCGCCGAGACGCTGGGCAAGCCGCGCAGCGAGGAGGAGGTCGCCCGGCGCGCGCTCGGCCGCGCCGTGTTCCCCTATGTGAAGAAGTTCTACGAAGGCTATCTGCCGGAGGCCGAGCCGACGCCGTTCTACGCCGCTTCGGCGCGCATCTAACCCCCCGACCCTGCGCACCGAGGAGAGGGCGCCCCGCGTGGGCGCCCTTTTTCGTGTGTGGAGCGTTTTCGAGCGAATTGGATACCGGTTCGCGTGAAGGGCGCGCGCTCGCGCCGTCTCAGCGCCGGCGCTCCAGCGTGGCGAAGAACAGCACGGTCAGGCCGAGCACGATCAACAGCAGCACGAAGGCCGCGGCGGCGCCCTCATTGAGGTGCAGGCCCAGGAAGGCGCGGCGATAGGCGAAGAAGCTCAGCACCTCGGTAGAGTTGCCCGGCCCGCCCTTGGTCAGAATGTAGGGCAGGTCATAGGTGCGGAATTCGTTGATCAGCTGGATGATCACCGCAATCGCCGCCACCGGCCGCAGCATCGGCAGGGTGATGTACCAGAACTGCTGCAGCGGCGTCGCCCCGTCCACCTCTGCCGCCTCATAGGGATCACGCGGCAGCGAGGCCAGGCCGGCGGCCAGAATCAGGATGACGAACGAGGTCTGCTGCCAGATGTCGATCGCCGCCATGGTCCACAGCGCGAAATCGGCATTGCCGAGCCAGTCGAGCCGGGGCAGGCCGAGGCTTTCCATCACCTGGTTGGCGATGCCGAGATTGGGTTGCAGCAGCATGCGCCAGATCAGCGCCACGCTCACCGGCGACATCGCCATGGGAATGGTGAGGATGGCGAAGTAAACCGGCTTCATCGTCACCGCGCGGTTCAGCATCAGGGCGACACCGAGCCCGAGCACGAATTCGCCTGCCACCGTGACCACGGAATATTTGATGGTCAGCCACAGAGCGTCCCAGAACAGCGGGTCGCTCATCACGATGGTGAAGTTCTTGAAGCCCGTGAAGGGCTGCAGCATCGGCTTCAGCAAGGTGAGCGAGGAAACCGAGATCAGCGCCGCATAGACCAGCGGCAGACCCATGACGATGGCCAGCGTGAGAAGGCCCGGTGCCGCGAAGGCCCAGCCGGTGCGCCAGTCCCGATCCGCCAGTGCCGCAAAGCGCATGCGCGTCGTCCGTTGCTTCAGAAGCGTCGAAAAGAGAGACCGGCGCGCCAGCCGACGAGGGGGAAGGCTGGCGCGCCGTATCGCCGGGAGCCTGCGGGGCTCACGCAGGGTTCCCGGCCGATGGGATTACTTGCTGAGCAGCTGGGTCAGGCCGTCAGCGGCGGCCTTCAGCGCGTCCTCGGGCTTGGCCTGCCCGCCGGCGGCGAGCGAGAGCTGGGCGCCGAGCACGTCCTCATACTGGGCGGAATAGGCGAAGATGGGGAACGACTTGCCGGAGGCGACGATCTCCAGGCCGGTCTTGTAGAACGGGTACTTCTTCAGCACCGCCGCATCCTCGAACACGTCCGAGCGCACCGGCGCGTGGCCTTCCAGGGCGCGGGCGACGGAGATCTTCTTGCCCTGCACCCATTCGATGAACTTCCAGGCCGCGGCCTTCGATTCATCCGAGGTGTTCTTCGGGATGCCCCAGCCCCAGCCGCCGCTCTCGCCATGGCCGCCGGGCATGACGGAGAGCGCCAGCTTGCCGGCGACCTTCGGGCACTTCTCGGCATTGTCGAGCTGCGGCAGCATCCACCAATAGGTGACCATGCTGAAGGCTTCGCCGGCGCACATCAGCCGCATCGTGTCGTCGAGCGTGGCGGAGAGGGCGCCCTGCTGCGCGCCCTTCTGCACGTTCTCGGCATAGAGCTTCAGCGCGGTCAGGCCCGCGGGGCTGTTGAGCACCACCTTGCGGTCGGCATCGAGATAGGCGCCGCCGGCGGAGAACAGGTAGTTGGAGAACTCCATCGAATTCGGGTCGCCGCGCTGGCCCTGCATGGCGGCGCCGACGACCGGCGTGTTGGCCTTGAAGAAGGCGGAGAGCGCAACATAATCGGCGAGCGTGGCCGGCAGAGCCAGCTCCTTGCCGGTCTTGGCCTTGTAGTCCGCCTTGATCTTGGCGTCGTTGAGCAGATCGGTGCGGTAGATCAGGCCCATGGAGTAATTGTACATGGGCAGGATCGGCGTCGCGTCCTTTGTCTGGCCGAGCAGGTCCAGCATGGACGGGATGAACGGTTTCAGGTCGAAGCCGGACTTGGCGATGTAGGGGTTGAGGTCTTCCAGCCAGCCGGCGGCGGGGAATTCGCCCGCCCAGAGGAAGTCGACTTCGAGCAGGTTGTAATAGCTCTCCGGCGAGACGAGCTGGGCGACCAGCTTGTCGTGCATGTCGCCATAGCCGATCTTCTCGAATTCGACCTTGATGCCGGTCTCCTTCTCGAATTCCGGCAGCAGCTTCTCGATGATCTGCGTCTCCGGCACGTCTTCCATCAGCGCGCGCAGGGTCACGTTCTGCGCCTGCGCCGCACCGGCCGTCGCGAGCAGGGTGGCGCCGAGCAGCGCCGCCTTGAGGCTACACCTAAACTGCATCTCGTTCTCCTGTTCCTCTGGAGCGGGCTTTGCCCGCCTCGTTGGCGCGCGCCCGAATGGGCGCGGCGGAAGGCACGCTTACTTCACGCTGCCGAAGGTCAGCCCCTGGACGATGAAGCGCTGGATGAAGCGCGAGGCGATCACCAGCGGCAGCACGGCGAGCACGACGCCGGCCGACACCTTGGCAATCTGCACGCCGTTGGAGGTCTGGAGCGCGGCCAGCGCCACCGGCACGGTCGCGGTCTGTGGACCGCTCAGCACCAGCGCGAACAGGAACTCGTTCCAGGTGAGGATGAAGCCGAGCACGCCGGCGGCGGCGATGCCGGGCAGCGAGACCGGCAGCACGATGCGCCAGAACGCCCCCCAGGCGGTGGCGCCGTCGGTCTGCGCCGCCCATTCGAGATCGACCGGAATGCCCTCGAAGAACCCCATGAGGATCCAGATCAGGAAGGGCAGATTCACCGCCGCATAGACGATGATGAGGCCGGTGAGCGAATTGGTGAGTCCCACCGTGCGCAGCAGCGCGAAGGCCGGCAGCACGATGGCGACGGGGGGCAGCATCTGCGTCGCCAGCACGGCGAAGCGCCCGGCCCGGCCGCTGGTCTTGAACCGGGCGAAGGCATAGCCGGTCATCGCCGCGAAGGGCAGCGCCACCACCACCGAGCCGAAGGCGACGATCAGGCTGTTGAGATAGGACTGGCCGTAGCGGGTGGAGGTGAACAGGGCGACGTAATTGTCGAGCGTCACCGCCGGCATCAGTTCCGGCGAATAGGACAGGTGCTCGGGCAGCAGGCTGGTGCGGATGACCCAGAGCAGTGGCACGAGGATGACGGCGCAGGCGAAGAGAAGTCCAAGATGAAGTCCGATGCGCCGCATGCCGCCCCCTCCCTCAGTTCTGACCGAGGCGGAGGCTGGGGCGGGGGAAGGCCCGCGTCGTCTCCTTGTCGAACAGGTGCATGGGGCGCGGATCGAGATAGAGCGGCACGCGCGCGCCCACCGGCGCCGTGAAATGACGCGACAGCCGGGCGGAAATTTCCTGCGGCTTGCCCGCGAACCCGCCACCGGCCTCGCCCGTCCCGATCTGCCCGACCAGAATATTCTCGACGCCGAGCGCTTCCATCGCCACGACGCTGACCTCGATCGGCGCGTAGCCGGGCTGCGGCGCCTCGTGCAGGTCTTCCGGGCGCAGGCCGAAAATCACCTCGCGCCCGGCGACGGGCGCATAGGCGGCACGGTGGCGCTCCGGCACCTCGACCTCAAAGCCGTCGCCGACCACCACGAGGGTGTCGCCGCGCGCCTCCAGCCGGGCGGGCAGCAGGTTCATCGGCGGGGTGGCGAGGAAGCGGGCGACGAACGTGTCCACCGGGTCGGCATAGACATCGAGCGGCCGGCCGACCTGGATCATCCGGCCGTCACGCATGATGCAGATGCGGTCGCCCATGGTCATCGCCTCGACCTGATCATGGGTAACGTGAACGATAGTGCGGCCCAGCCGGCGGTGCAGCTTGACGAGTTCGAGCCGCATCTCCGCCCGCAGCTGGGCGTCGAGATTGGACAGCGGCTCGTCGAGCAGGAAGGCGACGGGATCGCGGACGATGGCGCGGCCGAGCGCCACGCGCTGGCGCTGGCCGCCGGAGAGCGCGGCGGGCTTGCGGTCGAGATAGGGGGTGAGGCCGAGCAGCCCCGCCGCCTCGCGGATCTTCTCGTCGATCACGGGGCGGGCGACGCCGCGCATCTTGAGGCCGAAGCCCATATTCTCGCGCACGCTCATATGCGGGTAGAGCGCGTAGGACTGGAACACGACGGCGATGTTGCGGTCGCGCGGGGGCACGTTGTTGACGCTGCGCCCGGCGATGCGCAGATCGCCCGAGGTGATGCTTTCCAGCCCGGCGATCATGCGCAGTGTCGTCGATTTTCCGCAGCCCGAAGGGCCGAGGAAGATCACGAACTCGCCTTCTCCAACGGAAAGGTCCACGTCGCGGACGCCATAGGCGCCGTTGGCGTAGAGCTTGGAGACATGATCGAGTTCGATCGACGACATCAGCGATCCTTTGCCCATCGGGGCCGGGCCCCGGCCTCGGGTGCGGGGGGAGGAGGAAAACTCCGCCCGGTGCGCCGTCGGCGGGCGGAGTGTAATCGGACAAAAACGAACACCGCAAGTGCTAATTCAAACGCGGGCGCATGAAAATCGATCACGCCGCGCGGCGGGCGCGCTCAGGTCGTGTAGACGCCGCCGGTGACGTTGACGCCCTGTCCGGTCATGAACCGGGCCTGTTCCGAGGCGAGGAACACCACGACATCGGCCACGTCTTCCGGCACTTCCAGCCGGCCAAGCGGGGTCTGGGCGATGTAGTCGTCGATCACGCGCTGCGGGTTCACGCCGCGCAGGCTGGCCTCCCACTCCACCTCACGCGACTGCATGCCCGTGGCGACGAAGCCGGGGCACACGGCGTTGACGCGGATGCCCTTGGGGGCGAGTTCGCGCGCCAGCGCCTGCGTCCAGCCGAGCACGGCGAATTTCGAGGCGGAGTAGTGCGCGAGGAAGGGGGCGCCGACCTTGGCGGCGAGCGAGGCGGTGTTGACGATGCAGCCCTTGCCCTGCGCCACGAAGTGGCGGGCGGCGATCTGGTTGGTGAGGAAGACGCCGCGGGTGTTGACGTCGAAATTGAAGTCCCATTCCTCGTCGGTCAGGTCCAGCGCGCCGCGCATGGTGGAGACGCCCGCATTGGCGACCAGCAGGTCGCAGCCCCCCAGCCCGTCCAGCACCTGCGCGAAGGCGGCCTCGACCGAGGCGCGCTTGCGCACATCCACCTCGACCGCGAGGGCCCCTTCGCCGAGCGTGGCTGCCGTCTCCTGCGCCGCCGCGAGGTTGATGTCGCCGACGGCGACCCGCACGCCCTGCCGGGCCAGCGCGACGGCAATCGCCCGCCCGATGCCGGTGGCGCCGCCGGTCACGAAGGCGAGGCGGCCCTTGAGCTCGTAATAGGCCGGGGCGGGGGCGGAAGGCGCGGGCGGGTTCATGCGGGGCTCCTCATGTTCGCGGGGTAGCTTATATGAACATAAGCGCACATCAAGTGTGTTGTTGTGTTTGATCTTGTGCGAGTCCTGGGTTAAACAGGATTGGCCGACCGGCCGCGAATCCGCTCCTCTGCGAGGGAACCGCGATCAGGCAGGGGTAAGCGATGGCCGACGATGTGTCCTACCGAGAGAGTGTCCTGGCCGAGCCGCCGGCCGGCGAGGACCGTCCGCGCCCGCTCTCGCATGTACGCCACGCCCGGATTCTGGATCATCTCGCCGCCGCCGGTTCCGTCGGCGTCGCGGCTCTCGCGACCGAACTCGGCGTGTCCGACATGACCATCCGTCGCGACCTGCTGGAGCTGGAGCGCGACGGGCGGCTGCTTCGTGTGCATGGCGGGGCGGTGCTGGCGGAGACGCCGGCCAGCAGCGTCGCCATGGACAGCGAGGAGCCGCGTTTTGAGGCCCGACTGCGCCGCGGCAGCGAGGCCAAATCCGCCATCGCCGCCTGCGCCGCCAGCATTGTGAGCGGCTACCGCACCTGCGCCATCGATGTCGGCACCACCACCTATCTGATGGCCGGGCATCTGCGCGAGGCGGACCATCTCAAGGTCTTCACCAACAGCCTGCGCGTCTCTGCCCATCTCGATGGCGGCGCGCCGGAAGTCTATGTCGCCGGCGGCCGGGTGCGCCCGGAAGAGATGTCGGTGTGGGGCCCCACCGCCGTCGCCCAGTTCGAGAAGCTGTGGTTCGATGTCGCCGTGCTCGGCACGTCGGGCATGACGGCGGAAGGCTTCTTCGACTATTCCTTCGAGGACACCGACATGAAGCGCGTCTATCTGCGCCGGTCGGGGTTCAAGATCCTTTTGTGCGACAGCGCCAAGTTCCAGCGCATGTCGCTGGTCCAGGTCGGCACGCTCGCCGACATCAACCTGCTTATCACCGACGCCGAGCCGCCCCCGCGCATCGCCGCCGCCCTCGCCGCGGCGCGTGTCGAGGTGCGGCTCGCGCCGCCCGCCGCCGGACAGTGAGGCGCCGCGCGCGCCGTCCCCTCAAGGAGAGTTGCAATGGTTTTCGAGTGTTTCGGCGCCAAGAAGAAGGTCGTCATCGCCATGGCCCATATCGGTGCCCTGCCCGGTGCGCCGCTCTATGACGCCGATGGCGGCCTCGACAAGCTGATCGAGGGCGTGCTCGCCGATGTCGAGAAGCTGCAGGCCGGCGGCGTCGACGCCATCATGTTCGGCAATGAAAACGACCGTCCCTACGTCTTCAAGGGCTCGCCCGCCTCCATCGCCGCCATGTCCGCCATCGTGCAGGCTGTGAAGCCCAGCCTGAAAGTGCCGTTCGGCGTCAATTATCTCTGGGACCCCGTCGCCACCGTCGCCATCGGCGCCGTCACCGGCGCGAGCTTCGTGCGCGAGATCTTCACCGGCCTGTTCGCCTCCGACATGGGCCTGTGGGAGCCGAACTGCGCCGAGGCGGCGCGGCTGCGCCACGACCTCAAGCGCGACGACATGAAGATGCTGTTCAACATCAATGCCGAGTTCGCCCATTCGCTCGACCAGCGGCCGATCGAGCTGCGGGCCAAGAGCGCGGTGTTCTCCTCGCTCGCCGACGCCATCCTGGTTTCCGGCCCCATCACCGGCCAGCCGGCCGACCAGTCGCACCTGAAGAAGGTGGCCGAGACGGTGAAGGACGTGCCGATCTTCGCCAATACCGGCGTCAATATCGACAATATCCGCGACATCTTCTCGGTCGCCTCGGGCGTCGTCATTGGCACGCATTTCAAGGTCGACGGCAACACCTGGAATGCGGTGGAGCAGGCGCGCGTGTCGCGCTTCATGGATGTGGTGAATTCCATCCGCTGATCTGAACCTTCAGCCTGGCCTCATCCCGGCACGGCGCGCTCCGTGCCGGGATGAGGCTTGCCTCACCCCCACGCGGCCGCGCGCCACGATGAGGTCTTCACGATGAGCTGCGTCCTCGGCCTCGATATCGGCACCACCTCCACCATCGGCCTGCTGCTGCGGCTGCCGGGGGAGATCCTGGCTGTCGCCTCGCGGCCGGTGACGCTGACCTCCCGGCACGCCGGCTGGGCGGAGGAAGACCCCGCCGAATGGTGGGCCAATGTCTGCGCGCTCAGCCATGAACTCATCGCGCGCGCCGGCATCGACGCGGCGGAGATTGCCGCCGTCGGCGTCACCGGCATGCTGCCGGCCGTGGTGCTGCTGGACGAGGCGGGCACCCTCCTGCGCCCCTCCATCCAGCAGAGCGACGGGCGCTGCGGGGCGGAAGTGGCGGAACTGCGGGCCGAGCGCGACGAGGCCGCCTTCATCGCCAAGGCCGGCAACGGCATCAACCAGCAGCTCGTCACCGCCAAGCTGCGCTGGATCGCCCGGCATGAGCCTGACGTGTTCGCGCGCATCGCCACCGTGTTCGGCTCCTATGATTACGTGAACTGGCGCCTCACCGGCGAACGGGCGGTGGAACAGAACTGGGCGCTGGAGGCCGGCTTCGTCGATGTTTCCCGCCACGCCATCGACGACGATCTCGTGGCCTGGGCGGGCATTCCCCGCAGCGCCATCCCGCGCAAGACCGCCTCGCATGAGGTGATGGGCCATGTCTCGCCGCAGGGCGCGGCGGCCACCGGGCTTGCGGTCGGCACGCCGGTCATCGGCGGCGCGGCGGACATGATCGCCTCGGCGCTCGGCGCCGGCGTCACCCAGCGAGGCGACATCCTTTTGAAGTTCGGCGGCGCCATCGACGTTCTCGTCGCTACCGACCAGGTGAAGCCGGACCCGCGCCTCTATCTCGACTATCACCTCATTCCCGGCCTCTATATGCCCAATGGCTGCATGGCGACCGGCGGCTCGGGGCTGAACTGGTTCGTGCGCAATTTCGCTGGCGGCGAGGCGGCGGCCGCCGAGAAAGCCGGGCTCAGCCTGCACCAGCATCTCGACACGCTCGCCGAGGCGCGCCCGGCCGGCGCGGACGGGCTGACTGTGCTGCCCTATTTCCTCGGCGAGAAGACGCCGATCCACGACCCCGCCGCGCGCGGGGTCATCGACGGGCTCACCCTCTCGCATGATATCGGCCATGTCTGGCGGGCGCTGCTGGAAGGCTATGCCTATGCCTGCGCCCACCATGTCGAGGTGCTGCGCGATATGGGCCACAGCGCCGGCCGCGTGCTGGTGTCCGATGGCGGCTCGAATTCGCGGGTGTGGATGCAGATCGTCGCGGATGTGCTGCAGCAGCCTGTGCACCGGCTGAAGGGGCACCCGGGCTCCTCGCTCGGCGCGGCCTGGACAGCGGCGGTGGGCATCGGCGCGGCGGAGTGGGGCGGCATTTCCCGCTTTGTCGCGCAGGACGAGATCTTGCAGCCCAACCCCGCTTCCGCCGCGATCTATGCCGCCGGCTATGCCCGCTACCGCGATCTCTATCGCCGCCTCGAAGGGCGCCCTTCATGAGCGCGCCCCGCTTCAGGGCGGTCGCCTGGGACATTGACGGCACGCTGATCGACAGCGAGCCGCTGCACCACCGCGCGCTGCTCGCCGCCTGCCGGGCGCTCGGCAGCGATCTCTCGGACCTGCCGGACCAGGCGTTTCGCGGCATCCATATGGGCGATGTGTGGAAGCTCGTCTCTCCGCGCCTCGCCGCCGAAGTGACCGAGGCCGAATGGGCGGCGCTGATCGACACGCACTATACCGACAACCGCGCCAGCCTCATCGCCCTGCCGGGCGCCGTCGCCACCATCCGCGCTCTGGCAAAGCGCGGCGTGGCGCAGGCCTGCGTCTCCAATTCCAGCCGCTCGGTGGTGGACGCCAACATCGCCGCGCTCGGCATTGCTGACGCCATCGCCTTCTCGCTCAGCCTCAACGATGTGACGTCGGGCAAGCCCGATCCCGAGCCCTATCGCCGCGCCTGCGCCCGGCTCGGCCTGCCGCCGGAGAGCGTGGTGGCGGTGGAAGACAGCCGCTCCGGTGCGCTTTCCGCCCGCGCGGCCGGGCTGTTCGTGGTGGGCTACACCCCGAGCGGCGGCGGCTTCGAGGCGGTCGACCTTGAGATCGATCGGCTGGAAAACCTGCTGGCGCTGTTCGGCTGATCCCGGCTTCTCAGGCCAGCAACTCCTCCAGCGCGTCGACCAGCGCATCCGCATGCGCCGTGGTCACGCACAGCGGCGGGCGGATCTTCAGCACATTGCCGTAGCGGCCGGCGGCGCCGATGAGGATGCCGTGGTCGCGCAGCCCGTTGATCAGCGCCTTGGCGAGGTCGGGCGCCGGCCCCTTTTCGGTGCCGAACTCGATGCCGAGATAAAGCCCCGCCCCGCGCACGGCGGTGATGGGTGCGCGCGCCTGCAGCCGGGTCAGCCGCGCGGTGAGGTGCCGCCCGACCCGCGCCGCATTGGCGATGAGGTCGTCCTCCTCGATCGCCTCCAGCACGGCGAGCCCGGCCGCGCAGGCCGCCGGGCTGCCGGCGAAGGTGTTGAAATAGCCGAAATCGGCGCAGAAGGCGTCGAGGATCTCCGGGCGGGTGACGAGGCCGGCGATGGGATAGCCATTGCCCATCGGCTTGCCCATAGTGACGATATCCGGCACCAGCCGGTGGCGGGAAAAGCCCCACATGCCGGCGCCGGTGCGCCCGAAGCCCGGCTGCACCTCATCGGCGATGAACAGCCCGCCGGCGGCGCGCGCCACCTCCACCGCCGCCTTCAGGAAGCCCGGCGGGTCGGCATAGACGCCGTCCGAGGAGAAGATGGTGTCGACCAGCAGCCCGGCGAAGCCGATGCCGTCCGCCTTCAGCGCCGCGATCTCCGCCTTCACCGCGTCGGCGAAACCCTGCGCCACATCATTGCCGAACAGCGCCGGGTCGGGCGGGGGCACGGTACGGACATGGCGCGGCGGCGCGCCGGTCTTGTAGGAGGAGGGCGAGACCTCGGTGACGGTGGCGGTGTTGCCGTGATAGGCGGCGCGGGTGACGATGATGCCCTCGGCGCCGCTCGCCTTGCGGGCCAGCCGCAGCGCCAGATCGTTGCTCTCGCTCCCCGTGCAGGTCAGCACCACATTGCTGAGCGCGGCCGGGAAGGTGGCGAGCAGCTTTTCCGCATAGTCATGCGCCACGTCGAACAGATAGCGCGAATGGGTGTTGAAGCTGCCGATCTGCGCCCGCACCGCCTCCACCACCTTGGGGTGGCAGTGCCCGACGCTGGGGACGTTATTGTAGAAATCGAGATAGGCCCGCCCGTCGGACGCATGAATAGTGGCGCCTTCCGCCCGCAGAATGCGCAGCGGCTCGTCATAGAACAGCACCGAGCCGGAACCGAAGGCACGGCGGCGCCGCTCCACCAGCGCGGCGACATCGGGCGCCATGGCGCCGGTGGCGCCGGAGAAGGCGTTGAGGTCGAGAATCTGCCGTTCCGGCTGCGCGTTCGCCCGCGTCATGATGCGGCCCTCCCGGCCACGGCGCGTGGCTGCCGCGCGTCATAAGTGGCGAGAAAGCCGCGGGCGAGGTCCACCGTGCCATGGGTATAGCCGTCGCCCAGCGCCTGCGCGGTCGGGGTTTCCGCATGCGAGGCGATCCAGGCGGTGAGCAGCAGCCGGCGCAGCATGATGAACACCGGCAGCAGCGCGCATTCCTCCTCGGCCAGCGGCGCGACGGTGCGATAGCCCTCGATCCACGCCGCCTGCAGCGTCGGAATATAGGGCTCGTGCTCGCTGAAGCTCACGGCAGAGGCGAAGTCGTAGAGATACCAGCTGAAGCCGCAATCATCGAAGTCGATCACCGAGAGCGTGTCGCCCTCCACCAGCAGATTGGCGAGCCGCATATCGGCATGGACGAGGCCGAAACGCGCGTCGCCCGTGCCGTAATCGTCCAGCAGGTCGCGCAGCACCGCGTCGGTGCGTTCCAGCACGGCGCGGCCCTCGGCCGTCAGGCCCGGCGCGGCGCGCCAGTCGCCCCACAGCTTCACCTTGCCCAGCATGGCGTCATAGTCCCAGCGCTTGCGGGTGAAGCCTTCGGGGCGCTGCCAGGCGCGGGCGTGAAGGTGCAGCCGGGCATTGATGGCGCCGAGCTCGCGGTACCAGCGGGCGAGGTCGTCGCCCTCCGCCGGCTCGCGCCCCGGCAGCAGCTCGAACGCCACGGCATGGCGGCACGTGCCGTCCTCATCGAGATCGGCGATCAGCCCGCCGTCGACCTGCGGCACCGGCGTCAGCGTCGCCACCACGCCCGCGCGCCCCAAAGCGGTGAGCCAGGCGAGTTCGGATTCGATCTCCGCGCGGCTGTGATAACCCGGCCGGTGGACGCGGAACACCAGCGCGCGCCCGGTCGCCGGGTCCTCGGCGCGGAAGGTGGCGTTCTCGGAAATGGTGAGCAGCCGCACCTCGCTCGCGTCGGAGAGGCCCCAGCGCGGCAGGGCGGCGCGCAGGGCGTTCTCGATGCGGCTGAGGAAGGCGGCGTCATAGATCGGCTGGGTCATGGCTTTACGTCTCGGCAACAGTGATCTCGACCCGCGCCCGCCCCAGCGCCCGCGCCACCGCGCCTTCGGGCGCGCGGTCGGTGACGAGATGCTGGATGTCGGGAATGCGGGCCCAGATGGCGAGCGAGGGCACGTCGAATTTCTGGTGGTCGGAAACGATGATGGTCTGCGCCGCCCGGTTCATCATGGCGCGGTAGACATAGGCGGCATCCGGCTCGGCATCGGCGAGGCCGTCGGTGGTGATGCCGGATATGCCGAGAATGGCGCGGTTCACATTGTAGTTCTGCAGGAACTCGCCGGTCTCGACCCCCACCATCATGCCCTCGCGCGCATTGTAGCGGCCGGGGCACATGATGACCTCGATGGTCGGGTTGGCGGAGACCACCGTCGCCACCGAGAAGGAATGGGTGATGACGGTGAGGTCGCGGCAGGCGGCGGCCATGCGGCGGGCGACATGGGTCGTGGTGGCGCCGGCGCCGATGGCGATCACCTCCTTCGGGGCGATCAGCTTCACCGTGGCGGCGGCGATGGCCTCGCGCTGCGCCACCATCAGCCCGTGCCGCTCGGTGACGGAAGGTTCGGACGCCAGGGGCCGCACCGCGCCGCCATAGGTGCGGTTGATCAGCCCTTTCTCGCCGAGCTCGAACAGGTCGCGGCGGATCGTTTCCGTCGAGACGTTGAGCTCGGTGGCGAGGTCGCCGACGCGCGCCGAGGCCGAGGCGCGCATTTCGGCAAGGATGCGCGCCTGCCGCGCCGCCTTGTCGAGGCGCGGCGGCCGGCGCTCCGCCCGTGCGAGAGGGGCGTCGCTGTCCTTCGGTGCGGCGCCGTTCATGCCGCCGCCCGCCGCCGCAGCAGGATGCCGATCAGCCCCCCGGCCAGCAGCAGGCAGGCCGCGCCCAGCGTCGCCATGGTGCCGAGCGCCGGCACCATCGGCGTGTAGCCGGCCACCATCTTGGCGTAGAGCCATTCGGGAATCGTCGAGTCGGCACCCGTTGTGTAGAGCGAGAGCGGGAAATTGCTCCAGGACAGCAGGAAGGCGAACAGCATGCCGGACCAGATGCCCGGCCACAGCAGCGGCAGCGTCACCTCGCGGAACACCTGGGTGCGCGAGCAGCCGAGATCATAGGCCGCTTCTTCCAGCGACGGGTCGAAGCCATAGACCTGAATGGCGATGACCAGCGTCACCACGGGCACGATCCAGATCATGTGGGCGAACACCGCCGTCATCCAACTGGTCTGGATGCCCACCGCGTTGAAGCCGAGCAGCATGGCCAGCCCCAGCACCGGCTGGGGGAAGAAGATCGGCAGCAGGATTAGCTTCTGGTAGAGCTTGCGCCCCTTCCACTCATAGCGCGCGAAGGCGAGCGCGCCGAAAGTGGCGATGACGACGGAGAACACCGTCACCAGCAGCGCGATCGCGATCGAGGTCTTCACGATCATGCCGATCTCGATCGAATCCAGCGTCTTCTGCCACCATTCGGTCGAGTAGGTTTTGATGGGAAAGCCGAAATACCGGCTCTTGTTGAAGCTCGCCAGCGCCCCGCAAATGATGGGCAGGTAGATCGCGACGAGGACGAACAAGGTCCACGCCCAGATCGCGGCATTGGTGCGCCTGTGGCCCATGGCTCAGCGCCTCCCCAGCATGCGGTCGAGATCGAGCTTCGACAAGGCGAACAGGGTCAGCGCACCGATGAAGAAGGTGACGACCACCGCGAGCGCCGAGCCGAGCGGCCAGTTCTGCGAATAGGTGAAGGCGATTTCGATATCGTGCGAGATGACGATGATCGACTGGCCGCCGAGGATCTTCGCTTCCGCCGTGGCGCCGATGGCGAGCACGAAGGTGAGCAGCATGCCGATGAGAATGCCCGGCATCGCCAGCGGCAGTTCGATCTCGCGCCAGATGAACAGTCGCCCGGCGCCGAGGTCGCGCGCCGCGTCCACGAGGTCGCGCGGCACCAGGGCGAGGCCGAGCGTCATCGGAAACAGCATGAAGGGCAGATAGGTGTAGACCATGCCGAACAGGGTGACGCCCGGCGTGTACAGCACTTCCGGCCCGCCGGAGAGGCCGAGCCATTTCAGCGTGCCGTCGAGCACGCCGTTCTTGATGAAGAACAGCACCCAGCCATAGAGCCGCACATTCTCCGAGACGAAGAGCGGGAACACGAACAGCACGCTGATCAGCGCCGACCAGCGGCCGAACACCATGTTGAGCCCATAGGCGATGGGGTAGGCGATGACGGCGAGGATCGCCACGGTGAGCAGGGCCAGCCCGCAGGACCACAGGAAGGACAGCCACACCGTGTTGGAGGGGTCGAACAGCGTGGCGAAATTCGCCAGGGTGAAGCTGGTGAACACATCGAAGCTGCGCGGCGTGGCGAAGGCATAGCCGAAGATCGCCACCAGCGGCGCGAGAAAGCCGATGCCGAGCAGGATCGCCACCGGGAGCGCGCAGCGCGCGCCGACGGAGAGCATCCGCGCATGGCGCAACTGGCGGGCGCTTTCGGCGGCGGCCCCCGGCGCGGGGGCGAGGGCGAGGTCGGCCATGCTCAGCCCTCCAGCGTGAAGGCGTCGGCGGCGTCCCAGCCGAGCGTCACCTGGCGGTCGAGGCTGGCGGGCAAAGCGCGCCCGCGGGAGAGCTCGACCAGCATCACCTTGGCCCCGACGCGCACCTGATACTGGATGCGCGAGCCGAGCGAATATTCGTTATAGACCACGCCGCCCAGCCGGTTGTCGGCGCTCTCGCCCGGGCCGAGAATGCGCATGAATTCCGGGCGCACCACCACGAAGGCTTCGTCCAGCACCGCCCCGCTGCGCGGGGGCGCGAGCGTGAAGGTGCCCGGCACATCGACGCCCTGCCAGCTGCCATCCGCCGCGCGCTTCACCTTCAGCGTGTTCACCTCGCCGACGAATTCACAGACGAAGCGGTCGACCGGCGCGCCATAGATTTCTTCCGGCGTGCCCACCTGCACCAGCCGGCCGGCGCGCATCACGCCGATGCGGTCACTCATCACCATCGCCTCTTCCAGCGAATGGGTGATGTAGATGAAGGTCTTGCCGGTCTCCCGGTGCAGGTCCTTCAGTTCCTTCTCCAGCGTCTTCTTCAGCTTGTAGTCGATGGCCGAGAGCGGCTCGTCGAAGAACAGCACTTCCGGGTCATAGGCCAGGGCCCGGGCGAGGGCGACACGCTGGCGCTCGCCGCCCGAGCACTTCATCACGTTCTTGTCGAAATAGCTCTCCGGCAGGCGGACGATGCGCATCAGCTCCAGCGCCCGCGCCTTGCGGGCGGCCGCATCCACGCCCTTCACCTTGAGCGGGAAGGCGATGTTCTCGCCCACGCTCTTGTGCGGGAACAGCGCCAGCGACTGGAAGACGAGGCAGGTCGGCCGCTTGTTCGGCGGCACATCGTTGATGAGCTTACCGTGCAGGGTGATGTTGCCCTCGCTCGGCGTGTCCATGCCGGCGAGCATGCGCAACAGCGTGGTCTTGCCCGAGCCGGAGGGGCCGACAATGGTGAGGAACTCGCCCTCGCGCACATCGAGATCGATGTTCTCGACGGCGGTGAAGGCACCGAAGGTCTTGCGGATGCCGACCAATTGGAGGATCGGTTTCGGCAGTTCGGCGCTCAGGGCGTCGGCCGGCAGGGTCTGGAGCATCAGGTCTTCCGTCATGGGCCGGAGGCGGGCGATCGCCGCAGATGGTCGAGGATGTCGATCGTTCCTACCCGTCCCTCATCCCCGGGCTTGACCCGGGGACCCAGATGTTCCGCCGTCGCACGGCGTCGCCGCTGGGTGGCCGGGTCAAGCCCGGCCATGAGGGCAGGATGAGGCGAAGGACGCAGGTTGGCGCGGCCTCAGCCCCGCAGGCGCTTGGCGGCGTTCATCAGGTCGAGCGCCTTGTCGTAATCCGGCACGATGTCGTATTCGACCGAGCGCGCCATTTCCTCGTCCAGGCTGTCCCACTGAATGGCGTCGAGCTCGTCCTTGGTGAACAGCTCGAAGCACGCCTTGTTGCCCATCTGCGCCACCGGGTTGAACGTGCCTTCGGCGAAGGCGACGGTGTGGGCGACATCCGGCGCCTGCACATATTTCAGGAATTCGAGCGCCAGCGGCGACAGGTTCGGGTTATTCACCGTGGAGGTGATCTCGATCCAGGCGATGCCACCCTTGCCGCCGGGCAGCGGGCCCTTCAGCGGGGTGATGCCGCGCAGGTTCGGGTGGCCGTCGGCGCGGGCCGGCGAGACGGAATAGGTGCCGCCGGTCATGTGCAGGTCGATCTCGCCCGAGATCAGCGCCTGGTTCATCGAAGCGATGTCGCCGATCAGCTTGGCGCCCTTGAAGACGCGCTTGGCGGTTTCCTCGAACTTGGCGAACTCGTCCGGCGTGTGGGTCTTGAACGGGTCGATGCCGGCGATGATGAAGATGTTGAAGACGTTCCAGTCGTCGGATTCGAGAATGCCGTATTTGCCGGCGAGTGCGGGGTCGTTGAACAGGTCCCAGCCGGTGTCTTCCGCCGTCTTGCGGGAGATCTTGTCGGTGTTGACCACATAGCTATAGGGCCCGAAGCGCTGGGCCATGCCGATCAGCTCGGTGCCGCTGTCGCTCATCGCCCATTTATAGGGCGGCTTGAACATCGGCAGCATCTTGTCGAAATAGGGCTCGAACTCGGCCTTGGGCAGCGGCTTGATCAGCTTTTCGGGCAGCATCACCTTGCGTGCCCAGGGATTGTTGACGTTGATCAGGTCCCAGGTGTTGATTTCGCCGGCGCGCAGCCGGTTGATCATGGTGGGGTCGTTGGTCAGGCTTTCCGCCTTCACCGTCGCCCCGGTCTTGGAGCGGAACGGGTCCAGCACCTGGGCGGAATTGTAGCCCTCCCAGCACAGGATGTTCAGCTCCTTCTCCCGCGCCGCGAACGCCTTGTTGGCGTTGAACAGCGGCCCGGCGGCGGCGAGCGCACCGAAGCCCGCCCCCATGCCTTTCAGTACCGACCTTCTCGAAACAGGCGCCATCTCGAATTCCCCTGGATTGTTGGCGCGGAACGTCGGGCGGCCGCGCATGCGTTCGGCATTCGTCCTGCGGCATCCGTGTTGGGCGGATGTGGTAGATATGTTGGACTGTGTGCGATCCTAAACATCTGGATTTGGGCTTTACAACACCAAATTTGCGGCCCAACCTGATGAAAAGGAGGGCAGCCTGTTTTGCAGGCATGCCAGCCGACGGCATTTTCATTTGCCGGATAATAAACTCCAGAGAACATCGGGACCCGCCGCATCATGTTTACCTCGCTTGAAGGCAAGACCGTCATCGTCACAGGCGCCAGCAAGGGGATCGGGCGCGGCCTCGCGCTGCGTTTCGGCCAGGCCGGGCTGAACGTGCTGGTGGTCAGCCGTTCGCTCGCCGAGGCCGAGAAGGTCGCGGCCGAGATCGGCCCTCGCGCCTCCGGCTTCGCCGCCGACGTGACCAAGGCCGAGGACATGGCGGCGATGGCCGCCGCCGCCCTGGAGCGCTACGGCGCCATCGACGTGCTGTGCGCCAATGCCGGCATCTTCCCCGCCGCCAAGCTCGGCGACATGACGGGCGAGGATTTCGACCATGTCATGGGCACCAATCTCAAGGGCACCTTCCTCTCCGTCTCCGCCGTGCTGCCGGCGATGAAGGCGGCGAAGAAGGGCCGCATCATCATCACCTCCTCCATCACCGGGCCGATCACCGGCTTTCCCGGCTGGACCCATTACGGGGCTTCCAAGGCCGGGCAGATGGGCTTCATGCGCACGGCGGCGATCGAGCTGGCGCCGTGGAACATCACGGTCAACGCCGTCATGCCCGGCAACATCCTCACCGAGGGCATGGAAGGCATGGGCGAGGCCTATATCGCCTCCACCGCCGCCTGCGTGCCCATGAAGAAGCTCGGCAGCGTGTTCGACATCGCCAATGCGGCGCTGTTCTTCGCCAGCGAGGAAGCCGGCTACATCACCGGGCAGGGCATGGTGATCGATGGCGGCCAGGTGCTGCCGGAATCGCCGATGGCGCTGGACGAGATGGGCGCCGCCTGAGGCAACCCCGGTCAGAAGGTGGCGGCGAACATCAGCATCAGCTGGCTGGCGGCCTGCTCCGCCACCGGCAGACCCTGCGCCGTCGGCCGGAAATTCTCCGCGCGGTAGAGATTGTAGTCGTATTGCAGCGTGACGGTGAACGGCCCGGCCGGGGTCCAGCTGAGATTGGCGCCGACATTCACATTGTCGATGCCGGACGCGCCATAGGTCATCTGCGCCAGCGGGTCATCGACGGCGAAACGTCCATAGCCGCCGAAGAAGGCCGAGTTCCACCGGTCGTTCCAGTTGTGCAGATACTGGCCCACAGCGCTCCAGCCGCGCACCTTGACCAATGAGCCGTCCAGCCGCTGAAACGCGTCGGGCGCGGTGAGGCGCCCGCTGGGGTCGATGAGGCCGAGATAGGAGGTCGCCCCGTCGGCATAGGCGGCCTGAAGATAAAGGGTGTCGCCGGTGCCGAGTGTGGGCAGGTTGAACATCACGCCCGCCTGCAGCGCATAGCCCCACACAGGGGTGGAGGCGCCGATGCGCTCGCTCACCGGCGCCTGCGCGATCTGGTGCAGCGCGCCGGAGAGCTGGAAGTCGCCCCAGTCGCCGTTCTGGCCAAAGGTGGCGACGATTTCCGGCAGGCGCGTGGCACTGCTCACCGACGCGTCCTCCGCCCGGGAGGCCGGATCCTGCGCGACGACGGGCAGGATGCCATTGTCGCGCTCGGCCGAACTTTCCAGCGCCAGCCGCGCGGTGAAGCCGGCCGGCAGGTCCCAGCTATAGCCCAGTACGGAGATCTGCGTCTGGTCGCCAATGGTCACCGGGTCGGTGCCCATCACATTGGCATTGGCGTAGAAATCGAAGAAGGACTGGTGATAGCCCATCGTGAAGCCGGCGAATTCGATGCGCATGTCATAGGGCTGGAAATCCGCCCGGTCGGTAAGCGCCTCTCCCCAGGGGTCCGCCCCGCGCCAGATGAGGCGCACATCGGTATAGGAGCGCAGCGTTCCATAGTCCGTCTGCGTTCGCGCATCGGTGACGAAGCCGAAGGTGGAGACCCAATAGGCGCGGGCATTGGTGGCGGGATAATCCGTGTAGCTGTTGGCGTAGGTTTCCGCCCAGAGATAAGCGCCGATCCGCAGGCAGGTGCCGGTTTCCGGGATGAGGATGAAGCCCGGCCCTTCCGCCGTGCAGGCGCGCAGAAGGCGGGCGGCGTAGGCGGGGGCGGGCGGCTCGGCAGCACCGGCCGAGGTCGCCAAGGCGCAAAAGAGGGCGGCCAGCGCTGCCGTGCGTGCCCCTATGCTGCCCCCGTCCCGGGGGCGAGCCGGGCTCGGCAGGCGTCGCCGTGCGGCTTTTGCTGGTTCAAAGCGCATGAGGCGTTAAATATCAGCCCGCTTCGCTATTGATGAGGGCGTGATGGCCGATTCGCACTGTCTCTATCGCCACGGCTTCCTGCGCCTCGGCACTGCCGTGCCGCGCGGCCGGGTGGCGGATGTCGGCTTCGCCGCCGCCGAGCACCTCGCTCTGGCGCGCGACGCGCAGGCGCGCGGCATCGGCGTGCTGCTCTATCCCGAGCTCGGCCTGTCCTCCTACGCCATTGACGACCTGCTGTTTCAGGACGCGCTGCTCGACCGGGTGGAAGCGGCGATCGCCGAGCTGGTGGCCGCCTCGCGCGCGCTTTTCCCGGTGCTGGTGGTCGGCGCGCCGCTGCGCCGGCAGGGTCAGTTGTTCAACACGGCGGTGGTGATCCATCGCGGCGCGATCCTCGGCGTTGTGCCGAAGTGCTACCCGCCGAACTACCGCGAATTCTACGAGCGCCGGCACTTCGCCCCCGGCCTCGGCACGACGGGCAGCATCGCGGTGGCGGGCATGGAGGTGCCCTTCGGCACCGACCTGCTGTTCCGCTCCGGCGGCGCGGTGCCCTTCACCTTCCATGTCGAGATCTGCGAGGATCTGTGGGTGCCGCTGCCGCCCTCCACGGGCGGCGCGCTGGCGGGCGCGGAAGTGCTGCTCAACCTGTCCGCCAGCAACATCACCATTGGCAAGGCGCGCCACCGCCGGCTGCTCTGCGCCGGCCATTCCGCCCGCTGCCTCGCGGCTTATGCCTATTCCGCCGCCGGGCCGGGCGAATCCACCACCGATCTCGCCTGGGACGGGCAGGCGGCGATTTTCGAGAATGGCGACTGCCTCGGCGAGAGCGAGCGCTTCCCCGACGGGCCGACGCTGCTCGCCGCCGATGTCGATCTGGAGCGCCTGCGCCAGGAGCGCATGCGTATGAACACGTTCGGCGAGAACATGCGCGAGGAGGGGACGGGCGATTTCCGCCGCATCGGCTTCGCGCTCGACACCCCGCCCGCGCCTGCCCCGCTGGAGCGGATCTTCGAGCGCTTCCCCTATGTGCCTGATGACCCGGAACGCCTCGCCGAGGATTGCTACGAGGCCTACAACATCCAGGTGCAGGGCCTCGCCCAGCGGCTCGCCTCATCCGGCGTCCGCCGCGCGGTGATCGGCGTCTCCGGCGGCCTCGATTCGACGCAGGCGCTCCTGGTCGCGGTGCGGGCGATGGACCGGCTCGGCCGGCCGCGCAGCGACATCCTCGCCTATACGCTGCCCGGCTTCGCCACGTCGGATGCCACCCGCGCCAATGCGCAGGCGCTGATCGAAACGCTCGGCGTCACCGGCGGCGAGATCGACATCCGCCCGGCGGCGCGGCAGATGCTGGCCGATCTCGGCCACCCCTTCGCCGGCGGCGAGCCGGTCTATGACGTGACCTTTGAGAATGTGCAGGCGGGGCTGCGCACGGACTATCTGTTCCGCCTCGCCAACCAGCAGGGCGGGCTGGTGGTCGGCACCGGTGACCTCTCGGAACTGGGCCTTGGCTGGTGCACCTATGGCGTCGGCGACCACATGTCCCATTACAACGTCAACGCCTCGGTGCCGAAGACGCTGATCCAGCACCTCATCCGCTTCGTCGCCGCCTCGGGCGACGTGTCGGCGGCGACCGCACGGGCGCTGGAAGCGGTGCTCGCCACCGAAATCTCGCCGGAGCTGGTGCCGGCGGAAGCGGGCGCCACCATCCAGTCGACCCAGCAGGTGGTGGGCCCCTACGCGCTGCAGGACTTCAACCTCTATTACCTCACACGCTACGGCTTCCGCCCCTCGCGCATCGCCTATCTCGCCTTGCATGCCTGGGGCGATGCCGCACGCGGCGCCTGGCCGGCAAATGTGCCGGCGGAGGACCGGCGCGCCTATTCCCGCGCCGAGATCCGCCACTGGCTGCGCCTGTTCCTCAAGCGCTTCTTCGCCAACCAGTTCAAGCGCTCGGCCCTGCCGAACGGGCCGAAGATCACCTCGGGCGGCTCGCTCTCGCCGCGCGGCGACTGGCGCGCGCCGTCCGATGCGAGCGCGCAGCTCTGGCTCGATGAGCTCGACGCCAACTTCCCCGAGGACGCCTGAGAAACGCCAGCCCGCAGGAATGAGGAGCCGCGCGGCCGGCCGCGCGGGCATGACCCGATGACCGACGACACCACCCCGCACAGCTACCGCCTCGCCGCGCTCGACCAGGATTTCATCCTCGGCGATTCCATGCGCGGCGTGCGCTTCCTGCTGGAATACGCCAAGCCGGAGGAAGAGCTGCGGCGCTGGCGCATCCGCTCCACCCTCGTCGTTTTCGGCTCCGCCCGCGTGCGCGCGGATGGGCCGGGCCGCCAGCCCTTCCTCTATGAGCAGGCGCGCGCCTTTGGCCGCCTCGCCTCCCAGCGCGGCGGCGCGCTCGATGTGGCGGAAGGCGGCTACCGCGACAATGTCATCGCCACTGGCGGCGGGCCGGGAATCATGGAAGCCGCCAATCGCGGTGCCTATGAGGTGGCGGCGCCGAGCATCGGCTTCAACATCACCCTGCCGCATGAGCAGGTGCCGAACCCCTACACCACGCCGCAGCTGACCTTCCGCTTCCACTATTTCGCCATGCGCAAGATGCACCTCGCCATGCGCGCCAATGCGCTGGTGGTGTTTCCCGGCGGCTTCGGCACGCTGGACGAGCTGTTCGAAATCCTCAACCTGCAGATAACAGGCAAGGCCCCGGCCGTGACGGTGGTGCTGTTCGACGAGGCCTATTGGCGCTCCGTGGTCAATTTCCAGGCGCTGGTCGACGAGGGCATGGTGAGCGCGGCGGAAGTGGCGAGCCTGCGCTTTGCCGACACGGCGGAAGACATCTGGACCCAGCTTGTCGAGGGCGGGCTGAAGCTGCCCGCCCGCTGACGGCCGCTCAGGCGCGGGCGGCGATCCAGGCCGCGATGCGCGGCCACACCTGCCGGTGCGCCTGCCGCCCGGCGAGAATGGCGAGGTGCTGCAACCCGACGCCGATCTCGGCCGGGTGCTCGATGATCTCCGTGCTGCCCGCCGCCATATGGGCGAAGAACGGCGCCACCGCCGCGCGCGGGCCGATTTCGTCGGCGGTGCTCACCGCCGCCAGCGCCGGCAGGCGCAGCGTCTGCGGGCCGATGACCCGGCCGCCCATTTCCAGCCGCCCGGCGGTGAAGCGGTCCTCGCGGTAGAGCCATTCCACCATCTCGTGCACGAGCTTGCCGGCCAGCGGCACCTCGTCCAGCGCCCAGCGGGTGAGGCGCAGATGCAGGGCGAGCGCCGCCGGATCGCCGAGGCTCAGCGCGCCGTCCAGCCAGCGGTGCCAGATAAAGGTGCCGGGCGCGAGCAGAGCGCAGGCCTGTCCCAGCTGCGCGCCGGGCACGAGGCCGTCTTCCGGCGTGTGGTCTTCGCGCAGGGCCACCGCGTCACGAAAAGCGCTGGAGCCCGGCGCGAAGCTCAGCGGCGCGGCGAGCAGCACCAGCGCGCGGAAAGGCGCCGGTTCCAGCGCCGCCGCCAGCGCCGCCAGCGTGCCGCCGAGCGAATGGCCGAGCACCACCGGCACACCCGCGCCGCGCGCCGCCACCGCTTCCGCCGCCGTCCGCACGGCGCGGGCATAGTCTTCCAGCCCGTGCGGCGCCCCGCCGGCCACGGGCGGTCGCCATTCCACCAGATGCACGTCGAGCCCATGGGCGAGCCCGGTACCAACGACGCTCACCCCAGGCGCGAGGTCCCAGACATAGGCGCGCTTGATCGGCGCGGGCACCATCAGCGCCGGCGGGCCCTGGGGTGCGGTGTCTCCCCGGTAGTGCCGCAATCGCCAGAGCGGGGTCTCCGCCACGATCTCATAGGGGTGCTCGGCGAGGCCGTAGCCGAACAGGTCGAGCGTGCGGGCCTGCGCCGCGCGCCAGCTCTCCTGCGCCGCGTGCTGCGTCGCCCGGGCGAAGGCGAGCGGGTCGGGGAACGGCGCATCGGGCATGGCGTCCTCCATCACCGGTGCAGGGCACTGGCAACCGGAGACGCCAGCCTAGCATGGCAGCGACCGTTCGCCTTGATGCGGGTCAGTCGGCGGCGGCGAGCACCGTGGCGAGCGGCAGCGCCGGCGGGCGTTCGAAACCCGGGGCGCCGGCCAGCACCCGCCCGGCGATCTCGATGCCCCGCCGCGCCGCGGCCGCCGCCGGCGAGCCGGCGAGCCAGCCATCGATGAAGCCGGCGGCGAAGGCGTCGCCCGCTCCGGTCGTTTCCGTGGGCGCGGCCAGCGCAGGCACCGGGAGCGTCGTGTGCCGCTCCGCCTCGCACAGCAGCACCGGCCCCGCGCCCTGCGTCACCACCAGCGCGCGCAGGTCGTCGCCGCCGATCGCCCGCGCCTGTTGAAAGGCATTCGCCCCGGTGAACAGCGCATGGTCGGCGCTGGAGGCGATGAGCACCTGTGCCGGCCGGCATTCCGTGCGCTCAAGCGGCACCTGCGCCACCACCGGCAGGCGCGCGGCCAGCGCTTCCAGCAGGCCCGGCGCGGCGCGGCGGAGATTGACATAGGCGATGTCGGCCTCCAGCGCGGGCAGGCTGGTGAGCCGCCGCGCTTCCGTCGTGGTGGCGGCGATGATGGTCCGTTCCCCCTCCGGCCCGATGAGAATGTCGAGCGGGACGGTGGGCGCATCCGTGTCGCGCAAGGCGCGCAGGTCGAACCCCATCGCCTCAAGCTGGCTCCGGCAGGCGCGGCCGGCGTCGTCGGTGGAGAGCGTCGCCACCAGCGTCACGCGGTGGCCGAGCGCGCGCAGCGCCGCCCCGGTGTTGAAGCCGCCACCGCCGAGGCGCAGCGTGATCTCGCCCCGCGTCAGCCGTTCGCCGGCGCGCAGCGGCGCGGTCAGCCGCCAGAGGCGATCGACATTGATGCTTCCGATCACCAGCACATGCGCCATGGGTTTCCTCCGGGGCAGCCCGCGCCCGCCGCCTCGGCGCGAGCGATAGGGGCGGGCGCGGGGTTTGACAAGCGGTCGCGGGCCGCCGCGCCGCCTCGACGCCGCCGCGCTTTGCCGCTACCTCTAGGCGGCGCCGGGCTTTGCCGGACCGGCGGTGACGGGCACAGGGAGACGGGCCGATGAAGCTGGTGCGCTATGGCGAGAGCGGGCGCGAGCGCCCCGGCCTGATCGACGCGGACGGCGTGCTGCGCGATCTCTCGACTCTGGTGGCCGATATCGAGGGCAAGGTGCTGGTGCCGGAAAGCCTCGCCCGGCTGCGCGACCTCGACACGTCCGAACTTCCCGCCGTCGAAGGCGCCCCGCGCCTCGGGCCCTGCGTCGGCGCGGTCGGCAAATTCGTCTGCATCGGCCTCAATTATCTCGACCATGCCGAAGAGGCCGGCATGCCGATCCCCGCCGAGCCGGTGATCTTTCTCAAGCCCACCAGCTGCATCAGCGGGCCGAACGACGCGGTGGAGATTCCGCGCGGCGCGACCAAGACCGATTGGGAGATCGAGCTCGGCATCATTATCGGCAAGCCGGCTAAATATGTGGCGGTCGAAGACGCCTATGACCATGTCGCGGGTTACTGCATCGTCAATGACGTGTCCGAGCGCTCCTTCCAGCTGGAGCGCGGCGGCACCTGGGACAAGGGCAAGGGTTGCGACACCTTCGGCCCCATCGGTCCCTGGCTGGTGACCACGGACGAGATCCCCGATCCGCAGGCGCTCGACATGTGGCTGGAGGTGGACGGGGTGCGCCGGCAGACCGGCTCCACCCGCACCATGATTTTCGACGTGCCGACGCTGGTGTCCTATGTCAGCCAGTTCATGAGCCTGCAGCCGGGCGACATCATCTCCACCGGCACGCCGCCGGGCGTCGGCCTCGGCATGAAGCCGCCGGTCTACCTCAGTCCCGGACAGACGATGCACCTGTCCATCACCGGGCTCGGCGACCAGCGCCAGACCACCGTCGCGGCGGGGTGAAGCCGCGCCGGTTGCGGCAGATCAAGGCGCCGCGCGCGCCGCTGTGCTGATCTTTTCCCGTTCACGTCCGCCCGTGGTCGACGTGGGAGGGTGCCATGCCGGATGCCGAGCTTAACCGCCGCCTGCGCGACGCCGTGGAGCGCATTCTGAGGGATGCCGAGGTGGAAGTCGGCATCTGCCGCGACAAGCGCATCATCACCCTCACCGGGCGCGTGCCGACGCGCGGCCTGCAAATCAGCATCGAGGATGCGGTCGGCCGCCTCGCCGGCGGGTTCACCATCGTCAACCAGGTGAAGGTCGAGCCACCGCTCTATTGTCGGACCGTGCGGCTGCATTGAGCGCGGCGCCGATCGACGCGCTCCCTTTGAAGCGTCGAGACGCGGATCGACAGGCAGGCCGGGCAAGGCGACGCAGGCCGTCTCCTTTTTTGTCGATCGCCGCGGTTGCCATCGGACACGCGGCCGCCTTCTCCTTTATCCTGCTCCCCGTCGTCACCATCCTGACGCTGGTCCCGTCGCGGACCATGAGGGACGTCCGAGCATGACCGATATGCCGCCGAAAGCCGAACCCCAAAGCTCCAATCGCTGGCGCCGCTTCGCGGAATGGGACGAGCGCCCGCTGCGTTACGACCTGTTCGCGGCGGAAAACCCCGAGGCCGGCTTCTCCGTGTTCCGCAGCCCCTATGACCCCGCGCCCTCGCTCAGCATCGAAGGCGGCCGGGTGACGGTCATGGATGGCAAGGCGGAAGCCGATTTCGACATTTTGGACGCCTTCATCGCCGCCCATCACATCGACCCCGTCATGGCCGAGACGGCGATGGCGATGGACCCGGGCGAGATCGCCCGCAGGCTGGTGGATATCAACGTGCCGCGTCAGGAACTTGAGGCACTGGCGCGAGGCCTGACCCCGGCGCGCCTTGCCGAGGTCGTGGGCCGGCTGTCCGCGCTGGAAATCGCCTTCGCCTATTCCAAGATGCGCCAGCGCCAGACTCCCGGCAATCAGGCGCATGTGACCAACGCCAAGGACGACCCGCTGCAGCTCGCCGCCGATGCCGCCGTCGCCGTGGCGCTGGGTTTCGACGAGATCGAGACCACGATGCGCGTCTCCTCCAATAGCTGGGCCAATGCGCTGGCCTGTACGGTGGGAGCGGCGGTGGGGCGCGGCGGGGTGCTGTTCCAGTGCTCCATCGAGGAAGCGGAGGAGTTGCAGATCGGCCTTGCCGGTCTCGCCTCCTATGCCGAGACGGTCTCCGTCTACGGAACCGAGCGCGCCTTCATCGATGGCGACGACACGCCGTGGTCAAAGGCGCTGCTCACGGCCGCCTATGCCTCGCGCGGCATCAAGGCGCGCTGCACCTCCGGCGCGGCGGCCGAGCTTCTGATGGGCTTTCACGAGCAGCGCTCGCTGCTTTATCTCGAAGCGCGGTGCCTGTGCCTGCAGCGGGCGATGGGCGTGCAGGGCACGCAGAATGGCGGCATTGACGGCGCCCCGCTCACCGCCTCCATGGCCGGCGGGGTGCGCGAATTGATGGCGGAGAACCTCATCGCCGTCTGGCTCGGGCTCGAATGCGCCTCCGGCAATGATTGCCGCACCAGCGAGTCGGAAATCCGTGTCGGCGCCAAGATCACGCCCTATCTGCTGGCCGGCTCCGACCTCATTTGTTCCGGCTTCGGCTCGATCAAGAAGTACGACAATTCGTTCAACCCCTCGCTGTTCAATGGCGAGGAGATAGAGGACTACCTGCTGCTCCAGCGCGATTTCCAGACCGATGGCGGCCTCACCCCGGTGGAGGAGGACCAGGTGCTGGGCCTGCGCGTGCGGGCGGTGGAAGCGCTGGCGGCGGTGATGGACGAGCTGGGCCTCGGCACCGTGCCGCGGGCGCGGATGATGTCCGTCGTGTTCGCCTCCGGCTCGGAGGAGACGCAGAGCTACAGCGCTGGCGAGGTGACGCCGATCAGCGCCGCCATCAAGGCGCGCGGCATCACCGCGCTCGATGTGGTGCGGGCGCTGGCGCGGCGCGGCTACACCGAGGAGGCGGAAAACCTGCTCCTCATGCTGCGCCAGCGCATTTCCGGAGACTATCTCCAGACCTCCGCTTTGGTGCGCGACGGGCGGGTGCTGAGCGCGATCAACGACCCCAACGATTATCGCGGCCCCGGCACCGGCTACCGCATGCCCGAGCCGCGCTGGCAGGCCGTGCAGGGCATCCGCAACGTGCTCACCCGCGAGCGGGTGCTGGCGGCGGAAAATGTCGTTGGCGAGGCGGTGGGCCAGGCGGCGGGCGAGGCGGACTGGCTGGTGCCGGCTGGCGTCGCGGCGAAGGGCAGCGATCCGCATGAGGTGGTGATCGGCGTCAGCCCGGCCTTCGCCCGGCAGCTGCACCAGACCACGGCCGGCCATGCGCTCGCCGACGTGGTGGCGGCGCTGGTCGGCGGCATCGAGGCGGGAGGCGGCACGGCGCGGCTGGTGCGGATGATGCACACCGCCGATACCTCCTTCCTCGGCCTCGCCGCCGCAAGACTGTCGGGCTCCGGCTTCGGCATCGGCATACAGGCCAAGGGCACGACCGTGCTGCACCAGGCCGACCGCATGCCGCACATGAATCTCGAACTGTTTTCCAATGCCCCGCTGACCGGGTTGGAGCATTACCGTGCTCTCGGCCGCAACGCCGCCCGCCACACCTACGGCGAGGCGCCCGAGCCGGTGATGGTGCCCACCCATGGCGAGGCGCTCGGCGCGCGCTTCCATGTGCGGGTGGCGCTGCTCTATGCCATCGAGACCGGTCTCATCGATCTCACTGTCCACCCCATCGAACTCGACTACCGCCCCGCCCGGCCGGCGACGGAGGCTGCCCAATGAGCGCGAAACCCTTGAGCGATCTCGACCTCTACCCCGTCGCCGAAAAGGCCCCGGAGCGGGTGACGACGCCCACCGGCAAGCCGCTTTCCGCCCTGACATTGGAGGCCGTGCTCGCCGGCGAGGTCGGCAATGAGGACATCGCCATCACCCCTGAGGCATTGATATTGCAGGCGAATATCGCCCGAGCGGCGGGGCGCGCGACACTGGCGGAGAATTTCGAGCGCGCCGCTGATCTGGTGCGCGTGCCGCAGGACCTCATCCTCGACACCTATGAGCTGCTGCGTCCCGGCCGCGCCCGTGATGCCCAGCAGCTTCTCGACCGGGCGGTGCTTCTGCGCCGCGACTACGGCGCCACCCGCGTCGCCGCCCTCATCGAGGAAGCCGCCGCCGTTTATGCCAAGCGCGGCCTCTTCGTGAAGAGATACTGAGCCTTTTCAAAGGCTTGGTAGTGGCGTTCAGGGCAGGGTGAGACGGCGCACGGCGTCGCGCCAGCCGGCGAGCTTGGCCTCACGCGTCTCGGCCGGCATGACCGGATCGAAGCGGTGGTCGAGCCGCCAGGAATCGGCGAAGCGCCCCGGCGCCGGCATGATGCCGGCCTGGTGCCCGGCGAGATAGGCGGCGCCGAGGGCCGTCGTTTCGCGAATCACCGGCCGGTCGACCGGCGCGGCGAGCAGATCGGCTAGGCGCTGCATGGCGAAGTTGGAGGCCACCATCCCGCCATCGACACGCAACACCGGCGTGCGATGGCCGCCGGCCCCCGAGCGCGCCCAGTCGGCATTCATCGCGGCGATGAGATCGGCGGTCTGGTAACAGACGCTCTCCAGCGCCGCGAGGCAGAATTCGGCGGGCCCGGAATTGCGGGTGAGGCCGAACATCGCGCCGCGCACATCGGGGTTCCAGTGCGGCGCGCCGAGGCCGACAAAGGCCGGCACGAGATAGACCTGCTGGGCCGGATCGGCGGCATCGGCCAGCGCTTCGCTCTCGGCCGAGTTATTGATGATGCCGAGCCCGTCCCGCAGCCACTGTACCGCCGCGCCGGCGACGAAGATCGAGCCTTCGAGCGCATAGGTCCGCTTGCCACCGAGCTGATAGGCGATGGTGGTGAGCAGCCGGTTCTCCGAGACGACGGCGGTGGTCCCGGTATTGAGCAGGGCGAAGCAGCCTGTGCCGTAGGTCGATTTGATCATGCCCGGCTGGAAGCAGGCCTGGCCGACGGTGGCCGCCTGCTGGTCGCCGGCAATGCCGCCAATGGCGATGGCGCCGCCGAGCAGACGAGGGGCCGTGGTGCCGAAATCGGCGGCACAGTCCTTCACCTGCGGCAACATGGAGCGCGGCACGCGCAGAAGCGCCAGCAGGTCGTCGTCCCAGCCACCGGTGTGGATGTTGAACAGCAGGGTGCGGGCGGCATTGGTGGCGTCGGTGGCATGCACCGCACCATCCGTGAGCTTCCACAGCAGCCAGCTGTCCACCGTGCCGAAGGCGAGTTCGCCGCGCTCGGCGCGGGCGCGCGCGCCCGGCACATGGTCGAGAATCCAGCCGATCTTGGTGCCGGAGAAATAGGGATCGAGGATCAGCCCGGTGCGCTCGCGCACCAGCGCCTCATGACCTTCCGCCTTCAGCTTCGCGCAGAGTTCGGCGGTGCGGCGGTCCTGCCAGACGATGGCGCGGTGGATGGCCGCGCCGGTCTTGCGATCCCACACCACGGTGGTTTCGCGCTGATTGGTGATGCCGATGGCGGCGATGTCGGCGGCGGTGAGGCCGGCCTGTTCCATGACCGCGCGGCAGGTGGCGAGCGTCGTCTGCCACAGGTCTTCCGCCTCATGCTCGACCCAGCCGGAAGCGGGGAAATGCTGCGGAAACTCCTGCTGCGCCTGTGCCGCGATGGAGGTGTCCGGCCGGAACAGGATGGCACGCGAGGAGGTCGTCCCCTGGTCGATCGCGAGAAGATGGGTTGTCACGAGGCGCTCCGCTAAAAGGCGTCATCCCGGCGAGGACGGCGCGTGCAAGGTGCCACCTCTGCGGAACGTGGTCTATGTCGGGCGGCATGCCGTCCGCGACGGCGGCGGGCGAGACAACGTCCCGGACGGCGGGGGCGTCCGGGACGCAGAAGCCGGGGCGCCCTTTTGGGCGCTCCGGCATTGGATCAGCGGACCCGCATCAGTTCTTGTTCGGCGGGGTGGCCGGCCAGGAGTTGATCAGGGTGTCATAGTCGATGGTCTCGCCCTGGGGCTTCTCGTTGGCGAGCTTGGGCTGCGGAGCGAGGTTGCCGGATTCCTTGGCGAGCTTCACCCAGTATTCCATCGGCTGCTTCGCGTTCAGCTTCGGGCCGCATTCGCCCTGCACGCCGGAACGCTCCAGACGCTCCATCACCGATTCCTGCGCCTGGGCGAGCGAGTCCATGGCCGCCTGCGGGGTCTTGGCGCCGGAGGAGGCGTCACCGATGGCCTGCCACCAGAGCTGGGCAAGCTTCGGATAGTCCGGGACATTGGCGCCGGTGGGCGACCACTGCACGCGGGCCGGGGAGCGATAGAACTCGATCAGACCGCCGAGCTTGGGCGCGCGTTCGGTGAAGCTCTTGTCCCAGATGTCGCTCTCGCGGATGAAGGTGAGGCCGACATGGCTCTTCTTCAGCGAGACGGTCTTGGAGGTGACGAACTGGGCATAGAGCCAGGCCGCCTTGCGACGGTCGACCGGAGTGGACTTCAGCAGGGTCCAGGAACCGACGTCCTGGTAGCCGAGCTTCATGCCATCCTTCCAGTAGGCGCCCTTCGGCGAGGGGGCCATGCGCCACTTCGGCGTGCCGTCGGCGTTCATGACGGGCAGGCCTTCCTTCACCATGTCGGCGGTGAAGGCGGTGTACCAGAACATCTGCTGCGCGATGTTGCCCTGGGCGGGCACCGGGCCGGCTTCGGAGAAGGTCATGCCGGCGGCCTGCGGCGGCGTGTACTTCTTCAGCCACTCGATATACTTGACGATGGAGTAGACGGCCGCGGGGCCGTTGGTGTCGCCACCGCGCTCGACGGTCGAGCCGGTGGGGCGGCAGCCTTCCATGCGGATGCCCCATTCGTCGACAGGCTTGCCGTTGGGCAGGCCCCGGTCGCCGTTGCCGGCCATGGAGAGCCACGCATCGGTGAAGCGCCAGCCGAGCGAGGGGTCCTTCTTGCCGTAGTCCATGTTGCCATAGACCTTCACGCCGTTGATTTCCTTCACGTCGTTGGTGAAGAACTCGGCGATGTCCTCATAGGCGGACCAGTTCAGGGGCACGCCGAGCTCGTAGCCATACTTGGCCTTGAACTTGGCCTTGATGTCCGGGTTGGTGAACCAGTCGTAGCGGAACCAGTAGAGGTTCGCGAACTGCTGGTCCGGGAGCTGGTACACCTTGCCATCCGGCGCGGTGGTGAAGGAGATGCCGATGAAGTCCGCGAGGTCGAGCGTGGGGGAGGTCACGTCCTTGCCTTCGCCGGACATCCAGTCGGTCAGCGGCACGGCCTGCTTGTAGCGGAAATGCGTGCCGATGAGGTCGGAATCGTTCACCCACGCATCGTAGATGTTCTTGCCCGACTGCATCTGCGTCTGGATCTTCTCGACCACGTCACCTTCCTGGATCAGGTCGTGGGTGAGCTTGATCCCGGTGATTTCGGAGAACGCCTTGGCGAGGACCTTCGCCTCATATTCATGAGTGGTGATGGTCTCGGAGACGACGTTGATCTCCATGCCCTTGAACGGTTCGGCAGCCTTGATGAACCATTCCATCTCCTTCATCTGCTCGTCCTTGGAGAGCGTGGAGGGCTGGAATTCGCTGTCGATCCACTTCTTGGCGGCGGCCTCGTCCGCGCGCACGGGCGCGGCGAAGGCGATCAGCGCCATGGCGCTGGCGGCCAGCAGAAGCCGGCCTCGGCTCATTGTCGGCAACATGGGTCTTTCCTCCCGTTCATTCCCAGAAATCACGCGGCTTTCTGCCGCTTAGGCGACTTCACACGAGGCGGAACACCGCCAGCGCGTAGACAAGGCAGAGCGCGAGCGCCCAACCGAGATGAGGTCCCACCAGGGCGAGCCAGGCGAGGTTGATAAAGGCGCTGCCGAGCAGCGTGATGAACAGCCGGTCGCCGCGCGTGGTGGGAATGCCGAGCACGCCGACACGCGCGCGCTCCGGCCGCCACAGCGCCAGCACGGTGAAGATGGCGAGCAGGCCGGCGATGGCGGCGAAGAACGCCGCCGTCGGCCAGGTCCACGCCATCCAGGCCGTGTTCTCGGCGAGCCGTTCCATGAAGGGCGACGAAGCGTTTTCCATGCCGTCCTTCCTCACACCCGCCCGAGGGCGAAGCCCTTGGCGATGTAGTTGCGCACGAACCAGATGACGAGCGCGCCGGGGATGATGGTGAGCACGCCGGCGGCGGCGAGCAGGCCCCAATCCATGCCGGCGGCCGAGACGGTGCGGGTCATCGTCACCGCGATCGGCTTGGCGTTGGTGGCGGTGAGCGTGCGCGCCAGCAGCAGTTCCACCCAGGAGAACATGAAACAGAAGAAGGCCGCGACGCCGATGCCGCTGGCGATCAGGGGCATGAAGATCTTCACGAAGAAGCGCGGGAAGGAATAGCCGTCGATGGCCGCCGTCTCGTCGATCTCGCGCGGCACGCCGGACATGAAGCCTTCGAGAATCCACACGGCGAGTGGCACGTTGAACAGGCAGTGCGCCAGCGCCACGGCCCAGGGCGTGTCGAACAGGCCGATGGCCGAATAGAGATTGAAGAAGGGCAGGGCGAACACGGCCGGCGGGGCCATGCGGTTTGACAGCAGCCAGAAGAAAAGGTGCTTCTCGCCGACGAAGCTGTAGCGCGAGAAGGCATAGGCCGCCGGCAGCGCCAGCGTGATCGAGATCACGGTATTCAGCGCCACATAGGTCAGCGAATTGATGTAGCCCGAGTACCAGCTCGAGTCGGTGAAGATCTTGATATAGTGCTCGAACGTGATGTCGTTCGGCCACAGGGTGACGCCCGAATTGATCTCGAAATTCGTCTTCAGGCTCATATTCACGAGCCAGTAGATCGGCAGGATCAGGAAGGCGAGATACAGCACCATGACAAGGGTGCCGCCGCGCGAGGAGGCGTGGGACGAGGCGCTCATGCCGGGTTCTCCTCCTGCCGGCGCTCGGTGCCGGCATGCGTCATCACGGTGTAGAAGACCCAGCACAGGGCGAGCACGATGAGGTTGTAGACGAGGCTCATCGCCGCCGCCTTGCCGAGATCGAACTGGCCGAGGGCAATCTTCACGAGGTCGATGGACAGGAAGGTGGTGGCGTTGCCAGGCCCGCCGCCGGTGAGCACGAAGGGCTCCGTGTAGATCATGAAGCTGTCCATGAAGCGCAGCAGAACCGCGATCAACAGCACCCGCTTCATCTTCGGCAATTGGATGGTGGTGAAGATCGCCCAGCGCGAGGCGCCGTCGATCCGCGCGGCCTGGTAATAGGCGTCCGGGATCGACTTGAGGCCGGCATAGCACAGGAGCGCGACCAGGCTGGTCCAGTGCCACACATCCATCACCACGATGGTAATCCAGGCCGCGAGCGGGTCGCCCGTGTAGTTGTAATCGATGCCGAGAGCGTTGATCGCCCAGCCCGCAAGGCCGATATCGCCGCGCGCGAACACCTGCCAGATGGTGCCGACCACGTTCCACGGGATCAGCAGCGGCAGCGCCATGATGACCAGCGTGGCGGCCACCTTCCAGCCCTCACGCGGCATGGACAGCGCGACGAGGATGCCGAGCGGCACCTCGATGGCAAGGATGATGGCCGAGAACAGCAGATTTCGCCACAGCGCGTCGAGGAAGCGCCCGCCGAGCTCGGTCGAGGGATCGAGCAGTTCCTGGAACCAGCCAAGACCGTTCCAGAAGAACTGGTTGTTGCCGAACGTGTCCTGCACCGAATAGTTCACCACCGTCATGATCGGCACGATGGCCGAGAAGGCGACGATGAGGAAAACCGGGGCGACCAGCAGCCAGGCGCGGTTGTTGACGGGCTTGTCCATCACAGGGCTTCCTCGCGGCCGGCGGGCGCGCCGGGCACCAGCACGCCATTGGCGTAGATGTGGATCTGCCGGGGATCCAGCGTCAGGCCGGCGCTATCGCCGTCGAGCGACAGCTCTTCCGGGACCATGGCTGCCGCCGGGTTGCCTGAAATCTCGATGCGGGCGATGCGGGCGCGCCCGATATCCTCGATACGCGTCACCTTCACCGGCAGGCCGTGGCCCGGCTTGGCAAGCGTGGCGAATTCTGGCCGCACGCCGAGTTCGATCCGTTCCCCTGCCGGCAGGGAGGGATAGGCCCGTTCCAGCGCGATGGCGGTGCCGCCCACATGGGCGGTGCGGCCCTCGACCTTTGCCGGCAGCACATTCATGCCCGGCGAGCCGATGAAATGGCCGACGAAGGTGTGGGCGGGGCGCTCGAACAGCTCTTCCGGCGTGCCGGTCTGCACCACCGCGCCGTCATGCATGACGACGACGGTGTCAGCGAAGGTCAGCGCCTCCGTCTGGTCATGCGTCACATAGATCATGGTCAGGTCGAGCGCCCGGTGGAGCTCCTTCAGCGACGAGCGCAACTGCCATTTGAGATGCGGGTCGATGACGGTGAGCGGCTCGTCGAACAGGATGGCGGCGACATCCTCGCGCACCAGCCCGCGCCCGAGCGAAATCTTCTGCTTGGCGTCGGCGGTGAGGTTGGACGCCTTGCGGTCGAGCACCGAGCTCATGTCGAGCCGGCTGGCGATCTCCTCGACGCGGCGGGCGATCGCCTCGCGCGGCATCTTGCGGTTCTTCAGCGGGAAGGCGAGGTTCTCGCGCACCGTCATCGTGTCGTAGACGACGGGGAACTGGAATACCTGGGCGATGTTGCGCGCCTCGGTCGGCAGCCGCGTGACGTCGCGGTCGTCGAACAGGATGCGCCCGCGCGTCGGGATGACGAGGCCCGAAATGATGTTCAGCAGCGTGGTCTTGCCGCAGCCCGACGGCCCGAGCAGCGCATAGGCGCCGCCCTGCCGCCAGACATGGTTGATCTCTTTCAGCGCGTAGTCCTGCGGGCCGCGCGGGTCAGGCCGGTAGGCATGGGCGAGACCGTCGAGGGTGATGCTGGCCATGATGCTCTCCCTCAGGCCGCCGCCGCATCGCGGACGGGCGCGACGCTCCGGCCCTCGGCGTCGAACAGCAGGATGTGGCGGGCGTCGATCAGCACTTCCACCGGCGCGTCGGGTTCCAGGCGCCGCACGCCGGGAACCAGCGCGGTGAGGCGTTCCGCCCCCATATCCATGTGCAGGAAGCTCTCCGAGCCGGTCACCTCGGTCACCGCGATGGTGGCGCCGAGCCGGATGAGGCCGTCGCCGGCGATACGCTCGGCGGTGGCAACATCTTCCACTTCGAGATGGTGCGCGCGCACGCCGATCGTGTAGGCGCCGTTCGAGGCGTGAGCCAGCGGGCCATGTGCCGGCAACACGGTGCCGTTCTCCATCAGCACCGTGTGCCCCTGCTTGGTGACGCGCAGCGCATTGAGCGGCGGGTCGGAAAACACCCGTGCCGTGGCGAGGTTGGCGGGGCGGCGATAGACTTCGGCGGTCGGGCCGAACTGGGTCATCGCGCCTTCCAGCAACGTGGCGGTGTGCCCGCCGAGCAGCAGCGCCTCGGTCGGCTCGGTGGTGGCGTAGACGAACACCGCGCCGGTCGAGGCGAAGATGCGCGGCAGCTCTTCGCGCAGTTCCTCGCGCAGCTTGTAGTCGAGATTGGCCAGCGGCTCGTCGAGCAGCACCAGATCGGCGCGCTTCACCAGCGCTCGGGCGATGGCGGTGCGCTGCTGCTGGCCGCCCGAGAGCGCCAGCGGCGTGCGCTGGAGATAGGGATCGAGCTTCAGCAGTTTCGCCGCCGAAAGCACGCGCTCCTCGATCTCCGCGCGCGGCAGTCCGGCCACCCGCAGTGGCGAGGCGATGTTCTCATAGACGGTAAGCGCGGGATAATTGATGAACTGCTGGTAGACCATGGCGACGCTGCGCTTCTTCACCGACAGCCCGGTGACGTCGCGCCCGTCCACCAGCACCCGGCCGGAGGTCGGGGCGTCGAGGCCGGCCATCAGCCGCATGAGGCTGGTCTTGCCTGCGAGGGTGGCGCCCAGCAGCACATTCAGGCTGCCGCGCTCCAGCCGCAGCGACACGTCGCGAATGAAGGGAACGCCGCGCACGCTGCGCGAGACATGGGCGAGTTCGAGTGTCATTGCGCAATCCCCCGCAGCGAGGCCGATGCTGCGGCCGGGGCCACGCATTCGGCCATGAAGGCATCAAGCGCGGCCGTCTCCTCAGCGGAGAAGCGCAGGCCGAGCTTGGAGCGCCGCCATAGCACATCCTCGGCGGTACGTGCCCACTCCTCCCGCATCAGGTAGCGGACCTCCGCCTCGGTCAGGTCGGCGCCGAACACGCGCCCGAGATCGCCAGCCGACCGGGCGCCGTCGAGGATCCGCATGGCGCGCGTACCATAGGCGACGACCAGGCGGCGGGCGAGGCGTTCATCGAGCCAGGGATGTGCACGCAGCAGCTGGGCGACGATGCGCGGTTGGTCATGCACGCCGAAATCCCCGCCCGGCAGCGGCGCCGTGCCGGTCCAGGAGGTCTTGGAGGCGCCCGGCAGATAGGGGGTCAGCTTTTCGATGGCGTGCTCGGCGAGGCGGCGATAGGTGGTGATCTTCCCGCCGAAGACGGACAGAACCGGCACCCGCCCGTCCTGGTCGTCCAGTTCCAGCACATAATCGCGCGTGGCTTCCTGTGCCTTGGACGCGCCATCGTCATAGAGCGGCCGGACGCCGGAATAGGTCCAGACCACGTCGCCAGGCGTCACCGGGCGACTGAAATACTCGCTCGCAGCGGCGCAGAGATAGGCGATCTCCTCTTGGCTGGCGACGGGCCGGCTCGGCGTGCTGCCGAAGTCGCGGTCGGTGGTGCCGATGAGGGTGAAGTCCTGCTCATAGGGAATGGCGAAGATGATACGACCGTCCGCATTCTGGAAAATGTAGGCCCGGTCATGGTCGTAGAGCCGGGGCACGACGATGTGGCTGCCCTGCACGAGCCGGACATTGGCGGGCGAATTGGCACGCAGCACATGCGCCAGCACGTCATGCACCCAGGGGCCGGCGGCATTGACCAGCGCGCGCGCATTGACCACCCGGTGTGCGCCGCCTTCCTCGAACTCGATACGCCAGAATTCCGGCTCGCGGCTGGCGGAGACGACGCGGGTGCTCCGGCGTATGTCGGCGCCGCGCTCGGCCGCGTCGAGTGCGTTCAGCACCACTAGCCGGCTGTCCTCCACCCAGCAGTCGGAATATTCGAAGGCGCGGCGATAGCCCTCGCGCAGCGGCCGGCCGGCAGGGTCGCGCGCCAGATCGAGCGAGCGCGTGGCCGGCAGAAGCTTGCGCCCGCCGAGATGGTCGTAGAGGAACAGCCCAAGCCGGAGCAGCCAGGCGGGGCGCAGGCCGGCGTGGTGCGGAAGCACGAAGCGCAGCGGCCAGATGATGTGCGGGGCAATCGCCCACAGCACTTCGCGTTCGGCCAGCGCCTCGTGCACCAGCCGGAACTCGTAATGTTCGAGATAGCGCAGCCCACCATGGATCAGCTTGGTGGAGGCGGAAGAGGTCGCGCCGGCGAAATCGCCCTGTTCCAGCAGGACGACGGAGACGCCGCGCCCGGCAGCATCGCGGGCGATGCCGCAGCCATTCACGCCCCCGCCAATGATCGCAAGGTCGTAAATCTCGTCCCGAGTGCGAGCGTTCAAAGGCGTCTCTCCCGATGCGCTGCTTTAGGTCAGTAGCGCTTTCGTTTTTATCTTCATATCGACGCTATACGAAAGTGTTTTTGGTCGCAATAGCGTCAAATCGAAAGAAGCGAACCTTCGATTGGGTGCATTGCAGCAATTCCGTGGCATATCGCTGGCATGCCAACCGAGCCGCTGGTCGCCCTCGGCGACGCTGCGCATCGGCGGGGGTGCGACATCCCGGCCTCGTCGCGTTTATCGGCCTGAGGGTGCGCACTTCCTCAAATCATAAGCGAACCTTCGTCCGAGCTGGCGACGGCGGGCGTGCGGTCTCCCGGCACCGCTGCGCTGCAGCAACGATTTGCTCTTGTCATGTTGAGCGATCGGCGCATAACTAAACACAAAGCTAAATCGTTTCGGCGCGTCCTGCGCCACGGTGAGCCATGAAAGGGGCAGAAAGCCCCTCGTTCTGGGAGGAGAGCATGCTGAAGCAGTGGATACCCCTTCTGGGGGCGACGGCCGTTTGCGCGCTGATGTCCGTGCCGCAGGCGGCGAAGGCCGAGCAGCTCACGCTGTGCTGGGCGGCCTGGGACCCGGCCAATGCGCTGGTGGAGCTGTCCAAGGACTTCACCGCCAAGACCGGCATCGACATGAAGTTCGAGTTCGTTCCCTGGACCAGCTATGCCGACCGCTTCCTCAATGAACTGAATTCGCGCGGCAAGCTGTGCGACCTCATCATCGGCGACAGCCAGTGGGTCGGCGGCGCGGCGGAGAACGGGCATTATGTGAAGCTGAACGACTTCTTCGCGAAGGAAGGCATCAAGATGGATGACTTCGTTCCCGCGACGGTCGTCGGCTATTCCGAATGGCCGAAGAACACGCCGAATTACTGGGCCCTGCCGGCGATGGGCGACGTGGTGGGCTGGACCTACCGCAAGGACTGGTTCCAGCGCCCGGAAATCCAGAAGGAATTCAAGGCGAAGTACGGCTGGGACCTCGACGCGCCGAAGACCTATGACCAGCTCAAGCAGATCGCCGAGTTCTTCCAGAAGCGGCAGATCGACGGCAAGACCGTCTACGGTGCCTCGATCTATACCGAGCGTGGTTCGGAAGGCATCACCATGGGCGTGACCAACGTCCTGTACGATTGGGGTTTCATGTATGACAACCCCAAGAAGCCCTATGACATGCAGGGCTATGTGAACTCGCCGGATGCGATCAAGGGCCTCGAATTCTACAAGGCGCTTTACGATTGCTGCACCCCGCCCGGCGCGTCCAACGTCTATATGGTGGAATCGGCCGACGCCTTCAAATCTGGGCAGGTGGCGATGCAGATGAACTTCGCCTTCACCTGGCCCGGCCTCTACAAGGACGAGAAGGTCGGTGGCGACCGCATCGGCTTCTTCCCCAACCCGGCGGAGAAGTATCATTACGCTCAGCTCGGCGGGCAGGGCATTTCGGTGGTGTCCTACTCGGACAAGCGCGACGCCGCCCTCCAGTACATCAAATGGTTCGCCCAGCCGCAGGTGCAGGCCAAGTGGTGGCAGCTTGGCGGCTATTCCTGCCTGAAGGCGGTGGTCGACGCGCCCGACTTCAAGACCAGCCAGCCCTATGCGCCCGCCTTCCTTGAATCAATGGCGATCGTGAAGGACTTCTGGGCCGAGCCTTCTTACGCCGAGCTGCTGCAGGCGATGCAGAAGCGGGTGCATGACTATGTCGTCGCCGGCAAGGGCACGGCAAAGGAGGCTCTCGACGGTCTCGAAAAGGACTGGACCGAGATCTTCAAGGAAGACGGCAAGATTTGAGATCGCGACCATCTGATCCTCTCCCGCCCGGGAGAGGGGCCCGCCAAGCGGGTCGGTGAGGGGGTGACCCGCGCGTTGAGCGCCCCGCACCCCTTGCCCCATCCTCTCCCCGGCGGGGAGAGGGAGTAGGCTCCGCTTCCTCCCGCGGGCGATCCGGCTCATCCCGAGACCCCACCGGATCGCCCCTTTTCCGCCGACGCCAGCGAGGGCGCGCGTGACGACATCCCCACACACTTATGCCGACAAGGCCGCCGAGGCGGCGGTGCGGGCAACCCCGGAACCACTCGCGCGGCGGGTGCGGGCGCTCTCCGACAAGGCGATTGCCTGGCTGTTCATCGCGCCCACCATCGCGCTGCTGCTCGCGATCAACATCTTCCCGTTGTTCTGGGCGATCTACCTGTCCTTCACCAATTACCGCGCCAACCGCCCCAATGCGGAGGTCAAGAATGTCGGCCTCGGCAATTATTCGCGGGTGCTGAACGATCCCGACATCTGGGCCTCGATGCAGACCACGGCGCATTTCGTGTTCTGGACCATCCTTCTCCAGACGGTGATCGGCTTCGCGCTGGCCTATCTCATCGACCGCAAGTTCCGGGGGCATGCGTTCTGGACGACGCTCATCCTCATCCCGATGATGCTGTCGCCCGCCGTGGTCGGCAATTTCTGGCGGTTCCTCTATGAGCCGCAGATCGGCCTGTTCGCCTATGCCGTTTCGTTCCTCACCGGCATCCCCACCTCCGAGATCCAGATGCTCGGCAGCGTGAACCTGGCGCCCTGGGCGATCATCATCGTCGATACCTGGATGTGGACGCCCTATGTGATGCTGATCTGTCTCGCCGGGCTACGCTCCATTCCCGACTACATCTATGAAGCGGCCGAAGTCGATCGCGCGTCGAACTGGCGGCAGTTCTGGTCGATCACCGTGCCGATGGCGCTGCCTTTCATCATGCTGGCGGTGCTGTTCCGCGGCATCGAGAACTTCAAGATGTTCGACATGGTCAACCTGCTGACCGGCGGCGGGCCGGGCTCGACCACAGAGGTCGCCTCCATCGCGCTGAAACGCGACGCCTTCGAAGCGTGGGCGACCGGGCGCTCATCGGCTTTCGCCATCGTTCTCTTCGTCGCCGTGTTCGGCCTCGCCAACATCTACGTCAAGGCGCTCAACAGGGTGAAACAGCGATGAGCTCGGTAAACACCGCCCATTCGGTCGTCGAGCCGAGCGCTCGTTCCAAGCGCATCGCCGCGACGCTGGTCATTCTCTATGCGGTCATCACCATGATCCCGCTGGTGTGGATCTTCCTCACCTCGATCAAGTCCCCGCCGGACTCGATTTCCTACCCGCCGAAGATCCTGTTCACGCCGTCGCTGGAAGGCTACTGCAACCTCTTCACCACGCGCACGCGGCAGACCCCGGAATACATCGCATCCCTTCCGCCGCCGGAGAACCTGTGCGACGCGGTCACGCGCGAGCGCAACATGGTGATCGCCGGTCCGTCCAACTTCCTGCCGCGCTTCACCAATTCGCTGATCATTGCCTTCGGGGCCACCTTCCTCGCGGTCGGGCTCGGCACGCTGGCGGCCTATGGCTTCTCGCGCTTCAAGGTGCCGCTGGCGGATGATCTGCTGTTCTTCATCCTCTCCACCCGGATGATGCCGCCCATCGCGGTGGCGATCCCGATCTACCTCATGTACCGGCAGCTCGGCCTTTCCGACACCGCACTGGGGATGATGCTGCTCTACACGGCGGTGAATGTCTCGCTGGCCGTGTGGCTGCTCAAGGGCTTCATCGACGAGATCCCGCGCGAGTATGAAGAGGCGGCGATGATCGACGGCTATTCGCGGCTGCAGGCCTTCCGCAAGGTGGTGCTGCCGCAGGCGACCACGGGCATTGCCGCTACCGCCATCTTCTGCCTGATCTTCGCTTGGAACGAATACGCCTTCGCCTCGCTGCTCACCTCCGGCAGCGCGCAGACCGCGCCGCCCTTCATCCCCACCATCATCGGCGAGGGCGGGCAGGACTGGCCGGCGGTGGCGGCGGGTACCACCATCTTCCTGGTGCCGATCCTCGTCTTCACCATCCTGCTGCGCAAGCAGCTGCTTCGCGGCATCACTTTCGGCGCGGTGCGCAAATGAGCGATCCTGTCCTCGCCCCCCACAGCCCCTCGCCAGTGAGGCCCCGCCGCCCCTTCTTCCTGCGGCGCGGGCCGATGGAGGCGGTTGCCGTCACCATCATCGGCCTCGGCTTCCTCATGCTGTTCCAGCCCTTCGCGCTTGTGCTCTACACCTATTCCCTCGTCACCCTTCTCGCCGGCACGTTCATGTTCATGATCGTGTCCAAATTCCCGGAGTAGGCGCATGGCCGAGATCAGGGTCGAGAACCTGCGCAAGGCTTTCGGCGAGTTCGTCGCCGTGCAGGATTCGAGCTTCACCGTCGAGAATGGCGAGTTCCTCGCCCTGCTCGGTCCTTCCGGCTGCGGCAAGACGACCACGCTGCGAATGATTGCGGGGCTGGAGCTGCCGACGGGAGGGACCATCCGCCTGGGCGGAGAAGACGTCACCTACAAGCGCGCCAGCGAGCGCGACATCGCTTTCGTCTTCCAGCTCTTCGCGCTCTACCCGCATATGAATGTGCGCAAGAATATCGGCTTCCCGCTCCTCGCGCAGAGCGTGCCGAAGGCGGAGATCAAGGCGCGTGTCGAGGAGACGGCGCGCCTGCTGCAGATCGACCATATTCTCGACCGCCCCGTTTCCGGGCTCGCCGGTGGCGATCGCCAGCGCGTGGCGCTTGGGCGGGCCATCGTCCGCCGCCCGATGTGCTTCCTCATGGACGAACCGCTCGGCACGCTCGACGCCGAGTTCCGCGAGGTGATGGTGCGCGAACTGCGCGAGTTGCATAACCGCATCCACGCCACCACCGTCTATGTCACTCATGACCAGATCGAGGCCATGGCGATGGCCGACAAGATCGCGGTGATGAACCACGGCGTGATCGAGCAGTTCGGCACGCCACAGGAAATCTACGACCGGCCCGCCTCCATGTATGTCGCTGATTTCATCGGCTCGCCGCCGATGAACTTCATCCGCTTCACCGGCGGGCTGGCGCGGGGGGCGCGCACGGCGCGCATCGGCGCGGCCGAGGTGGCGATGCCGGAGCTGCGCGCGGATGTTGCACCCGGCCCGTTGGCGCTGGGTGTGCGTCCCGAGCATGTGCGGTTCTTGGACGCCTCGCCGCTGCGCGGCGCGGTCTATGGCAGCGAATATCTCGGCACCAACCAGATCGTGACCGTGGAGACGGAGGGCGGGCTGGTGCGCGCCCGGCTTGCTGCCGAGCAGAGCTACCGCATCGGCGAGCCGGTCGGTCTCACCTTCAAGAGCGACAGGCTGTCATTGTTCGATGCCGGCTCCGGCCGCGTCATTCCTTCCGCCCTGCACGAGGGCGCGTTGCGCCAGGAGGCCCGCCATGGCTGACGTAACGCTCAAGGGCATCACCAAGAGCTTCGGCAAGGGCGGGGCCAAGCGCGCCGGCGATGGCATCGATCTCGCTATCGCGGATGGGGAATTCGTGGTTCTGCTCGGCCCCACCGGCGCCGGAAAGACCACCACGCTTCGGCTCATCGCCGGGCTGGAGACGCCCGATGCCGGCACGGTGAGCATTGGCGGGCGGCCCATGGCGGGGGTCGCGCCGGCAAGCCGCGACGTGGCTTTCGTCTTTCAGCAATATTCGCTCTATCCGCACCTCACCGTCTACGAGAACCTGGCCTTTCCGCTGCGTTCCCCGGCACGGCGCATGGACGGTGCCGCCATCGACGCACGGGTGCGGGAGGTGGCGAAGATGGTGCGCATTGACCACAAGCTGGAGAACCGCTCCACCCGCCTCTCCGGCGGTGAGATGCAGCGCGTGGCGATCGGCCGGGCGCTGGTCCGCCGGCCGTCCATCTACCTCATGGACGAGCCGCTTTCCTCGCTGGACGCCAAGCTGCGCGGCGAATTGCGGCTGGAACTGAAGCGCATCCAGAAGGAACTCGGCGCGACGCTGCTCTATGTCACCCATGACCAGATCGAGGCCATGACCATGGCCGACCGCATCGGCATTCTCGCCGAGGGGCGGCTGGTACAGATCGGCACGCCCCGCGAGATCTATGCCAGCCCGGCCAATCTCCATGTCGCGGCCCGGCTCGGCCAGCCGCACATCAATCTTCTTCCCGTCGGCCTCGTCCCTGACGTGCCGATGCCGCCGGGCACCCGCACCATCGGCGCGCGGACGGAGCACATCGTCCTCCTTCCCGGAGAGGGCGGCAATGCGCGGGTGGACTGGATCGAGCATCTTGGCGACCAGAACCATCTGCATATCCGCCTTGGCGCGCACAAGCTGGTCACCCTCGCCGATCCCGACATGGCGGTGGCGCCCGGCGACAGCGTCAGCCTGATCTTGAAGAATCCACTCTATTTTGGCCAGGATGGCCAAAGGCTTATCTAAGCCGACAACGTGCGTTGAGGGCGGAAGGCAGCCGTGCCGGAGGCCGCGTCGAACGAAGGGAAGACGGCCATGAAACACTTTTTCAACCGGCGGGATAGCATCGTCACCGAGGCGCTGGACGGGCTTCTGCGCACGACACCCCCCGGTCGGCTGGCCCGGCTCGACACCTATCCCGACATCAAGGTCGTGCTGCGCGCGGACTGGGACAAGTCCAGGGTTGCCGTCATCTCCGGCGGCGGCGCGGGCCACGAGCCGTCGCATGCCGGCTTCGTCGGCCGCGGGCTGCTTACCGCCGCTGTCTCCGGCGAGATCTTCGCCTCACCGAGTGTTGAGGCCGTGCTCACCGCCATCCGCGCCGTCACCGGCGCGCCCGGCTGCCTCCTCATCGTCAAGAACTACACGGGAGACCGGTTGAATTTCGGCCTCGCCGCCGAGCGCGCCCGCACCGAAGGCTACAAGGTCGAAATGGCGATTGTGGCCGACGACATCGCCCTGCCGGACATTCCGCAGCCGCGCGGGGTGGCCGGAACGCTGTTCGTGCACAAGATCGCCGGCCATCTCGCCGAGACCGGCGCGGACCTGGCGACTGTTGCGACCGCCGCCCGAGCCGCAGCGGCCGACATCGCCTCGCTCGGCGTCTCGCTGTCCTCCTGCTCGATTCCCGGCCAGCCTTTCGAGGGGCGGCTGGGGGCGGAGGAAGGCGAACTCGGCCTCGGCATCCATGGCGAGCCCGGCGTGGAACGCATTCCGCTTCTGCCGGCAAGCGACATAGTCGCGCTGATGCACGAACGCCTCGGCGCCCGCCTCGATCCCGCGGCCGCCTATGCGCTGCTGATCAACAATCTCGGTTCCGTGCCGCCTCTGGAGATGAGTCTGATCGCCGAGGCTCTGCTGGCCTCCGATCTGGGGCGCGGGGTGAAGCTGGTCATCGGGCCGGCGCCGCTGATGACCGCCCTGAACATGAACGGCTTTTCGCTGTCTTACCTCAAGCTCGACCCGGCGCGCGAGGCGGCGCTGACCGCAGCGGCCGAGCCGCTGGCGTGGCGGCCGGCTGTGCCTCCCGGCACGGTGGCGATTGAGGCGGCGCCGACCGCGCCGCGCGCGACGGACGTTGCCGCCAGCGCCGACGCGGCCACCGAAGCGGTTATCCGCCGCGTCTGCACGACGCTTGTCGGGCTGGAGGAGGAGTTGAACCGGCTCGACGCCCGCGCCGGCGACGGCGACACCGGGAGCACCGTCGCGACCGGTGCCCGCTTCGCTCTGAACGCTCTTCCTCATCTGCCGCTGGCCGATGCCGCCGCCACGCTGAAGGCCATTGGGGCGGGTCTCGGTACCGCCATGGGCGGATCGAGCGGCGTCCTGCTGTCCATCTTCTTCACCGCCGCCGGGCAGGCGCGGGGGGAAGGAAAGAATCTGGCTTCCGCCCTGCTCGCCGGCCTTGACCGCGTGGTCTTCTATGGCGGCGCGGTACCCGGCGACCGCACCATGATCGACGCGCTCGATCCCGCGCTGAAAGCGCTGGCCGCCGGCGATCTCGCGGCCGCCGCCGCTGCTGCGGCGGCCGGTGCGGAGGCGACGCGGACGATGGCGCGGGCGCGGGCCGGGCGCGCGGCCTATGTCGCCGCGCGGGAGCTAGAGGGATCGCCCGATCCCGGCGCGGTGGCGGTGGCGCGGGTGTTCGAGGCGCTGGCCGCAGGCGCCTGAAGAACCCGGCGAGGGAGGAGAACGATGCCGCTCGACGCTTCCGATCTCTCCCAGCTCATTGCGCTGTGCCGCGCGCAGATCGAGCGGCATTGCGAGCATCTTGGCCGGCTCGACAGCGCCATCGGCGATGGCGACCACGGCACCAACATGCAGCGGGGGCTTGAGGCGGTGTATGGCGAGCGAAGCGAGATCGCTTCCCTGCCGCTGCCGGCGGCGCTGGAGCGGATCGGGCTGGTGCTCGTGATGACGATCGGCGGCGCTGCCGGCCCCCTTTACGGGACGCTGCTGATGGAGCTGGGGCGGGGTCTGGCCGATGAGGGCGGTCGGACCGATTTCGCCGCAAGCCTGGCACGGGCGATCGCGGCGGTGGCCCGGCGCGGCCGTTCCGGGCCCGGCGACAAGACGCTGCTCGACGTGCTCTACCCCGTGCAGGCGGAGATCGCGCGCCACGCCGCGCCCGACCGCATCGCCGCCTGCGCGCGCACGGCCGCGCAGGCGACGGAAATGATGCTGGCGCGGCGCGGCCGGGCGTCCTATCTCGGCGCACGCTCCGTCGGTCACGAGGACCCCGGTGCGTCCAGCTGTGCCCTGCTTGCCATGACAATCTGCCAGTATTTTCAGGAGCATACCCCATCATGACCCCCGCGCGCGGCGCCAATGTGGGCATCGTGATCGTGTCGCATTCGCCCCTCGTCGCCCAGGGCGCCGCCGACATGGTGCGTCAGATGGTGGGGGGATGCGTGCCTCTCGCCTGGAGCGGGGGCAATAAGGACGGCGGTTTGGGAACGCATGTGGAAGGTATTCTGATCGCTATAGAGGCCGCGTGGTCGGAAGCCGGGGTGGCCATCTTCGTCGATCTCGGCGGGGCGGAGACCAATAGCGAGATGGCGGTAGAGATGCTGGAGCCGGCGCGCGCCGCCAAGGTCGCCATCTGCAACGCGCCGCTGGTGGAGGGCGCGGTGGTGGCGGCGGCGGAGGCCTCCGGGGGCTCGTCGCTGGCGCGGGTGGTCGCGACGGCGGAAGAGCTGTCCGCGTGATGGCCGAACCTCTCCCCCTTATCGGGCGGCCTTCCGCCCATCGCTGCCAGGCCGAGGTCGAGGTCACGCACGGCGTCGGTCTGCACGCCCGGCCCTCCGTCGCCTTCACCCGACTGGCCAAGAGCTTTCCCTGCACGGTGGAAGTGGCGCTCGACGGATCGGCCGACTGGCTGAATGGCAAGAGCATCGTCAAGATCATCGGCGCCCGCATAAGACGCGGAACCAGAATGAGAATTCGCGCCGAAGGGGCGCGGGCGCAGGAGGCGGTGGCAGCGCTGAGCGAGCTGGTGCGGCGCAATTTCGACGAGGACCGCAAGCCCGGGCGCGCCGATGGCCGCCCGGTGTGAGCAGCGCGGCCAGCCCGCTTCGCCCGGCCGGGCGGTTGGCCCGCTGTACCGCGCCGGCGAGCTGGCGGAGGCCGCCGGGCTGGCCGGAAGCGCGGGCGAGCCGCGCGCGGCGCTGGCGGCGGCGGTGGCGCGCGCCATTGCCGAATTGCGCGCGCTCGCCGCCGAAGCCGATGCCGAAAGCGCGGGAATCCTCGATTTCCAGATCGAACTCCTGCTCGATGGCGAGCTGCTCGCGCCCGCCCTGGCCCGCATCGAACGCGGCGAAGGCGCGGCCTTGGCCTTTGCCGCAGCGATGAATGAGCGGATCGACGAGGTGACCGGTGAGGCCGATGAGACCGCCAGTGAGACCGACAGGCAGGCCGATGCGGCCGAACCCGATCCCTTCGCCCTGCGCGCCGCCGACCTGATGGACCTGCAGCACCGCGTGCTCGACGCGCTCGCCGGCCGAACCCGCGCCGACTTCCCCTCGGGGTCGGTCTATGTCGGGCGCGACATGCCGCCGAGCGTCTTCCTCGCCCATGACTGGTCCCAGGGCGGCGCCATCGCGCTGGGCGCCGGCAGCGCGGCGAGCCATGTCGCCCTGCTGGCCCGGGCGCGCGGCGTGCCGATGGTGGTCGGCCTCGGCGCCGTGCCGGGGAATGCGGGCGATCCGCTGCTGGTGGACGGCACGCGCGGCCTTGCCTGCCTCCACCCCGACGGCGGGGAGATGGCGGCGGCCCCCGCCCCGTCGCCGGAAAGCGCTCCCGCGTCCCCGGCATCCCTTGCCCCCGCTGCCGGACGGCCCGGCCTGTTCGCCACCATCGACACGCTGGCCGATCTCGACGGGCTCGATCCTGCGCGCGTGGACGGGGTCGGGCTGGTGCGGACCGAGTTCCTCTTCACCCATGCCGCCGAGGCGCTGAGCGAGGAGCGGCATCTCGCCCTCTATCGCCGCCTCCTTGAGCCGCTCGGCGGCAAGCCGGTGACGCTGCGCCTGCTCGATCTCGGCGGCGACAAGGCGCTTCCCGGCCTTGCCGAAGGCGACCCCGCCGCCGTGCTCGGCCTGCGCGGGGTGCGCTTCCTGCTCGCGCATCCCGATCTCGCCCGCATTCAGGCGCGGGCGCTGCTGCGGGCGGCGGCCTTTGGCCCGCTCTCCGTGCTGCTGCCCATGGTAACGGCGCCGGAGGAGCTCGCGGCGATGGTGCTCCTGTTCGAGGAGGAAGCCGCCCGGCTGACGCGGCAGGGGGTGGAGGCCCGCCTGCCGCCGCTCGGCATCATGGTGGAGGTGCCGGCTGCGGCGCTGACGCTGGACCTGTTCCCGCAGGCGGCGTTCTTTTCCGTGGGCACCAATGACCTGATGCAGTATCTCGCAGCGGCGGCGCGCGACAATCCGGCGGTGGCGCCGCTCTGTGCGGGAGCGGAAACGGCGATGTTCCGGTTGCTGGACCATATCTGCGCAAGCGGCCGGGCGCTGGGCCGGCCGGTGTCGCTGTGCGGCGATCTCGCGGCCCGTCCCGAAGCCGCCGGCCGACTGCGGGCGCTGGGCTTCGACGGGCTTTCCGTGCCGCCCGGCCAGATCGAGGCGGTGCGCGCGGCGCTGGCGGGCGCCGCGCCCAATTCCCCGCCGGGGCGGGGCTAGCCATGGCGCGCGAGACCAGCGACGAGGCGGTGATCGCCTACAAGACCCTCTTGTCCGGCATTCTCGACAACCGGCCCTCCGGCACGCGCCAGCGTCTGGCGGCGGCGCTGGGCAAGCACCGCAGCTTCGTCACCCAGGTGACCAGCCCGGCCTATGACACGCCCTTGCCCGCCCGGCACCTGCCGACCATCCTGAGGGTGTGCCATTTCAGCCCGGCGGAGCAGGAGCGCTTCCTTGCCGCCTATCAGGCCGCCCATCCCGGCCGGTTGCCGGATGTGGGCGGCGGCTCCTCCATGCGAACGCTGGCGCTGATGGTGCCGGATTTCGGCGATGACCGGAAGAATCGCAGCTTCGACGATGCCGTCGCCGACTTCGTGGCTAAGATGGCGGTGCTGGTGAATGGGAGCGAGTGAATGCAGGCGAGGACGGGCCGCGCGCCCGGCCCGCAGCGGGCGGGCTAAGCCGGTGCGGCAGCGGGCGGCACAGGCGGCACATGGCGCGCCGGAAGGGGCGAGGGCGCGATGACGCGGCGTCCCGGCACGGCACAGACGCTGGTGGCGGACAGCCTCGCCGGCTTCGTCGCCGCGCATGAGGACCTCGTCGCCTTCGGCCGTGACGCCAAGTTCGTGCGCCGCCGTCGGCTCACGCCCGGCAAGGTGGCGGTGATATCCGGCGGCGGGGCCGGGCATGAGCCGCTGCATTGTGGCTTCATCGGCGCCGGCATGCTGGATGCCGCCTGCACCGGCCATGTCTTCACCTCGCCGACGCCCGACCAGATTCTCGCCGCCATGGACGAGACCGATGGCGGCGCCGGCTGCCTGCTGGTGGTGAAGAACTATGATGGCGACGTGATGAATTTCGAGATGGCGGCGGAGATGGCCGCCGGGCGCCATCATGTGGAGACGGTGATCGTCGAGGACGACGCCGCCACCGGGCCTTCCGTGCGCAGCCGGGGCCGGCGCGGCGTGGCCGGCACGGTGGTGGTGGAGAAGATTCTCGGCGCGGCGGCCGAGCGTGGGGACGATCTTGCCACCCTCAAGGCGCTTGGCGACGGGCTGTCGGGGCGGCTGCGCAGCATGGGCGTCGCCTTGCGCGGGGTGTCGCTGCCGGACACGGCGCGCGACACCTTCGCCCTCGGGCCGGACGAGATGGAGATCGGCGTCGGCATTCATGGCGAACCGGGGCTCTACCGCACCCGCCGCGCCGGGGCGGAAGAGATCGTGCGCCTGCTGTGCGAGCCGGTGCTGGCGCAGCTTCCCCCGCTCGCCGAGGCGCACCCGCTGCTGATCGTCAACGGCTTTGGCGGCACGCCGCCGATCGAGCTCAACCGCGCCCATGCGCTCGCCCGTGCCGTGCTGGGCGAGCGGGGCCTCGTCCCCGTGCGGGCGCTGGTCGGCACCTTCGTCACCTCGCTCGACATGGCGGGGCTCTCGCTGACGCTGGCGCTGCTTACCCCGGCCGAATTCGCGCTGTGGTGTGCGCCGGTGCGCACGGCCGCGCTGGTGTGGTGAGCCCGCCATTGCGCCTCCGGGCGGCATGTTGCTAGGGTCGCCGCGCTTTCGGGCGCGTCCCGCGCCGGCCCGCCGGTGTTGCCCTTGATGCGTTGGAGCGCCATGACCCCTGCCGGCACCGCCTTTCCGGATGTGTGGACATGGCTGCGCGCCGCCGTGCCGGTGGATCTCGGCTGGCGCAACATCGTGTTTTCGCTGCGCACCGCCGCCGCGGCGGTGATGGCGCTGGGCGCCGCCTATTGGCTTCAGCTCGACGACCCGCAATGGGCGGCGCTCACCGTCTATCTCCTCGCCCAGCCCACCGCCGGCGCCGCCGTGGCCAAGGGCGCCTTCCGCGTCGCCGGCACGCTGCTGGGCGCGGCGGCGGGGCTGCTGATTCTCGCGCTGTGGTCGCAGGCACCGCTGCCGCTGGTCGGTTCGCTCGCGCTGTGGCTCGGCTTCTGCTTCACCCAGGCGGGGCTCTCGCGCAACTTCACCTCCTACAGCTTCCTGCTCGCCGGCTACACCGCGCTGCTGGTGGGGCTGGAAGGGGCCTCCGCGCCGGCGCAAGCCTGGCACCTCGCCGTCGACCGCACGGCGGAAATCATCCTCGGCATTGTCTTCGTCACGGCGATGAGCGTGCTGGTGTTTCCGGTCTATGCCGGCGACGTGCTGCGCGGCCAGCTGGCGGTGCTGTTCGGCCGGCTGTGCCATTATGGTGCGGTGGCGCTGCAGCCGGTCACGCCCATAACCGCCTTCGCGCCGCTGCGCCGCGAGATGGTGGAAGCGGTGGTGAAGTTCGACGCGCTGCGCTCCTACACCCTGTTCGAGGCGCCGGAAATGCGCGCCAACGATGCCGGCCTGCGGCGGATGACGCGCGAATTCCTGCGCGTGCTGGCGGTGGCGCGCGGGCTGTATCTGCGGCTCGACGAATTCGCGGTGGAAGGGGCGGGGCCGGTGGCCGACCGGCTGCGCCCGGCCATGGCGGATGTGGCGGCGCTGCTGGAGCGGCTGGCGGCCGACCCTGCCGCTTTCGCCGACACAAAGCGCGTGCGCGCGCAGCTGCTGGCCGCGCGTGTCGCGCTCAATGCCGCCGGCGCCGAGCTGGAGGCGATGGCCGGACAGGTGCCGTTCCTGCCGCTGGCCAATGGCGTGCTGATCCTGCGACGCGCCGGCGACCTGCTGCACGGGCTTTCCATGGTGATGGTGAGCCAGGCGGCGAGCCTGCGCCCCACCGGCCCCCTGGCCCTGCGCGGCCTCGCGACGCTGGCGGCGCCCAAGGCCGCGCGCCCGCCGCCGGTGATGGCGCCGGCGCAGCGCCGGGAGGCGCGGCTCGCCGGGCTGCGCGCGGGGCTGCTCTTGCTGGCGATGTGCGGCTTCTGGGCGGCGACGGAATGGACCAGCGGCTTCAGCGCCGCCGCCGGCCTCGCCGTGCTGCTGTTCTTCGCCGTCAACCAGGACCGGCCGGGGGCGCTCGGCCTGTCCTTCCTGATCTGTGCCGGGCTCGGCATGGTGGCGGCCTATGGCGCCATGGTGTTCGTGTTGCCGCGCATCGAGGGGTTCGACGCGCTGGCGCTGTTCCTCATGGTGGCGCTGTTCCCGGCCGGGCTGATGGCGGGAACGCCGGCGCTCGCCTTGGCGGGCACGGCCTTCGGCGCCTATTTCGTCGCCGAGCTCGGCACCGGCAATGTGTTCCGCCCGGACGAGGCGGGCTTCCTCAACGCCGCCCTCTCCACCCTGTTCGGCATGGGGATGGCGCTGGTGCTGCTGAAGCTGTTTCCCGTCACCTCGCGCGCCTCGCGCCGGCAGCTGTGGAACACGACGCTCGGCACCCGCCTGCCGGAGGCGGCGCGCGGCGAGCGGCACGAGCGGGCGATCCTGCGCGAGATCGTCGGCGCACTGGCCGATCTGCTGCCGCGCCTCGCCCTCGCCCGGCCGGGGGAGGACGAGTATCTGCGCGGCACGCTGGGCGCGGCCTCGACCGCGCTGGAGCTCGGCCGCCTGCGTCGGCTGCTGGGCGCGCCGGAACTGGCGGAGGAAACGCGCGCGCGGGTCGCGCTCTTCCTCGACCGCTTCGCCGCGCAACTGGCGGGCTTTCCCGAGGCGGGGAGCGCGCTGCCGGCGCATGTGGCGGCGGCGGAGGCGCTGGCGCGTGAGACGCTGGCGGGGCTGGCCGGGCTCGCTCTGCCGGCCGGCTCGAAGGCGGCGGGGCTGAACCTGCGCGCCGGGGCGTCGCTGCGCTTCATCGTCGACCGTTTCGAGATCGACCGCGCCTATCTGCTGCATGCTTTCGGGGAGGGCTGAGATGCACACCGCCTGGCCCTTCTTCACCCCCGAGGCGTTCGGCATCTATTTCCCGCCGGTGCTGATCTGGGCGGCCGTCGCGCTGGCGCCGTACCTGCTGCTGCGCTGGGGTCTGGCGCGGGCGGGGTTCTACCGCTTCGTCTGGCACCGGCCGCTGTTCGACGCGGCGCTCTACATCATCCTGTTCGGCATGTTCATTCTGCTGCTGCCGTCGTTGCTGGAGGTTCTGCGATGAAGATGGGCTCCGCCCTGCGCGTGGGCGTCACCCTGCTGGCGACCGCGGCGGCGGTTTTCGTCGGCTGGCGGCTGTGGCTCTACTACACGGTCGCGCCCTGGACCCGCGACGCGCGGGTGCTGGCGCAGGTGGTGGCGATCGCGCCCGATGTCTCCGGCCTCGTCGATTCCGTCAATGTCCGCGACAACCAGTTCGTCCGGAAGGGCGAGATCCTGTTCGTCATCGACCAGCAGCGCTTCACCGCCGCGCTGCGGCAGGCGCAGGCGGATGTGGAACTGAAGCAGCAGGCGCTGCGCTATGCCGGCGATACCGCCCGGCGCGACGCTAATCTGGAGCGCGCCGATGCCGACGCCATCTCGGCGCAGACGGTCGAACTCACCGCCGCCACCGCCGCCGAGGCGCAGGCCGAGCTCGACGCCGCTGAGGCGGCGCTGACCATGGCGCAGATCAATCTGGAGCGCTCGCGCGTGCGCGCCCCGACCGATGGCTACATCACCAATTTCAACGTCGATGCCGGCGATTATGCCCGGGTCGGCGAGGCCATACTGGCGCTGGTCGACAGCCATTCCTTCTATGTCTACGCCTATTTCATGGAAACCAAGCTGCCCTCCATCCGCGACGGCGACCCCGCGCGGGTGGAGCTGATGGCCGGCGGCGTGGTGATCGACGGCGAGGTGGAGGGGCTGAGCCGCGCCATCGCCAATCCCGGCCAGGGGCTGCTGGCGCAGGTGGACCCGAATTTCGACTGGATCCGCCTCGCCCAGCGCATTCCGGTGCGGATCAAGCTCGGCCCGGTACCGCCGGAGGTGCGGCTGGTGGCGGGCCTGACCGCCACCGTCGTCGTCCAGCCGAGGAAGCGCTGAACGCGCCCGCGCATCTTGCGGTTGACAGGGCGGCCGGGCCGGCGATCCTTTCATACCACCTGGGGAGTCGCCGTGCTGGACATCGAACCGATCCGCCGCCGCCGCATCTATGAGGATGTGGCCGAGCGCCTGCAGCAGCTGATGCTCGACGGCACGCTGGGGGAGGGCGATGCGCTGCCCTCCGAGCGTGAGCTGATGGAGCAGTTCAAGGTCGGCCGCCCGGCAATCCGTGAGGCGCTGCTGTCGCTGCAGAAGGCCGGGCTGGTGTCGATTGCCAATGGCGAGCGGGCACGGGTGGCGCGGCCGGACCCCAAGCATTTCATCCACGAGCTGTCGGCCTCGGTGCGGGCCTATCTGGCCCAGCCGGCCGGCATGGCGCATTTCCAGAATGCGCGGCTGCATCTCGAACTCGCCCTGACCCGGCATGCCGCGCGCGAGGCGGGGCCGGCGGACATCGCCCGCATCGGCGATGCGCTGGCCCGCAACCGGCGCGACCTCGGCGACCGGGCGGCGTTCGAGGCCTCCGACATCGCCTTCCATTATCAGATCGTGCTGGTGGCGCAGAACCCGCTGTTCAACGGGCTGCACCAGGCGGTGGTGCAGTGGCTGTCGCAGCAGCGCAAGGTGACGCTGCAGGTGGCGGAGGCGAAGGAACTCGCCCTTGCCTACCATGAGCGCATCTATGACGGGATCGCCGCCCATGACGCGGACGCGGCGGAAGCGGCGATGCGCGCGCATCTCGAAGCGGTGGAGACGTTCTATTGGGAGCGCGCGCCCGGCGGGCTGAGCGCCGCCGGCTGAGGTCGCGGCCGGCGCGGCTCAGGCCGGCGCGCCGGCCAGCAGCCGGCGCAGCACGGCTTCCATGTCCGCCAGGTCGCTATAGGTGACGGCGTAGCGCGGCAGGCGCTCCAGCGCGTCGAAAAAGGCGTCGAGTTCGGCGGCGCCGGCAGGCTCGGCGAGGCCGAATTCGGCATCCATCAGCTCCAGCAGCGCGCGTGCCGGCCCGATCGGTTCGACCTCCGTCGACGATCCCGCTGCGAAGCGGGGAAAGACGAGGCAGGCGAGGCGGTTTTCCGGGCCGTGCGGCGGCATGTGCCGCTCCAGCGGCACCGGCAGATAGCAGCCGCGCTTTTCGCCGCTGCCGATGCGCGGCCGCTCCTTGAGGCCGGGATAAAACGGCGCCAGCGCCTCAAGGCTGCCGGGCTTGAGACTGATCGCCCCCGGGCAGGGCAGCACCACCGCCTCGCCGCCGGAAAAGGCGATGGCCGGGGAATCGTCCGTGCCGAAACGCCAGCCCTGCGCCACGAGATAGGCCGACAGCGTGCTCTTTCCCGCGCCGGAGACCCCCGCCATCATCAGCGCGCCATCGGCGGTGGACAGCACGGCGGCATGAACGAAGATGGCGGGCGGCGGGTCGCGATAGACGAGATCGAGCAGCCAGAGATGCGACTTGCCGACGGCCTGCGATGCCTCCTCGGTGAAGAGCTGGCGGGTGATCGCCCCGCCGCTGACGCAGCGCAGGGTGAAGCCCTCTTCCTCGACAATGACATCGAGCGTGGCGAGCGGCAGGTGATGGGCGGGATCGGGATCGAGAAAGCCGCTGAAGAACCCCATCAGCCTTTCGCCCGTGGCGAGGCGTACGGCAAGGCAGGCGGGAGGCGTCGCCTCCCCGCCCCGGCGCCCGGTGGCGAGCAGGCGCAGCGCCACCGAGGTGCCCGCCAGCCGGACCTGGAACTGTTGCAGCAGAACGGCCGGGCGGCTCTCCGCCTTGGGCGCGAGGGGTCCGGCGGGCGCAGCATCCCTTTGGGAGGGCCGCAGCCGCACCTGGCCGGCCGTATCGCGCTCGATCCAGCCGAGGTCCTCCCAGGCGCCGAAGCAGGCCGCGAGATCATCGGCGCCATCCACCGCCGCCTCCGCGCCGAGGGCAGCGACCGGCCGGAAGCTGTCGGAAAGCGCGAGGAACAGCCGCGCGGCCGGCGCATTCAACGCGTGCGCCATTTCGAGGTGCTGGTCGAAGACGAAGAGCACGTCGTCGAGCACACGGAAATAGAAACGCGGTTCGGCGGAAGGGATCATGGGGGGAGCGTCGCCAGTTCGAAGCGGGACGTGCGCTGCGCGGGCGGCGCGCGCCGGCCGGGGCCTTGCCCGACAGTTCCGGGGGTGAAGCTGTTGTCGCGAGCAGGCCCGTTGACCTCAACGTCGCCAGACCTGCGCAAACGCACGGATGTCAGGCAATTGCTGGCGCAAACCGCCAGCAGCCTTTGCGGGCATGGCTCTAGCTGTCGGCGGCGGCGCGGCGGATCGCCATGAGGCTCAGCGTCGCCGGCGCGGCATAGGTCGCCGCCTTGCCGAGTTTGCGCAGCGCGGCGCGGCGCCGCTCATCGGTCGGTTCCGGGGCCTTGTCACTCGGGCGGGGGGTGTTTTCGGTGGACATTTGGGTCTCCGGCCCATCGGCAGCCCTGCAGGGCCAGCCGGTGGTGCGGCGTGTCATTGTCGATGGGTGGTCAGAGCTTGCCCCACAGATGCGAGGCGGTGAGACCGGCGTCAGCTCGCGCGGGCGGCGCGCGGCATCATCATCAGGCCGAGCGTGGCGGGAACGGCAAAGGCGGCGCCACGGCCCAGCTTCGCCAGCGCGGCGCGCCGGCGCGCATCGGCACCCGACGGCGCAGCGGACACGGCGGGCGATTGCTGCTCGCTTTCCGATGAACGATCCGTCGCCATGCCTGTTCCCTGACTCGCGGAGCCGAAGCCAAAATGGTCAGAGGTAAAAATGCACCGCGCGGGCTGCTCCGTCAACTGGCGGCGGCGGCCCGGTTGATGGTCATGATGGCCAGGGTGGCGGGCAGGGAATAGGCCGCGCCACGGCCGAGCCGGCGCAACGCCGCGCGGCGGCGCTCATCGGTGGGCGCGGTCTTCTCCGGCTCGGGGAGCGAAGGGGTTTGGGCCATGCATCGGCTCGCATCGAAAGGCGTGAAAGGCGACAATAACGCCAGCTGAGTTGCAGGATATCTTTGATGGTCTTATGGCACCAGCGCGAAATGCACCCTTGGGCGCGTGCCTGCCCTTCAGCCTGGGGCTTGCGCGGCGTTTCAACGGCGCCGCGGGCGCTACTTTCGAGGACCCCATGCCGCGCCGGAACGCCTCGCTCGACGGACTGCGCCTGCTCTGCGCGCTGGTGTCGCCCTTTTCCAGCCGCGCGGCGCTGCGGACCGCCGCCGCGGCCGACGCGCCCTGGACGGCGGTGCTCGCCCAGGCCGACCGGCACCGGCTGATCCCGGCCCTGTCCGTCGCGCTCGCCCGTCATGGACTGGGCGATCGCGTCGACGCCGAACTCGCGGATATTCTGGCGGCGGTGGCGGACTGGAACACCGAGCGCAATGAGGGCCTGCGCCGGCAGATGCGGGCCGTGAGCGCCGCCCTCAACGCCGCCGGCATCGCACCGGTCTGGCTCAAGGGGGCGCTCACCCTGCTGCCGCCCGCGGGGCCCGCCGCCGGCCGGCAGATGTCGGACCTCGACCTCTGGCTGCCGGAGGCGGCGGCGCAGCGGACCGCAGGCGCGGTGCTGCGGGGGCTCGGCTATGACGCGGAGGGGCATGAGTGGAAGGAGGGGGCGCATTACCCGCCCTATTTCCACCCCGACGAAATGGCGCGGATCGAGCTGCACCGCACCGTTCTCGACCCCGACCAGAGCGCCCTGCTGCCGCCCGAAGAGGCGGCGCAGGCGGTGGAATGGCTGGACTGGGACGGGCTGCGGATCGGCCGGCTCGATCCGCTGGGGCGGCTGCTGAACGCTTTCGCCCAATGCACCCGGCCGCAGGACCACCTCCTGCGCGTCAGCACCGTGCCGCTGATGAAGGCGCTGGAGTTCGTCGTCCGCATCCATGACGATTTCGGCGGGACGTTACCCCCCGCCTTTGTCGAGCGTGCGGTCGCGGCGGGCTGGGAACGGCCGGCCCAGCGCCTGCTGACCGTGACCGAGCGGTATTTCGGCCTCCCCAGCCCGCTGCCCGCCGACCCCGCTCAGCTGGAGATGCTGGAGCGCTTCACCCGCCATCCCCGCTGGCACTATACGCGCCGGGCATTGCGCACGGCGGTCGGGGCAGAGGGGTGGGGGCTGTGGCGGGAGCCCTGGCGCATTCCCGGCATCGTCGCGGGCTATCTCGCGCGCATGGCGCCCTTGGGCCGCTGAGCGGTTGCGGGCGAGAGCTCTCAGATGCGGGGTGGACCCCGCCGGCCTTTCGCGGGAAGAAGGGGCGACGTGGCGGTTCCTCCGCCCGGCTTCCTGCTGCCGATGGCGCCGGGCCCCGCGCCGCCCGCCTTTCGTGGAGCGCCGCTGATGGCCCTCACTCTCCTCATCTTCCTGCTCGTCTATGTCGCCATGGGTTTCGGCAAGCTGCCGGGCTTCATGGTGGACCGCACCGGCGCCGCGCTGGTCGGGGCGCTGGCGGTGATGGTGGTGGGCGGCATCAGCCCGAAGGCGGCGTGGGAATCGATCGACTATGCCAGCGTCGGCATGTTGTTCGGGCTGATGGTGGTGTCCGCCGCCTTCGTCGTCTCGGGCTTCTATGGCTGGACCGCCGCGCGCGTGGCGCTGCTGCCGGTGAGCGCGCCGGTGCTGCTCGCGGTGCTGGTCGGCGTCGGAGGCGGGCTCTCGGCGCTGCTGACCAATGATGTGGTGGTGGTGGCGATGACGCCGCTCTTGGTCTCGCTCACCCTGGCGCGGGGGCTGAACCCGGTGCCGTTCCTGCTCGCCTTCTGCTTCGCCGCCAATACCGGCTCGGCCGGCACGCTGATCGGCTCGCCGCAGAACATGATCGCCGCCCAGCAGCTCGGCCTGTCCTTCACCGGTTTTCTCGCCGTGGCGGGCCTGCCGGCGCTGGCCTCGCTGCCGCTGGTATGGGGGATCGTGGCGCTGATCTATCGCGGCCGCTGGACGCTGCCGGAGGCGAGCGCGACGCGGGCCGCTCCGGTGGTGGCGCCGCCGGTGACGCTCGACCGGCTGGAGACGGCGAAGGCGGGGGTGGTGACGGTGCTCGTGGTGGTGGCCTTCATCTTCAGCGATTGGCCGCGCGAGCTGATCGCGCTCGGCGCCGCCGGGGTGCTGCTGATCAACCGGCAAATCGCCTCGCGCGATCTGCTGGCGCAGGTCGATGGCGACCTGCTGGTGCTGATCATGAGCCTGTTCGTGGTCAATGCGGCGATGGCGGCCACCGGCCTGCCGCAGCACCTTCTCGCCGGGCTGCGCGCCACCGGGCTCAATCTTGACGACCCGCTCGCGCTCTATCTCGTCGGCGGGGCGCTGAGCAATATCGTCGGCAACAACCCCGCCGTGATGCTGCTCGTGCCCTTCCTCACGCCCGGCGGGGATGCCGAGGCGCTGGGCGCGGCGCTGGCGCTCGGCACCGGCTTTTCCAGCAACCTCATCGTCTTCGGCAGCCTGGCCGGCATCATCGTGGTGGAACAGGCGGCGGCGTGCGGGGTGAAGATTTCCTTCGGCGAATTCGCCCGCGCCGGCGTGCCGGTCACCCTCGCCTGCATGGCGATGGCGGCCGGCTGGATCGCGCTGATCGCCGCCTGAAGCGCCGGGGCTCTACCGCCGCTTCAGCGCGTCCATCAGCGCGGCGCCGAGCGCGCCCTGCGGCGCCTTTTGCGGCTCGCGCGCGGGCGGGCGGGGACCACGCGGGGGCGGGGAGGAATCGCGCGGGCCGCGCTCGCCCTGACCCCGCTCGCCCTGCGCCTTCGCCCCGCCTGCGCCGGCATCGCGGCGCATGGAGAGCGAGATGCGCTTGCGCTTGAGGTCGATCTCCAGCACCCGCACCTTCACCACATCGCCGACCTTCACCACCTCATGGGCGTCCTTGACGAAGCGGTCGGCGAGCTGGGAGACGTGGACCAGCCCGTCCTGATGCACGCCGATATCCACGAAGGCGCCGAAGGCGGCGACATTGGTGACCGTGCCTTCCAGCTCCATGCCGGGCTTGAGGTCCTTCATGTCATCGATGCCGTCAGTGAAGGTGGCGGTCTTGAAGGCGGGGCGCGGGTCGCGGCCGGGCTTGTCCAATTCGGCGATGATGTCGCGCACGGTGGGCAGGCCAAAGCGCTCATCGACGAAGGCGGCGGGGTTGAGGCCGGAGAGCGCGGCGCTGTCGCCCATCAGGCTGCGCAGGTCGCGGCCGCAGGCGGCGACGATCTTGCGGGCGACGCCATAGGCTTCCGGGTGGACGGCGGACGCGTCGAGCGGCTCAGCGCCGTCGCGGATGCGCAAAAATCCCGCGCATTGCTCGAAGGTGCGCGGCCCGAGGCGCGGCACGTCTTTCAGCTGCTTGCGGCTGGCGAAGGGGCCATTGGCATCGCGATGGGCGACGATGGCTTCGGCCAAGGAGGAGCCCAGCCCCGAGACGCGCGCCAGCAGCGAGGCCGAAGCGGTGTTGAGATCGACGCCGACCGCGTTCACCGCATCTTCCACCACCGCGTCCAGCGCGCGGGCGAGGTGGTACTGGTCGACATCGTGCTGGTACTGGCCGACACCGATCGACTTCGGGTCGATCTTGACGAGTTCGGCCAGCGGGTCCTGCAGCCGGCGGGCGATGGAAACGGCGCCGCGCAGCGACACGTCGAGGCCGGGGAATTCCGCCGCCGCCAGTTCCGAGGCGGAATAGACCGAGGCGCCGGCTTCCGACACCACCACTTTCAGCGGCTTCGAGCCCGAGGCGGAAGGGGGAAGGGCGGCGAGGAGTTCCGCGACCAGCTTCTCCGTCTCGCGGCTGCCGGTGCCGTTGCCGATGGCGATGAGATCGACATTGTGGGCGCGGATGAGCCGGGCGAGTTCGGCCTGCGTGCCGCGCACATCGTTCTTCGGCTGGAAGGGGTAGACGGTGGAGGTGGCGAGCAGCTTGCCGGTGCCGTCCACCACCGCGACCTTGACGCCGGTGCGGATGCCGGGGTCGAGCCCCATCGTGGTGCGCGAGCCGGCCGGGGCGGCGAGCAGCAGGTCCTTCAGGTTGCGGGCGAAAACGTCGATGGCTTCCTTCTCCGCCCGCGCCCGCAGCTCGGTCATCAGATCGAGCGAGAGATGCAGCGAGAGCTTGACCCGCCAGGTCCAGCCAGCGATCTCCATCAGCCAGACATCGCCGGGCAGCTTCTCGCCGATGGCATAGGCGTCCGCGATCATCCGCACCACCGGCTTGATCGGGCGCGGGTCTTCGGCGTCGACCTCTATTTCCAGCGCCAGCACGTCCTCGTTGCGCCCGCGCAGCATGGCGAGCGCGCGGTGGCTCGGCACGCCGGACCAGCGCTCCACATGGTCGAAATAGTCGGAGAATTTGGCGCCTTCCTCCTGCTTGCCCTCCACCAGCCGGGCGCGCAGGAAGGCATTGGCGTGGAGATAGGACCGCAGCCGGCCGATCAGCTCGGCATTCTGGGCGAACTGTTCGGAAAGGATGTCGCGCGCGCCTTCCAGCGCCGCTTTCACATCCGCCACCTCCGGCGTGACATAGCCGGCCGCCAGCTCTGCCGGCACGAGGGCGCGGTCGGCGAGGATGGCGTCGGCCAGCGGGCCGAGGCCACGCTCGCGGGCGATTTCCGCCCGGTTGCGGCGCTTGGGCTTGAAGGGGAGATAGATGTCTTCCAGCTCCGCCTTGGTGGTGGCGGCGGCGAGCGCGGCTTCCAGCTCCGGGGTCAGCTTTTCCTGCTGGCGGATGGAATCGAGGATCGCCGCGCGGCGGGATTCCAGCTCGCGCAGATAGACCAGCCGCTCATCCAGCCGGCGCAGCTGCGTGTCGTCCAGCCCGCCCGTCACTTCCTTGCGGTAGCGCGCGATGAAGGGAACGGTCGCGCCCTCGTCGAGCAGGGCGATGGCGGCTTCCGCCTGTTGCGGGCGGGCGCCGATCTCCTGTGCGATCGTCTGCGCGATCTGCCGGGCGGTGGCGGTGGCGAGGCTGTCGGTCATGCGGAACACGGAAATCGCGTGAAGGGAGGCGCGACCATATTCACTCAGCACGCCGAAGGCCACGCCGCGCGCCGTGCGGCGGCGTGGCTTGTGGATGAACGATGCGTGTTCAGCCGATGAGCGGGAGGTAGTGATGCGGCTGGCGCATCGTCACCAGATCCTTCCGCCGCACCACATTGGTCGGGTAGGGCGTGTCGAGATTGCTGGTGTCGATCTCCGCCACCGCGACGCCTTCGCCGGCGCTGAGGATCGCCTCGCGGCGCGGGAATTCGAACGTGTCCGGCCCGAACACGCCGCTCTTGCCGCCATAGCCGGCGGCCTCATCCAGCACATTGGCGAAGGCGAGATGGACATTGTTCTCGCCCGCCCGCGCCCGCATCAGGTGCCAGTGGTGCGGATCGGCGCCGGTGGGGATCGGGTAGTTCTGGGAAATCGCCGTGCCGGCATGGGCGGAGGTGAGGTTTCCGCGCAGCGCCGCCGGGCAGAGCACGAGGTCGCAGCCGCGCAGCGCCAGCACGCGCCCGGCCTCGGGGAAGGCGGCGTCATGGCCGATGAGCAGGCCGATGCGGCCGAATTTGGTGTCGAACACCCCCCACTCATTGCCGGGCGTCGCCCAATTATGGTCGGAGGCGTCGAGATGGGTCTTGCGGTAGCGCCCGATCACCCCCTGCGGGCCGACGAGGACGGCGGAATTGTACAGCGTGCCGCCCTCCTCCTCGGCGAGGCCGGCGGCGAGGTGCAGGCCATGGCGGGTGGCGATGGCGATGAGACGGGCCACCGCCTCGCCGCTGAGCGGCACGGCGGCGGGGGCGTCGAGGCCGGTGATGGCGCGCTCGGGGAAGACGACGAGTTCCGCGCCGGCCGCGCGGGCCTCCTTGGCGAGTTCTTCGATCCGGTCAAGGTTGGCGTTTGCGTCGCCGGAGGGGGCGAACTGCGCCACCGCCACCTGCGAGCGCCTTCCCTTGGGCAGCGGGCGGTGGCCGTACAGGCTGAAGAAGTCGAGCGGGTTCCAGGTGAAGGTGTTGCTCGGCAGCTCCATATAGAGCTCCGGCCGGCGCTGCTCGAACACCGCTTCGCCGAGCATGCGGCGGGCGCGGGCGCGCTCCAGATCGATGTCGACGCAGGCGACACCGTCGCCCGTATCGATCACCGCCTCGATGGTGCCGTCCGGGCCGATGACGCAGCTGCCGCCGGAGAACTGCACCGTGCGCTCCAGCCCCCAGCGGTTGGATTCGATGAGGTAGCAGGAGTTCTCCATCGCCCGCGTGATCCAGTAGGGCGCGGGCGCGCGCTCGGCCAACCAGTTGGAGATGTGGCAGATGATGTCCGCCCCGGCGAGGCCGACGAGGCGCGCGGTTTCGATGAAATGGATGTCCATGCACACCAGGAGGGCGATGCGGCCGATGGGCGTGTCGAACACGGCATGGCCACTGTTCCCCGGCGCCGACCATTTCGGCTCGGCGATATAGGGGTGGGTCTTGCGGTGGGTGCCGACCACACCCTCGGGCCCGATGAGCACGGCGGAATTGTAATAGAGGTTGGTGGTGGCATCGACCTCCGGCATGCCGACGACGATGTAGCAGTCCTGCGCGCGGGCGATTTTGGCGAAACGCTCCGTGGTCGGGCCGGGGATCGGCTCGACGAAGGGGGCGACTTCAGTGCGGTCGAACCAGCAATAGCCAGTCGTGCCCATTTCCGGCGTGACGATGAGCTTCGCGCCCGCGCCGGCGGCCTCGCCGACCAGCGCTTCCAGCCGGGCGATGTTGCGCTCCTTCTCGAACATGGTCGGCTCGAATTGGACGGTCGCGACCTTCAGCGTAGCGGTCATGGCAGGTCTCCGGGCATGGGGGAGCGTTCGGCGCCCGGCCGGTTGCGGCGGGGGGTCCGGGAATGTCGCTCGGATGGCGGGTGTTTCGATGTCAGGCGCTCATGGCCGGGCTGGCCCGGCCATGAGGGTGGGCGGCGCTCAGGCCGTGAGGTAGGACTTCAGGATCGAGGCGCCCATCGTGTATTTCGGGTCCACCATATTGCCGAGGCGGACGCGGCCGCACTGGGTCAGCAGCATGTAGGCTTCCACCTCATCGAAGCCGTAGTCGGACGCCATCCAACGGATGAGGTCGCGATAGGCCATGCGGGTGGCGTCTTCCATCGGCCGGGTCGAGCCGATGGACATGATGAACTCTTCCGTCTCCAGCCGCGGCGTAGAAATCGTCCAGCCCTTGATCAGGTCGATCTGGATGGTGGTGACGGTGGGGTGCTCAAGCGCCACGCCGCACAGTTCGCCATCGCCCTGGGTGGCGTGGCAGTCGCCGAGATAGAGCAGGCCGCCGGCGATGTTGACGGGCAGATAGATCACCGCGCCGACGCCGACATCCGGCAGGTCCATGTTGCCGCCATAGTAATCCGGCTGCAGCGAGGTGATGGCCTCGATTTCCGGCGAGGTGCCGATGGTGCCGATGAAGGGCTGATAGGGCAGGGTGATCTTGTCGCTCCACTTGGTGCCGGTTTCGGCATCGACATGCAGCTTCTTCACCTTGATCGGCAGCGGCGCGTTCAGCATCGCCGTGTCCTTGGTCGGCACCAGCCCGCCGAAATCCGGCATGATCAGCGTCGTGCCCACCGGCTGCGGCCCGCGCGGGACGATGGACTTGATGTAGACCGCCAGCGTGTCGCCCTTTTCCGCGCCATTGACGTAGATCGGGCCGTTCTGCGGGTTGAGATAGGGGAAGTTCAGGATTTCCAGCGGGTTGTCGGTCTCGTGCTTGATCGCGCCCTCGAAGGCATCATGCGTTTCCGCCGCCACGACAGCGCCGGGATCGACCCTCAGGACCGGATCGACATAGGGGCCGTAGACATAGTGGTACTTGCCCTGCACGGCCTCGGTGATCTCGTGTGTGCTGCCCGCCTGGCCCTTGGCGAGACCTTTGCGAGCCATGAGGGAATTTTCGAGCCAGGACATGGTGTTCTCCTTGGGATTTCTGGCTGTGCGATCAGACGGCGAGATGGCGGCGCATCGCCTCGCCATCGGCGAGGTCCTCGCGGGTGAGTTCGGCGACGACGCGGCCTTTGTCCATGACATAGCAGCGCTGAGCCATGGCCCGGATCATGTCGATGTTCTGCTCCACCAGCACGACGGTGACGCCGGTATCGGTGTTGAGCTGCACCATGATGCGGGCGATGTCCTGCACGATATTGGGCTGGATGCCTTCCGAGGGCTCGTCGAGCAGGATGAGCTGCGGATTGGCCACCAGCACCCGGCCAATGGCGAGCTGCTGCTGCTGGCCGCCGGACATGGTGCCGGCACGCTGGCTCCAGCGCTCGCGCAGGATGGGGAAATAGCCGAGCACGCGCTCGCGGTCGGCCTCGCTGACGCGGCCCGCGCGCATGCCGCCGACCGCGATGTTCTCGCCCACGGTGAGGCGGGGGAACACGTCGCGGCCCTGCGGCACATAGCCGATGCCGAGCCGCGCCCGGCGGAAGGCGGAGAGGTGTTCCACCGGCCGGTCGCCGAAGACGATGGAGCCTTCCATCGCCGGCACAAGGCCGATGAGGCTTTTCATCAGCGTCGACTTGCCGACGCCGTTGCGGCCGATGACGGCGACGATCTCGCCCTGGCGCACCTCGATATCGAGGCCCTGCAGCACCGGCTTGCCGCCATAGCCGGCGCGCAGGCCGAGGGTGGACAGCATGACTTCCTTACGCATGGGCGGCCTCGAGAGCGGTTTCGTGCGCCGTGGTCTGGCCGAGATAGATGGCGGCGACATCCTCATTGGCGACGATCTCGTCGATCGAACCCTGGGCGAAGACGCGGCCGAGATGCAGCACCGTCACCTTGTGGGCGACCTGGCGGACGAAGGCCATGTCATGTTCCACCGCCAGCACGGTCATGCCCTCGGCGTTTAGCCGCTTGACCATTTCGCCGGTCGCAAAGGTTTCCTCCGGCGACATGCCGGCGGTCGGCTCGTCGAGCAGCAGCAGGCGCGGCTTGAGGCTGACCGCCATGCCGATTTCCAGCCACTGCTTCTGGCCGTGCGAGAGATTGCCGGCGAGGCGGCCGGCTTCCGGCGCGAGGTTGAGGAAGGCGAGCAGCCTGTCGATCTCGTCGGCCAGCACCGCCGGGTCGTAATGGTGCTGCATCGCGATTTCGAGATTCTGCCGCACGCTCAGCGCCTTGAAGATGCCGGGCACCTGGAACTTCACGCTCATGCCGCGGCGGATGCGCTGGAACGGCTTGAGGCCGGTAATGTCCTCGCCGCCGAACAGGATGGTGCCGCTGCTCGGCAGATGCTCGCCGAGGATCAGCCGGAACAGGGTCGACTTGCCGGCGCCGTTCGGCCCGATGAGGCAATGTACCTCGCCTTCTTCCAGCGTCAGGTCGACATTGTTGGTGACATGCAGGCCGCCGAAGCGCTTGTTGAGGCCTTGGGTCTGGAGCATCGGCATCAGGCGTCTCCCGGCTGCCGCTTGGAGAAGGGGCGGGCGATGAGCCGCGCCAGCGCATAGATAAGGCCGCGCGGCGCCAGCAGCACGGTGAGCACCAGCATGATGCCCATCACCACAAGCGCATATTGGCTGCCATGGATGGTGAGCGCCTGGAACACGGCGAGCACGGTGAGCGTGCCGACCAGCGTGGTGGTGAGGTCCGATCGCCCGCCGACCGCGACCCAGACGATGGGTAGAGCGGCAGCGGTCATGCCCATGGAGGAGGGCGTGATGTACTGGCCCCAGCTCGTGTAGAGCACGCCCGACAGGCCGGCGAGCGCCGCGCCGATGACGAAGGTGCCGAGCTGGTATTTGCGGATGTCGTAGCCGAGCATTTCCGCCCGCTCCGGGTTCTCGCGGATGGCGACGAGCACATTGCCGAAGGGCGAGTTCACCAGGATACGCAGGCCGAGATAGACCAGCACCAGGAGGCCGAGCACGACGTAATAGAGCTGCACGTCGGGGAACAGCACGATGTCGCCGCCGGGCCAGGGCACGGTGAGCGGGGGCATGTTGCTCATGCCGTTGAAGCCGTTGAGCCGGGCGGCGCCGATCTTCCATTCCGGGCCCGCCGTCTGCGCCATGAAGCGCTCCAGCACCAGCGTCACCGACAGCGTCACGATGCCAAGGAACACGCCGGAGATGCGGCCGAAGAACAGGAAATAGCCGAGCAGCGCCGCGAACAGCGCGGCGATGCCGATGGCGATGAGCAGCGCCACGAAGGTGAAGCCATAGGCGGCGCCGAAATTGATGGTGAGGATGCCGTAGCTATAGCCGGCAATGCCGAAAAAGGCGGTCTGGCCGAAGCTGAGCGCGCCGCCATAGCCCCAGATGAGGCACAGGCCGAGCGCCATGAAGATCCAGGTGAAGAAATACACCGTGTTGCCGACGGTGTAGCCGTCGGAGAACAGCGGGTAGGCGCAGGCGCCGGCGAGCACGACGAGGAAGCCGAGCCAGAAGCCGGGGCCCCGGCCCAGCGTCTGCGGGCCTTCGAGGCGGGCGAAGAAACGTGAGAGCGCGTTCATGTCAGTTTTCGTGTCCGGGTCAGGCGCGCTCGCGCAGAAGGAAGCCGGAAATGCCGCGCGGCAGCACCCGGATGACGACGATGACGGCGATCAGCAGGCCGATCTGGCCGGCGAGCTGGCCGTACCAGGAGGTCATGGTCGCCTTGACCACGGCGAGCACGGCCGCCGCCGGGGCGGTGCCGAGGAACACGTCGGCGCCGCCGACCACCACGGTGACGAAGGCTTCCATGATGAAGGTGGTGCCCATGGTCGGCACCAGCGTCATGGTCGGGGCGTAGAGCCCGCCCGCCAGCCCGGCGAGCCCGGCGCCGAGCGCGAAGGTGAGGCTGTAGACGAGGCGGGTGTCGATGCCGAGCGCGGCCGCCATGTGCGGCACCTGAATGGTGGCGCGGGCCATGACGCCGAAGCGGGTCCAGTTGAACAAGGCGTAGAGCCCGGCGATGACCAGCACCGCCATGCCGCACAGAACGAGGCGGTAGAGCGAATAGGAATAGTCGCCGACCGTGAAGCTGCCGAAGGGCGTGCCGACGCCGGCCATGGTGGAGCCGAGCACGATCAGCGTGCCCTGGGTGAAGATGAGGCTGAGCCCCCAGGTGGCGACGATGGTGTCGAGCGGGCGATCATAGAGATGGCGGATGATGAGGATTTCCACCAGCGCGCCCACGGCGGCCGAGACCAGCGCGCCGATGAGGATGGCGAGCGGCAGCGGCACGCCGGCATGGGCGGCGGAGACGGTGACATAGGCGCCGCACATGATGAATTCGCCATGCGCCAGATTGATCACGCCCATCATGCCGAAGATGACGGCGAGGCCGCAGGCGGACAGAACCAGAAAGGCGAAGGCGTCGCCGAACTGGTAGAGCGCGGAGAAGGCGAGGGTTCCGACATCCATGTGCGGTGGGGCCTTTGATCTTTCGCTTCGAGGGGGGCGAGGAAGTGTGGCGAGAGGCAGGTAGAGACGGGGAGTAAATACGAATGGGGCGTGGGACCATTCTCTCAGTTCCTCTCCCCGTCGGGGAGAGGTGGCCCGCGCAGCGGGTCGGTGAGGGGCCTTTGCAGACCTTCCCAAGCCCCCTCACCCCAGCCCTCTCCCCGTCGGGGAGAGGGAGAAGATGGCCGCACGGGGAAGCAGGCGATCGCCCCGGCCAAAGCTGGGGGGTCGGGCCGGGGCGATGCCTCGGGAGCCGCCGAGGGGGGACAGGGCGGCCGCCCGGATGGGGCTTTCCATTACCTCTCCCCATTGGGGAGAGGTGGCCCGCGCAGCGGGTCGGTGAGGGGTTCGGACAATGCGGAGCGTGCGATCCCCCTCACCCCGACCCTCTCCCCGCCGGGGAGAGGGAGCGGTCGACCGCTCAGTTCTTCGGCGGCGGGTTGGAGGGCGTGTACTGCGCGCTCGGGTCGCTCTTGGTCAGGTCGCAGCCGGCTTCGCCCAGCCAGTACGGCTTGATGGCCTGCCACACCTTGGGGAAGCTGATGGAGTGATCGGCGCCCACCTTGGCGAGATAGATGGTGTGCGACATGTGCTGGCTCTTCGGGTCGAGGCAGACCTTGCCCTCGGGCGCGTCCATGCAGACATCGCCCTTGGCGATCTCCTTGCGCAGATCGTCGCGCTTGGTCGACTTCGCCCGCTCCACCATCTGCTTGTAGAGATAGACCGCGAGATAGGAGTTCTCGGCTTCCTGGTTCACATAGGGCTCGTCCGGGAACTTCGCCTTGAACTTGGCGAAGAAGTCCTTCGAGGCCGGGGTGTCGATCTCTTCGATGTAGTTGGTGGTGACGTACATGTCCTTGAGCGATGGCGGCTTGAAGCGCTTGTGCTCATAGCCCTGGCCGACGTTCACGGAAGACGCCATCGGCAGGTTGACGTTGGCGGCGGCGGCCTGCTCGTAATAGGAGGCCTGGGCGGTGCCGACCAGCAGGGTCACCACGAAGTCGGGCTTGGCCTTCTGGATGTTCTGGATGTTCTGCGAGAACTGCGACACGCCGAGCGGGATGAAATCCTCGCCGACCATTTCGCCGCCATGCTCCTTGACGATGTTGCGCACCCATTCGGCCGAGATCTGGCCGAAATTATAGTCGGCGGCGAGCGTGTAGACCTTCTTGCCGTACTTTTCCATCATCCACGGGATGAGGGTGGAGAACTGCTGCTCCGGCACCGCGCCGGTGACGATCATGTTGGCGTCGCAGACGCCGCCTTCATACTGGTTGTTGTAGAAGGCGAGGCCGTCGAACTGGTTGACGATCGGGCGGTAGGCTTCGCGCGAGGCGGAGGAGAAGCCGGCGAACACCACGTCCACCTTGTCGCGCTGCAGCACGCGGCGCATGAATTCCTGGTAGCGGGTGTTGTCGGACTGGGTGTCGTAGATGACCAGTTCGAGCGGGCGGCCATCGATGCCGCCGGCCTTGTTGATCTCCTCGGCGGCAAGCTGGATGGCGTGCACCTTGCCGATGGTGGCGGCGGCGAAATCGCCGGACTGGTCTTCCAGCACGCCGAGCTTGATCGGATCGGCAGCGAAAGCGTTCGCGACGCTGAGCAAAAGCGTCCCCGTGAGGGCTGCGGCACGCAGCCCCCGCATGGTCTTCCCGTTCATCTTACTCTCCTGTGAAAGGTTATCTTTTTCCCGCGCTGGGCTCCGCCGGGCGGAACTGCACGGGTTCATCGAGGGGGCCAGCCCTCGCCGTCACGAACGCCTCGCAATAGGCCTCAAGGGTCTGCCGCGAGCGCATGCTTTCGCGCCGAAGCCATTCATAGGCCTCGTCGTCATCCACGCCCGCCTCATTCATGCGGGCGATGATGGCCTTGACCACCGCGCGGCGACCCCGCCGGCGGCGATCCATGTCGTCGAGGCGGGCCCGGAGGTCGCCCCGCAACAGGAACTGGTTGATGCCGAGGAACAGCGCGGTGTAGACCGCGCCGCCCTGCACCGGCTTGCGCAGGAAGGCGGAGGCGCCGATCTGCACCAGGTGCTTGAGCCGGCTCGGCGCCTCGACACCGACAAGGCCGATGACCGGAACGGGGGGATGATGCGCCCCCGCATCGGTGTCGAGCGCCACCGGATTGTCGAGATCGCCGTCGATGAACAGGATGTCGCGCTCGGGCTGCAGCGCCGCGAGGTCGATCTGCGCCCGCCCGTCGACGAGGGCGGGATAGACGGTGGCGACGCCGAGCTTGCCCAGCGTCTTTTCCAGCGCTTCCACCGCGGTGAGGCTCGACGTGACGATGTGCGCCCGCCCGCCATTGAAGTTCTGCAGCAGCCGAGGTGCCATCACTTCACCACTCTCAGTGTCGCGTTGCGGGCAGCGACCGCGTAACGCGGCGAGGACTGGACGAGATAGGGGTCGGGCCGGACCGGGCCGGGCTCTTCGACCAGAATGTCGAAGCGCGCCTGCGCATTGGAAATGCCGATTCGTGGCGTGAGATAGGCGTGCAGCGTCTGCGGGTCGATGCGCACCTCGCCCTGCGGGGCGAGCAGATGCTGGCGGGTGGCGGCTTCCTTCACCGTCTCCACATCATCCGTGCCGCTCTCCGCCAGCGAAAGGATGAGCAGCTTCATCGCGATATAGGAGGCTTCCGCGTCGGCCGAGGTGGTGGGGCCGTCGGGGAAGGTCTCGTCATAGAAGCGGGTGAAGGCGGCGTTGGCGGGCGAGGCGAGGGAGGAGAAATAGACCGAGGAGGACAGGTGTCCGTCCACCGCTTCCTGGCCGATCTCTTCCAGCTCCGGCTCGGACAGGGTGCAGGAAACCACGGGAAAGGTCGTGCGCTGGTCGATGCCGCGCGCGGCGCAGGCGGCGCGGAAGGCGCGGAAGAAGGCGTAGTTGCTGGTGCCGATGAGATTGTTGAACACGAAGGCCGGGCGCGCTTCCAGAATGGCCTCGACCACCTGGTCGATCTCGGTGTCGCCGACCGGCACATAGCGTTCGGCCAGCACGCGGGCACCGCGCGCGGTCATCGCCTCGCGGAAGATGCGGGTGTTCTCCCACGCCCAGATATAGTTGGAGCCGACGCAGAAGGCGGAAGTGCCGAGCGTCGCCAGCGCGTGATCGACCAGCGGCAGCACATGCTGGTTGGGCGAGGCGCCGGTGTAGATGACATTGCCGGAGCTCTCGAAGCCCTCATAATGCGAGGGGTACCAGAGCAGGCCGTCATGCTTCTCGAAACAGGGAATGACTTCCTTGCGGCTCGACGAGGTGTAGCAGCCGACGACGTGGCGGATGCCGTCATGCAGAAGCTCCCGGCTGAGCGAGGCATAGCGGGGAAGCTCGCCGCCGGGATTGACCACGACAGGCTCGATGGTGATTCCGGGCGCCGGGCGCTCCGCCACCGCCAGCAGGGCGCCGTTCAGCATCGAGCGCGCGACCACATTATAGGGTCCCGTGGTCGAGAACATGACGCCGATGCGGAAGTGCTTCGCCACGTATCGCTCCAATGCCGGGCCGAAGCCCAAAGCAAAAAACGCCCGCCGGCCGTCAGGCCGTGGGCGTCATTGCCACCAACCAGCCAGCGTTGACACGCCGTCGTTGGAAATGTTGACCGAAAGTGCCGCGACAATGGGCATCCTTGCCCGTCGCTCGTTTTCTAGGCTCGCGTGATCTTACCTTCTTGTCAAGAAGCTTTTTCGCGCGCGGGGGTGAGCGGCGGGTCCGGCAGCGGCGCCGCCTGTGCCTCGCGCAGGATCCAGTCGATGAGGTCGCGGGCGGGATCGGACAGAGAGGGGCCGGGCACCAGCCAATAGCCGGTCTCGCCCCGCGCCAGAGGCGGGCCGACCGCCACGAGCGTGCCGTCGACCAGCGCGCCGTCGATCAGCCCGGCCCAGCCGAGCGCGACGCCCTGGTCCGCCATCGCCGCCTGCACCACGAGGCCGTAGGTGTTGAGGCTGAGATCGCTCGCCGCCGGGCCGCGCGCCAGCCCCATCGCCGCAAACCAGTCGCTCCAGCCGAACCAGCGCGGGTGCGGCGTGCTTTCCAGATGCAGCAGCGGCAGATTGCCGAGGCGCGCCGGATCGCCGCCGAGGCCGTGGCGGGCGGCGAAGGCCGGGCTGCACACCGGCCAGATGCGTTCCTCCACCAGATGCACGCTCTCCAGCGGAAAGTCGCGCCGGGCGCCGAACAGCACGGCGACATCCTCCGCCCCGTCGAGCCCGGGATCGGCGCTGGTGGAGGCGATGATGTGCACATCGGTTTCCGGCCGCACCTGCCGGAAGGCGGCGACGCGCGGCATCATCCAGAACGAGGCGAAGCCGTAATCGGTGAACAGCCGCACCACGGGGCGGCGGCTGAGCCGGCGCACCGCGCGGGCGGCGCCGTCGATTTCCGCCACCGCCGCCGCGCTCGCCCGGTGCAGCACCTCGCCGGCGGGGGAGAGCGTGCTGCCGCGATGGCCGCGCAGCAGAAGCGGCGTGCCGAGCTGGGTTTCGAGCTCGCGCACCACATAGCTCACCGCCGGTTGCGACAGGCCGAGCGCGCGCGCCGCGGCGGTGAGGGAGCCGAGCCGCCCCACCGCCTCGAACACACGCATCCAGCCAAGGTCGAGAGGTCGCTCAGACATAGAGTGAGTTTATGTCAAACATCGAAAATATCGGGCTTCACAGCCTCCTACATTTAACTGCCTGATACCCCTCAGGCAAGGAAAGCCGCCGCTCGACAAGGCGGGCCCTTGAGCATCTCACCTGTCTCAATGCTTCCAGAGGTGACCCCGATGACCCGTACGACGCTGGCCGCTTCGGCCCTTTCCCTGCTCCTCCTCGCCGGTCCCGCTGTCGCGGCCGACGCCCCCGCCTGCAAGACCATCCGCATGTCGGACCCGGGCTGGACCGACATCACCTCCACCAACGCCATTGCCGGCGTGCTGCTGGAGGGGCTCGGCTATGCCCAGGACGTGAAGACGCTGTCGGTGCCGATCGGCTACGAGTCGATGAAGAACGGCAATATCGACGTGTTCCTCGGCAACTGGATGCCGGCGCAGCAGAAATTCATCGACGCGCTGAACGAGGCGAAAGCGGTGGACGTGCTGGCCACCAATCTCGAAGGCGCCAAGTTCACCCTCGCCGTGCCGACCTATGTCGCGGAAGGCGGCGTGAAGGACTTCAAGGACCTTGCCGCCCATGCCGACAAGTTCGACGGCAAGATCTACGGCATCGAGCCCGGCGCGCCGGCCAACCAGAACATCCTCAAAATGATCGACGCCAATGATTTCGGCCTGAAGGGCTGGAAAGTGGTGGAATCGGGTGAGCAGGCCATGCTGGCGCAGGTGAAGCGCGCGCAAAACGGCAAGGGCTGGATCGTCTTCCTCGCCTGGGCGCCGCACCCGATGAACGAGACCTTCGACCTCACCTATCTCTCCGGCGGCGACGCCTATTTCGGCGCCAATTTCGGCGGCGCCGATGTGCGCACCCTCGCCCGCGCCGGCTGGGCGGGCGAGTGCCCGAACGCGGCGACGCTGTTCAAGCAGCTGAAGTTCGACCTCGCCATGGAGAACACCATGATGGGCAAGATCCTCGATGACGGGCAGGACCCGAAGGCGGCGGCCAAGGCGCTGCTGAAGGCCAAGCCCGACGTGCTCGGCCGCTGGCTCAATGGCGTGACCACCATTGACGGCAAGCCGGGCCTGCCGGCGGTGAAGGCCTCGCTCGGCCTGTGAACCCTCAATGAGGCCGGCGGCGGTGCTGCCGGCCCTCCCTTAAGCCTGCCGCGTGGACCCTGCCATGACCGCGACGCCGACCGCTTCGCCCGCCCGCCCGAACATTCTCATCCTGATGGTCGACCAGCTGAACGGCACCTTTTTCCCCGACGGCCCGGCGGACTTTCTCCATGCGCCGCATCTGAAGGCGCTGGCGGCCCGTTCCGCGCGCTTCGTCCACACCTATACGGCGAGCCCGCTCTGCGCGCCGGCGCGCGCCTCCTTCATGTCCGGGCAATTGCCGAGCCGCACGCGGGTCTATGACAATGCCGCCGAGTTCACCTCGGACATTCCGACCTTCGCCCACCATCTGCGCCGCGCCGGCTATCACACCGCGTTGTCGGGCAAGATGCATTTCGTCGGGCCGGACCAGCTGCACGGTTTCGAGGAGCGGCTGACCACCGACATCTACCCCGCCGATTTCGGCTGGACGCCGGACTACACCAAGCCGGGCGAGCGGATCGACTGGTGGTACCACAATCTGGGTTCCGTCACCGGCGCCGGGGTGGCGGAGATCACCAACCAGCTCGAATATGACGACGAGGTGGCCTATCACGCCGCGCGCAAGCTCTACGACCTCGCGCGCGGCCATGACGCGCGCCCCTGGTGCCTCACGGTGAGCTTCACCCACCCGCACGACCCCTATGTCGCCCGCAAGCGCTTCTGGGACCTTTATGCGGACTGCCCGGCGCTTGACCCCGTGGTGGCGCCGATCCCTTTCGCGCAGCAAGACCCGCATGCGCAGCGGCTGATGCTGGCGAGCGACCATGCGGCCAGCCATGTGACGCCGGAGGATGTGCGCCGCTCACGCCGGGCCTATTTCGCCAACATCTCCTATGTCGACGAAAAGATCGGCGAACTGCTCGACGTGCTGGAGCGTTGCCGGCTAAGTGACGACACGATCGTCGTCTTCGTCTCCGACCATGGCGACATGCTGGGCGAGCGTGGGCTGTGGTTCAAGATGAACTTCCTGGAGGGTTCGGCGCGCGTGCCGCTGATGATGGCCGCTCCCGGCCTGCCCGCCGGCCGCGTTGAGCGTGCCGCCTCCACGCTCGACGTGCTGCCCACTTTGGCGGAACTGGTTGGGCTCGACCTCGGCGGCGTGCTGCCCTGGACCGATGGCGAAAGCCTGGTCGGGCCGGCGCGGGGGGAGGGTGAGCGCTCGCCGGTGCCGATGGAATACGCGGCGGAAGGCTCCTATGCCCCGCTGGTGGCTTTGCGCGACGGGCCGTGGAAGCTCATTCTCTGCGATCTCGACCCGCCGATCCTGACCAATCTCGACGAGGACCCGCACGAACGCGTCAACCGCGCGGCGGACCCCGCCTGCGCCGACGTGATGGAGCGGATGACGGCGGCGATGCGGGCGCGCTGGGACCTCGCCCGCTTCGACGCCGAGGTGCGCGCCAGCCAGGCGCGGCGGCATGTGGTGTATGAGGCGCTGCGCAACGGCGCCTATTACCCCTGGGATTTCCAGCCGCTGCAGAAGGCGTCCGAGCGCTATATGCGCAACCATATGGACCTGAACGTTCTCGAAGAGAACCAGCGTTTTCCGCGCGGGGAATAGCGGAGCCCCGCGCTCGGGTGGCTCGCCCTTGCCGCAGTGCCGCGCAGGTGCGTTGCGCCGCATCACGCGCTTGCGATGTCGCACGCCCGGTTTCGAGGAAACAATCGCGGCTGGCCTACGTTGTACCAGCAGATTCACCGGCCGGGCCGTGGAGATCCGGCCAGGTGAATGCGTGTCGAACCCGAACGCGTGACCTGTTCTGATGCTGACTATCGTGTCGAAATGTCGCGCTCTTCAAAGGATGTTGATGATGAAGAAGACCGTTTCCCTTCCGGTGCTTGGTGCTGTTCTTGCCGCTGCTTTCGCTGGTCCGGCTCTCGCCCAGGGCTACAACACCGGCACGGGCGCTTCGTCCGGCTGGTCGCAGAGCCACAATGCAACGCAGCAGGGTGACTGGTCGCAGCGCGGCACCGTTACCGAGGGCCGCAACGCCGCGACCATGTATGAGGGCGGGATGTATGACGCGCGCAGCATGCGCGGCCCGAACACCCAGGGCGTCGAGCCCTATATCGCCAACCAGATCGAGCAGAACGCGCGCAGCACCGACTGAGTGCGGCCTTAAACACAGCGTTCCTCGATGCGACTTTGCGGCGGCTCCTCGCGGGGCCGCCGTTTTTTCAGGTTAAACGGCGGCTTCCGCCGCCGACTTCTTAGGTTAAGCGGCGGCTTCCGCCGCCGCCCGGCCGATCCGGCGGGGCGAGCGCCAGCATGGAGGTGACGCTCTCCGGCGCCGGCCCGGCGGCAATGCCGCGCCGGGGCATGCCCGCGACAAAGGGCACAAGCTGCAGCCGGGCGATTTCCAGCACCCGCCGAAGCTCGGTAACGGGCTGGGCGTGCTCGTCCACCCGCAGGTCCAGCGCGCAATAATCCTCCTCGCCCTGCACCCGAAGGCTGGCGGATTGCCGCCCGCGCTTGTCGCCGCCGGCGGCGTCGCCGGCTTCCAGCGCCCGCATCAGCCTTTCGTCCAGCGCGGCACCCACGCTGGCGCGGAACGCAGCCGCCATGGCGTCGATCACCTCGGGGCCGGTGAGCATGTTGCCCTGCACCGCGAAACCGTCGCCGATTTCTTGCCCGCACCAGGGCGTGCACTCCGCGCCGGTGAAGGCGGCGGCCTCGCCCTTCGCGTCAACCACGCCGATCTGGCGCAGTTCACGCGCGTCATCCGCCGCCAGTGCCGCTTGAAGCGCCGCGCGGGCGCCATGCCCGGCGGCGATGGCGTCGAGCACGCCGAGCGCGAGATAGGGATTGACCCAGGACTGGGTCGAAGCCGCGCCCACCTTCGCCCGCGAGAACGGGCACATGGAGCCGACCGCCGGCACGGCGGTGGCAACCGCGACGCCGAACAGGCCGGTGGACGGGCAGCGGGCGACGATGGAAAACGTCATGGCCTCACCTCACACGCTCAAATGTTTCAGCACCCTGGCGCGGGAATCCGGCTCGGAAGTGGCGCCGGTCTCGGCGATCTCGCCGCGGTCCAGCACCGCCCAGCGGTCCGCCACCGCCAAGGCGAAGGGCAGGTGCTGCTCGACCAGGAGCATGGTGGTGCCGTGCCGCTCGCGGGCGCTGCGGATGACGCCGGCCAGCCGGTCGATGACCGAGGGCTGCAAGCCTTCGGTGATCTCGTCGACCAGCAAGAGCTTCGCCCCCGTCGCCAGCGAGCGGGCCATCAGCAGCATTTTCTGCTCGCCGCCGGACAGCGTGCCGGCACGCTGCTTGAGGCGCTGGAGCAGGAAGGGGAAGGAGGCTTCCACCTCGGCCAGCGCCGCCTCGAAATCCGGGCGGCGCACGGCGAGGCGGAGATTTTCTTCCACGCTCATATCCTGGAACAGCGCCTTTTCCTGCGCGACATAGCCGACCCCCAGCCGCGCCACGCGGTGCGGGGCGAGGCGCGTGGCCTCCGCGCCGGCAATACCCACGGTGCCGGTCATTTTCGGCAGGAAGCCCATGACCGCTTTGAGCAGGGTGGATTTGCCCATGCCGTTCTTGCCGAGCACGGCGAGGATTTCGCCCGGCGCGATGGCGAGGCTCACCTCGCGCAGCACCACCGCGCCGGCATAGCCGCTGGAGAGGTTGTCGACCGAGAGGACGCTCATGCCGGCATCTCCTTGGGCGCGGGGGCGGTTTCGTGGTCGATGCCGGCATGGCCGGAGCCGGCATAGACCTGCTTCACGAGTTCGGACGCGACCACCTCCTCCACCGAGCCATCGAGCACGATATGGCCCTGGTGCAGGACGATGACGCGCGAGGAAATCTCGCGCACGAAGTCGAGATCGTGCTCCACCAGCAGCACGCACAGGCCCTGCTTCTTGGTCAGCTCGATGAGGATGGCGCCGATCTGCATGCGCTCGGTCTTGGTGAGGCCGGCGGTGGGCTCGTCGAGCAGCAGTACGCGCGGTTCCAGCGCCAGCACCATGGCGAGTTCCAGCGCCTGCTTCATGCCGTGCGAGAGCAGATGCGCCGGGGTGGAAAGCTGCTTGTCCAGCCCCGTGGTGGCGATGACATGCATCGCCGCCTCGGGGAGCGGCAGGACCTGCGCGCGCCGCCACAGTGAGGGGCGGGCGTGGCGCACGCGGGCGATCTGCAGGCACTGGGCGACGGTGAGCGTTTCGAACACATTCGCCATCTGGAACTTGCGCCCGACGCCGAGCGCGACGCAGGCTTCCGGCGGCTTGCGGCCGATGTCGTAGCCATTGACGGCGATGCGGCCGGCGGAACGTTCCGCGCCATCGGCGATGCAGCGCATCAGCGTGGTCTTGCCGGCGCCATTGGGGCCGACAAGGCTGACGAGTTCGCCGGCACGCGCCTCGAAATCGATGGCTTCCAACACGGTGAGGCTGCCGAAGCGCTTGGCGACGCCGGAAACGCTCAGCGCCGGCCCCTGGCCGGCCTCGACGCCCTGCGTCTCCGCCGCGTCGAGGGTGGAGAGCCGCACGCTGGCCGCCGGGGCGGGGCGGCGCGGGCGCAGGAGGCCGATGAGCTTGCGCGGCAGGTCGAACACGACCGGCAGCAGGCCGCGCGGGAAGGCGACGATGACCAGCACGAACAGCACGCCGATGATGAGCTGCCAGACGAAAGGATAGTCCCCGGCGAGCTGCGCGCTCTCATAATCGACGATCAGCGCGCCGAACACCGGGCCGAGCAGCGTTCCGCGCCCGCCGAGCGCGGTCCAGATGACGAGTTCCGTGCCGAAGACGAAGCCGGCGAGTTCCGGCGCCACCACCATCGCATAGCCGGCATAGATGTAGCCGGCGATGGCGGCGATGGCGGCGCAGGCGAGATAAACGAGGATCTTCAGCCGCGACGTGTCGAGGCCGAGATATTTGCAGCGCTGCTCGTTCTCGCGCACGGCTACCAGCAGCTTGCCGGCATCGCTCTTGACGAAGATGTAGGCGACCGTGGTCACGAGGACGAGGAAGCCGCCCGCCAGCCAGAACCAGGCTTCCATCGACAGATCGAAGCTCATGAAGCCGGACAGGCCGCTCGACGAGCCGGTGAAGGTGCCGCCGGAATAGAGCAGCTGCGTCGCCACGATGGGCAGAACCAGCGTGATCACCGAGGCATAGAGCGCCGAGGCGCCGTGCCAGAAGGCGAGCCAGCCGACAATCGCCGCCACCAGCAGCGCCCCGCCGACGCCGAGCCCGAGGGCGAGCACGGCATTGCCGGTGGAGAAGTCGAGATGGGTGAAGACCAGCCCCGCCGCATAGGCGCCGCAGGCGAAGAACACCGACTGGCCGAAGGTGAGGATGCCGAGGAAGCCCCACAGCAGGTCCACCGTCAGCGCCACCGCCGCATAGAGCAGCGAGCGGGTGAGCACGTTCACCGAATAGGTGTCGAGCACATAGGGCCCGGCGACGATTGCCGCCAGCGCGAGCAGGGCGACGGCGAGGATGAGGGAGAGGCGGCGCGCTTCAGTCACGGGCGAACCCCTGAGGCCGGATGCGCAGAATGATGGCGGCGAGCACGGCGATGGTCAGGCCTCCGAGAACCGGGCTGAAATGGGTGGCGACCAGCACCTGTGCCCCGCCCAGCACCAGACAGGCGAACAGCAGGCTGACCAGCGAGGCGCCGGAGACCAGCACCAGCATGAAGGCGTTCACCAGCCAGGGAACGCCCATGGCGGGATCGACGCTCGACAAGGGCGTGATCAGCGCGCCGGCGATGCCGGCCAGCGCCGAGCCGAGGGTGAAGGTGAGAAAGCGCACCAGCCCGCTATTGATGCCGAGCCCGCGCGCCAGATCCTCGTTCATGATCACCGCCCGCGTCTCCAGCCCCAGCCGCGTGCCCTGCAGCAGGGCGGTGAGGGCGAGGCCGAGCAGGGCTGCGATGCCGACAAGGGCGAGGCGATAGGCGGAATAGCCCTCGCCGAGAATGTCGATGGTGCCGCTGAGCGGCGACTGGGTGAACTGCACGCCGCGCCCGAAGGCGAGGGTGATGAGCTGGCCGATGATGATCGACAGGCCCCAGGTGGCGAGGATGGCGTCGAGCGGGCGGGAATAGAGCGGGCGCACCACGAAGCGCTCGATGGCCATGCCGACCACGCCGCCGAACAAAGCGGCGAGCGGGATGGCGAGCCACGGGTTGAGCCCGGCCTGGGTGGTGACGAGCGCGGCATAGCCGCCCAGCGTCATCAGTCCGCCATGGGCGAAATTGATGATCTTCATGACGCCGAACACGAGCAGCAGCCCGGTCGCCACCGCATAGAGGATGGCGGCGGTCGTCACGATGTCCAGCGTCTGGGCGATCATGCGAAGTCCTTTGGGTTTGGAGGCACGGCGGGTCGGTAAGTGAAGCCGAGGGCGCATCATCCTGAGGTGCGCGCGTAGCGCGCCTCGAAGGATGACGTCGCAGGGCGGGCCGCAAGGGTCGCGCCATCGGTGGCGGGCAAGCCCTCTCCCCGGCGGGGAGAGGGTTGGGTGAGGGGCCCGACGGGGAGAGGCGCCAGCGCGTCGCTCACTTCAGCTTCGGGCACTGCTCGCCGGGGTCCACGTCCTTGAAGGTGGAGATGATGCCGACCGAGCCATCGGCCTTCACCTGGCCGAGATACATGGTCAGCGGGGCGTGGCGCTGCTTGTTCATGACGATGGTGCCGCGCGGGCCTTCCACCGCGACTTCCGCCAGCGCCGGGATCACCTTGGCGGCATCCGTCGTGCCGGCCTTCTCCACCGCCGCCTTGTAGGCATAGACCGCCTCATATTCCGGCACGGAGAGGTCGTTCGGGGTCTTCAGGTCCTTGCCGAACTTCTTCTCCATCGCGGCGAGGAACGCCTTGTTGGCAGGGGTGTCGATATTGGTGAAGTAGGAGCCGGCGATGTAGATGCCTTCGGCATCCGGGCCCATGGCCTTGGCGGTGCCCTCATCCACGGCGAGGTTGCCATAGAGCGACTTGATGCCCGCCGCGCGCAGCTGCTTGGTCAGCGTCACATTCGGCGCGCCGCCGGCGGTGGAGGTGATGATGGCGTCGGGATTCGCCGCCTTCACCTTGGAGAGGATGGCCGTCCAGTCGGTGGCGTCCATCGGGGCGTATTCGTCGCCCACCACCTTGCCGCCGGTCTTTTCAATATAGGCCTTGGTGAAGGCCAGCATGCCGCGGCCGAAGGCGTAGTCCGAACCGATGAGGAAATAGGTCTTGGCGCCTTCCTTGTTGAAGAAGTCGACAATCGGGGCGACCTGCTGGTCCGGCACCCAGGCGTTCACATACATATAGGGGCTGCAGGAGCGGCCCTCATAGAACGAGGTGTAGATGTAGGGCACCTTGCCGCGATTGACGATCGGCAGGCCGGCATTGCGCGCCGCCGAGGTCTCCATCGAGATCAGCACGTCGACCTTCTTCTGGAAAATCAGCGAATCGAAGGCCTTCTGCGCGCCGGCCGCGCCGGAGGCGTCGTCGGCGACCTCAAGCACCACCTTCTTGCCGAGGATGCCGCCCTTGGCGTTGATCTCCTCCACCGCCAGCTCGGCGGACTGGACGACGGAGGGCGCGACCACGGAATTGGCGCCGGACAGGCCGACGGGAATGCCGATGGTGATGGTGTCGGCGGCGAGCGCCGGCCCAGTGAGAAGGCCGGCGGCAAACACGCCGGCCATCAGCAGCGAGAGACGGGACATAGGCTTTCTCCGGAAGGTTATGGGTTTTTGGCAGCGGTGGAGAGAAGAGGGGCTCTAATACCAGCCCCGGGAAATCGGCGCGCCGAGCATCTCGGCATAGACATCGGTGCGGCGGTCGCGCAGCACCTGGTTGAAGTCGTTCCAGTTGCGGGCGCGGCGGGCGGCGCCGAGGTCGATCTCGGCGGAGACGATCTCCTCGCCGTCGCGGCTCGCCGGGCCGGCGGCGGGCCAGCCGGTGTAGCTGAGGATGAGGCTCTGGCCCTCGAAGGGCTGGCCGCGCTCGGTGCCGATGCGGTCGGCGCAGGCGATGTAGAGCGAGTTGGAATGGGCGGCGGCCATGGCGAGGATGTTGGCCATCGCCTCGCGCCCCTCGGCCTGGCCGGGGATCGGCACCCAGTTGGTGGGCACGCAGACGATGTCCGCGCCCTGCAGCGCCTGCAGCCGGTAGGTCTCCGGGAACCAGCCATCGTAGCAGATGGCGACGCCGATGCGGCCCAGCGCGGTGTGGAACACCGGGAAGCCGTTATTGCCGGGCTCGAAGAACAGGTTCTCGTTGCCCCACAAATGCATCTTGCGATAGGTGCCGATATGGCCCTCCGGCCCGATCACGACCGCGCTGTTGTAGAGCGCCGTGCCCTCGCGCTCGGTGATGCCGGCGACGATGTGCAGGCCGCGCTCCTTGGCGATTTTCGCCCAGGCCTGGCAGCTCGGCCCGTCGGGAATGGTTTCGGCGAGGCCGAAGGCTTCCTCGCGGGTCTCGAACACGTAGCCGGTATTGGCGAGTTCCGGCAGCACGATCAGCTTGGCGCCGCCGTCGGCCGCGCGGGCGATGAGGCCGAGCGAATGCGCGACATTGGCGCTGGTGTCGCCGAAGCGCGGCTCCATCTGGATGCAGGCGACGCGGACAAGGCTTGAGACCGGCATGAAGGCGCACCTCTGCGATCGCCGCGGGGCGCCGCGGCGTGAAAACAAAAAGCCCCCGGCAGTGCCTTCCGGCACCATCGAGGGCTGCATAGCCTGGATGTAGGGCGGCAACGCTGCCGCCACGCTCACGAAGCGATGGGGTTAGCAAAGCGCAGGCGGCGGGGCCTGTCAAGCGCAAATGCCGAGGATAGAGGCAAGGAGAACAATGCCTAGGAGTTAGGCAGTTGGCTTATTTCTCGCTGTCGCCCTCGCGGTCGAGCTCGGCCAGCATGGCATGGGCGTTGATGATCGAGCCGGCGATGGTGCCGATCGGCACGCGCTTGGCCGTCGCCTGCTTGCGCAGGAACTGGTAGGCGTCGTCCTCGGAGAGGTTGCGCAGGCTCATCAGGAGCCGCGTCGCCTTCTCCACGTCGCGGCGGGTGCGCAGCGTGTCTTCCAGCTTGGCTATCTTGGCCAGCAGCCGCCCCTCATAGCCGCGCTGCGACAGGGCGAGCACGAGGCTGGACAATACGCCGGAGGCACGGATGGGGCGCACCAGCACGCCATGGGCGCTGGAATCCAGCAGCGCCTTCAGCACGGTGGGATTTTCGTAATCGACGATGGCGATATGGGCGATGGCGAGGTCGGCCATCCGCCAGGGCATCGAGCTTTTCGTGTCGCGATCGAGCAGGAAGAACACCGCATCGAGCGGCAGCGGCAATTGCGCCGGCGGCGGCCACACCACCTGCACCTGGCAGCCGATGCGCTGCAGCTGGCGCACGAGGTCCTCGCCGTCCTGGTCGCGCGGATGCACCACGGCGACGCGCATGTTGCGCAGGTTCTGGATCAGCTGCGAGGCGCTCATGCGTTGCGCCTCTTCGCCTTCGACCCCGCCTCACGCATGGTCGTAAATATGGTCGACGAGATAGGGGTCGGGCTTCACCGGCGCCTTCGCCTCCCACACCACATCGAAATCGCCATGCTCGTTCACCATGCCGATGCGCGGCAGCAGATAGGTGTGGTTGTTGTCGGGGTCGATGCGGATGCGGCCCTGCGGCGCGTCGAACTCGGTGCCGAGGGCGGCATCGACCAGGCGCTGGGTGTCGAGCGACTTCGCCCGCCGGAGCGCGTCGGCGAAGAGGTGGATTTGGAAATAGGCGGCTTCCGCATACATCGTCACCGCCGCGTCGCGGCCGAAGCGGGCGCGGTAGGCGGCGACGAAGCGGCGATTGGCCGGGGTGTCGACCGTGGAGAAATAGGGCGCCGAGGTGATGTGGCCGATGCACAGCTCCGGCCCGATGGCGCGTATTTCGCCTTCCGACATGGTGAGGCTGGCGATGGGCATGCGGCGCGGATCGAGCCCCGCCTCGCGGAAGACGCGGTAGAGCAGATGCGCGCCTTCGCCGACCACGGTGGAGAACACCACCGAGGGCGCGCGGCGGCGGATATCTTCCACCACGCGGCGGATCTGGTCGGCGTGCGGCTGCTCCGCCACATAGGTTTCCGCCACCACCTCGCCGCCCTCGCGCGAGACGAGATCGCGCATGATGCGGTTGGATTCGTGCGGGTAGATGTAGTCCGAGCCGACGAGATAGAAGCGCGGCCCGAAGCGGGAGAGCAGATGGCGGGCGAGCTGCAGGCTGTTCTGGTTCGGCGCCGCGCCGGTATAGATGACGTTGGGCGAATATTCGAAGCCCTCATAGAGCGAGGGATACCAGAGCAGGGCGTTGCGCCGTTCCACCGTGGCGAGGATCGCCTTGCGGCAGGAGGAGGTGCAGCAGCCGAAAATGGTGCTGATGCCGTCCTCGGTCAGCAGCCGCTCGGCGTAGCGGCGGTAGAGTTCCGGGCTGGATTCGGGATCGTAGCATACCGGCTCGATCGGGCGGCCGAGCACGCCGCCCGCGAGGTTGATCTCCTCGATGGCGAGGGCCGTTCCCCGGAAATGCTCGGTTTCCGGCTCGCGCATGTGCCCCTTGCGGGAGAACAGCACGCCAACTCGCCAGACGGCCCCCGCCGTGCCCGAGCCCTGTTCCGCGCTGCCGAAATTCGCCACCGGCGCCTGCCTGTCTTACCTGTTGCCGCACCCGACGACCGCCGTGCGGCCGGGCCCCGTTGAGCCCGCCTGCCGTTTTGGCGCGCCCGCGCCCGGCTGGTCAAGTCGCGCCCGCCGCCCGCCGGGCGGTCAGCGCGCCGTGCCGGTCGCGGCGGGGAAGGGCAGGACATTGCCGTCGCGCCGCGCCAGCCGTCCCGCCACCTCGACCAGTTGCTGCGGGATGAAGGGCTTGCTCACGACAGGCGCCTGGGCGAAGGCGGCGGGCAGGTTCTCGCGGCCATAGCCGCTGACGAAGGCGAAGGGAATGCCGCGCCGGGTCAGCGCCGCGGCGACGGCATCCACCGGCTTGCCGTGCAGATTGCCGTCGAGCAGGGCGGCGTCGAACGCGCCGGTCTCAATGGCTTCCAGCGCCTCCTCCACGGTGCGCGCCGGGCCATGGACGCTGGCGCCGGCATCCTCCAGTACCGCGATGAGTTCGAGCGCCACCAGCGCCTCGTCCTCCACCACGAGCAGGTGGCGGCCGTCGAGCGCCGGCATCTCGCGCGCCGGCTCCGGCGGCGCCGGGGCGACGGGGCGGGCAGCGATGTCGGCCATCGGGTCGGGGGTGCGGTCGAGCTGCATCACCAGCTCCCACACCACGCCGTCATTGCGGTAGGAGACGGAGGCGGTGCCGCCATCCGACTTCATGCTGCTGTCGATGAGGGTGGAACCGAAGCCGCGCTTGACCGGCGTCTGCACCGGCGGGCCGCCGCTTTCCTGCCAGCGCAGCTGAAGCTGGTCGCCCTCCACCGACCATTCCAGCACGACGCGGCCGGTAGGGCGGGAGAACGCGCCATATTTCAAAGCATTGGTCGCCAATTCGTGCAGGATCAGCGCGAGGCGCAGCGCCGGCTGCGGCAGCAGCTGCACGCGCGGGCCGCGGGCGTCGAGCCGCGCGGGGTCGATGGCGCCGAGCCGCAGCTGGTCATGGACGAGGTCCATCAGGTCCGCGCCCTGCCAGGTGCGGTCGCTGAGCATGCCATGGGCGCGCGCCAGCGCCTGGATGCGGCCGGAGAAGGTGGCGGAGAACTGGTCGGGGTTGCGGGAGTAGCGCAGCGTCTGGGTGGCGATGGCTTGCACGCTGGCCAGCGTGTTCTTCACCCGGTGGTTCAGCTCGCCGATGAGCAGGGTCTGGGTTTCCTCGGCGCGGCGGCGGTCGGTGATGTCGAGAATCTGCACGCTGAGCGACACTGGCTGCCCGTTGGGCCGGCGCAGCACGGAGCTGTACCATTCGCAGTCCAGCACGGCGCCCGCGCGGGTGCGGCAGCGCACCGTGTGGTGCCCGCGCTGGTGCGCCGCATCCGCCAGCGAACCGGAGAGCATCTCCGCGAGTTCGCCGATGCTGCTGTCGCAGAGCCAGCCGAGATCGGACAGCGACTGGCCGGTCATCTCCGCCGCTGTCCAGCCGAACATGCGCTCGGCGCCCTTGGACCAGCCGAGCAGGCGCATGTCCGGGTCGAACTCGACAATGGCGAGCGGGGAATTGTCGGTGTGCGCCTGCAGCCGGTCGAGCGCGCCCTTCAGCTCGGCGGCGGCGGTGGCGAGCGCGTCCTTCTGCCGGGCCAGCTGCTCGTGCTGGCGGGCGATGGAGAAGAACACCTCCGCCTTGCTCTTGAGGATCAGCGGGTCGATCGGCTTGTAGATGAAATCCACCGCGCCGGCCTCATAGCCCTTGAAGCGGCGACCCTCATCGGTGGAAGCGGCGGTGACGAAGATGATGGGCACGCGCCGCGTGCGCTCGGTGCCGCGCATCATCTCGGCGAGTTCGAACCCGTCCATGTCGGGCATCTGCACGTCGAGCAAAGCGAGGGCGAAATCATGCTCCAGCAGCATTTCCAGCGCCTCGACGCCGGAGCGGGCCTTGTAGAGGGTGAGCCCGTCGCGGCGCAGCAGCGCTTCCAGCGCGCGCAGATTTTCCTCGATGTCGTCGACCAGCAGGAACTTGACCGGCTCAGGCGACATCATGGCGGGCCTCCCTCAGCGGTGCCGTCGCCAGCCGGCGGAAGATGCGCTCCTGCGGCGCGAAGGCGGCGAAGGCGTCGGCATGGGCGGAAAAGCGCAGGCTCTCATTCATGCCGAGGCCGAGGAATCCGCCGCGCGTCAGCGATTCCCGGAACAGCCGCAACGCGCGGTCCTGCAGGTTCGAGTCAAAATAGATCAGTACGTTGCGGCAGGAGATCAGGTGCATTTCGGAGAACACCTCATCGGAGGCGAGGCTGTGTTCGGCGAAGACGGTGCGCGCGCGCAGCGACTTGTCGAACACCGCCCCGCCATAGGCGGCGGTGTAATAGTCCGACAGCGAGGAGCGCCCGCCGGACTTGCGGTGGTTCTCGGTGAACAGAGGGATGCGGTCGAGGTCGTAAATGCCGAGTTCCGCCCGCGCCAGCGCCACCGGGTTGATCTCGGTGGCGTAGAACATGGTGCGCGATTCCAGCCCCTCCTCGCGGAACAGGATGGCGAGCGAATAGAGTTCCTCGCCCGCGCTGCACCCGGCCACCCACACTTTGAGCGAGGGGAAGGTGCGCAGATGCGGGATCACCTCCTCGCGCAGGGTGCGGAAGTACTCGGGGTCCCGGAACATCTCGCTCACCTGCACGGTGAGGCACTCGATCATCAGCGGCAGCAGCTCCGGCTCGCGCAGCAGCCGCGCCTGCACATGCGAGAGCGTCTCACAGTGCAGCCGCTGGCGCAAAAGGTCCGCCCGGCGGGCCAGCGAGGCACGGGAATAGGAGCGGAAATCATAGTGGTAGCGGCGGTGGATCGCCTCGACCAGCAAATCGAGCTCGATCTTCTCGCTGACGCTGGCGGCACCGGTCATCGCGACATCCACACCCGGGCGAGGGAGAGCAGCTTGTCGACATCGAGCGGCTTGGCCAGGTAGTCGTTGGCGCCGGCCGCCAGGCACTGTTCCTGGTCGTCCGCCATCGCCTTAGCGGTGAGCATGATGATGGGCAGGCCGTGCCATTCCTCGCGGCGGCGGATTTCGCGCGTGGCGGTGAGGCCGTCCATTTCCGGCATCATCACGTCCATCAGCACGAGGTCCACCGGCTGCGCTCTGTGCGTCTTTTCCAGCAGCTCCAGCGCCTCGCGGCCATTGCGGGCGATCTGCACCTTGGCGCCGTGCGGCTCGAAGATGCTGGTGAGGGCGAAGACGTTGCGCACATCGTCCTCCACCACGAGGATCTGCCGGCCTTCCAGCCGCGCATCGCGGTTGAGCGAGGTGGCGAGCAGCTTCTGCTGCTGCGCCGGCAAATCCGACACGACCTGGTGCAGGAACAGCGTCACCTCGTCGATCAGCCGCTCCGGCGACTTCGCGCCCTTGATGATGATCGACTTGGAGTAGCGCCGCAGCCGCAGCTCCTCGGCCTCGGTGAGTTCGCGCGCGGTGTAGACGATGACCGGCGGGAAGGCGGCAGCCTCGTTGTCGTCGAGCCGGCTCAGCAGATCGAAGCCGGTGGCGTCCGGCAGCGTCATGTCGAGCACCATGCAGTCGAAGGTCTCGGCTTCCAGCCGCTTGAGGGCGTCGGCGGCGGTGGCGCAGCCGACCGTCTCCACCTCCTTGGCGGCGAGAAGTTCGCTCAGGCCCCGCAGCTGGGCGGGGTCGTCCTCGACGATGAGGATGCGGCGCAGTTGGCGCGCCATGCGGAATTCCAGCCGCTCCAGCGTCTGCACCAGCTCGTCGCGCCGGATCGGCTTCATCATGTAACCGGCGGCGCCATAGGCGAGCGCGGTCTGCTCGTAATCGCTGGCGGAGACGACATGCACCGCGATGTGGCGGGTGCGGGGGTCGTGCTTCAGCCGGTCCAGCACGGTGAGGCCGGAATGGTCCGGCAGCCCCATGTCGAGGATCACCGCATGCGGCAGATATTGCCGCGCCGCCAGCACCCCGTCATCGGCGGTCGTGGTGATGATGCACTGGAAGCCCAACTCATGGGCGAGATCGAGCAGGATGCGGGCGAAGGCAAGGTCGTCCTCCACCACCAGGATCAGCCGCGAACCGGCGGTGAGGCGGGAGCGGTCGTCATCGATGCCGGCCGGCGCGGGCCGCGCGGGCGCGTCCGCCGCCGCCGGCGCCGGTGCGACCGGACGCGGCGTCGGGCTGCGGCGCGGGGCGCGCAGGGGCTGGGCGGCGGCCGCGCCGGCGCTGTCGACCACCACGCCGCTGAAGCGCGTCGGCACGATGAGGCTGAAGGTGCTGCCTTCGCCGAGCCGGCTCTCCAGCCCAATCTCGCCGCCGAGAAGGTTGGTCAGCTCGCGCGAGATCGACAGACCGAGGCCGGTGCCGCCATAGCGGCGGTCGATGGTGCCGTCGGCCTGGCGGAAGGCCTCGAAGATCGCCTCCTGCTGTTCCTCGGCGATGCCGATGCCGGAATCCGACACGGCGAAGACCAGCCGGCCATCGGGCTGGGTGCGAATGTCCAGCACCACCTCGCCCTGCGAGGTGAACTTGACGGCGTTGGACAGGAAGTTCTTCAGCACCTGTTCCAGCCGCTGCGGGTCGCTCTCCAGCACCGGCGACACGTCCGGCGCGATCTGCGCCCGCAGGGTAATGCCCTTCTCCTCCGCCTGCGGGGCGAAGCTGCGCACCAGCTTTTCCGCCAGCGCGGCGACTTCCACCTGCTGCGGCCGCAGTTCCAGCTTGCCGGCCTCGATCTTGGACAGGTCGAGAATGTCGTTGATGAGGGTGAGCAGGTCGTTGCCCGAGGTCTCGATCATCTGGGCGTAGCTGATCTGGTCCTCGGTCAGATTGCCGAAGCGGTTCTCGCCGAGCAGGCGCGCCATGATGAGCAGCGCGTTCAACGGCGTGCGCAGCTCATGCGACATGTTGGCGAGGAATTCCGACTTGTAGCGGCTGGCGGCGGCGAGGTCGTTGGCCTGCTGCTTCAGCGCGCCCTGGGTGCGGGCGAGATCGTCGCGCTGGGCTTCCAGCAGCTGGGTCTGCTCCTCAAGCTGGGCATTGGATTCCTCCAGCTCCGCCTGCTGCCGCTCCAGCCGGTGCTGCGAATCCTGCAGCGCCTGGCTCTGCTCCTGCAGTTCCTCGTTCGCCGCCGTCAGTTCCTCGCCATGGGTGCGCAGCTCCTCGGCCTGCCGGCGGGTTTCCTCCAGCAACTCTTCCAGCCGGGTGCGGTACTGCGCCGAGCGCAGGGCGACGCCGACCGCGCTCGCGGTGCGCTCCAGGAATTCCAGCGCCTCGGGGCGCGGCTTGCGGGCGAAGCCGAGCTCGATGACGCCGTTGACCTCGTCATCCTCGAAGGTCGGGGTGAGCAGCAGCCAGTCCGGCTTGCCCTTGCCGAGGCCGGAGCCGAAATAGAGATAGTTCTCCGGCACGGAATCGACGGCGAAGCTGCGCTTGTCGGCGATCACCTGCCCCACCAGCCCATCGCCACGGCGAATGCGGGCCGGCACCGGCGCATCGGCCGGCACGCCATAGCCGGCGGCGCGGGCGAAGGCATCCTGATCGCGGACATAGAACAGGGCGGCGCGGGCACCGAGACGCTCGGCGAGGAAGGTGAGCACCCGCTCGCCGAGTTCCGTGCTGGAGAGATCGCCCATCATCCGGCGGGAGAGATCGACCTGCGCGGTGCGGATCCATTCCTCGCGCCGCACCGCCAGCTTGTTGCGGATGAAGAAGAAGCCGGTGGCCGCCAGCACCCACACCGTCACCGTGCCCATGGAGCGGTTGAGCAGGGCGAGGCTAGGGTCGATGCCCGGCCGGTCCACCAGGAAACCGGCGGCGATCACCACGGTGACGGCGGCGGCGGTGGCGAGCGGGACGGCGGTGTTCCAGGCGAGATAAGCCAGCACCAGCGGGATGAGATAGGTGACCCAGACGGCGACGCCGAGCGGCACCGACAGATCCGCGAGGAACACCAGCGCGGTGAACACCGCGAGGATGACATAGAGAAGGGCTGGCTTCTCCTCGAACGCCTTGAGCTGCACGCCGCCGCCACTCCCGCCAGGATGGAAAGCCGGGGCGTGCTGACGCCTGTCTGGCGCGCATCGCAATCCCCGGCGCTCCTAAACCGCCGAGGGGACGGAAGGTTCCGTGCGTTGCGGAAAAAAAACGGCGCCGCGCTTTTTCTAGGCGGGAATGCGCTCGGGCTCGCTGAACTGAGTGCGCACCATGCGGGCATAGATGCCGCCGCGCGCCACCAATTCGGCATGGTTGCCCTGCTCGGCGATGCCCTCGCGAGTGACGACGACAATGCGGTCGGCGGTGCGGATGGTGGAGAGCCGGTGGGCGATGATCAGCGTGGTGCGCCCCACCGAGAGCGCCGCCAGCGCGCGCTGGATTTCCCACTCGGTCTCGCTGTCCAGCGCCGAGGTCGCCTCGTCGAGGATGAGGATCGGCGGGTCCTTCAGGAACATGCGGGCGATGGCGAGCCGCTGCTTCTGCCCGCCCGAGAGTTTCACCCCGCGCTCGCCGATCACCGTGTCGAGCCCGAGCGGCAGGCCGGCCAGGAGATCGTCGAGCTGCGCCCGGCGCGCCGCCTCGCGGATCGCCTCCTCGCTGGCGTCAAGCCGGCCATAGGCGATGTTCTCGCGGATGGTGCCGCCGAACAGGAACACGTCCTGCTGCACAATGCCGATGTTCCGCCGCAGCGAGGCGAGCTGCACGTCGCGAATGTCGTGCCCGTCAATGCTGATGCGCCCGCCCGCGACATCGTAGAAGCGCGGCAGCAGCGAGCACAGCGTGGTCTTGCCCGCGCCCGAGGGGCCGACAAAGGCGACGCTTTCGCCGGCTCGTATGTCGAGGTCGATGCCGTTCAGCACTGGCGCCGCCGTGCCATAGGCGAAGCGCACGCCCTCATAGCGGATGGCGCCCTTCACCTCGGCGAGCGCCACCGCGCCCGGCTTGTCCGCCACATCCGGGCGGGTGGCGAGGAAATCGAGATAGGAGCGCAGCCCGGCAATGCCCTTGGGGTAGACTTCCATGACCGCCGCGATCTTCTCCAGCGGTCGGAAGAACACGCCGACCAGCAGCAGGAAGCCGACAAAGCCGCCATTGCTGAGTTCGCCGCGCAGCACGAACCAGGTGCCGGCCAGCATGATGATCACCTGGGTCAGGCGCATGCCGAGATAGGACAGCGAGGCATTGGCCGCCAGCAGCCGGTAGGCTTCCAGCTTGGTGGTGCGGTAATGCGCATTCTCCACCGCGAACAGCCGGGTCTCGTGCTCCTCATTGGCGAAGGACTGCACCACGCGGATGCCGCCAATATTCTCCTCGATACGGGCGTTGAAGGCGCCGACCCTGCCGAACAGAGCGCGGAAATTCTCCGTCATCCGCCGCCCGTAGCGGGTGGTGATGAGCGCGCTGGCGGGCACGATCACGGCAGTGAGCAGCGCGAGCGGGACATTGACGCTCAGCATCACCAGGAAGGCGCCGACAAAGGTCATGAGCGCGATGAACACGTCTTCCGGGCCGTGATGGGCGACCTCGCCGATCTCTTCGAGGTCCTTGGTCAGCCGGGCGACGAGATGGCCGGTCTTGTGGTTGTCGAAATAGGAGAAGGACAGTTTCTGCACATGGTCGAAGGCGCGGCGGCGCATCTCGGTCTCGATATTGATGCCGAGCATGTGCCCCCAATAGGTGACGACCGCCATCAGCGCCGCATTGAGCAGATAGACTACGAGCAGCCCCACTGCTGCCCAGACGATGAGGTGCCAGTCCTGCCCCGGCAGCAGATGGTCGATGAACAGCTTCACCGCGACGGGGAAGCCGAGTTCCAGCAGGCCGGAGACGACCGCGCAGGAAAAATCGAGCATGAACAGCCCCTTATAGGGGGCGTAATAGGACAGGAAGGGCCGGATGAGCTGCATGATGGATCGCTTATAGCGGCCTCAATCGGCCAGATCGACTCCCGCGTGGCCACGCCGCCAATAGGCGGCGATGGCGCAGCGGGACTTGGGGAGGCCGCGTTCCTGGGTGAGGTGGCGGCGCAGGGCCCGCGCGGTCTGCTGCTCGCAGCCGGCAAACACATACATGTCCTCAGGGTCGGCGGGCAGGTCGAGCGCGCGGACCGCCCGCTCCAGAAGGTCGCCGGTGCCGGCGGGGGCGCCGTCGCGAAGGAGCCATTCGACATCGAGCCGGGCGGGCGAGGGCAGGGGCTGGCGTTCGCCCGCATCCGCCACTTCCAGCCGCACCACCGCCTGCGCCTCAGCCGGCAGTTCCGCCAGCAGGCGGGCGATGACGGGCAGCGCGGTCTCGTCGCCGGCGAGCACATACAAGCGGGCCGGCGGCAGGCCGGCGCCACCGGGACCGAGCAGCCCCGCCGGGTCGCCGGGACGGGCGTCACGGGCGAAATCCGACCCCGGCGTGGCGGCGCCGGGGTGCAGCACCATGTCGAGCGCCAGCGTGCCTGCCGCCGCATCGACCTCCCGCACGGTGTAGACGCGGGGGATGACCGCGTCCGCCCCCGCCGGCCAGACGATGCGCCCGTCGGGAGCCGCGTGCGGCCAGACCGGCGTGCGGCCGGCCGGCGGAATGAGCAGCCGCACATGCAGCCCGCCGCTGGCGAAATGCGCGGCGTCGCCTTGCAGCACCACGCGGCGCATGCGCGGCGTGACCGGGTAGGCGGCGGCGACACGCATGGCGCGGAAATAGGGTAGGTCTGGCTTGCCGGCGCCATGGCCTTCCCAGGCGAAGACGGGGGCGGCCCCTTCCATGGCGGCGTGGAGATGCTCGGCCAATTGCATGCGCAGCACGGAAAGCCGGTCCTCGCGGTCGCTGCGGGCGTCAAGCACCAGCCGGCCGGCGGCGTCGATGGACAGCGCCGCCTCGCCGCACCAGTTCTCCAGCCGCGCCGCATGCGGCGTGCGCTCGCGCAGCGTCTCCGGCTCCAGCCGGGCGCAGAGGCGGGCGAGGAGGTCCGCCGCGCCGGTGCAGGCGATGCGCGCCTGCGCGGTGAAGGGTTCACCCATGCCGGTCTCCCCGTTGCAGCAGCCAGATCAGGTACGGCCCGCCAACCAGCGCCGCGAGCAGGCCGGTGGGCAGCTGGTAGGGGAAGGCGACCATGCGGGCCAGCCAGTCCGCCAGCAGCAGCACCAGCGCGCCGATGAGTGCCGAGGCGAAGACGAAGAGGGCGCCGCGATTCAGGCCGAGCTGGCGGGCGAGGTGCGGGCCGATCAGCCCGACGAGGCTGAGCGGGCCGACGAAGAACGCCGCCACCCCGGTCATCGCCGCCGCGAGCAGCGTGAGCAGCAGCTGGCTTGCCGCCACCCTCAGGCCGAGCGAGCCGGCGACCCCCGCGCCGAGCGGCAGCAGGGCCAGCCAGCGGCCGGCGAGGGCGACGGGAAGGAGCAGGACAAGCGCGCAGGCGGCGAGAATGCCGGCCTGCATCAGGTCGACCCGGTCGGTGGTGCCGGCCAACCAGGCCAGCAGCAAAAAGCTGCCCGGCCCGCCGGCGGCGAAGACGGCGGAGAGAATCGCGAGCGCCATGCAGCCGAGCGCGATGCCGGCGAGCAGCAGCTTTTCCGCCCCGAAGCCGGTCGCCGCCGCGATGGCCAGCACCAGCAGCAGTGCGCCCAACGCGCCGCCGGCACTGGCGGCGAGCAGCAGGCCCGGGCCGGCCTCCGGTACGAGCATCAGCGCGGCGGCGAGGCCGACCCCGGCGCCAGCGCTGACACCCAGCACTTCCGGGCCGGCGAGCGGATTGCCGGTGAGCTTCTGCATGATCGCCCCGGCCGCGCCGAGCAGCCCGCCGGCGGCCGCCGCCGCGACGACGCGCGGGGCGCGGAACGCCAGAAGCTCCGTCAGCAGCGGCCCGGTGGCGAGGGCCCAGCCCTCGAGATCGCGCCCGGCGACCAGCGCGAAAAGTCCGACCAGAAGGGCCGCGACGGCCAGCCCGGCGAGAACGCGGCGCGGGTGGCGCCAGCGGCGGCGGGGCGTGGCAGGGGCGGTGAGCGGCGGGGCGGTGGCGCGCAGGCGCGGCAGCAGCCACAGCAAGAGCGGCCCGCCGAGCAGGCCGACCGCCGCGCCGGTCGGGATGAGGTCGCCGCCACTGCCGGCGGTGAGCTGCACCAGGCTGTCGGTGATCCACAGCAGCAGCGCGCCGATCAGCGGCGCGGCGAGCAGCACGGCGTCCGGCCGCCTTGCCCCGGCGACGCGCGCCAAGGCCGGGGCGGCGAGGCCGACAAAGCCGATCACCCCGACCTCGGACACCACGCTCGCCGCCAGCGCTACCGCCACCGCGATGACGGCGAGCCGCATTCCCTGCACCGCCATGCCGAGGCTGCGCGCGCCGGCATCGTCCAGCGCCATGAGGCCGAGCGGGCGGCGCAGCAGGAAGGTGGCGCCAGCCGCCAGCGCCAGCCGCGTGCCGATGACAAGCGCCGGTTCCCAGTTCTGCTGGTGCAGCGAGCCGGCGCCCCAGATGAACAGGGCGAACACATAATCCCCGCGCGCGAGGATGAGCGCCGCGCTCAGCGCGCCGGCCATCAGCGACAGCGTCATGCCGGCGACCACCAGCGTCACCGGCTCGAAGCCGCGCCGGGCGCTCAGCGCCAGCACCAATGCCACCGCCACCACGCCGCCGGCAAAGGCGGTGCCCTCGCGCGAGAAGGCGAGCAGCGCCGGGGCGAAGGCTAGGGCCAGCGTCAGGGCCAGCTGCGCGCCGGCGGCGATGCCGAGCGTGGAGGGATCCGCGATCGGGTTGCGCAGCACCCGTTGCAGCAGCGCGCCGGAAAGCCCCAGCGCCGCGCCGGCCAGCAGCGCGGTCGCCGCGCGCGGCAGCAGGCTGTGCCAGAGCAGCAGCGCGTCGAGATCGAACGACGCGCCCGGCATGTCCGGCCGGCGCAGCAGCACCAGCGCGAACAGGCCGAGGCCGAGCGCGGCGAGCGCGAGCCCGAAAGGCAGCGGCCGCAGGCTGGCGGGGCGGGGCAAGGCGAGCTCAGCCAAGGCCGCCTCCGCTCGTCGGTCCGTCGTCCAGCAGCGCCGCCGTGAGCAGGCGGGCGAAGCGCGCGGCGGTGGGCAGACCGCCGAAGGGATCGACGCTGTCGAGCACGGCGAAGCGGTGGGCACGGATATTGGGCAGGGCGTTCCACAGCGCGCTGGTGGCGAGCACCCGCGCCGCATCCGGCGGCACGGGGCGCAGGATGACGAGGAAGGCCTCGGGAAAGCGCGCCAGCGCCTCCAGCCCGAGCGGGGCGGAGGCGGCGTAGAAGGTGCGCTTGCTCCAGGCATTGGTCAGGCCGAGGCGGGAAATCACCTCGCCGAACAGGCTGTCGGCACCGAAGACGCGGAAATGCCTGGAATCGCCGAGATTGAGCACCAGCAGCGGCCGGCCCGCCTGCGCGGTGAGGCGCTGCCGGCTGGCGTCGATCTGCCCGGCGACGGTGTCGATCAGCGCTCGGGCCGCGTCCTCGCGCCCGGTCAGGCCACCGATCGCCCTTGCCGCCGCCTCGGCTTCGCCATAGGGCGGGCGGCCGGTGCGGTAGATGGACAGCGTCTCGACCGGGGCGATGAGGCGCAGCTTCGGCTCCATCCAGCCATAGAAGTTGGAACTAAGGATGAGGCTTGGGCGGGTCAGCCGCAGCGCCTCGAAATTCACCGCGCCGCGCAGGCCGATATCGACCACCGAGGCCGGCACGGGCGGCTCGACCGCCACCTCGCGAAACAGCACCAGTTCGGCCGCCGCCACCGGGGTGAGGCCCATGCCGAGCAGGGTTTCCAGCAGTGCCCAATCGACCGTGGCGAGGCGAAGATCCGGAGCGTGCGCCCGCGCCGGTGCGCCGCGCAGCGCCAGCGTCGCCAGACCGGCGGCGAGCAGGGCACGGCGGTGGAGGTGCGGGGCGGGGCTCACAGCACGTAGCTCATCGGCGCGCCGCTGACGGGATGCGCCATCACGCCCATGTCGAGCCCGTAAATGGCGCGCAGCTGCTCCGGCTGCATGATCGCGCCGCACGGGCCCTGGGCGATGAGCCGCCCGCCGCGCAGGGCGAGCAGGCCGTCGCAGGTTCGGGCGGCGAGGTTGATGTCGTGCAGGATGACGATCACCGTCATCGCGCCGGCGTCCGCGCCTGTCCCGGCCTCGTCGCCCAGCTCGCGCAGAATGGCGAGCACCTCCATCTGGTGGGCGATGTCGAGCGCCGAGGTCGGCTCGTCCAGCAGCAGGCAGCGCGCACCCTGCGCCAGCATCAGCGCCAGCCAGGCGCGCTGGCGTTCGCCGCCGGAAAGGCTGTCCACCGCCCGGTCGCGAAAGGCGGAAAGGCCGGTGCGCTGGATCGCCGCCTCCACCCGTGCCTCGTCCTCGGCGGTGAAGCGGCCGAGCGCGCCGTGCCAGGGATAGCGGCCGAGGCCGACCAGTTCGCGCACATTCATGCCGTCGGAGGCGGGCATGAATTGCGGCATATAGGCGACCTCGCGGGCGAAGGCGCGCCCCGTCCAGCCCGTGAGCGGGCGGCCGTCGAAGCTGATCGCGCCGCCGGTCGGGGCGATCTGGCGGGCGAGCATCTTCAGCAGCGTGCTCTTGCCGGAGCCGTTGGGGCCGATCAGCCCATAGACCCGCCCCGCCGCCAGATCGAGCGTCAGCGGGCTGAGGATCGCCCGGTCGCCGGCCGAAAACGCCGCCTCGCGCAGCGACCAGAGCGCGCCCGCCGGCGCCGGAGGAGCAGGCTCTACCATTTGTAGGACAGGGTTCCGAGCACGGTGCGGCCATTGCCATAGAAGCAGCCGAAGAAGCCGCAGCCGGCGACATAGGTCTCGTCGGCGATGTTGTTGACGTTCAGCTGGGCCTTGAACGGGCCCTTCTCGTAATGCAGGGCGGCATCGAACAGCGTGTTGGATGACAGGAAGATGCTGTTGTCGTCGAGCGCGTAGCGATCACCGACGAAGCGCACGCCGCCGCCAACCCCGAAGCCCGCCCACGCCCCCGAGTGCACGGTGTAGTCGAGCCAGAGATTGGCCATGTTCTCCGGCACATTGGCCGGGCGGTTGCCGGCATATTGGCCCTGGGTGATCTCGGCGTTCATATAGGTATAGTTGGCGATCAGGTTGAGCCCGTCCGCGAGCCCGGCCACGGCGGTGAACTCGAAGCCCTTCACCCGCACCTCGCCGATCTGGGTCTGGTAGCTCACCCCGTCGATAAGCTGCGAGGACAGCACATTGGACTGGGTGAGGTCGTAGACGGCGGCGGTGAAGAAGCCGTTCCAGCCCACCGGCTGGTACTTCACGCCGAGTTCGACCTGCTCGCCCTCCATCGGCTGGAAAGCGCCGCCGCCGAGCTGGGTCGGCATGTTGCCGATCACCGGCTCGAAGGAGGTGGAATAGTTGAAATAGGGGGCGATGCCGTTGTCGAAGAGATAGGTGAGGCCGACGCGGCCGGTGAAGGCGCTGTCGTCCTGGTTCTGCGTGGTGTCGCCGAAATTGGTCAGGTTGGTGGAATCGGTGGTCGCCCAGTCATGGCGCAGGCCGACGGTCAGCAGCCAGTTCTGCAGCTTCACCTGGTCCTGCGCATAGACGCCCGTCTGCGAGATCGTGCCGTTCACATCCGACGTGTACCAGGGCGTGCCGCCGACCGGCTGGTTGTAGATCGGGAACAGGATGTTGATCGGCGAGGCGGTGCCGAAGGCGGTGGTGTTGGATTCGCTGTAGCGGCGATAATCGACGCCGACCAGCACCTCATGGCTCAGCGCCCCGGTATCGAATTTGCCGAGCATCTGGCTGTCGAGATTGAAGGTCTGCTGCGATTCGGAATTTTCCGACGAGCCGCGATTGGCGACGAGCGGATTGGTCGGGCTCAGCGCGCTGTAATAGAGGCTGTTATAGTCCCAGGCGAGCACGGCATAACGGGCGTTCTGGCGGAACTCCCAGGTGTCGTTGAAGCGGTGCTTGAACTCGTAGCCGACGCTGCCGAAGGTGCGGTTGGAATTGTCGTAGTCAGGATCGCCGAGGAACAGGTTGCGCGGCAGGCGCAGGCCGCCATCGGCATTCACGGTATACTGCACCGGCAGGCCGACCGGGGTGCCAGACTGATCGTACTGGATATTGGCCAGCACGGTGAGCTCGGTGTCGGTCGAAGGCCGCCAGGTCAGCGCCGGGGCGAAGAACAGCCGGTTGTCGTCGATATAGTCGGTCTGGGTGTCGCTCTCGCGGGCAAGGCCGGTGAGGCGGTAGGAGATGTCGGCATTGTCCGGCAGCACGCCGCCAATGTCGAAACGGCCGACATAGCGGTCGTAGCTGCCGGCCTCCACCTGCACCTCGCCGAAATTGGTGAAGGTCGGGCGCTTGGAGATGAAGTCGAGCAGGCCGCCGGGATTGCCCTGGCCATAGAGCACCGAGGCGGGGCCGCGCACCACGTCGATGCGCTCCAGCCCATAGGGGTCGATGGCATTGGTGCCGGCCTCGCGCATCAGCTTCAGGCCGTTGAGATACATGCTGTTGTCGGCGGCGAAGCCGCGGATGATCGGGTAGTCGAAGCGCGGATCGGCGCCGAAAGGCTGGGAGACGACGCCGGCGGTGTAGTCGAGCGCCTGCCCGACGCTCTGCACGCCGCGCGCGTCCATCTGGTCGCGGGTGACGACGGAGATGGACTGCGGCACCTCGATCAGCGGCGTGTCGGTCTTGGTGCCGGCGGTGCTGGTGCGGGCGACATAGCCCTGCGTGTCGTCCGTGCGCTGGCCCTGAATGTCGATCTGCTCAAGCTCGATGGCCGCCGCACCCTGCTGCTGCGCCCGTGCCGCCGGGGCCGAGACAAGGATCGCCGTGCTGCCCATCAGCAGCGACATCGTTGAGAGGGCCAGCCCTTTGCGCATCACGGTACCCGTTTTCAGCAGTTGAGATGAATTATAAAGAAGCGTTCCCCTCCGGCCCTGGGAAACACCGCTTCATATCAATCAACATTCCGCCGTTCTTGTCGCATCCTCTTGTGTTTTGAACGATCGTGTTCTCTAGTGCCCCCTGATCCAACGGATTTGGCGCGAGATCAAGGCGAGAGTGTTACTTCATATTGATTCTAATCTATGAAGTGCCGCGTTGATCTTGACGAATGGCACGCTGAATGAGCTTTCAACCGCGCATGACCTCCACCGTGGAGGGCATCACCCTTCTGGACGAGCTGCACTGGCGCAGCTGGAACGGCATCATCGCCGATGTCTGGCATGTCGCCTGCGCGGCGGGGGCGGGCGGGCATTATGTCTCGCGCGATGCCCGGCTGTTCGTGGTGCTGGAGCGCGAGGGCGGGCGCTCGGATGTGCAGCTCTCGGTGGATGGTCGCCCGCGCCGGGTGCAGCGTGCCCCGCACCGCATGAGCTTCGTGCCCGCCGACCTGCCGATCTGGTCGCATGTCGACGAGCCGGTGCGGGTGCGCCACCTCGACCTGCATTTCCACGCGCCGACGCTCAGCGAGCGCCTCGGCGAGGATCTCGACGATGAGCGGCTGGCGACGCCGCGGCTCGATTTTCTCGATCCGCGCCTGTTCACCCTGGCGCAGCTGATCGCGGAGGAATGCACCGGCCCCGAGCGTCGCCACGACCTCTATGGCGATGGGCTGACCCTCGCTCTGTTCATCGACCTCTTGAAGCTCGGCCGCGCGCCGAGCGCGGCGGCGCGGGGCCCCGCGCTCTCCCCGCGCCAGCTGCGGCGGGTGACGGATTTCATCGAGGCCCATTGCGCCCGCAACATCCGCCTGCAGGAACTGGCGGAGCTGACCGGCCTGTCGCAATCCTATTTCAGCCATGCCTTCAAGGCCGCGACCGGGGTGCCGCCCTATCAGTGGCACCTCAAGGCGCGGCTGCGGCGGGTGCAGGCGCTGCTGACCGATACCGAGCTGCCGCTCACCGAAATCGCTTCCGCCACCGGCTTCACCGATCAGGCGCACCTGACCCGCAGCTTCCGCCGGCTTATCGGCGCGACCCCGGCGGCGTGGCGGCGGGCGCAGGGGCGCTGAGGCCGGCAAAGGCCGGTGTAGCGAAGAGCGAGCCGAAGCCGGCGAGCGGCGCGATGGGAAGGTCGAGCGCGCGCAGGCAGCCCCACAGCGTGGCGGCGACGGAATCGATGATGGGAATCCCGAGCGCGCGCTCGATCTCCGCGCCAACCCGTGCGCCGCGCATATTGGTGCAGACAATGGCGATGGCGTCGGGCTTTGCCGCCGCAACCTTCGCGCACATATGGCCGACCTGGTCGTCGGCGATGTCGGCGAAGGAGAAGTTGTCGGACAGGCCGGCATGGAGTCCGGCCACCACCTCCACGCCATGCGCGGCGTAATTGGCGGCGATGCGGGCGCCGACATCGGCGGTGTAGGGGGTGACGAGGCCGAGCCGCCGCACCCCGCCCTCCGCGAGCAGCCGGTTGAGGCCGAGAATGCAGCTGGTGGCCTTCACGCCCGTTCGCGCCTCGATCGCCGCGCAGAGCCGCGCATCGGTGTCGAAGCCGAGCCAGCTCGCCGAGGTGCCGTTCCAGGCGATGATGTCGGTGCGGGCGTCGGCGAGCAGCTCCGCCGCCGCCAGGATCGGCTCCTGGCGGAACTGGTTGGAGGCGCTGTCGTCGAGCGCGATACGCGTCACCCGGAAACGGGCGAAATGCGCCGTCACCTCGGGGAAAAGCGGCTCCAGCATCCGCGCCGTATAGGGCTCCAGCACCGTGTTGGAAGACGGCGTCAGCATGCCGATCCGATGCCGGCGGGGGAGGGGTTCATCGTGCATGGCGCTGATCCGACGGGGGGAGGGGGAGGGCGGACCTGCCGCAAAGGTTCAGAAACCCATGGCGCAGCCATCCTTGCGCGGGTCCGAGCCGGCCAGAAGGAAGCCGCTCGCGGGATCGCGCAGGATGATCTGCGCCCCGCCGAGCGGTTCGACGGCGGTGGTGACGGTGTGGCCGCGCGCTTCCAGCTCGGCGCGCAGGCTTTCGGGCCAGGTCGGCTCGATTTCCAGCACGCCGTCATGGGCGAAGGCGCGCGGCGCGTCCACCGCCATCTGCACGTCGAGATGGCGGTCGAACAGCCCGGAGAGCAGCGCCGCCTGACCGGAGGCCTGGTATTGCCCGCCCATGACGCCGAACACGCCCAACGCCTCGCCGTCCTTGCGCAGCAGGCCGGGGATGATGGTGTGCATCGGCCGCTTGCCGCCGGCGATGGCGTTGGGGTGGCCCTCGATCAGCCGGAAGGACGCGCCGCGCGAATGCAGCAGCACGCCGGTTTCCGGGTCGATGCGGGTGGAGCCATAGCCGTGGAACAGCGAGTTGATGAACGACACCATGTTGCCGTCGCGGTCGACGACGCTGATGTAAACGGTGTCCTTGTGCTCCGGCTCATCCCACAGCGCGGGCGGCAGCGCGCGGCCCATGTCGATGCGGGCGGCGAGGCGGCGGGCGGTGTCGCGGGAGAGCAGCGTCTCCACCGGCACCGTCATCGCGGCGGGGTCGGCCAGCAGGGCGTCGCGGTTGTAGTAAGCGAGCTTGCCGGCCTCGGCGTGGAGATGCACCCGGTCGGCCAGCGACATTCCCTCGCCGAGGTCGAATTCGCGCAGGATGTTGAGCAGCATCAGCGCCGCGAGGCCCTGCCCGTTGGGCGGGCATTCCTCCACGGTATAGCCGCGATACTCGGTGGCGATCGGCGTGGTGTAGAAGGCGCCGTCCTTCATCGCGGCGAAGTCTTCCTCGGTGTGCAGGCCGCCGAGGCTATTGAGATAGCGCACCAGCGATTGCGCCGTCGCGCCCTCATAGAAGGCGGCCGCGCCATGGGCGGCGATGTCGCGCAGGCGCTGGCCGAGCAGCGGCTGGGCGTGGCGATCACCCGCCACCAGCGGCTTGCCGTCCTTGAGGAAGAAGGCGCTGGCATTGGCATCCTGCACCAGCAGCGGCGCGTCGTCGGCCCAGTCGAAGGCGACGCGCTGGGCGATGGGGTAGCCGTTCTCGGCATAGTCGATGGCGCGGGCGAACAGCCGGTCGAGCGGCAGCGTCGCATAGTCGGCGTGAAGGCGTGTCCAGGCGGAAATCGCCCCCGGTACAGTGACCGCATGCGGGCTGGTGCGGGGAATCTCGGTGGTGAGGCCGGCGGCCTTCAGCGCCGCGACGCTGGCGGCCATGGGCGCCCGCCCGCTGCCGTTCAGCGCCACGGTGGGCTTGCCCTTGGGCGCGTAGAGCACGAAGCAGTCGCCGCCAATCCCGGTCATTGCCGGCTCGACCACGCATTGCGCCGCCACCGCCGCCAGGGCCGCGTCCATGGCGTTGCCGCCGGCCTGCAGCACCTCAAGCCCCGCCGCCGTGGCCAGCGGATGCGAGGTGGCGATCGCCGCGTCGCGGGCGAACAAAGTGGGGCGGGACGGGCCGAAAAAAGTGGAGCGGTGAGTGGTGATCACGGGAGGCGTTCCTGCTCGGGCGGTATTGCGGGGAAGCCATACAGCGCCGCCGCATTGTCTGTCATGATCTTGGCGGCAAGGGCGTCGCTGCCGCACCAGTCGCGGAACAGGTCGACCAGCGCCGCGTCGTCCGGCGGGTTGCCGGGCTTGGAAGGGTGCGGCCAGTTGGTGGCGAACAGGCAGCGCTCCGGCGCATGGGCGATCAGCGCGCGGGCGAGCGCGGCGACATCGCTGTAGAAGGGTGGGCCGAGGCGCGAGGTCTCATAGACGCCCGAGGCCTTCACATAGGTGCGCCCGCCGTCCAGCAGGCCTTGCAGCGCCTTGAAACCGGGATGATCGAGGCCGACGGGTTCCAGGAACTTGCCGTTGTGGTCGATGACCAACCGGCCCGGCAGGCGGGCGAGGCGGTCGGCTTGCTCGTGCAAAAGCCGCCCATCCACCTGCATCTGCACATGCCAGCCGAAAGCCGCGGTCTTCGCCGCCAGCGTTTCCAGATCGTCCCAGCCGAGCGCGCCGCCGCCGATCATGAAGAAGCGGATGCCGCATATGCCGAGGCCGGTGAGCCGCTCCAGCTCCGCGTCGCTCACATCGGGCGGCACCACGGCGACGCCGCGGGCGTCTTCCCCGAGGATCGCCATCGCGTCCAAGGTGGCGCGGTTGTCGAAGCCATAGACCGAGGGTTGCACGACGACAGCGCGCGAGAGGCCGAGCGTGGCGCGCACCTTGAGATAGGCGGCGATATCGCCCCCCGCGACCGGCGGAAACGGCGAGGCGGGAGCGGGCGGATAGGTCTCCGCCGGGCCATAGATGTGCATGTGGCAGTCGCACGCGCCCGGCGGCGGCGTGAAGGCCGGCGCCCGCGTGGGCAGAAGCGCGCTCATCGCGACCGCCAGTTGGACAGGCGGTGCGGGTTCTTGGCGTGGATCGGCAGCCGGCCCTCCAGCATCGCCTTCACCTGCTCCACCGTCTCCATCGCCTGGAATTCGGAAGGCTCGATCATCAGCGCCGCCGAATGCGGCGTGGCGACGACATTGGGCAGGCGGGCGAGGCGCAGCGAGGGCTGCTGGTCGCGCCCGTCGCCGACATCGAGCCCGGCGCCGGCGATGGTGCCCGAGGTGAGCGCCGCCTCCAGCGCGTCCTCATCCACCAGAATGCCGCGCGAGATGTTGATGAAGAAGGCGTCGCGCCGCATCTTGGCGAAGGCGTCCGCGTTCATCATCCGCTCCGTCTCCGGCGTCGCATAGGCGGCGCAGACGACGAAATCCGGCTGGGAGAGCACCTCATCGAGCCCGACCGGGATGACCGCGCCATTGTCGAAGCGCGCATAGGGGTCGTAGACCGTCACCTTCATCTTGAAGGCCAGCGCCAGTTCGACGATGCGCCGGCCGATCGAGCCATAGCCGATGACGCCGACATGCGCGCCGGCCATCTGCCGTCCGAATACCATGGGATGCGAGGCGTCGCCCGCATGGTAGCGCTCGGCATCCCGCGTGATGTTGCGGGCGAGATCGAGCATGAGGGCCAGCGTGTGCTCGGCCACCGCGTCGGCATAGCCGGAGGAGCAGTTGCAGACGAGGATGCCGGCCTCGGACGCCGCGTCCACGTCGATATTGCGCATGTCGACGGCGCAGCGGGTGAACAGCTTCACATCCTTCAGCCGCTGCATCACCTCGCGCGGGCCGGCTGCGAGGCGGTCTGAAATGACCACCTCGCAGCCCTCCGCCGCCTTCACGAGGGTGTCTCCCGACAGGGGCTCATGACTGTCGTTCATCACCAGCTCGATCGGCAGTGCCTTCAGGGCGTCGACGGCCCTGTAGCCGTAGAAATGTTTGAGCAGGTCGCGGTTATGGGTGAGAAGCACACGCATAGGTTTCACTCGGTACCCTCGGCCATGCCGGCGACGATGTCGGCCGGCAGCTGCGCCATCACCCAGCGGTTCATCGCCAACACCATGTCGTCGCGCCAGGAGAGCGGGCCGGGGCGGGCGAGGCAGGAGGACAGGCCGATCTGCTGCTTCTGCAGGATGTCGACATCCTCCATCGCCACCGCTTCCCAGCGCTTGTAATAGGGCGCCGCGCGCTCCTCGAAATCGGGCAGCTCAGTATAGGCCCTGGGGAAGCAGCCGCCGACGGAAAGCACGGAGCGGTCAACGGAAATCGGCCGCACCGCCAGCCACCAGGCGCAGTCCTGGGCGTAGACGAACTGCACGGTCGGCTCGATCACGGTGAAGAAGGTGCCCTTGCGCGCCTGCTCGGACAGGCCCTCGATGGGGGGGAAGGGCGGCTCCTGCCCGAGCACGGCGATGGAGCGGTTCGCCTGCACCTGGATGACGTGCCAGTTGCCCTGGGTGGGGAAACTCACCGAACGCTGGGCGCCGACGGTGGCGGCGTGGACGATGCCGGTGTGGTAGGTCTCCATGGCGTTTTCGAGCAGGAGCTTCCAGTTGCACCGCGTCTCGATCTCCATGTGCCAGGTCTTGACCATGTCGCCGAGCCGATGGCTGCCGACCAGCTCCGGCATGTTGCCGAGATGGGTCATCAGGCCGGGGGCGCTGTCGTCGTAATTGAGGAACACCGAGCCTTCCCACACCTCCATGCGGATCGGGATGAGGCCATGCGGCGGTTTCTCGAATTTCGGCACTTCGCGCATGCCCGGCGCGCCGGCCAGCGTGCCGTCCAGCCGGTAGTTCCAGGCGTGGTAGGGACAGGTGAGGTTCTTCGCGTTGCCGCAGCCTTCCATAATGATGGAGGCGCGGTGGCGGCAGACATTGGCGAAGGCGCGCAGCACCTCGTCCTCGCCGCGTACCAGCAGCACCGGCCCGCCGACGCTGTCGAGGGCCTTGAAATCACCGGGCTTTGCCACCTCTTCCACCCGGCCGGCGAAGAACCAGCTCTTCATGTGGATGTGGTCCACCTCGGCCTTGAACACGGCGGGGTCGGTGTAGAAGCGGGTCGGCGCGCTCTTGGCGTCGCCGAGCGGCGGCTCGGACCAGACATAGGGTTCGGGAACCAGCGTCGTTTCCAGGCTCATGACCGGGGCCTTTCGTTCAGCGATGCCCGGCATTCAGGCGGTGTTCCGCCTGGCCGAGCTGGACGAGATGAAGGGCGATGACGGCGACATGGCCGGCCAGCATGGCCGACATGCCCTGCACGTCATGCGGCGGGCTCAGCGTGTTGATGTCGACGCCGACAAGGTCCAACCCCTTGAGTCCGTGCAGAAGATCGAACACTTCCGCCACGGGCGGGCCGCCCCAGGTGGGGGTGGCGACGCCCGGCGCGGCGGAGGGGTCGAAATAATCCATGTCGAAGGACAGGTGCACGGGGCGGGTGCCGACCACTTCGCGGACCTCGGCGGCAATGGCCTCCGGGCCGCGCCGGCGCACCTCGTCACCCGGGATCAGCCGGTAGCCGAGGCCGCGCGTGTGGTCATAGGCGCCGCCGACCAGCATGGTGCCGCGCGCGCCGATGTGGAAGGAGCGCTTGGTGTCGATCAGCCCTTCCTGCGCCGCCAGGGTGAAAGTGGTGCCGGTGTTCAGCTCCTCGCCGGGATAGGCGTCGGTATGGGCGTCGATATGGATCAGCACCAGCTCGGGGTAACGCTTTGCCAGAGCTCGCAAAACCGGAAGCGTGACGGTGCCGTCGCCGCCGACGCAGAGCGGCACCGCGTCCGCCGTCACCACCTGCTGCACCACGGATTCCATCGCCGCCATGGACGGGCCGATATCGGAGGCGACGACATCGACATCGCCGAGATCCACGACCCGCCCGCCGTCGCGCGGATCGGTATCCGCCAGCGGGGGATAGAACGGGCGCACCTCGCTCGACATGGCGCGGAACGCGGCCGGCCCCTGGCGCGAGCCGATGCGGGTGGCGTGGGTGCCGCAGTCGAAGGGCAGGCCGATGACGGCGATCTGCCCGGCACGGACGGATGTTGCCGGGGGCACACCGAGGAAGGTTCCGAGCCGCATGCGCGGAGCTCCTGAAGTATCGGTCATGCATCGGCTCCAAGATAGAAAGACTTCACGCGCTCCGGGTCGATATTGGCGCCGCTGTCCTCATGGACGATGCGGCCGAGGCGCATGATGTAGACGTGATCGGAGAGGCGCATGGCCTCCACGGCGTTCTGTTCGACGAGCAGGATGGTGGTGCCCTGCTTGCGGATCTCCAGCACGGTGTCGAGAATGAGGTCGATCATCTGCGGGGCGAGGCCCATGGTGGGCTCGTCCATGATCAGCAGGGAGGGGCGCGACATGAGGCCCCGCGCGATGGCGAGCATCTGCTGCTCGCCGCCGGACATGGTGCCGGCCTGCTGCGCCATGCGCTCGCCGAGGCGCGGGAACAGCGCCACCATGCGCTCAAGATCGCTTGCGATATCAACGGTATCGCCGCGCGCATAGGCGCCGAGCATAAGGTTTTCGCGCACGGTCATGCCGGCGAAGACGCGGCGGCGTTCCGGCACATGGGCGATGCCGCGCGCCACCCGCAGCTCCGGCGCCAGCGCGGTAATGTCTTCTCCGGCAAAGCGAATTCGCCCGGAGGCGAGGGGGAGCAGGCCGGAGAGCGCCATCAGCGTCGTGGTCTTGCCGGCGCCGTTGGAGCCGACCAGCGAGACGATGCGGCCGGGCTCGACATGGAGATTGACGCCATCCACGGCGCGGATGCGGCCATAGGAGACGGCCAGGTTTTCAACCTGGAGTAGCGGCGGCGTGGCCGTATCGGCGTGACCGGTCGGTGCGGTGTGGTGGACGATGTGTCCAGTCTGGCTCATCGCGCTCACCTCGCCCGGCCGAGATAGGCGGCCTGCACCGCCGGGTCGGCCAGCACCTGTTCCGGGGCGCCGTCCGCCAGCTTGCGGCCGTATTCCAGTACGGTGAGGTGGTCGCACAGCCGGCGCACCACCTGCATGTCGTGCTCGATCAGCAGCACGGCGATGCCCTGCGCCCGCACCTGCCGCACGAGATCGGCGATCTCGGCCTTCTCCACCGCGTTCATGCCGGCGAGCGGCTCGTCGAGCAGCAGCAGCTTGGGCGCGGAGATGAGCGCGCGGGCGATCTCGACCCGGCGCTGATGGCCATAGGAGAGGGTGGTGGCGACGCGGTCGGCCACCTCCGGCCCCAGCCCGACAAAGGCGAGCAGCTCATAGGCGCGGGCGATCATCGCCGCTTCCGCCGCGCGCGCGGCGCGCCGGCCGAAGACGAGCGACAGCGCATTGGCGGAAAAACGCTGATGCGCGCCGACCAGCACGCTCTCCAGCACCGTCATGGCGCCGAACAGCCGGATGTTCTGGAAGGTGCGGGCAAGGCCGCGCCGGGCGAAGCCGTTGACGCCCAGCCCGCTGATCTCCGCGCCGTCGAACACGAGTTGGCCCTCGGTCGGCCGGACGAAGCCGGTGAGCACGTTCAGCACCGTGGTCTTGCCGGCGCCATTGGGGCCGATCAGCCCGTGAATGGCGTTGGGCGCGACCGCCATGTCGAGGTCGCCGACGGCCTGCAGCCCGCCGAAGCGCACGGTGATGGCGCGGGCTTCCAGCAGCGGCGTGGGGGTGGGCGCTCCGGTCAGAGGTTTCATGCCACCTCCTCCGCGCGCCGGGCGCCGGGCCGCGTTCCGGGCATGGTCAGGGCGACGCGGGCGCTGGCGGCGAGGCCCTGCGGGCGGAACACCATCAGCACGATCAGCACGATGCCGAGCAAAGCGAAGCGGGTTTCCGGGTAGGCCTGCACGAAGGGCAGGTCGAGCGCCAGCTGCAGGAACACGATCCAGATCAGCGCGCCGACGAACGGCCCGATGAAGGTGCCGAGCCCGCCGAGCACCACCAGCATCAAGAGCAGGATGTTCTCGAACAGGGAGAAGTTCAGCGGGCTGATATATTGCTGGGTGTGGGCGTAGAACACGCCGACAAAGCCGCCGACGAAGCCGCTCGCGGCATAGGCATAGAGCTTGTAGCGCGCGGTGGGCACGCCCATCGCCTCCGCCGCCTCCTCATCCTCGCGGATCGCCACCCAGGCGCGCCCGACATAGGAACGCACCAGACGGGCGATGGCGAAGACGACGACGACCGCCAGCGCCAGGGCGAAGAAGAACTGCGCCCGCGGCGAGCCGAGCGCGATGCCGAACAGGTTCGGCGCGGGAATGCCGCGAATGCCCATCGGCCCGTTGGTGAGGTCCATCCAGTTGATGGCGACGATGCGCACGATCTCGCCGAAGCCGAGCGTCATGATGGCGAGATAATCGCCGCGCAGCCGCAGCGTCGGTGTGCCGAGCATCACCGCGAAGCCGGCCGCGAGCAGGCCCGCCAGCGGCAGGTTGAGATAGAGCAGCCACCAGATCGTCGCCGGCTCGACGCCGAACTGGTCTTTGAGCACCAGCACGAACAGGATCGAGGTGAGATAGGCGCCCACCGCCCAGAAGGCGACGAAGCCGAGATCCAGCAGGCCGGCAAAGCCGACAATGACGTTGAGCCCGCTCGCCAGCATGCCGTAGATCACCACGAGGGTGAGGATGCGCAGCCAGTAATCGGACGGCACCAGCGCGCCGACGAGGAGCGCCAGCGCCAGCAGGCCGAGCGCGGCAGGCGTGCCGGCGGAAGCGGCGCGGGCGAGCCATCCGTCGAGCCGGGCGAAGGCGGCGCGCAGCCAGACGGCACCGAATTCCGAGGCGCCGCCGAGCAGGCTGCCGCGCCCGGCGGAATTCAGCTCCGGCTTGCCGAGCAGGCCCTGCGGGCGCAGATAAAGCAGCCCGACCAGCAGCACGAAGCTGATCGCGTCCTTCCAGGCGGTGCCGTTGGGCAGATAGCCCGCCCCCAGCGCCTCGACGAGGCCGAGAATGAGCCCGCCCAACGCCGCGCCGGGAATGGAGCCGATGCCGCCGAGCACGGCGGCGGTGAGCGCCTTCAGTCCGGGCAGGAAGCCCATGCTGGAATGGGCGAAGCCATAGGTCTGCGCATAGAGCAGCCCGGCCAGAGCGGCAAAGCCCGAGCCGATGGCGAAGGCGGCGGCCACCACCCGGTTGACCGGAATGCCGACCAGCGTCGCCGCCATCTGGTCTTCCGCGCTCGCCCGCATCGCCCGGCCGAGCGAGGAGCGGGCGATGAAGGCGGAAAGCCCGAGCATGGCGGCCAGCGCGGTGGCCATCACCACCAGGTCCATCACCGAGAGATAGATCGAATCGAACAGCACCACCGGCGGCAGTGTGGCGAGGTGGAATTCGGGAAAGCGCAGTTCCTCGGCGCCCCAGACGGTCTGGGCGAGGCTCTGCAGCACCACGGAGACGGCGATGGAGGTGATGAGCGGGGCAAGGCGCGGGGCGTTGCGCAGCGGGCGATAGGCGATGCGGTCCACCAGCACGCCGAGCGCGGCGGTGAGCAGGATCGCGCCGGCCGCCGCGACGGGCAGCGAGAAGCCCGGCATCGGCACGATGGCGCCGAGCAGGCGCACCTCGGGCAGCATCAGCGACGCGGTGAGGAAGGCGCCGAGCATGAACAGTTCGCCAAAGGCGAAGTTCACCAGGCGCACGACGCCGTACACCAGGGTGAAGGCGACGGCGGCGAGGGCGTAGATCGCCCCGAGCACCAATCCGTTCGCCAGCAACTGTCCGAGATAATCCATTGCCTGCCTGCGTTGCCTTTAGGGACGCGCCGGCCCGGGCGAGCCGGGACGGGTGGGGTGTGCGCGGAGCGCCGGCCGGTGAGGGGGGAGCGGTCCCGCTTCCCCTTCTCCCTCTCCCCGACGGGGAGAGGTGGCCCGCGTCAGCGGGTCGGTGAGGGGGCCGGTCGCGGCGGGGATTACCCCTCACCCCAACCCTCTCCCCCATGGGGAGAGGGCGCGCGGTGCGCCTGCTCCTATCTTCCCTCTCCCCGTCGGGGAGAGGGCGCGCGGCGCGCGGCCTACGGCTGCTTGGGGGCGAGGCCGAACTTGCCGTCCTTCACTTCAAGGAAGTACAGCGCGCCGGCGCGGTCGCCCGAGGGGTCGAAGGTGGTGGGGCCGGTAACGCCGGGCACGTCCTTCAGCTTGCCGAAGGCGGCGTTCAGGCTCTCGCGGGTGACCGGGCCATCCTTGGCGGCGAGATCGACCGCCGCGCCGAGCGCCATGCCGGCGTCATAGCCCAGCGCCGCCCAGGCGCTCGGGTCTTCCTTGTAGGCGGCCTTGTAGGCGGAGAGGAAGCTCTCGGTCGCCGGGGTGGCGACCGCCGGATCGAACATGCCGTAGACGATCATGCCTTCCACGGCGTTGCGGCCGAGCTTCATCAGCTCGACATTGAGCGCGCCATCGGTGGAGAGAAGCTGCGCCTTGATGCCGAGCGCACGGGCCTGCTCGGCGATCTTCGCCGCCTCGGTGTAGAAGCCGCCGATGAAGATGGCGTCCGGCTTGGCGGCGCGCACCTTGGTCAAGAGGGTGCGGAAATCCTTGGCGCCGAGCAGATAGGATTCGGTGCCGAGGATCTTGGCGCCGTCCTTCTCGGCGGCGGCGGAGAACGCCTTGGCGACGCCGATGCCGTAATCATCCTGCTGGTTCAGCACATAGATCGACTTGAGGCCGAGCGTCTTGGCCGCGTAGTCGCCCATCATCGTGCCCTGCACCGCGTCGGTGAGCACGTTGCGGCGGAAATAGGGGCTGACATTGGTCAGCGCCGGGCTGGTGACGGCGGAGGCCAGCACCGGGAGCTTGCACTCATTGAACACCGGCACGGCGGCAAGGGCGATGGAGGAGAAGGAATAGCCCATCACCACATCGACCTTCTTGTCGGAGCAGAAGCGCTGGGCGATGAGCACGCCCTCGCGCGCCTCGCCGCGATCATCCACCGCGTCGATCGTGTAGGTGTTGCCGCCCTTCTTGTTCAGCGCCGCCACCGCGAGGTCGAGGCCCTTGCGCATGTTAAGGCCGAAGGCGGCGAAGTCGCCGGAAAGCGCGGCGGTGAAGCCGATGGTGATCTCCTCGGCCCGGGCGAGGCCGGGGGAGGCGAGAAGGCCGATGCCGAGCACGGCAGCGGCAAGGCGATGGGTCGTCATGCGAAGTCTCCTCTGGAAGAGATGAGCCGTGCGGCCTGCTGCGGAAGGTTCCGGCCTTGTGGCCGTGTGGTTGATTGGGTCGGCGTCGGGTTCAGTGCAGTTCCACCGTCACCCAGGTTTCGAAACAGTAATCATCGGCCAGCGACATCACCCCGATGGAGGCGCGCCCGCCGACCCCGATCTCCGGGCCGAACACCTGCTCGAACAGGTCGGTGAGCCCGCTCGCCACCAAATGCGGCTGGGTGAAAGAGGGGTCGCAGGCGATGAAATTGAGCGAGCGCACCAGCCCTTTCACCCGGTCGAGATCGCCGACCGCGTCCTTGATGCAGGACAGGCAGTTGAGCCCAGTGAGGCGGGCGGCCTCATAGCCCTGTTCCACGGTCACGTCGCGCCCCAGCCGGCCGGGGAACAGCGCCTTGCCCTCGGCATCGACGCCGGCCGTCTGGCCGGAGAGAAAGAGCAGCTTGTCGCTGAGATAATGCGGCTTCATCTTGCCGTAGCGCGTGCCGTAATAGCCCGCCCCGCCGCCGGCGCCGGGAAGCACGAGGCCGAGTTCCTCCACCCGCTTCGTCGCCGAGAGGCTCATTGCCGCTGTGCTCATATGCGTCTTCCCCGCGCAGGCTGTTCCTGCCCTGATTTCCCGTCGATTTCGCGTCGGCGTCAAACAGGAATTAGCGGGAAGTCCATAAGGCAAAGTTATACACTCCGCTGCGCCTGCTACCGTTGCCCGAAGTTTGAGCGCGGGGCGGGGGCTTTCAGCGCGGGGCGGCGAGGTCCGGCGCGACAGTACGGCGGAACCGCTCCATGAAGGCGACCGAGATGCGCGAGGGCGGCCTTGTGCTGGGGCGGAACATGCCGAAGCGGTAGGGCACGAGCGGGCGGAACGGGATCGCCACCAGCCCCATCGCGGCGAAGAAGCGGGCGGTGGCGGGATCGACCAGCGTCACCGCGCCGAGCTGCTGCACCAGCACGCAGGCGGTGCCGAAAAATTCCACCTCCGCCACCACGTTCCAGTGCGCCTGCGCCTCGAAGAAGGCCTCCGCCGCGGCGATATGGGTGATGTGCTCGGGAAACAGCGTGACGAAGGGCACGGCGTCGAGCTGTTCCGGCCCGATGCAGCGCTCGCCCGCCAGCTTATGGTCGGCGCGCATCACGCACATGCACGCCACCTCGAACAGTTCGAGCGAGGCGACATGGATGTCGATCGGCAGTTCCGCGAACCCCACGTCGAAGGCGCCGATGGTGCCGAGATCGCGCACCGCATAGGAGGAGCGGGTGATGAAGCGGGCGGTGGCGCCCGCATTCTCCTTCAGCACATCGGCGATGATCGGCGGCAGCAGATAGGTGGCGAGGCCGGGCGGGCTGGCGATGAGCAGCGTCGCCGAGGACAGGCTTTTCAGGTTGCGCGAGATGGCCAGCGTGCGGTCCATCGCGTCGAGCGTGCGCACGATGGCGGCGAAGAAGGTCTCCGCCTCCGGGGTCGGCTCCAGCCGCCCATGGGCGCGGTGGAACAGCCGCACCCCGATCTCGTCCTCCAGCCGGGCGATGAGATTGCTGATCGCCGGCTGCGACTTGCCCAGCAGCACGGCGGCGGCGCTCATCGAGCCGTTCTCATAGACGGCGCGGAAGGCTTCGAGATGGCGGGTGTCCATGGCGTCGCTTCAGCTCCGGGCCGCCGCGGCGTTCAGGGCGCGGCAGCGGCGTCGGAAGCGGCGGCGTCGCCGGTCTGGGCGGGCGTGGCGCTGGCGGTGCGGATCAGCGAATCCAGCATCTTCTTGCGCTTGGCCTCGTAATAATAGCCGCGCGCATAGAGCATCACCGCCCGCTTCTCGTCGCGCCCGGCCACCCGGTAGGCATTGGCGAGATAGGCGACGGCGTAGGTGAGGTTGGTGTCGGCGTCGAGCAGGTCCTTCGGCGCGCCACGGAAGCCGAGGGCACGGGCGGTGTCGACGCGAATCTGCATCAGCCCCCAATAGGGGCCGTTGCGGCGGCTCGGCTCGAACTTGCTCTCGCGCCAGGCGACGCGGCGCACCAGCCACACCGGCACGTCGAAGCGCTGGGCGTGGCGCTCCAGCAGCGCCTCGATGGCCTCGGGCGCGCGGTCGGCGGTGGCGCGGGTCGCCACCGGCTCGGGCGCGTCGTCAATGGGGCGCGCGGCGTCCTCCCCCTCCGGCAGCGGCTCCACCTCCGCCTCGGCCACCGCTTCGGCCGGCACCTTGGCGGACGCGGCCGTCTTGGCCTCGGCGGCCGGGAAGGCGGGAGCGTCGGCCGATGGCGGCGCGGCGAAGGCGAGCGCGTCGCTCGGTCGGCTCGGCGGCAGCGGCACCAGCGAGGCAAGCACGATGGCGCGCTTTTCCGCCAGGCGCTTGGGCGGCACGGGAATGACGGGGGGCGCGGCAGCGGGCGCGACGGGTTCAGCCGGGGCGGTGGCCGACGCGGGTTCGCTGGGCGCGGCGGCCGACGCCGGAGGCGCGGCGGCCGACGCCAGAGGCGCGGCGGGTTCGCTGGGCGCGGTCGTGGCCGGCGCGGTTTCGCTCGGCGTCACGGAGACAAGGGCCACCGCCTCCGTGTGCACCACCAGCCGCTCGCCGGTGAGCGCGCCGCGCGCGGGGTCGGTGATCCACGCACTGTAGGAAGGGGCGACGAGATCGGCCGGGCAGCGCGGCACCGGCGCCAGAACCGGCGGCGGCACGACGCGGGCGAGCGTGGCCGCCACCACGCGCACGGTGCGCAAGGGGGCGTTCTTCTTGGTCGCGCCCGGATTGGTCGCGGCTGAGGCCGGGACCGCCGCCACGAGCATGCCGCCCGCCAGCAGCGCGAGGCTGGCGACGGTGAGCGGCGTCGAGGCCGGGGCGGGTCGTGTTTTCACTCGTTTCACGCCCAATGGCCTAGCATATTTATTAACGGGCTGAAAATCCCGCCCTGCCGTGGCGGCCGAGCCGCGCCTTTGCGGACGCGGCGGGCGGGAGCTTTGCCGGCTCAGTTCGTGCCACGAGCGCCCATGTCAGGCGTCCTGCCTCAGCGTCCCATGGCGCGCAGTTCGGCGATCTCGGCTTCGCTGAGGTAGCGGATCTTCTCGCCGCGCAGGAGGAAGGCGAGCCGCGCGGTCTCTTCCAGCTCCTCGGCATTGTTGACCGCGTCTTCCAGATCCTTGCCCAGCACCACCACACCATGGGAGGCGAGCAGGAAGGCGTTGACCGGGTGCGCCTTCGCCGCCACCGCGAGGTCGCGGGCGATTTCCGGCGCGCCGGGGGGGTAATAGGGAATGACCGGCATATAGCCGGCGCGCATCACATAATAGGGCGTGAAGGGGCGCAGGGCGTTGTCGGTCGGCAGGTCTTCGAGGCAGGACAGGGCGGTCAGATAGGTGGAGTGCAGATGCACGATCGCCCCCACCTCCGGCCGCGTCTCGAACAGAGCGAGATGGAAGGCGAATTCCTTTGACGGCTTCGGTCCCGGCACCGGCCGGCCCTCGCCATCGATCCGCGCCAGCGCGTCCGGCGAGAGCCGCCCCAGGCTGCCGCCGGTGGGGGTGACGAGGAAGCCGCCTTGCTCCAGCCGCACCGACACATTGCCGGCGCCGCCGACGCTGTAGCCCCGGTCGAACAGGCTCTTGCACAGGGTGCACAGAAGCTCGGCCCGCTCATTCAAGCTCATCGTTCCGTCTCCATGTAGCGGGATCGGAGAGACCGGCACCGCAGGGGCGCCGGCCGCCGCAACTTACTTGGTCAGCGCCCAGCTGGTGAAGCCGGGCACATAGGTGACGAGCGCCAGTACCGCCAGCATGATGCCGATGAAGGGCAGCATGGCGCGCGAGAGCTTCATGACCGGCACGCCGGAAATGCTGCTGGCGAGGTAGAGCGCCGTGCCCACCGGGGGCGTCAGCAGGCCGATGGTGAGGTTGATCACCATGATCAGGCCGAACTGCACCGGGTCCACCCCCATATGCGCCGCCACCGGGCCGAGGATCGGCGTCATCAACAGGATCGCCGGGCCGCTGTCGAGGAACATGCCGACCACGAGCAGCATGAGGTTGATCAGCAGCAGCAGCAGGATCTTGTTCTCGGTGAGCCCGAGAATGGCGCCGGCAATGGTCTGCGGCAGGCGGGCATTGGTGAGCAGCCAGCCGAACAGCGAGGTGGCGGCGATGATGGCGGCGATCACCGCCGTGGCGATGGCCGCTTCCATGCAGATCTTCGGAATGTCGGCGAGGGTGAATTCCTTGTAGACGAACAGCCCGACCAGGAAGGCATAGACCGCCACCACCGCGCCGCCCTCGGTGGGCGTGAACACGCCCATGCGGATGCCGCCGATGATGATGACCGGCATCATCAGCGCCCAGCTTGCCTCCTTGAAGCGCTGCCACTTCTCCGCGCCGCTCACCCGGCCTTCCGTGGGATAGCCGTGCCGCACCGCATAGACATAGGAATAGAGCGCGAAGCCGAGCCCGATAAGGATGCCGGGCGCGATGGCGGCGAGGAACAGGTCGCCGATTGAGGCCTGGTTGGACACGCCATAGATGATGATGGCGATGCTCGGCGGCAGGATCAGCGCCAGGCTGCCGGAGGAGGCGACGAGCGCGGCGGAGAAGCCGGCGTCGTAATTGCGCTTCTTCATCTCCGGGATCATCACCGAGCCCAGCGCGGCGACATCCGCCACGCCGGAGCCGGAGACGCCGCCCATGATGACGCCGCTTGTCGTGACGACATGGGCGAGGCTGCCCCGGATATTGCCGACCAGCGCCAGCGCCAGATTGATGATGCGCCGTGTGATGCCGCCATGGCCCATGAGCGAGCCGGCCAGCATGAACAGCGGGATCGCCATCAGCGGGAAGGAATCCACCGAGGTGAACAGCCGCTGGCCGAACAGCGCCATCGGGTAGCCCTGGTAGAGGATGGCCCCCAGCGAGGTGAGGGCGATGCCGAAGGCGACCGGCACGCCGAGAATGAGGAACAGCGCGAAGCCGCCGAAGAGGAGGAAGGCGATCATGGCGTGACCTCACGCGCGGTGGCGCGCTGCCAGGCGGCGCGCAGGGCGAAATAGAACAGGGCGGCGCCGCTGAACGGGATCACCGAGTAGACGTAGTACATGGGCAGGCCGAGGGCGGCGCTGCGCTGGTTCAGCCCGAACTTGATGAGCGAGCCGCCGCCCACCATCAGCGCTACGCCGACCAGCGCGACGAGGAAGGCGTTGAACACGTTGAGCGCGCGCGAGGGCTTGGCCGGCAGCAGCGTCAGCAGGAAGTCGAGCGCGATATGCGCCTTCGACTGGAACGCCGCGGCCATGCCGAGGAAGGTGATCCAGACGAAGATGTAGCGGCCGAGTTCCTCGGACCAGCTGAGCGAATTTGCCAGGGCGTAGCGCGAGACCACCTGGGCGAAGGTGACGCCCATCATGGCGAACATCAGCGCGGCGATGGCCCAGAGAAGGAAGTGGTGTATCAGCCGATCCAGCTTGTCCAAGCTCATGTCTCCCTCAGGCGGCGCGCCTGTCGCCACGCCCCGGAACAGCGTCGATCGCCGTTCCGGGGCGGGCGGGCGCGGGCCGCGCAGGCGGTGTGCTACCGCCCGAGTTCCTGCTTGATGCGGTTGTAGAGGTCCGGGTTGACCTTCGCGCCGAAGGCGTCGTGCGCGGACTGCGCGGCGGCGGCGATGGGCGCGGTGTCGGGATGGGTGACCTTGAGGCCGGCGGCCTCCATCTTCTTCAGCATCTCGTCGGTCTTGGTGCGGACCAGCTCGTTCTCATAAGCCGTGGCCGCATCGGCCGCCTCGGCGACGATCTTCTGCTGCTCGGGGGTGAGCTGGTTCCAGCGCATGTCGCTGATGACCAGCGTCACATATTCATATTTGTGGTTGGTGAAGGCGAGGTTCGACTGCACCTCGTTGATGCGCCCGCCATAGATGAAGGGGATCGGGTTTTCCTGCGCCTCGATGACGCGCTGTTCGAGGCCGGTATAGACCTCGCTCCACGCCATGGGGGTCGGGTTGGCGCCGATGGCGCGCCAGGTGGTGACCATGGCGGGAATTTCCGGCACGCGGATCTTCAGGCCCTTGAGGTCGTCAAGCCCGTTGATCGGCTTGTTCGCCGTCACCTGCCGCGAGCCGCGCTCCCACCAGTCGAGGATGCGGACATTGGCGCTGGAGAGCACATTGCCGGCGATCTCCTCGCCGATCTTGCCCTTCACCACCTTGTTGAACTCGTCCTGCGACTTGAACAGATAGGGCAGTTCCAGCAGCTGGATCGACGGCGCGAAATTGCCGAGCACGCCGGCGATGAGGCCGAAATCGACCGTGCCCATCTGCATGCCCTCGACGAGGTCGCGGTCGCCGCCGAGCGTCGAGTTCGGGTAGATGGTGAGGGTGATGGTGCCGTTGGAGCGCTTTTCCAGCTCTTCCTTGAACTTCTGCGCGCCGAGATGCCACAGATCCTGCTCGGACTGGATGTGGCCGAGCTTGAGGTTCAGCACGTCCTGGGCGAGGGCGGGCGCCGGCGCGGCCGCAAGGGCGAGGGCGGAAGCGGCGGAGAAGACCGCCAGCTTCAGCATCTTCACGGTGGTGTTCAACAAGTCACGTCCTCCTTTTGATCTTATGATTGTGCCGCCCGCGCCCTTCTGCGCCGGCGGCGGCGTCAATGGCCGCGCAGAACGGCGTCGGCCTCGGCGAAGAAATCCACGCCGCCGAAATTTCCTGATTTGAGCGCCAGCGCCAGCGGCTGGCCGCCGGCGGGAACCGTGCGCAAGGCGGGCGCGCCGGGGGCGATTTCCGGCCCGATCTCCAGCGAGGTCAGGTCCAGCCCTTCGACCACGGCGCCCGAGGTCTCGCCCCCGGCCACGACGAGACGCCCCACGCCGCCCGCGACCAGGGCTCGGGCGATGGCGGCGAAGAGCGTCTCGATGGCCGCCGCGACAGTTTCGCGGCCATGGGTGTTCTGGGCGCGCCGCACCTCGTCCGGATCGGCCGAGGAGAAGACGAGCGGGCGTGCGTCCTGCGCCAGCGCCCAGGCGGCGATCTCCTGGGCGTCGAGCCGCCCGGCCACGGCGTCGTCGGCATTGATCTCGAACAGCGGCAGGCCGGCCTCGCGGTGGCGGGCGACCTGGCCGCGCGTGGCGGTGGAGCAGGAGCCGGAGAGCACGACGCACGGGCCTTCCACCCCCTGCCAGCTGCCGGCCGCACCGGAGAGCAGGCCCTTGCGGCGGAAATTCGCCGGCAGGCCCATGGCGATGCCGGACCCGCCGGTGACGAGCGGGGCGCCGTCCAGCGCGGCGCCGATCTCCATCAGATCGGCATCGGACAGCGCATCGACCACGATCAGCCGCGCGCCTTCCGCATCTGCGCGGGTGAGCGCTTGCGCGATGGCGTCCGCCCCCTGGCGCACGGCGGCGAAGCCGACATGGCCGACCTTCATCTCGGTCTGCCGCGCCAGAAAGCGGCGGATATCGGCATCCGTCATCGGGTTGAGCGGGTGATGCTCCATGCCGCTCTCATTGAGCAGCCGGTCCTGCACGAAGAGATGGCCCTGATAGAGGGTACGGCCGGCGCCGGGAAACACCGGGCAGACCACGACTTTGCGGGCCTCCAGCGCCTCAGCCAGCGCCGCCGCCACCGGGCCGATATTGCCTTCGGGCGTGCTGTCGAAGGTCGAGCAATATTTGAACAGGAACTGCGTGCAGCCCTGCGCCTTCAGCCAGTCCAGCGCCGCCAGCGACTGGGCGATGGCGTCCTTGGCCGGGATGCTGCGGGACTTCAGCGCCACCACGCCGGCCTCGACGCCGGCGTCGGCCGGGCCCGTCGGCACGCCGGAATATTGCGTCACCCGCATGCCCTGCTTGGACAGGGTGTTGGCGAGATCGCTGGAGCCGGTGAAGTCGTCGCCAATGCAGCCGAGAAGCATGGTCGGAGCCTTTGCAAAAAGACGGAGCGGACGGGTGTGCCGCTCAGGCGGGGTCGGGTGTCTGGGCGCGCATGTCCCAATAGGTCTTGATCACCGTTTCGAGGTGTTCGCGCATCGCCGCTTCCGCCCGGTCGGCATCGCGGTCGCGTATGGCCTCGAAAATGTGCCGGTGCGCCGCCATCGCCTTGCCAAGGCCGTCGGGATGGCTCAGCGAGAAGCGGCGCTGTTCTTCCAGCAGTTCGAGAACGACATGGTAGAGCGCGTCGAGCAGCGGGTCGTCGGCGATGCGGGCGATGCGGTGGTGGAAGGCATCGTCGCTGGCGGAAAACGCCGGAATGTCGCCGGCACTGGCTTCATTGACGCGCAGCAGCGCGTCGAGCTCGGCGATGTCCTGCTCGGTCGCCAGCCGCACCGCCTCGCGCGCCAGCGCCACCTCGACGAAGATGCGGGTGTGCTGGAACTGGCGGATGCCCTCGGGCCGGGCAACGAGCATGCGCGCCGCGCCGGTGAGAAGCTGCAGCATGTCGCGCGGGTCGGGCTCGGTGACGCGGGTGCGGTCTCCGTTGGAGACGGACAGCATCCCGGTCTTGCTGAGCCACAGCAGCGCCTCGCGCACGGCGGGGCGGCCGACGCCGTAATGCGCCATCAGCTCCCGCTCGGAGGGCAGCGTGTCGCCGACGCTCAATTCGCCCGACAGCACCCGCGCCTCGATGTCCTTGGCGATCTTGTCGGACAGCCGGTCGCGGCGCAGATGGGCCGGGGTGCCAAAACCGCTCATGCGCCGAGCTTGCCCGCGATCTCGCGCTTGGCGGCGACGATGCCGGCGAGGAAGCTGTCGCGCCATTTGCGGCGGGCCGGCAGGCCTTCCGCCGGCACCTGCGCGCGCATCTTCGCCTCGATGGCGGCGACGAGTTCCGGCGTCCATTCGCGCGGGTCGGCCTGCTCCTTGGCGAGGCCGTAATACATCGGCCCGAGATTGGCGCAGTATTCCGACACGCCCTTGGCGGCGTTGAGATCGATGGTGGCGAAGGGGCCCATGAAGCACCAGCGCAGGCCGAGCCCGTCCGCCACCGCCGCATCGACCTCGGCCGGGGTGCAGATGCCGTCCTCGACCAGCCGGAAGGCCTCGCCCAGCAGCGCGCTCTGCAGGCGGTTGACGACGAAGCCGTTGATCTCGCGGGTGAGGGTGATCGGGCTCTGGCCGACCTCGGCCATCAGGTTGCGGGTGAAATCGAGCGTTTCCGTCGCGGTCCAGGGGGCGGGGATCAGCTCCACCAGCGGGATGAGGTGCGGCGGGTTGATCGGGTGCGCCACCAGGCAGCGCGCCGCATTGGCGAGGCCTTCGGTGAAGACGGAGGCCGGGAAGCCGGAGGTGGAGCTGCCGATGATGGTGGTGGGCGCCACCAGCACGTCCATCTCGCGATAGAGCTCCTGCTTGATCGGCAGCCGCTCCGGCGCGCTTTCCTGCACATAGTCGGCGCCGGCGAGCGCGTCGGCGAGGCTGTCGGCGATGCGGCAGCGGGCGGTGAGGGCGGGGTCGGCCGCGCGCACGAAGTCCAGCGCCGCCGCGGCGGCGGCCGGGGTGCGGTCGTAAATGGCGAGTTCATGCCCGGCGCGGGCGAACACCAGGGACCAGGACGAGCCCACCACGCCGCAGCCGACGATCGCAATCTTCATGTTCACTGCCCTCTCAACACACGCGGCGGCGGCCCGGCCTATGTCGCTTCCTCCCGGCCCAGGGCTCCGGGTGCGAACATTCGTTCCGCCGTCTGATCACTTGGTCTGGTATGACAGGTTGATAGACTGATCGTCAACCTGTTGTCGGACTCAAATTTTCGGGTCCGCGATTCCGCCGTTTGGTGGGGGAAAGGGAGCGGCGAGGCCGCCCCAAAAGAAACCGCCGCCCGGCGGGTGCGGGGCGGCGGGGAAGCGGTCGGCGATAAGGGTGAGGCGCAGGGCTCAGGCCGTGCCGGGCCCGAGCCAGAGGGCGGAAGCCACGGGTATGTCGACCCACACCCGATCACCGATTTCGTAGGGCGCGCGCAGGCCGGGCTGGAACACCTCGTCGACGGTGATCTCCTGCCCGCCGACCTCGATGCCGAAGCGGATCACGCTGCCGAGGAATTCGCGCCGGGTTATCGCGCCCTCGAAGGCGCAGGCGCCGGCCGGCTTTTCCCTCGCCAGACGGGCGACCTGCGGACGGAACACCAGCCGCGCATCCGCCGGCACCTCGGCGTCGGGAGCGATCGGCAGGCGCAGGCCGCCGAGGGTCTCGAAATGGCGGTCCGCGCCGGTGCCCACCACCTTGCCTTCCAGCACATTCGCCGTGCCGAGAAAGGTGGCGACGAACAGATTGGCCGGGCGCTCATACAGCTCCACCGGCGTGCCGACCTGCTGCACCACGCCCTCATTCATCACGGCGATGCGGTCGCAGACCGTGTTGGCCTCTTCCTGGTCATGGGTGACGAAGATGGTGGTGAGGCCGAGCCGCTGCTGCAGGTCGCGCAATTCGCGGCGCACCTGCACCCGCATCTTGGCGTCGAGATTGGACAGCGGCTCGTCGAGCAGCAGCACCTTGGGCTCGATGACCACGGTGCGCGCCAGCGCGACGCGCTGCTGCTGGCCGCCGGAGAGCTGGGAGGGCCGGCGCTCGGCGAGATGGCCGAGCCCGACGATCTCAAGCGCCGCCGCCACCCGGCGCTGGATCTCGGCGCGCTTCACGCCGCGCTCCTCCAGCCCGAAGGCGACGTTCTTCGCCACCGTCATGTGCGGCCACAGCGCGTAGCTCTGGAACACCAGCCCGACATCGCGCTTCCACGGCGGCAGGGTGCTGATGTCGCGCCCGCCCACCACCACGCGCCCGGTATCGGCGGTGTTGAAGCCGGCGATGAGGCGCAGAAGCGTGGTCTTGCCGCAGCCCGAAGGGCCGAGAAAGGCGAAGAACTCGCCCGGCTTGATGTCGAGAGTGACGTTCTTCAGCACATGGTTGCTGCCATAGGAGAGGTTCACCCCCTCAATGTGCAGGTCGAGCGCCGCCGTGTTGAGGACGGCCGCGGCGCTGGCGTCGATGGCGTGAGCGTTCATCGGGCGGCCCCCGTGGTCTTCTGGTTGCGATCAATGATGTAGTGGGAGATCAGCGTGCAGGCGGCGACCAGCAGCACGGCGATGACGCCGAGCGCCGCGCCGGGCCCGCGGCCGGCGGCGGACTGCATGAACACATACAGGCCATAGGCCAGCGGGGCGTCGGCGTTGGACTGCACCAGCATCAGCGTGGCGGAGAGTTCCACCGCCGCCGTGGCGAAGCTGGTGACGAAGCCGGCGAGAATGCCGCCGGTCATCAGCGGCACCACGACGCGCCGCACGGTGCGCGACTTGGTGGCGCCGAGATTTTCCGCCGCCTCTTCCAGCGAGACGGAAATCTGCTGCAGAGCGGCGTAGCAGGCGCGCAGCGCATAGGGCAGGCGGCGGATCGCCAGCGCGATGACCAGCACGATCCACATGGTCGCCAGCGGCGTGCCGTCGGGCAGGCGGATATCGTAGAAGGTGCGGAGATAACCGATGCCGAGCACCACGCCCGGCACGGCGAGCGCGGCGGTGGCCGCCCAGTCCAGCCAGTGGCGGCCGATCAGCTTGGTGCGCAGCACCAGATAGGCGATGGCGGTGCCGACCACCACGTCGATGCCGCCGGCGATGGAGGCGTAGATCAGCGTGTTCTTGATATAGACCGAGCTTTCCCCGAACACCCGGGAGTAATGGGCGAGGGTGAAGCCGTCCGGCAGCGGGCTGAACGACCAGATGGTGGCGAAGGACAAGAGCAGCAGGCCGAGATGCGGCGCCAGAACCAGCGCCAGGATGAGGCCGACGACGCCATAGGCGACCACCTGCTCCCACGGGCGCATGCGGCGCTTGGCGAGCCCGCCGCCGCCGCGCTGGGTGGTGGCGTAGTCGCGGCCGCGCAGCGCCAGTGCCGACACCCACATGGCGAAGACCGACACCACGATCAGCACCACCGCGATGACATAGCCCATCGGGTCGGTGATGCCGATGGAGGTGACGCGCAGATAGGCCTGCGGCGCCAGCATGTCCTTCACATTCAGCAGCAGCGGCGTGGCGAGGTCGTCGAACACCTTGACGAAGACCAGCGAGGCGCCGGCGACATAGCCCGGCATGGCGAGCGGCAGCACGATGCGCCGGAACATCCGCATGCCGGAGGAGCCAAGATTCTGCGCCGCCTCTTCCATCGAGCGGTCGATGTTGCGCAGCGCCGCCGAGAGGTTGATCAGGATGAAGGGGAAATAGTGGATGGCCTGGACGAAGATGACGCCGTTCAGCCCTTCCATGAAGGGGATGCGGAAGCCAAAATACTCGTTCAGCAGCAGGTTGACCGAGCCATTGCGGCCGAATAGCAGCTGCATCGCCACCGCGCCGACAAAGGGCGGCATGATCAGCGGCACGAAGCCGAGCGTCTGGATGATCAGCGCGCCGCGAAATTCGAAGCGGGTGGTGATGTAGGCCAGCGGCAGGGCGAACAGCGAGGCCAGCCCCACTGTCATCGCCGAGACGTAGAACGAGTTCCAGAACGACCGCATGAACAGGTCGGTGCGGAAGAAGTCGACGAAATTGATCAGGGTGAAGCCGCCGCTGCCCTTCTCGGTGAAGGCGACATAGATGACGGACCCGACCGGCACCAGAAGGAAGGCCAGCAGGAAGGCCGTCAGCCCCAGCGCCAGGGCGATCTGGCCGGGGGTTCCGGGCAGCCGCCAGCGGCGCGCCGGGGCCTGGGTGAAGGCGAGCGACATGCAACACGCTCCAGCTATGGCGTGGGAGGAGGACGCGGCATCGCCGCGTCCTATGGGCGTGGGAGGAGCGGACGCGGCGTCGCCGCGTCCTATGGGCGTGGGAGGAGGGGCCGCGGCGTCGCCGCCGCGTCCTATGCGGGGAAGCTCAGTCGGGCGCGGCTCAGTTGGCGAGCGTGGCGGCTTCCGCGACCTTGGCCTTCGCCTTGGCGTAGTGCTCCTTGGCGAAGCCGGCCCATTGCTGCTCGATCTCGGCCTGGCGGGCGCCCTTCTCCTTGCCGCCGCTGAACGCCGCCAGCACTTCCTTGCTCGACGCCTGCTCCTCATTGACCGGCATGGCGCCGATCAGCGCGCGCGCTTCCTTGATCAGGGCGCGGGCCTGCGGGTTGTCCTTGGCCGCGAGCTTGGCCTCGACCTCATGGATCGACTTGGTGACGGCCTTCAGATCGTTCAGCTGGAAGGAGATGAGCTGGTCGAACAGCGTGTCGACCACGGCGGTGCGCTGGCCGGACTTGTCGACATCGAACATCGTCATCGACTTGAAGCGCGGGTCGGTGAACGGGTTGGGGTAGCCCTCCGGCGCCTTGGCATAGACGGCCGGGTTCACCGGCAGGCGGCGGATGCTGGGTTCCAGCAGCACTTCCTGGCCGGCGGGCGAAAGCAGGAAGTTGACGAATTTCTGCGCGTTGGCGGCGTTCGGCGCATTGGCGACGATGCCGACATTGGCCGGCACCACGGTGGTGACGGTGGGATAGACGAACTTCACCGGGAAGCCCGAACCCTGGGCGGAGAAGGCGAAGAAATCGATGACGATGCCATAGCCGACCTGGCCGGAATTCACCGCCTCCGGCACGCCGAAGGAGCGCTCGGTGATGGTCTGGAAGTTGCCGGCCATGTCCTTGATGGTCTGCCAGCCCTTATCCCAGCCTTCGCCCTGCAGGATCGTCTCGATCGTCAGATGCGTGGTGCCGGAGCGTGCGGGCGAAGCAATGGCGACATGGTCGTAATAGGGCGCGGCGGCGAGGTCGTTCCACTCCTTCGGCTCGGGCAGCTCATTGGCCCCGACATAGCGGGTGTTCCACATGATGCCGTAGCCCGAGGCCGCAAAGCCGAAATAATAGCCCTCGGGATCGTTGATGGGATAGGCGCCGATCTTCTCGGGGATGCCTTCGGCGGAAGGCGTGAACTTCTGCAGCAGCTGCTTGGATTTGAGCACCTCGAAGGCGTCCGGCGCCGAGGCCCAGAACAGGTCCGCCTGCGGGTTGGAACGGGTTTCGTCGAGATATTTCACGCCCGCATTGGTGTTGCGGTTCTGCACGTCGAGCGAAATGCCGGGATTGGCCTTCTCGAACGCGGCCTTGATCGGGTCGGTGACATCCTTGGAGAAGGAGGTGACGACGGTGACCTTGCCGGACTGCGCCAGCGCCGCCGGGGCGGCAGCGAAGGAGGCGAGCGCAAGGGTGGCCGCGAAGGCGGCGGAACGGATCATGGCGTATCTCCCAAAAGTCTGTTTGGCAGCCCGAAGGCAGCGCGGGGCTCTCCGCAACCCGCGTGCCACAACGTCGTCTTTTGGTTAAGTTGTTGATCTACATAGATCTTGTGGGCGCGGCCACCGCTCTGCCGCGCCCGGATGGGTCATCGCGGTAACGCCGCCGGCCGGGCGGATGGGTCAGGAAGGTAACATCGCCGCGCGCCGTCTGCGCCGCGCCGCCGGCGCGTCAGTCCTCGACCGCGTCGCGCTCCAGCCCGTGCTTGCGCATTTTGAGATAGAGCGTCTTGCGCGAGATGCCGAGGGCTTCCGCGCACTGGCCGACCCGCCCGCCATGGCGGGCCAGCGCCTCCGCGAGGAGCTGGCGCTCGGCGGCGTCCATCATCGCTTCGAGGCTCGTCCCGCCCGCCGGCATCGGGGCGGGCGGCGGGGGGAAGGCCTCCGGCGCGCCCGCGTCCTCCAGTCCCAGCACATGGCGCTCGGCGGCGTTGCGCAATTCGCGCACATTGCCCGGCCAGGGCCGGCGCATCAGCGCAGCAAGCGCGGCCGGCTCCACCGGGCGGGCCGGCACGCCGTCGCGCGCGGCCACGGCCTCGACGAAATGGCGGAACAGCGCCGGAATGTCCTCGCGCCGGTCGCGCAGCGGCGGCAGGCGGACGGTGACCGTGTTGAGCCGGTAGACCAGATCCTCGCGGAAGCGTCCTTCGCCCGCCAGCGCCAGCAGGTCCACCTTGGTGGCGGCGATCACGCGGATATCGACCTTGATCTCCACATTCGAGCCCAGCCGTTCCAGGCTGCGCTCCTGCAGCGCGCGCAGCAGCCGCGTCTGCGCCGCCAGCGGCATGGATTCGATCTCGTCGAGGAACAGCGTGCCCTTGTGCGCGTGCTCGATCTTGCCGATGCGGCGCTCGCGCGCGCCGGTGAAGGCGCCGGCCTCATGGCCGAAAAGCTCGCTCTCGATCATGTTCTCGGGGATGGCGGCGCAGTTCACCGCGACGAAGCGCCCGGCGCGGCGGCGGCCGAAATCGTGCAGGGCGCGCGCGGCCATCTCCTTGCCGGTGCCGGTCTCGCCGAAGATCAGCACATCGGTGCGGGTGTCGGCGAGCACGGCGAGGGTGCGGCGCAGGCGCTGCATCGCCTCGGAACGGCCGATGAGCCGGGCCGCCCATGCGTCCTGCGCCAGCGCGTCGTCGCGGGCGGCCTCCTCGCGCAGCGCGCGGTTTTCCAGCACCAGCCGGCGCTGTTCCAGCGCGCGGCGGACGGTTTCCACCAGCAGCACCGGGTCCGCCGGCTTCTCGATGAAATCCCACGCCCCGGCCCGCAGGGCGCGCAGCGCCATCGGCACATCGCCATGGCCGGTGATCAGCAGCACGGGAATATCGGCGTCGAGCCGGCGCACCGCGTCGAGAAAGGCGAAGCCGTCCATGCCGGGCATGCGTACATCGGAGACCACGACGCCCTCGAAGCCGGGCGACAGCGCCTTGAGCGCCGCCGCCGCGCCGGCGGCCGGCAGCACGGCGAGGCCGTCGAGTTCCAGCGTCTGGCCATAGGCGTGGCGGACCTCGGCGTCGTCGTCCACCAGCACGATGTCGGGCGCCCCGCTCATGCCGCCTCGCTCAGTTCGATGGCGAAGATGCTCCCGGCGGGCGAGCTCTGCTTCAGCAGCAGCCGGCCGCCGAAATCGCGGATGATGTTGAAGGACAGCGACAGGCCGAGGCCAAGGCCGGAGCCGGGCGGCTTGGTGGTGAAGAACGGATCGAAAATGTCCGAGCGCTGTGCGTCCCCGATTCCCGTACCGCTGTCGACGATCTCGATGCTCACATGCTCTCCCTCGCGGCGGGCGCGGACCTCGATCCGGCGCGCGGCCGCGTCGTGAACCGCGTCCATCGCATTGGCGATGAGATTGACCAGCACCTGTTCGAGCCGCACCTCCTCGGCGCGGACCCGCAGCCCCGGCGGCACCGCCCGTAGCACCTCGATGCGCTCATCGGCAATGCGCTGGGCGAACAGCGACAGCGCGCCCTCGACCACATGGTCCAGATCGACCGCACTGAGGGTAGGCTCCGGCCGGCGGGCGAAGCGCTTGAGATGGGCGATGCTCTGCGCCATGCGGACGGTGAGCCCTTCGATGCGGGCGAGGCTTTCCGCCGCGTCCTCACCGCGCCCGCGCTTCAGCAGCACGGCGCCGTTATGCGCGTGCGAGCGGATGGCGGCGAGCGGCTGGTTCAGCTCGTGCCCGATGCCCGCCGCCATCTGGCCGAGCGCGGCGAGCTTGGCGGACTGCACCAGCTCGTCGCGCGTCTGGCGGAAGATGACGAGGGCGCGGGCGAGTTCGTCCAGCTCGTCGGCGCCGAAATAGCCCTGCGCCTTGGCCGCCGGCAGTTCCACCGCGCCGCCGGCGGCGATGGCCCCGGCGGCGAGGGTGAGCCGCTCCAGCCGGGCGATGAGGCTGCGCCGGACATAGAACCAGCCCACCAGCACCGCGACGCCGAGCGAAAGCCCGGCAATGGCGAGCAGCAGGCCGCGCCCGATGACGATGGCTTCCGCCGCGCGGGCGGCGGCGGCGCGGGCCTCGGTCTCGATCTGCCGCGCCACGGAGCCGATGCTGCCGCCAAGTTCGGCGGCGAGATCGCGGCTGGTGGCGAGCCGCGCCTGGCCTTCCTCCGACGCGGCGATCTCGGCCATGCGCAGCCCCGGCAGGCCGCTTTCCGCTTCCGACAGTGCGGCGAGGCGGCCGACGATCTGGCGCACGGTGATGGCGTCCGCCCAGCCCTGCAGCCGCTTGGCCTCGACCACGAGTTCGTCCACCGCCTCGCCGAGGAAATGCCCGGTCTGGCGCAGGTCCTCGGTCACCCGCACGCTCGCCACCTGGCCGAGAAGGCCGATGGCGAGATGCGCCTGCGCGCTCAAAGCGAGGATGGCCTCGGTCTTGGAGGTCTCGTCGCGCAGGATGCGCTGCGCCGCCTGCCCGGCCTCGCCCGCCTGCCCCGCCTGGGCGAGGGCGGCGTGGATGTTGAAGCGCGCGTCTTCCACCAGCGGCTCGACCTCGTCGACGAGATCGGCCTGCAGCCAGCGCAGTTCCTCGACAATGGCGCGGGTGCGGGCCTCGATGTCGAAGCGGCGGCGGGCGGCGGCGTCCACCGCGTCGAGCGTGGTGCCGAGCGCTTCCACCAGCCGGCGCAGCGCGGCGAAGCCCTGCGCGCCTTCGCGCGACGGCGCGGTTTCCAGCAATTGGCCGAGCGCGCCGAGCCGCTCGCTCGCCCGCTCCATGGCGCGGTCATGGTCGTCGCGGCGCTCGGCGGTGGCGAGTTCGGTGGCGGCGGCGGTGAGGCGCCCGCCCGCCTGCGAGAGCTGGGCGGCGAAGACCAGCGCCGGCACATGGCCGCGCGCGGTGGAATCGAGCTCCGACGACAGCCGGGCATAGGACAGCCAGCCGACGAGGCAGGCGATGACCGCCAGCCCGCCCACGCCGATGAAGGCGAGCAGCAGCCGCCCGCCAATGCCGAAACGGGTACGCTCCCCGCTCATGGCGTGCCGCGTCCCGCGCGCAGCGCCGGCAGCCGCCCGTCCTCCACCAGCAGGCGCCGGGCCGTCTCGGCGGCGGCGCGCGCCTCGGCAAGATTGGCGGCGGCCCAGCGCTGGATGCGGGCGGTGAGCGCCGCCTGTTCCGGCGCGGCGGGCAGGCCGCGCGGCACGCGCGCCAGCTTCACCCCGGTGGCGAGGCGCGTGGCTTCCGCCTCATCGAACGGCATCTGCCGCAGCAGCGCCCGCGCCCGCGTCACCTCGCGCGCCGCCTCGGTGTGCGGCGTGGGGAGCAGGGCGGCTTCCACCTCATAGACGGTGCGCCAGATGTCGGTGGCGTCGCTGAGCGGGAAGGTGATCAGCTCGTCGAACAGGATGTTGACCAGCTCATAGCGCTGCGCCGAGCGGCCGGCATCGAAGCTCCAGGTCGCGGCCTCGTCGTTCTGCGCGAAGGGATTGGGCCCGACGGTCGCGCCCTCGGCATAGAACTCCGGGCGGATCGGCTGGCGGTCGATGCGGGGGTCGAGCAGCAGGCGCTGGCCGGGTACGGAGAGCAGGAAATCGACGAAGGCGTTCGCCGCCTCGCGGTTCACCGCGTCCTTCAGCAGGGCGATGCTGGCGGGGGTGAACACTTTCTGATCGGGAAAGCTGAAGCGCACCGGCCCGGCGTCGAGCTCGCCCGGCCGCGCCAGGAAATCGATGGTGATGCCGACCCCGAACCGCCCGCGCGACACCCCCGCCGCCACGCCGAAGCTGCGGGCGGTGACGGTGGCGAGATTGCCGCCGACCTGACGCCACACCGCCCAGCCCTCATCCCAGCCCTGCGACTGCAGCAGCGCCTCGACCATCAGATGCGTCGTGCCGGATCGCGAGGGCGAGGAGAGGCCGATATGGCCGTGATAGACCGGCGCGGTGAGATCGCGCCAGCGCTGCGGCACGCCGAGCCGGTGGCGCTCCAGATAGGCTTCGTTCCACACCACGCCATAGCCCGACAGCGCGAAGCCGAGATAAAGGCCGGAGGGATCGTTGACGGGATAGCCCGCCACCACCGGCGGGGTGCCGGTGTCGCGCGGGGCGAGCGGGGCGAGCCGTCCTTCCAGCTTCAGCAGCTCGAACGCATCCGGCGCCGAGGCCCAGAACAGATCGGCATCGAGCCGCTCGCCCCCGGTGATCAGCGCCACGGCGGCGGTGGTCTTGCGCTGCACGAATTCGACCTCGATGTCCGGCCGCGCCGCCCGGAACGCTGTGCGGTAAAGCTCGATCATCGAGGGAGGAAACGAGGTGACGATGCGCAGGGGGCGCGCCTGCGCCGCGGGTGCCGGCGCCAGCAGCAGGCACAGGGCGGTGACGACAAAGGCGGCGACGCGGAACCTCAACAGCTTCTCCGGCGAGGGGACGAACCGTGCCACCATCGCCGCAGCGCCGGCGCACCGCAACCTCGGGCATCGGCGGGCGGGCGATCAGCCGGGGGCGGAGAGGGCACGCGCCACCAGCGAGGCAGCCAGCGCCAGCATGATCACGCCCACCCCGGCGTCGAGCACCCGCCACGCCGCCGGGCGCGCGAAGAGCGGGCGCAGCAGCCTGGCGCCATAGCCGAGCGCCGCGAACCAGAGAAAGCTCGCCAGCGCCGCGCCGGCGACGAAGACCGGGCGCGCCGCCTCCGGCTGGGCGGCGCCGGCCGCGCCCATCAGCAGCACCGTGTCGAGATAGACATGCGGGTTGAGCAACGTGAAGCCGGCGGTGGCGAGCAGCGCGCGGGCCAGCGTGGTGCCGGCCGACGCATCAACCGCCATCGCGTCCGTCGCCGCCATGCGCCGCAGCGCCTGCACCCCATACCAGCCGAGAAAGCCGGCGCCGCCCAGCGCCAGCGCCGTGGCGAGCTGGGGCAGGGCGTTGAGAAAGGCGCCGAGCCCGGCGACGCCCGCGCCGATGAGCAGCGCGTCGGCGGTGCCGCAGAACAAGACGATCGGCCCCACATGTTCGCGCCGCAGCCCCTGGCGCAGCACGAACAGGTTCTGCGCGCCGATGGCGATGATCAGGGCGGCGGAGAGCAGAAAACCGGTGACGAAGGGGAGGAGGGCGGGCGCGAGCGGCTGTGTCATGCCGCCTTGATGACGCGTGGCGCCTGCCCAAGTAAAACTTGTTCTGCTAAGCCAGATGAAGCAAAACTTCATCATGCTGGATTACCCCTCGCTTGCCGCCGTCGCCGCCGTGGTGCGGGAAGGCACGTTCGAGCGCGCCGCCGCCGCGCTCGGCATCACGCCCTCGGCGGTGTCGCAGCGCGTGCGCGGGCTGGAGGAACGGCTCGGCGCCATCCTCATCGTCCGCGGCCAGCCGGCGACGCCGACCCCGCTCGGGCGCACGCTGTGCGCTCATCTCGACCGGGTGCGGCTGCTGGAGCATGACCTCGCCCCGGCGCTCGGCCCCGCAGCGGGGGCGGGCGAGCGCCTCACTGTGCCGGTGGCGGTGAATGCCGACAGTCTCGCCACCTGGTTTCCGACGGCTGCCGCCGCCTTCGCCCGCGCGACGCGGGCGACGCTCGACATCGCGCTCGACGACGAGGCGCACACCGCCGCGCGGCTGCGCAGCGGCGAGGTGCTGGCCGCTGTCACCGCCGAGCGCGAGCCCGTGCCGGGGTGCCGGACGCTCCCGCTCGGCGCGCTGGCCTATGCCGCCTGCGCCAGCCCGGACTTTTACGCGCGACATTTCCCCGACGGTGTCACCGCGACGGCGCTGGAGGCGGCGCCCTGCTTGCGCTTCGACCGGCGGGATTTCCTGCAGGCGCGCTGGGCCCAGGCCGCGCTGGGGGTGGAACGGCTCGGCCCGGTGCATTGGGTGCCCTCCACCCATGGCTTTCTCGACCTCACGCGGCTGGGGCTCGGCTGGGGCCTGCACCCCGTGGTGATGGTCGAGGCGGAGATCGACGCCGGCCGCCTCATCGAGCTGGTGCCGGGCCGGCGCAGCGCCGTGCCGCTGTACTGGACGGTGACCCGCCTGCACGCCGGGGCGCTGAGCCGGCTGACACGCGCGGTGCGGGCGGCGGCGGGCACCGTGCTGCGCCGCTGAGGGGCGGGTTTCGGGCGTGCCATCAGCCTCGCGCAAGCAAGCCTGCCTCTAGTGGTGGCCAACTTAACCTTACGAGATGCCGCCATGCGCTTCGCCAACTGGTCCATACTGGGGAAAATCTCCCTCGTCGTTGCTCTGCTCGGGCTTTGCTCGACCGGATGTACGCTGTTCGCCGGCCGCCGGATGGCGGACATGCAGGACGATTACACGGCGCTGCTGGAGGGCGATGCCCGGGCGGCGGTGGCGCTGGCGCGGATGAACCGGCAGGCGGTATGGTCGGAGCGCTCGATCTTCCAGGCGCTGGCCTCCACCAGCCCGGAGGAGGGCCGCGAGGCGCAGACGCAGCTTGCGCACGGGCTTGAGGAGCTGCATCGCTTTGCGGCCGAGGCGCAAAAGGCGTTGCCCGACCACGCTGCCGAGATCCAGGCGCTGGTGGACCGCTTCGATGCGCAGGTGAAGAACGCCTGCGCCGCCACCATCCAGAGGGCGCTCGCGGCGACGACCGCCGACGAGAAGCACCACGCGAGCCAGATGATGATGGCGGAGTGCGAGCCGGCGCTGGAGAAGGTGCGGGTGGAGCTGGCCAGTCTCGTCGCCACCCTGCAGGACCACATGCACCAGCGCGAGGAGGAACTGCACGCGCGGGCCGACGCCACCCAGCTTGAACTCTATGCCGGCACCGGCGCCGCGATCTTCTTCTGCCTCGTGCTCGCCTTCCTCATCGCCACGCGCGGCATTGTGCGCCCCATCGGCCGTATCGTCGGTGTGATGGAGGCGCTGACCTCCGGGCGCTTCGAGACCGAGGTCGGGGAGACCGAGCGCCGCGACGAGGTGGGGCGGCTGGCGCGGGGGCTGGCGCGCTTCCGGCAGGAGCTGATCGCCAATGCCGAACTGCGCGCGCAGGCGGCGATCGAGGAGCAGCGCTCGGCCGAGCGGCTGCGCCAGCAGAAGGAGGAGATCGCCGCCACCTTTGAAAGCCGCATGGGCAGGCTGGCGGAGTCGTTCACCAACTCGTCCACGGAAGTGGCGCAGGCCGCGACCATGCTCTCGGCCGCGGCGGAGCAGACCACCCGCCAGGCCCGCGCCGTGAGCGAGGCGGCGACGGAAGCCTCCGCGAGCGTGCAGACGGTTGCGGCCTCCACCGAGGAGATGTCCGCCTCGGTGCGCGAGATTGCCGATCAGGTGGTCCGCGCCGCGAGCATCGCCGATGGCGCCTCCAATGATTCGACCCGCATCCAGAGCGAGATCGCCGAACTGACCCAGGCGGCGAGCCAGATCGGCGCGGTCATCGACCTCATCACCACCATCGCCGGGCAGACCAATCTGCTGGCGCTCAACGCCACCATCGAGGCCGCCCGCGCCGGCGAGGCCGGCCGGGGCTTCGCCGTGGTGGCGCAGGAGGTGAAGGACCTCGCCAGCCAGACCGCGCAGGCGACCGAGGAGATTTCCGCCAAGGTGACGGAAATCCAGAGCGCGACGGACCGCTCCGTCGCGTCGATCGCGCGGATCGCCACCACCATCAACGAGATCCGCACCGCGTCGGCGGCGATCTCCGCCGCCATCGAGGAGCAGGGGGCGGCGACACGCGAAATCGCCTACAGCACCCAGCAGGCCGCCGAGGGCGCCCAGGTCGTCAATGGCAGCATCCACGGTGTCGGCGAGGCGGCGGAGACCACAGGCGCCGCTTCGGTGCAGCTCAAGGGCCTGTCCGAACAGCTCTCCGGCCAGGCGGTGCAGCTCAACACCGAGGTGCGCAGCTTCGTGACCACCCTGCGCGCGGCCTGAGCCGCCCCGCACCCGACGAGAAGAAGCGCCCGGCGGCAGCGACGCCGGGCGTCGCCTTTCAGGCGCCTTCCCCTCCACCGCGTCATGGCCTTCGGTTCCGCGGTTGATTGTCCGGCAACGAACCGCCAGAGTGAGCGTTATTCAACGGTGCCAACAGGGCACGTTGCTCCACTAGGGAAGGTTATCGCCGATGAAACTCTTGTCGGTACTACGGGTCGGGTTGCTCGCTCTGGCCGCGCTCATCGGCGGCATGTCGCTGGCCAGCGCCGCGGACGGCACCATCACCATCCGCATCGTGAAGGCCGGGTTCGTCGTCGGCGGTTCCGCCGGCGAGGGCGTGCTGACCTTCCAGGGCCGGAAATACCCGCTCTCGGTCGGCGGGCTGAGCTATGGCTTCACCTTCGGCGCTTCCGAGACGCGCCTGCACGGCAAGGTGCGCAATATCCAGCGTGCGTCCGATGTGTCGGGCGTCTATGCCCAGGGCGGCGCCGGCGCCGCCTTCGTGAAGGGGGCGCAGGTGGTCGTGCTGACCAACCAGAACGGCGCCGTGCTGGAACTCAGCGGCGAGCAGAAGGGCGTGATCGTCAGCCTCGATCTGAGCGGGCTGGCTCTTTCGCTGAAGTGAGACACGCGGCGGGGGCGGCCGCGACGCACGCCGCCCCCCGCCGTTCTCCGCCCGGCGCGGTGGCCGTGGGCTGGCGTCCCGGTATGTGCGGAGGATGCCTCGCCGTCGGCCCATGCTCTCAGCGTTCCTCTTTCCTTCTCGTGTCTTGCGATGGCGTGGCCTGCCGCGCTGGGTCCTCCGCGCGTCGCTCCGATATGGGGCGGCAGGGCGGAGAACGACATTCGCCCGGCCATGCCATCGCCCAAGCGAGGCGCCGGCGCGGGCCGCTCGAGTAGGGCTTCACGCAGCCGCCTATCCGGGCGACAGCGACATGACCCGCGCCTTCCGACATGTCCCGTCACGAGAGGCGGGGAAGCGGCGTCCTGTGCCTGAAAGGGGCCAGGGAATCCGCGGCTTCGCCGATGGCGACCGGTTTGTGTTGTAGGCGCGTGGGACGTTCCGGCGAACCAGTCTCATCGGCGTCATTGCAGGATCGACATTTTCTGAGGGTATATTTTAGATGAATATTGACCAATCAGATCATGGAACAGGAGATTCATTTCTGTCGAAGTCGCGGGCTGAAAAAAGTTTTATAGCTTTTAGCATTTCTGTATTCATTCTTTTATTGTGCTTTTATGCAATCTATACACGGAATGTATCTTACGATGCGTTTTATGAGGCGGATTTTTTGCACATCCCATTTATCGCCGGTATCATAGATGGAGGCATGAATGTACGAAGCTTTATGACGGCTTTCGATGAGCATTTGTTTCCGGGGTACAATTTAATATTGTTTTTTAATTATGTATTATTTAATATATCTGGTAATTTTACAGCTATTATATCTGCCTTTTCTGTAGTGATAAGTGCGATTATCGTTGTTGTGTTTGTCATCCGAAACTGGGAGTCCGATTTCGTAGGTTTATATTTCACTACGTTCGGATGTAACTTCGTTCTTTTGTCGCCGACGAATAATGTTTTCTGGGGTATGGCCCTTGCGGCGCAGGTCGGCACGCTCCTCGTGCTCCTGGTGATCTTCGCGATCTGCCATGCTGTGTGCGACAATCGAGGCTTCGTTTTTCCGCTCTTCCTTATACCTGTCGCTTTCATATTCTTCCTGGGCGGGTATTCCGCGGGGTTCATGGCGGTCGGTGTGGTGGGTTTCGTCTTGATGTTTCGGTCAAGGCCGCTGCGCTCATATGCGATTTATACTCTCGCGACTTTCCTATGCTCCGTTATTTTATACATTTTACTCGTGTATAAATACGGCGCGCTGTTTTCAAACGTCCCAAGCGAAGACTCGTTCAGTTTGCTCATTCTGATCAAGTTCGCCCTGGTCATGTCGGCTGCCAGCGTTCTCGGCAGTACGCTCATTGAGCAAATGGGGCGGCCAGACGTCTATTTTTACGTTGGCGCTCTCTTGCTCATGGTGGCGGCGTTGGCCGTGACCGATGTTTCGCGTCGCATCCTCCGCCGTGATACACGTAAATTGGACGTATTCGTTCTCCTTCTCATCACCTATTCCATTGTTACGATTCTTTTTGTCTCGTTCTTCCGCTTTGAAAATGGGGTGGATGGGGGCGTTGGACAGTGGTACGCCACCCATATCAAGTTCTTGCCGGTCGCACTCTTTGTCTGGCTGGGCCTAAAGATCGGCGATGGAACGGCGGGTTCCTGGCGGACGCGTGCGGCGGTGATCGCCTTCGTTGCGCTCACCGCGAGTGTTTTCATCGGTTTCAGGGGTGACTGGATAAAGTCCTATTATGTTCGCGGGTGGAAGGTCGAGATCGCTTCCCACGCGCTGGATATACTGGCGACGCGCGACGATCAGCTGCCGCCGAAAGGTCCTGCCACGCTTCTCTGGGACCCTGTTCAGGTAAAGCGCGGCCTCGAACTGTTCTATCGGAACAATCTTTGGGTCTTCCAATCGCGCGACATCAAAGTGAAAGGACTGCAGGAGGGGCGCTTTCTTTCCGCGACGCAGCCCGCCTTTGTCGCCTGCCCGGTGGGGACGACGTCGTTGACCTTTGCCGTCACGGGAGCGCCGGGAGACGGCGTATTGAAGGTTTCATCCGCCGCGGCCCTGCAAGAGATCCCGCTCGGTCAGAGCGTCGTGTTCGCCTTCCCCACCATCGATGCGGTTGCACGCCTGGCCCTTGAGCCCGCCGCAACGCCCGGGGAGGGCGCTGATGCCGCGGATGGCGGCCCGTCCGCCGCGATCGAGATCAAGGACCTGGAATGCCATCTCAGGGGGCCTGTGACGCCCTTTCCGCAATAACGCCCTGAATCGGATCGCATCCTCGTAACGAGGCCATGCGGCAGGGCTATGGCCCTATGTGGTGGACGCTTCCGGCGGACACATGGCGGAGAACGCCTTCTATGCGACCGGCTATGGCGGCCAGATCATCGCCGTCGTGCCGGCCAAATGGCTGGTTGCCGGGCAGGCCGTTGATCTCAAGCGGAATTCGAAGGGAGTCGTGGAAAGCGTTTCAAATCAACGTCTTAAGCTGAAAATCTGGCGGTGGAGGCAGTCACCTCCGAACCTGTCTCCGACCAATTCCCTGATAGTTTCAGAAAAACAGGCAAATTCGTTTGTCCGCCCTGCCGTTGCTTCTGATCCCGCGAACAAATGCCCTGTTCTCAGTCGTTTAGCGTGGAGACGCTTGCGCCGCCGCAGGCAGATTTCGTCCGGTAACAGGGAGCGTGTGACCCACAAACAGGGAAATCGACAGCTCTTACGCGGGATCCGATTGTCGTTATCCAGGATCGAATTGCTGTTTGCCGGGATCTGAGTGTCGTGTTGCGGGATCGCTTTGCCGGTTGTCGGGATGGCTTTGGCGTTGAGCGGTTACGGATTGCGGTTAGGCGGGGCGAGTGCGCCGATAGGTGGGACGCGATTGCGTTTTAGCGAACGGCGACCGGAACCTTGCAGTCCGCGTCGTTACATGAGACCCGCGCGCGTCGGATCGTGGTGGCTGGTGGTGATTGCGACGTCGGTGCGGTTTCTGATTCGTCCGCGCCGCCGGCGTTTGATCCGCGCGGTCACGATGCACCGAGCGTAATCCACAGGATTGTCGGCGGCGTGTTTTTTGAAGGCTTACCTTTCAAAACCCCTTCAAAGGATCTTCGAAGGCGCTTCGAAAACCCTTCGAAGAGATTTGTCCTATTTTTTGTCTTTTTTGTACGTACTTATGAAAATCTCGGCCCTTGGTGAACCCTTGTTCTGTCGTGGGATTTTCGCATCCTGTTCTGACGAGCGACCGCCGCGGCATGTGCGTCGGTCAAGAACAGCGAGATCCCGATGATCGAGACGGAACCCACAATCGAAATGACCCCGCTTGCAGGTTTGCGGTCCTATGCCGGCAACGCCCGCACCCATTCCCGAAAACAGGTGCGCCAGATCGCCGACAGCATAAGGCGGTTCGGTTTCACCAATCCCGTTCTGATCGGGGAGGACGGCGAGATCATCGCCGGCCATGGCCGGGTGATGGCGGCTAAGGAACTTGGTATGGCGGCCGTGCCGACGGTGAAGCTGGCACATCTCAGCGCCGAAGAGCGGCGCGCCTATGTGCTGGCCGACAACAAGCTGGCGCTCAATGCCGGCTGGGACACCGAGATCCTGGCGATCGAGCTGCAGGCCCTGATCGATATCGACTTCGATCTGTCTCTGACTGGCTTCTCACTGGCCGAGATCGACCTGACGCTCGACCAAGCGCGGGAGGCATCGCCCGATGCGGGAGAGGGAGAGGAAGATCGTATCCCGGATCTGCCGCACTCGGCGGTCACGCAGACCGGCGATCTCTGGCAGCTCGGCCGTCATCGTCTCCTGTGCGGCGACAGTCGATTGGAGACGGATGTCGCGCGGCTGGTGGGCGGTGAGCAGGTCGATCTCATTTTCACCGATCCGCCCTACAATGTGCCGATCGACGGTCATGTCGGCGGGCTCGGCGCGATCAAGCATCGTGAATTCGCCTTTGCCGCCGGAGAGATGAGCCCGGCCCAGTTTACGGAGTTTCTGACGACGACGCTCGGCAATGCCGCGGCCTCAGCCAAGGACGGCGCCATCGCCTTTGTCTGCATGGATTGGCGCCATATGCGCGAATTGCTCGATGCCGGCGGGGCGGTGTTCTCCGAGCTCAAGAATCTCTGCGTCTGGAACAAGAGTAATGGCGGGATGGGGAGCTTTTACCGCTCCAAGCACGAGCTCGTCTTCGTCTTCAAGATCGGCGCGGCGTCGCACACCAACAGCTTCGGTCTCGGCGAGACCGGGCGCTACCGCACCAATGTCTGGGACTATGCCGGCATCACCAGCATCGGCGCCAAACGCATGGAGGAGCTCTCCATGCATCCGACGGTCAAGCCGGTCGCTCTGATCGCGGATGCCATCCGCGACTGCTCGCGCCGCGGTGAGAGCGTGCTCGATGTGTTCGGCGGCTCCGGTTCAACCCTCATCGCAGCGGAGCTCTGTGGCCGCAATGCCCGCCTCCTCGAATGCGATCCGGCCTATTGCGACACCATCATCACCCGTTGGCAGAGCTACACCGGCAAAAGGGCAAGCCTTGCCGATGACGGCCGCGATTTTGATGCGGTTGCGCAGGCCCGTGCGCTCGAAGTCCGGCCGGTTCCGAGCAGCAAACAGAACAAGGAGAAGCGCCGTGGCCGATAACTCCGACAAGTCAGATGAGCCCGACAAGTCCAAGAAGTCCGATAAATACGAAGAGGCCAAAAAGGCGATCATTTTCGGGACCGGCTACAAGAAGCCGCCGGAACATACCCGGTTCCAGAAAGGCAAGTCCGGAAACCCCAAAGGCCGGCCGCGCAAGAAATCCGCTTCGTCCGACAGAACCCTCGCGGAGCAGCCAACCCTTGCCGCCGCGCATCGCGCTGCGGACAAGACCATATCCGTTCGTGAAGGCGATGAGATTCGAGACGTATCGGCACGCGAAGCGGTGATCCAGGCCATGACCGTTGCCGCCCTCAAAGGGAACTCGCGCGCGGGGGCGTTGGTCATCGGTCAGTTCAGGGAGGCTGATCGCGCTCATGCCATGGCGATCGAGATCAGCAATAATTTCTGGTCGACCTATAAAGCGGAAAAGAGCGCGGAGCTCGCAAAGGCAAAGGAAGAGGGCAAGCCTGCACCATCGATCCTGCCGCATCCCGACGACATCGTCATCGACCGCCTAACCGGGCCGAAGTTCTTCGGGCCTTTTGATGAGGAGGGGCAGAGAAAAATCGATCATACGATCGCGTGCCGTGAGGTTCTGATCATGCAACATGTGCTCGACGAGCGCAGCAGCAAGAGGCTCGACGGCGGGCCGTTGACGGAACCGGGAGCGGCGATGCTTTTGGCGATCGCTCTCGACCACACGCTGCCGCCACGGCTTCGGTTCTCGGATGGGGACTTCATCCGCGAGCAATACCAATATGGCCGATTGTCCAAGCGCGACTTGCTCAAACTTCTCTTCAAGAAGTGGCAAGGCGTCGGATACCCGCGGCCGCGCGGCTATGTGTCTCCTAACCGCGGTGAGATCGTGTCTCACCTGAAGCTGGCCTGTGCGCTCTGCAACGGGGTTCTGTCGGGCAATATCGATCCAGACACCCAAAGCAAAACGGAGATCGAAGCGGAGATCATCGATCTGATGGAAGAATGCGGCATTGTGCCGACAGGCATCGAACCGCCCGAAAGTCAAAGTGCCGCTGGCAGGTCGTGACGCCTGCACCGTATCGAAGAATGTACGGGCCACATTCGCTCAGCGGCACCACCACGAATTGCTTCCTTTGCAGAGGAAGTCAACCGAATCCGGGCGGCGGCTCACGCGCGCGATAAGACGGCCTCTACAAAGTGAACTATCCAAAATCGCCTTCGCGAATGCCTGCATGGCCCACGTTTGACCAGCGGCTGTGCGACAGCAGCCGGCGGGCGTTGGCGTTACGGCGAGTGCGGGACACCCTTTGCAGACGCCCGTTCCGATCTGATCTATCCAATGGCTCCTGAGGCCTTGATGGTGTCGATACTGGCCTGGTCAAGCTTGAGGATGTTCTTGAGAATTTCCTCGGTGTGCTCGCCGAGCAGCGGCGAGCGCTCGACCGGAACGTCGTTGTCCGACAGCTTGATCGGGTTGCCGACCGTTATGTAGGTACCACGTACCGGATGCTCAACGCGGGCCAACGTGCCGGTCGCATAGAGCGAGGCGTCCTCGGCAATCTCTTTCATCGACAAGATCGGGCCGCATGGAATGTCGACCTTGTTGAGGATGTCCATGACGTCGAACTTGGTCCGGGTCATCGTCCACTTCTCTATCTCGTTGAAAATTTCGTTGAGGCGGGAGAAGCGCGCGGCGGGCATTGCATAGTCCGGATGCTCGATCCATTCCAGCTTGCCGATGACCTCGCACACCTGCTTCCAGACCTGCGCCTGGGTGATGAAGTAGATGTAGGCATTCGGGTCGGTTTCCCAGCCCTTGCATTTGAGGATGCGTCCAGGCTGACCGCCGCCTGAATCATTGCCCGCGCGCGGAACCGCATCGCCGAACGCAATGCCTTCGCTAGACTGCGAGTATTCGAGCAACGGACCTCGGCCAAGACGCTGCTGATCGCGCATCTTCACGCGGCACAGGTTCAGCACCGAGTCCTGCATGGCGCAGAGAACCTTCTGTCCCCTACCCGTTAGCGTACGCTGATAGAGCGCCGTAACGATGCCAAGCGCCAAATGAAGACCCGTGCCGGAATCACCGATCTGCGCACCAGTCACAAGCGGGAGACCGTCGCGAAAGCCCGTCGTCGAGGCGGCGCCGCCGGTGCACTGTGCAACGTTCTCATAAACCTTGCAGCCTTCGAACGGACCGGGGCCGAATCCCTTCACCGAAGCAACAATGATGCGCGGGTTCATCCTTTGGATTGTCTCCCACGGAAAGCCCATACGATCCAAAGCGCCTGGCGCGAAATTCTCGACCATCACGTCGCAGATCTTGATGAGTTCCTCGAGAACGTACTTGCCCGTGCGGTTTTTCGTATCAAGCGTGATCGAACGCTTGTTCGAATTCAGCATCGTGAAGTATAGGCTGTCCGCGTTCGGAACATCGCGCAGCTGCGAGCGTGTAATGTCGCCCTCCCCGGGACGTTCGACTTTGATCACGTCCGCGCCGAACCACGCAAGCAGTTGGGTGCAGGTCGGCCCCGATTGGACGTGTGTAAAGTCGAGTATTCTAATACCGTCTAGTGCTCCAGCCATTTCCATACTCACCATCTAATTGAGACAGATCAGCCCTTGAGGATAAGGTCTGACATTCTTTCAGCCAGCATCAACGTCGTAAGATTCGTATTTGCGCATGGGACGCTCGGCATGATTGAGGCATCCACTACGCGTAAGCCCGAGACACCTAGAACACGGCCGTTCGAATCTACAACTGCGCCCTTATCGTTACTTCTCCCCATCCGGCAGGTACCGACCGCGTGCCAGTTTCCCAGCACCGTCGCACGGGCGAATGCTTCGATGGCCTTGTCATCCTTGATCATCTTCGCGATCGCGAACTTTCTTGGCTCGGCGATCATCATCAGAGGCTTGCGGGTTATTGCGCCGGCATCCAGCAGCATTGAGCCGACCTTCGTGATGGCGCGCATATGAGGGGCGGGGCTGCTAAGGCGCCTTATCCACGCTGTATAGGCCCCCGCGAACACCGAATGAACGGTACCGCTGACTAACTTCGACGTCAGTATGTTGTACGCAAACTTGATGCCGTCGATCATTCTTTGCATATCACGCGGATCAGACAACAGGTTGAACATAACGATCGGCTCATCGGTCAACGCCGCCCCGTTCAGCCTGACATGGCCACGCGAGTATGCCTTATCCGGACCAACGCGAATCGCGGCGAATTGATGCCCGACGGCGCTTTGGTCGAACCTGTTGCCAAGGGACATCTTCATGTCTCCTTTTGGGCACCCGTCCATACCGGACGAGAACCGTGTGTACATCAGAAACGGATTTTTGATGTTGGGCTGTAGCCGCGCGTCTGGTCGCAAATGCACGCCGAGGCCAACAAGAGGATGATCCTGCAGATTTGAACCGACGCCGGGCCTGTCGGCGCGCACACTGATTCCAACTTCGCGCAAATGATCGGCAGGACCAATGCCGGCGCGCATTAGAATTGCCGGCGAATGCAAAGCACCGGCGGAGACGATCGTTTCGTTCCCAAGCACGTCCTCTGTTGTTCCATTGCGGAACGCTTTTACGCCTTTCACGCGGTTTCCTTCCGCGAAAAGAAGCCCGGTCACTTCGGTTCCGCTAAAAACATGCAGGTTACTTCGAGCCCTGACTGTGTTCGTCAGATAGGCAGTCGCAGCGGATACACGACGCCCATACACATTGTTCTTGGGATATGGGAAGCAGCCATCCTCGAACGTGGCATGGCAATCGGCGGAATAAGGCAACCCGCTCTCGACTAGCGCGTCGCGGAACGCACGGGCAAATCCTGCCCAGTCACCGTCAAACACGCGCCGGATTGGCAGTGGACCGTCTTTGTTGTGATACTCGCCGTCGAAGTCCATATCCCGCTCCAGGCGCTTGAAGTACGGCAGGCAATTTTCCCAGCCCCAGCCGGAGGCGCCCATCGCTTCCCACTCATTGTAGTCCGACGGCAAGCCACGGAGCGCGATTTGCGCATTCACGCTGGAACCACCGCCCATGACCCGCGCCTGCTCATATCTCTCCGGCGTCTCGTCACGGACAACTTCTTCCATCGACCTGTTGCCGATCGCGGACCGATAGACTTTCAAACGCGTCCAGTAGCGCGCGGGGCTGAAATAGTCTGGGAGATAGCCTTCTCCGTAGATCGATTCCGGGATGTTTTCGGGCGGCGTATCAGGTCCCGCCTCGATGAGCGCGACCTTTGTGTTCGGATTGGCCGACAACCTGTTTGCCAGTACACATCCGGCCGAGCCGCCGCCGACGATAACATAGTCAAACAACATAAACTGCTCCGCGGTGCCTGTTGCCGGCCTACATGTGAATGGAGGCTGACTCACGCTGATTGAGTTACCCTGGACGAGGGCTCTCTCAGTATTTGTGATTGATGAACTTGGTCACGAAATAGGATTCGAGGCCTTCGAGGCCGCCCTCAAGCCCGTGCCCGCTGTGCTTGATACCGCCAAACGGCGTCTCCGTTGTCAGTACAACATGTGTGTTGATGCCGATCACGCCGACCTTGAGCCCTTTTGAGACATAGCTCGCATTTCTCGCCGATGGTGTGACGATGTATCCGGCAAGGCCATACTGGGACGCGTTCGCGCGCGCGATGACCTCATCGGTGTCCGCAAACGGCATGACCGACGCGATAGGCCCAAACGGTTCGGTATTGACGAGAGTGCTTTGATCCGTTGTTCCCACGACGATGGTGGGCTGAAACAGATTTCCCTTGCTGCCGATCCGTTTTCCGCCAGTGAGTATCTTGCAGTTTTCGGCAACGGACGCGTGAACGAGCTGCTCGACCGATTCGAGACGGCGTTTGTTCGCAAGCGGCCCCATGGTTGTAGCGCTATCGAGCCCGCTACCGACCACGATGGAAGCTGCCTCGGCAGCAAAAGAAGTGAGGAATCGGTCCAGCAGCGATTGATGCACATAAAATCTCGACGGAGACGTACATATCTGCCCAGCGTTTCTGAACTTTCCAAGTGCCGCGAGCTTGCCGGCGGCCTCGGGATCGGCGTCCTCCAGCACGATGAACGGTGCATTGCCGCCGAGTTCCATGGTCGTGCGCTTTCCGGTGCGCGCCGAAAGCGCCATCAGTTCCTGGCCGACCTGCGTGGAACCGGTAAAGGAAATTTTTTCTACCCCTGCCGCATCAATCAACGCGCCGGAGACAAACGGACCATCGCCGTAGACTATGTTCAACGCGCCGGCCGGGAGACCGACGTCATGCAGACACCGAGCGACCTCCATCAGCGCGCCCGGCGTTTCTTCCGAGGGCTTGATGATCATCGAGCAGCCGGCTCCGAGCGCGCCCGCGATCTTGCGCACCGCAGTCATCACAGGCGCATTCCACGGTGAGAAGGCGGCAACGACGCCAACCGGCTCCTTGATCACCATCTGACAGCTGTCGGGCGTGTTCGAGGGCACTATGCGGCCGTAAGCGCGCCGCCCCTCATCAGCGTACCAGTCGAGCGATTCGGCCGCCAGCTTCACCTCGACGCGAGCCTCAGCAAGAATTTTGCCCTGCTCGAGCGTGATAATGTGAGCAATCTGTTCCGCGCGCTCGCGCACGCGGTCAGCACCGCGACGCATGATGTTCGCGCGCTCGATCGGGCTCATGCTGCTCCATACAGTGAAACCGGCGCGCGCCGCATCGACCGCTCCTACAAGATCGGCGCGGTCGACCATCGGCACTTCTCCGAGTGTGGAGTCGTCGAACGGATTGACAACTTCAACCTTCGGCGATCCCACTCCGCCCCACACACCGCCGATCAACGTTCTCAACTCAGGATACATGACAAACGCCCTTTTGCTTTCAGATCAACCCTTCACCGCACCGGCACCAAGACCCTGGATGAAGTACTTACTCAAGAATGTGAATACGATTAGCAGTGGCGCCGCGATCAAAGTCGAACCCGCCATCACCTCACCCCATCGCAGGTCGAACGACCCGATCATCGAAGCAAGCCCGACGGGGATAGTCTTGTTCATATCACTCGAGATCATGATCACGGCGAATGTATAGTCGGTCCAGGACAAGAGGAACGAAAACACAGCGACTGTGATCAGACCAGGCACCGACAGCGGAAGGACGACACGAAGAAAGGCGCCAAGTCTCGTACAGCCATCTACCATCGCCGCCTCTTCAATCTGGAACGGCAGGTTGCGGAAAAAACCCCACAGGAACCACACGCCCAAGGGTAAAGTGAGCGTGAGGTGAGCGGCCACAAGGCTGATCAGACTGTCGCCGAGGCCGATTTTGATGAAGAACGCATAGAGTGGAATCGCCACCAGAAGTGGCGGAAACATGTACGCATAAAGCATAGCAATAACAATCGCCTTCTTCCCGCGGACTTTGTAGCGCGCCACGGCATAAGCGATCATGACGGCCAGCACCATTGTGATGACGACGGTAATGCCCGCGACGATCACGCTGTTTACGAAATGCTTTGGGTAATCCGTAAGCTCGAGAAGATTCTGATAGTACTCCCATGTGAATACAGTCGGAAATAGCGAGGTCTCGGACAGCAGGCTTTCCGGTGGCCGGAGGCTGGAAACCATCATCCAGTAAATGGGGAATGCCGAATAGGCGACGATACCCAGACCAACCAGACTAAGAATGCTTTTTTTGAGAGTAGTATTCCACATGATCAGTCCGTCTCCAGCGGGAATGCGCGGAAGTACAGGAATATTGCAAGCGACAGGATTAGGAACGACAGAGTCGCCACTGCCGCTCCACCGCCGACATCAAATTGCGTGAATGCACGCCTATACGACAGAACAGCGAGATTTTCGGTCGAACCAAGAGGCCCTCCTTTGGTCATCAGCCAGATCACATCGAACTTGTTAAACATCCAGATGCCGCGCAGAAGAATCACAACTGTCAGGATCGGCTTTAGCATCGGTAATGTGACATGGATGAAGCGTTGCCATGCGTTGGTGCCGTCGACCCGCGCGGCCTCATACAGAGAGTCTGGAACGGTTTGTAGCCCCGCCAGGAAGCATGTCGTGACGAAAGGCGTCCACATCCACACGCTCACGAGAACGTTCGACATCATGGCCGCATGCGGGGTCTCGAACCAGCGAACTTCTGGAAGGCCGAACGCCTCCAAAAGATTTGTAATTACTCCGACAGAACCATCTACCATCCATTTGAATGTCAGCACAACTATGACCGTCGGGAGAAGATATGGAAGAATCGATACGCCGCGCACCAATCCCCGGCCAGGAAAGGATTGATTGAGAATGAGCGCGAGGCCGATCCCGAGCACAAGCTGCAACACGATGGATAGAAGTGCATAGATGCTGCCGCTAGCAAGCGCGCGCCAGAACTCGAAGTCGGACAGCACCGACGTGTAGTTATAGAGGCCGACCCATTCGGGCGCGCCGACAAACGACTCCATCCTGTAGAAGCTCAGGCTTACTGAGAACATCACAGGCATGACAACAAAGCAGAGCGTCGTAAGAAGACCGACACCCAAAAACGCATAGATTGTAGATTTTCCGCTCATCTCTTCCTCCGAGCCGGGCAGAGTCGACGGAGCGCCTACAAGGTCGGCGCTCCGTGGCTTTTGGATGCCGTCAGCTCGCGATCAGCTTACGAATCTTGTCGGCCGCGACTTTCGCGCACTCTTCGCCCGGCATGTTTTTCAGGCACCGGTTTTCAAGCATTTCAGGAATGATGAAGCGCTCGAATACCTTTGCCGGACGCATATCCAGATGCGGCCCATCTGTATCGACGCCGGTCATCTTCACGCTGGGATCGGTCAGAAATCGTTTCATTTCCGATACAATTCCCGCGTGCTTCTCGATCATCGGATGGGCGAGCCACCGCGGATCATCGTAAACATCCATACGCGCGGGCTGGAAGTGCATGGGCGCGCTGTGCAGATAGTTGATGTACTGGTTCTCAGTAAACCATTCGAGGAACTTCAGCGCTTCCTCGGAATTCTCGCTCTTTGTAACCACCCAGCCGTCATTGGCCATACTGACCATTTCCGTTGTCCCGGCGGAAGCCATGTACGGGAAGATACCGAACTTGCTCGCCAGATCAGGGGCATTGCGTTCCAGCGCCTCGATGATGCGGCCAGAATACGGCGCATGCGCGACCTTCCCAGCGACAAAGTTCGAGATCGTTTCGCTGTAACTCGCCTGATTCGCGCCGGCCGGCATGAGCTTGTAAAGATCAGCCATGAGGTCGAGATAGGCGCCCGTCTTGTCGAGATTATCGCCCGCGTCGAGCGCGACGTTCCATTTGTCGTCGAAGATGTTGACCCCGTCTGCAAACATGAAGCCCGTTGACAACCAGTTCGCGGCGGCGTTGGCGCCGACCGGGAACAGCGCACCAAACATGCCGTCTCCCTGTAGCGCGCTCGCGTTTGCCGAAAGCTCGCTCCACACCGTGGGAACCTTGAGCCCCTTGGCTTCGTACAAATCCTTGCGATAGTAGATCCATGCCAGATTGTAATCATAAGGGTAGAAGTAGGTCGTGTCGCCGATCTCCATCAGCGATTTTGGGCCCCACTTGTACTTATCAGTCAGCGCATTTAGCGGAACGAGATGTCCTTCGCCAGACAGAAGAAGAATGTGCGCAGCAAACGGTACGGTTGCGATATCGAACGGCTTTCCGGCGCGGATCGATGTCGTGAGTTTGGTGAACGTATCTTCAAGCGGCGCCGAATCGACGCTGACCGACACGCCCGTCGCACGCTCATACTCGGCGGCTGCAACACGAAGCGCTCTAATCGTGTCGATCGACGTTTCGTTGTTTAACATCCGAACCGATTTCGCTCGCGCATGGACAGCTGGCGTGTAAAGCACGCTGGCGGCGCCCACCGCGCCGACGGATGCTAGAAATTTTCTACGGGATAGCCCGTCTCCGGTTTTCTCGGTCATCTCGTTTCCTCCAAATACCTTTTGTCGTTACTTTTTATCGGCCCGCGTTACTCGCAGCCCGGTACTCCGTTCGAAGAGATGAAGTTTGCCCTTGGCTACGTTGAACGCAAGCACATCACCGCTCTTGAGATCGTCGCGGCGCTCGATCATGATGCGCATGAACAGACCGTTGCATGTGCCTGAGCACAACGTCTGAATTCCGAGCTGTTCCACGAGGTTTACCTTGAATTGCAGATCGCCCTTACCAACCTCGACATGTTCGGGGCGAATGCCGACAACGATCTCGGTGCCATCGGCAAAGCCGCTCTTTCCGCCCAGCGGTATCCGCATGCCTTCGATGACGGCATCACTGCCGCTGATTGTTCCTTCTAGAAGGTTCATCTCCGGTGAGCCGATGAAGGATGCGACGAACACGTTCTCCGGCCTGTCGTAAACTTCCAGGGGTGCACCAACTTGCTGGATAAGCCCGGCCCTCATGATCACAATCCGGTCTGCCATCGTCATGGCCTCGACCTGATCGTGCGTGACATAGATCATGCTCGTGCCGATGCGTTGATGAAGCGCGGCGATTTCTTCGCGCATACGTACACGCAGCTTAGCGTCGAGGTTAGACAGCGGCTCATCCAGCAGAAAGACGTCGGGATTGCGCACAAGAGCGCGGCCGAGCGCCACGCGCTGCATCTGCCCGCCCGATAGCTGCTTCGGCTTCCGCTCGAGAAGTTCCGCGAGGTCCAGCATCTTCGCAGCATCGGCGACCCGCTTGGCGATTTCCTGCTCCGGCACTTTCGCCAGACGCAGACCGAACGCCATGTTCTCGTAAATGGTTTTGTGCGGATAGAGCGCGTAGTTCTGGAACACCATCGCGATGTTCCGGTCCTTCGGCTCAAGATGAGTTACGTCGCGGCTTCCGATCCGGATCGATCCGCCGCCGATATCCTCAAGTCCGGCGATCATCCGCAAAGTGGTCGATTTTCCGCAGCCGGACGGACCGAGAAAGACGACGAATTCACCGTCTTCAATCTTCAGATTGAAATCGTGGACGACACTAAGAGCCCCATACTTTTTTACAACATTCTTCAGCTCGACCTCGGCCATTACTCTCCCCGTCATTTTTCGGTCCCCGAAGCGCCTGCGCGGTTTTGTGCGCAGGTTCTAATCCCTCAGGAACAAGCGATCAGTTTTTGGTTCGCGCCTCTTATCACACTCGAGTTCCTCCAGTAAACTGGATCCACGAATATGGTAGTACCAATTTAGCGATTGTCAAAGCGCTTTATGCTCGTGCGCAGCGCTTGCTATGCATCCTTAGTTTTACAGGAGCGAACATTCACTGCGGGCTTCCGAGCGTCCTGGTCTTTGATGTCCGCTGAAATCTGCATGGCGCGCGTTCGGCCTGCATAACTGTTGGCACTGGCAATAAATGTACGCGCAGAGAATTGCGGCCCAACTGCAAGAGGGGGTTTAGAACGTATGCCGCGCGATCAAACGCTCCGGCCGCACGAGGAATAAGAGGCGGCGAGGGCGACCGTGGGTCAATGTTCGTCCGTAGTTTCCTGGACAAGCTGCTTGAGCTGGCGCGGATTGGCCGCGAGAAGTTCCTTCCAGTGCGCGGCGGCGCTCAGGAGATGGCGCTCCATCGCTTCGGCCGCGGCATCCGCATCTCCCTTTTCGAGCGCTTCATAGACTTTGTAATGATCGCGGCTCGAAAGCGCCGATTTCTCGACGTTCTGAAAGTTGACTTTGCGCCGCGGACGCGAGACCTCATAAAACGCATTCACGACACGCAGAAAAACGTCGTTTTTGGTGGCCGCGACGATGGCGAGGTGAAAGCTCTGGTCTTCCGCCTCGATCGTCTTTCCCTCCGCGATCCGCTTGTCCGCTTCTTCGAGAATTGCGCGGATAGCTCGCAAATCCTTGGCGGTCGCTCGCTCACATGCAAGCCGTGTCGCCTGCACTTCCATAATACGCCTTAGCTCAAGCGCCTGTACGATCTCGGAGGTCTTGATTGGCAGCCCGAGATGAGCTTGCAGAACGAGCGCCTCAAAACTGCCCTCCACTTCGGTGTCGCGCAGATAGATCCCGGAGTTCGGCCGGCGTTCGATAAACCGCATGACTTCGAGCGTCGCCAGCGCCTCACGAATGACGCCGCGGCTCATGTCAAAGCGCTCGGCGAGATCGCGCTCGGACGGCAACCTCTCGCCTGCCTCGATGCGCTTCGCACGCACAAGAGACATTATGTTGCCGATCGCGACCAATGAAGCTTGTTGCATTGCGGCATTCCTCTCGATTGGTCCGGCGCCGGCAAGACTATGCCCCGTTGCCGCCAGCTTCTTACATGCATCTTACCAAGTCGAGGCTGGTAATACCAATATGGTTTGGCGCGCAAACCACAGATTGCGCCCTTTCAAGCGAGCCTTTACATCCCCGGAACGCGCGGTGGATATGCCGCCATGGCTCAGAACGCTGCAGCGAACAAAGAACGCCCCGGCCGAAGCCGGGGCGCGGAGTTGCGGTCGAGAGGGTGACCGAAACAGGGGAAAAGGTCGAGCGGATCGCAGTTATTGGCTGTTGCCGCGGCGATCTTTTCCTTTAGAGATTGCGGGCTTCGTTGCGAGCAGCGACCCGTAAGACGCACCGAATATAAAGATGGTAGACATTACTGGCGCCTTGGCCTCCTGCGTACATATCGAGATGCAGAGAGGGAAGCCGACCGCCATGGAACTAGCCAGCCTCCCTCATCGCGTTTATTTTGGCGGGTCGATGTGAATTCCGGGGTTCAGAATCCAGCGCGGGTCAAGCTCGGACTTCATGGCCTCGAAAGCCTTCGCAAACAGGTCCGGGCGCTCGCGGTCGTACCATTCGCGATGATCGCGTCCGAGCGCGTGATGATGGGTGATCGTGCCACCGAAGCGGACCATCGCCGACGAAATCGCGCGCTTGATGTCCCAGAACTGTTCGACCAGACGATCCTGATCCCCGTAGCCGTGATAGGTGAAGTACGGCGCCGGACCATCCGGATAGATGTGAGTGAAGCGGCAGCTCGCCGTCCCCGGCCGTCCCGTTACATCCTGCACGGCCTTGCGCATCGCATCCGTGAAGTTCTGGTGGAAGTCCTTGAAGCGGTCCCAGGTGATGCAGGTCTCGAACGTCTCGCGCATCACGCCGCGCGCGATCGCGTGCTCGCGATAGTATGGCGCACGGATGAAGGTGTCGCGCCACTGACCGGCCGAACCGGCCTTGTGGCTGTCCGGAGCGTCGGGCACTTCCGCCGTTCCGCCGTAATCGCCGCAGATTTCGATTGCGCGCGCGAGCCAGTGATCGACGGGGTGATCCGCCGATTCAAAGCCCAGAACCAGGATCGAATGCGTGCCATCGCCCGCGCCGTTGAACTCCGCTTCAAAAGCGTCGATCAGGCGGCAGTTCGCGGGGTAAAGACCGCTCTGGGAAATGACGCGGACGGCATCGGCCCCTTTGTAGAAGTCCGCGAATTTCACGGTCACGGATTTGCGGTAGGTCGGGCGCTTGCGCAGACGGATCCACGCCTCCGTAATGACGCCAAGAGCACCTTCCGACCCGATGAAGACCCGGTCCGGATTCGGGCCGGCGCCAGAAACCGGAAAGCGGCGCGACTCATACATGCCAGACGGCGTCGCGACACGCATGCTCTGAACATGATCGTCGATCTGCGTGGCGATAGTGGCGTAATGGCCGGCGGCCCGGGTGGCGATCCATCCGCCGAGCGTCGAAAACTCGAACGATTGCAGGAAGAAACGCATGGTCAGGCCGCTCGGCTTGAGTTGACGCTCAAGTTCCGGGCCGAAAATGCCGGCCTGAACTCGGGCGCATTCCGATTCCTTGTCGATCTCGAGCACCTGATTGAGATAGCGCAGATCGAGTGAGAGCGTTCCCGCGTAGCGCGTGTCGCGGCTTGGCTCCACGCCGCCAACAACGCTCGAACCGCCGCCATATGGCGTCACGGCGATGTTGTCGTTCGAGCACCAGTCGAGAACATCGAGCACGTCGCGCTCGTTGCGCGGATAGGCCACGACATCCGGCGGATTGCTGAAATCGCGACGAAAGGCGCGGGAGTAGTCATGCGCGGAGCTGCCATAGGTGTGCGCGAGGCGCTCATACTTCTCGGTCGTGCAGATACGCGCGAGGCTGGCGGGCGGATTTACACGCGATGCCGGGACGGTGATTTCATCAAGCGTGGGCGGGGGGGTGACTTTGTAGTCCTTGATGCCGAGATATTTCGACCACTTCTTTTCCATGCTGGCGATTTCGTCCTTGGTGACGACCTCGTCTTCATACCCCCACGCGTAAAACTTCAACTTGCGGTCTGACATCTCATATTTCCCTTTTTAGCGTCCCCTCGTGCAGCATCTGCTTGAAGGCAGTTTCTACGGATAGACCAAATTGGTCTGTCCAATTAACACCGCGGTTTATCATCGTCAATCGTGATCGGGACGGTTATCATGATTCAAACATCTGACTTTACCAAATTGGTATAGCCAGATAGCCTCGCGCCCATTCGGCTCTACGAACAGGCGGCACGGAGGCCTTCATGCCCTCAGCGGGATCTTCTCAGCCGGACATCGGCTTCGTCACCGAACCTGCCCGACAAACACCGGTTCGGGAGGATGTGGACGTACTTGTCGTGGGGGGAGGCGCTGCCGGCCTCGCCGCCGCGGTCAGCGCCGTCCGCAACGGAGCTAGGGTTCTGCTCGTGGAACGCTACGGCTTCCTGGGCGGGACGCTCACCAATGTGACGCTCGGAAGCATTTGCGGCATGTACACGATTGACGGCGACGAGATCATGCAGGTCGCCGGCGGCTTTGTCGCCGAACTGGTCGAGCGGCTGAAAAAGGCGGGTGGCGCCAACGGGCCGTTGCGCTGGCTGGAAACCGCGTCGATGCCTTACGATGCTCCGACGCTGCGGCTTGTCGCCGATGAAATCATCGATGAATGCGGTATACGGGTTTCTTTCCACGCCGCCGCTGTCGGTGTGATGAAGGATGGCAGTCGTGTCTCAGGCGTCATCTTCGAGGACCGTGCCGGACGCTGGGCGGCGCGCGCCCGGACTGTCATCGACTGTACCGGTAATGGCGACATCGCCGCTCATGCCGGGGCGGCATTCGAGTACGATCCGGCGCTTCTGCAAGCGCCGACGACGATGTTCCGGTTTGCCGGGGTAGATACCGAGCGGGCCTCCGGAATCACCCGGGCTGAGCTTCACGACCGCCTGGAACGCGCCGTCGAAGCTGGCCTGCAGCTCCCGCGCACAGCCGGCGGCATGTTCTCGCCGCGCCCGGGCGTCATGCATCTCAACATCACGCGCGTCAGCCGCGACGGTGCCCCCCCGGACCTTCTGGATTCGGACGATCTCGCCTGGGCGGAAATGGAAGGACGGCGGCAGCTCGCACTCTACGAACAGGCGTTCCGCCGCTTCGTACCGGGATTCGAGGATTGCTACATCGCCGATATAGGCGCGGAGATCGGCATCCGCGAAAGCCGCCGGGTGCGCGGCGACTACTGGCTCGAACTCAACGACGTTCTTAACGAAGCGCGATTTGACGACGCGATTGCGTGCAGCGCGTGGCCGGTTGAGGAGCACTCCGCCGGACGCGCCACGCGTTGGGTGTTCCTGAAGCCGGGTACTTACTATCAGCTTCCGTTCCGCATCATGCTGCCACGCGGCATCGAGGGCTTGCTCGTGGCGGGGCGCTGCGCGTCGGCTTCCCACGATGCCCATGCCTCGATGCGTGTCGCGGCGACATGCATGGCCATGGGAGAAGCGGCCGGTGTTGCAGCGGCCTTTGCATCGCGTGAGCGGCTCGCGCTCCGCGACATTGATGTTGCCGCCGTGCAGGCACGCCTTCTGGAACAAGGCGCCTTTCTCGGCAACCACATATCTGAACGGACACTGTGATGAAGGCTTACCGCTCAAATTTTGAACGCGGCACGACCCGATGGGCTATCCGGCGCGCGCAGTGGCGGGCACTCGGCATTTCCAACGAGGACATGGAAAAGCCGAAGATTGCTGTCGTCAATACGTCTTCGGAGCTTTCGATCTGCTTCAGTCACCTCGATAAGGTTGCCGAACGGGTAAAGCAGGGCATACGCGATGCCGGCGGCGTTCCGTTCGAGATCAGAACCGCGGCGCCAAGCGACTTTATCACCGGTGCGGGTCTTGGCGGACGTTACCTGATGCCCTCGCGCGATTTGATGGTGAACGACATCGAGGTCGCGGTCGAAGGCGCGGTGCTCGACGGCATGGTCTGCCTGAGCAGTTGCGACAAAACCGCGCCAGCTCATCTCATGGCCGCGGCGAGGCTCGATATTCCGTCCATACTCGTCATCGGTGGCTACCAGGCGTGCGGCGTTCTCCACGGTGAGAAGGTCGATATAGAAGACGTTTTCGAGTCGGTCGGCGAACTCGGCTCCGGGCACGTGACGGCCGAAACCATTGAGGAGATGTGCGAGGAGGCCATAAAGAGCCCTGGCGTCTGTGCCGGAATGGGCACCGCAAACACGATGCACATCATCTCCGAAGCGCTCGGCATGACTATGCCCGGGAGTGCCCCGGTCGCGGCAGGCAGCGAGCGGATGCTCGCCCTGGCCGAAGCGGCGGGCCACCGGATCGTAAAACTGGTCGATGATGATATCCGTCCTTCCAGCATCCTGACGCCTGCCGCGTTCCGCAACGCGGTCACCGTCGGGCTGTCGGTCAGCGGCTCGATCAATATGCTGCGTCACATGCAAGGCGTCGCCGCGGAGGGCGGCGTGGATGTCGACGTTTACAAGATCGTGGACGAGATTGGCCCCGACATTCCGCTGCTGTGCGCGATCAAGCCGAACGGACCCAGCCGCATCGAAGATCTTGACGCCGCCGGCGGCGTGCAGACATTGTTGCGCCGTCTTGCGCCACTTCTGAATCTCGAAGTCATGACATGCAGCGGCGCGTTGTCCGACATTCTGGACACGCCGCACGCAGCTGGCTCCGACATGGCCACACTGGATAAACCGGTGAAGCCTGGTCCTTCGGTCATCATCCTCAAAGGATCGCTTGCGCCCGACGGCGCGATCATGAAGCTCGGCAGCGGACGCAAGCGCGTGTCATTCCGGGGTGCCGCCTGTGTGTTCGAGAGTCAGGAAGACGCACTTGCCAGTCTCAAAGCGGGGCAAATCCGGCCGGGCGATGTCGTTGTACTGCGCGGGTTGGGCGCCCGCGGTGGCCCGGGCGTAGCGTCGGCTTCGTGGTTTGTGGCCGCCGTAAAGGGCGCGGGCCTCTCGGAGGACATCGCTGTTATTACAGACGGGCAATTGTCCGGGTTGAACGGCGGCTTTGCCGTCGGGCAGGTGATGCCCGAAGCCGCGGAAGGCGGACCGCTCGCGATTGTCCGCGACGGCGACATGATCGCAATCGATCTCGCGGGGAGCGCCATCAAACTTGAGGTCGATTCCGACGCAATTGCATCGCGGCTCGCGGCGCTTGATGAGGAGGAACGACCGCTCAAGGGCTGGCTTGGCATTTACCGCTCGCTCGTCCAGCCACTGTCCCGCGGCGGAACTTTGCGACCCCGAGACTGAGCCGGAGAAGCGGCGCAATTGACACCCCGACAGCAGTTCGATAAGTGGTATTACCAAATTGGTCTTCTATAGGCGCAGATGCCAAGGGTGTGAAATGTCCGTCTATTCACTCGATGAGCATGTCCCTGCGGGCCAATCTCCCTGGCTGGCGCCGGACGCGACGATAATCGGCCGGGTCACGATGGGCAGCGATGTCAGCGTGTGGTTCGGCGCGGTGCTGCGCGGCGACAATGACGACATCCGCATCGGCTCGCGCACGAATATCCAGGATGGCGCTATCGTACATGCGGATCCCGGCTTTCCGGCGCATATCGGTGAGGGCTGCACGATCGGCCACCGCGCCATCGTTCACGGCTGCACGATCGGCGACGGCTGCCTTATCGGTATGGGCGCCATCGTGCTGAACGGCGCCGTCATCGGTGCTCACAGCGTGGTCGGCGCGGGCGCGATCGTTCTTGAAGGAAAAGTCTATCCGGAACGCTCTCTCATCGTCGGCGCGCCCGCCAAGGCGATAAGAACGCTGACGCCGGAGGACGACGCCAATCTCGACGCGGCGGCTGCAACCTATGTCTCAAACGCTGCACGCTTCCGGCACGGGCTAAGGCTCGCGGAACTCACCGAGCAGCCATGATCGAAATTCCGCCGCCCGATCCGCACATACTCTCTCGACGCAAGGAAATCATCGCCGGGCTCGCGGCGCTCGTCGAGCCCGAGGCGCTGGTCACCAGCGAAGAGGAACGCCGCGCTTTCGAGACAGACGGCCTGACCGCCTATCGCCGGATGCCGCTGGCCGTCGTCCTGCCGGCCAGCACGGAAGAAGTGTCACGCGTTCTTCGCTTCTGCACGGAGAATGGTGTGAAGGTCGTCGCGCGCGGCGCGGGTACATCGCTCGCGGGCGGCGCGATCCCGCTTGAGGATGCGGTCGTCATCGGCGTCTCGCGGCTGAGCACGGTCCTATCCGTCAACTATGTCAACCGCACCGCGCGCGTCCAGGCCGGCATCACCAATCTCGCGATCAGCCAGCATGTATCTCCGGCCGGCTTCTTCTACGCGCCCGACCCGTCGAGCCAGCTCGCCTGCAGCATAGCAGGCAACATAGCGATGAACTCCGGCGGGGCGCACTGTCTGAAGTATGGCGTAACGACAAACAATCTCATGGGCGTGACGATGGTTCTCGCCGACGGGACCGTGGTCGAAATCGGCGGCGACCATCTCGATTCGGGTGGATACGATTTTCTCGCGCTGATCTGCGGGTCAGAAGGCCAGCTCGGCATCGTCACCGAGGCAACGGTTCGCATTCTGCGCGCGGCGGAAAGCGCTCGGCCGATCCTGCTCGGCTTCGCGACCGTCGAGGAGGCTGGCGCGGCTGTCGCCGCGATCATTGCCAGCGGCATCATACCCGTCGCGCTCGAATATATGGACCGCGAAGCAATCAGCATCACGGAAGATTACGCTCGCGCAGGGTATCCGCTCGATGTCGAGGCGATGCTGATCATCGAGGTCGAGGGCGGCGAGGCGGAAATCGAGCACACGCTGGCGCAGATTCTCGAAATATCAAAGAAGCACAATCCCCGCTCCGTGCGTGTCTCCAGTTCCGCCGCCGAAAGCGCGGCGATCTGGAAAGGACGGAAGGCGGCCTTCGGCGCGACCGGCAGGATTTCCGACTATATCTGCATGGATGGAACGATCCCGACGGGCCAGCTCCCTTACGTTCTGAAGCGCATGGACGAGATCATCGCGCATTACGGTTTGCGGGTCGCCAATGTCTTTCACGCCGGTGACGGAAATCTGCATCCGCTCATTCTGTTCGACATCAACACGCCGGGCGAAATGGAAAAGGCCGAACACGCGGGCGAAGACATTCTGAAATTGTGCGTCGAGGTTGGCGGTTGCCTCACCGGAGAACACGGCGTGGGCATCGAAAAACGTGATCTCATGACCTATCAGTTCAACGATGCCGATCTTAAGCAGCAGATGCGCGTGCGCTCCGTCTTCGATCCCCACTGGCTGCTGAACCCCGGCAAGGTGTTTCCGCTGCAGCAGCTTCGCGCGGACTGAGGGAGGCGGCCATCATACTTACACCGGATAATGAAGAAGACGCGGGCCGCATCGTCTCCGAGGCGGCACGGCGCGGAACTCCGCTCGCCATTTCCGGCGGCGGCACCAAGGCCTGCGTCGGCCGCCCGGTCGGGGCCACAGAGACACTGAGTTCGTCGGGTCTTTTCGGTATCACGCTTTACGAGCCCAGCGAGCTGGTCGTCTCCGCACGCGCGGGAACGCCGCTTCAGGATGTCGTTTCCGTGCTGCACGCTGAAGGTCAGGATCTTCCGTTTGAGCCGATTGATCTTCGCCCGCTTCTGGACACGGAGGGCACGCCCACCATCGGAGCAGTGGCGGCCACGAATCTTTCCGGCCCGCGCCGGATCATGGCCGGGGCCGCGCGCGATGCGCTGCTCGGCGTGCGCTTCATCAACGGGCGCGGGGAGGCCATAAAATCCGGCGGCCGCGTGATGAAAAACGTTACCGGCCTCGATCTGGCGCGGTACATGTCGGGCTCGTGGGGCACGCTCGGCTTTCTCACCGAAGTGACATTCAAGGTGCTGCCCAGCCCGCGCGACGAGCGCACGCTGATACTGAAAGGACTGGCCGACCAGATCGGGATTGCCGCCCTCAGCGTCACACTCGGCTCTCCTTATGAGGTCACTGGCGCGGCGCATGTGCGCGGCGCGCGCGGCCCGTCTACACTTGTACGTATCGAGGGCGCGCCGTTCTCGGTCGAATACCGCAGCGATCAGGTGACGAGGATGCTCAAGCCTTACGGCCAGGTCACCGCTGTCGCCGGGGAGGACTCGCGGGCGCTCTGGCGCGACATCGCCCAGGCGGAACCGGTGGCCGAGCCGCGCGGGCGCGCCGTGTGGCGCATTAGTGCTCCGCCACAGTCCGCGCCAGCTATCACGGAAAGCATCGGGCGCGCCGTCGATGCCGATTGGTTCTATGATTGGGGTGGCGGACTGATCTGGCTTGCAACAGCCGATCAGGACGATGCTGGCGCACAAGCCATTCGCGCCGCCCTTGGCGAGTGCGGCGGACACGCAACCCTCATGCGTGCAAGCGCCGAAACGCGCCGGCAGATCGAGGTTTTTGAGCCGCTAGCGCCGCCGCTCGCCGCGCTCGCGCGCAATCTCAAAACGGCGTTCGATCCGTCTGGAATATTCAACCCCGGGCGGATGTACGCCGGCGGCTGATGCCGCCGGGAGATGTTCGGAGAGTAGTATGCAGACAAATTTCAGCCGCGAACAGCTTGAGGACTCCGCCACGCGGATTTCCGAGAAGGTGCTGCGCACATGCGTTCACTGCGGCTTCTGCACGGCGACTTGCCCGACCTATCTTCTGCTCGGCAACGAACTCGACAGCCCGCGCGGGCGCATCTATCTCATCAAGGATATGCTGGAGGGCGGAAAGCCCGCGACAGAGAATGTCGTGAAGCATATCGACAGATGCCTTTCGTGCCTGTCCTGTATGACGACCTGCCCATCCGGCGTGCATTACATGCACCTCGTCGATCATGCGCGCGCGCACATCGAGAGGACCTACCGGCGCCCACTGCATCAGCGGCTCATGCGCGGCATTCTCGCATGGGTTTTGCCTTATCCGGCACGCTTCCGTTCCGCACTCACGGCCGCCGCGATTGTCCGCCCGCTCCGCAAGGCTTTTGCCGTCATTCCCGCGATCGGACCTCAGATCGGTGCGATGCTGGAGCTTGCGCCGCCATTTCTGCCACGCGCCGCGCAGCAGCCCGACACGCGTGTTCGCGCACCCCACGCCCGCGTCGCAATTCTCGGCGGGTGCGCTCAGCCTGTCCTTAAGCCTCACTACAACGAGGCGGCGACGCGGTTTCTCAATCGTCACGGCGTCGAAGTCGTAAATGTCGAGGGAGAAGGGTGCTGCGGCGCACTCGTGCACCATATGGGCCGCGAGCATGACGCGCTCGACTTCGCGCGCCGCAATGTCGATGTCTGGATAGCGGAGATGGACGGCAAGGGTCTCGATGCCATCATCATTACAGCATCCGGATGCGGCACGACGATCAAGGACTACGGATTCATGCTGCGGAACGACCCGGCCTACGCGGAAAAGGCCGCGCGTGTCAGCGCCCTCGCCAAGGACATAACGGAATATGCGGCCGCGCTTGGCGATCTGAAAGGCACGAACGGCAAGGGGCTCACCGTCGCTTACCACTCGGCCTGCTCTATGCAGCATGGGCAGCAGATAAGGCAGCCCCCGAAAATGCTGCTCGAAATGCTCGGCTTTACGGTGCGCGAGGTGCCTGAGGGGCATATCTGCTGCGGATCGGCCGGAACCTACAACATTCTCCAGCCCAAGATCGCGCGGCGCCTGCGCGACCGTAAGATCGCGAACATAAACAAGACTTCCCCCGATCTTATCGCCACCGGTAATATCGGCTGCGCGACGCAAATCGGAAGCGGAACCGGTATTCCAATAGTCCATACGATCGAACTGATGGACTGGGCGACCGGCGGCCCCGCGCCGGCCGGCATGCCGGACCGTCTTCTGGGACATTGAGCCGCCGCGCCCGAGATCGGAGCGCCGCGCGGACCTCCGGCAATTTCAGGATTCAGGCGAGCTGAAGGCTACGCCGACGTTCGGCCTGGAGCTTGGGGTCCGCCACCGGGCTCGCGGCGATCAGGCGGCGTGTATAGTCGTCCTTGGGTGAACCGAACACATCCTTCGTCGCGCCCTGCTCGACGATTTCGCCGGACTTCATAACAAGCACATGGTCGGCGAACTTCTCGACGAGTGTCAGATCGTGCGCGATGAAGACATACGCAAGACCGAGATCGCGCCGCAAGCTGGTAAGGAGCGTGATGATCTGCGCCTGTATTGTCATGTCGAGCGCCGACACGGCCTCATCGCACACCACCACTTCGGGATTGAGCGCAAGAGCGCGGGCAATCGCAACACGCTGACGCTGCCCGCCCGAGAACTCGCCGGGAAACTTCTCGAGATCGGAGACCTGCAGCCCAACCATTTCCAACAGCTCAGCCGCCCGGGCACGCCATTTGTCACGCGGCAGCACATCGGGATGCAATGTCCACGGCTCGGACAGAACACGGAACACGTTCATCCGCGGATTCAGCGAGCTGTAGGGATCCTGAAACACGGCCTGGACGGCACGGTTATAGCCACGCAGATCCGCCCCCGAAAGAGCGCCGACATCCTTGCCGCGATAGCGGATCGAACCCGACGTCGGCTCTCTCAGCCGCAGGATCGTGCTGGCGACAGTCGACTTTCCGGAACCGGATTCGCCGACGATGCCGACGATCTCGCCCTTGGCAACAGAGAACTCCACATCCTTCACCGCGTGATGCGCGCCGTAATGAATGTTTAGACCGGAGACCTCAATCAGCGTCTCCCCGTCATGACTTTTGGAAGAACGGTATTCTTCGGACCGGTCGGTAAGCAATTGCTTGGTGTAGGCATGTTTCGGCGAGCGGAAAACGGTCTCGACGGAGCCCTCCTCCACCAGTTTGCCTTTTTGCATGACGACCACACGGTCGGCGATGTCAGCCGCGACGCCGAGATCGTGCGTGATCATCAGCATCGACATGCCGGTCTCGGACTGGAGCCGGCGCAAAAGATCGAGAATTCGGGCCTGCACGGTCACATCGAGCGCGGTCGTCGGCTCGTCGGCGATCAGAAGATCGGGCTGCATCGCCATTGCCATCGCGATCATGATGCGCTGGCGCTGACCGCCCGAAAACTGGTGCGGATAGGCGTTAAAACGCTTATGCGGATCCACAATACCTACATGTACCATCAACTCGAGCGCATGCTCGTTCGCCTCGCGGCGCGCCATGCCGTGAATGCGGCAGACCTCGGCGATCTGCCAGCCCACGGGGTAGACGGGGTTGAGATGGGTCAGCGGGTCCTGAAACACCATCGCAATGCTGCGGCCATAAAGATCGCGCCGCTCGCGTAGGCGCATCGACAGCAGACTCTTGCCGCGAAAGCGAATGTCTCCCGATTTGATGCGGCCGGGCGGACAATCGAGCAGGCCCAGAACCGTGTTGGCCGTCACGCTCTTTCCGGAACCGCTTTCGCCGATGATCGCAACGCTCTCGTTGCGATCGACCCGGAAGCTGATATCGCGGACAGCTTGGAAAATGCCGCTCGGCGTCTGAAAATCGATCACGAGATTTTCGACATCGAGGATAGGAACGTTCTGCTCAAGCATGGGCGGCATCCGGTGATTTCCTGCCTTTTGCGAGTGTCGGGTCGGCGGCCAGACGGAACCAGCTCGCAAGAAGATTTGCGGCGATGGCGGTCAGCATGATCGCAAGACCGGGCCAGAACGAAAGCGACCACGCCACGTTTATGTATCCACGCCCCTCGGCGACCATCAGGCCCCAAGTTATGTCGGGCGGCTGGACGCCGATGCCGAGGAAACTGAGAGCCGATTCTGCCAGCATGACATAAGCGAAATCAAGCGCAGCAATGATCAAAAGTGTCGGCAGCACGAGGGGCACGATATGGCGCACCGCGATATGAAATCCGCTCGCGCCCATTACCCGCGAGGCAGACACGAAGGCGCGCTCGCGAATTTCGAGCACCTCAGCCCTGGCGGTGCGGATGTAGACCGGCAGACGTGTGATCGCGAGAACAACGATGATGTTCACCGGGTCCGGCCCCATAACGTACAGAACGATTAGTGCGAGCAGCAGTGATGGGAAGCTCATTATGACGTCCACGGAACGGACGATGATGCTGCCCAGCGTCCCCCGGCTCAATCCGGCGATGATCCCGATCGCGCCGCCGATGCAAAGCGAGGCGATTACCGAGCCGAATGCGATTCCGATCGTGTTCCTTGCGCCAACCATTATGCGGGCCAGAACGCTGCGGCCAAGGGAGTCTGAGCCCAGAATGTATTGCCAGCCCTGGCTCAGATCGAAACTCGCAAGATTACGCGCCCGCAGGTTGATTGCCGTCGCCGTCTTCCCGAACAGCTCCGGGCCGATCAGCGCGAGCACCACGACGACGGCGAGATAGATCGCCGCGGCGAAGGCAAGCTTGTCGCCGCGCAAAAGAGAAAATGCGTTGTTGAGTTTCATCACCGCTCCTAGCCGCGAATCCGCGGATCAAGGCGGGAGTAGGCGAAGTCGATCAGAATGTTCATCAGAAAGATCGCAACAGCCGTAACAAGAATACACGCTTGCAGCACCGCGAAATCGCGCTGCTTGATCGCCCCGATCATTAGGTTCCCGATGCCAGGCCAACCGAACACGGTCTCGACAACGACCGCTCCGTTGATGAGCGCGGCGGCCTGATCGCCGGCCACGGTGACAACGGAAAGCATGGAATTGCGAAGCGCATGTACAAAGACAACGCGCCGTTTCGGCGCGCCCTTGGCCCGCGCTGTTTTGACATACGGCGACGCCAGCGCGCTGATCATCGACATGCGCACCACCTGCGTCAGTAGACCCAGCGGCCGCACGAGCAGAACACCCACCGGCAGCAGCCAGTGCCAGATGGTTCCGGTTCCGGAGGTCGGCAGCCAGCCCAGTGTCACGGAAAAGATGAGGATGCCGACGATCGCCAGCCAGAAATCCGGCGTCGAGGCGCTGCTGATCGTAAGCAGGCTCGCCACGCGGTCAAACAGACCACCGGGGCGATAGGCGGCAAGCGAGCCTATCAGCACCGCAAGGCCGAGCGCGAGCACCATGGTAATGAGCGCGAGCCGCAGCGTAACCGGGAAAGCCTCAAGCGCGGCCGTCATGGCCGGGCGCCCCTGGAAAATTGAGTCACCAAAGTCGAACTTGGCGATGTTCGCGACAAAGTTTCCAAACTGCACATACAGGGGATCGTTGAAGCCGTGCTTGGTGGCAAACGCCTCGCGCTGCTCAAGCGAAGCATCCATCGGCATATATAGATCGGTAGGATTGCCCGTCAGGCGGGACAGGAAGAAAACGAGCACCAGAAGCGCCATAAGCGCTACAAGGCTCTGCCCCCCGCGTCGCAGGATATATCCGCTCATTTCAAAAGCCTCACGCGTAAAGCCGGCCGCGGCGTACCGCGGCCGGCATCGATATTATCGGATTTTGATCTGCGCGAGTTGAAGCTCGCCGTTAGTTGCAAGGGTCGGTTTGAATTCCAGACGACCGTTTACGCGCGTGAATCCGACCATGTGAAACAGCGCAACATCGCCGACCAGTTCTTCATGGATGCGCTTGAAGGCCTGCTGGTAGAGCTTGGTGCGTTCTTCTCCGGTTGCCACATTGGCGCGGTCGATCAGATCGTCGAGTTCCTTGTCGTTCAGAACAGACTGACCGCCGTTGGAGTGATACTTCGCGTAGATTGTCAGCGAAGCGTCGCCAGACGTGTTGTCATGCTGATCGAGGAACAAGTTAGGGCCCCGGCTTTCCGCGAACGGCTTGAACAGCGCATCGTACCATTCGGACGATTCCGTCATCTGCAGTTTCACGTTCAACCCAGCGGCACTGTACATGGCCTGGAGCGCCTGAACCGCCTCTTCCGAGTTCGGGAAGAAGTTGTGACGGCCAACCAGCAGGATCTCCTTCTTGACCGGAACGCCCGCCGCCTCGGCCTGCTTCAAGAGTTCCTTGGCCTTGTCGAGGTCATAGACGTAGGGCTTCAGATCAGGGTTATGACCATTGGTGCCGGGGACGACGAGTTGCGTCGCTGGGATGACGTCTTCGCTGAAGATCGTTCCCTGCAGCGCATCGCGGTCGATGGCATAGTTCAGCGCCTGCCGCACGCGGATGTCGTCGAGCGGCGCGATCGGCACATCGATGCGCAGACGCGTGGTCTCCGCGTTCAGGTAGCTGAAGTCCGTCCTGGGGTCGATGGCATCCTGAACCGCGATGTTGAACGCGATGTCCGCTTCACCCGAAGCAACCATCGCCGCGCGGACCGTCGATTCCTGGCGCCAGACATAGGTCGCGGACGTCACCGCCGGCTTCTCGCCCCAATACTCATCGAACCGCTTCAGAACGATGTTCTTGCCGGCCTGCCAATCGGCGAAGGTGTAAGGACCCGTGCCGATCGGCTGGCGCGAGTATTCATCGTGCGGCGTGCTGGGTGCCGGAACCGTCACGGTGCTGAGGAGCGTCGGCAGAATCGGAATCGGCTTGTTGGTCTTGATCTCGACTTCGTGCTCGCCGAGCACGCCGACATCGACCGTCAGGCCGCCGAAATATTTGACGCGGATTTCGCAGTCCAGCTTCTCGTTGAGAAGGCGCGCGAACGCCACTTTAAGGGCCTCGCCGTTAAACGGCGTGCCGTCGTGGAACTTCACATTTTCGCGAAGCTTCAGACGCCACGTCTGCGGGTCGGTCTGCGACCACTCCGTTGCAAGGCGCGGGAGCACTTTGCCGCTGGCCGGGTCAATCTCGGTCAGCGTCTCGGTCACGTTCTGCTTAATGACCTTGCCGACCTGCGACTTCGACGCCTGGCAGGCGTCCACTTGATCCGGTTGAACGTCGAGCACGATGGTCACATCGCTCCCGGCGGCCAGCACCGGCAAAGTCATGACTGACACAGCGACGAAGGCCGCAGCCTTCAGCGAAAGACTGTTCGTTATACCCATGATGTTGTTTCCTCCATCGTCGGGATTTTGTTTCCCGATCGTTCCCTGGCGATTGAAAGCTGATCTTGGCCAACGACCTCCGATGAAACATGTCCGAAAGAAAAACGGACCAGTCATACCAAATTGGTCTATCCAGTTAAGCAGCGCGCGATTGGATCGTCAACAGCGATATTGAAAGCGCCAGCGGCGAGTCGGTCTGAAGCGATCAGCCTGATATCGGCGAAGTTGTGCGGCAACTGTCGCCTAAGGCCGGACAGAGTAGGAAGCTCTCAACTACCTCCTGGAAATCGTGTGCGAATGCCGACAAGACGTGCTCGCGCCGGCCTAGGCTGCCAACCCAGAACGGACCGGCTGCAACACCGGCCGTGGCCAGCAAACTGAACATGCATTAACGTTCCAAACGGATCACCCCATGGGGACTGACCAACTGAGCGCCGCACCACTGCACTGGATCAACTTGTTCGCATCGATGTCCGCGCGCCGCAGGCCGGGATCCATACGAAGGGCGGTGTCATTGGTCCCGGTGAGCAGATCATGCTGGTGGTGCCGAAATCCGATGGGTTTGTCGTTGATGCCCGGATCGAACCACAGATGAAAGGCGGGCCGCTCTGCCAGAAATTCGTATAACGCTGCAGAAAGGACTTCCCTTCGCCGGCACGGCAAGCATTGCTGTGGCGTAAGGACGGGGCGATGATGCCCTGCCATCGACCAAGCCCCGCTGGCATCGCGCCGATCCGGGGCTTCGGGTGGTGACGGCGCCAGTGCCGTCGCAACCCGACGAGGTCGACCATGGCAAAACTTACTGATGCCCAGCTTGTTGTTCTGTCCAAAGCCGCCCAGCGCGAGGACCGCGCGGTAGAGCTTCCCAGCCAACTCACTGCGCGCTTCGTCAAGGCGCTGGAGGCCCTCATCGAGCGTGGTCTTCTCGAAGACGTGCCGAGCGAGCGGGCGATGCCGGTCTGGCGGCACAGCGAAGAGACCAACGAGCCGCGCGCACTCATCATCACCGAACTCGGCCTGGTCGCGATCGGCGTCATTGCCGGCGGCGCACCGGGAGCCGGCGAGGCGGCCGATGACGGCACTCCCGCCGTCGCGACGGAGCTGGCTCCTGCCACCCAACCCAAGAATGCGGATCCGGCCAGGATTCCGGCAGCGGTAAAACCGGGCCGCAAAACCCCGTGCCCATCCGCGCCCGTGGCCGCCAAGGAGATGCACGCCAAGGCGCCTGCGGCTTGCGCGGCCAAGAGCGTCAAACCGCAAGCCGCGTCCAAACCCGCATCCGACCCTGCGCCCGGCGGCAAGACCGCGGCGGTGATCAAGCTGCTCGAGCGTAAGGACGGCGCCTCGATCGCGGCCTTGATCGAGGCCACCGGCTGGTTGCCGCATTCGACGCGGGCGGCGCTGACGGGTCTTAGGAAGAAGGGGTATGCGATCGAGCGCGGCAAGGCCCGGGACAAGACGACCACGGTCTACCGCATCGCCAAGGCCCCAGCCGGCAAGGCGGCGTGAGCATGGCCAAGCACGATCTTGCTCCGCGGGATATCGACAGGGAGCTCGCCCGCCTGGGCGAGCTCTCGCTCGACGAGTTGAAAACCCGCTTCCGCGATCTCACCGGGTCGGCGCTGCCCAAATATATGCGCCGCGGCCTGATCGAACTTGCGGTCGGTCATGCGCTGCAGGCCAAACTGCTGGGCGGGCTCGACCGCGAGACGAGGAAAAAGCTCGAGGACGCCGTCGCCACCATCGTGCCGAAGGGCGAGCCTCCGCCGAAACCGAAACGCCAGAACAGGAAGCTCAAACCCGGCACCAGACTGATCCGGCAATGGCATGGCCGGCTCTATGAGGTCACCGTCACCCGCAATGGCTTCGACTGGGACGGCAAAAGCTTCGGATCGCTGACCGAGATCGCGCAGACGATCACCGGCACCAAATGGAATGGCTGGGTGTTCTTCGGCATCAAGAAACCGGCGCCCGCCAATATGAAAGCGAACAGGGCCGGACATCCCAAGAACGGCCGAGGAACACCGCTATGTCCGACACTGGACAGTGTGCCCCCTGAAAGCTCTTCATCAGCCCCGGAGTCCGTCCATGGCTGACAAGAAACTGCGCTGCGCGATCTACACCCGCAAAAGCTCCGAGGAAGGACTGGAGCAGGACTTCAACTCGCTGCATGCTCAGCGCGAGGCCTGCGAAGCCTATATCGTCAGCCAGAAGCACGAAGGCTGGACCGTCATCCCCACTCTCTATGACGATGGCGGCTATTCCGGCGGCTCGCTGGAGCGGCCGGCGCTCAATGCCTTGCTCACGGACATCGCGGCCAACAAGATCGACGTGGTGGTCGTCTACAAGGTCGACCGCCTGACCCGCTCGCTCGCCGACTTCGCCAAGATCGTCGAGATCTTCGATGCCAACACCACATCCTTCGTCTCGGTCACCCAAGCCTTCAACACCACGAGCTCGATGGGGCGCCTGACCCTCAATGTCCTTCTCTCCTTCGCCCAGTTCGAACGCGAGGTCACCGGTGAGCGCATCCGCGACAAGATTGCGGCTTCCAAAGCCAAAGGCATGTGGATGGGAGGTCATGTGCCGATGGGATATCGCCGCGAAGATCGACGGCTTGTCATCGCGCCGAATGAAGCCAGCTTGGTACGTACCATATTTGCTCGATATCTTGAGCTTGGAACGGTCGAAGCTGTCGAGAGATCCCTCAAACAAGATGGAATCGTGACGCCGACCTATCGATCTGCTGCAGGCAATTTAAGCGGCAGCCGACCCTTTCATCGGGGGCATCTCTATCAGATGCTGGGCAATGTCATCTATGCCGGCAAGATCAAGCATCGTGGTGTTGTTCACGAAGGCCTGCACGATGCAATCGTCGATACGGGCACATGGGATGCTGTGCAAGCGCAACTCGCTGAAAACTCTCGGCGTCCACGCGGTTCGACGAGTTCCAGGCATCGCAGCCTTCTGGCAGGACTTCTCCGCGATCCACGCGGTCGGCGGATGGGAATTACTCATTCCAACAAGAACGGCGTCCGCCACCGATACTACCGGTCGCTGCTTCGACCCGATGAGGCCAAATCGACCCGGCTGTGCATCCCGGCCGCGACGCTGGAACCGGCGATTGCAAATCTTCTGACAAAATTTCTGCGCGATCCAGTTTGGATCACGTCTCAATGTTCTGGAACTTCACGGGATGTTTCATCGACAATCGAGCATGCGAGATCGCTCGGAGACATGCTGGCAGCAGATGATGCCGCCCGCACTGATGTCATCAGCAAAACTGTCAAAGAGATCCGCCTCGCGGACGATCATGTCGCGATCGATCTAAGTATCGCCGCCGCGACCGAGCCGGGCGCAAGTGAAGAGTATGCTGCGACTATTCGCGAACCGATCCGGTTCGCGCGACGCGGACTTGAGCTCAAACTGATCATCCCGGCCGCCGGCGACCCCGCACCTCTACCCGACCCCGCCCTCGTCAAGGCTGTCGCTCAGGCCCATCGCTGGTGGCATGACCTGCACACGGAACGCTTTGCAACCATGCGGGACATCGCGCGAGCCTATGACACCGACGAGCGCTACGCGGCCTTCGTGCTCCGTCTGGCATTTCTCTCGCCAGAACTGACGCGGCGAATTTTTGCCGGCACGCAACCGTATGGACTGACACTCCACCAACTCCTATGGAAGGTCGATCTTCCGGTGTCTTGGAGCGCACAGCAGAAACTGGCAGCCGCTAGCTCAGACGGATGATATCGACAATCAACCGCGCGAAATTGACCAGCGTATTGGTGGCGATCAGCCAAAACGGTGTGACCCTGCTCGCATTTTTCGATCGCCGCATATCCGCCTCCTTGGAAGGATGTATTCCTATACCTGGAATGCGGCAATAATAGGATTATGTTCAGCAAGCCCCGGTGCGGCGGCCGCAACGTCCATCTATGTTGCAGACTGTTGATGCGATCCAATCCATCATACCGGACGGGGAATCGCTTGCGAGATATGCCGGATTTGGGATCAGTAGTCCCCACAGGCTGGCTCGACTCGAACGTCCATACAACAGCTTAAGGAATCTATCGGTGAGCGCGCGTTTGACAACCGCCATCAGGCTCGGCGAAGCGGCCAAAGCGATCTTGCGGAAGACTCAGAGTTTCCCAGACCTGAGTTTTAGAGAGCCCGAAGAATTGGATGAGCACGAGCACGTGGGTGTCGAGCCGATGCTGTTGGCGCTTTCGATGGAGCTGGCACTCAAAGCCTGGGCCGTCTTCGACCACGACGATCCGAAAGTAATGCTCAAATCTCACGATTTAGCGAAGCTGTTCAATTGCTTGAAGCCGGAGAGCCAAGACAAACTTGATGCGGAGTTCAAGAGGTCCGTGGCGCCGTACCATTTCAACCTTTTGTACGTCGACTACGGCATTCGCGACATTCTTCATCAGCATCGCGGCGCCTTTATAGACTGGCGCTATCTCCACGAGGCGAACAAATCGATGATGTTCGATCAAGGGGCTTTTGAGGCAACGCTCGAAATGGTGCTCCGAGAATTCAGGAAGAGGTACCGCATCGAGCCGGTGAACCCGCGTTGAAGTCGGACGACGACTAAATGGGCGGATGGGCTGCCCGCCGAACGGTTCCGTAACGTCTTATCCGAGGCAATTGAAAAGTGAGGCGATGCAAACACAAGAACCGGGTAACGCTCTAAAAACCTCACAGCTGTCAGTTGCGATGGGGCTGTCTGCACTTATACTTGGGACGCTGGAGGGGGGAACAGAATGCGCATCGAGTTTGTCGAGATTGCTAACTTTAGAAAACTGCGGTCAACGCGCGTTAGTTTTGCCAAAGATAAGACAGTGTTTGTTGGCGCCAATAACAGTGGAAAAACTTCTGCAATGGTAGCTCTCCGATATTTCCTGGTAGAGCGAGAACGAAAAAGCTTCAACCTCAATGATTTCACGGTATCTCACTGGCCTGCCATTATCGCAATGGGCACCAGTTGGGAAACTGCTTTTGCTACTGGTCAACCGCTTCCCGATCCCGATTGGCAGAGCGTGCTGCCAGCACTGGACATATGGCTTCACGTGGAGCCGAACGAAATCCATTATGTCCAGAAAATACTGCCCAAACTCGATTGGACAGGCGGCACCCTCGGTGTTCGTCTACGCTTCGAACCAAAAGATGCTGCCGAGTTGCAGAAGCAGTATCTGACAGCGAGAGATGAAGCGAAAGCTGCGTACCAATCGGCGGCTGCTGTAGTGCCAGCCTCAGCAAACTCCGCGGCAGACCAAGCGACTGTGTCTCTTCCTGCAATCACGGTAGCGCTTTGGCCCAAAGACTTGGCTGATTTCTTGCAGCGACGATTGAATCAGTCTTTTACCGTCAAGGCGTACATATTAAATCCTGACCTTCTTGCAGATCCGGAGCACGGCATTGCGAAACCTCAAGCGCTTACCCCGGACGCCACCGCCTTAGAAGATGATCCCTTTAATGGGCTCATTCGTATAAATGAAATCAGTGCTCAGCGCGGGTTTGGAAGTGAAACCGATGGATTCATTGATGACGAGGACCAGGGTTCGGTCACCGCTACAGGCACGCGGAAGCTCTCTGCTCAGCTTCGCCGTTACTACGACCGACATTTGAATCCGCTAGACTATCCCGACGCGCAAGACCTTCAGGCGCTCCAGGCAATCGAAGATGCTCAGAAGGCCTTTGACGCGCGCCTTGAGGACGGATTCAAGGCCGCGCTGCAAGAGATGGAACAACTTGGCTATCCAGGTGTGAGTGATCCGAAGTTGAGTATTTCGACCCGGCTTCGACCGGTTGAAGGACTCAATCATGAGTCCGCGGTTCGTTACGTTATCCAAATGACAAACGGTGCCGTCGTTTCAGATCTCCATCTGCCGGAGGATTCAAACGGGCTCGGATATCAGAACTTGATATCGATGGTGTTCCGGCTGATGAGTTTTCGTGACGCGTGGATGCTGGTCCGCAAAGCGCAGTCGAAAGCGACGGCCTCAGGCAAGGCATCTCAGGCTCCCCTTCATCTGGTTCTGATCGAGGAACCCGAAGCACACCTGCATACGCAGGTGCAACAGGTTTTCATTCGTCAAGCCTACAAGATTCTTCGAAATCATCCCGAGCTAGGCAAGAAGACGGAACTGAATACGCAACTGATCGTAAGTACGCATTCAAGCCATATCGCGCATGAATGCGAGTTTTCCTCCCTTCGCTACTTCCGCCGCATCGCAGCAGGCAATAACGATATCCCGACCTCTTGCGTCGTAAACGTCGCAAGCACCTTTGGTCCGAACGAAGAGACCAAAAGGTTCGTCACCCGTTACCTCAAGGTGACGCATTGCGATCTGTTCTTTGCGGACGCGGCTGTTCTGATCGAAGGGCCCGCCGAGCGTATCCTCACACCATATTTCATTCGTGAACACGCCGAATTCCATTTCCTCCAGGAATGTTATGTCACGTGGCTTGAGATCGGTGGAAGCCACGCTCATCGCTTGAAAGGCCTGATCGAGAATCTCGCGCTTCCCACCCTCATAATTACCGATATTGACGCGGTGGGGACCGATGGAAAGTCGGCCAGGCCTCAGCGAGCCGCAGGGCAGACCTCAAGAAATCAGACTCTAAAATCCTGGCATCCTAAAACTGATAAAATCGACGAACTTCTAGATAAGACGGAACCGGACAAGGAGTTGTACGATGCCGCAAGACAGTTCTCCGTTCGGGTCGCTTACCAATGCCCTGTCCAAGTCAGCTTCAACGGCACGACCGAAGAAGCCCTAGCTTATACGTTGGAAGACGCATTGGTCTTCGCCAACATCAACCTCTTCAATACCGTGAACGGAACCGGCCTTCTCAAGAAGTTCAAGGACGCAGTAAACAACAGCGCAAGCGTAGCAGCGCTGGGAATAGCCATTGGCAAAAGCTTGGAGGTAGGCAGTAAAGCGGAGCTCGCGCTTGACCTCCTTGAGTTGGAAGAAGGCAAATCACTCAAACCTCCCTTCTATATTCAAGAAGGGCTACTATGGTTACGGGAGCAACTTCGTAAGCGACAAAAAGAGTTGGGCCTTGCGATCCCGGTGCCCGCTGCCGATCAAAAGCAGGCAGCCTGATGCAAAGTCTGACGGCAAATAACCTTAACCTAGACGATCATGTCGATGGCGAGATTGCGGCTTGCCTGACTCTTGAGCAACCGCGAAGCTTCTTTCTATACGCCGGCGCCGGCTCAGGAAAAACGAGATCGCTCGTAAACGCGCTTGAGCACATACGGGAAAAGCATGGCCCCCGCTTAAACTTGCGAGGCCAACGGGTAGCGGTAGTGACATATACAAATGTCGCGTCTGACGAGATTACAAGGCGATTGCGCTTTGATCGGCTATTTAATGTACGTACCATCCACAGCTTTGCGTGGACCCTCATCGAGGGTTTTAATTCGGACATCCGTGATTGGATCGCGAAGAATCTCAACGAGGAAATTGCAGAGCTTAAGGCAGACGAGGAAAAAGGGCGAAAAGGGACAAAAGCGTCCGAAAACCGACTTGCTCGCATCGAGTCTGTTGATTTCCACTGAGATCTGACCCTGCAGGAGCGGATTTTTCCATCGAGAAGTGACCCATGTTTTCACCACGTCTCACGCGGCACACGCGGGGGACAGCGGAGTGATCGACATGGAGTTATTGAGCGTCATCCGACGCTGGCATCATAGGGATCGTAGCTCGATCCGGGAGATATCCCGCCGCACCGGGCTCTCACGGAACACCGTGCGTAAGTACCTGCGAGCGGACAGCGTCGAACCCCGGTTTCACGTTCCGGACCGGCCGAGCAAGCTCGATCCCTATGCCGACAAGCTCGCGGCGATGCTGCGGGTGGAGAGCGGCAAGTCGCGCAAGCACAAGCGCACCGTCAAGCAGTTGCACGCCGATCTCGTGACGTTGGGCTATGAGGGCTCCTACAATCGGGTGGCGGCCTTTGCCCGCGACTGGAAGGCCGCCCGGTTGCGCGAGCAGCAGACCAGCGGCCGCGGCACCTTCGTGCCGCTGGCCTTTGTGCCCGGAGAGGCGTTCCAGTTCGACTGGTCTGAGGACTGGGCGATCATCGCCGGCGAGCGCACCAAGCTGCAGGTCGCTCACGTCAAGCTGTCCTACAGCCGCGCCTTCACTCTGCGAGCCTACCCGCAGCAGACCCACGAGATGCTGTTCGACGCCCATAACCACGCCTTCCGGGTACTGGGCGGCGTGCCGCGGCGGGGGATTTACGACAACATGCGAACGGCCGTCGACAAGGTCGGCCGGGGCAAGGAGCGCCAGGTCAACATCCGCTTCTCGGCCATGGTCAGCCACTTCCTGTTCGAGGCGGAGTTCTGCAACCCGGCCTCCGGCTGGGAGAAGGGGCAGATCGAGAAGAACGTACAGGATGCCCGTCATCGGCTCTGGCAACCCATACCGAACGTCCCCTCGCTGGAGGCCTTGAACGAGTGGCTCGAGACCCGGTGCCGGGAGCTGTGGTCGCAGGCCGGGCACGGCTCGCAACCCGGCTCGATCGCCGATGTGTGGGCTGAGGAGATCCGCCACCTGATGCCGATGCCGCGGCCGTTCGACGGCTTCGTCGAACACGCCAAGCGCGTTTCCCCGACCTGCCTCGTCCACCTCGAGCGCAATCGCTACAGCGTGCCGGCCTCCTTCGCCAACCGCCCGGTGAGCTTGCGTGTCTATCCCGACCGGATCGTTGTGGTCGCTGAGGGACAGGCCATCTGTGAGCATGGTCGGGTGTTCGCTCGCTCCCATGATCGCCAGAGCCGGACCGTCTATGACTGGCGGCATTATCTGGCCGTGGTCCAGCGCAAGCCCGGCGCATTGCGCAACGGCGCACCGTTCGCCGAGATGCCGCCGGCGTTCCGATCCTTGCAGCAGCATCTGCTCAAGCGGCCGGGCGGTGACCGCGAGATGGTGGAGATCCTGTCCCTGGTCCTCCAGCATGACGAGCAGGTCGTGCTCACGGCCGTCGAACTCGCGCTGCAAGCAGGCGTGCCGACCAAGACCCACATCCTCAATCTGCTGCACCGCCTGATCGACGGTACACCGCTGAGCACGCCGACGATCCCAGCTCCTGGCGCCCTTACGCTGACCACCGAGCCTCAAGCCAATGTCGAACGCTATGACGCCCTCCGCAGGGCCAGGGAGGCGCGCCATGCGTCATGATCCGGCCAGCGGAGCCCTCGTCATTATGCTGAGAAGCCTCAAGATGCACGGCATGGCGCAAGCCGCTGCCGAACTCATCGAACAGGGGTCTCCCGCCTTCGAGACCGCCATGCCGATCCTCTCACAGCTCCTGAAGGCAGAGACCGCCGAGCGGGAGGTGCGCTCGACCGCCTATCAGCTCAAGGCCGCCCGCTTCCCGGCCTATCGCGACCTCGCCGGCTTCGACTTCACCAGCAGCGAGGTCAATGAGGCGCTCGTGCGCCAACTCCATCGCTGCGAGTTCCTCGACGACGCGCACAACGTCGTCCTGATCGGTGGTCCCGGTACCGGCAAGACCCACATCGCCACGGCTCTCGGCGTCCACGCCGTCGAGCATCATCACAGGCGGGTCCGCTTCTTCTCTACCGTCGAGCTCGTCAACGCTCTCGAACAGGAGAAGGCCCAAGGCAAAGCGGGTCAGATCGCCGGTCGGCTCCTCCATGCCGACCTCGTCATCCTCGACGAGCTCGGCTACCTGCCGTTCAGCACCTCGGGCGGCGCCTTGCTGTTCCACCTGCTGAGCAAGCTCTATGAGCGCACCAGCGTGATCATCACCACCAATCTCAGCTTCTCCGAATGGGCTGCCGTCTTCGGCGATGCCAAGATGACCACGGCCCTGCTCGACCGGCTCACCCATCACTGCCATATCCTCGAGACCGGCAATGACAGCTTCCGCTTCAAGAGCAGCTCGGCAAAGCCACCCAAACCCACCAGGGAGAAGCCGCGAAACTTGACCGCAACCTAACCCCAAGACCACCATCAGCCCGGGTCACTTCTCACTGGAAATCCAGGGTCACTTCTCAACGGAAATCAACACCTCTGGCTTAAGAAGCCCAAGCCAAATCACCGGGATGTTAGCAGCCATATATGCTTGGGTCCGGTGTTCGATCATAGATTGGTCGATCGACTGGTGCTGAATCTCAAATGCGACCGGGTATCGCGGGTGAAGGCCCTGAACGAGCACATCCGCTCTGCGGTCTCCAACAACCGACAGCACCTCCCATTCGGCATATGCTGCAAAGCCGCGCTCGCTGAAGGATTGTTGGAAAACCTTCTTGGCCAAGAGGTGAAACGGGGTCTCCCCCAACGCGAGAATGCAGCTCACGGGCGGCTTATGGGCAAAATGAGCGGTGACAATTTTCCCGCGCTTCAGTATCACCGCTTGGCGGCAGCCTGGGCAGTTGAAGGCTTGCCCTCGTTCGGCGACGTCCGCTTCGACCCTTGTTCCGTTTTGCAAAGCGCCCAGCATAGCTGCTAACGCACCGAGCGAACGGTTTCACGAATGCTTTCCGCATAGCTATGCCAAACACCGCATTCCAGGGCGAGCAAGTAAAAGTCATCTGCGGCAGAATGAGCGTTGAGCTGATACTGCCTGGTCAAAGACCGGGCTGTTTTTCGAAGGCCGTCAATGTCGCCAGAAGTCACTTTTCCGTATCCGACAACGGCGGCTCGAAATGTAGTTATTGCGACCTTGGGTAAGTCCGGACCGCATAGGAAACGGAAAAGAAACTCCAGAAAGCTGGGATGCTCAAGCATTTCATCACCGGACGAGCCGTTGCAGTCGAATATGTCCTTACGTGATTTTCCCCGTCCACCGGGGTTAAGCTCTGGATCAGTGAACCACTTAACGCGAATAGCAGGAATGGCTTTACGCTTTAGCAGAGATTTCACTAGCGCGTTCACGGTTTTTCCATTCCGTTGCGCGTCTTTGTATCCGGAAAATTCCGACACCTTGAACTTGATTTCGGCGAGCAGTTTTTGCTCTTCCGGCGTGAGTGCAAAATCAGGCTGAATCACAGGTACAGTATAGTCAGAATTCAGACTTATGGGTCAATTGATCCCCGAACCGTTGAGTCGAAACTCGGGGGAGTGATCTTTGGAATGCATCATGGCAGGGCCATCTCTTCGAGCCCAGCATCACCGTTCTGAACGCCGACGGAACACGACCTTCCGAGGGTTCTCTTCCACGAAGTCATATGGCGCCCAAGTTAGTTCCTCGATGAGGCCATCACGGCTGGTGATCAGATGGCGAATATTATCGAAGAAGGCGAATTGGCCAACATACTGCAGATTAAATGTCTGAGCCTCTTGGGGGCTCATGACTTGGTTCAAGAAAGCTCCGCCGAAGTCACCGATGGCTAGCGTCACCAAGGTATAAGGTGCGAGCGGCAGCACTAGGATGTGCGGGGTCATCCCGGGAAGAGGTAGGCTCAATGCGGGATGAGCCGGGACCTTGATCGCCAGCACCGGTGTGGTCGAAGTCTTTAACGGGATAGGCGAACGAAGGACGGTAATGAGACAGCTCTCAAATTCGTTTGCCGCCCAATCTAAGCTTGCAGACCGGAGGTTCATGTAGGCCTTGTAACCACCCGGCAAGATGCGCATAGCGTTGTACATGCTGCGCTCTTCAAGTGAGAATGCGATCTCACTGTCAGGCGACCCGGCCATTTCCGCCAGTTGGCGCATGGTATCGCGAGCATGCGGAGTCCGAGAGTGCAGATGCCGGATCAGCGCATAAAGAATGGGCCGGTCGGATTTATCGAGCGCGTCGGCGCGCCCGGAGGTTACTTTTTCCCATGTCTCGCTGGCTGAGATGGGGGTCTCAAACCGACGATTGATCGTGGTCTCAACCGAGATAGGCACGCCACGGTTAAGGTGTACGTAAAAATCGCGCTCGAAGCCTAGCCGTTCGATGGATCGGTGCGACCAAACCGCTACGTGTCCATTCTTCGCTACTGCGGCGATCTTCCTCCTTGCGGGGTCGGCTGCGAAGTTCCGCAGATAAAACTGCGGGGCATAGTGGTGGTCGCGGGGCTCTTGCCTCCCCATAGCGTAAATCGCCTCAAAGCTCGCGTAGCAGACACAAAAAAGTTCGCGTCGATCGTTTCCAGTTCAAACTGAAGGTGCTGACCTATTCATGGTCACAGAAACAGCAGCTTTCCTGTTTAGCGTCCCGCTCGTCTTTCGTCGGGGCCCGAGACCGTTCGGCGACGACCGCACAACTAGTTGTTGGCCAATGTGCATCCTCTCACAGCAAAGATCGGCACAACCGTAGTGGGTCTCCTGGCTCTGGAGAATTCGCGCCCGGAACGCGGCTTAAAACCCGACATACAACCCCAACTGATCCGGTCGGAGACTTTGTCACGCCAATTCCATTCGACATTTCGCGTAGTTACACGAAATTCTCCTAAACACATTTTATGTATATAAATCAATAAGTTGCGTGGCGGAGGGAGCGGGATTCGAACCCGCGATACGGTTTCCCGTATACACACTTTCCAGGCGTGCGCCTTCAACCACTCGGCCACCCCTCCGTCGCCGGCCCTTAGGCCGGGTGTCTGCGCGGGGTGCGGGCGTGCCCGCGAACCAGCGAAGAGGCGCGGAATATAGCGAAGCCCGCTTCCGTGGCAAGCGCCACGCGAGGGGTTCGACACGCAATCGTCACCGGCTGTTGAAAAGCACTGATTTCACCACGTCAACGGGGGCGCGCGATCGTCGCAAAAGGGCGGATCAGGCGACGGCGCGGCCGCTTCCCGCCCGCGCGCTGCCCCTCAGTCGAGCGGCTTAATCGAGAGGCTTGCCGATGGAGGTCATGGCGCAGCTGGCCGCATCGGCCCTGGGGCCCATCAGATGCACCTGGTCCTGTCCGGTCGCGCCGGCGACGATGTTGTAGATGGTGGTGCTGGCCGAACCCGCCGCCTTGCCCTTGACGGTGAAGCTGCAGGTGACGCCGACCGAACCCACCGTCGCGGCGGTGCTGTTGGTCACCGAGACGCCGATCACCGTTCCCACGTCATTGGTGAAGATGTCGCCCTGCGACAGCGCGAGCCCGGCGAAGCGGGCATCGCCGCTCTGCGCCCGGGCGACCGTCGGCAGGGACAGCGCGGCCACCAGGAGCGCGGCCAGCGACGGGGCGAGGCGACGGGCGCGGTGGGATGAAAGACAGAGCGACATGAAGAGCCTCGCGGTCGGCTGCGGCATTCGGACCGGCGGCGGGGACAGAGCCCCTCCGCGCCGGCGCAGCCTAGTCGATGCGCGGTAAAAGTCGAGCTGGACCGGATGCGGCGAACGGCTCGCGAGCGGCGGGCGAACCGGCGCGGGCGGGCGGGGGAGGGGCGCTCGGTCGGGCGCGTGGGAAGATCTGCCGTGACACGATTTGACCGTTCCCACGGTCTTCGCGCCCATGGTGCCCAGATGCCGTGCGGAGGACGGGAGAGCCGAACTATTGCCCGTGCGCTCATGCGACGAATAGGTGGTTGCCCGCGGATTCGGCCGGCTTGGCGCGCCATGAAATGACAAGAAAACATAGGTATATTTCGCGCGTCTCTATTTCTGTAACGTTTCTTTTTATTGAATACGTGAAGATCGGTGCAACTAGACAAGGGGGCCGTCGGCGGTATAGTCCGGTGGCGGAAATGGCGCCACGGGAGAGTGGGATGGGTCCGAGCGTGAGTAAGACCGGTCGATGGCGTGCGGGAGCCGGCTGGCTCGGCGTCGGCATGGTGGCCGTGATGCTGGCGGCGTGCTCGGAAGAGAACAAATATGTCGCTCCCCCGCCGCCGCAGGTGACGGTCGCCGCGCCCGTGCAGCAGGCGGTGACGCAGTATCTCCAGTTCACCGGCAACACCGCGTCCATCAACTCGGTCGATCTCGTCGCCCGCGTCGAGGGCTTCCTGATGTCGATCGACTACAAGGACGGCGCGGTGATGAAGAAGGGCGACCGGCTCTTCCTCATCCAGCAGGACACCTACCAGGCCGATCTCGACCAGGCGAAGGCGCAGCTGGCCTCGGCCCAGGCCCAGCTGACCAATAATGAGGCCGAATATCAGCGGCAGGCCACGCTCGGCCAGCAGGACTTCTCCTCGCAGGCCACCGTCGACAAGGCGCGCGCGGCGCGGGACGAGGCCGTCGCCGCGGTGGATGCGGCCAAGGCCAATGTCGAGATCGCCACCATCAATCTCGGCTACACCACGGTGACCGCGCCCTTTGACGGCATCGTCACCCGCCATCTCGCCGATGTCGGCCAGCTCGTGGGCCACAGCCAGCCGACCACGCTCGCCACCATCGTCGAGATGGACCCGATCTACGCCTATTTCAACATTGGCGAGAACGAGGTGCTGCGCATCAAGCAGGCGCTGGCGGCGCAGGGGCGGACCATCGAGGAGGTGAAGCAGATCGAGATCGACCTCGGCCTGCAGAACGAGGGCGACGACTACCCGCACAAGGGCCGGCTCGACTATGTGTCGCCCGAGGTCGATCCCGCCACCGGCACGCTGCTGGTGCGCGGCGTGTTCGACAACCCGAAGCTGGCGCTGCTGCCCGGCCTGTTCGTGCGCGTGCGCATTCCCGCCAAGCAGATTCCCAACGCCTTCCTCGTCGCCGATACGGCGATCGGCACCGCCCAGCAGGGCAAGTATGTGCTGGTCGTCAACAAGGACAATGTGGTCGAGCAGAAGATCGTCACCACCGGCCAGCAGATCGGCGAGAACCGCGTGATCGAATCCGGCCTCGCCGCCGACGATCGGGTGGTCGTGGGCGGCATCCAGCGCGCGACGCCGGGCACCAAGGTGGCGCCGGTGGAGGCGAAGGCGGCGAGCGCCGCCGCGCCCGCGCCAGCCGCAGCGACCCCTGAGACGAAGACCGACGCGCCGGCCAAGCCGGCGAACTGACCGACCGGCGCCGGCCGCCCGCCAGCGGCCGGACCCATCCGAGACGCCGAACGACTGCCACCGGCCCCGCGACTTCCGCTCCGGCCCGCTTGAACCGAAGGCCCGTCACATGATCTCCCGCTTCTTCATCGAACGGCCGGTCCTTGCCAACGTTCTCGCGCTGGTCTTCGTGCTGATCGGCGCCGTGGCGCTCTATTCGCTGCCCGTGGCGCAATATCCCAACGTCGTGCCGCCCACCATCCAGGTGACGACGCTCTATCCCGGCGCCAGCGCGCGCACGATGGTCGACACCGTCGCGCTGCCGATCGAGCAGCAGGTGAACGGCGTCGAGGACATGCTCTACATGCAGTCCACCAGCGCCAGCGACGGCACCTACACGCTGACCGTGACCTTCGCCATCGGCACCGACCCCAACATGGCGCAGGTGCTGGTGCAGAACCGCGTCGCCATCGCGCTCGCCTCGCTGCCGCAGGCGGTGCAGGTGCAGGGCGTGACCACGCAGATCAAGTCGACAGCGATCCTGCAATTCGTCACGCTCTATTCGCCTGATGGCCGCTATGACAGCCTGTTCCTGGCCAATTACGGCGTCATCAACCTGCAGAACGAGATCGCCCGCCTCGACGGCGTCGGCAATGTCGCGGTGTTCGGCGCCGGGCAATACGCGATGCGCGTCTGGCTGAACCCGGATGAATTGCAGGCCCGCCAGCTCACCCCGCAGGACGTCATCGACGCCATCCAGCAGCAGAGCCAGGAAGTGGCGTCGGGCGTGGTCGGCATGCCGCCAGTGCCGAAGGGGCAGAACTTCCAGTTCTCGCTGCTGATGGACGGCCGGCTGAACGATGTCGCCGACTATGAGAACATCATCGTCAAGGTGTCGAACGCCGATGGCGGGCGCATCACCCGCCTGCGCGATGTAGCGCGGGTGGAAATCGGCGCGCAGACCTACAGCCAGGTCTTCACCTTCAACGACAAGCCGGCGGCGGCGCTCGGCATCTACCAGCTGCCCGAGGCCAACTCGCTGCAGGTGGCGACCGAGGTCCGCGCGAAGATGGACCAGCTCGCCAAGAGCTTCCCGCCCGGCCTCGCCTATGCCGTTCCCTTCGACACCACGGTCTTCGTCAACGCCTCGGTGACGGAGGTCTACAAGACCCTGTTCGAAGCCGGCATCCTCGTGCTCGTCGTCATCCTCGTCTTCCTGCAGGACTGGCGGGCGACGCTGGTGCCCGCCACCACCGTGCCGGTGACCATCATCGGCACCTTCGCCGCCATGGCGGCGATGGGCTTCACGGTGAACCTCTCCACCCTGTTCGCCATCGTGCTCGCCATCGGCATCGTCGTCGACGACGCCATCGTCATCGTCGAGGGCGTGGCGCGCCATATCGAGCGTGGCCTGCCGGGCCGCGAGGCGGCGGAAAAGGCGATGGACGAGCTGCTCGGCCCGATCATCGGCATCACGCTGGTGCTGATGGCGGTGTTCCTGCCGGCGGCGTTCATGCCCGGCCTCACCGGCCAGATGTACAAGCAGTTCGCCCTCGTCATCGCCGCCACCGCCTTCATCTCGGCGATCAACGCGATGACGCTGAAGCCGACCCAGTGCGCGCTGTGGCTGCGCAAGCCGGTGCCGGAGGATCAACGCAACTTTTTCTACCGCGGCTTCAACGCCGTCTATAACCGAGCCGAACACTGGTATGCCGGCCTGATCCACCACATGGTGAAGGCCAGCGCGGTGGTGGTCACGGTCGGGTTGGTGCTGATCGGCCTCGCCATCTGGGGCATTACCCGCGTGCCCACCGGCTTCCTGCCGACCGAGGACCAGGGCTATGTGCTGATCGGCGCGCAGCTGCCGGACGCGGCTTCGCTGGAGCGCACCAATGAGGTGATGGACCAGATTTCCAAGATCGCCGGCGCCACGCCCGGCGTGAAGGACGTGATCGCCATTTCCGGCGTCTCGGTGCTCGACAACAACGCCACCCTGCCCAATGGCGGTGTCGCCTATGTCATGCTCGACCCCTGGGACGAGCGCGACAAGGCCGGCCACGGGCTGCGCTTCATCTATGACACGCTGAACAAGGAACTGCAGCAGGTCGACAAGGCCTTCACCTTCGTGCTGGTGCCGCCGGCCATTCAGGGCGTCGGCAACGCCTCCGGCTTCACCATGATGGTGCAGCAGAAGGACGGCAGCTTCGACTTCGCCGAATTGCAGGCGGTGACGCAGCAGATTCTGGCCAACGCCTCCACCCAGTCGGCGCTGCAGCGCCTCTCCACCTCGTTCCGCGCCAACGTTCCGCAGCTCCTGCTCAAGATCAACCGCATCAAGGCGGAGACGCTGGGCGTCACGGTCGGCCAGGTGTTCTCGACCGTGCAGGGCTATGTCGGGTCGAGCTACGTCACCCAGTTCAACGAGTTCGGCCAGACCTTCCAGGCCTATATCCAGGCCGAGGCCGATTTCCGCCGCACGCCGGAGGAAATCCTCAACCTGAAGATCCGCACGCCCGAAGGGGTGATGGTGCCGCTCGGCACGCTGGCGGAAGTGGAGCCGGCTTTCGGCCCGCCGCTGATCACGCTCTATAATCTCTACCCCGCCACCACCATCCAGGGTGGCCCGGCGCCCGGCTTCTCCTCCGGCCAGGCGTTGCAGATCATGGACCAGATCGCGGATTCGACCCTGCCGCCGGGCATGGGCTTCGACTGGACGGCCATGTCGTATCAGGAAGTGGTGGTCGGCAATGAGGTTTACTTCGTCTTCGGCCTCGCCATCCTGCTGGTCTATTTCGTGCTGGCCGGCCAGTATGAAAGCTGGGTGCTGCCCTTCTCGGTGCTGCTCGCCGTGCCGCTGGCGCTGCTCGGCACGGTCGCCGCGCTCACCGGGCTGGGCTTCGCCAATAATCTCTACACCCAGATCGGTCTCATCCTGCTGATCGCCCTATCGGCGAAAAACGCGATCCTGATCGTGGAATTCGCGCGCGAGAAACGGGCGGAGGGGATGGAGATCATCGAAGCGGCGACGGAGGCGGCGCGGCTGCGATTCCGGCCGATCCTGATGACCTCCTTCGCCTTCATCCTCGGCGTGCTGCCGCTGGTGCTGGCCACGGGCGCCGGCGCGGCTTCGCGCAAGTCGATCGGCATCGCGGTGTTCTCCGGCATGCTCGCCTCCACCTGCCTCGCCGTGCTGTTCGTGCCGTCCTTCTACACGGTGCTGCAGCGCTTCGAGGAATGGCGCGCGCGCGGCAAGACGCCCGCCGGAACCACGCCTGCCGGCCCCGTGCCGCCCGCTGGCGGCGAAGGGGCTCCGCAATCGGCGGCGTGAGGACGGCGCCGTCGCCTCAACTATCGGCAGCCGGGTGACGCTTCGGTGGGCGCCCGGCACTTCCGCCCGCCGGCCGGCGGGCCGTTCCGGCGCCTGCGATAGCGGCGGCGCGTGGCGGGTTCGCGGGACCGCCTGTGCGGGTGCCCCGCTTCGCCTCCGATCCTGACGCCCCTCGTGGTGGCCATTGCCCTGCGGCACGATTCCTGCGTTGATCGCGGTTGTTCCGCCGCGCCCGCCCCGGGCGTGGGCGCCGTGCTCCTTGTTGGTCAGTGGGTGCCTATGACAATCTTCGCCAGCCTGCATCACGTCACGGCCTACCGCTATGACCGCCCGGTCACCCTCGGCCCGCAGATCATCCGGCTGCGCCCCGCGCCGCATTGCCGGACCCCGGTGAAGAGCTACGCGCTCAAGGTCACGCCCTCGAACCATTTCGTGAACTGGCAGCAGGACCCGTTCGGCAACTGGATGGCCCGCTTCGTCTTCCCGGAGAAGGTCACGGAGTTCCGGGTCGAGGTCGACCTCATCGCCGACATGACGGTCTACAACCCGTTCGACTTCTTCATCGAGGAATATGCGGAGACGCTGCCCTTCGCCTATCCGACCGCGCTGGCCAAGGAACTGATCCCTTATCTCGAGCGCGAGGAGGGCGGGGCGCTGCTCGACGCCTTCGTCGAGGAGGTGCGCCCGGCCGACGGGACCATGACCGTCGATTATCTCGTCGCGCTCAACCAGAAGGTCCAGGGCCGCGTCGGCTATCTCATCCGCATGGAGCCGGGCGTGCAGACGCCGGACGAGACCCTGGCGCTCGCCTCCGGCTCCTGCCGCGATTCCGGCTGGCTGCTGGTGCAGGTGCTGCGCCGGCTCGGCCTCGCCGCGCGTTTCGTTTCCGGCTATCTCATCCAGCTCAAGCCCGACGTGAAGGCGCTGGACGGGCCGACCGGCACCGAGGTCGATTTCACCGACCTGCACGCCTGGTGCGAGGTCTATCTGCCCGGCGCCGGCTGGATCGGCCTCGATCCCACCTCCGGCCTGCTGTGCGGCGAGAGCCATCTGCCGCTGTGCGCCACGCCGAGCCCGTCGTCGGCCGCGCCGATCACCGGCGGCTTTTCCGCCGAGGAAGGCACCAAGACCGAGTTCGAGTTCGACATGCGCGTCACCCGCGTCGCCGAGAAGCCGCGTGTGACGCTGCCCTTCTCCGACGAGGCCTGGGCCGCGCTCGACGCGCTCGGCGACCGGGTGGATGCGGATCTGGCGGCGCAGGATGTGCGCCTGACCATGGGCGGCGAGCCGACCTTCATCTCCATCGACGATTATCAGGGCGCGGAGTGGAACACCTCGGCCGTCGGGCCGACCAAGCGCGCCCGGGCGGACGAACTGATCCGCCGCCTGCGCACGCGCTTCGCCCCCGGCGGCATGCTGCATTACGGCCAGGGCAAATGGTATCCCGGCGAGAGCCTGCCGCGCTGGACCTTCTCGCTCTACTGGCGCAAGGACGGCAAGCCGATCTGGCGCGACCCGGCGCTCGTCGCCGTCGAGACGCAGAAGGGTGCGACCATCGACGAGGCGCAGCGCTTCATTACCACGCTGGCCGACAGCCTCGGCGTCGGCGCCGCCTATGCCGAGCCGGCCTATGAGGACGCCGCCCACTGGATGGTGAAGGAGGGCGAGCTCCCGGAGAATGCCGACCCGTTCGACACCAAGCTGGAAGATGCCGAGGCGCGGGCGCGCTTTGCCCGCGTGTTCGAGCGCGGTCTGGGCAAGCCCAGCGGCTATGTGCTGCCGATCCAGCGCTGGCAGGCGCGCGGCGTGCGCGGCTGGGTCAGCGAGAAATGGCGCTTCCGCCGCGGGCGGCTGCTGCTGGTGCCGGGCGATTCCCCGGTCGGCTTCCGCCTGCCGCTGGCGAGCCTGCCCTGGGTGCCGCCGGCCGCCTACCCCTATGTGAACCCTGCCGACCCGATGGCGATTTCCGGCGACCTGCCGGATGCGGAAACCCTGCACCAGCTCTACCGCCGCTCCGCGCGCGAGGAGCCCTCGCAGGACCAGGTCGACCAGGTGCTCACCGGCACCGGCGCGGTGCGCACCGCCCTTTCCATCGAACCGCGCGACGGACGCCTCTGCGTGTTCATGCCGCCGACCGAGCGGCTGGAGGACTATCTCGAACTGCTCGCCGCCATTGAGGTGACGGCGGACGAACTCGGCTTGCCCGTGCATATCGAGGGCTATACCCCGCCGGTCGATCCGCGGCTCAACGTCATCCGCGTCGCGCCCGATCCCGGCGTCATCGAGGTGAATGTTCATCCCGCCGCCAATTGGCAGACCTGCGTCGAGATCACCCGCGATCTCTATGAGGAGGCGCGCCTCACCCGCCTCGGCACCGAGAAATTCATGGTCGACGGCCGCCACACCGGCACGGGCGGCGGCAACCATGTGGTGGTGGGCGGCGCAACGCCGGCGGACAGCCCGTTCCTGCGCCGGCCGGACCTGCTGAAAAGCCTGGTCACCTATTGGCAGCGCCATCCCGCGCTGTCCTATCTGTTCTCCGGCCTGTTCATCGGCCCGACCAGCCAGGCCCCGCGCGTCGACGAGGCGCGCCATGACAGTCTCTATGAGCTGGAAATCGCCATGGCGCAGGTACCCGCGCCGGGCAGGGGCCTCGTGCCGCCGCCCTGGCTGGTGGACCGGCTGTTCCGCAATCTGCTTACCGATGTCACCGGCAACACCCACCGTTCCGAGATCTGCATCGACAAGCTGTTCTCGCCGGACGGGCCGACGGGCCGGCTCGGCCTTGTCGAGTTCCGCTCGTTTGAAATGCCGCCGGACTGGCGCATGTCGCTCGCCCAGCAATTGCTGCTGCGCGCGCTCATCGCCTGGTTCTGGCGCACGCCGCAGGAAGGCCCGCTGGTGCGCTGGGGCACGGCGCTGGCCGACCGCTTCATGCTGCCGCATTTCGTCTGGGCCGATTTCCAGGACGTACTGGCCGATCTCGCCCGCGCCGGCTACCGCGTCGACCCGCTGTGGTTCGAGGCGCAGCGCGAATTCCGCTTCCCCTATTTCGGGCAGGTGGAACATGGCGGGGTGACGCTGGAACTGCGGCAGGCGCTGGAACCCTGGCATGTGATGGGCGAGGAGGGCGCGATTGGCGGCACGGTGCGTTTCGTCGATTCCTCGGTAGAGCGGCTGCAGGTGCGGGTGGAAGGGCTCAACCCGGCCCGCCATGTCGTCGCCTGCAATGGCCGGCGCCTGCCGCTGATGCCGACGGGCCGCTTCGGCGAATATGTCGCCGGGGTGCGCTTCAAGGCGTGGCAGCCGGCCTCCGGCCTGCACCCGACCATTCCCGTGCAGGCACCCCTCACCTTCGACATCGTCGATCTGTGGTCGAACCGCTCGCTGGGCGGCTGCGTCTACCATGTCGCCCATCCCGGCGGGCGCAACTACGAGACCTTCCCGGTCAATTCCTATGAGGCGCAGGCCCGCCGGCTGGCGCGCTTCCAGGATCATGGCCACACGCCGGGCTATCTCTTCATCCCGGCGGAGGAGCCGTCCACCGAATTTCCGGCGACGCTGGACCTGCGCCGCCCGGCGCGGATCTGACGCGGGCGATGGCGGTCGGGTCTGCTTCCTTCCTGCCACAGTGCCGCTCCGTCAGGGCCGGGGCGGGCGGTTTGGCGGGGACGGGGCGTGCGGCAGCGGCGCGGGGATGGTATGCCCATCCTTTGCCGGGCTGAGAGGGAGCCATGCCCAGTCGCACGGAGCCGCAGGCGCGCACGCGCCGCTTCGAGGAAGCGGCCGTTGAGGCGCTGCTGGCGCAGTACAAGCCGCTGCCCGGCGTCCACGATGAGCTCGTGGACGGCGAGGGGCGCCCGCGCGCGCACTGGACCTCGCTTCTGGCCGCCCTTGCCGAAATGGGCGTGGAGGAGGTCAACCGCCGCTTCCGCGCCGCCGACCGGCATCTCTACCGCTCCGGCGTGTTCTACCGCGTCTATGACGATCCCAATGGTGGCGAGCGGCCCTGGCCGATCTCGCATCTGCCGCTCGTCATCGACGCGGCGGAATGGCGGGCGCTGGAGCGCGGCCTGATCCAGCGCGCGCAGATGCTGGAAGGGCTGCTCTCCGATCTCTATGGCGAGGGCCAGTTGGTGCGCGCCGGCGCGCTGCCGGCGGCAGCGGTGGCGGGCAATCCCGATTTCCTGCGCCCCATGGTTGGGGTCGATCCGCATGGTGGCAGCTTCCTGAAAATCTATGCCGCCGATCTTGGTCGCGGGCCGGACGGGCGCTGGTGGGTGCTCTCAGACCGCACCCAGTCGCCTTCCGGTGCCGGCTACGCGCTGGAGAACCGCATCGCCATCGCCCGCGCCCTGCCGGACCTTGCCCGCTCGCTCAACGTCATGCGGCTGGCCGGCTATTTCCAGGGGCTGCGGGCCGGGCTGACCAAGCTCGACCGCTCCGGCGAGGGGCGGGTGGGGCTGCTCACCCCCGGTCCGCTGAACGAGACCTATTTCGAGCACGCCTATCTCGCGCGCTATCTCGGCTTCGTGCTGCTGGAAGGCGACGACCTCACTGTGCGCGACAATGTCGTCTATGTCCGCACCGTGGCCGGGCTGAAGCGGGTCGACGTGCTGCTGCGCCGCCTCGACGCCGATTACGCCGACCCGCTGGAGCTCAACCCCTCCTCGCATCTCGGCGTGCCCGGGCTGATGCAGGCGATCCGCGCCGGCGGGGTGGCGGTGGCGAACGCGCTCGGCGCCGGCGTGGTAGAGGCGCCGGCGATGATGGGCTTCCTGCCGCGTCTCGGCCAGCAGGTGCTGGGCGAGGCGCCGATCCTGCCCAATATCGCGACCTGGTGGTGTGGCCAGCCGGCCGAGCGCGAGCGCGTCCTCGACAGCCTCGACGATCTCGTCATCTCGCCCGCCTTCCGCCGGCCGGTGCCGGGGGCGCTGGAGAACGGGCCGGTGATCGGCGCCGATCTCGATCCCGCCCAGCGTGCGGCGGTGGAGCGCGCCATCCGCACCCGCGGCGTGGATATTGTCGGGCAGGAGGCGGTGCGCCTCTCCACCATGCCGGTGTGGAGCAACGGGCGGCTGGAGCCGCGCCCCTTCATCCTGCGCATCTTCGTCGCCGCCACCGAGGCCGGCTGGACGGTGATGCCCGGCGGCTTCTGCCGCGTCTCCGACACGCTCGATTCCCGCGCCGTCTCGATGCAGGGCGGTGGCCGTTCGGCCGATGTGTGGGTGCTGGACGCCGCGCCGGTGGAGCAGACGACGCTGCTGCCGGCGCCCGACACGGTGGAGGTGAAGCGCCAGACCGGGCCGCTTCCGAGCCGCGCGGCGGATAATTTCTTCTGGCTGGGGCGCTATGTCGAGCGCGCCGAATGCACGCTGCGCCTGCTGCGCACGCTGGCCGGGCGGCTCTCCTCAACCGCCGATGGCGGCGGCGGTTCGGTGCCGGCGCTGCTCGACCTGCTGCAATCCTGGGGGGCGGTGCCGGACGAGCTGACGCGCGCCCGCCCGATCCGCCATGTGCTGGCCGCGCTGGCCGGGCGCGAGCGGCCGGGCGCCCTTCCCAACCTCATCGACAGCGCCCGCCACACCGCCTCGGTGATCCGCGACCGGCTCTCCCCCGATGCCTGGCGCACTTTGGCCGATCTCGGCCTGAGCCTGGACGAGCCGGTGGCGCCGGGCAGCGCCGAGCCGGACGCCTATGAGCGCGCCGACCGGGCGTTGCGCGCGCTCGCCGCCTTTTCCGGCCTCGCCTCGGAGAACATGAACCGGCTCGCCGGCTGGCGCTTCCTCGATCTCGGCCGCCGCATCGAGCGCGGCATCGCCGTGTGCCGCTTCGCCCGCGCGCTGGTGGGCGAGACGCCGAGCGCCAGCACGCTCGACGTGCTGCTGGAGCTGTGCGACAGCCAGATCACCTATCGCTCGCGCTATGTGATGGTGGAAAGCCGCGCGCCGGTGCTCGACCTCGTGCTGCTGGACCCGGTGAATCCGCGCTCGCTCGCCTTCCAGATCGCCGCCATCAGCGACCATCTCGACGTGCTGCCCGGCCATGCCGGCGACGCGCTGCCTCCGCCGGAGGAGCGGCTTGTCGCCCGGCTGTCCGCGAGCATGAAGGCATTCGACGCGGTGGAGTTCGACGATGCGCGGCTCGCCAAGGTCGAGGCCCAGCTGATGGAGCTCTCCAACGACGTGGCGGAGCGCTATTTCATCCACCGCCAGCCGGTGGAAACGCCATGGGACCTCCAGGCATGAAATACGACATCCACCAGGCCACCACTTATTCCTATGCCTCCTCCGTGCCGGTGGCGCGCCATGTGGTGCGGATGGTGCCGGTGGAGCGGCCGAACCAGCGCGTCGTCGCCAGTCATTTCGCCGTCGAGCCCGAGCCGGTGGAATGGACCGAGACCCGCGATTTCTTCGGCAACAAGGTCGTGCATATCCGCATCGAGACGCCGCATCGCAGCTTCGTCGTCAAGACGCGGGCGCGGGTGGAGGTGGACGCGCCGGCCGACATCGCGGCCGATTCCGGCCCCTCCTGGGAGGAAACGCGCGCGGCGGCGAATGCGAGCCTCGATCTCTCCGGCCGGTCGCCGGCGCATTTCCTGTTTCCCAGCCCCGCCGTGCCGCTGAGCCCGGCGATCACCGAATGGGTGGCCACGAGCTTCCCGCCCGGCCGGCCGATGCTCGCCGCCTGCATCGAGGTGATGAACCGCATCCATGCGGAGTTCACCTATGACCCGCGCGCCACCGATGTCTCGACCCCGCCGCTGGAGGCGTTCGAGATGCGGGCGGGGGTGTGCCAGGACTTCGCCCATATCATGATCGCCGGCCTGCGCGGGCTCGGCCTGCCGGCGGCCTATGTCTCCGGCTTCCTGCGCACCGAGCCGCCGCCCGGCAAGGAACGGCTGCAGGGCGCCGACGCTACCCATGCCTGGGTGGCGGTGTGGTGCGGGGACGCGATCGGCTGGCAGGGGCTCGACCCGACCAACGCGCTCACCGTCGCCACTGATCACGTCGTGCTGGCGGTGGGGCGCGACTACACCGATGTCGCCCCGATTGGTGGCGTGGTGTTTGGCTCGGGCCGGCAGAAGCTCAAGGTCGAGGTGGATGTGATCCCCATGCCGGAAGAGCCGGCGCGCAAGGGTCCGGCCGTGCCGCCGGCCTGAGACGGTGCTGGCGCGGTTGCTCGCGGTCGTGCGGAGGTAAGAATGGTTGTCGCGCCCCGGCCGATCAGGTAATTCCGGCGGGGCGCCACGAACTCTCTCGCCGAAGGCTGCGGGGTGCCCGGCGCCGCCGGACGCACCCGTCTGACAGGGCCGTCCCTCGCTCCGCTTCGCGAAAGGCCCTGCCATGACGAAAACGCCCTCGAAAGCGCCCAAGACCCGCAAGACCAGCGCCGCCGCTGCGGCCCCGCTGCCGCTGTTCTACCGGCAGCCGGCGCTGCTGCGCTTCCAGAACCATGCGCGGCTCAGCCTTCGGCGCGCGGTGGATTTCCGTTTCGCCGGCCGCGCGACCTCGCTTCCGCTGGTGGTCGGCGAGTTCGCGGCGGCCGTGCGCGACTATCCCATTGTCTTTGCCAGCGACGAGGGCGCGATGCCGCTGGCGGTGACGGGCGTTGCCGCCGAGCAGAATCTGTTCGTCGAGGCGGACGGGCGCTGGCGCGGCGGCAGCTACATTCCCGGCTATGTCCGGCGCTACCCCTTCATCGGCATCACCGCCGAGAATGACGGGGCCACCATGCTGGGCGTCGATCTCGCCAGCGACCGGCTGGCGGACGAGGGCGAGAAGGAGGCCGACATGCTGTTCGACCTCCGGGGCGGGGCCACACGGACCAGCCAGTCGGCGATGGCGCTGTGCGAGGCCTATGCCACCGAACACGCCCGCACCCTGGCCTTCGTTCAGGCGCTGAAGGACAAGCGCCTGCTGGTGCCGCGCAGCGCGCAGGTCAATTATGCCGATGCCGGCCGGGCGGTGGTGCAGGGCTTCCAGCTCGTCGATGAAGCGGCGTTCCGGGCGCTGCCAGCGGCCGCCGTGGTCGAGTTTCACGCCAAAGGCTGGCTCGACCTCATCGTTCTGCACATCGCGTCGCAGCAGCGCTGGCGCGAACTGGTGGACATGTCCGCCCGCGTCCGCGCCGACGCCGCGCACTGAGGCGCGGCGCCTGCGGGGCGCCTTGGCGATTCAATCCGCCGACAAAGCGCTTTAGAGATAGGCGGGACGCAGCCCGAATCGCGCGCCGGCGCGCCCGCCATCGAGACCGCTGACCATGACCGACACCGCCCGCACCGATCCCGCCCGCGACGAGGACGGCTTTCTCGCCAGCCTCGCGGTCTATCTGCGCCGGCGCGTGCTGATCGTCGTGCTGCTGGGCTTTTCCTCCGGCCTGCCGCTGGCGCTTTCCGGCGCCACGCTGACCATCTGGATGGCCGAGGCGCAGGTGAACCTCACCACGATCGGCCTCTTCGCGCTGGTCGGGGTGCCCTATAATTTCAAGTTCATCTGGGCGCCGCTGGTCGATGCGCTGGACGTGCCGCTGCTCGGGCGCTGGCTGGGGCGACGGCGCGGCTGGCTGGTGTTCACCCAGCTGCTGCTGATCCTCGCCGTCGCCTGGCTCGGGTTTCAGGACCCGGTGAACGCGCCCTGGCATGTCGCGCTGGGCGCGCTTCTGGTCGCGACCGCCTCGGCGACGCAGGACATCGTGGTCGATGCCTTCCGCGTCGAGAGCCTGGAGGTGCGCGAGCAGGCCGCCGGCATGGCCGGCTATGTCGCCGCCTACCGCGTCGGCATGCTGGCCTCCGGCGCCGGCGTGGTGCTGCTGGTGGCGTGGTTCGAGGTGCTGGGCGTGCCGCGCGCCGATGTGTGGGCGTGGGGCTATCTCGCCGCCGCCGCCATGGTCGGTGTCGGCCTGCTCGCGGCGCTGCTGGCGAAGGAGCCCGCCGGGGCGCCGGCGATCCGGCACGATGAAAACGTCTTCCGCCGCATCGGTACGACGGCGGTGGGAGCCTTCGCCGAGTTCCTCACCCGCAACAGTGCGATCGCCATCCTGCTGTTCGTGGTGCTGTTCAAATTCTGCGATGCCTTTGCCGGGGCGCTGACCGGGGCGTTCGTCATCAATATCGGCTTCGACAAGGCGACCTATGCCGGCGTGGTGAAGGGCGTGGGCTTCGCGGCGGCGCTGCTCGGCGGTTTCGCCGGCGGGGTGATCGCCCGCGCTTTGCCGCTCGCCACCGCCTTGTGGGTGGCGGGCCTGCTGCAGATGCTCTCCAACCTCGCCTTTTCCTGGCAGGCCTGGGTGGGGGTGAATGTGCCGGCGCTGACCGCGACCATCGTGGTCGAGAACTTCACCGGCGCCATCGGCACGGTGATCTTCGTCGCCTATATCTCGGCGCTGTGTGGCAATCGCGCCCATACCGCGACCCAATACGCGCTGCTGACCGCGCTGGCGGCGGTGGGGCGCACCTTCCTCGCCTCCTCCGCCGGCTTCGTCGCCGAGGCAACGGGGTGGATGGTGTTCTTCGCCATCACCGCGCTCGCCGCCCTGCCGGGGCTGGCGCTGCTCGCCTATCTGCAGGCGCGCGGCCATTTCCGCGAACTGGCGGCGGCGAAGCTATAGATGGACCGAAGCGGCGGTCAGGAACTCGTGCGCGCCCGGATTGCCGCCGAGAGCGTGCCCTCGTCGAGATAATCGAGCTCGCCGCCCACCGGCACGCCATGGGCGAGGCGGGTGACCTTCACCGGCGTCTCGCGCAGAAGCTCGGTGATGTAATGGGCGGTGGTCTGCCCGTCGACCGTGGCGCCGAGCGCCAGCAGCACCTCGCTCACCGCGCCCCCCTGCACCCGCGCCACCAGCGCGGCGAGGTTGAGTTCTTCCGGGCCGATGCCGTCGAGCGGGGAGAGCGTGCCGCCGAGCACATGATAGCGGGCGTTCAGCGCCGCCGCGCGCTCCAGCGCCCAAAGGTCGGCGACATCGGCGACCACCACCAGCAGCGTCGGGTCGCGTGTGTCGTCGCAGCAGATCGAGCAGGGATCGCGCACATCGATATTGCCGCAGACGCGGCAGGTGCAGATCTTGCCCAGCACCTCGCCAAAGGCGCTGGCGAGCGGGCTCATCAGCTGTTCGCGCTTCTTGATCAGGTGCAGCGCGGCGCGGCGGGCGGAACGCGGCCCGAGGCCCGGCACGCGGGCGAGCAGCTGGATCAGGCGTTCGATCTCGGGGCCGGCGACGGCGCGGGGCATGGCATCCTCATCGCCGGTCGGGGAGCACCGGCCGGCTTTGGTCCAGAGCCCGCAAGGGCACTAGCCTATTGTCTGAACGCATTTTCTTCTCGCGAACCGGAAACCGCTTCGCTCGAAAATGCTCTAGCGCAGGCGGGCGCGGGCCGCAAAGGGGCGGTCGGGGTCCAGGGCGGGTGCCGTCGTCGGCGCCCGTTATATAGGTGCGTCCTCCGGTTTTGCTCGACACCCGGCGAGGGGGTTGCTAACCCCGAATCCAGTGACGCCAGCCGACCGGGGAAGAAGATGACGACGACGAAAGCCGCCGCCCGCGCCCTTGCATGCCTTGCCGCGTCCTGCGCTCCCGCCCTGCTGGCGATGGGTGGCCCGGCCCAGGCGGCCGAGGGCATGGGTATTGACGGGGCGAGCCTGCCGCTGCTCTGGGGCCTTCCCTTCGTCGGCATGCTGCTTTCCATCGCCATCATCCCGCTGATCGCAGGCGCGTTCTGGCACCATCATTACGGCAAGGTGGCGCTGTTCTGGGCGCTGGCCTTCCTGGTGCCCTTCGTCGCCACCCATGGCGCCGGGCTCGCGACCTATGAGGTGGCGCATGCGGCGCTGCTCGAATACATCCCCTTCATCATCCTGCTGTTCGCGCTGTTCACCATTTCCGGCGGCATCCTGCTCACCGGCAATCTGCATGGCAGCCCGGGGGTGAACACCGCGCTGCTCGCCATCGGCACGGTGCTGGCGAGCCTGATCGGTACCACCGGCGCGTCCATGGTGCTGATCCGCCCGCTGCTGCGTGCCAATGACGACCGCCGCTACAATGTCCACACCGTGGTGTTCTTCATCTTCCTCGTCTCGAATATTGGCGGCTCGCTCACCCCGCTCGGCGATCCGCCGCTGTTCCTCGGCTTCCTCAAGGGCGTCGATTTCTTCTGGACCACCCAGCACCTGTTCCACGACACGGCGCTGGTTGCGGCGCTGCTGCTCGGGGCGTTCTATCTGCTCGACCGCTATTTCTACGCCCGCGAGGAGAATCTGCCGCGAAAGCCTGACCCGACGCCGGACACGGAGCGGCTCGGCCTGCGGGGCCTGCGCAACCTGCCGCTGCTGGCCGGTGTCATCGCCGCCATCCTGATGAGCGCTTTGTGGAAGCCGGGCATCGAGTTCAACATTCTCGGCACCCATGTGCCGCTGCCTTCCATCGCCCGCGATCTGAGCCTTCTGGTGCTGGCGGGGATTTCCATCGCCATCACCCCGGCCTTCATCCGCGAGCGCAACGGCTTCGACTGGGAGCCGATCCGCGAAGTGGCGAAGCTGTTCGCCGCGATTTTCCTCACCATCATCCCCGTCATTGCCATTTTGCGGGCGGGCTCGGCGGGGGCGCTGGCGCCGCTGGTGGCGCTGGTGACGGACGAGGCGGGTGGGCCGGTGAATGCCGGCTATTTCTGGATGACCGGCCTGCTCTCCGGCTTCCTCGACAATGCGCCGACCTATCTCGTCTTCTTCAACCTCGCCGGCGGCGACGCGCAGGAATTGATGACGCGCCTGCCGGTGACGCTGGAGGCGATCTCGGCCGGCGCCGTGTTCATGGGGGCGCTGACCTATATCGGCAACGCCCCCAATTTCATGGTGCTGGCCATCGCCAAGGGGCGCGGCGTCGCCATGCCGAGCTTCTTCGGCTACATGGCGTGGTCGGGCGTGTTCCTGCTGCCCTGCTTCGCGCTGCTCACCTGGCTGTATTTCCTCTGACGCCGGGTGGCGGCGCTACTCCGCCGCCACCGCCATTCCCGGCGTTGCGACCGTGCCGGAGGCGATCTCCTTGTCGGCAAGCGGGGCGGCGAGGCGCTGCGTCCAGCGGCGGGCGGCGGCGAGATAATCGCCACGGTTCGCCCATCCTCTAGCAGGATCGAGCAGGGCAGGGTCGATGCCCTCCACAGCGGCGGGCACGTGGAGACCCAGATGCGGGTCGGTGCGCCACTCGCCCGAGGCCAGCTCACCCATCTGGGCCGCGGCGACCAGCCGCCGGCTGACCTCCAGCGGCACGCGGCGCTCGGCGTCGCCGCCGGTCCGGCCCGTATTCACCAGCCAACAGACCGGCGTATGGCGCTCCAGCAGCGTGTGCAGCCGCGCGAGATGCGGCGCGGCGAGGCCGGTGGCCTCAAGGAACGCGCCGGGTGTCTGCGCCGCGCTTAGCCGGGCGAGGGCGGGCAGGACGCCCTCTTCATCCTGCACCAGCATGAACAGATGCGCCGGCGCGCCGAGCGTTGGCGCGTGCGCGGTGGCGGTGGGGAGGATGATCCGGGCGCCGGTGCCCGTCGCGTCAAAGTCGGGCACGCGCGTTGCCGGGTCGAGCGCTATATTCTCCAGCACGGTGCCGAAGCGCGCCGCCTCCGGTGCGGTGGCCAGGTCCGCCGGGTGTGCAAAGGTGCCGGCTTCCAAAGCGACGAGCCCCTCGTCGCCCCAGCCGAGCGCGCCGTCGAGGCGTGGCAGCGCGCCGTCCTCTTCCGCCATGCCCTGCGCCAGCGCGCTCTTGCCGGCACCGGAGGCGCCGAGCAGCAGGGAGATCGCGCCGTCCGCCCCGGTGCGGGCCGCGCCTTCGAGCGGCAGCACACCCGCCGCCAGTAGCGGTTCCGCGAGGAGATGGGCGAGCGCCGCGCGCAGCGTCTCGCCGCGGCCGGTGCCGGCAATAAGCGCGAGGCCGTTGGCGAGGTCCAGCGCCAGCGCACCCTCGGCGGCGACGCCATGGGTCTCGGGCGTGGGGCGGAAGCCCGGCGCGCACAGCACGGTGAGGCGCGGCACGTCCGCGTCCGCCGCCGTCGCGCGCGGGCGCAGGAGATGACGGGCGACCAGCGCGTGCCAGGCTTGATCCGACAGGATCCGCACCGCGATGCCGCCGGCCGGGCCGGCCTCCACGCTGACGTCCTGACCGAACAGGGTCCGGCGGGCGACATAGGCGAGCAGGTCGGCCTTCAGCGCCTCGAACTGCGCGCGGGTCAGCGCCGAAGCATCCGTCGCGCCGGCCGTCTCCCCGCCCTCTGCCGCGTCGTCGACGCGCGCGAGAGCGAGGGGCTGCCCGGCCGTGCCGGTGGTGACGACCAGCGCGCCGGTATGAGACAGCCGTACCTCGCCGCGCGCCACGGCCCGTTCGCACAGATAGGCGCTGCCCAGATTCCAGAACACCCGCCCGGTGCCGGCGGGATCGAGCCCCTCAAGGCCGGAATGGTCGCTCTGCGTGCCGGTTTGATTCACGGTCGGCTCCTCCTACGCATGACAGGAGGCGGGACCATGGGAGCCCAAAGGGGCGTTTTGCGCGAAATTCCGGGTCGATTATGTGGCCAAACCGGGGATTATGCGCCGCTGAAGGTTCTATTGCACCGCCGAAGCGCGCGCGGCATTGGCGCGCTCGACCAGCGCCGCGCGCATTTCCTGCGCATTGGTGACGCGCTGGCCGAAATCGAGCCGGCGGACCTGGGTGCCGTCCATCAGGTCGCAGCCTTCGGGATCGAGCCCGACCAGCTTCCAGTGCCCGGGGCCGGTGCCGATGAGGTGGAGCGCATAGAGCTGGATGGCGTCGGCATGGTCAGCATTCATATGCGCCACCGCGCCTTCTTCGGCCGCCAGAACGCTGGCGGCGTCATCGATGCGGGTGGCGAGCGCGGCCCCGTCCACATCCTTGATCCGGCCAAAGCCGGCGACGAGATGCGCACTTTCCACCTCCAGCCGATAGAAGGCGAAGTCGCTGAAGCCGGCGAAGCCCGCCGCATCCGGGTGGCGGGCGAGATAGCGGCGGCGCGCGGTGGCGATGGCCTCCGGCTCGGTCAGCGCCGCGATGCGCCCCTTCAGCCCGGCGCGGGCGCCCTGCAGTTCGTCGCCGGTGCGGTGCTCATCGACCAGCAGCGAGACGCGGGAATCGCGCTGCAGATTGACCGTATGGCGGGCCAGCTGGGAAAGCAGTAGCAGCGGCGCCCCGTCCGGCAGGGTGGCGAGCTGCACCAGCGAGGCATAGGGCGCGCCATCGGCATCAAGCGTGGCGAGCGCCCCCGTCTGGCTCTCGCGGACGAGCCGCTTGACGGCGCGGGCCGCATCGAAGGTGTCGGGCGTGGTCGGGATCGCTGCCATGGGAAAGCTCCGCCTGTCGGGTCTCAAGAGGTGTGCGCGGCGGCGCCCGCCGTCAACCCGGCGGTGTGGATTGGCGGGCGGGCACGAAACGCGCTAATTTCCGTTGAATCAGTTTGCGTGTCACATTGTGGCCACGCCGGCGGGGTTCACCGCTTCGTGTACCGCCGCCGAACAGGAAAGTGCGCAGATGCCGACCATCGCTCTCGTCGACGACGATCGCAACATTCTCACCTCCGTATCCATCGCCCTGGAGTCGGAGGGCTATCGTATCCAGACGTACACCGACGGCGCCACCGCCTTGGACGGCTTCAAGACCAACCCGCCCGACCTCGCCATCTTCGATATCAAGATGCCGCGCATGGACGGCATGGAGCTGCTGCGCCGCCTGCGCCAGAAGAGCGACATGCCGGTGATCTTCCTCACCTCCAAGGATGACGAGATCGACGAATTGTTCGGCCTGAAGATGGGCGCCGACGACTTCATCAAGAAGCCGTTCTCCCAGCGCCTGCTGGTGGAGCGGGTGAAGGCGGTGCTGCGCCGCTTCGCGCCCAAGGACGGAACCCTGCCGCGCGAGACAGACAGCGCCAAGGTGCTGGAGCGCGGCCTGCTGCGCATGGACCCCGAGCGCCACACCTGCACCTGGAAGGGTGAGAATGTCACCCTCACCGTCACCGAGTTCCTCATCCTGCAGGCGCTGGCCACCCGCCCCGGCGTGGTAAAGAGCCGCAACGCGCTGATGGATGCGGCCTACGACGACCAGGTCTATGTCGACGACCGCACCATCGACAGCCACATCAAGCGGCTGCGCAAGAAGTTCAAGGTCGCGGACGACAATTTCGAGATGATCGAGACGCTGTACGGCGTCGGCTATCGCTTCAAGGAGTAGCGAGCCCTTGCTCGATCCGGAACTGACCCGGAACGGCGCCGCCCCGGCGGCGGCCGAGGACGGGGACATGGGGGACGCGCCCCGCTCTGCCGAGCGGGCAGGGCTGCTCGGCGCCTTGCGCCGGGCGCGCAATTTCGTCGCCTTCAAGAGTTTTTCCAGCCTCACCCGCCGGATCGTGCTGCTCAACCTCGCCGGCATGTGCGTGCTGGTGTCGGGCATTCTCTACCTCTCCGAATTCCGCGCCGGGCTGATCGACGCACGGGTGCAGAGCCTGCTGGTGCAGGGCGAGATCATCGCCAGCGCCATCGCCGCCTCGGCGCAGGTGGAAACCAACGCCATCACCATCGACCCCGACCGGCTGCTGGAGCTGAAGGCGGGCGAGAGCTACGGCCCGGGCGAGGAGGGCTTCGCCCCGCTCGAATTCCCGATCAATCCCGAGCGTATCGCCCCGGTGCTGAAGCGCCTGGTCGAGCCCACCGGCACCCGCGCCCGCATCTATGACCGCGACGGCGCGCTGCTGGTCGATTCCCGCTCGCTCTATGCGCGCGGCGAAATCCTGCGCTTCGACATGCCCGCCCCCACCACGCCAAAGCCCAACTGGATGGAGCGTGGCTGGAACAGCATGAAGTTCTGGTTCGAGCGCGGCGACCTGCCGCTCTATCGCGAGCTGGGGCCGAACAATGGCAAGGGCTACCCGGCGGTGATGGAAGCGCTGCAGGGCAAGAAGGCGAGCGCAGTGCAGGTGAATGAGCGCGGGCAGGTGATCGTCTCGGTCGCCGTGCCGGTGCAGCGCTTCCGCGCCATTCTCGGTGCGCTGCTGCTCTCCACCCAGGGCGGCGAGATCGACGAGGCGGTGGCGGCCGAGCGGCTCGTCATCGTGCGCGTGTTCCTCGTCGCCATGGCGGTCATGGTGGTGCTGTCGCTGCTGCTCGCCAGCACCATTGCCGGCCCGGTGCGCAAGCTGGCCGATGCCGCCGAGCGGGTGCGCCGACGGACCCGCTCGCGGGTGGAAATTCCCGATTTCACCAGCCGCTCCGACGAGATCGGCCATCTCTCCGGCGCGCTGCGCGACATGACCGACGCGCTCTATTCGCGCATCGAGGCGATCGAGAGCTTCGCCGCCGATGTCTCGCATGAACTGAAGAACCCGCTCACCTCGCTACGCTCGGCGGTGGAGACGCTGCCGCTGGCGAAGTCGGACAATTCGCGCGGCCGGCTGCTGGAAGTCATCCAGCACGATGTGAAGCGGCTCGACCGGCTGATCACCGACATCTCCGACGCCTCGCGGCTCGATGCCGAATTGCAGCGGCAGGAATCCGAGCCGGTGGATCTGGTGCGGCTGCTCAACACTGTCACCGGTGTGCACAATGACGTGGTGCGCGGCGACGGGGTGCGGGTGAGCCTCGCCTTCGACCCGCCGCCGGGCACTGGGGCGGCCTATGTCATTTCCGGCCATGATTCGCGGCTGGGCCAGGTGATCAACAATCTGATCGACAATGCCCGCTCCTTCTCCGCCAAGGGCGGGGAGGTGCGCGTCACCTGCCGGCGCAATCGCGACACGGTGGACATCCTCGTCGACGATGACGGGCCGGGCATTCCGCCGCATGCGCTGAGCCGGATTTTCGAGCGCTTCTACACCGACCGGCCGGAGGAGCAGGGCTTCGGACAGAATTCCGGCCTCGGACTGTCGATCTCGCGCCAGATCGTCGAGGCCCATGGCGGCCGCATCTGGGCGGAAAACCGTCCAGCGGAGCCGCGCCCGCCCGAGCCGGCGCCGAAGAAGCCGCGCGCCTCGCGTGCCAAGGCCAAGGCGGCGGTTACGGAGGAGGCGCCCGCGTCGGAGGAGACGGTGCCGGCCGCGCCGAAGCCCTTCGGCGGCGCCCGTTTCATCGTCCGCCTGCCGGCTAATTGAGGCACGCCATGGCACCGGCAGACGCCCTTCCGCCGACGGTGCATGCGTCCTGCGTGCGGGTCGGGGATCGGGGCGTGCTGATCCGGGGGGCGTCGGGGGCGGGCAAGTCGCGCCTCGCCTTCGCGCTCATCCTCGCCGGGCGTGGCGGCCTGGTGCCGCCGGTGGAACTGGTGGCGGATGACCGGGTGCTTCTGACGCGGCGCGGGGCCGCGCTGTTCGCTGCCGCACCGCACGCGCTCGCCGGGCTGATCGAGGTGCGCGGGGTCGGGCTGCGGCGTCTGCCTTTTGCAGCCGAGGTGACGGTCGATCTCGTGGTCGATCTCGGCGTCCCCGATGCGGCCCGTCTGCCGGAACCGGCGGCGCGCCGGGTTGCGATCGAGGGTGTGGAAATCGAGCGCCTGCCGCTGTTTGCCGGCGGCGACGGGGTGCAGCAGGTGCTGGCGCTGCTGCTCACCGCGCCGGGGCCCGATTAGCATCCCATCAACGCTAACTCTAAGCGGCCGCGGGCCCGTGCGGATTTTCCCCAGCGGTACTTGCCATTCATGTGCAGCGCAACGATGATGTGCGCCCCGCAAAGGGGGCGGCGGGCGATCCTATTCCGATGCCTCCGGCAGTAAGCATTGCAGTCGCGCCGGACCGGCGTGCGGCGGAGCAAGATGATAGGTCTCGTACTCGTAACGCACGGACGCCTTGCCAGCGAATTCCGCGCCGCGCTCGAACATGTGATGGGGAAGCAGTCCCAGATCGAGGCGATCACCATCGAGCCGGATGATGACATCGAGCGGCGGCGGCAGGACATTGTCGACGCGGTGGCGACGGTCAATACCGGCGGCGGCGTGGTGATCCTCACCGACATGTTCGGCGGCACACCCTCCAACCTCGCCATCTCTGTCATGACCTCGCCCGATATCGAGGTGGTCGCGGGCATCAACCTGCCCATGCTGGTGAAGCTCGCCACGGTGCGCGGCGAGGTGCCGATGGAAGAGGCGGTGGTGCAGGCACAGGACGCCGGCCGCAAATACATCAACATCGCCAGCCGGGTGCTCGCGGGCAAATGATGGACACCTCGGTCGTCCTTACCCGCGAACTGCCCATCGTCAATAAGCGCGGCCTGCACGCCCGCGCCTCCGCCAAATTCGTGCAGACCGTGGAGCGCTTCGACGCCGATGTGCGCGTCACGCGCTGCGGCGAGACCGTGGGCGGCACGTCCATCATGGGCCTGATGATGCTGGCCGCCGCGCCCGGCACCACCATCGAGGTTGCCGCCTCCGGCCGGGAAGCCCAGGCCGTGCTGGACGCCCTCACCCGCCTCATCGCCGAGCGGTTCGGCGAGGACGAGTAGGCGCCGGCCGGGCACTGGCGCGCACACGCCGCCGCGCCGCACATCCGAAATGACTCCGGACTGGAAGCGTCTCGCGTGGCGCGGAATTCGTCGTGCCGGTACAACCGCGTCGAGCCTCTGGGTCGGCACGCGACATAAAGACATCTTTATGTCGTTATTGCCGTGTCAGGCTGTAGCTGCTAAACCGCGTGCCGAACCCGTCACACCCGTCAGGAAGACTTTCATGGCCATCGCCACCGACTACATCGTTAGGGACATCGGCCTCGCCGATTTCGGCCGCAAGGAAATCGACCTCGCCGAGGCCGAAATGCCCGGCCTCATGGCCATCCGCGCCGAATATGGCCCGGCGCAGCCGCTCAAGGGCGCGCGCATCGCCGGCTCGCTGCACATGACCATCCAGACGGCGGTGCTGATCGAGACGCTGAAGGCGCTCGGTGCGGATGTGCGATGGGTTTCCTGCAACATCTTCTCCACCCAGGACCACGCCGCCGCTGCGATCGCCGCCGGCGGCACGCCGGTCTTCGCCTTCAAGGGCGAGACGCTGACCGAGTACTGGGATTTCACCGCCAAGCTGTTCGACTGGCACGGCGGCGGCGTGCCGAACCTCATCCTCGACGATGGCGGCGACGCCACCATGCTGGTGCATTACGGCCTGCGCGCCGAGCAGGGCGACACGGCCTTCCTTGAGCAGCCGGGTTCGGAAGAGGAAGAGATCTTCTTCGCCCTGATCAAGAAGCTGCTGGCAGAGAAGCCGAAGGGCTGGTTCGCCGAAGTCGCGGCCTCGATCAAGGGCGTGTCGGAAGAAACCACCACGGGCGTGCACCGCCTCTACAAGCTGGCCGAGCAGGGCAAGCTGCTGTTCCCGGCGATCAACGTCAATGACAGCGTCACCAAGTCGAAGTTCGACAATCTCTATGGCTGCCGTGAATCGCTGGTCGACGCCATCCGCCGCGGCACCGACGTGATGCTGGCCGGCAAGGTCGCCTTCGTCGCCGGCTTCGGCGATGTCGGCAAGGGCTCGGCCGCCTCGCTGCGCCAGGCCGGCGCGCGCGTCATCGTCTCGGAAGTCGATCCGATCTGCGCCCTGCAGGCGTCGATGGAAGGCTATGAGGTGGCGACCATCGAGGACGCCTTCTCCCGCGCCGACATCTATGTCACCGCCACCGGCAACAAGGACATCATCACCGTCGACCATATGCGGCAGATGAAGGACCGGGCCATCGTCTGCAATATCGGCCATTTCGACAACGAGATTCAGGTTGCCGGCCTGAAGAACTTCAAGTGGACCAATATCAAGCCGCAGGTGGACGAAATCGAGTTCCCCGCTGGCAACCGCATCATCCTGCTCTCGGAAGGGCGGCTGGTGAATCTCGGCAATGCGATGGGTCATCCGTCCTTCGTGATGTCCTCGTCCTTCTCGAACCAGACGCTGGCGCAGATCGAACTCTGGGCGAATGTGGGTAAGTACGACAAGAAGGTCTACACCCTGCCGAAGGTGCTCGACGAGAAGGTGGCGGCGCTGCATCTGGAGAAGCTGGGCGTGAAGCTGACCAAGCTGCGCCCCGAGCAGGCGGATTATATCGGCGTGCCGGTGGAAGGCCCGTTTAAGCCGGACCATTACCGCTACTGAGCGGCAATCCGGGTGGGTGCTTCCTGCCCGGCGCCCGCGCCCACTTCGACCCTGACGGTGTCAGGGCCGGGCAGGGGTCTCAGGCGGCGATAGGGCTCGCCCAGTTTCGCCGCCACCAGTTCCCAGATCTGCCGCAGCCGGTGGACGTGCAAATCGTCCAGCATCATCTCGAATAGGTGCTTGCGGTCGTCGTCGGTCAGCGCGACCGACGGCTTGGCCGCCGGGGGCGGCTCGGGCGTGTCGCCTGCCGTCCTCGGCGCCGCCTTCTTCAGCGCCGCGGCTTCCTCGCGGGCACTTTGTTCCAGGGTATCGGCGATCATCGCCCGCAGATTTGGCGTCGCTCCGTCGCGCACCGTGGCGCGCTCCAGATCGAAGATGGTGCGTATATTGTGCTGGCGCAGCGCCAGGAAGGCGTGCGGGCCGACAATGATGCAAAGCTGGGCCTGGGCGATCCAGTCGATGCACTCATAGAGGCCGAAGGGCGTCTCGACATAGAGCATGATCGGATTGGCGGTAGCGAGGTTCTGCACGTCCATGATCATCATCTCGTCGAGCCGGAACCGTGTCCAGGCGTCGATGCCGTCGATCACCTCCAGCGGCGTACCGCGCACGCGATCGAGCAGCTCGGTGCGCTCGCCCTTGAGCGGCAGCCAGGTCGTGCGGCTGATCGCGTAGCGCAGGCCAAGGTCGGGAAAGAAGCCGAACAGGAATGCGGCGAGGAACCACAGCGTGCCGGTGGGAATCCAGCCCGGCCCTGCCGGCATCGCCCGCCACAGCACGACGACGGTGACAGCGGCCATCAGCATATGGGTGGTGGCCCGCAGGAAGCTGAGCGGGCCCAGCTCGAAATTCGTTACCGCGCGCATCAGATAGCCGAGCGAAAACAGGATGCCGCCGGCGAAGACGAAGCCGAGCAGCGCCGTGACCTCCCCCACCTTTTCGCCATTGGTGCCGAGCAAGGCGCTGGCCGCGATCCAGTTTGCCAGGCTCGACCCCTCCTTTCTGGCCAGGGAGAAGATGATTTCCAGCCCGAGCATCGCCACCAGGCAAAACGGAATGGAGCTGACGAACAGGCGCGGCCAGACGTGGTCCTTGGTATCGGGCGCATATTTCGCCTCGACGAATTCAAAGGACGGGGTGGCTTCGTTGTTGAAGCCGAAGCCCTTCTTGATCTCGTCGGCGATACCGGCCCGCTTCTGCCGCACGCTGCTGCGGATGAAGATCAGGATGGCGGGAATGCCGAAGGCGATGACCAGCGGCAACAGTGCATCATAACCCCAGCCCATGGCGTCCGGCTCCCCCTGGAGGAGGTCACAGAACACCATACGATCAAGAGTTGTTCAACTAAATACTACAACTCTTTCTGCATGAAGATCAGGTCGAGGCGCCGGCCGAATTTGATGCCGATGCCGGGCATGCGGCCGGTCTCGACGAAGCCGAGCCGGGCATGCAGGGCGAGGGACGCGTCATTGCCGCCGGTGATGCCGCCGATCATCACTTTCTTGCCGAGCGCGCGCGCCGGGGCGAACAGCGCTTCCACCAGCGCCCGCCCGAGCCCGCGCCCGCGCGCGGCCTCGGCGACATAGACCGAGTGCTCGACGCTGATGCGGAAGCCTTCGAAGGGGCGGAAATCGCCGAAGCTGGCATAGCCCAGCACCTCGCCGCCTTCCGCCGCGACGATGACGGGATAGCCGCGCCCCTGACGGTCGCGCAGCCAGGCGCGGCGCGCGGCGAGATCGGCGGGCGTGTCGTTCCAGATGGCGGTCGAGTTCAGTACGGCATGATTATAGATGGCGAGGATGCCGGTGAGGTCGCCTTCCACTGCGTCGCGTAGCATCATGTTCCCCGTTGCGCCGGTCCGGGCCGGCGAACGTCATTGAAAATCGATCGCGCTTCCGTGTCATTGAAATTACACGGTTGGCGCTGGCACGCCGCGCGCCGGCTCCCCATATCAACTAGACGCGGCGAGACCGCGCCAGGAGGAAAGACCTAAAGGATGAGCTCGACCGACCCGTTCGATCGCGTGCGTTTCACCGTCCGAAAAGTGAGCTGGTGGCAGGTGGCGCTCGTCGTCGCCGTGGCGCTGGCGCTCGGCACGGCTCTGGCCCTTGTGGCGGCCAGCGTGTTCCTCGTGGTCTTTCCCATCATCGTCATCGCCGGCCTTGCCTACCGCCTGTTCGGCGGTCGCCGGCGCGCCGGCACGTCCGGCCCCGAGATCATCGAAGCGGAATACCGCGTGCTGTCGCCGGAAGAGGCGGCGCGCGCCGACCGCGACCGCTGGGACGCGGACCGCCGGGTGCGCTGAGGCGCGGCGGCCGTTGCGGCCGCCGGCCCTGGTTTAAGGTCCTTACTTCTCGACGAAGGCCTTCTCGATCACGAAGTCGCCCGGCTCCGTGGTCGAGCCTTCCTCGAAGCCCTTCTCCTTCAGGATCACGCGCATGTCGTCGAGCAGCTGCGGGCTGCCGCACAGCATCACACGGTCGTCTTCCTTGTCGAGCGGGGGCAGGTCGAGATCGGTGAACAGCTTGCCCGAGGTGATGAGATCGGTAATGCGGCCCTGGTTGCGATAGGGCTCGCGCGTCACCGTGGGGTAATAGACCAGCTTCTCGCGCACCAGCTCGCCGAAGAACTCATTGTCCGGCAGCTCGTTCTCGATGAAGTCCTGATAGGCCAGTTCGCCCACCGTGCGCACGCCGTGCACAAGGATCACCTTCTCATACGCCTCATAGGTCTCCGGGTCCTTGATGAGGCTCATGAACGGGGCGAGGCCAGTGCCGGTGGACAGCAGATAGAGCCGCCGGCCAGGCACGAGATAATCCACCAGCAGCGTGCCGGTTGGCTTGCGCCCGACGATCACCTCGTCGCCGACCTTCAGGTGCTGCAGGCGCGAGGTCAGCGGGCCATTCGCCACCTTGATCGAGAAGAACTCCAGCGTTTCTTCGTAATTCGCGCTGGCGATGGAATAGGCGCGCAGGAGCGGCTTGCCGTCGACCTGAAGGCCGATCATCACGAACTGGCCGTTCTTGAACCGCAGCGCCGGGTCGCGCGTTGTGGTGAAGGTGAACAGATTGTCGGTCCAGTGGTGGACCGACAGCACGCGCTCGGTGTGGAGATTGCTCATTTACAATCCATACAAGTGAAAACTTCCAAACAAACTGGAAGCTGATGTAATTCTTGGCCCCGGTTTACTGCGCATTCGCGCCGGTGTCGACCCTCTCTCGCGCGAGGCGATGTCAATGACGGCTTGCGCTAAATGGGCCGAGCGACAACCATCACCCGCCGGCCCGACGGTGCCATGCGTAGGATCAAGGAGACCCCATGTTCAGCCACATCATTCTCGGCGCCCGCGATCTCGACCGGCTGACCGCCTTTTATGACGCCGTGCTGCTGCCGCTTGGTCTGGTGCGGGTGGACGAGCCCTCCGATGGCGGCCCGCCCGGGTCCATGTGGGTGATGCCAGGGCGGCGCTGGCCGCAATTCTTCGTGCAGTTGCCGTTCAACGGACTTCCCGCCAGCTGGGGCAACGGCACCCAGGTCAGCTTTGCCGCCCCCTCGCCGGCGGCGGTGGATGCCGCGTGGCGGGCGCTGGTCGACCATGGCGGGATCGACGAAGGTGCGCCGGGCCTGCGGCCGAACTATGCCCCCGACTATTACGGTGCCTATGGCCGCGACCCCGAGGGCAACAAGTTGTGTTTCGTCCATCTCGCCGAGCTGGAAGACCTGACCGTGCGCGGTGGCGCCTGAGCCCTATCTCGGCGCACGCGCCGCTGCGACGTCAGAGGCCGAGATCGGAAGGCTGCCGGTCGGCCTCGCGCGCCGCTTCAGCCCGGCGCACCACCGCTTCCAGCCTTTCGCCGGGCGCGCTGGTGGCGAGGCCGAGCGACAGGCTGAGCGTGGTGGCGGAATAGAACTGGTTGTTGAGCGCGGCCAGCTCGCGGATGTTCTCCATCACCGCGTGCCCCACTTCCGCATCGGTGCCCGGCAGCAGCACGGCGAATTCATTGCCGGCAATGCGGGCGGCGCAATGCTGCGGGTCCACCGCCTTGGCGATGACCTCGCCGGCGCGGCGCAGCAGCATGTCGCCTGCCGACTGACCGAGCTGTTCGTTCACCCGTCGCAGGCCATTGAGGTGAATCGAGATGAGCGTGACCGGGAACGGCCCCCGCCGTTCCAGCCGGTTCAGCTCGTCGACATAGAAGCTGCGGTTGTAGAGCTTGGTCAGCACATCGTGCTTGCCGAGATATTCGAGATAGGCCTCGGCTTTCTTGCGGGCGGTGATGTCGGTCAGCGCCACCTGCACCAGCGACCAATCATCCTCATGGCCGGGCAGCACCGAGAATTGGAGATGCACGTGCAGCATCTCGCCGGAGAGCGTGTAGTTCACCACCTCGCGGGTGTGAAAAAGCCGGCCGTTCCAGAGCTCGATCAGCTGCTCGCGGAAATGCCGGTGCGTGTCGTCGCGGAAGATCTCGGCGGTGTTGTCGACAAGTTCGGCGGTGCTGGACGCGCCGAACATGTCCAGCGTGTGCCGGTTGACCTCGATCACGCGGATCTCGCTGAGGCAGCGCTCGACGAATTCCGGGTGCACATCGGTGAACACCCGGAAATCCTCGATGCCGCGGGCGCGCAGATCGTCCATCAGCTGCTTGATGGTGGAGAAATCCTCCACCCAAAGCGACACGGGCGAGTGCTGGAACAGGCCGATGGCATAGCGCTCGGCGTTGGCGGCCTGGCGGCGGGCGGTCTCGCGCGCCGTCACGTCCTCGGCCGAGAGCAGGATGCGCCCCAGGCTTTCCTCATAGCCGGGAAGCACCGTGCCCTTGAGCTGGATATCGAGGCGCTGGCCGCCCAGCGTGTAGTTCACCGCCTGGCTGGAGAAGCTGGTGTGCCCGTCCCAGAGCTGGGAGAGCTCCTCAATATGGGTGACGAGCATGTCGTCACGGAACACCTTGTCGAGATTGGCGACGAGATGCGACAGGCTGCTGGCCTCGAACAGGTTGAGCGTGCGCTGGTTGACCTTGAGCACCTCGATGCGCGCCGAGCATTCCGCCACACGTTCGGGATGGCCCCGCAAATGTTCGCGCAGCGAGGTCACCCCCTCCGCCCGCCAGCGGTCGAACAGCGCGCGCACCGCGCTGAAATCCTCCAGCCACAGCGAGATGGGGGCCAGGTCGAACATGGATTCATGCTCGCTCGGCTCCGCCCGTGCAGCGATGCGGGGGCCCAGCGGCGACACGCTCGACTTGTTCGGCTTCATCGCGGCATACCGACCATGTTCATGAGGAGAGGTTGAGGCGGTCATCGGTACCCTGACCCATTCCAATCACGGCGCGGCGGTAGCATAGGGCCGCTCACTATGAATTAGGCCGAATTAAGCGAGATTCGCTGCGCCTGCAACCCGTGATGAGCCCCAGCAAGGTCGGGGCTGTACGCGCTGATGGTATCTTATATCTTCCCCTCCCGCGCGGGGACCCCTCCGTGAAACCGGTGCAGGTGTGGCATGAGCGATATTGTCTGTATTTCGCCGATTGACGGCTCGGAACTGGCGCGCCGACCGGCGGCTTCGGAGGCGGCGATCGCGCGGGCGGTGGCCGACGCGCGTGCGGCGCAGCGCGTGTGGCGGCAGGTGCCGATCGCCGAGCGCGCCACCCATGTGCTGCGCTTCCTCGACGCCATGCTGGCGATGAGCCAGGAAATCGTGCCCGAACTCGCCCAGCAGATGGGCCGGCCGGTGCGCTATGGCGGCGAGTTCGGCGGCTTCGAGGAGCGGGTGCGCTATGTCGTCGACATGGCAGAGGAGGCGCTGGCCCCGGTCATTCCGCACGACGCCCGGCCCGGCTTCACCCGCTACATCAAGCGCGACCCGCTCGGCCTCGTGCTGGTGGTGGCGCCGTGGAACTACCCCTATCTCACCGCCGTCAACACCATCGCCCCGGCGCTGATCGCCGGCAATGCGGTGCTGCTCAAACATGCCGCGCAGACCATTCTCGTCGGCGAGCGGTTTCAGGCGGCGATGGACCGCGCCGGCCTGCCGGCGGGGCTGTTCGCCAATCTCGTGCTGACTCATGACCAGACCTCGCGGCTGATCGGCTCGGGCGCGGTGGACTTCGTCAATTTCACCGGCTCGGTGGAAGGCGGGCGCGCCATCGAACGGGCGGCGGCGGGCACGTTCACCCCGCTGGGGCTGGAACTTGGCGGCAAGGACCCCGCCTATGTGCGCGCCGATGCCGATCTCGACTTCGCGGTGGGCAATCTGGTCGACGGCGCCTTCTACAATTCCGGCCAGTGCTGCTGCGGCATCGAGCGCATCTATGTGCATGAGAGGCTCTATGACCGCTTCGTCGATGGCTTCGTCGACCTGACCTCGCGCTATGTGCTGGGCAATCCGCTGGACGAGGCGACGACGCTGGGGCCGATGGCGCAGAAGCGCTTCGCCGACCTCATTCGCGGCCAGATCCGCGAAGCGGTGGACAAGGGCGCGAATGCCCATATCGACCCCTCCGGCTTCCCGGCGGCCAAGGAGGGTACGCCCTATCTCGCCCCGCAGGTGTTGACCGGCGTCGACCACACCATGTCGGTCATGCGCGAGGAGAGTTTCGGCCCGGTGGTCGGCATCATGAAGGTGCGTGGCGACGAGGAGGCGCTGGCGCTGATGAATGACAGCATCTACGGCCTCACCGCCTCGGTCTGGACCACCGACCTTGAGGCGGCTGAGCGGCTGGGCGACGCGATCGAGACCGGCACCGTGTTCATGAACCGCTGCGACTATCTCGACCCCGGCCTCGCCTGGACCGGGGTGAAGGACACCGGGCGCGGGGCTTCGCTCTCGCGGATCGGTTTTGAGATGCTCACGCGGCCGAAATCGTTCCATCTGCGCCACGGGTGAGCGAGCCGTAGCGTCGGGCGGCCTCGATGGCGAGGCCGGTGCCGACCGAGCCGAACGTGTCGCCTTCCACCACCCGCGCCTGCGGCACGGCGGCGCGGATGGCGGCACGCACATGGGCGAGCCGTGTCGAGCCGCCGGTAAGGAACAGCGCGTCGATGTCACCCGCGCCCAGGCCAGCCTGGTCAAGGCAGAGGTCGACGCGGCGGGCGATGCGATCGGCCAGGCCCTGCGTGTGGGCGACGAGTTCCGCCGGCGTCAACCCGACGGACAGGCCCGCCTCAAGCCAGCCGAGATCGACCCGCGTCTCCGCCACCTCGGCCAGCGCGATCTTGGCCGCTTCCGCTTCCATGGCGAGCGTATGGCCGCGCTGCTCCTCGATCACGCGGATCAGCCGCTCCACCCGATGCGGCTCGGCCGCTTCGCGCCGCACCTCGTTGAGCTCGCGCAGCGTCTTCTGGGTATAGAGGCGGTTGATGCTCGACCAGGTTGCCAGCTCGTGAAAATAGCCGCTCGGCACGTCGCGGCCGGGGCGCTTCATCGGGCTGCGGAAGCCGAGCAGCGGCATCAGCGTGCCGAGGCTGAGCGTGCGGTCGAAATCGGTGCCGCCGATGCGCACGCCGTCATTGGCGAGAATGTCGCCGCTGCGGTCCGCCCGCGCCCGGCGGGCGGGGCCGAGCCGGACGATGGAGAAGTCCGAGGTGCCGCCGCCAATATCGGCGATCAGCGCGATTTCTTCCGCGCGCGTCTGCTGCTCGTAGTCAAGCGCGGCGGCAATGGGCTCGAACTGGGTGGATACCTCGGCGAAGCCAATGTCGGCAGCGATGGCGCGCAGCGTGTCCTCCGCCTTGGCGTTGGCGGCCGCGTCCTCATCGACGAAGAACACCGGCCGGCCGAGCACGACGCGGGTGAGCGCCGTGCCGGCATCTGCTTCCGCCCGCGCCTTCACCGCCCGGAGATAATCGGCGATCACGTCGCGGAAGCCGATGGCGCGCTTGCCGATCTGCGTCTTTTCCTCGATCAGCGGGCTGCCCAGCACCGCCTTGAGCGAGCGCATCAGCCGCCCGTCCTCGCCACCGACATAGCGGGCCATGGCGGCGCGGCCGATGGTGAGGTGGCCCTGCCGGTCGTAGAACACGGCGCTCGGCACGGTGGTCTTGTCCGCCTCCAGCGCGGCCAGCACCGGGGCGCCGTCGCGCCAGAAGGCGAGAGTGGTGTTGGACGTGCCGAAGTCGAGGCCGCAGAAATTCATCGGAAGGCTCCCGCCGGAAGGGGCGCCTTCCTAAAGGCTTCGTCTGCGCTGTTCAACTGACATGATGTTGACGCCGCCGGCCGGAGAGGCCACTTCTGGACGACAATTCAGTGGGGAAACGCCGTGACGCTGCACAATTGGACGATGAAGCACTCGATCGCCGTGGTCGTGATCACGCTGGTGGCCGTCGGCGCCTTCCTGTTCAGCTGGACCTGACAGGCAGGCGAGGGCCCTGTCCGCAGGCCCCGGCTTCTGCGCCGAAGTTCTGGCTAACGTCACATTCCGTCCCTATGTGATGGCAAGGTCCCGCTGCTGGCCTGATCCGGAGTGCCAGACCCGCCCTCGTGCGGCGGCAGGCACGCTCCCCGGTCTCATGGTTCCCGGGAGGAGTGTCGCCCGCCGTGCTGTCCCCGCCGCCCACCGACGAAAGTGCCGATGCCCGGCCGCGCGCCGAGCCGGATGCGACGCTTCGCCTCTCCGAGGTGCTGAGCGCCATTGCGGCCGATGAGACGCGCGAGCGCATCGCCGTGGGCGACCTGCTGAAGGTGATGCGGGAGCGCGCCTTCGGGCCGCTGATGCTGATTTTCGCCCTGCCCAATGTGCTGCCGACCCCGCCGGGCACGTCTTCGGTGCTCGGGGCGCCGCTGGTGTTCCTCACCGCTCAGCTGGCTCTTGGCTGGTCGCCCTGGCTGCCGCCGCTCATCGCCCGGCGTTCCATCGCCCGCAAGGACTTCGCCGCGTTTGTCAGCAAGGCGACGCCCTGGCTCGCCCGCGCGGAGAAGCTGCTGCGGCCGCGTCTCGGCGGGCTGGCGCGCCCGCCGGCCGAGAACATCATTGGGGTGATGTGCTTTGTGCTGGCGCTGATCCTGGTGCTGCCGATCCCGCTCGGCAACATGCTGCCGGCGCTCGCCATCAGCGTGCTGGCGCTCGGCATCTTGGAGCGCGACGGGGTGTGGATCCTCGCCGGCATGGCGATCGCCGTGGCGTCGCTCGGCGTCGTCTCCGGCGTCGTCTGGGCCTTCATCAAGGCCGGCCTGTACCTGCTGCATCAGCTGATCGGCTGAAGCGCCGGCACGCACGTGAGTGCTGCCGCGTCAGCCCTGGGCGCGGGCGTTTTCCAGCGCGCGGGTCAGCATGTCGAGGCATTCATGCGCCTGTTCCTGACCGCTCACATCGCCGCGCAGGCGAAGCGCGATGTCACGCAGGTCGCGGATGGCGACATCGACCGCGGTGATCAGGTCGATGTCGAAATCGCTTTCGCTCTCGGGGGCGGCGACGCGGACGGGGAACGGAACAACGTTACTCATGCGACTTCAGGACTCGGGTTCGGGCGAATCGCCTTGGCGTTTATCCCCGGAAACATGCCCGGAATTGGTTAATGACCCGCTCCCATTACCGGCCTGGCATCGACGACGCAGAGGAAGAGCGGAGAGTGTCGAAATGCAGTCAATATACATACAATATGAGATTGTATTGACATTGAATGCGGGCTGATTATTTCTTGACTGTAACGTCGCGTGCGCGTGGTGCGCTGGCGTGCAGGAGTGCCGCCATGTCGGTCCGTTCTTCTACCGTCCGTTCTTCCGCTGTCGGTTCGTCGGGGGGCCGTCCCTCGACCGTGCCGCTGCAGTCCGTCCGCCTGCCTTCCGTGCCGGTGGCCGACCGCCATTACCCCAAGCTGTCGCCCTTTGAATGCGGCATGCGGGGCTGCTGCCCGCGCTGCGGACAGGGTCGGCTGTTCGACGGCTTCCTCAAGCTGGCGCCACGCTGCGAATCCTGCGGGCTCGACTATTCCTTCGCCGATCCCGCCGACGGGCCGGCCTTTTTCGTCATCTGCTTTGTCTGCGTGCCGGCGGTGATCTTCGGCCTGTGGCTGGAGGTGGCGTTCCAGGCACCCTATTGGGTGCATCTGGTCACCACCCTGCCGGTGCTGCTCCTCACCTGCATTCCGCCGCTGCGCCCGCTCAAGGGCTGGCTGGTCGCGAGCCAGTATTACTACAAGGCCGAGGAGGGGCGCCTCGTCACTGGCGACGCCCCCGAGACCGGCTCAGCCGCCCGCGACTGAGCCGGGTGTCGGCGCGGTTTCGTGGAAGCGGGCCGGCCGCACACCGGCGCGGGCCAGATCTTCCCCGCACGCTTCCGAGCGGAAATAGGCGAGTTCACGTTCGCGAGGGTCCAGCAGCGGGTCGAGCCGGCGCAGTTCGTCATCGACGATGCCGGGATGGCAATGCACCAGCACCCGCGAGCCGGGGCCGGCAAGGCTCGCCCGAAACACGGTGCGATAGGGTGGCTCGGCGGTGAAGCCATACAGGCCGCGAAAACTGTCATTGGTGGCGAGGCCGGCTTTCGCCGCCTGCGGCGCGCTGCCGGCCGCGAGCGTGCCGACGATGAGCGCCTTGCGCAGCCCGAGCTTGCGCTGGCGCGCCCATAAGGCGGGCTCCGTGCAGTTGCGCATCCAGGGCAGGCGCGCGCCGTAGCGCGCCGTCAGCTCGGCGATGAGGATGGCGCGGATGCCCGGCAGCGCATGGGCGTGCTGGTGGCCGTCGATGAAATCCGGTGGCGCGCCCCATTCATCCTCGAACGCATCGAGCTGGGCGCGGAGTTCGTCGCGCAAAGCGGCGCGCGGCAAGGCGCCGGCGAGCGCACGCAACACCAGCGGACCGATCTCCGGCAGGCGGCCATCCCGTGCGAGGCCCCGTGCCGGTGAGAGCGCGCGCTGGCCGGTGAGGGTGAAGTGCAGGCCGATATCGGCGGGGTGGTGCGCCACCAGCGCCTTCAGCGCGGACGCTCGCCGCTTCCAGCCGGGCATCCCGGTCATGGCGCCGGTGGCGGAGAGCCGGCCACGTTCGATAAGCTCCTCGATCGCGGTGCTGACGCCGTCGCTCAGCCCGTAATCATCGGCACAGATGACAATTGGTTTCAGAATTTTGCCCCTGTTCCGGCCGACAAACAAAGTTCACAATCGGCGCCTAGTTCAATGCAAGCTTCGCGAAAGCGGGCGCGTGTTTACTATAGGGAAGAATGTCTTACCTGACGTAAACATCGCCGCTGGCGGGTCCGCAATCAAGTAAAATCAGCTTGAAAACATGATGACAGCTTCTCCTAGGTGGCCGGGCCTGATCTCGATCGTGGTGCCTGTGTATAATGAGGCGCGCTGCCTGGCGGCGCTGCATGCGCGCCTGTGCGCGGTGCTGGATGCCTATCCCGGCCTGCAGCGGGAGTTCGTCTTCGTCGACGACGGCAGCCGCGACGGCAGCTTCGAGCTGCTGGCGGCGCTGGGCGCGCAGGACCCCGCCATCAAGGCGCTGCGGTTTGCCCGGAACTTCGGCAAGGAGTCGGCGATGGCCGCCGGGTTGCGGGCGGCGGTGGGCGACATCGTGGTGCTGATGGATTCTGACCTGCAGCACCCGCCGGAGGTCATCCCCGAGATGATCGAGCGCTGGCGCGGTGGCGCGCAGATGGTGACGGCGGTGCGCCGCTCGCGCCGCACCGATCCGCTGGGGCGCCGGCTGTTCTCGCGCGGCTTCTATCATTTCTTCCACGCGCTGTGCGAAGTCGAGATTCCCGAGGGCGCGGGCGATTTCCGCCTGTTCGACCGCCGGGTGGTCGACGCCATCAACGCTCTGCCCGAGCGTAACCGCTTCATGAAGGGCATCACCAGCTGGGTCGGCTTCCGCCAGGAAGAGGTCGAGTTCGAGGTCGCCGAGCGCGCCGGCGGGGTGAGCTCGTTCAACACGCTGCGCCTGCTGCGCTATGCTGTCGACGGCCTCTCCTCCTTCTCCATGGTGCCGCTACGCGTGTGGTCGCTCGCGGGCGTCATCCTCGCCGGCCTGTCGGGGCTTTACGGTGTGTATCTGCTGGGCGAGGCGCTGGTCTTCGGCGTGCGCACGCCCGGCTTCCCCACCATCATGGTCAGCATGCTGTTCGTCTCCGGCGTGCAGCTCATCAGTCTCGGCGTCATCGGCGAATATGTCGGGCGCATCTTCACCGAGGTGAAGCGTCGTCCGCTCTATCTCATCGCCGACGAGATCGGTTTCGCCCCGCCTGCGGCGCTGCCGGCCGCGTCGCTGCATGCCGAAATTCGGACCGCGCCGGCGCTGGTCCCCGAGGGCTTCGCCTCGTGACCTTCTTCCCCTCGTCCGATCTCCGCGTCGCCCCGTCCACCGGACTGGGCTCCCTCCCGCTGGCCCGCCTTGTCACTATCGCCGTCTTCGCGGCGGTGGCGGCCTTCATCGTCCTGACCTTTCGCGACTACGGCATCAGCAATGACGAGCCGGTGCAGCACACCTATGGTCAGCTGCTGTTGGCCTGGTATGCGAGCGGCTTCACCGATGACCGGGCGTTCCACTACATCAACCTCTATCTCTATGGCGGGCTGTTCGATCTGATCGCGGCCGGCCTTGAGCCCTATGTGCCGCTGCCGCTCTATGAGTGGCGCCATCTGCTGTCGGCCGGCTTCGGCTTTGTCGGCCTGATCGGCACATGGCGGCTGGCGACCCGCCTTGGCGGTGAGGGGGTCGGGGTGGTGGCGGTGCTGCTGCTTGCCGTCACCGGCATGTATGGCGGGGCGATGTTCACCCACACCAAGGACGTGCCCTTCGCCGCCGCCATGGTGTGGAGCCTGTATTTCATCACCGCCTTCGCGGGCGAGATGCGGGCCGTGCCGCGCTGGCGCACCATGCTTGGCCTCGGCGTGGCGATCGGCTGCGCGCTGGGGCTGCGGGTTGGCGGGGTGTTCGCGGTTCTCTATCTCGCCGTGACCCTCGGCGCGGCGATGCTGCTGCTGCGGGATGCGCGCCTGTTCGTGCGGCTGCTGCCCCGCCTTGTGGTCGCGGGTCTGGTCGCGCTCGCCATCATGGCGGTGACCTGGCCCTGGTCGCTGCTGCCGCCGACCAACCTTTTCAAGGCGTTGGGCGCGTTCAGCCATTTCAGCTTCGATCTCAAGACGCTGATCAATGGTCGGCTGCTGCCGATCGACCAGCTGCCGGCGACCTATATGCCGGAATATCTCTTCATCAAGCTGCCGGAGGTGACGCTGTTCGGCCTGCTGGCCGGGCTTGGGCTGGCGATGTGGGCGCTGCTGATGCGCCTGCGCGCGCCGCATACCCGCGCAGGTCTGGCCGCCACCGGCCTGTCGCCGCAGCACCTGCTCCTCGCTCTGCCGCTGGCGCTGGCGATCCTGGTGCCGATTGCGGTTGCGGTGCTCACCGATCCGCCGCTTTACAACGGCATCCGGCATTTTCTCTTCGTGCTGCCGCCGGTGACGGTGCTGGCCTCGCTCGGACTGGTCGGCGCCTTCCACGCGCTGAGCCGGCAGACGCGGCTGGCCGGGGCGGCGTTCGCTTTGGCGGCGCTGGGGCTGTTTTTGTTCAACGCGTCGGTGCTCTGGCGCCTGCACCCTTACGAATATGTCGCCTATAACCAGCTCGTCGGCGGCACGCCGGGGGCGTGGGGACGCTTCGAGGGCGACTATTGGTCGTCGAGCCTGCGCGAAGCAGCTCTGGCGCTGCGCCACGGCATGGAGCGCGAGAAGCCGCCGGCCCATCCCTATAAGGTTTCGGTCTGCGCCGAGGACGTGCAGGCGCTGACCTATCTTGGTCCGCGTTTCGAAGCTGTGGAGGACTGGGAGGACGCCGATTTCATCCTGACCGCGCGCCATGTCGGCTGCGATGCCGCGCCGGGCCTGCCCTATGCGACGGTAAGGCGCATGGGTCTTGCTTTCGCCTCGGTGCGTGACCAGCGGCTGCGGCACACGCCGGTGGAGGTGCCGGAGCAGGACGATGACGGGCCGGACCTCGACGCCCCCGATGTCGATGCGCCCGTCGTTTCGCAGAATGGCGGCGCGCAGGGGGCGGGGCCGCAGGTCGCCAAGGCCAAGCCGTGAGGGTGCCCGCCATGAGGCAACGTTCCAGACGGAGCCCGGCATGAGCGAGGCAACGATGAACCGGAAGGCGGCGCTCGTCGCGCGGCTGCGTCATCTGCTGCTGTTCGCCGCGCTCGGCGGTGTCGGCACGCTGGCGCAATATGCCGTGCTCATTTCTCTGGTGCAGAGCGGCCTTGCCGGGCCAGTGGCCGGTTCCTGCGCCGGCTTCGTTGTCGGTGGACTGGTGAACTACCAGCTTGGCCGGCGGCTGGTGTTTCGCTCGTCCAAGCCGCACGGCGAGGCCATGGCGAAGTTCTTCACCGTCGCCGGCATCGGTCTGGCACTGAACGCGCTGTTGATGACGCTGCTCACCGGTCCCCTTGCCACGCCCTATCTGCCGGCGCAAATCCTTGTCACTGGGCTTCTGGTGCTCTGGCACTATGCCGGCAATGCCTTGTGGACATTCCGGGCGGCGCATCCGGCGCGGCCTCCGACGCAGGGGTAAGTCTTTTCAAGACGGCTTGACTCTCGGCGCGGATGGAGTCGTTTTAGAAGGAACAAAGCATGAACATATGAGCGCCCCCATGGACCCGATCCGCGATGTGGCGGCGCTGCGGAAGATGCTCGCCGGGCTGGAGGCGGAGCGTCTGCCCGGCGTCGAACAGTTCTTCTCCCTTGGTGCCGCCGGGCCGGAGGAGGGCGGCGTGCGCCTCGCCCGTGGCGCCGTGCACGAGGTGCAGGCACTGGCCAGCGCCGACATGCCGGCCGCCGCCGGCTTCGCGCTGGCGCTGGCGCTGCGGGCGCTGCGCCGCGACGGCGCGGGGGAGGGGCGGCCGTTGCTCTGGGTACGCCAGGACATGGCGGACACCGAATTCGGCCGGCTCGACGCGCCCGGCCTTGCCGCACTCGGCCTTGATCCGGCCCGCCTCATCCTGGTGCGGGCGAGCGACGGGGCGGAGGCGCTGCGCGCGGCGGGGGATGCGGTGCGTTGCGCCGGGCTGGGCGGGCTGCTGATCGAGATCTGGGGCACGCCGAAGGCGCTGGACCTTACCGCGACCCGCCGCCTCGGGCTGCGGGCGGCGTCCTCCGGGGTGACGAGCTTTCTGCTGCATCGGGCGGCGCAGGTCATGCCGACGGCGGTGGCGACGCGCTGGCAGGTGGCACCGGCCGCCTCCTTTCCGCTGGAGGGCGACGCGCCGGGCGCCCCGGCCTTCCACGCCACCTTGCTGCGCCATCGCGGAGGCGAGGGCGGCCGGCCGGTGGAGGGCGGCGACTGGAAACTGGAGTGGGACCATGAGGCCTGTACCTTCCGCGACCTCGACCCGCTATCTCGCGCTGTGGTTCCCGTTCCTGCCGGCCGACCGGATCGAACGGCTGCGCCGGAAGCGCGGCGGGGCGAGATCGTCGCGCTGCGCCGCGCCGGCTGATGACGGGCGGACCGGTGCTCCGGCCGACCCTCTGGCGCGCGCGCCGCTGGTTTTCGTCGCGAAGGTGCACAATGCGCTGCGCCTCGCCGCGCTCGACCGGGCCGCGCGCCGGGCCGGGCTCGCGCCCGGGCTGACGCTGGCGGATGCGCGCGCCCGTGTACCGGACCTTGCCGTGCTCGACCACGACCCCGCCGCCGACGCCGCCTTTCTGGAAGAGGTGGCGGATGATTGCGACCGCTGGACGCCGCTGGTGGCGCTCGACATGCCCGACGGCGTGCCGGATGGGCTGATGCTCGACATTACCGGCTGCGCGCATCTGTTCGGCGGCGAGGCAGCGCTGCGCGCGCGGCTGCTCGCCCATCTCCAGCGCCATGGCCTCGGGGCGCTCGCCGTCATCGCCGGCACGCCGGATGCCGCGCGGGCGCTCGCCCGTTCCGGCAAGGGCGGGGTGGTGCCGCCGGGCGGGGAGGCGCAGGCGGTGGCCGGCCTGCCCGTCGCCCGGCTGGGGGTGGGCGCGGAGATCGTCACCGGGCTGTCCCGCGCCGGGCTCAAGACCATTGGCGACCTCGCCGCCCGCCCCGGCACGCCGCTCGCCGCCCGCTTCGGCATGGACCTGCTGACCCGCCTCGCGCGCACGCTGGGGCGCGAGGATGTGCGGCTGGTGCCCCGCCGCCCGCTGCCGGAATGCATTGCCGAGCGGCGCTTCGCCGAGCCTATCGCCCGCACCGCCGATATCGAGGCGACGCTCGCCTTGCTGGTGGACGACCTCGCCTTGATGCTGGAGGCGCGCGGTGAGGGCGGGCGAGCCTTCGAGGCCGGCTTCTTCCGCACCGATGGCGCCGTGCGGCGGCTGCGCATCGAAACCGCGCGGCCGCTGCGCGACGGGGCAGCGCTTGCCCGGCTGTGGCGCGAGCGGATCGAGGCGCTGGCGGACCCGCTCGACCCAGGCTTCGGCTTCGATCTCGTGCGGCTCGGCGTGCTGCGGGCCGAACCGCTCACCCCGGCGCAGGTGAGCCTCGACGGCCGCGCCGTGGAAGAAGAGGAAGTCGCGGCGCTGATCGACCGGCTCAGCGTGCGGCTGGGCCGCGAGCGGGTGCTGCGATTCCTTCAGCGTGACACCCATGACCCCGACCGTGCCAGCGCGCTGGTGCCGGCGGGCGGCGCTCCCGCCCCATCGCCGACCCCGCCGGATGTGCTGGCGCGCCCGCTCACTTTGTTCGACCCGCCCCAGCCGGTAGAAGCGCTGGCCGAGGTTCCGGACGGCCCGCCTTTGCGCTTCCGCTGGCGGCGGGTGGTGCACGAAGTCGCCCGCGCCGAAGGGCCGGAGCGGCTCGCCCCGGAATGGTGGCGCCAGCCGGCGGCGGCGCCGACACGCGACTATTACCGGGTGGAAAACCGCGAGGGCCGGCGTTTCTGGCTGTTCCGCGCCGGCCTTTACGGCCGCGAGGCGGCGGGCCCCGCCGGCCAGCCGCGCTGGTTCCTGCACGGCCTGTTTCCGTGAGGCGGGGATGAGCGCGCCCTTCTTTGCCGAACTCGTCGCTGCCTCGAATTTCTCCTTCCTGCGCGGCGCCTCGGCTGCTGGCGATCTGGTGGCGCAGGCGCTGCTGCTCAGCCATGCCGGGCTTGGCCTCGCCGACCGCAACACCGTCGCCGGCGTGGTGCGGGCGCATGCGGCGGTGAAGGAATGCGGCGAGCGCTACGCCGCCTTCTGGACCGCGCGGCGGAATGGGCACCCGCCCCCCGTGCCGGCGGGGGTGGAGGAAGACGATCTCCTCACCCGCGTGTTGCGCCACCGGGCGGAGGCGGCGGCCGATGCCGGGCGCGAGGCGGCGCTGCCCTTCACCCTCGCCGTTGGCGCGCGGCTGGTCTTTGCCGATGGCACGCCCGACATCGTCGCCCATGCGCGCTCGCGCGCCGGCTGGGCAAGGCTGTGCCGGCTGCTCACCCAAGGCAATCTGCGGGTGGGCAAGGGGGAGTGCCGGCTGCTCCTCGACGACCTGCTGGCCGATGCCGGCGGACTCTCGCTCATTGTGATGCCGCCGGATGATATGCCGGCTAAGAGGCTGCCGGACCTCGCGCCCGTTCTCGCCCGGCTGAAACAGGCGGCGCCTGGAGCGCTGTGGCTCGGCGCCACCATGCGCCGCCGGGGCGACGACCGGCGCCGGCTGGCGGGGCTCAAAGCGCTGGCGGCCAAGGCGGGCGTGCCGCTCCTCGCCACCAATGACGTGCTCTACCATCATCCCGATGAGCGCGATCTGCAGGACGTGCTCACCTGCATCCGCGCGGGCGTCACCGTCGAGACCGCGGGGCGGCTGCTGGAGGCCAATGCCGAACGTCATCTGAAAGGCCCGGGCGAGATGGCACGGCTGTTCCGCGCGGCGCCGGAGGCGGTGGAGGAGATCGCCGCCTATCTCGCCTGCCTCGATTTCTCCCTCGGGGAGTTGAAATATGAATATCCCGCCGAACCCGTCCCGCCCGGCTACACGCCGCAGCAGCGGCTAGAGGAACTGACCTTCCAGCGCGCCGCCATCCGCTATCCCGAGGGCGTGCCGGACAAGGTGGAACGCCAGCTCAAGGTGGAGCTGGGGCTGATCGGCGAGCTTGGCTGCGCCCCCTATTTCCTCACCATCCGCGACATCGTCGATTTTGCCGAGCGGCGGGGCATTCTGTGCCAGGGGCGCGGCTCGGCGGCCAATTCCGCCGTCTGCTACGTACTCGGCATCACCGCCGTCGACCCCGCGACAAGCAACCTGCTGTTCTCACGCTTCATCGCCCGCGAGCGCAACGAGCCGCCCGATATCGATGTCGATTTCGAGCATGAGCGGCGCGAGGAGGTGATGCAGTACATCTATGCGCGCTATGGGCGGGAGCGGGCCGGCATCGTCGCCACCGTCATCTCCTACCGCCCGAAGAGCGCGATCCGCGATGTCGGCAAGGCGCTCGGTCTCACCGAGGACATTACCGCCCGCCTCGCCGGCACGGTGTGGGGTAGCTGGGGCAAGGAGATCGACCAGCGCCAGGCACGCGAGGCGGGGCTCGACCCGTCAAACCCGATGGTGGCGCGGGCCATCGGTCTCGCCACGCGCCTGCTCGGCTTTCCCCGCCACCTCTCCCAGCATGTCGGCGGCTTCGTGCTGACCCAGCACCGGCTGGACGAGACGGTGCCGATCGGCAATGCCGCCATGAAGGACCGCACCTTCATCGAATGGGACAAGGACGATATCGATACGCTCGGCCTGCTCAAGGTCGACGTGCTGGCGCTCGGCATGCTCACCTGCATCCGCAAGTCGCTCGATCTCCTGCGCGCGCATGAGGAAATCGACTGGGGCCTCGCCGAGGTGCCGCGCGAGCAGCCCGATGTCTACGACATGCTGTGCAAGGGCGATTCCATCGGCGTGTTCCAGGTGGAGAGCCGGGCGCAGATCAACATGCTGCCGCGCCTGAAACCCCGCCGGCTGTACGATCTCGTCATCCAGGTGGCCATCGTCCGTCCCGGCCCGATCCAGGGCGACATGGTGCATCCCTATCTGCGTCGGCGCGACGGGCTGGAGACGGTGGAGTATCCCTCACCGGCCCCGCCGAACCCGCCGGGCGAACTGCGCGAGGTGCTGGAGCGGACACTCGGCGTGCCGCTGTTTCAGGAACAGGCGATGCACCTCGCCATGGTGGCGGCGAAATTCACCGATGCAGAAGCGAACCGGCTGCGCCGCGCCATGGCCACTTTCCGCCATAACGGCACCATCGGCACTTTTCAGAAGCTGCTGGTGGAGCGGATGAGCGCGCGCGGCTACGACCCCGCCTTCGCCGCCCGCTGTTTCGAGCAGATCAAGGGCTTTGGCGAATATGGCTTTCCGGAAAGCCACGCCGCCTCCTTCGCCAAGCTGGTCTACATCTCCGCCTTCCTCAAATGCCGCTATCCCGCGATCTTCGCCTGCGCGCTGCTCAATTCCCAGCCCATGGGCTTCTATGCCCCGGCGCAGATCGTGCGCGATGCGCAAGAGCACGGGGTGGAGATCCGTGGGCCGGACGTGAATTTCAGCTTCCACGACAACACGCTGGAGCGTGACGCGCCGGGCGTGCCGCTGGCGCTACGGCTCGGCCTGCGCCAGCTCGACGGCTTCAAGGAGGAATGGAGCGCGCAACTGGTGAAGGCGCGGACGCGCGGCTTCCTGCACGATGTCGAGACGCTCGCCCACCGCTCCCGCCTCCCGGCGGCGGCGCTCGCCAAGCTGGCGGACGCCGATGCCTGCCGCTCCCTGGGGCTCGACCGGCGCGAGGCCGCCTGGGCCATGCGCCGGCTGCCGGACGATGCGCCGCTGCCCTTGTTTGCCGCAGTCGAGGCGCGCGAACTCGGCAGCGATGCGGAGGCACATCTGCCGCTGATGCCGCTGCCCGAGCAGATCGCGGTGGACTATCAGACCACGCGCCTGTCGCTGAAAGGGCACCCGATGGGCATGCTGCGTGCGGTGTTCGCCGCTGAGGGCGTGGCCTCCAGCGCCGAGGTCGCGGCGGCGCGGGACGGGGTGCGGCTGCGCGCGGCCGGCATCGTGCTGGTGCGCCAGCGGCCGGGTAAGGGCAATGCCATCTTCATGACGCTGGAGGACGAGACCGGCATCGTCAACGTGCTGTTGTGGACCCGCCAGTTCGAGCGCTACCGGGCGGAAGTGATGGGCGCCCGGCTCGTCGTGGTGGAGGGACGGGTGCAGAAGAGCAAGGAGGGGGTCGTGCATGTGATGGGCGAGCGGGTGTTCGACCGCACGGCCGAACTCGCCCGCCTGTTCGAGGATGTGCGCGCCATGCCCTCGCCACAGGCCGATCCGGGCGAGGATGTGCGGGGGCAGGGAAAACCTTCGCCGCCGGGGCATCTGCTCGCTGGCCGCCGTTCCGGGCAGGGTCATCCCCGGCAGGTGCGGGTGCTGCCGAAATCGCGGGATTTCCATTGAAGGCCCCGCCCACCCGGCCTGTCGCGTGCGGCCGTTTCGATGCTAGACGGGGAGCGACACAAGGAGGAGACACCCATGGCGCAGCGCTTCGATGATTGGGAGAAGGACGACAAGGGTCATCTGAAGGTGTGGCCGATGCTGGCCTTCACCACCGCCCTTTTCGGCACCGACAAGGTGGGCTTGCGGCTGGAGATCGGCACCCAGCAGCCCAAGCCCGGCGAGCCGGTGCCGGCACTGCAACTGGTGCTCGATCCCGCCCAGGTGCGGCAGCTGGCCGAAGCGCTGGCCGAGGCCGAAGCGCGCCTCGCCGATGCCCGCTTCACCAACCTGGCTACTTCACGCCCCGGCAACGCCTGAGGCGTCGGCCTCTCACGGCCCGATCCCGGTGCGGCCCTGCGGGCCGTCCGGCGTGTTGCGGCGTGCTGTCAGCCCCCGCTATGCCGCGAGGAACTGCGCGTCGGTCTGGTCGAGGCGGCGGCGGATCTGGGTGACGATGAGCTGCTCGTCGGGCAGGCAGTTGTCATAGGTCAGCCGCTCGCCGGCCTTCACCGGCTTCAGCACCCGCGCCCGTTCGGCAAGGCCGAGTGGCAAGGCGAAGCTGTCGCGCGCATCGCGCCAGCTCATCGTGTAGCCGCGATAATCATATTCGCCGATCTTGCCGAGGACATCCCCCGGCTTGAGGTCGCGCTTGGCCACCGCCGTGCATTCGGCGACGGGATGGTCCAGCACCTCCATGTCGCGCGTGCCGTGCATCACCGCGCGCACCGCCGAGAGCGGCACTTCCAGGCTGGTGAGATGGTAGGGACGGATCAGCGCGAAGCAGGGGCCCGGCCCGACCTTGAGGTCGGCCATGCGCTCGATCACCCGGTCATGGCGCGGCTTGACGATGCAGAACACGCCCGGCGCCACGCCCTTGCCGAGGGTGAAGTCGACCACGCCGGAGCGCGAGAGGATGCCGCCATCCTCCTTGGTGCACAGCACCTGCGCCAGCACGTCGCGGTCCGCATGCGGCCCGTGCATGCCGGGCACGTCGGGTACAAGGCCAGTGGCGTTGGCCAGCGCCGTCATCTCCACCATGGTCTTGGAGCCGTCGACGAACTCCACCAGCATGCGCGGATTCATGTTGCGCGCCCGCGCCTCTTCCTCGAACTCGTCGGGAATGGCGTCCGGCTTGAAGGCGTTGTTCTTGGCCTTGCCGGCACAGACAATGTCGAAGCCCAGCGCCTGGGCGAAGCCGATCAGCTCGATGGTGGCGGCCGGCTCGTCGCCCGCCGCGCCGGTGAGCACGACGCCCGCCGCGCGTGCCTCCTGCTTGAGAAAGCGGCCGATGGTGATGTCGGCCTCCACGCTCAGCAGCACCACATGCTTGCCGTTGCGGATGGCCTCCAGCGAGACGAGCGTGCCGATATTCGGGCTGCCGGTGGCGTCGATCACCACGTCGATATGGCCGGAAGCGCACATCGCGGTGTAGTCGTCGGTGATGACGAAGTGCCCGGCCTCGATGGCGCGATCAATCGCGGCGCTGGTCCCGGCGGTGACGATGTCCTCGCGGCGGTGCCCGGCCATGAGCGCGGCGTCGATTGCTGCCTGCGCGTTCAATTCGGTGACGGCGCCGATGCGCACGCCCGGCATGAGCGCTGCCTGCACGATGAGGTCGGTGCCCATCTGGCCGGCGCCGGCGAGGCCGATCGTTACCGGCCCATGCTTGGCGGTCCACTGTTCCAGTTCGGCGGCGATCCCCGTCCGCACGATCCCGCCAGCACCGAACCTGTTTGCACCGAGCATACGCCCAATCCTTCCCTGAGGCGCGCCTGCGGCTTTCGGCGCAAGCGTCATTGTTCTTCGGTACTCGACATTTGTTCCGAGGCAAAGAGCGCGTGCGACCGCATCCCGCGCTTCCACGTTTTCAATAGGCGGCGCCGGCCTCTTCCAGTACCGCCGCAGCGGTGATCTCGTCGGTGATGAACACGGTGGGGCGCAGCATGCGCAGCGCGGCCAGCACCGCCTTGGCCTTGCCCGGCCCGCCGGAGGTGAGGATGCGCTCGGGTGTCGCCTGCAGTGTCTCGATCGGAATCGACATGACGCGGGTATTGATGGGGTGGTCGACCGGCCGACCCTCAATATCGATGAAGTTATAGACCACATCGCCCACCGCACCGGCGGCGATCAGCGAGGCCCAGTCGGCGTCGGAGAAGAAGCCGAAGCGCAGCGACGTGCTTTCCGAATCCATCTCGCCGACGCTGAGCACCACCGCGTCCATCTCGCGGGCGAGGTTGTAGACGGTGCCGAGGCCGCAGCGCTCGATAAGCGCCTGCTTGGTGGCGATGCTGTCGACGATGGCGGGGGCGGCGATGAGGTGGCAGTCGGCCTGGAACAGCCGCGACAGCTGCCAGGCGAATTCCGACGGGTTGTACTGCTTGGCCTTGGTGATGCCGCCGAGCAGCGAGATCACCTGGAGGTTGGAGACCGTCTTCTCGTCGATGAAGCCGAGCGCGCGCATCAGCGTGCGGCCCCAGCCGAAGCCGATCTTCATGTCGGAGCGGATGAGGTCGGAGATGAACAGCCCGGTCGCCGCGCCGATGGCGCTGGTGGCGTCGGCGAACGGGCCGGAGACGGGGGCGACCACCGCCTCGCGCAGGCCAAACGCTTTCTGCAGCCCCATTTCCAGCCGCGGCAGCTCGGCGATCTCGCGTGAAAGCGAGATTTTCACCTCGTTGAGCTGGCGGGCGTCGGCGAGCAGGCGGACCACGGTGACGCGGCCAATGTCCAGCGCCTCGGCAATGGCGCTCTGGGTCATGCCCTCGACATAATACATCCAGGCCGCGCGCAGCCGCAGCCGCGCCGAGCGCCGTCCGGTCGGGCTGAGATCGGCGAGCGAGGGCGCCTCGCTCAGGCTGCCCGGCCTGGTCGTCGCAGCTCCACCCGACATGAACACCTCACCCCCCGACGAAAGTATCCCGGTTGCTATAGAGGAGCCGCGCGCCATCTTCAAACCAGGCGCCTTCGCGATATTCGGAAATGGGCTGCCGTTACGCAAAAACCCGCTTGTCGGCAGCTCCCGGCGGGGGCACGGTGCGAGCTTAGGGTACGCATGGTTGCACGATGTCCAGCACTGACGACACGCTTCAGCTCAAGGATTTCCTCTGCTTCGCGGTCTATTCGGCCAATCACGCGTTCAACCGCGTCTACAAGCCGATGCTGGATCGGCTGGGCCTGACCTACCCGCAATACATCGCCATGGTGACGCTGTGGTCGGAGGAGGGGCTCACCGTCGGCCAGATCGGCGACAGGGTGCTGCTGGAGACCAACACGCTGACCCCGCTGCTCAAGCGGCTTGAAGCGGCCGGGCTGGTGCGGCGGCTGCGCGACGCGGCCGATGAGCGGCAGGTGCGGGTCTATCTCACCGACAAGGGGCGGGCCCTGCGGCACGAGGCCGAGCGGGTTCCCGGTGAGATGGGCGTCTGCCTCGACCATGAACCCGAGGATCTGCGTGCCCTGACCGACGATCTCAGCCGGCTGCGCGACCGGCTGCTGACGCGGCTCAAGCCGTAGCGGCGGACGGGGCGTCCGGCGCCGGCAAGCTTTCTGCGTCCAGTTCGATCTGGCCCTCGATGAACCGGCGATGCCGGGCGATCTCCCCGGCGAGGAAGTCAAGAAAGGCACGCACACGCGGCGAATGCCGCAGGTCGGGATGGGTGAGCAGCCAGAGATCGGCGGCATAATCATCATCCGGCGGCCCGAGCCGCACCAGCGACGGCCGGGCATCGCCGATGAAACAGGGGATATGCGCGATGCCGATCCCCGCCTCCACCGCCTCGGCGAGGCCGAGCACGCTGTTGATCTTGTAGGCGACCTTGTCGGCGGCGACGTTTTCCTGGACGAACTTCACCGTCTTCAGCGAACCCAGGCTGTCGCCGAGCGACACCCAGTTGAATGTTTCCAGCTGCTCCGGCGTCACCGCGCGCGGCTCAGGGAAATCGGCGGCCCGACCATAAAGCGCCCAGGCGATACGGGCGACGCGGCGGCCGACGAGATTTTCCGGCGGATTGTCGGTAGCGCGGATGGCGACATCCGCATCGCGCTTGGAGAGATTGAGCGGCTGGTTGCTGAGCACGATATCGAGCCGCACTTCCGGGTAGCGGTCGCGGAAGGTGGCGAGCATCGGCATCAACAGATGGATCAGCAGTGAATCCGGCGTGGTAACCCGGAGTTCGCCGGAGGGTGCGGGTTCTCGCCCGGCGAGCTTGCGGCCGACGGCGGTGATTTCCTCGTCGAGCCGGTTGGCGAGAGCCACCATCTCCTCGCCAGCGGGAGTGAGCGCATAGCCCGTGCGGTGGCGCTCGAACAGCACCGTGCCGAGCTGCTCTTCGATCTGCTTGAGCCGGCGGAACACGGTGGAATGGTTGACCCCGAGAGTCATCGCCGCCGCCGGCAGGCCCTTGGCATCCGCCACCGCCTTGATCAGCCGGAAATCGTCCCATCCGAGATTTTTGAACGGTTCGGCCATGCTGCTCCCCGAATGTGGCGATGACGGATGGCGGCGCACACGCGCCTCTCAGGCCCACCTGCCACGCATAAACGATAGCAGCACAGATGAGATTGCGTCAACGCAATTGATAAGGTCTGGCATTGCGCTGCTGCCGGGTTATCTCTTGTCGCAACGGAGCGCGGTTGGCGCTCACAGGAGGGCAAGATCATGAACCGCAATGGCATCCATCATGTGACGGCGATCGCCGGCAATGCGCGCCGCAACGTTGAATTCTACACGAAGACACTCGGCCTGCGGCTGGTGAAGAAGACCGTCAATTTCGACGATCCCGGCACCTACCACTTCTATTATGGCGACGAGGCCGGTTCGCCCGGCACCATCCTCACCTTCTTTCCCTGGGATCATGTCGCCCCGGGCCGCGTCGGCATCGGCGAGACGCAGGAGACCGCGTTCCGCGTGCCCGCCGGCTCCATCGGCTACTGGACGCAGCGCTTCGTCGAGAAGGGCGTGGCGCACAGCGCGCCGGTGAAGCGCTTCGGCGAAACCGTTCTGGCGTTCAAGGACCCGCACGGCACCCGCCTGGCGCTCATCGGCGTCGCCGGGGCTGAGAACGAACCGGCCTGGCTCGGCACCGACGTTCCCGCCGAGAACGCCCTTCGCGGCTTTCACAGCGTGAACCTTCTGCTGGCCGAGGCGGCCCCCACCGGGGCGATCCTCACCGACGTGTTCGGCTTCACGCAGATCGGCCGCGAGGGCACGCTGGTGCGCTTCAAGGCCGAAGGCACGGAGATCGGCGGCATCGTCGATATCCACGAGGCCGGCGGCTTCCTGCCCGCCCGCATGGGCGGCGGCTCGGTGCACCATATCGCCTTCCGCGCCGCGGACGACGCGGCCGAATTCGCCATGGTGAAGAAGCTGAACGAGAACCACGGCATCGCCACCACGGAGCAGAAGGACCGCAACTATTTCCGGTCCGTCTATTTCCGCGAGCCCGGCCATGTGCTGTTCGAGATCGCTACCGACATTCCCGGCTTCGCGGCCGATGAGCCGGCGGCGAGCCTGGGCGAGGCGCTGAAGCTGCCCGGCTTCCTTGAGAGCCGCCGCAGCCAGATCGAGGCCGTACTGCCCGAGATCGCCTGAACGACGCGGCGCCGCCCCGCTGGGCGGCGCCCCCTTTCCATCCCTGACGAGGAGGCCGTCATGACCGACGCCGCGCTTTCCTTCGTGCATCGTTATGAGCCCGCCCGCGAGCCGGGTGTCGCCCCGCTGCTGCTGCTCCACGGCACTGGCGGCGACGAGAACGACCTTGTCTCGCTCGGCGGCATGATCGCGCCGGGCGCCGCGCTGCTGTCCCCGCGCGGCAAGGTGCTGGAGGGCGGCATGCCGCGCTTCTTCCGCCGCCTGCGCGAGGGCGTGTTCGACGAGGACGATGTGCGCGCCCGCGCCGCCGAACTCGCCGGCTTCATCGCCGAGGCGCGCGCCGCCTATGGGCTCGCCGCGCCGATCGCGGTCGGCTTTTCCAACGGCGCCAACATCGCCGCCGCGCTGCTGCTGACCCAGCCGAACGTGCTGGCCGGCGCTGTGCTGATGCGCGCTATGGTGCCTCTCGCGGTGCCGCCCCCGGCCGATCTCGCCGGGCGACGGGTGCTGCTGCTCTCCGGCGCGATGGACCCGATCGTACCGGAAGAGAACGCTGCCCGCCTCGCCGGCCAGCTGCGCGCGGCGGGGGCGGCGCTCGACCACCGCACCCTCCCGGCCGGGCACGGGCTCTCCCAGGCGGACCTGACGCTTGCCCGCGACTTTCTGCGGGCTCCGGCGCGAACGGCTGCCTGACGGCCCCACATCCGGCGGAACCGGATGCCTCCCGGCGCATTGCTGCCACGGCACGGGTGTTTCACACTCGTGCCGTGGCACTACCGTCCGGGAGGTGAGGATGCGTTGGGAGGATTTCCGCCGGAGCGGCAATGTCGAGGACCGGCGCGGCGGCGGCTTTGGTGGCGGCGGCGGCATGGGCCGGGGAGGCCTTGGCATTGGCGGGCTGATCATTGTCGGCCTCATCGCCTGGGCCACCGGCATCAACCCGGCCGTGCTGATCGGCGGCGCTGAAATCCTGCTCGGCGACGGCAGCCCGTCCAGCCAGACTTCCCCGCAGCGCCAGAGCGCGCCCCCGCGCAACCTCAGCGCCGAGGACCAGAAGCTCGGCGATTTCGCCGCCGTGGTGCTCGCACAGACCGAGGATGTGTGGAAACCGATCTTCAAGGGCGAGGGGGCGACCTATCGCGAGCCTGGCATGGTGCTGTTCACTGGCGCCACCCGTTCGGCCTGTGGCGCGGCGGATGCCGCCGTCGGCCCGTTCTACTGCCCGCGCGACCAGAAGGTCTATCTCGACACCTCCTTCTTCAAGGACCTCAAGCGGCGCTTCAACGCCCCGGGTGACTTCGCCGCCGCCTATGTCATTGCCCATGAGGTCGGCCATCATGTCGAGAACCAGATCGGCCTTCTTGAAAAAGTGCAGGCCCGCCAGCGTCAGGTCTCTCGCTCGGAGGCCAATGCACTGTCCGTCCGGGTCGAACTGATGGCCGATTGTCTCGCCGGCGTGTGGGCGCACCACGCCGATGCGCAGTGGCGCATTCTCGAAGACGGCGATATCGAAGAGGCGATGAACGCCGCCGCCGCCATTGGCGACGACCGGCTGCAGAAGCAGGCGCAGGGCTATGTCGTGCCCGACAGCTTCACCCATGGCACCTCCGCCCAGAGGGTGAAATGGTTCCGGCAGGGTCTCGCCAAGGGCTCGCTGGCGCAGTGCAACACCTTCAAGGGTTCGATCTGAGAGAGACGATGACCGATCAGACGCCGTTCGTGCCGCTTGCCATCGCGGTGCTCACCATTTCCGACACCCGCATGCTGGCCGAGGACCGCTCCGGCAACACTCTCGCCGAGCGGGCGGAGACGGCCGGTCACCGCCTCGCCGACCGTGCCATCGTGCCAGACGATGTGGAGACGATCCGCGCGAAAGTGGCGGGCTGGATCGCCGATCCCGCCATCGATGTCGTCATCACCACCGGCGGCACCGGCTTTACCGGCCGCGACGTGACGCCGGAAGCGCTGGAGCCACTGTTCGAGAAACGGATGGAAGGTTTCTCGACCGTGTTCCACATGGTCTCCTTCGGCAAGATCGGCACCTCGACCCTGCAGAGCCGCGCCACCGCCGGCGTCGCCAACTCCACCTATGTGTTCTGCCTGCCTGGGTCCCCGGGCGCCTGCCGAGACGGATGGGACGAGATTCTGGTCCACCAGCTCGACATCCGGCACAAGCCCTGCAATTTCGTCGAGATTCTCCCGCGTCTCGATGAACATTTGAAGCGCGGCAAGCTGCGCGCCCCAACCGGTCCGACGGGATGAGCTTTCAGCCTTCTTCCGGCAGCAGGATCTGCGAGCGCAGCAGCACCAGCCGCTTGCGGCCCACCCGGGAAAGCAGACGGCGATTGGCGTTGGGTCCCGGCGTGTGCCCGCCGAGCGTCTCGTAGAGACGGCGGTGCAGCAGCAGGCCCTGTTCCGGGCGTGGCCGCCCGGTGAGCGCGTGACGCAGCATTGCCGCCGCCTCCCTCACCCGTGGCGAGATGCCGAAACCGTCCAGCGCCAGCCGGAAGGTCGCCGCCCGGCGTTCGGCGGCGCCGGTGCGCTCGATCTGGTCGGTGAAGTTTCGCACCTCACGCGCCCAGCCTTCCTGCAACAGGCCGCTCGGTTCGAGGAATAGCAGCCAGGAGGCCCGCGCCGCCGCCGCGCCCTGGCGCAGCCTTGCGCCGGTGTCGGCCGGGCCGGCGAGATATTCGCAGCCGGCGGCGTCGGCGATTTCCGCCACATCCGGCGCATTGCCCGAATCGACCAGCAGCACCTCCCGCACCAGCCCGGCGGCAGCGCCGGGCACCAGCGAGGAAAGGGTGGGAATCAGCCGCTTGGCGCCCGCACTTGTGGGAATGACGACCGAGATCACGCCGTGGCCACCCTTGAAGGATCCGGGTCTGGGAACGGCCGGGGAGGCGCCCCGAGCCTGAGGGAAAGAGCTTTTCCTGCCTAACCCACGCTTCGGCGCCCGTACAGTCCGGCCGTCGCAATTCGGTCAATGTTCTTGATATGTTCTCAATGCTGGCGTAAAGAACAGTCTCCGCGAGAGGCCCCGACATGCAAAGCTCCGTCTCCGATCGCTCTTCTGCCCCGACCGCACCGCCGGCCGCCCCGCGCCATCTGGGGCGCTTGGCGCAGCAGCGTCGCGATGCTCGCGCGCAGGAGCGGGCGGAGGCGGCGCGCGACCTCACCGGCCTGTCCGACATGGACGCCGTGGCGCCCCCGCCTATGCCGGACTGGCTGGTGGAGGGTGAGCGTCGGCGCGGGCGGGGGGCGCTCTCCAATCCGGCCGGGCGCTTTGAGCCGCACAGCCGTGAGCGCTTCGACGATGGCTGGCAGGAACTGGACGACCTGCCGGCCTTCCGCACCAGCGTGACGGTGGAGAAGCCGCGCACCATCATCAACCGCAACGACTCGCCCGATGTCGGGTTCGACCGCTCGATCAACCCTTATCGCGGCTGCGAGCATGGCTGCGTCTATTGTTTCGCGCGGCCGACCCACGCCTATCAGGGCCTGTCCGCCGGGCTGGATTTCGAAACCAAGCTGTTCGCCAAGCCCGACGCGCCGGAGCTGTTGGCCAAGGAGTTGTCGAAGCCCGGCTACGAGCCGCGTACCATCGCGCTCGGCATCAACACCGATGGCTATCAGCCAATCGAGCGCGAGTGGCGGTTGACCCGCCGTATTCTCGAAGTGCTGCGCGATTTCGGCCATCCCGTCGGTATCGTCACCAAATCGGCGCTGGTGGTGCGCGACCTCGATATTCTGGGGCCAATGGCGGAGAAGGGGCTGGCGAAGGTGGCGCTGTCCATCACCACGCTCGACCCCAAGCTGGCGCGGCTGATGGAACCGCGCGCGGCGACGCCCTCACGGCGTCTGGACACGCTGCGCCGGCTTTCCGACGCCGGCGTGCCGACCGCCGTGCTGGTGGCGCCGGTGATACCCGCCGTCACCGATGCCGAGATGGAGCGCATTCTCGATGCGGCGGCGGCGGCCGGCGCGTCGGAAGCCGGCTATGTCATGCTGCGCGTGCCGCTGGAAATCCGCGACCTGTTCCGCGAATGGCTGCTCACCCATTTCCCTGACCGCTACCGCCATGTGCTGTCGCTGTTGAAGGAACTGCATGGCGGGCGGGAATATGATTCCACCTTCGGCCAGCGCATGACCGGCACCGGTCCCTATGCCTGGACGCTAGCCCGCCGCTTTGAGATCGCGGTGGAGAGGCTGGGGCTGAACCGGCGCTCGACGCGGCTTTCCACCCGCCATTTCACCCGCCCGCCGCAGAAAGGTGAGCAATTGTCACTGTTCGGAGAAGGCGCATGAGCGGGAACATGGGGATGAATCCGGACGGGAGGGGCGCGCCTGCGGCGGACGACGGTGCTCCGGTGTCCGAGCCGAAAGGCACGGCGCGCGTCATGCCGCCACTGCAGCTCTCGCTGGTGACGTTGGGCGTCGCGGATCTGAAGCGCGCGGTCACCTTCTATGAGGCGCTGGGCCTTGTGCGACGCGTGAAGGAAGCCACCGGAGCGGCCTTTTTCGATGCCGGCGGCGTGGTGCTTTCGCTCTATCCGCGCGTGGAACTCGCTGCCGATGCCGGCGTGGTCGCAGGCCGCCCGGGTGCGTTCGGCGGCATCGCGCTCGCCTGCAACCGGGCGAGCCGATCGGAAGTGGACACGACGCTGATTCGCGCCGTGGCCGCGGGCGGGCGGCCGCTGCGTCCGGCGCAGCCGACCTTTTGGGGCGGCTATTCCGGCTATGTCGCCGACCCCGACGGTCACCCCTGGGAGATCGCCCACAATCCCGGCTTTCCCTTCGATGCTTCCGGCCGCATCGTTCTGCCGGACTGAGCCGGCAGCGCGCGCATGTCGGGTCCGCATCGACGGCGCGGCCGGCGCGTCGATCCGGCGGCACCGAGCCGGGAGAGGCCGGGCGGGCTACAGCCCGTGAGGTTCAGTTGCCGCCGAGCAGCGGGGCGAGTTCCTTGTCGAGCTGCTCCGGGCTCATCGCGCCCGACACCTTCTTGCCGTTGATGAAGAAGGTCGGGGTCGAGTCGATACCGAGTTCGGCGCCGCGCTTGGCAACCTCGTCGATCTGGCCGGCCAGCTTGGTGTCGTTGAGGCAGGCGTTGAACTGCTCTTCCGTCATGCCGCTCTGCTTGGCGATGGCAAGCAGGGCCTGCGCCGGATTGTTCGAGAACGCCCAGTTCTTCTGGGTCTCGAACAGCGTGTCGGTCATCGGGTAATATTTGCCCTCGCCGCCGCAGCGCGCCAGCATGAAAGCCGCCTTGGCGACGATGTCGAGCGGGAATTCGCGCAGGATGAACCGCACCTTGCCGGTGTCGATATATTTCTCCTTGAGCACCGGATAGGTCGTCTCATGGAAATGCGCGCAGTGACCGCAGGTCATCGAGGCATATTCGACGATGGTCACCGGCGCGTCGGCCTTGCCCAGCACCTGGTCGGGTAGTGCCCCGGGCGCCATCAGCTTGGCCGTGTCGACCGTCTGCGCCTCCGCGCGCCCGATCAGGCTTCCGGCGAGCGTACCGAAGGCGGCAAGGGAGAGGGCGAGGGTGCCAACACCTTCGAGGAAGCGACGGCGGTCGATCATTGTCGGTCTCCAGAAGCAGCCGGACATGTCCACCGGCCTGAATGTCTGTGCGTAGGCCCGCGCCTTGCGCCCTTCTTCTAGCGCGTACAGCCAGGGCGGCGTCATGGCAACGGGGGGCTGCCGGCGCACGCCTCACCGCTGCGTGAAGCCTCGCCCCTTGCCCCGCTTCTCCCGGGTCACCAGCGCGCCGAGCCGGGCGAGGGCGGTGGCGAGCGCGTCGTCCTCGAAGGAACCGGCGGTCGCGGCGATTCGCTGCCGGGCGGCGCCGCATTCGGCCGCGTCCGGCTCCTGGAAGCGGAAGCGCGGCCGCGGACGCGGCACCGGGCCCTGCTTCAGCGCCAGCCGGCCGATGCAGCGCCAGCCAAAATAGCGGTTGACCCGGTCGATGACGACCGGCGCGTCGTGCTGCAATTCGATGGCGAAGCCGCCCTCCACGCGCACATGCAGCACGCCGGGTTCACCGCTGTCCGGTCGTGATGGCCAGGCGAGCTTAATCGGCACCGCCCGTGCCGCCAGCGCGTCGCCGACAATATCGGCCCAGCGGGTGACGATTTCCACCGAGGCGAGGCCACGCCGGCGGCAGCATTCGGCAATGGCGCCGTCAATCAGGTCGGCAAGCGGGCGGGTGTGGGAACGCGGGGCCATCTCAACTCGTGTCTTGCCCGGCGCGGTCGAAGCGGCCACGGTGCGGGCGTTGTGCCTGAGGATCGCATGCAAGCCGTCGCCAATCCAGCCGCCCCCGCCGCCGCATCCGCCGCTGCCCTTGCCGCTCCCGATCCCGGCGCGCTGCTCGCCTGGTATGACCGGCATCGTCGGCGCCTCCCTTGGCGCGCGGCGCCGGGAAGGCGGCAGGACCCCTATCGGGTTTTTCTCTCCGAGATCATGCTGCAGCAGACCACCGTCGTGACGGTCGCGCCATACTACGAGAACTTCCTGCGCCGCTGGCCAACGGTCGCCGCGCTGGCGGCGGCGCCGCTGGAGGAGGTGCTCTCCGCCTGGGCGGGGCTTGGCTATTATGCCCGCGCGCGCAATCTTCATGCCTGCGCCAGAGCGGTGGTCGAGCACCATGGCGGCCAGTTCCCGTCAGAGGAGGCGGCGCTCCTCGCCCTGCCGGGCATTGGTCCCTACACAGCGGCGGCGATTGCCGCCATTGCCTTCGAGCGCCGCGCCGCGCCGGTCGACGGAAATTGGGAGCGGGTGGTGTCCCGCCTCTTCGCGGTGGAAGAGGCGCTGCCCAAGGCGCGCCCCCGGCTGCGCGCGCTGGCGCTCACCCTGTTGCCAGCCGCGCGCTACGGCGATTTCGCCCAGGCCATGATGGATCTCGGCGCCACGATCTGTACGCCGCGCAAGCCGGCCTGCGCGCTTTGTCCGTGGCAGGGCCCCTGTTCCGCCCACGCCGGCGGGGCGCCGGAGCGTTATCCCGTGAAAGCTGCCAAGTCCGCGCGGCCGACCCGCCAGGGCGTGGCCTTCCTCGCCGTGCGGGCGGATGGCGCTGTGCTGGTGCGCTCGCGGCCGCCGAAAGGCCTGCTGGGCGGTATGAGCGAGGTGCCGTCGACGCCCTGGGAGCCCGGCGGCGTCATCCATCCCGCGGCGCATGCTCCGGTCGAGGCGTCCTGGACGGCGCTCAACGCTACCGTCACCCATGTGTTCAGCCATTTCGCGCTGGAACTGCAGGTCTGGCGGGCGGAACTGCCGGCGAGCCAGCCCGCGCCGGCGGGCCATCGCTGGGTCGTGCCGCAGGGTTTCGAGGCCGAGGCGTTTCCGTCGGTCATGCGCAAGGTTCTGGCCCATGCGTCTCCCGCCCCCGCGCGCAAGGATTACGTCTGTGTGAATGAACCTTTGCGCTCCCGGATCGTTGTTCCTGCAAGCCGCACGAGCGGATCAAAACAGGAGATGACGACCATGGGTAGCACGATGGACAAGGCCAAGGGCATGGGCAACGAGGCCATGGGCAACATCAAGCAGGGTGTTGGCAAGGCCACCGGCTCCGAGCGTCTTCAGGCCGAAGGCAAGGTGCAGGAACTCAAGGGCGAAGCCCAGCAGGCCAAGGGCGAGATCAAGGAATCGGTGAAGAAGGCCGGCGATCTCTGAGCCGCACAGCTTTAATGGCAAGGCCGCCCGGATGGGCGGCCTTTTTGCTTGTCCAGAATGGAAAGTCGGGCCTACTCCGCCGCCATTGCCATTTCCGAGCGGACGACCGCGCGCAGCGAATCGATGGGGCGCAGCCCTTCGCGGGTGGCGATGTGCCAATAGGTCCAGCCATTGCAGGCCTCGATTCCCTGAGCAATCGCACCGGCACGGTGGATGGAGCCGATCTGCCCCAGCCCCGGCGCCGTCTCCAGCGACAGCGTGCCGTCGGCGCGCACCAGCGCGCGGACCTTCGCCTTGGCGTCGGTGAGCAGCGTGCCGGGGGGCAGCAGGCCCCGCTCTACCAGCGCGTTGAAAGCGATGCGCGGCGCCTCGCGCGCCGTCGGTGCCGGCACCAGAGCGAGATCGGGCAGCGGCTCCACCGCGTCGATTCGCGCCTGCGCGGCGTCAGCATAGGTGGCATCGCGCTCGATGCCGACGAAATGCCGGCCCAGCCGCTTGGCTACCGCCGCCGTCGTGCCCGAGCCGAGGAAGGGGTCAAGCACCACATCGCCCGGCTTGGACGCGGAGAGGATGACGCGGGCGAGCAGCGCCTCCGGCTTCTGCGTCGGATGAACCTTGTGGCCGGTGTCATCCTTCAGCCGCTCATGGCCCGAGCAGATCGGAAACAGCCAGTCGGAGCGCATCTGCACATCCTCATTGGCCGCCTTCAGCGCCTCGTAATTGAAGGTGTAGCCCTTGGCGCCGGGTTCGCGGGCCGCCCAAATCAGCGTCTCATGCGCATTGGTGAAGCGCCGGCCGCGGAAATTCGGCATCGGGTTGGTCTTGCGCCAGACGATGTCGTTGAGGATCCAGAAATCGAGGTCCTGCAGCAGCGACCCGACCCGGAAGATGTTGTGGTAAGAGCCGATCACCCACAGCGTGCCTGTGGGCTTGAGCACCCGGCGCACCGCCAGCAGCCAGGCGCGGGTAAAGGCGTCATAGGCCTCGAAACTGTCGAACTTGTCCCAGGCATCGTCAACCGCGTCGACCCGGCTGTCGTCGGGCCGCTTCAGCTCGCCCTGAAGCTGGAGATTATAGGGCGGATCGGCGAAGACGAGATCGACCGACGCGGCGGGAAGCCGTGACAAAGCGGCGACGCAATCGCCGCGGATGATGCTGTCGAGGGGCAACTGGGAGGGCAGGCCAGCGGGACGGGCAATGCCGGATCGGGGAGCTCTTTGGGCTTCCCCGTTGCGAACGACCTTCATGAACGCTCTACCCTACTCGTACAGGACGCAACGGAACTCGTGTATCCACAATCTCCGCCGGACAGGGTAAAGACCGGGTAAAGCGATGCCGCCAAAAGTGCATTCATCGAAGCCGGGCGCCGGAGCATCCACGGCGGCGGCCTCGCATCCCATCGGCGCGACCCCGCTGCGCTGGCATGACGACGGCCTGCCTGGCCGTTCGCTCCGCTTCACAGCCACGGTCATGGCTCCCATGGCGGCAGGGCTGGCGCTGCACCAGAACTATTGGGTCGGCTATGCGCTCCTCACCTGCATCCTCGGCTTCACGCTGGATACGGGCGGCTCGGCCCCCCACCGCGCGGTGCTGTTCGCCGTGGCCGGGGGCGTGATACTCGCCGGCGCCACGCTTGGTAGCGCCGTTGCGGGCCATGTCTGGTTGACGGCGACCGCGCTGGTCGTGGCCGCCGCGCTCTATGCGCTGGTGGAGGCTGTGCATCCGAGTGCCGCCTTCGCGGCACGTTTTTTCTGTCTTGCCACCGCAATCGCCGCGCTCGACCTCCCATTCCAGCCCGGCGATGTCGTCGTGGTGGCCGTGTTCGCATTCTATGCGTGGCTGGTGTCGGTGGGATGGGATGTGACCACTGGCCTGTGGCGGCCCTCGACCGCGCCGACGCTGGTCGCGATCCTCGCCCATATCAGGGACACGCAGCAGGAGCGGCTGCTTTTCGCCGGCATCGTCGCGCTGGCCGTGGCGCTCGCCTTCATGACGGGGCGGCTGCTCGGCCTGCCGCACCCGCATTGGGCGGTGTTCGCGGTGGTGATCGTGTTGCGCGACGACACTCAGTTCAGCCGCCGCATGATGATCGATCTGGTGCTGGGCACGGTGCTCGGCGCGGGGGCAGCTGTTGTCTATGGCGGGCTGGTGACCTCCCCCGCCGGGCTCATGGCCGGACTCACCCTTGCCGCCCTGGTGCGCTGGCCGGGGCAGAATCTGCACGGCGCTCTGGGCATGGCGGCGATGGCGGCGTTTGTCATTCTGCTGCTGCAGTTGGTGGGCACATTGATGCATGTGCCTATGCACGCGGCAGGGGATCGCGTGGCCGATATCACGCTCGGCTGCGCCTTCGCACTGGCAGCGCTGGTGATCAGTGCCCGCCTGCGCCGCTGGCTCGGCTGGGAGGAGGCGTGAACGCAGCCGACGCCGCGCCGGTCGGAGGTGCGAAATAGCCTGCAAACCGCAACATGTCGTGGATCGGGCGCGCGCCGCCACTTGAACTTGTGGCCGGCGGCCGGCACCCTAGACCCATGAAATTCACCCGCCTGCGTCTCACCGGCTTCAAGACCTTCGTTGAGCCGACCGAAATGCTGATCGAGCCCGGCCTTACCGGCATTGTGGGCCCGAATGGCTGCGGCAAGTCCAATCTTGTCGAGGCCATGCGCTGGGTGATGGGCGAGAGCTCCTACAAGGCGATGCGTGCCGAAGGGATGGACGACGTCATCTTCGGCGGCTCCACCACCCGTCCGGCGCGCAACACCGCCGAGGTGGTGTTGGTGGTCGATAATGGCGACCGCTCGGCCCCGGCCGTGTTCAACGATGCGGACATGCTGGAAATTTCCCGCCGCATCGAACGGGAGGCGGGTTCCTCCTACCGGATCAACGGGCGCGAGGCGCGCGCCCGCGACGTGCAGATCCTGTTCGCAGACGCCTCTTCCGGCTCGCGTTCGCCTTCCATGGTACGGCAGGGGCAGATCGGCGAAATCGTCGGCGCCAAGCCCACCGCCCGGCGCCGCCTGCTGGAAGAAGCCGCCGGCGTCGCCGGCCTGCATGCGCGCCGGCACGAGGCGGAAATGCGCCTGCGGGCGGCGGAAACCAACCTGACGCGGCTCGAGGATGTCATCGGCCAGATTTCCGGCCAGCTCGACGCGCTGCGCCGCCAGTCGCGCCAGGCCTCGCGCTACCGGGTGCTCTCCGCCGATATACGCAAGGCCGAAGCCGCCCTGCTGTGGTTGCGCTGGCTGGAGGCAGAGGCAGGGCTCGGGGAAGCGAGCCGGGTGCTTGATCTCGCCGTGCGCGAGGTTGCCGCCCGCACCGTGCAGCAGGGCGAAGCCGCCCGCGCCGCCGCCGTGGCCGCGCACGGCATTCCCGCTCTGCGCGAGGCCGATGCAGCGGCCGCCGCCGCGCTTCAGCGGCTGACCCTTGCCCGTGGCGAACTCGACCGTGAAGAAGCGCGGGCCGGAGCCCGCCGCGAGGAGCTTGACCGCCGGCTTGCCCAGCTCGGCGGTGACATGGAGCGTGAGCGGGCGCTGGAGAAAGACGCCGGCGAGATGCTGGAGCGCCTCGCCCAGGAGGCCGAGGAACTCGCCATAGCCCAGGAACAGGCGGCGCAACTGGAAGACGAGGCGCTGGCCCGCAATGGGGAGGCGGTGGGGCGCCTCGCCGAGTCTGAGCGCGCCTTTGCCGATGCGACGGCTGCCAATGCCGAAGCGACCGCGCGGCGCGGGGCGATGGAACGCGCGCTGCGCGAGGCAGGCGAGCGCCTGTCGCGGCTCGACCGCGATGTAGACGTGCTGGCGGGCCAGAAGCGGCAGCTGGAATCCCATGTCGATGCCGCCCGCCTCGACGAGCGTCGCGAGCGTGCCGAAGCGGCGCAGGACGCCTTCGCGGCCGCCGAGGCGGCCGCGCAGGAGGCCGAGAACGCCCATGCGGTGGCCCGCGCCGCTCTCGATCAGGCCCGCCGTCCGCTCACCGAGGCGGAACGGGCGGCCCAACGGCTTGATACGGAAGCGCGCACCCTCGCCAAGCTGCTCGATGTTGGCACGCCGCGACGTTGGTCGCCGGTGCTCGACTTCATCGAGGTGGCACGGGGCTATGAGGCTGCGCTTGGCGCCGCGCTCGGCGATGATCTCGATGCGCCCTCCGACAGCGAGGCGCCGGTGCACTGGACGCTGGTCGCCCCTCTCGGCGACGCACCGTTGCCCGAGGGAACCGAGCCGCTTGCCGCCCATGTAGTCGCGCCCAAGGTGCTCGCCCGCCGGCTCAGCCAGATCGGCGTTGTTGATCGCATTGACGGCCCGCGCCTCGCCGCCCAGCTTAAGGCCGGACAACGCCTCGTTTCCCGCGAAGGCGACCTGTGGCGCTGGGACGGCTTTGTCGCCGCCGCCGACGCGCCCACCGCCGCGGCCCGGCGGCTGGCGGAGCGCAATCGCCTCGCTGATATCGAAGCCCAGCTCGAAGGCGCCCGTCTTGAAGTGACGCGGCATCGCCGCGGCCTGGAGGCGGCGGAGGCCGCGCTGCGCGCCGCCGGTGCCCGCGAGAACGCCGCCCGCGAAGCGCGCCGCGCCAGCCTGCGGGCGATGGAGGCCGCACGGGACGAGCTTGCCCGTGCCGAACGCGCCGCCGCCGAGCAGTCCGCCCGGCTCGCCGCGCTCGGTACCAATCTGGCACGCCTGCAGGAAGAGCGCGAGATTGCCGCGATCGCGCTGGAGGAAGCGCGCGCGGACATGGCCGACCAGCCGCCACCGGCGCAAGGCGAGGCGCAACTGGCGGAGATTCGCGCCCGCGTCGCTCAGGACCGCGCGGTGCTGGCGGAGACGCGCGTGCGCGCGGATGCACTGGTGCGCGAGCGCGACCAGCGTCTGCGGCGTCTCACTCTCATCGCCCAGGAGCGCGCCTCCTGGGAAGCGCGGGCCGGTGGCACGGGCGCGCGCGTCGCCGCGCTTGAGGCGCGCCTCGCGGAAGCTGCGCACGAGCGCGAAGAGCTTGACGATGCGCCCGTGCGCTTCGCCGCTCGCCGGCGCGCTCTGCTCGACGAGATCGCCCGCGCGGAGGCGGCGCGCCGCGAGGCGGGCGACCGGCTGGCGACCGCCGAATCTCTGCAGGTGGAGGGTGACAAGCTTGCCCGTGCCACGCTCGACGCGCTGGCCGCCGCGCGCGAGGAAAGCGCCCGCGCCGAGGCGCGGGTCGAGGCGGCGCGGCAGCGCCGGGAGGTGCTTGCGCGTGAGATGGCGGAGGCGCTCGACGGCCCGCCGGAGACCGCCCGCGAGATCGCCGGCTTCGCACCCGACAGCCCGATGCCGGTGCTGGCGGAGCTGGAAGCCGAACTCGGCCGGTTGAGAGCCGACCGCGAGCGGCTCGGCGCGGTGAATCTGCGCGCCGAAGAGGAACTGGCCGAGATCGAGACCCAGCAGAAGGGCCTCACCGGCGAGCGCGACGATCTCACCGAAGCGATCAAGCGGCTGCGCCAGGGCATCTACAGCCTCAACCGCGAGGCGCGCGAGCGGCTGCAGGCCAGTTTCAATGTCGTCGACGGGCATTTCCGCCAACTCTTCACCACGCTTTTCGGCGGGGGCGAGGCGCAACTGGTGCTCACCGATTCGGACGATCCGCTGGAGGCTGGCCTCGACATCATCGCCAAGCCGCCCGGCAAGAAGCCGCAATCACTCTCGCTGTTGTCCGGCGGCGAACAGGCGCTGACCGCGATGGCGCTGATCTTCGCCGTGTTCCTTACCAATCCAGCGCCGATCTGCGTGCTGGACGAAGTGGATGCGCCGCTCGACGATTCCAATGTGGAACGCTTCTGCAATTTGCTCGACGAGATGCGCCGCCTCACCGAGACGCGCTTCGTGACCATTACCCACAATCCCATCACCATGAGCCGGATGAACCGTCTGTTCGGCGTCACCATGGCCGAGCGCGGGGTCTCCAAGCTGGTCTCCGTCGACCTTGCGACCGCAGAGCGCTTCCTCGAGGCGAGCTGATCGCGCCATATGCGGCTCAGCTACGGGTAATTTCGGATGCGCAGCTGGCATGCCAAAAACATGGCTGTCCCCTTCCCTTGGTGCGGGAAGCGATCGAAACGCCTGCGACAGAGCGTCCACACTTTGCTTTTGTCATTGTTTTGCAATGACTTAAAAGATGCGATCACATCCTTGACACCCCTAGGGGCGAACACTATGGTGCGCCCGTCTTCGGGGTCGGGAAATCCTTCTCCGGTCAGGCTTGAGTGCGGATGATGGACGACCGAGACAAGACGGACGGCCATGGCGACTCGGGGCAGCCGGATGTTTCCGACGCTGAGCTATCTGGCCGGTTGCGCGGGCTAGGCAGTGCGCTGGACAAGGTGCAGGCCGAGCGGCAAGCCGAAAAGAAGGCTTCCGCCGGTGCGGACAGGACATCCTCTTCGGCCGGCATGGCGCTGGCGTTTCGGCTCGGTGCCGAATTCGTCGCGGGTGTGCTGGTTGGCGCGGGTCTGGGCTGGGTGATCGATCGTTTTCTCGGCGTCGCGCCGTGGGGAATGATCGTGTTCATTCTGTTCGGCTTCGGCGCGGGCATCGTGAACATGATGCGCGCGGCCGGAGAGTTTGGCCGCAAGGGTCCGCCGCAAGGTGGCGCCTGAGAGATTTCGGTGACGGCCTGTGCCGGGCGCCAAAGAACAAGACGGTGCCGCCTCGGCGGTGCTTGAGATGGGGGCGGGCGCCCATGGCGCCGCGTGTTGAGGGCAGCGACCGGCGATGGCCAGCGGCAACGTGATCGATCCGATCCATCAGTTCCAGATCCACAAGATCGTGGAATTGGGGCAGCCCGGCGGCGTCGAGCTCGCCTTTACCAATTCCGCCGCCTTCATGTTCGGCATCGTGGCGCTGGTGTTTTTCTTCCTCACCTTCGCTACTCGCGGCCGCACACTGGTTCCCGGGCGACTGCAGTCGATGGCGGAGCTCTCCTACGAGTTCGTCGCCTCCACTGTGCGCGGCTCGGCCGGCAATGAGGGGATGAAGTTCTTCCCCCTCGTCTTCTCGCTCTTCATCTTCGTGTTGACCGCCAACATGGTCGGCATGATCCCCTATGCCTTCACCGTTACCAGCCATCTGATCGTCACCGCCGCACTCGCGCTGCTCGTCATCCTGACGGTCATCATCTACGGCTTCGTGCGTCACGGTACCCATTTCCTGCATCTTTTCGTGCCGTCGGGCGTGCCGGCTTTCCTGCTGCCCTTCATGGTCGTGATCGAGGTCATTTCCTTCCTCTCCCGGCCCATCAGCCTTTCGCTGCGTCTCTTCGCCAACATGCTCGCCGGCCACATCGCGATGAAGGTGTTCGCCGGCTTCATCGTGATGATGACGGCCTCCGGCGTGGTCGGCTGGTTCGGCGCCGTGCTGCCGCTCTTCATGGTCGTGGCGCTGACGGCCCTCGAATTCCTGGTCGCCGCCCTGCAGGCCTATGTGTTCGCGGTGCTGACCTGCATCTATCTCAACGACGCGCTGCACCCCGGTCACTGAGCCGCGCGTCGCGGGACACCCATCCAGCCATTCAACCAATCTGACTATTCCAACAGGAGAAGATCATGGAAGCGGAAGCCGCCAAGTTCCTCGGCGCCGGTCTCGCCACGCTCGGCATGGGTCTCGCCGCCATCGGCGTCGGCACCATTTTCGGCAATTTCCTCTCGGGCGCCCTGCGCAACCCGTCGGCGGCTGACGGCCAGTTCGCCCGCGCCTTCATCGGCGCGGCGCTCGCCGAAGGTCTGGGCATCTTCTCGCTCGTCGTCGCCCTCGTTCTCCTCTTCGTGGTCTGATGCTTCTCCCCCACCTGCGCGGGCCCCAGCGGGCTCCGCGCGGGCGGGACGAGACGTCATCAGCCCTGATCGAGGAAGTCTGAACCCATGTCCGAGCCCAACGGTCCGGCCGCTATCATTGTCGCCCAGGCGTCGCCCGGCACCCTGCCGGCTGCGAGTGGTGTGGAGATTGCCGTGCCCGCAGCAGAAGCACACGGTAGCAACTTCCCTCCCTTCGACGTTCATACCTTTCCTTCGCAGCTCCTCTGGCTGGTGATTGCGTTCGCCGCGCTCTACCTGCTGATGAGCCGCATCGCCTTGCCGCGCATTGCCACGATCCTCGAAGAGCGGCATGACCGCATCGCCGATGATATCGAGGAAGCCGGCAAGCTGAAGGCGGAAAGCGAAGCGGCGGCCGAAGCCTATGAGAAGGCGCTCGCCAGCGCCCGCAACAAGGCCCATGGCATTGCCACGGAGACCCGCGACACGTTGGCGGCCGACGCGGAAGCGCGCCGCAAGGCGCTGGAAGCCGAGCTGAACGTCAAGCTCGCTGCCGCCGAAGTGCAGATCGCCGCCACCAAGACCTCGGCTATGGCCAATGTCCGTGGTATCGCGGTCGACGCGGCGGGCGCCATCGTCAACACGCTGATCGGCACCACGCCCGCGCCGAGCGCGGTCGAGGAGGCGGTCGACACCGCCATCAAGGGCTGAGGAGCGCACCATGGGTAGCGATACTTTCTGGGTCGCCGTCGCCTTCGTCATCTTCTTCCTCCTGCTCGCTCGGGCGGGTGCCTTCTCCGGCATCGCTGCCAAGCTCGATTCTCGCGGCGATCGCATCCGCCACGAGCTCGAAGAGGCGCGCCGGCTGAAGGAAGAGGCGCAGAAGCTCGTCGCCGAGTACAAGCGCCGCCAGCGCGAGGCCGAGGAAGAGGCCGAGGCGATCGTCACCATGGCCAAGGCCGAGGCCGAGCGTCTCGCTTCCGAGGCCAAGCAGAAGCTTGAGGATCTGATCCTCCGCCGCACCAAGATGGCGGAGCAGAAGATCGCCCAGGCCGAGGCGCAGGCCCTGGCCGAAGTGAAGGCGGCCGCCGCCGATGCGGCGGTGAAGGCTTCGGAAGTCCTGTTGGCCGCGCAGCTCACCGGCAGCGCCGCCGACCGTGTTCTCGATGCCGCAGTGGCCGAGGTGAAGTCCAAGCTCAACTGAGCCTCTGAGACTGTTGAATAGTGAAAGCCCGGCTTCGAGCCGGGCTTTTTCTTGGTGTTGGGGAGGTGCTATATTGCCTCTTCGAGTGGATGCGGAAGCGAGGCATGGCCGACTTTTGGGTCTATGAAAACCGGGCACACAACTATGTCCGTATCCATCGCCGGAACTGCTGCATGTGCAATAATGGGCGTGGCCTAAAGGCTAGCGCGCCGGATCCCAATGCACGCTGGCACGCCGTCGAGACCCGCGAAGAGGCAGCGCTTCTTGCGCGGCGTCTCGGTCAGGCTGTTATCGCGCAATGCGCGACCTGCGGTGAATGATCGGCGTGGCGGGCGGCGCTGCACTGGGACCGCGCCGCCTCGCATGTCAGCTTCCCATAAAGGCGACGTCGCCCGTGACGAGATCATAAACGCCGCCCGCTATCCGCACCTTCCCTTCCGCAATGGCGCTGGAAACGAGCGAGCGTTCTTTTGCCAGGCGGTCCATCGAATAGACGACGTTCTGCCGTATGGCGGCTGCGAGAGGATCGGCTGGATTCGCGGCAAGGGCGGTACGGACTGGCGCGCTCAGATGCTCGACCAGAGCCGGCAGATGACCGGGAAGGGGCTCGTGCTTCTGCTCGACGGCTACGGCCGCGGTGAGGGCCCCGCAGTTGGAGTGGCCGAGCACGAAGATGACCGGCACACCGAGATGCTCGACCGCATATTCCATGCTGGCGAGGCCCTCCTCATCGACGAAATTGCCGGCGACGCGGACGATGAACAGCCGGCCCGGTGCCTGGTCGAACACATATTCCGGGGCGACGCGGGAATCGGCGCAGGCGAGTACGATGGCGACCGGGTGCTGGCCCTTGGCCAGTGCCGCACGATTGGCAAGGAAATCCGTGCAGGTCTGCACGCCGCGCACATGGCGGGCATTGCCGGCCGCCAAATCCTTCATCACCTGATCGGGCGATGGTGCAGGCGAGGGGTTGGTCGTGGCGCAGGCGTGGCCCGCCCAAGACACGGCGCTGGCAGAGAGAGCGATGGAGGTCGCACCCCGCAGGAACGTCCGGCGCGAGAGGGGGACCGGGTCCGGCATTCTTGGCACATGGGATGGCGTCCTTGACGCCGACCCAGCGGGAGGCGGCGCGACTGAGGGTTGGCGTGGACGGCGGTGCCGATCCCAACTCGTCAGGTCACGCCGCCGTAGCGGCCAAGATGCACGTCGAGGCTGCACTCAGGCTGACTTCGGCGCTGAGTGGTGACTCAGCTGGTCCACCGCCGGGGGCGGTAGAAGGTGTGCTCGCCAATGCGATCAAGCTTGCGCATCTCGCGGATCCAGTTCGGCCGCACCGAGCGCGCATGGTAATGCGTGGCGCGGCCCACCTTCTCGTCCCAGACTCGGCCTTCCAGCATGTCGCTGGCGATTTCTTTCGCCTGATCCCACAGCGCCGGCTCGGTGACCACGTCGCGGACATTGTCGCAGGCGAAGGTGAACTGACAGGCGAAACGACGATGGGCGTTCTGGTAGACGGCCCGGCAGATGTCGGCGGGATAATAGCCGGAGAAGACGCGGTTCATCACCACCTGCGCCACCGCCACCTGGCCGCGGTAGGGCTCGCCCCGACTCTCGAAATAGACCGCTTCGGCCAGACATTTCTCCGCCCGCACGCGGCGTTTGCCGGCGAGGCCGAGCCGCTCGGCCGGCGTCGGTCCGAGCACGCTGCGCGCGAGCTTGTCCTCCGCCTTCTGCGCCTCGGTGGTGCCGGCGTCGCCGCTCGGCAGCGCGGTCATATGCAGGAAGGGCTGCGGCGGTAGGGCATTCTCCGTGAGCCCAAAAATGAAGGCCCGCTGGCGGTAAAGCGGCAGCGCCTGATCGGCCTCATCAGAAGAGGACGAAGCGGGCACAGGGCCGTCGAGCGCAGCAGCGACCGCACCGTCAGAGGGCAGCGACACTGTTGCGTCGTCCGCGGCGCCGAGGACCGCGGCGTCCTGTTCCAGCTGAGCCGGATCGCCCGTGGGGTCGCCGGCCGGTATGGCGTAGAATTCCTCTTCATCGGATAACGCCAGCGCGCCGGCGTCATCGGCATCGAGCGGATCGGTGCCGGTGCCGGCAAATCCGGCTGCCTCCGTGCCAATGCTGGTACCGGTGGCGGTGAAGCCGGTGCCATCGGAGGGCGTCACGGTACCCGCCCCGGCGAGACTCGCCGGAGTCGCCACGCCGGAGACCGCGAGCGGATCGACATCGAGCGGCGCCATTGGCGTGAGCGCCAGCCGGTCGGTCTTACCGGCGCGATTAATGTCGATGGCCAGGGCCGCCAGCGGCGGGGAACCGATCTCGGTTGGGGCCAGCAGGGCGGAGTGGCTTGGCCACGCGAAGGTGGAGGCCTTCAGCAGCCGGACGGGCTCGCCAAGGACCGAAATGCGGGCGCGTTCGGCGACACCGGGCTGGTGAGTTAGTCGGCTTAATATATCCTGACGGCCGATGCTCGTCGCGCCGACGACGAAGAGAGCCAGTGCCCACGCACCGGTAACCCCCACCCTGTGAACGCGCGCTGAGAACCGCATGTCCGCCCGTCGCCTTAACGCCACTCGACCCGTCGGAAGCCTCCGCGTGCCCGCTTTGCCACAGGCAAGGGCGGGTGCGTCCGGCCTCTTAGTTGTCGCGCATTAACCTTGCCCGACCGTTAATGACGCTTTGGGAAACGCGGGCATGTGCTCGTCAGGTGGGGCGGGGGGCGGCCGCGCGGCGCAGGCGGTCGGCGATCGCCTCCCCGAGTCCGTGGCCGGGCAGAGGCACCACGGCGATGCCGCATGCGCCTACACGGTCGAGATCGCGCAGGAAGGCGAACAGGTTGGCCGCCGCTTCCACCAGGTCTCCGGCCGGGCTGAGATCGCGCACCACGGCCGCCCTTTCGCTACCGGAGGGGCGGGCGCCGGCGAACGTGAGCAGGGCTTCGCCCGGCAGCACCTCCTGCGCGCCCAGCCGCACCGGCACGGAAGGGGCATAATGCGACGCCAGCATGCCGGGGGCGAGCGGGGCGTCGTCATTGGCCACACCCTCGGCGGCGCGATCGGCGAGGGAGCCCTTGAGCGCCGCTTCAATCGCCTCGCGCGGCAGGCCGCCGGGCCGCAACATCACGGGGCTTTCCCCCGTGCAGTCGAGAATGGTGGATTCGACCCCGACCGAGCAGGGGCCGGCGTCAAGAATCAGATCGATGCGTCCGTCGAGATCGGCATAAACATGTGCCGCCGTGGTGGGAGACACATGGCCGGAGCGGTTGGCGCTGGGAGCGGCGATGGGGCGACCGGCGGCCGTCAGCACCGCCTGCGCCACCGGGTGTGCCGGCACCCGCAGGGCGACACTGGCGAGGCCGGCGCGTGCAAGGGCGCAAGTCGCCTCCTCCAGCGCCGGCACAACCAGAGTCAGCGGGCCCGGCCAAAAATGGCGGGCAAGCGTATCCGCGGCCGGGGTAAGGAGGCCGACATGACGTGCCGCCGCGAGGTCCGGCACATGGGCTATCAGCGGGTTGAAGCTCGGCCGCCCTTTGGCAGCATAGAGATTTGCAACAGCGCGGGGATCGGTCGCGTCGCAGGCGAGGCCGTAAACGGTTTCCGTCGGCAGTGCCACCAGCCCGCCGGCGCGCAGCAGGCGCGCGGCTTCGGCGATGCCGGCGGCGTCCGCCGGGATGACGCGTGTCATGCGCACGGCCATCTCCGTTTCGTCGCTGCTTTTCTCGTCCACCGCTTGCATCTCCCGCTCAGGCGCGCTCCGATAGGACGTCACGCCGGGCCGGTCAACGGCGGGTCCGGTTCGCTCCCGCGCGCTGGGTCTGCCCGGAATCCGCAGGCGCAAGGCTGGCCCCCCACGGCGCCGTGGCATATCGTCCACCAGCCGCCGGGCCTGAACAATGAACGGCCGGAACGACCAAGGACGCCAAAGGAACGCCATGACCACGCTGCTGATCGCCCACGACGCCTGCCTTGACCATGTCACGCCCTCCGGTCATCCCGAGCGGCCGGATCGGGTGCGGGTGCTGAACCGGGTGTTCGAGGGCGAGCAGTTCGCCACGCTGGCGCGCGAGCAGGCGCCGGTGGCCGCGCGCGAGGACATTGTGCGGGTGCATCCCGAAGATTACGTCGCCGCGCTGGAAGAGGCGATGCCGGATGAAGGCATGGTGCGGATCGACGGCGACACGGTGATGTCGCCCGGCACCGGCGAGGCGATCTGGCGCGGCGTCGGCGGCGCGGTGCTCGGGGTCGACGAGGTGCTGTCGGGAAAGGTGAGCAATGCCTTCGTCTCGATGCGGCCGCCCGGCCACCACGCCGAGACGCGGACCCCGATGGGCTTCTGCCTGTTCAACAATGTTGCCATCGCTGCCCGCCATGCCCAGAAGGTGCACGGCATCGGCCGTGTCGCCATCGTCGATTTCGACGTGCATCACGGCAATGGCACGCAGGAGATTTTCTTCTCCGATCCGAGCGTAATGTATGCCTCCACCCACCAGATGCCGCTCTTTCCCGGCACGGGCGCGGTGGGCGAGCGCGGCACGACCGACAACATCGTCAATGCCCCGTTGCGTTCCGGCGACGATGGCGTGCATTTCCGCGAGGCCTTTGAAAGCCGCATCCTGCCGCGCCTGCAGGCCTTCGGTCCGGAACTGCTCATCATCTCCGCCGGCTTCGACGCGCATACGCGCGACCCGCTGGGCAACATCAACCTGCTGGAAGACGATTATACCTGGGTGACCAAGAAGCTGATGGACATTGCCGACAAGCATTGCGGCGGCAAGATTGTCTCGGTGCTGGAGGGTGGCTACGACCTCGAAGGTTTGGCGCGCTCCGCCTCTGCCCATGTCATGGCGCTGATGCGCGGCTGACCGCGAAGGGGTGAGTGCGGCGCGTGCGCCCTGTATAAGGAACGCGACTCATCTCAAGGAGAACGCGATGACCGACGCGGCGGACGTGAACGCGCTGAGCTTTGAAAAGGCGCTCGCGGAACTGGAGACCATCGTCGCCAAGCTCGAGGGCGGCAATGTCCCGCTGGAGGAGTCGATCGCGCTCTATGCCCGCGGCGAGGCACTGAAAGCCCGCTGCGATGCGCTGCTCAAGGACGCCGAGGCGCGGGTCGAAAAGATCACCCTCGGCGCCGATGGCCGCCCGTCCGGCACCCAGCCGCTGGACGGTGAGTAAGCCGGACCCTCAGCGCGAGGCACTGCCCATGGCTGTGCGCCTGCGCGCCCATCATCTGCTCTGTGTGCTGACCTTTGTCGGCAGGGGATACACGCCCGCCTTCACCGCCAATTATCGGCGCGTCGTTGCCCGCCTGAACGCGGGAGAGCCGGCCGAGCTTGTTGAGGGGCCGGATGATATCTGCGCGCCGATGCTCAAGGAGCAGGGCTCCCATTGCCGCACGGAGAGCGTGGCGCAGCGCGATGCGCAGGCCCGCGCCGCACTCGCGCAACGGCTGGGCCTGATGCTGGAACAGGGCGGACGGATCGTCCTGACCGCCGAAAGGCTGACGCAGATGCGCGCGGCCTATGCTGAAGGCGCGATGCAAGCCACCTGCACCGGCTGCGAGTGGGCCGCGTTCTGCACAGACATCGCCGGGCAGGGGTTTGCGGGGACGCGGCTTGCCGGCGTGCGGATCAGCCCGCCTGCCGGTTCCGGCAGTCCGGATTGAACACCCGTACCGTCGAGGCCGGATGACGGGCCAGCGCCGTTGGCGGGCGCACCGGGCGGCGCACCAGCTCCCCCGCGCAATTGGGGCAGATGCCGCCCAGCACCGCCCTCGCGCAGTCCGCGCAGAAGGTGCATTCGAAAGTGCAGATCATCGCCTCGCGCGAGCTCGGCGGGAGATCGCGGTTGCAGCATTCGCAGCCTGGCCGAAGCTCCAGCATGAGCCCGTCCCTTCCTTCAGTAAACGCCTGGGATCAGCCGTGCCGTGCGGGCGCTGTAGGCGCGGTATTCATCGCCGAACGTGTCCAGCATCATCTTCTCTTCGCGGCCGATGCGGAAGGCGTAAAGGATGCCGAAGCCGATGAACCCCGCCGGGCCGGCGACCCAGTTCGGGATCAGGATCAGCTGCGCCAGCGCCCACAGGAAGAAGGCCGAGTACATGGGGTGGCGCACATGCCGGTAGACGCCGCCGGTGACCAGCTTGTGCGTATCCTTGATCTCCAGCGTCACCGACCAGTTCTTGCCGAGGTCCTTATGGGTGCGGCGGAACAGCCACAGCGCCGCGACGAAGGTCAACGTGCCGAGCGCGAACTGGAGGACCGAATAGGGATAATTGGCGAAATCGAACACCCGCGAGGTTGCCCACAGCAGCGGCACGATGCCGAGGCCGGCGGTGGAGCAGGAGAGCAGAATGAGCTCGCGCAGCCGGTCGCGGGCGTCGACGACGCGCTCGCGCTTCACCTTGCGTTCGAAGGGCAGGCGGATGACGTACCAGCCGATACAGCCGGCGGCCCACACGATCTTGGCGGCGAGGAGAAGGTTCATGAAGCGTCCGTTGGTTCAGGCGATCAGGGAGCCATCCGCCGCGAAGCGACCGACCGGGCCCTCCGGGCGTGAGGACAGGTCGGCGAAGGCAAGCGGGCCGAGGGCGAACATAAAATAGTCGTAGGGCGCCTTCTGCTCGTTCGCCAGCAGGAACTGGTAATGCAGCCGCATGGCGTGCCAGCGCAGCCGCCTCAGCTTGGCGTGGGTGAGCATTTCCTTGATGTTGGCGTTGCGCAGCAGGGGCTGGCTGGCTTCCGGCTGATCAAAGCTGGTTCGGCGCAGCGTCACCGGGTGGAATTTGTAGAAATTGATCGCGTCATGCCGCGCCTGATATTCGACCCAGGTAAGGCCCGGGGTCTGCGCGACACGGGCGGCCTGCCGGCGCACCTTGCCGCCCTTGGCGTGCAGGGCGAGCTTGGGAATGGTGGCGCCGCAGGTGAGCAGGTTCACCCGCGTCGGCCCCTCCGCCAGGCCAGGATAGCGGTCCAGCGCCCGGTCGATCACGCCGAGCATCAGCGTCGCCCCGAGGCTGTGGCCGACGAGGATGATCTCGTCCTGGTCGCCGGCGCGCACCGCCTCCACCAGCACCTCGGCGAAGCGGTCAAGCCTTGCATCGACCGCAGGCGTGGCATCGTGAAGATAGTCGCGGGCAAGGTCCCAGTCGTCGAGCGCCTGATGCAGCCGCCAGTCGCGCCCCGGCCGGCGGAAGAGGCCGAAGAAGGTGGCGATGCCAGCGGCGAGCGCAGCGGCCCAAGCGAGCGGGGCCGGCAGGACGAGGCCGGCGCCCCACAGCACGAGCCCGCCCGCTGCGAGCCCGGCGGTGAGGAACAGCGCGGCGATGAGATAGGGAAAGAAGAAGAAGGCGCCGTAGCGGGGGCTGGCGCGGAAATAGCCGCGCGCCGCGCCGCCGCGCAAAAAATCCCCGAGCCCGCCGAAGCCGCGCCACAGCCGCACCGGGTCGGACCGGGCATCGAGCGTCTGGATGATGTCCTCCCACCGCAGGATTCGGTAGTCGGTACGGGTCGACCAGTTTGGACCTTTCGCGTCGATCTCCCAGCGGGCATAGGGCTGCGCGCCATCGTCGAGACGGGGCGATACTTTCACCTGGACCGACCACAATGCGCCGAAGCGCTCGGCCTGATTGGCGAAGCGGCCGTGGTGATAGTCCATTTCGGTCGGGTCATGACCGGGGAAGAACAGCATCAGCCGGCGGAAGGTCCGGCCGGCCTGCGGGGCGGCGCCGGGCGCCGCGACAGCCCCATGGGCGGGGACATCGGGCGCGGGGCGCGCAGTGGCGGCCTCCGGTCCGTCATCCCTGTCCGTCGTCGCGGTGACTCGTGCTTCCATGCCACTTTTCTAGAGTAAGCCGGGGCGTGAGGCCAATGTCGTCTGGGTCTGTCCGTCCTGTCTCCACATGCGGTTGCGTGGCTGGCTGGCCTTTGCGGTCGCGCGGGCGTGCGTTGCGCCCCTCGCTATCCTTGTGTATGCCGTTGAACTTCGCTCGGCGGCGCGCGCGCCTGTGCGCGCCTCGGCGGATGTGTTTTCGGAGCCGTTCTTGACCCGTCCCTCCACGCCGCTACTCGACACGATCCGCGAGCCGGCCGATTTGCGCCGCTTGCCGGAGGAGCAGTTGCCGCAGATCGCGGCGGAACTGCGCGAGGAGATGATCGACGCGGTTTCCGTAACCGGCGGTCACCTCGGCGCCGGGCTTGGCGTGGTTGAGCTGACCGTGGCGCTGCACCACGTCTTCGACACGCCCAATGACCGGCTGATCTGGGATGTCGGGCACCAGTGCTATCCGCACAAGATTCTCACCGGCCGGCGCGAGCGCATGCGCACGCTGCGCCAGGGCGGGGGGCTCTCGGGCTTCACCAACCGGGCGGAAAGCGTCTACGATCCCTTCGGTGCCGGCCATTCCTCCACCTCGATCTCTGCCGGGCTCGGCATGGCGGTGGCGCGCGACCTCGCGGGCGAGGCCCGCAACGTGGTCTGCGTGATCGGCGACGGCGCGATGTCGGCCGGCATGGCCTATGAGGCGATGAACAATGCCGGGGCGATGGATTCGCGCCTCATCGTCATTCTCAATGACAATGACATGTCGATCGCCCCGCCCGTGGGCGCGATGTCGGCCTATCTGGCGCGGCTTCTCTCCGGCCGCACCTACCGCTCGCTGCGCGAGACCGCGAAGCAGCTCGCCGGCAGCCTGCCGAAGTTCTTCGGCCGTCAGGCGGCGCGGGCGGAAGAGTTCGCGCGCGGGTTCTGGACCGGCGGTACGCTGTTTGAGGAACTGGGCTTCTATTATGTCGGGCCGATCGATGGGCATAATCTGAGCCATCTCCTGCCCATTCTGCGCAATGTGCGCGACGCCGAGACCGGTCCGGTGCTGGTCCATGTCGTGACCCAGAAGGGCAAGGGCTACCCGCCCGCCGAAGCCTCCGCCGACAAATATCACGGCGTCCAGCGCTTTGATGTCGCCACGGGGGCGCAGAAGAAGGCCGCGTCCAACGCGCCGAGCTATACCCGCGTTTTCGCCGACAGCCTGATCGAGGAAGCCCGCCACGACGACAAGATCGTCGCCATCAACGCTGCCATGCCGGCCGGCACGGGGCTCGACCTGTTCGGCGAGGCCTTTCCCACCCGCACTTTCGATGTCGGCATCGCCGAGCAGCATGCCGTGACCTTCGCTGCCGGGCTAGCGACCGAGGGCTACAAGCCGTTCTGCGCGATCTATTCGACCTTCCTCCAACGCGCCTACGACCAGATCGTCCATGACGTGGCGATCCAGCGCCTGCCCGTGCGCTTCGCCATCGACCGCGCCGGCCTCGTCGGGGCGGATGGGGCGACCCATGTCGGCGCCTTCGATGTGCCGATGCTCGCCAGCCTGCCCGGCATGGTGGTGATGGCGGCGGCTGATGAGGCGGAGCTCGTCCACATGGTCGCCACCGCTGCGGCCTTTGATGAAGGGCCGATCGCTTTTCGCTATCCCCGAGGCGAGGGCGTGGGCGTGGAGCGCCCGGCCCGCGGCACGCCGCTGGAGATCGGGCGCGGGCGGGTCGTCCGCGAGGGCTCGAAGATCGCCCTGCTGTCGCTCGGCACCCGGCTCGCGGCCTGTCTCGGTGCCGCCGACCAGCTCGCCGGCTTCGGCCTGTCGACAACCGTCGCCGATGCCCGCTTCGCCAAGCCGATCGACCGTGATCTGGTGCTGCGTCTGGCGCGTGAGCATGAAGTGCTCGTCGTGGTCGAGGAGGGAGCGGTCGGCGGCTTTGGCAGCCATGTGCTGACCCTGCTGGCCGAAACCGGTGCGCTGGATCGGGGGCTCAAGGTGCGCACCCTCGCCTTGCCGGACCGTTTCATCGAGCAGGATTCCCCGGCCAGCCAGATGCACGAGGCCGGCCTTGATGCGGAAGGCATCGTGCGCGGTGTCTTCAATGCACTGGGCCGCGAGGAAGAAGCCGCGCTCGCGCTGCTGCGCGGCTGATCCGGCCGCGCGCCCGGCATGGTGTCGCCCCCTTCCCCTCCCGACGGCCGTGACCGCGCCGACCGCGTGCTGGTGGCGCGAGGCTTCTTCGATAGCCGCGCCCGGGCGCAGGCGGCCATTGCCGCCGGGCTCGTCACCGCCGATGGAAAGCAGGTCTCCAAGGCTTCGGAAACCATCGCCGCCAATGCCGCGATCGCGGCGCGCGAAGCCTATGAATGGGTGTCGCGGGCGGGATTGAAGCTGGAGGCGGCGCTGGACACGGCGGGGCTTGCCGTCGAGGGCGTGGAGGCGCTCGATGTCGGCGCATCCACCGGCGGCTTCAGTGAGGTGCTACTGGCACGCGGAGCAGCGCGTGTGCATGCGGTGGATGTCGGCCATGGGCAATTGCACGCGCGACTGCGGGATGACCCGCGCGTGGTGTCGCTGGAAGGCACCGACATACGTGGCCTCTCTCCCGGAGCGGTGCCGCCTGCGGGAATGATCTCCATCGACGTGTCGTTTATCTCGCTGCAACAGGTGTTGCCTGCGGCGCTTCGGCATGCCGCCCCGAAGGCGCATCTCGTGGCGCTGGTGAAGCCGCAGTTCGAGGTGGGGCGCGACAAGCTGTCGAAGGGCGGGATCGTGAAGGATGCAGGGGCCCGCAGCGACGCGGTCGAGCGGGTCGTTGCACTCTTGCAGGATCACGGCTGGCAGGTGTTGCACCGTCTGCCATCGCCTATTCTCGGCGGCGACGGCAACGAGGAGTATCTGCTCGTGGCGGCGCGGGCGGCGTGAAGCATCAGCAGGCAGACACCGATGCAGAGGCGGCCCAGACGGGCGAGCCCAGAAACAGTCCGGCCGCGACGCCCGAACGGTGCCGATATTGATCGACCAGAGCCGAGACAAGCGAGCCATTTTCCCTGAATTATGACGCATGATGGAGCTGCTTCCCGCATGAAGGTCGTCACGCTGGAGATCGACCGCCTGGGCCACCGTGGCGATGGCATTGCCGACACGCCGGAGGGGCCGGTCTTCGTGCCGCTGACTCTGCCCGGCGAGGTGGTGGAAGTGGCACGCGAAAATGACCGCGCGCAGCTGCTGGCGATCCGCACACCGAGCCCGGAGCGCGTGGAGCCAATCTGCCCGCATGTCGGTCTGTGCGGCGGCTGCGCGCTCCAGCACTGGGCGCCGGCGCCCTATGAAACCTGGAAACGCAGCCTTGTGGTCGAGGCGCTGGCGCGGGCCGGGCTTGCCACCGAGGTGGCGCCGCTGCTCCCCGCGCATGGCGACGGGCGTCGCCGGGCGACTTTCCACGCCCGGGGCACCGGCGGCAGCGCGCCGAAAGGGCGTGACACGCTGGCGGTCGGCTTTGCCGGACGGCGCAGCCACGCGGTGGTGGCCATCGATGCCTGCCCCATTCTGGCGCCGGGACTCGACGGTGCGCTGGCGGCGGCGTGGGCGGTGGCGCAGGAACTGGTGCCGCTGGCCAAGCCGCTCGACATTCAGGTAACGGCCACCGAAACCGGGCTCGACATGGATGTGCGCGGCAGCGGCCCGTTGAAGCCGGACCGCGTCGCCGCTCTGGCGCAGATCGCGGGTGCGCACCGGCTGGCGCGTCTCACCCGCCATGGCGAACTGGTGCTGCAGCGCGAGCCGCCACTGCTCACCATGGGCCGTGCGCGGGTGGCCCTGCCGCCGGGGTCGTTCCTGCAGGCGACGGCGGCGGGGGAGGCGGCGCTGGCGCATTTGGTCATGGAAGCCGTCGATGGCGCGCGCGGCGCGGCGCGGGCGGTGGACCTGTTCTCCGGCGTCGGCACCTTCGCCCTGCGGCTGGCCGAGCGGGTGCGGGTGAGCGCCTATGAATCCTCCGCCACTGCCATCGAGGCGCTGAACAAGGCGGTGCGGGGGGCGGCGGGGCTCAAGCCGCTGGCCGGCGAGGTGCGGGACCTGTTCCGCCGGCCGCTGCTGGCGCAGGAGATGAAAGGCGTGGATGTCGCGGTGTTCGATCCCCCGCGCCAGGGAGCGGAGGCGCAGGCGCGCCAGCTGGCGGCGAGCGCGGTGCCGCTGGTGATCGGCGTCTCCTGCGACCCCGTCACCTTCGCGCGCGACGCGCAGATCCTTGCCGAAGGCGGCTACCGGCTGGAGCGCGTCACCCCGGTCGACCAGTTCCTCTATTCCTCGCATGTGGAAGTGGTGGGTGTGTTCCGGCGCTGAGCGGCGTCAATTGCCCCAGCGCTCCATCCACATGCGCTCGCCGATGGAGCAGGACACGCGCGGCTCGGCGGCGGAGGCGGGCCGCACAAGCGGCGCGGGGGGCGGGCGGACGCCGGCGATTTCCAGCACCAGCTTGGTCTTGATGGCGTCGGCGAATTCGTGCGTGCCGCGCACGGGAATGACAAAAGCGCCCGGCCCGCCGATCACGCAGTCCTCATAATAGATGTCGAGGTCGCCAATATCGAGCAGCGAGCCGCTGGCTTCCTTCAGCATCAGCGGCAGGCCGTTAATGGTGATGCCGCGCGCCACCACCGCGTCGCGGGTGACATCCACCAGCGGCCCCTGATTATTGGTGCCGTCGCCCGATATGTCGATCACGCGCCGCAGGCCACGAATGCCGTTGCCCTCCATCAGGTCGGCACCGAAGGTCATGGCGCTGGAAATGGAGGTGCGGTAGACGCGCCGCAACGGTGCCCGGCTGATCGCGTCGGCGAAGGCGCGGGCCTCGCCGGGGCTGCCGATCAGCATCCAGTCGACCACCAGCTTCTGCTCGTCCGCCCCCGCCCATTCGACATAGGCGATGGCGACGCGGCCATGCGGGCCGAGCCGCAGCGCATTGAGGAATTCCGGCGAGGTGACGGCGGCGATATAGCCCTCGCGCTGCAGCGCGAGTTCGTCGAGGTCCATGGAGTAGGACACGTCGACCGCCAGCACCAATTCGACATCGACGATCGTGTCGGCGCGGGCGAGGGCCGGTGCGCTCACACCCAGAAAGGCCGCGGCCAGGGCGGCAAAGGCACACATGCACGCCATCGCGACCTCCGTCCTTGACGGGTCTCGACGTGTCAGAGACGCGTCGTCACGATGGTGACACGAGCCTTGCCCGGCCAGAAGCCGAAAGTGCAGGCAGAAGCGCCGAGCCGATGCCGTTCGCGTGAGCGTTCGCTACCGGGGTAGCGCCCGCGCCCGCTGCCGTCAGCCGTCCAGCATCTCCGTGCCGAGGATTTCGATGCCGAAGCCGGCGACGCCGACATAGGTGCGCGCGCGCGACGCCAGCAGGCGGATGGAGGAAATGCCGAGATCGCGCAGGATCTGTGCGCCGAGGCCGACCTCGCGCCAGTTTTGGTCGCGCAGCTTGGCGGTTTCGATCTTGTCCTCGCCGCCGACGGTGGACACCGGCACGCCGGTCGTGCCGTCGCGCAGATAGACCAGCACGCCGCGCCCTTCCGCCTTGATGCGCTCCAGCGAGGCGCGCAGCGCCTTGCCGCCGGTGAACACGTCGCCAATCGGGTCGGCCCGGTGCAGCCGTACCAGCACGTCGCGCCCGTCGCCGATCTTGCCGTAGACGAGGGCGATATGGTTCACCGGCTCGAACGGCGTGACATAGGAAATGGCGTGCATCTCGCCGACGATGGTGGGCGCGGCGAATTCGGCGGTGCGGCTCACCAGCTTCTCGCGCAGCTGGCGATAGGCGATGAGATCGGCCACCGAAATGCGGGTGAGCTTGTGCGCGGCGGCGAAGTCCGTGACCTTCGGCCCGCGCATCACCGTGCCGTCGTCATTGACCAGCTCGCAGATGACGCCGACCGGCTCCAGATTGGCGAGGCGGCACAGATCCACCGCCGCCTCGGTGTGGCCGGAGCGGATGAGCACGCCGCCTTCCTTGGCGATGAGCGGGAAGATGTGGCCGGGGCGGACGAAATCCACCGCGCCGGCATTGGGGTTGGCGAGGCCGCGCACGGTGGCGGTGCGGTCCTCGGCGGAAATGCCCGTGGTGGTGCCGTGGCGGTAGTCCACCGAGATGGTGAAGGCGGTGGCGTGCGGGGCGTCGTTATCCGTCACCATCGGGTTGAGCCGCAGCCGCTTGGCGTGCTCGGCGGTGAGCGGGGTGCAGACGATCCCCGAGGTGTGGCGCACGATGAAGGCGAGCTTTTCCGCCGTCGCGAACTGGGCGGCGACGATGAGGTCGCCTTCGTTCTCGCGGTCGTCATCGTCGGTGACGACGAGCATCTCGCCACGGGCAAAGGCTTCGATGGCCGCTTCGACGCGGGCCTGCAGATTATCGCTCATGAAGGTCGCTTCCACGCTCGCCAGCCCGAGGAAATCGTTCGGCGTCACCGCGCCGCCGGTGGCGGCGGCGATGCGCGCGCCCGCTTCCCGGGAAATCCAGGCCGTCTCGTCCTTGCACAGCGCGGTGATGCTGGCGGGCGACAGGCCGACGGCGCGCGCGAAGGCGCTCTTGGTCGTGCCTGAGGTGGTGAGCCAGTCCGCGAGTTTCATGACCGACAGGCTAGGCCGTCCTGCTTTCGTCCGCAATGAAAAGATGCGGAGCTTTCAGTAATACTGAAAGAGGGGGCGCGGGCCACGCGGCAAAGCAGGCAGCGTGAAGCACCCCGTCGCCGGTTCGGGCGCGGGGCTGCGGGCCGGCACGTCGCCTGCCGCCCCGAAAAGGGGCGTGCGGGGCGCCGGGGCGGAAACCCCGGCGGTCGCCTGCACCGTGTGTGAAAAGGTGGTGCAAGCAGGTCTTCAACCGTCCGACGCGCCGCCTCCGGCGCCCCGCAACGCGGTGTTTCTAGGCTTGCTCCATGCGCGCCCGGGAGGACTGTCGCTTTCTATCCTCCCCTGTGGGGTGCTTGACGCGCCGGCACGCCCTTGCGGACGGGTCGGCGCGCGTCGCCCCGTGGCCGGTGGGAAGACCGACCGGGGACGCATGGCTTGGGCCGCCGGGCCTTGGGGTGCGTTATCCCCGCTGCTCGGCCACCGCCCCCCACCCCGCGCGAGCCGGCCGCTCCGGTTGCGCCCCCTTCGTCGGGATGAGGTGGGGCAAGGATGGCAGAGAAAATGGGGCGTGTCTAGGATTTTATTCCTCGATGAGGTCGAGCGTAAATGCCGTGGCCGCCTCCTGTTCCCGCGCCGTCATCCCGGACGGCCGTCAGGCCGATCCGGGATCGTGCTGACATCGTGCCGACATTGGAGAGCGATCCCGGCTCTTCGCTGCGCTTCGGCCGGGATGACGACGCTTGGCGATGAATGCTGCCCCTTCGCTGCCACCGGCCGCAAGCGCCGGCCTCAGCGCGGGAACGGCCATACGGGCGGCGTGCCGACCTGCCCGCGATGGCGCAGGAAATGGTCGGCGAGCACGCAGGCCACCATCGCCTCGCCCACCGGCACGGCGCGGATGCCGACGCAGGGGTCGTGCCTTCCCTTGGTGACGATCTCCGCGTCTTCACCATGGCGCGTCACCGTGCGGCGCGGGGTGAGGATGGAGGAGGTGGGCTTCACCGCGAACCGCACCACCACCGGCTGGCCGGTGGAAATGCCGCCGAGAATGCCGCCGGCATGGTTGGCGAGGAAGACCGGGCGGCCGTCATTGCCTATGCGCATCTCGTCGGCATTGTCCTCGCCGGTGAGCGTGGCGCTGGCGAAGCCCTCGCCGATCTCCACGCCCTTCACCGCGTTGATGCTCATCAGCGCCGCCGCGAGGTCGGCGTCGAGCTTGCCATAGAGCGGGGCGCCGAGGCCCGGCGGCACGCCTTCCGCCACCACCTCGATCACCGCGCCCACCGAGGAGCCGGATTTGCGGATGCCGTCGAGATAGTCCGCCATGCGCGCGGCGGCCTGCGCGTCCGGGCAGAAGAACGGGTTGCTGCCGATCTCGGCGCTGTCCCAGTTCGCCCGGTCGATGCCGATCTCGCCCATCTGCACCAGCGCGCCGGTGATGGTCACGCCAGGCAGCACCTTGGCGGCGATGGCGCCGGCGGCGACGCGCACCGCCGTCTCGCGCGCGGAGGAGCGCCCGCCGCCGCGAGGGTCGCGCAGGCCGTATTTCACGTCATAGGCATAATCGGCATGGCCGGGGCGGTAGCTCTCGGAAATCGCCGAATAATCCTTGGAGCGCTGGTCGACATTCTCGATGAGGAAGGCGATCGGCGTGCCGGTGGAAATAAGCGTGCCGTCCTCCTCGGCCAGCGTGCCGGAGAGGATCTTCACCTCGTCCGGCTCGCGGCGCTGGGTGGTGAAGCGCGACTGGCCGGGGCGGCGGCGGTCGAGCGCGGCCTGCACCTCCTCCAGCCGGAAGCGGAGGCCGGGCGGGCAGCCGTCGATCACCCCGCCAATCGCCGGGCCATGGCTCTCGCCGAAGGTGGTGACACGGAAGAGATGGCCGAAACTGTTGAAGGACATAGCGGTTCCGCCGGCGGCAGGGGAGGGGTCACGGCGCTTCTAGGCGCCCGCGCGGCGGGCGTCAAACGCGGCGCCGCACCCTCCGACCGTTGAGCGCCATGGAGAATGCGACCAATCGTGCTACATCATTGCGATCCCTGATTGCCAACCCCGAGCCGATGCCCCTTTTTGAAATCGCCGTCGTCGTCCTGCTCGTCCTGATCAATGGCGTGCTCGCCATGGCCGAGCTTTCCGTCGTCTCCGCCCGCCCGGCCCGCCTGCGCTCCATGGCCGATGCCGGCTCCCGCGGCGCCCGCATGGCGCTGCAGCTCGCCGCCGACCCCGGCCGCTTCCTCTCCACCGTGCAGATCGGCATCACCCTGATCGGCATTCTGGCCGGCGCCTTCTCCGGCGCCACGCTCGGCACCATGCTGGGCGAATGGCTGCAGCAACAGGGCATGTCGCCCGGCCTTGCCGGCGGCCTCGGCTATTCGCTCGTGGTGGCGGCGATCACCTATATCTCGCTGATCATCGGCGAACTCATCCCCAAGCGCCTCGCTCTGCAGAGCCCGGAAAAGCTCGCGAGCCTGGTGGCGCCGGGCATGGTGATGCTGGCCCGCATCGGCGCGCCGGCGGTGTGGCTGCTCGACATTTCCTCCCGCCTCGTGCTGCGCCTGCTCGGCGAGCACGGCAAGGGCGAGGAGAACAACGTCACCGACGAGGAAATCCGCGCCATCGTGATGGAGGCGGAGACGGCGGGCGTCATCGACCCCGACGAGCGCAAGATGATCGCGGGCGTGATGCGCCTCGCCGACCGGCCGGTGCGCGCGGTGATGACGCCGCGCACCGATGTCGACTGGATCGACCTCACCGACGACCCCGACGCCGTGCGCCAGACCATTCGCGAGACCCGCCACACCCGCATGCCGGCCTGCGAGGGCACGCCGGAGGAGAGCGTCGGCGTCATCGACATTCGCGACCTGCTCGAAGCCTATCTCAATGGCGAGACGCCGGACCCGCGCCGCCTGGTGAAGCCCGCCGCCGTGCTGGTGGAGACCGCCGGCGCGCTCGACGCGATGAAGGTGCTGCGCCATGCGGAATCGCCGCTGGCGCTGGTGGTGGACGAATATGGCTCGATGGTCGGCATCCTCACCCCTGCCGACCTGCTCGACGCCATCGCCGGCACGGTGGTGCTGGACGAGGCGGGCCTTGCCAAGCCCGATGTGGTGGAACGCGCCGATGGCAGCTATCTCGTCGCCGGCTCCACGCCGGTGGACGAACTCGCCGAGGTGCTCGGCATCCAGCTGCCGCAGGACGCCGGCTTCCACACCGCCGCCGGCCTGGTGCTGCATGAACTCAAGGCGCTGCCGCAGGAGGGCGCTGCCTTCGAATCCATGGGCTGGCGCTTCGAGGTGGTGGACATGGACGGACGGCGCGTCGACAAGCTGCTGGTGCAGCGCGCCGTGGTGCCGCGCCGGCGGGCGCCGCTTTTGGGCTGAACCTGATCGGAAAAACGTGCTCTGCCGCGCTTCAGCGCACCATCACATCGACCGAGACCGCCGACGTGGCCGTCGGCAGCCCGCCATAGCGGGTGCCGACGCCGACGACGACGGTGACGATGGCGACCGCGAGCGCGGCGGCGATCAGGCCATATTCAAGGCCTGTGCCCTGGGGGCGGCGTGCGACGGCGGTGCGACGGCGCGATGCCATCGACTGCCCGACCATTTCCCGTTCCACCATTTCGCGCATGGGCCTGTCTCTGCTTGAAATCATCCACGTGACATCTGTCTTGGGACAGATTTTGTTGTGGGGTCAGCTTGCGCCTCACACCTTGACCACGCGTTAAAGCCAGCCTTGCGCGCTCATCCTCTTGGTCTGTGGTTAATGTTTGCCGGAACGGCATGGTTAATACTTTGTCGCGGCAAGGAATTCAGCCGCGCGGCTTCGCCCGCCTTGTCGGCTCGGCCTGCGCCGGGTCTTCCGGCCAGGGGTGGCGCGGGTAGCGCCCGCGCATCTCCGCGCGCACATCGCGCCAGGAGCCGGCCCAGAAGGCCGGCAGGTCGCGGGTGAGCTGGATCGGCCGGTGCGCCGGGGAGAGCAGCGACAGGATCAGCGGCACCCGCCCGCCGGCGATGCTGGGGTGGGTGGTGAGGCCGAACAGTTCCTGCACCCGCACATGCAGCGTCGGCCCGCCCTCGGCGGCGTAGTCGATGGGCAGGCGCGAGCCGGTCGGCACCTCGTAATGGGTGGGCGCCGCCGCTTCCATGCCGCGCGACAGCTCCCAGGGCAGCAGGCCGGAGAGCGCCTGGCCGAGCCGGTCGGCGGTGACAGCCCCGAACGAGGTGACATCGCCCAGCGCCGGGGCCAGCCAGTCCTCGGCGGTGGCGGCCAGTGTCTCCCAGCCAAGGTCCGGCCAGAGGTCCGGCGCGCTGGCGTGGAGAAAGCGCGCACGGTCCAGCCATTGCCGCTGCGCCTCGGACCAGGCGAGCCGCTCCAGCCCGCGCGCGGCGGCGGCACGGGCCAGCGCCCGCGCGGTCTCCGGCCCGGGTTTGAGCGGCGCGGTGCGCTCCGCCAGCACCAGCGCGCCGAGCCGGCGGATGTGGCGCGCGCGCAGCGCGCCCGCGGCGGGGTCGAACGCCGTTTCCACGCCCTCGGTGATGGCGTCGCCGAATTCGGCCTCGATCTCGGCTTCGGTCAGCTCGGCGGCGAGCAGGATGCGGGCCTCGTCCGCCGTGCCGGTGAGTTCGGCGACGGCGAGGAAGCGGGCGCGGGCGAGTGCGGTGGCGGGGTCGATCGCTGCGCCGCGCCCATTCGCCAGCACGAAGCGCCGCCCGTCGCCGCGCCCGCGGGCCACGCGGTCAGGAAAGGCCAGCGCCAGCAGCACAGCGGGGGAGGGGGCGTCGCCCGCCGCCCGCGTCCCCGCCCCGCGCACCCCCGCTACCTGCCGTTCCGCCTCGCCGGCCCAGCGCTCCGCCAGACGGCGCGCCTCCTCCGCGCGGCGGGAGCGGTCGCGGGAAAAATCCATCAGCCGGTGCGCGAGGTCGGGCGCGTCGCCGCCGAGGCCGCGCTCGGACACGAGGGCGGCGATGCGCGCCGCTTCTTCGCCCGCGCCGCGCCGCGCGCCCTCGATCACCATGCGGGCGAGGCGCGGTTCCAGCGGCAGCCGGGCCATGGCGCGGCCGAGCGGGCTCACCTGCCCGTCGGCGTCAAAGGCGCCGAGCGCCGTCAGCAGCGCCTTCGCCTCCGTCACCGCTGGGGTGGGCGGCGGATCAAGAAAGGCGAGGCTGGCGGGATCGCGCACGCCCCACACGGCGAGGTCGAGCACGAGGCGGGAGAGATCGGCGGCGAGGATTTCCGGCGTGGCGAAGGCCGGCAGGCTCGCGGTTTCCGGTTCGCTCCACAGCCGCAGGCACACGCCGGGCTCGGTGCGCCCGGCGCGGCCGCGCCGCTGGTCGGCGGCGGCGCGCGACACCCGCACCGTTTCCAGCCGGGTGAGGCCGACGCCGGGCTCGAAGCGGGGCACCCGGGCGAGGCCGCTGTCGATGACGACGCGCACGCCCTCGATGGTGAGGCTGGTCTCGGCGATGGAGGTGGCGAGCACCACCTTGCGCCGGCCTTTGGGCGCCGGGGCGATGGCGCGGTCCTGCTCGGTCGGGGGGAGGGCGCCGTAGAGCGGGGCGATGTCGAGCGCGGGGTCGTGGACCATCTCGCGCAGAAAGCGCTCGGTGCGGCGGATCTCAGACGCGCCGGGCAGGAAGGCGAGCAGCGAGCCCGTCTCTTCGCGCAGCGCGCGGGCGATGAGATCGGCCATTTGCCGCTCCACCGGCGCGCCCGGCACCCGGCCGGCATAGCGCGTTGCCACCGGGAAGGCGCGGCCGAGGCTCTCGATGACCGGCGCGCCGGCGAGCAGCCGGGCGACGCGGGCGCCGTCCAGCGTCGCGGACATCACCAGGAGCCGCAAATCCTCGCGCAGCGCGCCCTGCGCGTCGAGCGCCAGAGCGAGGCCGAGATCGGCGTCGAGGCTGCGCTCATGGAACTCGTCGAACAGCACGGCGGCGACCTCGGAAAGTTCCGGGTCGTCCAGCATCATGCGGGTGAAGATGCCTTCGGTTATCACCTCGATGCGGGTGGCGCGCCCCACCTTGGAGCCGAAACGGGCGCGGTAGCCGACCGTCTGCCCGGCCTCCTCGCCCAGCGTCTGCGCCATGCGCGTGGCGGCGGCGCGGGCGGCGAGGCGGCGCGGCTCCAGCACGAGGATTTTCCGCCCCGCCACCCAGGGCTCGCCGAGCAGCGCCAGCGGCACCCGCGTGGTCTTGCCCGCGCCGGGCGGGGCGACGAGCACGGCGGACGCGCCCGCGCGCAGGGCGGCGGTGAGTTCCGGCAGGGCGTCGTCGATGGGGAGGGGCGAGAGGGGCGGCGGCATGGGCAGGGCTATACAGCCGCCGGGTCGATTGCGGAACTGTCCGGCGGGTGGGTCGTTCCGGCATCTCGGCCGCGACGCCCCGCGCGTCTCGGCGCGCCGTCATCCTGAGGCGCCGCCGCAGGCGGCCTCGAAGGATGGTCCGTTCGGTGCGCCCCGGCGCGCCTCCTCCGAGGCCCGGCCGCTGGCCGGGCATCCTTGGGATGACGTTGCTTGGGTTGGGGCCGCGAGGCCGTTTCCGTGCCCTCACGACCGGGCTTGACCCGGCCACCCAGGCTTTTGGCCGGGTGCTACTGGGAAGGCTGGGTCCCCGGGTCAAGCCCGGGGATGAGGGAGGCGGAAGGTCGCCCAGGCTTTTCAGCGGTGCAGTACGGCGCCGCCGGATTCCCGGGACAGGACGCGCGAAGGGCGCCGACCTTCCGGCCCGCGCCCTCCCCTCACAGATTGCGATGCTCTCAGCGGGTGGAGCGAGCGTTCTGTTCGATCTGGCGCTGGATGTAGGGCTCGACATTCTGGGTCGAGGGCTGCTGCACATAGGCGTTGCGGCCCTCGATGACCGGGCCCGCCACGCCGCCATTGGCCCGCGCCTCGCTGGAGCTGCGGACAGCGGCGTCGTAGCCGGCCTTCTCCGCCGGGTCCCGCCCATCGGCCAAAGCCGTGTTGACCAGGCCAGCGGCAGACAGAGAAAGAACGGCGGCGGTGAGGGTCATCTTCCAGTTGATCTTGGTCATGATAGTATCTCCTGTTTTGATCTCTCCTGATCCGATTTGTCGGTGCGCCGGAGAGCCTATATAAACTGAATGAGTAATTGCCTTTACTCGGGTATCTGACGCGCCGGCGGCTTGCCGACGTCCGATGAAGCCAAGATAGGCGGCAGATGTCGCAGAAATTCTTCGCAAGAGACCGTCAATTGTCTCCGGCTGTCGCAACCGATCGGCGCTATACGCTTTGTTACAATTTTTCCCAGCGGGCAAAGGGCGATGGCGGTATGTAAAAGGCGTGGAGCTTAACCATGGACGCCGTACCGCACATCGCCATCGTCGACGACCATCGCGACATTCGCGATCTCGTCGGTAAATATCTGCACCGGCACGGTTACCGCACTTCGCTGGCGGAGAACGCTGCCGCGTTCCGCCGGCTGATGGAGCGTAACGCCTTCGACCTCGTGGTGCTCGACGTGATGATGCCGGGCGAGGACGGCCTCTCGCTCTGCCGCTATCTCAGGGAATCCACCCAGCTGCCCGTCATCATGCTGACCGCCATGGCGGAAGAGACCGACCGCATCGTCGGGCTGGAACTGGGGGCGGATGACTATCTCTCCAAGCCTTTCAACCCGCGCGAACTGCTCGCCCGCATCAAGGCGGTGCTGCGGCGAGTGCAGAGCCTGCCGCCGCAGCGGGGCCAGCTGAAGGCCAAGGAACTGCGCTTCGACCGCTGGGCGCTCAATGTCGGGCGACGCGAACTGATCGATCCGGACGGCCTCACCGTGCCGTTGAGCACCGCCGAGTTCCGGCTGCTCAGCGTGTTTCTCGACCATGCCGGGCTGGTGCTAAGCCGCGACCAGTTGCTCGACCTTACCGTCGGACGCAGTGCGGAGCCGTTCGACCGCGCCATCGACAACCAGGTGAGCCGGCTGCGCAAGAAGATCGAGACCGACCCCAAGTCCCCGGCGCTGATCAAGACGCATTGGGGCGGCGGCTACAGCTTCTCGGCCGAGGTGGAAGGCCAATGATGAGTGTGTGGAACCGCAGCCTGACCGCCCGCTTCGTCGCCGTGATGCTGCTGGCGCTCGCAGTGTCGCAGGGCATCAGCTTCCTGCTGTTTACCGACGAGATGGGCGGCGTGCTGCTGCGCACGGCCAAGGCGGAGTTCCTCAGCCGCAGCGCCTCGGTGGCGCAGGTGCTGGAAACCACCCCCGCCGCCGTGCAGCAGGACATATTGCAGGCAAGCGGCACGAGCTATACGCGCTTCTGGGTGACACCGAGCTTCCCCAGCGATGTCGAGAGCTGGCGCCGCGAGGCCAAGCAGCGCCTGGCCGAGCCGCTGCCGACCCTGGCCAATCTGGCCGGTAGCGAGACGGGTGGACGGGAAACGGCGGCAGCGCCGCCGCCTTCACCTGCGCTCGCCCCGCAGCCGGTAAGCACGGCCGGCGGAACGACGGCGCCGTCGAATGGCGCGCCCTACACGACCTGGCTCGACCTGCCGGCGCATGCCTGGCCGCTCTCGCGCGCGGCCAAGTTCATGTATTGGGGCGACACCACCGGCCTCGGCCTCGCCGTGCAGCTGAAGGACGGGTCCTGGCTCAACAGCGCCTTCTCCAAGAAGATGGCGAACAGCATGTGGACCACCCGCTCGCTGATTTCGCTGGCGGTGACGGCGATCGTGCTGTCGCTCTGCGCGGTCTTCATCGCCCGCACCATGACCAAGCCCATGCGGCGCCTCGCCGCGGCGGCGGAAGCGCTGGGGCGGGGCGAAAGCGTCGCGCCGTTGGAGGAGAAGGGGCCGGACGACCTTCGTCACACGGCGGTGGCGTTCAACCTCATGCAGTCGCGACTGCAGCGCTTCGTCGAGGACCGCACCCGGATGCTGGCGGCGATCGGGCACGATCTGCGCACGCCGATCACCTCGCTCCGGCTGCGGGCGGAATTCGTTGCCGATGACGAGACGCGCGAGAAGATGCTCGACACGCTGGACGAACTGCGCGCCATGACCGAGGCGACGCTGGCCTTCTCGCGCGAGCAGGCGACCGAGGAGGTCACACGCAATGTCGATCTCACCGCGCTGGTGGGCAGCCTGTGCGACGACCTTGTGGAGATCGGCTACGAGGTCGCCTGTGCCGAAGGGCCGAAGATCAGCTATCGCTGCCGGCCCGACGCGCTGAAGCGGGCGGTGCGCAATCTGGTGGAGAATGCGGTGCGCTATGGCGAGCGCGCCCGCGTCACCTTGAGAACGACGCCGCAGGCGATCGAGATCGTCATCGAAGATGACGGGCCGGGCATTCCGCCCGAGATCGCCGAGAAGGTGTTCGAGCCCTTCTTCCGCCTGGAGCGTTCGCGCAACCGGGAAACCGGGGGGATCGGCCTCGGCCTGTCGATCTCGCGCAATATGGTGCGGCACCATGGCGGCGACATCACGCTGGCCAATACCGGCCACGGCCTGCGTGCCACGATCAGCCTGCCCCATGCGGCTCTCGCCGGGCCGGAAGCGAAAGGCCCGGTACGCGCGTCGCGTCGGTCCGGCCTTCCCATCGGCGCCCGCACGCCGGCGGAGTGATGTTGCCCGTCCGCTTCTGATTACGGCCGTACGGCCGGCGTTTCGATCTCCATGCCGGCGGCGCGCTGCATGAGGTAAAGCTCCAGTGCGATGAACTCCTCGGAGCCCGCCGCGAAAGGTTCGGCCCGTACGCCGATCATGCAGTTTCGCATGCGGCGCTGCAGCGAGCCGATGCCCTGCCATTCCAGCCGATAGAGCGGATAGCCTGTCGGGTGCGCCTGGGTGACGGCGCTGCCGGCAAGGCGTCCGCGCCAGTTGTCGTCATGGCAATTGGCGCAGGAGAGGTCGAGCTGGCCCATGCGGGTGGTGAAGAGGTCACGCCCGGTCGCGCGATAAGGGTCGAGCCGCGGGTCGGCGGGCGGCGTGATGGGCAGGCCGCGCGACTGGTGCGCCACGAAGGTGGTGAGGGCGAGCATCTCGTCGCTCTCGCGCGCCAGCGCCGGCGCGCCCTGCCGCGTGCTGCGGCACTGGCTGATGCGTCCGGTGAGGTCGACAGGTTTTCCGCTGGCGGAATCGAGGGCAGGATAGCGGGCGGCGACGCCGCGCATCGCCTCCGCCGCCCCGTGGCAGTCGGCGCAGGACTGGCCGGACGTGCCGGCCTTCTCCGCCCACAGGCCCGCGCCCTGCAGCACCCAAAGCATGCCGGGATTGGCGGAATCGTCCGCCTGCATGGCCTGTGTCTCCGGTGCCATGAAGGTCGCGCCGGAGCGCCGCTCCCCCGGCGCGATGCCGTTCGCCGCTGCCGGGTCAGCGAGAAGGGCCAGGGCGAGGAGGGCCAGGGCGAGGAGGCTCACGGCCGCCCGGCGCATCAGCTCACCACGATCTCGGCGCTGGCGGTCTCCGTTTGGCCTCCATCGCCGGTCCACTCGAACGAAACCGTGCCGCTTTCCGTGGCAATGAGGGAGAACGAGACGAACGGGTTCGCCGACATGGCGGGGAAGAACTCCGCCGCGAACACCTCGGTGCCATTATAGGTGCAGACGAGGCGGGTGAGGATGTTGCGCGGGATCGTCGCCCCGTTAGGCCCCATGCGGTAGCCGGTTTCCATGGGATGGGCGATCATCGCCCTGACGTCGACGATCTCGCCCTTTCTCGCGGTCTTCGGCACGCTGACGAGGGCGCGGGTCATGACAAATCCTCGATGCAGGCGGCGAGGGTGACGATGACATTGGCGTCGCTTGACCAGTAGCTGCCGTCGCTCAGCTCGGCGACGGCGAGCACGGTCTGCGAGGTGGCGAGGCGAATGCGGGTGGCGATGCGGGCGCGGCCATTGCGCGGGCCGAGATGGAAGATGGCGACATCCGCCTGCGGGTTCTTTTCATTGAACAGCCCGATACGGCGGACATAAGCGGCCTCACTCATCGGGCTCTCGACCGCGACGGTGACGCCGACCGCATTGCCGTTCTCCACCAGCGGCGGGACGGTGAGCGTCACCCGGCCGGCATTGACCGGCGCGCCACCAGTGAAGCCGGCGACGGCTTCTTCCAGCGAGGGCCGCGCCAGCGCACGTAGCGGCAGTGCCATGACCAGAAGGCCGATGCCGCCGGCCAGCATGGCGCGGCGACCCAGCGAGGGACCGCCAGCGGGTTCCAGTATCGCGCGCTCTCGGATCGTGGGCGTTTCCATGGGCTCACTCCTTGAGGGTCAAGAGATAGGCGACCAAATGCTCGATCTCGGCCGCCCCGAGCACCGGCTTGTCCTGCCAGGCCGGCGCGATCCGCGCCCCTGTCGCACGCGCGTGGTAGCTGGGCATGATGCTCTCCGGGTTGAGCCGCTTCATGTCGACGATGCGCAGCCTGATCTGCGCCTCATTGAGCCGCGCGCCGACGCCGGCAAGGCTCGGCGCGAGCGTGCCCTGAAGCTGCATCGCACCGCCGGGAACCGCGTGACACAGGATGCACAGGCTGCGATGCCGCTCGGCGATCAGCGCCTGCCCCATGGCTGGATCGCCGCGCTGCCCGCCCAGCTTTTCGCGAATGCCGTCGTCGGTAACGACATAGGGCACCGGTTCGGTACCCTCCCGAGCGTCGGCGCGTAGGGCGTCCCCCGCCACGCCGGACAAGGCGAGAGCGGCACCCGCCAGGGCCCGCCTCACCCGAACGCCTCCGTGGTGATCGTCGCGAACCACGCCTCGCCATAGGCGGCCTCCTCGGCGCGGATGGAGGCCGACGCGTCCAAAGGCGAGGTGCCGCCGGCGCCCTCCACTTCTGTGAGCAGCCCGTTCTGCGGGCTGTAGACCCCGGCGATGGAGATGCCGTAATCCGGCGCCAGCAGGCTGTAGCAGGTGTTGATCAGCTTCGGCTCGCCCGGGTCGCGCCCGCGCAGCAGGGCGATGACGGCGCTGGCGCAGGCCTTGGCCTGGGCGTTGGCCGTAAAGGCAGATTTCGGCATCGCCCCGCCAATGGCCGCGTCGCCGATGACATGGATATGCGGCACCAGCCGGGATTCGAAGGTGACGGGGTCGATCGGGCACCAGCCGGTGCGATCCGTGACGCCGGCGATGGCGGCGATGGCGCCGGCGCGCTGCGGGGGAATGACGTTGGCCACCGTAGCTTTGTGCTCGCCGAACTCGGTCCGCAGGGTCCGGCTCGCGGCCTCCACCTCGGTCAGCGCGCCGCCGAAGGACAGGCCCACCCATTCGATCATGCCGGGGTAGAGCGCGGCCCAGCCCGCTTCGAACAGCCGCTGCTTGGAGAAGGCGTCCTTGGCGTCGAGGATGATGAGCTTGGAGCGCGGCTTATGGGCTTTGAGGTAGTGCGCGATCAGGCTCGCCCGCTCATAGGGACCGGGCGGGCAGCGGAACGGATTTGCCGGGGCGGAGATGACCACCAGCCCGCCATCCTCCATCGCCTCCAGCTGGCGGCGCAGCAGCAGGGTCTGCTCGCCGGCCTTCCAGGCATGCGGCATCAGCTGGCTCGCCGCCGCGTCATAGCCGGGAATGGCGTCGAAGTTGAGCTCGATCCCGGGCGCGACGACGAGGCGATCATAGCTGAGCCGCACCTCGTCGGCGAGCACGACGCGGCGCTGGTCCGCCTCGACGCGCACGGCCTTCTGCGGCACATGGGTGATGCCGTCGGCGGCGAGGCCGGCATAGCCGAAATGCTGGGCCTTCATGTCGCGCAGCCCTGCGATCACCGCATTGCTGAGCGGGCAGGCGGTGTAATGCGCATTGGGTTCCACCAGCGCCACTGATATGCCGGGGTCCTCGCGCTTCAGGGCGCGGGCAAGGCTCGCCCCGCCGAAACCGCCGCCAATCACCACCACGCGGGGGGCCGACTGTGCGCGCACGGCAGGGCTGGTGAGAGCGGCGCAGACCCCCGCCGCCAGCCCGCCCAGAACGCGCCTACGGCTGGGCGGGTGCGTTGCCCCCATTGGCGAAATAATCGGCGATGGCCCGTGTTTCCTCATCGGTGAAACCCTTGGCGATGCGCGTCATCACGGTTGAACGGCGCTCGCCCGAGCGGAACGCCGCCATGTCCGCCACGATCTTGTCGGCGGGCTGCCCGTTCAGGCTCGGCACCGGCCCGCTGGTGGCCGTGCGCGGATGGCAGCCGGAGCAGGAGGCCGCCCCGCGCGGTGGCGCGGCGTCTGCCGGCGCAGCGGACATCAACAGTCCTAGAGCCGGCAGCAGCAGAAAGAGGCCGCGCATCAGGCAAGCTCGTGGTTCTTCAAGGGCATGGTGCGGTAGCGCTTGCCGGTGGCGGCGAACAGCGCGTTGAGCACCGCCGGCGCGGCGACGGCGATGGTCGGCTCACCCACCCCGCCCCAGAACCCGCCGGAGGGCAGCATGATGGTTTCCACGTCAGGCATCTGCGCCATGCGCAGCACCTCGTAGGTGTCGAAATTGGTCTCGGCAATCTGGCCTCCCTCCACGGTGCATTCGCCATAGAGGCAGGCGGAAAGGCCGTAGACGAAGGAGCCCTCGACCTGCCGCTCGACCTGCGCCGGATTGACCACATGGCCGGGATCGGTGGCGGCAACGATACGGTGGATCTTCAACTCGCCATTCTCCACCGAGACTTCGGCGGCGGCGGCGACATAGGAGCCGAAGCCCATGATCTGGCCAAGGCCGCGATGGCGCCCCGGTGCCGGGGGCGTGTCCCAGCCGATGCCGTTCGCCGCCGCTTCCAGCACGGCGAGATGTTTGGGGTGGTTTGCCATCAGCTTGCGGCGGAAGGCGAGCGGCTCAGTGCCGGCGGCATGGGCGAGCTCGTCGATGAAGCATTCGACATAGATGGCGTTCTGGTTGAGGTTCACCCCGCGCCAGAAGCCGGGCGGCACCGGCGGGTTGCGCATGGCGTGGTCGATCAACAGGTTCGGCACGGTATAGGCGAGGTGGCCCTCCGGCAGGCTTGCCGTCAGACCCTGGAACACCACAGGGTCCATGCCGCCCTGCATGCCTTCCGGCCGAACCGCAGCGAGGATGGACTGGCCAGAAATGCGCAGATGCAGCGCCGTGAGGTTGCCGTCCGCGTCCAGCGCGCCGGTCAGCTTGGCCTGGGTCGTGGGGTGATAGGCCCCGTGCAGCATGTCCTCCTCGCGGGTCCACAACAGCTTGACCGGGATGCCCGGCATCTGCCGGGCGATGCTGACCGACTGGCGGACATAATCCTGGAAGTTGCCGCGCCGGCCGAAGCCACCGCCGAGGTGGATCTTGTAGACCTCGCACTGGCCGACCGGCAGGCCGGCGGCCTCGGCGGCGGCCGCGAGGCTGGCTTCGCCATTCTGCGTCGGGACCCACACCTCGCATTTCTCCGCCGTCCAGCGCGCGGTGGCGTTCATCGGCTCCATGGTGGCGTGGTTCTGGTAGGGGAAGGCGTAGGTAGCGGTGATGACCTTGCCGCCCGCGGCCTTGATGCGGGCAATCTCCGCCTTTGCGTCGCCCTGGCGGTTGCCGACGAAGGCCTCCTCCGCGTCCAGCCCCTCCGCCAGCATCGCGCTTATGTCGGCGCTGGAAAGGCTCTTGTTGGGGCCCTCGTCCCAGGTGATCGGCAGCGCGTCCAGCGCCGTCTTCGCTCGCCACCAGGTGTCGGCGACGACGGCGACGGAGCGGTCATCCACCTTCACCACCTGCTTCACGCCGGGCATGGACCGGATGGTGGCCGCGTCGAAGCTGACGAGCCGGCCGCCGAAGACCGGGCAGGCCTTGATCGCGGCATTGAGCAGGCCTTCCATCTTCAGGTCGGCGCCGTAGACTTGGCGGCCGGTGAGCTTTTCCACCGTGTCGAGGCGCGGCAGCGGTTGGCCGGCGACGGTCCAGTCCTTGGCGTCTTTGAGCGTCACCTCGGCCGGTGGCGTCTGGCGGCCGGCGGCTTCCGCCACCTCGCCATAGCGCAGGGTGCGCCCGCTCGGGCCATGGGTGACGACGCTTTTCGCCGCCGTGCATTCGCTCGCCGGCACGCCCCAGCGCTCCGCGGCGGCGGCGACCAGCATATGGCGCGCGGCGGCGCCGCCCTTGCGGACATAGTCATGTGAATCGCGAATGCCGCGCGAGCCGCCGGTGGAGTAGCTGCCCCAAACGCGGTTGCGGCGCAGATTCTCGCCCGGCGGCGGATATTCCGTCGTGACCTTCGACCAGTCGCCTTCCAGCTCCTCCACCACCAGCTGGGCGAGGCCGGTAAGCGTGCCCTGGCCCATTTCCGAGCGGGCGATGCGGACGACGATGGTGTCGTCCGGTTTCACCACCACCCAGGCATTGATCTCCGGTGGCAGGGTCGCCGCCTCCTGCGCCGAGGCCGACGCCAGGAAGGGCACATGGAAGCCGAGCGACAGGCCGCCGATGCTGGCGGCGGAACCGACGATGAAATGGCGGCGCGAGACCGACTGGACGATGCTCATGGCGCTCTCCCTCAGCCGGCCTTGCCGTCGGCGGCCAGGTGAATGGCGGCGCGGACGCGGTTATAGGTGCCACACCGGCAGATATTGGTGATCTCGGCGTTGATGTCGTCGTCGCTGGGGTTGGGGTTGGTCTCCAACAGGCTCGCCACCGCCATGATCATGCCGGTCTGGCAGTAGCCGCACTGGGGAACGTCCAGCGCCAGCCAGGCCTTCTGCACCGGGTGCGAGCCGTCGGGCGACAGGCCCTCGATGGTGACGATCTTCTGCCCGGCCTCGATGGCGGAAAGCGGCATCACGCAGGAGCGCGTCGCCACCCCGTCGATATGAACCGTGCAGGCGCCGCACATGGCGATGCCGCAGCCGAACTTGGTGCCGGTGAGCCCGATCTGCTCGCGCAGGACCCAGAGAAGCGGCGTATCGGGCTCCGCCTCGATCGTGTGCATCTGCCCGTTGACGGTGAGCTGGACCATGGTGGCCTCCCGGCTGGAGAAACGGAGACTGCCGCACGGGCCGGACAGCGAGGGGCTTCCGGCGACGGGGCGGCAGGCATTGGTCGGCCGGGAAAAGCTAGGCGCGGGCTGTCGCAGAAGCGTGCCGCCCACGCCATCTATTGTCGCGAGGTGTCGCAACGGCAGCTGCTGATAAGAATTGATACAAAGTGACGGGGTGGCGCCCGCTCAGCTGACCGGCGCCGCGAAGTAGCCGGCGCCTCTCATGTCGTCGAGCAGCCCCGGTCCCATCGGCTGCCAGCCGAGCGCGCGTTGCGTGATGTCGGTGGAGGCCGGGTGGTCCATCCGCGCGAAGCCGGTGAACCAGCCGAAATAGCCGCGCACCTCCTCCGGGGCCAGCGACACGCAAGGCAGACCCAGCCCGTCCGCGATGGTCCGGGCGATGTCACGAAAGGGAATGCCGAGTTCCCCGGCAGCGTGAAAGGCATCGCCGCTCGGGCCGCGCTCCATGGCGAGGCGATAGGCGCGGGCGGCATCGGCCACATGCACCGCCGGCCAGACATTGGTGCCGTCACCTATATAGGCCGCACGGCGCTGTTCCCGCGCCAGGCCGATCAGCATGGGCACGAAACCGTGGTCGCCGCGCCCATGGACGGAGGGCGGAAGGCGCATGATCGTCGTGGGGATGCCGCGCGCGGTGAGCGCCCGCGCCGCGCTGTCGGAGGCGCGGGGATAGGCGTCGCTGGGTTGCGGGGCGATGACGTCTTCGGTCACCGGCACGCCCGGTAGGCCCAGCCCGGCGAGACCGGCGGTGACGATGAACGGCTTCTGCGTGCCGGCGATCGCCGCCCCTATCGTCTCGATGGCCGCCTTGTCGAGCGCGCAGGCCCAGGCGAAGCGGGCGAAATCGTGGATGAAGCCCGTATGAATGATGGCGTCGCACCGCTCCGCCCCCTCGCGCAGGGTCTCCGGCGCTTCGAGGTCGCCCCGCGACACCTGCGCGCCCATGCGGACGAGTTGATCCGCGCCGCGTTGCGAGCGCGCGAGGCCCAGCACGCGATATCCGTTTGCGATGAGCTCGGCGGTTACGGCGGAACCGACAAAACCTGTCGCGCCGGTCACAAATACTTGCATCACACTTCTCCTTCTTGTCGGGGAGAAGAATAGGCGTCACACTGTATCAAGTTAAAGTAGTGACTTTATAGGGGTATAATGACTACCATGCTGCAGGATGCCGCTGATAGGCACCGGCTCGGCGCCTATCTCAGGGATCGCCGCCAGCGGCTCGACGCGGCCGCGCTGGGTTTCGATGGCCGCCGCCGCACGCCGGGCCTGCGCCGCGAGGAAGTCGCGCAGCGCGCCCATATCAGCACCACCTGGTACACCTGGCTGGAGCAGGGCAGGGGCGGCGCCCCTTCGCCGCGCGTGCTCGACAGCCTCGCCCGCGCGCTGATGCTGACCGAGGCGGAGCGCGAGCATCTCTACCTCGTGGGCATCGGCCATCGCCCCAAGGCGGGTGCCCCCGCGCAGGAGGGAATTTCCGGGCGGCTGCAGCGCTTTCTCGATGCCATGCCGATGATCCCGGCCACCGTCGCCACCGCGACATGGGACATCATCGGCTGGAACCGCGCGGCACGGCTGGCTCTCGCCGATTACGAGGCCATGGCCCCCGATGAGCGCAACATATTGCGGCGGATATTCCTCGATCCGGCCACGCGCGCCGCCCAGAGCGACTGGGAGGCCGTCGCTCGGTTTCTGGTGGCGACGTTTCGGGCGGAGACCGTCCGCGCCGGCGCGGATGCGCGGGCGTCCGTACTTGTCGCCGAACTGTCCGCGCGCAGCGCCGATTTCGCCCGCCTGTGGAGCGAGAACGACGTGCGCACCACGGGCGAAGGCGCGAAGACCATTCGTCACGCGAGGGTGGGCGAGATTACCTTCGAGTTCTCCTCCTTTGCCATCGACGGACGGCCGGACCTCAGGCTGATGGCCTATGTACCAGCGACGGCCGGCGACCTCGATAAAATGAGCCGGCTATGTAGTGAGGTCTAGGCGCGTCGGAAACCAGCCTTGGAGCCGGCAGATTTCGCGTCGCCTGGCGCGGCGGCGGCCATGGCCTTGGTTGATCATGTCCGGGAGGTTTCAGATCTCGCTTTCGAGGATGTGTCGGAAGCGGTTGATACCTGCCCGGGGATAAGGGCGGCGGCAGGTCCGGCCGCTGGCCGGGCACCTCAGGATGAACGTTATGCGGGAAGAACGCTGCGCCAGTTACACGCATGGCCGGGCGTGACCCGGCCATGCAGGTTTTCGACGGTGCAAGGCGGGACCGCTGGATCCCCGGGACAGGCCCGGGGATGAGGGCGGCTCGCCCGCCGGTTCAGAAGATCGCGTCGAGCGTGCGGCCGATCTTCTCGACGATCTCGCCCATCTGGCTCTCGCTGACGATGAGCGGCGGGCTGACGGCGAAGGTGTCGCCGGCGGTGCGCACCAGCATGCCCTCGTCGTGGAACAGCCGCTCCATGCCCTCATAGGCGCGGCGGCCGACACCGTCCTCGCGCGAGGCGAAGTCGATGGCGCCGACGAGGCCGACGGTGCGGATGTCGAGCACGCCGGGCTTGGAACGCAGCGAGTGGAACGCCTCCGCCCACACCGGCTCCAGCGCGCGGGCGCGCTCGAACAGGCCTTCCTCGCGGTAGAGGTCCAGCGTCGCCAGCGAGGCCGCGCAGGCCAGCGGGTGGGCCGAATAGGTGTAGCCGTGGAACAGGTCGATGACCGGCGCGTCGCTCTTCACGAAGGCGTCGTAAATGTGCTTGCGCACCAGCACGCCGCCCATCGGCACCGCGCCAGAGGTGACGCCCTTGGCGAAGGTGATCATGTCGGGCACCACGCCATAGCGCTCGGCGGCGAAGGCATAGCCGAGGCGGCCGAAGCCGGTGATGACCTCGTCGAAGATCAGCAGGATGCCGTATTTGTCGCAGATCTCGCGCAGGCGCTTGAGATAGCCGACCGGGGCGGGAATGGCGCCGGTGGAGCCGGCCATCGGCTCGACGATGACGGCGGCGATGGTGGAGGCGTCGTGCAGGGCGACGAGGTTCTCCAGCGCGTCGGCGCGCTCGGCGCCCCACTCCGGCTCTCCCTTGGAGAAGGCCTGCTTCTCGCGATTATAGGTGTGCGGCAGATGGTCGACGCCCGGCAGCAGCGAGCCGAACATCTTGCGGTTCGGCGACATGCCACCGACCGAGATGCCGCCGAAGCCGACGCCGTGATAGCCGCGCTCGCGGCCGATGAGGCGGGTGCGCGTCGCGTTGCCCGTGGTGGCGTGGTAGGCGAGCGCGATCTTCAGCGCGCTGTCGCCGGCCTCCGAGCCGGAATTGCACAGGAACACATGGTCGAGATCGCCCGGCGCCAGCGCGGCGATGCGGGCGGCGACGGCGAACGCCTTGGGGTGGCCGTACTGGAAGGGCGGGGCGAAATCCATCTCCGCCGCCTGGTTCTGGATCGCCTCGACGATGGGATCGCGGTTATGGCCGGCATTGGCGCACCACAGACCGGCGGTGGCATCCAGCACCCCGCGCCCTTCGGGCGTGTAGTAGTGCATGTCCTTGGCGCGGGACAGCAGCCGCGGCCGCGCCTTGAACGCCCGGTTGGGCGTGAAGGGCATGAAGAACGCCTCAAGGTCGTTCGGGCTGGCAATGGCGGACGAAGAGGAGGGCATGGAAAACTCCGTCAGGGGACGACGATCAGGGCAGGCCGCGCTTTTTTATTCATGTATAATATCTATGCAGGATCTGCTCACGAGAAATAATCATGATGTGATCACTTTCCTTTCTGCCGCCCGACGGAGCTTGACCCCGCCGCCTCATCGCGGCCATCAAGGCGCGGCAGAGGGAAAGTGGTCACGTTGCGTCATGCGGCGCGCGGCATACTTTCCGTGGAGCGTTTCGGCCGTTGCGGGAGGGGGGACCCGGGACGGCGCAGGATAGGACGTTGCAGTGCCGGAGAGCACGACACTCGACTCGCCCGCCGCCGGTGCCGCCACCCCGGAAGCGGTGCGGCACGCGCTGGCGCTCGTGCTCGGCTCCGATGAGCTGCGCTCCTCGCCGCAGCTCGGCAACATCCTGCGTTTCGTCGTCGAAGCCACATTGGAAGGACGGCGCGAGGCGATCAAGGGCTACACCATCGCCGTCGAGGCGCTGGGCCGCGACGCCTCCTTCGACCCGCAGGCGGACCCGATCGTGCGGGTGGAGGCCACCAGGCTGCGCCGGGCGCTGGAGCGCTATTATGCCGGCGCCGGGGCGGGCGACGAGATCGAAATCGCCATTCCGCGCGGCAGCTATGTGCCGCAATTCCTGCCGCGCCTCGCGGCCGGGGAGGGCGCGGACGAGGCGTTTGTCAGTGACGGCGACGCCGAGGCCGACGCCACCACCCATGCCTCCCCGCCGGAGACACCCGCACCCGCCGCCCTGCCGCCGCCGGCCCGGCCGCGGCTCGGCCGCGTGCTCGCGCTCGCTTTGCTGCTGCTGGCCTGCGGCATCGTCGTGGCGGGCCTCGTCACCGGCAGCCATGACCCGCTGGGCGTGCGCAGCCTGCTCGCCGGCTCCACCTGGCAACCGCTGGAGCGCACCAACCGGCTCGGCATCCCGATGATCGAGGTGCGGGGCTTCGAGACCACCGGGGGCGCGGCCAAGGCCCCCGGCGCCGCCGCCAGCGGCGATTTCACCGCCGAGGGGATCGAGGTGCGGGTGCGCGACGCGCTCGCCCGCTTCGACCTGCTCGACGTGCTGGCGAGCCCGGATGCGCGGCCGGCGCTGCGCTGTTCCGGCGAGGGCGCTGCCGCCAGCTCCGCCTTCGCGCTGGGCGGGCTGGTGGAGAACCATGACGACGGCACGCTTTCCGTGCTTCTGCGGCTGTCCGACCTGTGCGACGGCACCATCGTCTGGTCGCGCGAGTTCGACAGCCTCAAGCGCGGCGGCGACGCCACGGCACTGGAGATCGGCCTGGTGCGCGACATCATGGCGGCGATCGCCGAGCCCTATGGCGTCATCCAGGCCCGGGCGCGGGCGCGCGTCACCGCCGCCGGCGGCCCGGCGAGCGCGGGGCCTTATGGCTGCGTGCTGATCGCCTATTCCTATTGGCGCTCCTATCTCCCGGCCGAGCATGAGGCGGCGCAGGCGTGCCTGGAAAAGGCGGTGGCGGAGGATCGCACCTTCGCCCTCGGCTATGCGCTGCTGGCCGAGCTTTCGCTCGACGAGATCCGCGCCGGCGCCCCGATGCGCGCCGCCACCCCGACGCTCAACCGCGCCCTCGCCGCCGCCGAGCAGGCGGTGGAACTGGCGCCCACCAGCGCCTTCGCCCGGCGCGTGCTGATGGATGTGCATTTCTTCCGGGGCGAACGCGCGGCGACGCTGGCGGCCGGCACCGCCGCGCTGGAGCTGAACCCCTATGATGTCGACATCATCGCCGATTTCGGCGGCCGACTGATCGCGCTGGGCGAGACCGCGCGCGGCGAGGCCATGCTGGCGCAGGCGGCGCAGGCGGCACCGGGCATGCCGCCCTGGGTGGAATATCACCGCGTCATCGCCGCCTATATAAGGGGCGATGCGGTGGCGGCGATGGCGGCGGCGGATCATCTCATGGGCGAGGGCTACGCGCCCGGCTTGCTGGCGCGGGCGCTGGCCAGCCATCTCGCCGGCGAGGATGAGGAGGCGCGGGCCGATGTGTCCAAGCTCGTCGCGCTCGCCCCCGCCTGGGGCAGCGACCCCGACACCATGATCGCCCGTTTCTTCCCCGATGCCGGCGTCGCCCGCAAGGTGCGGGCCGATCTCGCCGATCTCGGCCTGAAGCGGTCGAATTCCGCCGCCGCGAATTGATAACCCGCCCGCACACAGGAACGCGTGGCAGGACGGGGCGGGAGGCGCTATAGGCTTGGTCCGCCCGGATCACCCCTTCCACGCGGACCCCTCTCATGTCGGACAGTTTCGATCTCGCCATTGTCGGTGCGGGCGTCGTCGGCCTTGGCCATGCCCTTGCCGCCCGCCGCCGCGGGCTGAAGGCCGTCGTCATCGACCGCGACGCGCAGGCCAATGGCGCCTCGGTGCGCAATTTCGGCTTCGTCACCGTCACCGGCCAGCAGCGTGGGACGTGCTGGCGCCGCGCCATGCGCTCGCGCGACATCTGGGCCGAGGTGGCGCCCAAGGCCGGCATCGCGGTGGAGCATCGCGGCCTGCTGGTCGCCGTGCGCCGGCCGGAGGCGATGCCGGTGCTGGAAGCCTTCCGCGCCACCGAGATGGGCGAGGGCTGCGAGCTGCTGACCGCCGAGGCGGCGCGCGAACGGCTGCCGGCGCTCACCGGCCCGCTTTCCGGCGGCCTGTGGAGCCCGCACGACATGCGGGTGGAATCGCGCGACGCCATTCCCCGCCTCGCCGCCTGGCTGGCGAGCGAGGGCGTGGAATTCCGCCGCGAAAGTGCGGTGACCGCCGTGGAGCCGGGGCGGGTCGTCACCTCCTCCGGCACGGTTTCGGCCGCGCGCATCGTGGTGGCGCCGGGCGACGATTTCCACACGCTGTTCGAGGACCGTTTCAAAGCCTATGGCGTCACCCGCTGCAAGCTGCACATGCTGCGCGTGACCGACCCCGCGCTTGGCCGGCTGCCGGGCTCGGTAATGACCGACCTCTCGCTCGGGCGCTATCTCGGCTATGCCGAACTGCCCGAGGCGGAGGCGCTGAAGCGCGTGCTGGAAGCCGAGCAGGCCGAGCATCTGAAACACGGGGTGCATCTCATCGTGGTGCAGTCGGCCGACGGCTCGCTCGTGGTCGGCGACAGCCATCATTACGCCGCGACGCCGGACCCCTTCGCTCCGGATTTCGTCGATGAACTGATCCTCGACGAATATGAAGCCCTGTTCGGCCGCCGGCCTGCCGTCACCGAGCGCTGGATCGGCACCTATGCCTCGGCTGCCGACCGGCTCGCCTTCATCGACCGGCCGCATGAGCATATCCGCCTCGTGGTGGTGACCAGCGGCACTGGCGCTTCCACCGGCTTCGCCATTGCCGAGGAAGCGGTGGCGGAGCTGTTCGACTGAAGCTCCGGCATTGCCGCCAAGCCATTGGCGCCAAGCCATTGCGCCAAGCCATTGCCGCACGTCGCCCCATCCTCTAAACCCGCGCCGTACTTCGAGAAGGACGGCGCCCATGGCCAAGGACAAACCCACCAAGCTCCGCGCCCGCATGCCGCGCGGCTTCGCCGATCGCGGGCCGGGCGACCTCGCGCCGACGCGGGAGATGCTGGACAAGATCCGGCGGGTCTATGAGCTCTATGGCTTCGAGGCGCTGGAAACCCCCTTCATCGAATATACCGACGCGCTGGGGAAGTTCCTGCCGGACCAGGACCGGCCGAATGAGGGCGTGTTCTCGTTCCAGGACGATGACGAGCAGTGGCTGTCGCTGCGCTACGACCTCACCGCCCCGCTCGCCCGCCATGTGGCGGAGAATTTCGACAAGCTGCCGAAACCCTTCCGCAGCTACCGCGCCGGCTGGGTGTTTCGCAACGAGAAGCCCGGGCCGGGGCGCTTCCGCCAGTTCATGCAGTTCGACGCCGACACGGTGGGCGCGCCGACGGTCGCGGCGGACGCCGAGATCTGCATGATGATGGCGGACACGCTGGAAGCGCTGGGGCTGGCCGGCAAGTTCGTCATCAAGGTGAACAACCGCAAGGTGCTCGACGGCGTGCTGGAGGCCATCGGCCTCGGCGGCGACGCGAATGCCGGCCGCCGGCTGACCGTGCTGCGCGCCATCGACAAGTTCGACAAGGTGGGACCGCAGGGTGTCGAGGATCTATTGGGTGAAGGCAGGTGGGAAAATCCAGAAGCCAAGAGCGGCGACTTCACCAAGGGCGCGGGCCTTAACAACAGCCAGATCTATAGAATAATCAGGCTTCTCAATTTGGAGCCCAGTTCGGGCATCAGGGCTGAAGCTCGGTTCCTGTCCAAAGCGGAGTTCGATGAGAAATGGGGCAATCATCCGGCCAGGTGGTTTGACCGTTTGGATCAAGAGGGCTTCTCCGACGATATTAGAACTCTGGTGGATGACTGGCTGGGATTGGACGCCGAGGTCCCGACTGCTCTGTTGGAAGGGTTAGCTGAGCTAAAGGCAATTCAGTTCTTGTGCAATGCTGGTGGTTATGAAGGAGATCGTATTCGAGGCGACGTATCCGTCGTCCGTGGCCTCGAATACTATACCGGCCCGGTCTTCGAGGCCGAGCTGACCTTCGAGGTGAAGGACGAGAAGGGCCGCCCGGTGCGCTTCGGTTCGGTCGGCGGCGGCGGGCGCTATGACGGGCTGGTGGGGCGCTTCCGGGGGGAAGCGGTGCCGGCGACGGGCTTCTCCATCGGCGTCTCGCGGCTGGCTTCCGCGCTGTCCTACCTCAAGACCGACGCCGCGCCGGAGTTCGGCCCCGTGGTGGTGGTGGTGATGGACCGCGACCAGACCGCGCATTACATGGGCCTCGTCGCCACCCTGCGGCAGGCGGGCATCCGCGCCGAGATGTATCTCGGCAACCCGAAGAATCTCGGCAACCAGTTCAAATATGCCGACCGCCGCAACTCGCCCTGCGTGGTCATCCAGGGCTCGGACGAGCGGGCAAACGGGCAGGTGCAGATCAAGGATCTGATCGAAGGCGCCAAGGCCGCCGCCGCCATCACCGACAATGCCGAATGGCGCAGCACCCGCCCAGCGCAGTTCGCCTGCGGTGAGGCCGAGCTGGTGGAAAAGGTGCGCGAGCTGCTCGACCATCACGGCGTGCCGCACGGGGCCGCGCTGGGGTAGGGGCGCCCGTCTGCGTGCGTCAACCCCCGGCGTTGCCGGGCGCCTCAGCATGACGGGCGTGCGGACGGGCCGTCATTGCGCGCACCGTCATCCCATCAGAAACCGTGCAGCGGGCCTTCGACGGAGATTTCCACCCCGTTCAGCGTGCCCTTGCGGTGGGGCGCGGCGGGGGGCGCGAGGTGGGGCTCGACCTCGGCCTTGAACGCCTTGAGCGCGTCGCGCTGGGCGGTGATGGTCTTCGCCTCCAGCCGCAGCCGGAAATCGGCGGGGTTGAGGCCATTGGCCTGAAGCCAGGCGGAGAGTTCGCTGAGGGCGCCTTTCATCGCGGAAGTCCTTGGCAGGAAACGGAATGCGGCGAGGAGATAGGCGCGGACCCGCCGGGATGCCAGAGGGGGCGAGGCGCACGGGAACGGGCGGCCCGTCGCCCACCCCGAAACCATCTCGCCGCCCGCGCATGGACCCGCGCGCGGGGCTTTGCTAGAAGCGCGCAGCTTCTCGCCGCCCCGTTTCCCGCACACCGGACCCGCCCATGCCCGCCGACCAAAGCCACGCCGAGGAACTGCTCGCGCTCTATGCGCGCGCCGGTTTCACGCGCGTCGAGCCGCCGGTGCTCCAGCCCGCCGATGCCTTTCTCGACCTGTCGGGCGAGGAGATGCGGCGCACCATGTTCATCACCATGGACCCGGACGGGCACGAGCTGTGCCTGCGACCGGACCTCACTCTGCCGGTGTGCCGCCATTACATCGCCGAGGGCGCCGCCCAGCCGCGCGATTTCGCCTATCTCGGCCCGGTGTTCCGCTCGGATGTGGCGGGCGGGGAGCTGCTGCAGGCCGGCGTCGAATCCCTCGGCCGGCACGACCGCGAGGCGGCGGATGCCGATGTGCTGGCGCTGGGGCTGGAGACGGCGGCGCTGTGGGGGGTGATCGACCCCACCATCCGGCTCGGCGATGCCGGCCTGTTCGCCACGCTGCTCGACGCGCTGAACCTGCCGCCCGTGTGGCGGCGGCGGCTCATCAAGGATTTCGCCCGCTCCGGCGATCTCGGCGCTGACCTCGCGCTGCTGAAGCACCGCCCCGAGGCCGGCGGCGTCACCGCCCATGCCGGCGTGCTCTCGGCGCTGGCGGGCTCCGACCCGGCGGCGGCGCGGGCGCTGGTGACGGATTTGCTCTCCATCGCCGGCATTTCCACCGTCGGCGGGCGTTCCGTTTCGGAAATCGCCGAGCGCTTTCTCGAACAGGCCGCGCCCGGCGATGCCGAAGGCCTGTCGGCGGAGAAGGTCATGGTGATCGAGCGCTATCTCGCCATTGCCGGCACGCCCGACCAGGCGGCGGCGCGGCTGCGGGCGCTGGCTGAGGAGGCGGGGCTGGAGCTGGACGGCGCGCTCGACGCCTTCGAGACCCGCACCCATTTCATCGCCGCGCAGGGCATCGAGCCCGAGCGCCTCTCCTTCGCCACCGCCTTCGGCCGGCCACTGGATTACTATTCCGGCATGGTGTTCGAGCTGCATGAGAACGGGGCGGGTGCGCCCTTGGTCGCCGGCGGGCGCTATGACGGGCTGCTCGGCCGGCTCGGCGCCGGGGAACCCATTCCCGCCGTCGGCTTCGCCGTCTGGCTCGGCCGGCTCGATGCCGTGGAGGCCCGTCTATGAGCGCGCTGATCGTCGCCGTGCCGTCCAAGGGCCGGCTGCAGGAAAACGCCACCGGCTTCTTCGCCCGCGCCGGCATGTCGCTGACCCAGTCGCGCGGCGCGCGCGACTATCGCGGCACGCTGAGCGGGGTGGAGGGGGTGGAAGTCGCCTATCTCTCGGCCTCCGAGATCGCCAGCCAGCTGGCGGCGGGCGCCGTGCATCTCGGCGTCACCGGCGAGGATCTGGTGCGCGAGAGCATCCCCGACGCTGATTCCAAGGTGCTGCTGGTGGAAGGGCTCGGATTCGGCCACGCCAATGTGGTGGTGGCGGTGCCGCAGGCCTGGATCGACGTGCGCACCATGCGCGACCTCGACGATGTCGCCACGCATTTCCACGCCACGCGCGGGCGGCGGGTGCGGGTGGCGACGAAATATCTCAACCTCACGCGCGGCTTCTTCGCCCGCCACGGTATTGTCGATTACCGCATCGTGGAAAGCTTAGGCGCCACCGAGGGCACGCCGGCGGCGGGCACGGCGGAGCTGATCGTCGACATCACCACGACCGGCTCGACGCTGGCGGCGAACGCGCTGAAGGTGATCGACGACGGCGTCATCCTGCGCTCCGAGGCCAATCTCGTCGCCTCGCTCAACGCGGACTGGAACCAGGCGGCGCGGGCGGCGGCGCGGGCGCTGCTCGACCGGGTGACGGCGGCCAAGCGCGCCGCCACCATGCGCGAGGTGAAGACGCGCTTTGCCGCCTGCGATGCCGGCGTGGTGCAGGAGGCGGTGCGCCGTTTCCGCGCCGTGGCGCCCTTCGGCGCGCCGACTTCCTCCGGCATGGTGACGCTGCACTGCCCGCCGGACACGCTGCACCCGCTGGCGGTGTTTTTGCGCGAACAGGGGGCGGCCACCGTCTCGGTCGGCCCGCTCGACTATGTGTTCGCCGCCGAGAACCCGCTTTACGAAAAGCTGGAAGAGCGGATCGGGTAGGGTTTCGCTACCCTTGCCTCCTCATGGCCGGGCTTGACCCGGCCACCCCGCTCTGGCCCGCGCCTCGAAGGACGCAGACGGCCACTCGGCCCGTGCCCCGCTCAAGACTTGGCTCCCCGGGTCAAGCCCGGGGATGGGGGGGATTCGTCATCCCGGCCGAGCGGAGCGAGAGCCGGGATCGTTCTCAGGACTGGCGGCAATCCCGGATCGGCCTTCGGCCGTCCGGGATGACGGTGAAGAGCGTTTACCCCCGCGCGGCCTGGGCCACTTCCGCCGCTTCCGGCTGCGCGAAGGCTGCCGCCTCGCCAATCGCATGGCCGAACAGAATGAGGCAGGGCCCGCTGGCGCCATCCGCCACCGCCGCTTCCAGCGCCGCCTGCAACGTGGCGACGGTGGCGGGGATTTGCCGTTCCTCCGGCCGCGTGGCCGAGAACAGCGCGATGGCCGGCGTCGCCGGATCGAGCCCCGCCGCCATCGCCTTGCCCGCCAGTTCGCCCCAGGTGCGCTGGGGCATGTAGACCACCGTGGTGGCGGCGGGATCGGCCAGCGCCTGCCAGTCGAGATCGCGCGGGAGCTTGCCGTCGCGCGCATGGGCGGTGACGAATTGCAGCCGGCGCGCATGGTCGCGATGGGTGAGCGAGGTGGTGAGCCGGCTCGCCGCCCCCTGCGCCGCGGTGATGCCGGGCACCACTTCCACCGGCAGGCCGGCATGGCGCGCGGCGGTGATTTCCTCGCCGGCGCGGCCGAACACCATGGGGTCGCCGCCCTTCAGCCGCACCACGCGCTTGCCCTGCTTGGCCAGCGAGACCATCAGCGCGTTGATGTCGTCCTGCTTGCAGGAGGCCTTGTAGCCGGTCTTGCCGACCAGCATCTTGCGGGCCTCGCGGCGGGCGACATCGAGCACCGCCGGGGCGACGAGATCGTCATACAGCACCACATCGGCGGATTGCAGCACGCGCACCGCCTTCAGGGTGAGCAGTTCCGGATCGCCCGGGCCGGCGCCGACCAGCGCGACGGAACCCTGGGGCGTGTCGGAGCGCTCGACCTCGGCGCGGCCGAGCAGGCTCTCGCGCAAGGCCTCCGTCGGTTCGGCCTCCGGCGTCTCCAGCGCGGCGCGGGTGAAGCGCTCCCAGAAGCCGCGGCGGCCCTGATAGGACAGGGCGAGGGCGGACACCGCCGGGCGCCAGCTGCGCGCCGCTTCCGCCCAGCGCTTGAAGCCCTGTGGGATCACCGCCTCGATCTTGGCCCGCACCGCCTGCCCGAACACCGGGGCGGCGCCGTCGGTGGAAATGCCGACCACCAGCGGCGAGCGGTTGACGATGGCGCCGAAGGCGAAATCGCAGAAGGCGGGCTTGTCGACCACATTGACCGGCACGCCGGCGCGCCGCGCGGCCTCAGCGAAGCGCGCGCACTCCTCGTCCTCCTCGATCGCGCCGATGGCGAGCGCCGCGCCGTCGAGGTCGGCCGGGGTCCAGTCGCGGGCGATGAGCAGGAGCGGGCCGTCGGGCGGGGCGGCGGCGAGTTCGACCAGATCCTCGCAGAAATCGGGGGCGATCACCTCCACCCGCGCCCCGGCGGCGGAGAGCAGCTCCGCCTTCCACGCCGCCGCCTCCGAGCCGCCGGCCAGCACGACGCGGCGCCCGGCCAGCGCGAAGAACACCGGCAGGCGGGCGAGCGGGTCCATGCGCCCGGAAGCGCGGCGGGCCCGGCGCGCGCCGGGCGGGGTGGGGAGGGCGGAATCGGTCATCGCGGCGGTCGTCCGAGAGGGGCTGGTGGACTTATCACACAAAATTCCCGTCGATTAAAGGTAATGGACGAAAATTGTTCGGAAAATATCAGTGGGCCTTTTCCGACAGCTTGTCGGTCCAGGCCAGCACCACGCCGGAGAGCACGAACACGACATGGATGATGACCAGCCACATCAGCTGCTTCTCGTCGACGCCGCGGTCGAGATTCATGAAGGCTTTCAAGAGCGCGATGGCGGAAATGGCGACGATGGAGGCGAGCAGCTTCTGCTTGAGGCCGGAGAAATCGACCTTGGTCATCCATTCCGGCCAGTCGGAATGGCCTGAGGCGTCGATCTTGGAGACGAAATTCTCATAGCCGGAGAAGATGACGATGATGACCAGCGAGCCGGTGAAGGTGAGGTCGATCAGCGCCAATATGCCGAGAATGGTGTCGGCCTCGTCGAACTCATTGGCGTGGGTGACGAAATGCAGGAGTTCGACGCCGAATTTGAACAGAAGCACCGCAAGCGCGATCACCAGCCCGAGATAGAACGGCGCCATGATCCAGCGGCTGACGAAGATGAAGCGTTCGATGACCTTTTCCATGCGTCCGTCGCCTTGAGCTGACCCCGCCTCTCGCGGGTGCGAAAGGCGTGCCACGACGCGGCGCCGGCGGCAATAGGCTCTATGAAGGGGCGCGAGGGGCGCGCGCGGGGCGTCGCGTACCCCTCGCTGGGCGACAGCGTGCTAGAGCACGTTCCGATCTGTTTGCATCGCAATCAGATCGGAAAAACGTTCTCTATCAATAATCGAGAGACTGATTCACCGATCAGCTTGATTCAAGCTGATCGGATCAGGCTCTAGTTCGCCGTCACTTTCTGATAGGTGTTCTTCAGCTCGTCCTGAATGACGATGGCGGTGCCCTTGGCGTCGAGCAGCAGGTCCTGCTGCGGCGTGCGGGTGCTGTAGCTCCAGCCCGCCGGCGGCTTGAGCCGGCTGCCGAGGCCGGCGAGGTCGGCATAGCTCAGCGTCGGGTCGACGATCTGGGCGTAGGACTGCATCACATAGACCGCGCCGTCCGGGGCGGTGAGCTGGAACACCGGCTTGCCGGCGTCGAAGCGGTAGGTGGTCTCGCGGTCGATGGTCTGCTCGGTATAGCTCGGCCCCATCGCCTGATGCAGCGACAGCGACACTTCCGCCCGCTTGGCCATGACGATGCCGCCCACCGTGATGACCTCGCCGGTCTTGGTGTCGCCGGTGGCGGTGATGCCGTCCATGATGAAATGGCGCGGCCCGTTCATGACCACGGCGAGCGTGTCGAACTCCCGGAGCAGGTCGCGCCGGGTCAGCGCGTCCCATTTGTCGGCGGGGCAGTCGTCAAAGCCGAGCGTGTTGAACACCGAGGCCTTGAGGCCGTCCAGGGTGAGATGCACCGCCACCAGCTCGCAATAGCGCGCGTCGCGCAGCACCGCCGGCAGCTTCGGCGTGACATCCGGCGTCGGCTGCTGCGCCAGCGCCGCCGTCGCGCACAGCGGCAGCAGGGCAAGAAGGGCGGAGCGGGTGAGCGTGGGGAGCCGGGCGAACATGGGCAACATCCTCGGTCGGGGCGGGTGGCGGGAAGCTACCCCCACACCGGCGCCAGGCGGAAGACGCGCCCGGCGATGCGACCAAGAATAGACAGGCAAAGAACAGACAGGCACGGCGGGTGGCGAGGCGCGGCGGGAAGACCCGCCGCCCCCGGTGGCGTCAGGCGGTGACGTCAGGCGGTGACGCCGGTGCCGATGGGGCAGGAGACGCCGGTGCCGCCGAGCCCGCAATAGCCGTTCGGGTTCTTGGCGAGGTATTGCTGGTGGTAGTCCTCGGCGAAGTAGAACACCGGGGCGTCGACGATCTCGGTGGTGATGGCGGGGAAGCCCTTCGCCTTCAGCGCCGGCTCATAGGCCGCCTTGCTCGCCTCGGCCTCCGCGCGCTGCTGGGCTGAGGTGACATAGATGCCGGAACGGTAGGTGGTGCCGACATCATTGCCCTGCCGCATGCCCTGGGTCGGGTCGTGGCTCTCCCAGAACAGCTTGAGCAGCTGTGCGTAGCTGACCTTCGCGGGGTCGAACACGACCAGCACCGCCTCGGCATGGCCGGTGAGCCCGGTGCAGGTCTCCTCATAGGTCGGGTTCGGGGTGATGCCGTTGATGTAGCCGACGGCGGTCACATAGACGCCCGGCGTCTGCCAGAACTTGCGCTCCGCGCCCCAGAAGCAGCCAAGCCCGAAAATCGCGGTCTCGAACCCTTCGGGATAGGGGCCCTTCAGCTTGTGGCCGTTGACGAAATGGGTCTCGGCGGTGGGCAGCGGGCGGGCGCGGCCGGGCAGCGCCTGCGCGGGGGTCGGCAGGTCGATACTCTTCTTGAAGAAGAACATGGGGCAAATCCCTTGCTGGAATGGCGCCAATATGGGGATTGCCGCCGCTTCGCGCGAGGGCGGAGCCGTGCCGCGCTCTTCACGCGCGCGGCATCACGCCGCCGGGCGGCGGCCGATCAGCAGCAGCAGCGCGCCGATGACGCCGAGCACGAGGAAGAGAGGGGCGCCGAGCACCGGCACGACGAGATAATCCCACACCGTGGCGGAGAGGGTGCGGGTGACGAAGGCCTGGAAGCGGGTCAGCGAGTCCGGTCCCACGGCGAGCCAGGTGACGCCGAGCGGGGTGGTGACGATCTCCGCCGAGGCGATGGAGCGCACCCCGTCCAGCACCAGCGCCACGAAGGCCCCGGCCAGAACCCACAGGCCGACGAAGCGGAAGAGAAAGCGGATCATGCGCGGCGTCCCGGTCCTCATGCGCTGTGGCGCATCTGTCGCGTCCGACCGTCTGTAGGCGGGGCGGGCGGGGGAGGCAAGGCCCGCGCGGTCCGGCACGGCCGGGGAGGGCCGCGGCAAAACCCTGTGCGCGCGGCATTGCGCCGCCGGTCTCGCGCGTCCGTGAAGACCCTTAGCCTTGATGTGGATCAAGGTTGTCGCTCGCCCGCGGCGCGAAAGCTCCCTCCACATCATGGAGTCGTTCCAGATCGGCCGATCGGAACGTGGAGGGTCGAATGACGCAGCTACAAAGCTCCGCTGGACGCGGCTCGGGTGCCACCGAGCCGGGCGTCGATCAGAGCGGAAAGAAGATGACCTTCGGCGAGGGCGGCCTCGCCTTCGTCTTCGCGGTCCTGGCGCTGTCCTGCATCACCGTCGCGGCAAAGACGCACGATGCCGCCTATGCCTTCCACGCCTATCTCTCGGCCTTCGCCAGCATCGCGGCGGTGTTCGTCATCCTCAACCGCTATGTGGACCGCCCGGCGGCCCTGCCGGCGCTGGAGATCGACGGCAAGCCGAACTACAATTTCGGCCCGGTGAAATTCGCCACCGCGGCGGCGATGTTCTGGGGCATTGCCGGCTTCCTGGTCGGCGTCGTCATCGCCTTCCAGCTCGCCTTCCCCTGGCTCAACTTCGACCTGCCCTGGACCGCCTTCGGCCGGCTGCGCCCGCTGCACACCTCGGCGGTGATCTTCGCCTTTGGCGGCAACGTGCTGATCGCCACCTCGTTCTATGTGGTGCAGCGCACCTCGCGCGCCCGCCTCGTCGGCTATCTCGCGCCGTGGTTCGTGGTGCTGGGCTATAATTTCTTCATCGTCATCGCCGGCACGGGTTATCTCCTGGGCATCACCCAGGGCAAGGAATATGCCGAGCCGGAATGGTACGCCGATCTGTGGCTGACCGTGGTGTGGGTGACCTATCTGCTCGTGTTCCTCGCCACGCTGTGGCGCCGCAAGGAACCGCACATCTATGTGGCGAACTGGTTCTACCTCGCCTTCATCGTCACCATCGCGATGCTGCATCTCGGCAATAATGCCAGCATCCCGGTCTCGGTGTTCTCGCCCAAATCCTACATCGTCTGGGCGGGCGTGCAGGATGCAATGGTGCAGTGGTGGTACGGCCATAACGCGGTCGGCTTCTTCCTCACCGCCGGCTTTCTCGCCATCATGTACTATTTCATCCCCAAGCGGGCCGACCGGCCGGTCTATTCCTACCGGCTGTCGATCATCCACTTCTGGGCGCTGATCTTCATCTATATCTGGGCCGGCCCGCACCACCTGCACTACACCGCGCTGCCGGACTGGGCGCAGACGCTGGGCATGACCTTCTCCATCATCCTGTGGATGCCCTCCTGGGGCGGCATGATCAACGGCCTGATGACGCTCTCGGGCGCCTGGGACAAGCTGCGCACCGACCCGGTACTGCGCATGATGGTGGTGTCGGTCGCCTTCTACGGCATGTCGACCTTCGAAGGCCCTATGATGTCGGTGAAGGCGGTGAACTCGCTGTCCCACTACACCGACTGGACCATCGGCCATGTGCATTCCGGTGCGCTGGGCTGGGTCGCCTACATCTCCTTCGGCGCCATCTACTGCCTCGTGCCCTGGCTCTGGCAGAAGCGGGAACTGTATTCGCTCCGCCTCGTCAACTGGCACTTCTGGATCTCGACCATCGGTATCGTCTTCTACATCTCGGCGATGTGGGTGGCGGGCATCCTACAGGGCCTGATGTGGCGCGCCTACACCTCGCTCGGCTTCCTCGAATACTCGTTCATCGAGACGGTCGAGGCGATGCACCCCTTCTACATCATCCGCGCGGTGGGTGGCGTGCTGTTCCTGATCGGCGGGCTGATCATGGCCTTCAACCTGATCATGACCATCCGCCAGCCGGATCTGGCGGAAGCCGGCACCGGCGTCCCCAACCCGTCCCTCGTGCCGGCCGAGTGAGGAGGCAAGATCATGGCTGAAGCCGTCGCTCCGAAGAAATCCCTCTGGGCCAAGCACGCCTTTCTCGAGAAGAACTCGATCTGGCTGGTGATCGGCATCCTGCTCGTGGTCGCCATTGGCGGCCTCGTGGAAATCGTGCCGCTGTTCTACCTCAAGAGCACCATCGAGAAGGTCTCCGGCATCCGTCCCTGGACACCGCTGGAGCTTGCGGGCCGCAACATCTATGTCCGCGAGGGCTGCTACAACTGCCACTCGCAGATGGTGCGCCCGCTGCGCGACGAGGTGGAACGCTACGGCCACTACTCGCTGGCGGCCGAGAGCATGTATGACCGCCCGTTCCAGTGGGGCTCCAAGCGCACCGGGCCGGACCTCGCCCGCGTCGGCAACAAATATTCCGACGAATGGCAGCGCCAGCACCTCGCCGATCCGCGCTCGGTGGTTCCGGGCTCGATCATGCCCGGCTACCCCTTCCTGGCGCAGACCCCGCTCAAGACCTATGAGGTCGCCGACGACATGAAGGTGAACGCCGTGCTCGGCGTGCCCTATTCCGAGGCGATGGTCACGGAAGCGCTGGCGGACCTTCGGGCGCAGGCCAACCCCGACGCCGATGCCGACGGGCTGAAGGAACGCTATCCCGGCGCGCAGCAGCGCGACTTTGACGGCAATCCCAAGCTTCTGTCGGAAGCGGATGCGCTGATCGCCTATCTCCAGGCGCTCGGCACCATGGTCGACTTCAAGCTCTACGACGACAAGGCAAACATCCGCTGAGGAGGCTGGGATGAACGAGACCTATCGCGCCCTCGCCGAATTCGCTCAGACCTGGGGGCTTCTCTACTTCGTCGGCATCTTCCTCTGCGTGCTCGCCTATGCGCTCTCGCCGCGGCGCAAGGCGCAGTTCGAGGACGCTGCCCGCATGCCGCTGCGCGAGGATTGATCATGGCCGAGCATCACAAGAACGAAGTCGACGCCGTCACCGGCGTCTCGACGACCGGCCACGAGTGGGACGGCATTCGCGAACTGAACAACCCGCTGCCGCGCTGGTGGCTGTGGACCTTCTATGCCTGCATCGTCTGGGCGGTGGTCTACTGGATCGCCTACCCGGCCTGGCCGCTGGTCTCCGGCTACACCTCAGGCGTGCTCGGCTGGAAGTCGCGCGAGGCGGTGCAGGTCCAGCTCGCGGACCTGCGCACCCAGCGCGGCGCCTTCGCCGAGAAGCTGGAGGCTGCCTCGCTCGAACAGATCGAGGCCAATCCCGAACTTCTGGCCTTCGCCCGCGCCCAGGGCCGCGCCGCCTTCGGCGACAATTGCGCCCCGTGCCATGGCTCGGGTGCCGCCGGCTCCAAGGGCTATCCCAACCTGAACGACGACGACTGGATGTGGGGCGGCTCGCTGGAGCAGATCCAGCAGACCATCCTGCACGGCATCCGCTCCACCGATGCCGACGCCCATGTCGGCGATATGCCCGCCTTCGGCCGCGACGGCCTGCTGCAGCGTCCGGAAATCGTCGCGGTGGCGGATTATGTGCGCTCGCTCTCCAACCTGCCGGTGCCGAAGGGCGTGACGCCGGACCTCGCCAAGGGCAAGGAAGTGTTCGCCGCCAATTGCGCCGCCTGCCACGGCGCCGACGGCAAGGGCAATATCGAGCTTGGCGCGCCCAATCTCACCGACGGCATCTGGCTCTACGGTTCGGACCGCGACACCATCATCGCCACCCTGACCAATGGCCGCGCCGGCATCATGCCGGCCTGGTCGGGGCGTCTCGACCCGACCACCATCAAGGCTCTCACCGTCTATGTGCATGCGCTCGGTGGGGGACAGTAGCGCGCGCACCCTGACGGGTTGAGGCCATGCGGCGGGGCGTCTCAGCGGCGTCCCGCCGCATAAGCATTTTTCCGCCCGGCAAGCCCCGGATCAACGCTCCCCGCGCACGGGTTTAGAAAGTCTCCATGAGAGGCGCACAGCGCACGCTTCGGGGACCGACATGAACATGGCGACCAAGGTGGAACGGCTCGAAGAGCCCGAATATGACGACGATGCCCCGCTGTACGAGGCCCGGCGCAAGATCTACCCCATCGCCGTCCACGGCACGTTCCGCAAGATCAAGTGGACGCTGCTCATCGTCACCCTCGGCATCTATTATCTGCTGCCCTTCCTGCGCTGGGACCGCGGGCCGAACGCGCCCTCGCAGGCGGTGCTGGTCGATCTCGCCAATGGGCGGTTCTATTTCTTCTTCATCGAAATCTGGCCGCAGGAAATCTACTACGTCACCGGCCTTCTGATCCTCGCCGCCCTCGTGCTGTTCCTGATGAACGCGGTGGCAGGGCGGCTGTGGTGCGGCTATCTCTGCCCGCAGACCGTGTGGACCGACCTGTTCCAGGCCATTGAGCGCATGGTGGAAGGCGACCCGCGCGAGCGGCGTGAGAAGCTGAAGACCGCCTCGCGCGGCCGGCGCGTCTTCGAGGCGGCGTCCAAGCACACGCTGTGGCTGATGGTGGCGTGGTGGACCGGCGGCGCCTGGGTGCTTTATTTCGCCGACGCGCCGACGCTGGTGTGGCAGCTGTTCACCGGCACCGCGCCGATGGTGGCCTATCTCTGGATCGCCATTCTGACCTTCACCACCTATGTGCTCGCCGGCCATATGCGCGAGCAGGTGTGCACCTATATGTGCCCGTGGCCGCGCATCCAGGCCGCGCTCACCGACGAATACGCCTTCAACGTCACCTATCGCTACGATCGCGGCGAGCCGCGCGGCTCGTTCAAGAAGACCGAGGCGCTGCGCGCGGCGGGCGTGCCGGCGGGCGACTGCATCGACTGCAAGCAATGCGTCGCCGCCTGCCCGACGGGTGTCGATATCCGGCTCGGCAGCCAGCTCGCCTGCATCCAGTGCGGCCTGTGCATCGACGCCTGCGATACGGTGATGAACAAGGTGGGCCGCCCCACCGGGCTGATCGCCTACGACACCGAGATGAATGTCGAGCGCCGCATGAAGGGGCTGGCGCCGGTCAGCAAGGTGCTGCGCGCCCGCACCCTGCTCTATGCCGGGCTGATCGTCATTGTCGGCGGCATCATGGTGGCGACGCTGGCGATGCGGGGCTCGGAGGGCGTCTCCGTCATCCATGACCGCAACCCGCTGTTCGTGCGGCTCTCCGACGGCTCGCTGCGCAATGCCTACACGTTGCGCATCGTCAACAAGCAGTCGCTGCCGCGCCGCTTCGCCATCGCGGTGGAGGGCGTGCCGGAGGCGCGGCTGGAAGTAGTGGGCGGCATTTCCGAAACCGAGAACGGCCATCCCGTGGTCGAGGTCGGGCCGGACCAGACCTATGAGCTGCGGGCGCTGATCTCCACCTCCGCCAAGCTGCCGGCCAATGCCTCGCTGCCGGTCACCTTCTCCGTCACCGACGTGATCGGCGGCGAGACCTCGACCGCTCCCGACCATTTCAAGGGCCCCTGACGCCCCGACCGGAGACCCCGCATGGCCACGCTCATGACCGCGCGCGACGAACCCAAGGTCCGGCCACTCACCGGCCGGACGGTGCTGCTCTGCTTCATCGCCTTTTTCGGCGTGGTGTTCACCGCCAATTTCTTCCTGGTGCGGGCGGCGCTGACCACGTTCGGCGGGGTGGAGACGGAAAGCTCCTACAAGGCCGGGCTCGCCTTCAAGGCCGAGAGCGAGGCCGCCGCCGCCCAGGCCGCGCGCCACTGGCAGGTCGACGCCCATATCGAGCCGGGTCGGCTCGATGTCGCCGCCCGCGACGCCGCCGGCCGACCGCTCACCGATGTCGCGCTCAGCGCCACGCTGCGCCATCCCACCGACCGCCGCTTCGACGTGACGCTCGATCCGGTCAAGGTCGGCGCCGGCCAGTGGCGGGCGAGCGACACCATCGCCGCCGGCCAGTGGGAGCTGGTGATCGAACTCTCCCGCGACGGCGAGCGGCTGTTCCGCTCCACCAACCGCGTCGTCATCCGCTAGTCCTGAGGCAAACCCATGGGCGCGCAGGCTCTTTCTCTCCCGGCGACCGCCTCTCTGCCCGCCACCCCGGCGACGCAGGATTATTCGCTGTTCCTGCGCCGCGACCCGGCCGGGCAGGCGGAAATGGCCTTCGCGGTGGAGGGCATCGACTGCGCCGCCTGCATCGACGAGATCGAGGATGGCTGCGAGGCGCTGCCCGGCATCGCCCGGGCGCGGCTGAACTACACCACCCACCGCCTCACCATCGGCTGGGAGGCGAAGGCCGAGCCCGCCCCGGCACGGGTGCTGGAGGCGCTGGCGAAGGCCGGCTACCGCGCCTATCCCTTCGAGGCGGACCGGCTGGAGGAGATCGACAACGCCACCTCGCGGCACCTGCTGCGCTGCCTCGGCGTCGCCGGCTTCGCGGCGATGAACATCATGCTGCTCTCGGTGTCGGTGTGGTCGGGCAATGTCACCGACATCACCCCCGAGACGCGCGATTTCTTCCATTGGCTCTCGGCGCTGATCGCGCTGCCCGCCGCCGCCTATGCCGGCCAGCCCTTCTTCCAGAGCGCGCTGCGGGCGTTGAAGGCGCGTTCGCTCAACATGGACGTGCCGATTACGCTCGGCGTGCTGCTGGCGCTCAGCGTCTCGGTGTTCGAGACGCTGCACCATGCCGAGCACGCCTATTTCGACTCGGCGGTGATGCTGCTGTTCTTCCTGCTGGCGGGGCGCTATCTCGACCATGCCATGCGCCGGCGCACGCGGGCGGAGGCGGGCAATCTCGCGGCGCTGAAGGCGGTGAGCGCCAACCGCATCGAGCCGGACGGGCGGCTCGTCACCGTGCCCGCCGCCGCGGTTAAGCCGGGCGACGAGGTGATGTTGCGGGCGGGCGAGCGCGCGCCGGTGGACGGCATCGTGCTGTCCGGCACGGCGGCGGTGGATGAGAGCCTCGTCACCGGCGAGACGCTGCCGCGCAGCCTAAGCGTCGGCGCCACCGTGCATGCCGGCAGCCTCATCCATGACGGCGTGCTGCGGCTGAAGACCGTCGCGGCCGGGGAAGACACGTTTCTCGACGAGATCGAGCGGCTGCTCGACAAGGCCTCGACTGCGCGCGGGCGCTATATCCGCCTCGCCGACCGCGCCGCCCGGCTCTACGCGCCGATGGTGCACACCACGGCGCTGCTGGCGCTGGTCGGCTGGCTGATCGCCGGTGCCTCGCTGCACCAGGCGGTGCTGATCGCGGTAGCGGTTCTCATCATCACCTGCCCCTGCGCGCTGGCGCTGGCCGTGCCGGCGGTGCAGGTGGTGGCGGCGGGCACGCTGATGCGCGCCGGCGTGCTGCTGCATTCCGGCGACACCTTCGAGCGCCTCGCCGAAATCGACACCGTCGCCTTCGACAAGACCGGCACGCTGACCCTGCCGGAGCCGAGCCTTTCCGACGCGGGCGATGTGCCGGCACCGCTGCTCGCCGCCGCCGCCCGGCTGGCGCTGGCCAGCACCCACCCGCTGGCGCGGGCGATCGCCGCCGCGCACCCCGACGCACGGCCGCTCGACACGGTGCGCGAGGTGCCCGGCGCGGGGGTGGAGGCGGAGATTGACGGGGTTATGGCGCGGCTCGGCAGCCCGGCCTTTTGCGGCTGCGAAAAGCTCGCGGCCGAACGTGCCGCCCTGAGCCCCGAGGCCTCGCTGGTCGCGGTGCGGCTGGGGGAAGCCTGCGCCGTGCTCGACATTCGCCAGGCGCTGCGCCGCGACGCCAGGGCGGTGATCGACGAGCTGCGCGCCGCCGGGCTGAAGGTGGTGCTGCTTTCGGGCGACCGGCGCGCGGCGGTGGCGGCGGTGGCGGGCGAACTCGGCGTCACCGACTGGTGGGCGCAGATGCGGCCGGGCGACAAGATCGCCGTGCTGGAGAGCCTCGACGCCACGGGGAAGGGCGTGCTTATGGTGGGCGACGGCATCAATGACGCGCCCTCGCTCGCCAGCGCCCATGTCTCGCTCTCGCCGATCAGCGCCGCCGACGTGACGCGGGCGCAGGCCGACGCGGTGTTTCTCGGCGAGAAGCTGGCGCCTGTCGTCCTCGCGCTGAAAGTGGCGCGGCGGGCGCGGCACCTGATGCGGCAGAACCTGATGATTGCCGTCATCTACAATCTCATCGCCGTGCCGCTGGCGGTCGCCGGCTATGTGACGCCCTTGGTGGCGGCGCTGGCCATGTCGGGCTCGTCGGTCATCGTCACGCTGAACGCGCTCCGTGCGCGGCAGGGCGGCTTTGCCGCCGGGGAAAAGGAGGCGGCATGAGCGTGCTGCTCTATCTGGTGCCGGCGGCGCTGAGCCTCGGCCTGCTCGGGCTGGTGGCCTTCCTCTGGTCGCTGCGCAGCGGCCAGTATGACGATATCGAGGGCGCGGCGGTGCGCGTGCTGTCCGATGACGATCTACACGAGACGGCGCATGAGCGCCCGGACCGCAACGCCCTGACCGGCGAGCCGCGGGCATGAGCGCGAGCGAGTATTTCGACGCCGAGGCGGAAGCCGCCCGTGCCGGCCGGCTCGGCTGCGCCTGCCCGGAAGACGCGCCACGCGCGCTGCGCCGCTCGCTCGGCATCGGCCGACTGGCCGGCGGCTTCGCCCTCGTGGTGCTGGCGCAGGCGCTGACGCTGGGCGCGCTGCCGCTCGCCGGGGCGATGCTGGCCCCGCGCCCCGAACTCGCCACCCTGCCGCTCGGCGCCCTGCTGCTCGGCGCGGCGCTGGCGAGCCTTCCCGCCAGCTTTTTGCTCGACAATTTCGGCCGGCGCGCCGCCTTCGCGCTCGGCGCCAGCCTCGGCGTCGCCGGCGGGCTGATGGCGGCCTATGCGATGGCGCTCGGTGCCTTCCCGATGCTGGTGCTGGGTGCCGCCTGGCTCGGCGCAGCGCAGGGCTTCGGCATGTTCTACCGCCACGCGGCGGCGTTCGGCGCCGCCTCCGGGGCGCAGGCGGGGATGGTGGCGCGCCTCATCGGCGCCGGGGCGCTGGCCGGCCTTGCCGGGCCGCTGCTGGCAGGGGCGGCGGAAGCGGCCCTCGCGCCCTACACCTTCGCCGGCACGCTGCTGCTCGCCGCGCTGGCGCAGCTCGGTGCGCTGGCCTTCGCCGTGCTGCTGCCCGAGGCGCGCTTCTCCCATGCCGATCTCACCGTGGAGGCGATGACCGCCCCGCTGGAACGCCCCGCGCCGCTGGCCTGGCGGGCGCTGATCCTGCCGACGCTGATCGGCGCGCTGGCCTGGGGGGCGATGACCTCGGCCATGGCCGGCGCGCCGCTGTCGCTGGCCGGCTGCGGCGTCGGCGTGCCGCTGATCTCGGGAATCGTCGCCTGGCATGTGGTGGCGATGTACGCGCCGGCGCTGGCCGGCGGGGTGCTGGTGCGCCGGATCGGCGCGACGCCGCTGGCACTGCTCGCCCTCGCGCTGTGTCTCGGCGCGGCTGTGGCGGTGACGCAGGCGAGCGACGCGGTGACGATCAGCCTCGCTTTTCTCACCGTGGGCGCCGGCTGGGCGCTGGCGAGCCTTGCCACCACGCTGATGCTGCATGGCGCGGGCACGCCCAACCGGCTGCAGCTCGCCGCCCATGACGGCCTGCTGCTCGCCGCCGCGCTGCTCGGCGTGCTGATTTAGCCCTCACATCCCCCCTCATCCCGGACGGCGCCGGCCGATCCGGCATGACGGCCTTGGTCGCGATATTGACGCCCGCGACGCTTTATGTAAGTGATCGTTCACTGACATTGCGGTGAGGGATCAGGCATGTTCACGCGGCTGATGACGGCACGGCGCTTCGCGCCGCTGTTCTGGTGCCAGTTTTTCGCGGCGTTCAACGACAATTTCGTGAAGAACGCCATGGCGCTGCTGATCCTCTACGGCATCGCCCATGTGAATGGCGGCGCGCTGGTGACGCTGGCGGGCGGCGTGTTCATCCTGCCCTTTTTCCTGTTCTCCTCGCTCGGCGGCCAGCTCGCCGACCGCTACGACAAGGCGCTGATCGCCCGGCGGGTGAAGTTCGCCGAAATCTGGATCGTGCTCATCGCCAGCGCCGGCTTCGTCATCCAGTCGATCCCGCTGCTGTTCATCGGCCTGTTCCTCATGGGCACGCTGAGCGCGCTGTTCGGGCCGGTGAAATACGGCATCCTGCCCGACCACCTCGCCAAGGACGAACTCGTTTCCGGCAATGCGCTGATCGAGATGGCGACCTTCGCCGCCATTCTCGGCGGCACGGTGGGCGGGGCGCTGGCCTTCACCCATACCGGCGAATGGGCGGTGGCCGGCTTCACCTTCGTGCTCGCCGTCATCGCCTGGCTGTCCGCCCGCGCTATCCCCCCGACGCTGGCCGGCGCGCCGGACCTCGTGATCGACCGCAACATCTGGCGCAGCACGATGACGCTGCTGGCCGACATCCGCGCGGAGAAGCCGATCTGGCGCGGGGCGCTGATCGTCTCCTGGTTCTGGCTGGTCGGCGGCGTGGTGCTCTCGCTGCTGCCCACCCTGGTGAAGGACAATATTGGCGGGCTGGAAAGCGTCGTCACCCTGTTCCTCGTCCTGTTCACCATCGGCGTCGCCATCGGCTCGACGCTGGCGGCGAAACTGTCGGAAGGGCGCATCCTGCTGGCGCTGGTGCCGGCGGCGGGGCTGCTGATGGGCGTGTTCGCGCTCGATCTCGCCTTCATGATGGGCACGCTCGCCCCGGCGGCCCAGCCGATCGGCTGGTATGATTTCCTCACCTCCGGCGCCGGCGTGCATGCCGCCATCGGGCTGATCGGCCTGGCCGCCGCCGGCGGCGCCTTCGTGGTGCCGACCTTCGCCTTCGTGCAGGCGGCGGCGGGCGAGGACCGGCGCGCCCGGGTGATCGCCGGCAACAATGTGCTGAACGCCGCCTTCATGGTGGCCGGCGCGGTCATCGTCGCCGGGCTGCAATTCGCCGGCTTCACCGCGCCGGCGCTGCTCGGGCTGATCGGCGCGGCGAGCCTCGTCGTCGCCATTCTCGCCGGCCGCGCCTTCCAGGGGCAGGTGCTGCGCGACCTCATCAAGCTGGTGTTCCGCGTGCTGTTCCGCGTCGAGGTGACGGGGGCGGAGCATCTCAAAGCCGCCGGTCCCGGCTCGGTGATCGCCATCAACCATGTCAGCTTTCTCGACGCGCCGCTGATCATGGCGCTGCTCGACAATGACCCGGTCTTCGCCGTCGACCGCGCCATCGCCGAGGCGTGGTGGGTAAAGCCCTTCCTCAAGCTGGTGCGCGCCTTCCCGCTCGACCCGACCAAGCCGATGGCGACCCGCGACCTGATCCGCCAGGTGCAGCAGGGCGAGCAATTGGTGATCTTCCCCGAGGGGCGCATCACCGTCACCGGCTCGATCATGAAGATCTATGACGGCTCGGCGCTGATCGCCGACAAGGCCGACGCCCCCGTGGTGCCGGTGCGCATCGAAGGGCTGGAGCAGACCTATTTCTCCCGCCTCGACGGCCACCAGACCCGCAAGCGCCTGTTCCCCAAGGTGCGCGTCACCATCCTGCCGCCGCGCAAGCTGAAGGTCGACAAGGAGCTGTTCGGCCGCAAGCGCCGGCGCGCGGCGGGCGCGGCGCTCTATGACGTGATGAGCGATCTCGTCTTCGAGACCAGCCACACCAATGTCACCGTCTATCAGGCGGTGGAAGACGCGGCGGTGCGGCTCGGCATGAAGCGCATCGTGCTGGAAGACCCGCTCGGCACCATCCTGTCCTATCGCAAGCTGCTGCTCGGGGCGAAGATCCTCGGTGACAAGCTGGCGAAGGAGACCGCGCCGGGCGAGAAGGTCGGCGTGCTGCTGCCCAACGCCGCCGGCATCGCCGTGGTGCTGATGGGCCTCTCCCGCCATGGCCGCGTGCCGGTCATGCTCAACTACACCGCCGGCGCCACCAATCTCGTCATCGCCTGCAAGGCGGCCGAGGTGAAGCTCGTGGTCGCCTCGCGCGCGTTCATCGAGAAGGCGCGGCTGGAGGCGGAAGTCGCGGAACTGGAAAAGCATGTGCGGGTGCTGATGAGCGAGGACATCCGCGCCTCCGTCACCACGCCGGACAAGATAAGGGCGATGCTGCCGTTGCCGGCGCCGAAGCCCGCCCACCCGGATGACCCGGCCTTCGTGCTGTTCACCTCGGGCTCGGAAGGCACGCCGAAGGGCGTGGTGCTCTCCCACCGCAACATTCTCACCAATGTGGCGCAGGTGGCGGCGCGGATCGACTTCTCGCCCGCCGACATCATGTTCAACGTGCTGCCCGTGTTCCATTCCTTCGGGCTCACCGGCGGGCTGGTGCTGCCGATGGTGTCGGGGCTGAAGACGTATCTCTACCCCTCGCCGCTGCACTACCGGATCATCCCGGAACTGGTCTACGCCACCAACGCCACCGCCATTGTCGGCACCGATACCTTCCTCATGGGCTATGCCCGCACCGCCAACCCCTATGATTTCCGCTCGCTGCGCTTCGTGGTGGCGGGGGCCGAGCCGGTGAAGGCGGAAACGCGTCGGGTGTGGATGGAGAAGTTCGGCCACCGCATTCTGGAAGGCTACGGCGTCACCGAATGCGCGCCGGTGCTGGCGGTGAACACGCCGATGTTCAACCGCGTCGGCACGGTCGGCCGCATGCTGCCGGGCATCCATCACCGGCTGGAGACCATGGCCGGAATCGAGGAAGGCGGGCGGCTTCAGGTGCGCGGGCCGAATGTGATGCTCGGCTATCTCCGCGCGGAGAAGCCCGGCGTGATCGAGCCGCCGGAGCATGGCTGGTACGACACGGGCGACATCGTCAGCTTCGACGAGGAGGGCTTTGTCGCCATTCGCGGCCGGGTGAAGCGCTTCGCCAAGATCGCCGGCGAGATGATCTCGCTCGCCGCCATCGACGCCATGGTGGCGACGCTGCGGCCCGATGCCGAGCATGTCGCCGTGGCGGTGCCGGATGCGCGGCGCGGCGAGCGCATCATCCTGATGACTACGGCGCCGGACCTCACCCGCGCCGCGCTTCAGGCCTATGGCCGGGAGCGGGCGGTGACCGAGCTGATGATCCCGGCGGATATCCTGCGCATGGACGCGCTGCCGCTGCTCGGTTCGGGCAAGGTGGACTTCACCAAGGCGCGCGGCATCGCGTTGGAAATGCTCGCCGCCCGCGCGCCAGCCGGAGACGGGGCATGAGGGCGGCGCCCGCCCGGCGCGGGCGCGAGGGCGGGGCGGCGCGGGCGCGCGGGCCTGATCCGCGGGCGCGGGGGGCGGATACGCGCGCGCGCATCGAGGCGGTGGCGCTGGAACTCTTCGCGCAGAAGGGCGTCGCCGGCACCTCGGTACGCGACATCGCGCTCGGCGTCGGGGTGAGCGAGGGGGCGCTCTACCGGCATTTCCCCTCCAAGGAGCAATTGGCGCGCGAGCTTTTTCTCACCCGCTATGCCGGGCTGGCGGCGCAGATTTGCCAGCTCGACGCCGCCGAGCCGGAATTGGAGCCCAAGCTGCGGGCGGTGGTGCGGCTGGCCTGCGGCCTGTTCGATGCCGAGCCGGCGCTGTTCGCCTATCTGCTCATCCACCAGCACGAGCATCTCGGCACCGTGCCGGACGCGCCGGACGCGAATGTGGTGGAAGCGGTGGCGCAGATGCTGCGCGGCGCCGGCGTGCCGCCCGCGCGCGTCACACTGGCCAGCGCCATGGCGCTCGGCTGCGTGGTGCAGCCGGCGGTGTTCGCGCTCTATGGCCGGATCGAAGGTCCGCTGGCGGCGCAGGCGGAGGCGATCGCGGCGGCGGTGCTGGGCGTGGTGGAACGGGCGAAGGCGGGATAGGGCGGGGCGAGGTCGGGCCGTTCTTCACCTCTCCCCATGGGGGGAGAGGTCGCCGCGCAGCGGCGGGTGAGGGGCGGGGCGTGTTCGGCGCAACAGAAAAGGCCCCTCACCCCAACCCTCTCCCCGATGGGGAGAGGGAGCGGCGGCGCCCTGCGTCGAAACGGGCCCTGCCGTTCTTCACCTCACCCCATGGGGGAGAGGTCGCCGGCGCCGTCCTCAGAACAGCTTCATGCCGGGCGGGATCGGCAGGCCGGCGGTGATCGCCTGGGTCTTTTCCTGCACGATGCGCTCGCCCTTGGCGCGGGCATCGGCATGGGCGGCGACGATCAGGTCTTCCAGAATCTCGGCCTCGTCCGGGTTCAGCAGGCTCGGGTCGATATGGATCGCCTTGAGCGCGCCCTTGGCCGAGACCCGCACCGTGACCATGCCGCCGCCGGCGGCGCCGTCGACCTCGATGGCTTCAAGCTCCGCCTGGAGCTGCTCCATCTTGGACTGCATCTCCTTCACCTTCGACATGATGCCGAGAAGGTCTTTCATCGGGAAACTCCTCTAATCAGAATTCGATCTCGTCATCCGCGCCCGGCCCGTCGTCGCGGGCGGCCATCAGATCGGCGTCGGTCATGTCGGCATCGCCGGTGAAGCCGGCGGGTTCCTCCGGGGCGAGGGAGCGCACATCGACGATGGTGGCGCCGGGAAAACGCGCCAGCGCCGCCGCGACCAGCGGGTCGGCGCGCACGCCGGTCATCATCGCGTCGCGCTGGGCGGCGGCCTTCTCGGCCAGCGTCGGCTCGCCCTCTTCGCGCGAAAGCGCGACCAGCCAGCGCCGGCCGGTCCATTCCGACAGCTTGGACTGCAGTTCCTGAATGAGGTTCGGCGCGCCGCCAGGGGCGAGCGCCACTTCCATCTGCCCGTCCTCGAAGGCGACGAGGCGCACGCTGTTTTCCAGCGCGAATTTCAGCTTGAGGTCGCGCCGGGCGGCGGCGAGGGCGACGAGGTCCTCGAAGCTCGCCACGGCGAGTCCGGGCGTGGGCGCGGGCGCCGCTGCGGCCGGGCGCGGCGTGGCGCGCGAGGCGACGGACAGGTGGCTGGCGGCAGTCGGCGCGGCGGAAGGGGCTTTCGAGGGCGCGGGGAAACTGCGCGGCGCTGTCGCCGCCATCGCCGAACCGCCACCCCCGGACCCGCCGCCCATCGGCGCGCCGCCACCGGAAGGCCGGCCGGCCGGCGCCTCCGGCGCGCCGTCGCGCAGGCGCCGCAGCGCCTCGTCCGGGGTCGGCAGGTCGCTCGCATAGGCGAGGCGCACCAGCACCATTTCCGCCGCCTGCATGGGTTTCGCCGCCTGCTGCACCTCGCTGAGGCCCTTGGTGAGCATCTGCCAGGCGCGCGAGAGCACCCGCATGGACAGGCCACGGGCGAACTCCCGCCCGCGCAGGCGCTCGGCTTCCACCAGCGCCGCGTCGTCCGCCGTCTCGGGCAGGATTTTCATGCGGGTGACGAGATGGGTGAATTCAGCGAGATCGGCGATCACCACCGCCGGGTCGGCGCCGGAATCATATTGCTCGCGCAGTTCGGTCAGCGCTTTCGCGATGTCGCCCTGCATCAGGGCCTCGAACAGGTCGATGACCCGCCCGCGATCGGCGAGGCCGAGCAGCGCGCGCACCTGCTCGCCATGCACCATGCCGCCGGTCGCCTGGCCGCCGGAATGGGCGATGGCCTGATCGAGCAGCGAGAGCGCGTCGCGCACCGAGCCTTCCGCGGCGCGGGCGATGAGGCTCAGCGCCTCGGCGTCGATGCCGACCCCTTCCGCCGTGCAGATGCCCTGGAGATGGCGCGCCAGCGTGCCGGCCTCGACCCGGCGCAGATCGAAGCGCTGGGTGCGCGAGAGCACCGTGACCGGCACCTTGCGGATTTCCGTGGTGGCGAAGATGAACTTCACATGCTCGGGCGGCTCTTCCAGCGTCTTCAGCAGGCCGTTGAAGGCCGCCGTGGAGAGCATGTGCACTTCGTCGATGATGAACACCTTGTAGCGCGCCAGCACCGGCTTGTAGCGCGCCGCCTCGATGATCTCGCGGATGTCGCCGATGCCGGTATTGGACGCGGCGTCCATTTCCTGCACGTCGACATGCCGGCTCTCGATGATGTCCCGGCAGTGGCGGCCGAGCACGGGCATATCGAGCGTCGGCGCGCCGCCGCCGGCGGGGCCGTCGGCCGGCTCGTAATTGAGCGCGCGGGCGAGGATGCGGGCGGTGGTGGTCTTGCCGACGCCGCGCACGCCGGTGAGGATATAGGCCTGCGCGATGCGCCCGGAGGCGAAGGCGTTGCCCAGCGTGCGCACCATCGCCTCCTGGCCGATCAGATCGGCGAAGGTCTGCGGCCGGTATTTGCGCGCCAGGACGCGATACGGGGCGGCGGCCGCCGCCGGGACCACGGCCGGCACCATGGCCGGCACGCTCGGCAGCGGGCCGAGATCGAAGCCCGGCCCATCATCGCCGGGGTGCGTCAGGTCGGGCATGTCGGGAGTGTCGGCGCTCATGGCCCCTTCATAGCATCGCGGGCGGTGCCGGGCACAACGGCGCAGTGACGCGCGGGGGAAATTTCCGGGGACGAGAGCGAGGGCAGCGCCGGTGGTGCCTTCGGGGCAGGGTCCGCGCGGAGCGGTCGGCGCACAGCGTGGCCAAGGGTGGGAGGCTGGACAGAGACCCGATCCGGGCTCGTTGGGGCTGCTTCCTTCCGGACCTGACCCGGTTGGCGAGTGGCTCGTCCACCGCCAACCTCCCGCCGCCTATATCGTCCAGATGCACGGGGGATGCAAGGGGGCTGGCTGGGGCGGGCGCTCATAGGTCGTGTGGGGACATGCCGCCACCCGGCGGATCAGGGACATCGTCGTCTCGCTTCCAGGGACGAAGCGAGAAAACGCCGCTCGCGTCGCGCCTCGGCGACTGTCCGCGACATCGTTTATCTCGCGGAAGGACGATGGTATGAAAGCGCGTTATATGCGCGCCTTGGCGCGAGTTTTGGTGATGGAATAGAAGTCTTTGTTGCAGTGCGCGCGAACTCGATGCGCAGCCGGAGAGGCCACATATGACCAAAATCGTATCGTCGAAAGCAATTGCTGAATTCTGTGTGCAAAAGCTAGGGGCTGAACTGATTGGCGAGCCGGGAGAATTTTCAATACGCCGTGTCTGTACGTCGAGTGGGCTGGTTGAAGGCGGAATTGCTTTTTCAAAGACAGATCCGAGCGAGGCGACGCAGCGGCTCATTCCCCGCAATTCGGTTTTGCTCGCTCCGTTGGGTTCTTCGGTGGTGCCGGATCCGGAAGGGTTGATAATTCTGCTCGAAAACCCTCGACTCGCCTTTGCCCAGGTTGTCGCCGAATTTCTTGTTGGTCCTTCTTTTTCTGGTATTCATCCAACCTCTATAATTCATCCCTCCGCCCACATCGACGAGACCGCTTCCATAGGTGAATATAGCATTATTGGACCGGATTGTGTTGTCGGTGCTGGAAGCGTTGTTCATCGGCACGTTGTTTTATCGAGAAATGTTACAATAGGAAAGAATTGCGTCATCTTTTCTCACGCCGTGCTGGGTGAGGATGGCTTCGGCGTCGAGACGGATTCGAATGGGAACCTGCTCAGGATTCCTCATCTCGGCGGCGTTGTCGTCGGGGACTTTGTCCAGATCGGCAATTTCACGGCTGTGGCATCGGGCACGATCGAGCCGACGATTATCGGCGATTACACAATGATCGACAATTTGGTCCATGTCGCCCACAACGTTCGCATTGGACGAAATTGTCAGATCATCGCGTGCAGCGAGATCAGCGGAAGTGTCACGATCGGCGATCGCGCTTGGATCGCACCAAATGCGGCCATCCTGCAAAAACTGCAAATTGGTGCGGGCGCTGTTGTCGGGCTCGGAGCGGCCGTGACAAAGTCGGTGGAGCCGAGTACCGTTGTAGCGGGAGTTCCGGCACGTGTCATCAAGAGACTGGAGGGGCCGTAAGTGCCCATATCTGATTCCGCTTCGCCGCGCGGCTTTACGTGGGCTGATTATTTATTCTTGCTGCAGGAATTTCTGAAGTCTGGATATCGAATCGTCAATTACAGCGATTTCGATCCGCTTCAGTCTCATGCCATCATCCGTCATGACATTGATTTTTCTTTCAAGTCGGCTCTCGATATAGCTCTTATGGAGGCGGATTTAGGGGTTTCGGCTCAATATTTTATCCTGCTGAGGACTGAATTTTACAATTTATGTTCCCCGTCGGATCTTCAGATAGTCGAAAAAATCCGCGATCTCGGGCACGAGATAGGGCTTCATTTTGATGCTTCCCGTTACGAGGATCGGTCCGATGTTCTCGAGGCCGCCGCGCGTCGGGAGTGCGTTATTCTTGAAAGCATCATCTCGCGGCCCGTCACGTCAATTAGTTTTCATCGGCCGGCCAAGTCGCTTTTGGGGATGTCGAATTGTCTGGCGGGTCGCCAGCATACGTATCAGCCAAAGTTCTTCTCGGATGTGGCGTATTACAGTGATAGCCAAGGATCTTTCAGGTTTGGGCATCCGCTTGATAGCGAGGCTTTTCGCGCCCGGGCGGCGATGCAGTTGCTGACGCATCCAATCTGGTGGACGTCGGAGCCTGTGACGGACCGGCTGGGGCTGATTGACCGTTTTCTTGAGGATCGGTCCTCGCTCTTGCGCCGGGAAGCTGCCGCAAACTGCAAGCCCTACGCCCAGCGCCTGGCTGAAGCGGATCGCGCGGCGGGCGGATTCACCGCGCGCGCCGATTGTCCCTGATCCCGCGCACTTGGCGCACATCCTGCGGATCGCCGTCGGGCGTCTTGCACGTTGTCCGGCGGTCATGGGTCTGCACAGGCGGCACGCCCCATCGGGCCTACGTCTACGCACCCGCTGCGCCTAGGGCGTTGCTGCGCTGCGGAAACCCCTCGCTCAAACCGTTGTGACCGTTGCGGCGTCAAGGTTAATTGAGTGGTGGCGTTGAAGATCGGATGTTACCAAGAGGAAGGTTTAAACAAGAGTCGATAGAGCAAGTATCAACCGAAGGAGAGGTAAGTTGCTACGAGCGTTCGACGAAAATTTTTCCTTTTGTCATCAGTCGATTCAGGCTGCCGTTGCATCGCTTATCGGTGGGGCGCAGCGCAAAGAACAGGTGGCGCGGCGCAGAGGCGCCTCGGCCGCCGGCCTCGCCGCCCTGCTCGCCGCGGGCGCGCTGACGCTGGCCGGCCCGGCCGCGGCGCAGACGGCGCCGCCGGTGAACTCCCCGCCCGAGGTCACGACCTCGGCCGAGGAAGGCTATGCGCCGCAATCCGGCCAGCCCGGCAAGGATGTGGTGTGGGTGCCGACCCCCGACACGCTGGTGGAGCGCATGCTCGACATGGCCGAGGTGACGCCGCAGGACCACCTGATCGACCTCGGCTCCGGCGACGGGCGCACGGTGATCGCCGCCGCCCAGCGCGGGCTGCGCGCCCATGGCATCGAATACAATCCCGAGCTGGTCGCGCTGGCCAAGCGCCGCGCCGAGGCGGCCGGGGTCGCCGACCGCGCCAGCTTCGAGCAGGCCGATATCTTCGAGACCGATTTCACCAAGGCGCAGGTGCTGACCCTGTTCCTGCTGCCGGAGCTGAACGAGCGGCTGCGGCCGCAGATTCTCGAACTCGAACCCGGCACCCGCGTCGTTTCCAACAGTTTCGACATGGGCGACTGGGAGGCCGACCGGGTCGATCGTCTCGACGACAATTGCGCCCGCTGGTGCACGGCGCTGATGTGGATCGTGCCGGCCAAGGTGGAAGGCGAGTGGCAGCTCGGCGAACAGCCGCTGCGGCTCACCCAGAGCTATCAGAAGGTCACCGGCGACCTCGGCGGCAAGCCGATCGAGCAGGGCCGCGTCGTCGGCAAGGAGCTGCGCTTCACCGTCGATGGTGTCGACTATGTCGGCGCGGTGGTCGGCAACAGCCTGTCCGGCACCGCCTCGGACGGGCCGGTGAAGAACTGGACCGCCGTTCGCAGCTAACGCCTCCGCGCCCCGCCCGTGCCGCCCCGGCCTGCCCGCCGGCCGGGGTGCCGCGCCCGTGCGCGCCCGCCCCTTCCCGACATGGAGAGCCCCGTGAAGCCCCTCGCGATCGCGCGCGATTCCGCTGTGGCCGTCGATCCTGCCCGGATGCAGGGAACGCCGAAACCGGCGCTTTCCGCGCTCGACGGCATCGCCATGCTGATCGGCATCGTGGTGGGCATCGGCATTTTCCGCACCCCGCAGATCGTCGCGCTCAACGTGTCGAGCGAATGGGCCTTTGTCGGCTTCTGGGTGATCGGCGGCCTCGTCACCCTCATCGGCGCCTTCGTCTATGCCGAACTCGGCTCGGCCCATCCCCATGCCGGCGGCGAATATCACTATCTGCGCCGCGCGCTCGGGCGGCATGTGGCGCTGCTTTTCGCCTGGGCCCGGCTGACCGTGATCCAGACCGGCGCCATCGCGGCGGTGGCCTTCGTGTTCGGCGACTATGCGCAGGGAATCCTGCCATTGGGACCCTGGGGGCCGGCACTCTATGCCGCCGGGGCGATCCTGGTGTTTACCGCCATCAACCTGACCAGCTCGCGCCAGAGCCGGCGACTGCAGCTCGGCTTCACAATCCTCACCATCCTCGCCGTGCTGGCCATCGCCGGCTTCGGCCTCGCGCTCGGCAGCGCTCCCTCCCTGCCACCGGCGCCGGAAGCGAGTTCGGCGAGCGGGGCGTTCGGCCTTGCCATGGTGCTGATCCTGCTCACCTATGGCGGCTGGAACGAGGTGGCCTATCTCTCCGGCGAAATGAAGGATGTGCGGCGCAACATGCCGCGCGTGCTGGTGGTGAGCGTCGCGGTCATCACCGGGCTCTATTTCCTCGTCAACCTCGCCTATCTCAACGTGCTCGGCCTGGAGGGGCTGCGCGCCAGCGACGTGGTCGCGGCCGATACGCTGCAGCGTCTGTTCGGCCCCGGCGCCTCGCTGGCGGTGGCGCTGCTGGTGTGCTTCGCCGCGCTGAGCACGATGAACGCCACCATCTTCACCGGCGCCCGGCTGTATTATTCGCTGGGGCGCGAACTCCCGGTGCTGGGCCGTATCGGCCTGTGGGAGGAGCGCAGCAACATGCCGGTCAACGCCATTCTGGCGCAGAGCGCGATCGCGCTGGCGCTGGTGATCTTCGGCGCCGGCACCCGCGTCGGCTTCCAGGCCATGGTGGAATATACCGCGCCGGTGTTCTGGTTCTTCCTGCTGCTGGTCGGGGTGTCGTTCTTCCTGCTGCGCCGGGAGGAAGCCGGGCGGAAAGGCGCTTTCCGGGCCCCGCTCTACCCGCTGACCCCGGCGCTGTTCTGCCTCACCTGCGCCTATCTGCTCTATGCCAGCATCGCCTATACCGGCTATGGCGCGCTGGTCGGGGTGGCCGTGCTGCTGGCGGGCGTGCCCTTCCTCCGCTGGGGCGGCGCGCCGGCACGGGCGGCGTGAGCGGGTGCGTCAGCCCGCGCCGCCGAGCAGGCCTTCCACCAGCGCATAGACCGCCTTCACCCGCTCTTCATTGGGGTAGTAGCGGTTGGCCAGCACGACGACACCGAGCTTTTCCGCCGGCAGCATCACCACATAGCTGCCGAAGCCGTTGGTGGAGCCGGTCTTGTTGATGAAGCTCGCGGGGGCCGGCGGGGAGGGCGGGTCGAGCTTCTTGATCGGCTGCGGCTTCAGCGCCATGTCCGGCCCATTGCCGGCAAGCAGCCGGTCGCGTTTCGCCGGCCAGGGATAGCGCTCCCACACCATCTCCTGCACATAGCTTGACGTCTCGTAATAGCCGGTATGGGTGCGGGCCAGCGCCCGCGCCATGTCCGGCGCCACCTTGCCGACGCCCATATTGGCGTCGAGGAAGGTGAGCATGTCGATCGCGGTGGACTTCACCCCATAGGCTTCCGGCGCCAGCACGCCCGGCGTCACCCGGGTCGGCTTGTCCGCGGCGGTGTAGCCCATGGCGTAGCGCGCCATCGCCGCTTCCGGCACGTCGATATAGGTGCTGGAGAGGCCGAGCGCCGGAAACAGGTCGTTCTCCGCCGCGCGGGGAAAACTGGTGCCGAGCGCGGTGGCGGTGACGAGGCCGAGCACGCCGATGCTGATATTGGAATAGGCGCGGCGCGTCGCCGGCGGCGCGGCCGGCTTCCAGGCGGCGAGCCACTCCACCAGCTCCTTCTCGTTGCGCACGCTGTCGGGCACCTGCAGCGGCATGCCGCCCGTCGCATGGGTGGCGAGATCGAGCGGGGTGAGGGCGCCGAAAGCGGTGCCGGTGAGCCGCTGCGCCACCTTGTCGAGCGGCGCGTTGAGATCGAGCCGTCCGCGCTCCGCCGCCAGCGCGGCCAGCGTCACGTTGAAGGTCTTGCTGACCGAGCCGAGCTCGAACAGCGTGTCGCCATCCACCGGCCTGCCGTCGGTGCGCGCGGTCTGGCCGATGGCGAGGATTTCGTGCTGGCCGTTGCGGGTGATCCCGACCACGAGGCCGGGAATGCCGTGGGTCTTGGCCAGCGCGCTGAAAATGGGCGCCGCCACCTTGCCGAAATCGGCCGGGGCGGCGGCGCTCTGGGCGCGGGCCGGCGCCACGGCGGCGCCGAGCGGCAGCAGGGCCGAGGCGAGCAATGCGCGGCGGGACAGCTGGATCATGGAAGGCTCCTTGGCTCGGACACTCCCGCCCTAACGGGCGAATGTGTCCGTGGCGCGGATGAGCCGGTCGAGAATGCCGGGCTCGGAATAGGCGTGGCCGGCGCCTTCGATCAGATAGAGCTCGGCATCGGTCCAGATCTTCGACAGTTCCCAGGCGTAGCGCGCCGGGCAGGGCATGTCGTAGCGCCCATGCACGATGGCGCCGGGAATGCCCCGGAGCTTGTGCGCGTCGTCGAGGAGCTGCCGCTCGCGCAGCCAGGCCTTGTGGACGAAAAAGTGGTTCTCGATGCGGGCGAAGGCGAGGGCGAAATGCCCGTCGCTGAAATCGGCGGAATAGCCGGCATGCGGCAGCAGGGTGATGGTCTCCCCTTCCCAGGTCGACCACGCCTTGGCCGCTTCGAGCTTTGCCGCCTCGTCGGCGCCGGTGAGCAAGGCGCGATAGGCGGTGACCGGGTCGGCCCGTTCCTCCGGCGTCTTCAGCGGCTCAAGGAAGCGCTCCCATTTGTCGGGGAACATCTCGGAGACGCCGAAGCGGTAATACCAGTCGAGTTCGGCCTGGGTGAGGGTGTAGACACCGCGCAGGATCAGCTCGCTGACGCGTTCGGGATGGGTCTCGGCATAGGCGAGCGCCAGCGTCGAGCCCCAGGACCCGCCGAAGACCTGCCATTTCTCGAAGCCGAAGGTCTCGCGCAGCCGCTCGATATCCGCCACCAGGTCCCAGGTGGTGTTGTGCTCCAGCTCGGCATAGGGGGTGGAGCGCCCGCAGCCGCGCTGGTCGAACAGCACCACCTCATAGCGGGTCGGGTCGAACAGCGAGCGGTGCGCGGGCGAGATGCCGCCGCCCGGCCCGCCATGCAGGAACACGGCGGGCTTGCCGCCCTTCGTTCCCACGCGCTCCCAATAGATGGAATGGCCATTGCCGACATCGAGCATGCCGGTCTCGAACGGTTCGATCGGCGGGTAGAGGCTGCGCAGTTCGCTCATGGGGGCCGTACTTGTTGGGTTAGGGGCGCCGGCGCGGCGCCGACTCACCCGCTACTCTACTCCGATGACGGGCGGCGGCGCTGCCTCCCTGAATTGAGAGGGGCCTCGCCTTCATCGGGGACGTTCGGGCGCGGGCCGAGGCCTGTGCGGCGTTAACCCTGGGAGGAAACGCCCTTCCCGTGCCCCACTCTCTCCCCTTAACCCCCGCTTATACAATAGTCGTCTAAGTCGTTGGAATATAACGACTTTCGTTTCCAAGTTTAGCAGAATGAAGGGGGAACAGGGGGTGTACAAAACGAAACTTAGTAAACCGCCCAGAGCAATGATTGTAGCGCGTTTGTTCCCGTTTTGTCAACCTCGCCCTACCGCCTCGCAGCCGCCAGCCAGCCCTCAACTGCATCGGCGGCCAGCTGCGTGCCGTCGGCGCTCTTCAGCCCGCACAGGGCGCACCGCATCCGGCGCACGGAGCGCTCAAGGCCCTCCATCTCGCCGACCGCGCTGTGGTCGATTAGCTGCCTGGCAGTGAACACGGAGCGGTGCCAGCACGGCTTGCACTCCACGCCGAGCACTTTCTCGTCGCGCATCATGCTCAGGATGTTGGGGCCGGGCTGATAGATCATGTTCGCATTTTGTTCTCACACCGTGAGAACGTCAAGGCGCGCCGACTATCCTCTGGATCTCGAGGCACTGCGACCAGCGATACGGTACGCCGGGGCTGCGCTCGCAGTCGAAGTTCTCCCCGCCGATGCCGTCCACGAGCAGAAACGCCAGCGCCGAACTAACGATGAGGAGTATGGCAAGCTGCAGATGAGTCATCGGTGCAATCCGCCTCTAGGTGCGTCAACTACCAGTTGCCACCCTAACCGTCCCCGGTTATGGTGTCAATAAGAGGGGACGGTTATGGAGGGGGAGATTTGACAAACTTTCCGGGGACGGATAGTCGCGCACGGATGGGTCGCCCGCCGCTGCATGTGAAGGAAACCAAGGTTCGTCTCACCGACGAGCATCGCAGCCGCATTGAGGCGATCGTTGGCCCGAACCGCATGGCCTCCTTCATCCGGGAGGCGATCGAGGAGAAGCTCGAGCGGGAAGAGGCCGCGAGGCGCTCTGGGGCAAAGAAAAACCCCGCCGCCGGTTAGGGCGACGGGGTGGTGTGGGCTATAGCTTGCCGGACCTGATATCGGCGGCGAGCCGGATGGTGGTGCGCAGCATGGCCTGCGCTAATTTCACCTGATTGACTGAGCCATCAGGATTCTTCTCGGCTGCAGCGAATATGGCCGGGTCACCTGAACGTAGAAGGCCCTCGACGATCTTGCTGGCCTCGTCGAAGGCGGCGTCCTTGATGAATCGCAGTTCGCTGTCTTGAGTCACCACATCCTGCCTTCTGCCCGGCGCTTTTTGTATCGGTGCACCGCAAACGCCAAAAACTCACGCTTGAGCCGAAGTCGCGGTAAAGCCCATTCGATAGCCTGAGAACCGGCATACACCAAGATCAAGGTGCCTCCGACGACGCTATATACCACTAAGTGCGCGGCGCCGACGGCATATATCATTTGGTCCATCACGCCGCCTCCTGCATGTCGCCCCACGCCTCCAGCATGACGTCCAGCCCTGCGGCCAGATCCGCACCCTCACCGTTCCACACCGTCGCCGAGGCGCGCGGGCGGTAAGCCTCGGATGCATGCCCGCCGGCAATGCCTCCCCGGCCCTCAAGGCGAACGACGATTCCCCCAAGCTGGCGTACGCCGGCTTCCTCATTGGCGAAGCGCATGTCGTCGCACACGACCCGGCCCCCCTGGTCAATAGCCTGCAGTGCACGGTGCTGCCACAGCGACGACCAAAGGCCTGGGCCGATTAGGTCCCTTCCGAACTCTGTGCCGAGAAGCTGCATGAACTGTCGTGGCGATTTGCCCTGCAGCATTCGCGACGGGAGTTCCTTGTGCTCTCCCTCAATCTGAGACTCTGTCATCCCGATAGCGCGGCACATGTCTTTCAACGGCCCGGCGAACTTCACCAGCGTGTAGCCATGCATCGTGACGAGGTGGCGGGCCGCCGTCGACTTGCCGCCACCGGCCGGCGCGCTGAATGCCACGACCGGTGGCAGGCGGCGCGGCTGGGGGCGGTTGTCGTTGGCGGGTGGGCTGGCGTTCACGGTGAGCCGCATGCCCGGCGGAACGACGAAGCCAGGCGCATCCTTGTCGCCCACTGCGGCGTAGAAGTCCTCAGCGATGCCCATTGGTGTCCTCCGCGAGAATGGCGTCGATGGCTGCGCGCCAAGCTTGGCGATCGGGCTCGCCAGTTCCCTCAAAGTCGTCACCTGACCATCCGGCCATGGCATCAATCATGCCATCGTCAGGCTCCCGCATCGCCTCCACGGCGGCGCGAGCATCCTCCAGCCATTCGGCGCGGTGCTCCGGCAGCATGTTTTCCAGCGTTGTGTCCGGCAGCCCGTTGCGCCGCCGCATCACGTTCAGCAGCCGCTCTGCCACATCGTGCAGCTTGCCCATCACACCGCCTCCATCTCTTTGGTCTGCTCGCTCTCCACCAGCGGTCGGAACCGCCAGGACGCGAACGGTTTCTCGAAATCCACGATCTTGTCGCCGACGCGGTACGGCAGCCGGTCGTTGCGGATCTCGTCCAGCAACACGCCCTCCGCGCCGAAATGGTCCACGACGATGTCGCGGATGGTGTAGGTCTCGCCCTGGGTGGGGTATCGCTCGTCGCCATAGCCAAGCATGCCGAGCTCGGCGGTGCTGATGCAGGCGACCTTCTGGCCCTTACGGAGCATTGGCTGCCTCCACCTCGCCTGCGCACAGCTCCAAGGCTTGGCCGATGAGCCGCGCTTGTGCCGGGAGCATCACGTAGCTTGCGCCGGTCTCCCTGCAAAAAATCTCGACCAAGCCGAGAGCATCGACATCCGGGCGCACTTCGATGTCGTCGCAATTGCCGTCGTTGTCGACCACGCGCCGGGTGGTCACGATCTCGAAGTCATTCATCATCTTCCCCCATCTCGATCGGCTTGCGGCGCACGCGCCGCCAGAAGCTGGTCTTGGCCGCTTTGCGCTCACCGGCGCGCCACGAGAGGAAACGCCGCCACCCGGTCAACGCATCCTGCTCGGCACCGCCCTTCAGGGGTTCGCCCGTGGCTTTGTTGCTCACCCCATCCCCCAAGCCATGAACACCACCGGCTTGCCGGCGGCGCGGAACTCCGCGATTTCGTGCTGCACCCCGGCGCTCTCTTCCCAGCCGGGCATTTTCACCACCACGCATGCTTCGGCGAGCCGCACCCACGGAGCGTCCATTCGCTGCCAGAAGTCAGCATCGATCTTGTTGAGCCTCCCCACGCGCGCGACTTGATGCGCATGGGCAATCGGTGAGAACGCCGCGATGCCGAGCTCCATCAGCCGCGCCGTCACCTCAGCCGCGTCATAGGCGGCTGCGTCGTGGCCATGGACGTACTTCGTGTAGGGTGTGGCCACATACACCGCCTTGCCGACGAGTCCCGCCAGTTCGGCGGGGTGGATGTCGGCGTTGTCGTTGGCGGCCTCTGCGGCGTTGAACGCGGCTGCGTACTGCTCCAGTGGGTTGGTGCAGTAGGCCGTGTTTTCCTTGGTAACTATGCCAGTCGCGCCCTTCTGCGCCTCGTCATAGCCCCGCGCGATGCGGGCTGCGGTCTGGTTGGTCATGCGGCCTCCTTGGGCACAGCGTCATGGGCGCCGCGCCCCTCAAATTCCCTCCACTGGCGGGCCTTGTGCTCCTCGCGTGCCTTGATAATGGGCTCGACGAGTGGCAGCCGCTCCTCAATGCCGCTCACGACGTCGTCCATGCTTTGGCCTAAGATGGTGAACTGAAAGACCGGCCAAGATGAAGACAATTCTAGACTCGTGGCAGTTTCCACCACCGCTTTGTAGTGGGCGCGACCAAGGCGTCCAGACATTACGGCCAGACTCACCTTCACGTCGCGCTTGAACAACTCGTCAATGAGCGTATCGAACGTCTTCATCTCTTTCGTCTCCTGATTCACCCCAAACCTCCCATTACCCAAAGAAGCCCGATGACGGGCAGAATGATCTGCCAGGCCAGCACCGCGAACAGCGACAGGCTGACGAGCAGGCCGACAATGATGTTGCCGATGGTTTCGCTGCGCCGGATGCGGCGACGTGCCTTCTCGCGGGCCTCATCCAGTGTGAGGCGTCCGGCCTTGATGTCGTCGAGGATGGTCACCCCACGCTCCTCTCGTTGATGGGTTCATTGTCGTTGGCGGCTTCGGGCGGCATCCCGTCCACGATAGCGACGCGCGTGCGCCCGACCTCGCCCATGAAAGCGTCATAGGTGATGCTCTGAAGCGACCGGCCGGACAGGAACCCAGAGCCGTAATGCCACGCGTCCTGGGGCGTAGGCGTCTGGTGCACTTCGGAGATGCACCCGCCGCCTTCGGTGGCGAACTTCGCCGAGTGGTGCAGGTGGAAGCCGTGGATGTACCGGAACTTGGTGGCGCCCCAATCCTCGGCCCGCCGATGCGCCATGATGGCCGGCATGTCGCGGATCTTGGCCTCGTGGCCGTGCGTCGCGCCGATCATCACCCGGCCGAAGCGATACCAAAAAAACAGGCTGGCATCGGTATCGACAGTGACGCGCGGCTCGTTGCGATAGTGCCCCTTCAGGAAGTGCGCGACAGCAACGGCGGCGTGCTCGTCGTGGTTACCCTTCAGAATGCGAACGGTAACGAGCTCGTGCCGCAACAGGTGCGCATCGATAGCCCGAACCACCAGCCGCTCGGCGACATCCAGGCACTTATCGTACCTCCCGTCCACGTCAAGCACGTTGCCGCTGCGGGCCGTCTTGTTCTCGTTGGTGTCGCTGTGCAGCAAATCACCGCCACCGAGAACGATGGCTCTCTTGCTTGGTGGCGTGCGGCTGACAAGCTCGTCGATCGCTTCTGAAATGACGCGCTCGGCGATTGTGAGATCCCAGTTGGTGCCGGTCTCACCGGCCCACGCTTTGAGGCCGACATGCAGATCCGGCAACGGCGTAAACGTCAAACGACGGCCGGTCGGCAGTGTTGTAAGATCGGGCGGCGCGAGCGGGTAGCCCTTCGGCTCGTAGTTCTTGAACGCTTCCTGCAGTTGGGCTGCCCAGTCGATCGGCGTGCGCTCGGCCCCTGTCTTCACCCACTTCAGGACTTCCCGCCCCTCTGGATCCACCAGCGCCGAAATGCCCTTGATGGACTGGCCGGCGGGGACGGCGAACACCTCGCCATGCTCGCGGGTCTGTCGCACCCATGCGTCGCCCTGCTTGCTGGCGATGCTCTGGATGGCGTAGCCCGGCAGCACCGGTTCTGTACCGAGCATGCCGCGCTCCGCAGCGCGAGCGAGGCGGCGGCGCATCGAGTCTCGCGTCATGCCGAGAGCGTCCGCCGCCGCCTGCTTGTTGCCGTGCTCGCGGAATGCTGCGACGCAGATGGCGAGGTCTTCGTCTGTGAAGGTGATCACGCGCGACGGCCCTTGATGAGGACCTTGCATTTGCTGCCGCTGCGAAACGCCCATACGGAAAGAAAAACTGCAACAGATAACGGGCCTAGCGTCGCCGCAAGGAGATTTCCGGCCAAGTCGGACGATGTGTAATCAAAACCGGCGCGGATGTTTCGATACTCGACGAGTCCAATAAACAGAAGACCGATCACGTACCAGGCTGTCCAGAAAGTCAGCGGCTCCAAGCTGAGAGCAAATATGATAAACCAGTCCATCTTCCCCCTCCATCATCAGGACAAAAAAATAGGTGCCCGCCACCTCTCGGCAGCGGGCAGAACTAGCGACCCATGAGGCCGCAAATGGCAGAGCCGGGCACGACGAAGCCGAACCCGGTGATTGAAGGGAACATGCCGCCGAGCGCGACGCTCTGGACGCCTACGGTGATGCCGGCCAGCCGGCCACTCACGAGCACGCCGCCGCCTGACATGCCTTGCACGATGGTGCCGTTGACCGTGACAACCTCGGCCCACGGGCCGCGCCTCTCGGCCTTACCGACGACTTCTCCAGCCGCGCGCACGAAATCGACGCTGCCAGGGTTGCCGTAAGCCACATAGTGTGAGCCGGGCGCCAGCGGCTCGCAGGACAGCGTCACCGACTGCACATCGGCGAAGTCATCAATGCGAAGCAGCGCGACGTCGTAGTCTTTGTTCGACCACAGCACCTTGGCTTCGCGGGTGACGCCGGTGTCAGTGACAACCTTGACCTCGCGCCCGTCAGCGACGTGCGCAGCCGTGACGATGTAGCCACTGCCGATGTGCGCACCAGATCCGTGGCCGTCGGCGAAGTCGATCTTGACCGAGAAAGATGCTGCCGGCGGCGCCGGCATGTCACGATAGGCGGCATAAGAGAGGCCGCCGAAGACAACAGAAGCGGCCACTGCGATGGCCATCATACCGTAGCGCATGCCCAAGCCCTCTGAGGCCCGGCACCACGCCGCGACCTTCTGCGGCCAGATAGGCGTCGGCAGCGGCAAGCGGCGGCAATCCGCAAGATTGGCCGGAGTTGTCACAAATTGGAGCGGCGTGACGGCTACCGCGGCATGGCAGCGATGATGGCTGCCATCTTCTCCCATGCATAGAATCCGAACGCGGCGACGGCGCCAGCCCATCCGGTCACGCGCGCAATGCCGAGCCAGCCGATGCGGGTCACAAACAATGCGCCCTGCGCCTGCGTCAGCAGTGTCTCGATGCGGTCGATCTTGTCGTTGACCGACGCCACGTCACTGCGCACGGAACGGAACTCCCCGCGAACCTCGTCCCGGAAATCGTCGTGCTTGTCGTTGAGGTGGCGCACTTCGTTCTCGACCACGGCGAGCCTTTCCAGTTCGGTGATCGTCATTTGCGGCCCATGGCGGCTAGGAACTTGCCGGCGATGTCAGAGGCCGCCTTGCTCCCGAAATAGAACCCGATGACCGTCATCACGATGCCGGTCACCTGCACGCCTGGGTCCTTCGTCACCCCCAACTGCAGCACGGTGTCCCACACCACGATCTTGGCCACGTAGGACAGTGCGCAGAAGCCCATAAGCGAGCGGATGGAGTACCACTTGTCATTGCTCGCTGCGGCTGTCGCGAGCGATATCTGGCCTTGGAAGAACGCGATCTGCTGCTCGGATTGCAGCTTCTTGGCGTCAGTGTCCGCCGCTAGCTTGGCCTGATACGCTCGCTCCAGCGGGCCGGTCAGCTGGCTGATGACGCCGCCAGTGAGCCAGCCGACGATGCTCACGTCGGCCATCCCATGCGCTTGGCGATGCGGTACCACACCTCGGCAGCGGCCCACACAAGGCCGCCAAGCGCCATCTCTGCGACCATGGCCACTTCCGGGTCGCCGCCGAAATACTCGGCGTCGCTGGCCGCGATATAGCCCTTGTAAAGCAGCGCCCCGGCGATGACTCGCATCAGGATGCGCGCGAATGCGCCGGTCATTTGGCGCTCCTCTTGAAGATGGCGATGAGAGCAGAAACCAGATTAGCCAGCCATGACGGCTGCGCCGCAGGCGGATGAACATCGGCTGGCGTGTAATAGTCCCTCTCCGGCGGAGGCGGGGTGATTGTTGCTGTAGCCTTCCCCCATCCAGCCGCCTCTAGCGCCGCATAGAAGTCGGCGTGAGTCTTGGCGATGGTGCTGTCAGTCCCATCCGCCCCGTTCACGATGCGGCGCGGGTGGTCCTTGGGCTGGGCACTAAGAGCGGCGGGAAACTTGAAGTCGGCGAGCTTCTTGCCGGTGAATAAGCCTTCCGACATGCCCACGACGGCGATATCAGCGCCATGCACCGGATCCAGGGCAAGGCTCGGATTTTTCGTGAGCGGGATGCCGAGGCGCTTCTCGAACTTCCGATAGTTGTCGAGGTGCGTGATCTGGATCGGCCCGCGCCCGAACCACCCATCGCGCCAATACGGCGTCTTCACCCAAGACAGCCGCCCCTTGGCCCACGCTGCCTCAAGGCGCGCCTTAACCGTCGCATCGGAGGGGTTCTTATCCGTGTGAGAGGCGTACACAGTCTCCTTGATGCCGAGCATGTAGCCGCCCGTCTCGTGGTGGACCTGCGCCAGGATGTCGGCGACGTGGTGCGTGTCCTTCACGCTGTGTCGCTCGGCCGCGTCGAGAATGGCGGTTAGGCCCTCGACCTGCGGCTGGGAGAGCGAACCGCCAAACGGCCTCGCTCGCACCCGGTCGAAAAAGACCGTGCGGTTCATTGTGGTCTCCAGATTGTAAGGAGGGTCAGAAGGTGGGCGACGACTAAAGTTGTGCGGCGCTCATAGGACTTCGTAAGAGAAGCTGATCGCCAAGTTAAGCGCGCCGCTGGCAGGGGCCGCCAGGCTGACTTGCGCCTGATCGTTAGTTGCATCGCCAAGAACGCCGACAGGTCGATTCTGGCCAATGACAGCGCCTGAGCCCGTCAATTGCTGCGCTCCAGTCAAGGCGCTTGCAAACGGAAGCGTCATGTTAAAGCTCGTCGCTGTGTCAGAGCCGGCCGTTGCTGAAATCTGCACAAGTCCAGACACTTGCACATATTTCCCCAGCCTGAAGACTCGGAGAGGGTGCGTAGTAAAAGACGCGACGTTTGCGTTATTTGTAAACGTCGGCGTGTACACACCAGAATACGACCCAGAAGCGACATAGAACGATGTCTGATACTGGGAGATGATGACAGCTTGGCCCGGTGAAAGAACGATGGCCGGGCCGGCAAGCCCAGATATGGTCACATCGTTGCTTGTGCCATTGGCGCATTCAAAACTGTGATAGCGGAACCCGTTGGAAAACGAGACAGCCGTCACGGAGCCGCTAAGGACGATCTTGTCATGCCCCTCGACCGCGACCGTGCCGTTGGACGTGATGAGCTTGGTGGCCTGCTTGACGTAGCTCCCCCCGCCGCTGTCCGTCGTGTTGATGTTGATTCGGCCGGGCAAGCCAACGCCGATCCCGGACATAAGCTCCATCGTCTCAAGGGTGCCATTGAAGGTGACATCGTTGAGATTGAGGAAGGTCGAAGGGACGACGCCCGTCGTTATCTTGCCAGAGACGCGCGCGGTAGCCGCTGAGAAGTTCGAACCGAACAGCTTGGCCGGAGTGCCGGACGGGTAAGCACCTCGGCTGTAGGCGATGGAGCACTCAAAGTCTGCCAGCTCGATCGTGTCGGTGTTGCTCTTGCCTATCACCGCGATTTCGGCGTCGCTGAAATAGTCCCGAACCTTTATCCCGCTGAACTTGTGCGTCGTTCCTGTGTCCGAAAGGTCGAAATACAGTATATGAGACAGGTTTACGATGCTGTCAGTCGGGTTAGACAGCTCTCCATGCCCGTCGATGAGCACGTCGTCGACCATGCCACGAATGCGAACGGCAGGGCGCACTGTGTCAGTGTCTGTGCCGTTATTCGTGAAATACGTGCCGATGAGCTTCACGCCGCGCGTCGTATTCAGGTCGCCATCGCGCGAGCCGTCGATGCGCACGGCGCCGTACTGGTTCTCCTGGATGTTTCGCAGGTACCCGCCAATAATGGTGTGCTGGATGCAGCTCTCGTTCACGCCCTGTGCGACATCAGCGACAGTGGACGCCGTAAGCGTAGCGACATCAAGCTCATTCTGGCAGTCGATCCAGAGCGCCGGCACGTCGGTGCGGTAGCTGTAGACGGAGGGGTTTATATAGGTGAATAGCTCCGACCCGGAATTGTACACCCCGGCCTTGCGCCACCACCCATCGACACGGACGCTATCGAAGAGCATCCCCTCGCAGGTCTTGGAGGCGCCTTGAAATTCGCGCCCGAATAGCACCCCGAGATCGGGAGACAGTCCAGTCGAGGACTCGATGCTGAGATCGCGGACGCGCCAGCCTGCCGACCCGAGGAGATCGAGAACAGCGCCATCGTCAAAGCGGCCGATGATCTGCGCGCCGTTTCCCTGTAGTACGAGGCCGCGCGTCTGGAGCCCGGTGAAGTTGATAGGTCCCTCTACCGCATAGCGGAAGCCGGGCTGGAGCGCGATGCCGAATTTATGCCGCTTCCACCCGTAGGAAGAGGTTGGCGGCCATTCGACATCCTCCAGCAGCGTCAGCATCTCATCGCGCATGGCGTCGAAAGCGGGCTTGAAGTCGGTAGCGCCTGAAAAGTCAGGCACTTCGCCGCCTGGGCAATAGATGATCTGGGTATCAAGCCCGATGTACATTTCCGGCGTCAGACAGCGCGGAGCGGCGCGGGAAATGACGCTCGGCGCTTTCCCATTCAACCAGGCGTCGGTCAGCTTCTCTGTATGAAACTGGTCGCCTTGGGGGACCCATCCACCATCATAGACATACTGCCCATCGCCCACAGCATAGGCCAGCCATCCGGTTTCGGGCGTGGTGAAGGTCCACGCCGAGCCTGTCCATTGGGCCAGCTTGCCGGCATTGGCCAACCACGCTCCGGAAGGTGAATTCCCTACCGCATAGGTGTCGTCGGCGACAGGGGAGCCCGGCGGGGTGTTGGTGACAGCCTGCACGGTGTAGGTCGGCGCAGCGGACTCGATGATGCTGGTGCGCTCGATCAAGGATCGCACCTGCGTGGCGAGATAGCCGGCTGTGAAGCGCGATGGCGCGTCGTAGCGGATGTAATACGAGGCGCCGGATTGGGTGGTGCCCGTCCATGCCAGCGCGAGCGTCAGCGAGGTGTAGGGGCTAACGGGCGTGGCAGCGATCGTCACACGCTGGCCGGCGAGCTCCAGAGTATCACCGGCGCGCACGTCACTCCACAACACCCCTGAGCCGGTCACAGTCGTGCTGCCGTTCGACACCGAGACGGCGCCGGTCGCGTAATAATCAGCCATGTTGGGATGCCTTTAGAAGTATTGAATGAGCTAGAAGTCGGAGACGTTCATGGAGCCGATCCAGCCCAATGGATTCCAGGTGATGGACGTGTCTTTGTACCATCGATACTGTGATCGGTTGATAACTGCGCCGCGCCAATACGAGTTATATGTTCCGCCGCTGCCGACCACGTTTTGCATGTCGGTGTATCCGCAGCCGCACCACCATAGACCTGCTGTGTCGTTTACGAGGAAGAACGAGAAAGAGGGACCGGCCCCCGCTGGCGCGGCAGATGGAAGGCTATAGACGCCCGTCGGGAAAGAAACCGGGAAAGCGTTGAAGCCGGTGAACCGTGGCGTTTGCCGATTGGACCGAAATAAAAAGTCCGCCTCGGCGGCGGCTTCCCAGTTCACGTTGTGCTTGGTGATGTCAAGCGCGCCGTTGAAGAAGCGAATGCGCTTGATGCGACCCGTGTCTGCCGCTGGCGTGTAGGCCGGGTCTACACCAAGAATTGCATACCGGACGGCATCGTCTGACAGAAGATTGCCAATGATTATTTCATTGGCACTCACCCAGAATATCGACGGCAGGGAGTCAATATATCCCGTATCCATCCGATAAGCTATGACTGGCGGATAATCTGGATAGCTTCGACTTAATGTGATCCTGACCCCGTATCGAATAGTCGCGCTTTCATTAAATGGTCCGCCATAGACAGTGTCCGCAGGGGACCGCGCCCCGCCTCCGGTCCACTGCGTCGGCGTCGCCATGCCTGTCTCGCGAATCTGCACCATGTTGCGACTGGTCGTCAGCATCATGTCGTCCAGTGAGCAGGTCAGATGGTCGAACCCCGGACGGGAGATGAAAACCCCCATCCCATAGAGCGGGTGAACGCCGATCCTGCCGCCGTTCGGCCCCGTCGCCTCCGTGGCCGTGGCGTCGGTCTGGAACACAAGATAAGCGTAATCCCGCGTGCTGAAGGACGGCGAAACCTTGATTTCATCGGTCGCGAGATTGACGGCGCACGTGCGATACGCTTTCTGATAGCTGACGGTATCGGGTGGGAGCGAGAGCAGCCTGCCGGCGGGATGCCAGTTCACTGTTCCGCTGCCCGCCGTTGCCCACGCAAGAGCCGGTGTCTTGACCGTCGCCCCGGTGACGGGGATGCGCCTGACCGTACGGGTGCCCGGCACGGGATTGGCGGGGTAGCTGAAGCTCTGCGTCGAAAGACTGCCCCCAGCCACCACGCCGCCCTTGAGCAGCCGGAAGGCATTGGTCCAAGCGCTGTCGAACGTTAGATAGCGCTCATCAAGGGCCGGGTCCTTCAGGTCGTGCCCGGCAAGGCCCGTGCGCAAGCGCACGACGCCGTCAATGACGGCGATCGTCGTGTTTGTGCTCATGGCGCCTATGAGGAATAGAAGTCGAGGAAGGGAGCCGACGGAACGGCGCCGCTGAAGACGATCAATGGGTCAGAGCCCGGCGGCCCAAGCTCGATGCTGCCACCCTTGAGGGTGCCCATCTGGATGCTGATAGCGTCGAGCGTGGCGACGTTCAGCGCTTCCGCCGTCACCGTGCCTTCTTTGATGAGCGTGCCGGAGATCGTGACGCTGGTCCCGTCGATGACAAACGGGGTGATCGTCGCTCCGCTCACCGTGTTCTTGACGATGAACTTCTCGGCGTCGAAGGACACCACCGAATAGGCCCCGCCGCCTACCGCGGAATAGGCCGCGATTGTCATCGCCGCCTGCGTGGTGGACAGGCTGTCGCTCACCTTGGCGACGATGTCGTAGGCCGCCAGCGCTCCGGCTGGGGTTACTGCCGTCGTCCAGGAGACGTTCAGGTTCGCGCCGATGTTGTCGACCTGCGCTTGCAAGTCCGTGATCGACTGAGCGATGGCGGAATCGGGCCCAACCGCGACCGTGATCGCCTCGGTGTAGGAGGCCGTCACCCGATCGCTCGTGGCGCGAAGCTGGAAGCGCCATTCCTGCCGATCAAGGAAGGACTGCGCGTCAAGCTCCGCCTGGATCTGGGCTTGCAGTTCCAGCTTTTCGTTCAGGGTCGCGAGCGCCGCGTCGTTCTGCTCGACGATCTTCTCGCGCAGGCCCGCCTTGAAGCTGTCGATGGTGGCCTGGAGATTGTCCGCGCGCACCTCGTCCGCCCCCGGAGCGGCGAGGCTGTAGGACGCCCACGGCCCTTGCTTGCCGGTGGCATTGACCGCGGCGACCTGCAGCGTGAGCGCGAACGGGTCCACCACGGCGGAAAGGATGTTCTCGCGGGTCTCGCCGAGCGCCGTCCAGTTTTCCCCGTCGTCATAGGAGACGCGCGCTACATAGGTGACGGCGCCGGCCGACGGTGCCCACTGAGCTTCCACGCGGCGCGGCACCTCATTGGCGATGATGCGGGCCGTGAGGCCGAAGACCTGCGGGAAGGTCGGCAGCACAAGGCTCGTGCCCGTCGGCAGCGGAGGCGGCGGCGTGCCGTCCTCCACATGCACGCGCTCATCGTCCAGATAGACGCTGATCTGGACCCGGCTTCCCGAAGGAGTGCCGCGCGAGACAACGCCCCGGCGCACCCAACCAGTGCCGAGCCCGAAGGCAAGGCTGGGCAGCGGCGAACCGGGCTCCAGATCAAGCACATTGTCGAGCGTCAGGCTCTGCGCGGCTTCGACAATGCCGAGGTCGGTTCCGTCCAGCACCACCACAGCCGCATTGGCGCCCATGCTGCACTTGATCGGCCCGAAGGATTTAGCGCGCGGCGTCCGCAGCACGACGTAGTGCTGGCCGGTCTCTGCCCAGGTCAGTTTCCGATCAAGATAGAGCGACGTTCCGATCTGCTGGGCGATCTTGGCGCCCTGCCCCCATTCCAGCGGAAGATCGGATTGCAGCAGGATCGGCGTGCCGATCGAGAGCATCCGGCCTTCATATTCGGTCTCGAAGGTCGCGTGCCGGCGCCTATAAAGGTTCTGGCGCAGCAGGAATTCCGCTTCCCGTTGCGCCTGCGCCCGGTTCACCACGCCTTCAAGCTGGAGCCGCGTGGCGTCGGCGATCATCTCTTCCGTGGCGTCTCGCGGGGCCACAGCCTCCTCGATCTGCCAGGTGTCCTCGTTGATGTACTCATGAACGACGCACTGCTGCGCGTCGGACGGCTTCATGATGTACTCAATTTCGAGGGAGCCCCGGACGATCTCGCCATCGGTCAGCATCACCTCGGGAACCGACGCCCACTCATCCCGGAACAGCGAGAGCGTACCGCCGAGCCATTTGTGCTTGGCCCGACAGGCGCCGAGCGCGATGTCGAGGGCATCCGGCACCGGCTGGGTGGACGTGAAGTCGTAGTCGAACGTGTCCCCCCGGCTCGCGGCCAAGGCGTCCAGGTCATAGAACGCCTGGAAGTCCATCCGCGTGTCGGAGAACCTGCCGCCATATTCCGTGTTGGTGGCGATGTCATAGGCTGCCCAGGCCGGCGAGCGCGTCGCCTGCTCCTCCCAAGCGGAGCCAGTCCACACCGGGAGGATTCGCGTCTCGACCACGGCGAGATTGCTGGCGGAATCGCCGGAGAATTGGTCGGTGGCCTTGGCGCGGATCGCGATGGTGCTAACCGGGAAGGATTTCGGCCCGGTGATGAAGGCGCGCAGCCCCGCCCAGATCATGGTGTCGGAGACGTTCGGGTCCGTGCTCTTGAAGATCAGCCGGCGTAGCCGCCCCTCGTAACGGCCAGGGGGAACATCGCCGCCCACGCTAAAGCGAACGGCGGATTTGGACCTGAAAAACTTGGAGAATTCCGAGCCCAGCAGAGACCACGTGCCGTCACCGGTCGGATTCCCGGAACTGTCGACGGGCCGATATTCCGCCCGTGCGCCGACGGGATAGAAGGCGAAATCCCCATTGTCGTTGACCTCGCCAACGCCATTCGGGCAGACAACATCGAACACCAGGCGCGTAGCCGTGGTGCCGGAGGCGTTGGCGATGAACCCGCCCGTCCAGGCGGGGTACTGCAGTTCCTGCCCGTCCACCTCTTCCGAGGTCTCGACATTCACCGGGAAGGCGGTGATTTCCTCGCCCGGGTCATAGAAGTCGATGGTGACGCCGGTGAAATTGGGGTTCAGGCCGTCCTCCGCGGACCAGAGGACCGTGTCGCCAATCAGGATCTGTTCGCGCTCGAACTTGCCCACCCCTTCGGAGAGCAGCAGGTGCACATACTGGTTGTTGCCCTCGAAGGACGACCAGGGAACAGCCGCATAGTCGCAGGTGCGCTTGGTGCGGCCATAGGCGCAGGGGATGGGCTGGAGAGGCTTGGCGGAATTGCTCTGGCGCGCCCACGAATAGATCGGCGTTTCGGCCGCCTGGTCGCCGCCGGCCTTGACCGCCGTGAGGGTGGACAGCAGGAAGCCGCCACCGAGAAGAATGGCGCCGGAGATCACCGCCTTGCCGATGGCGCCAGAGACACCAAGGGCCGTGGCAATTCCGCCCGCTGCATAGGGCGCCAGCGCGGTCAGGGCGATCATCCCCAGCAGGCCCGCGATGCTGCCGCCGTTCATCGAGCCGCCACGGGGGAGCGACTGGAACAGTACGGACATGCCGGCCTTGATGCGGGTCTTGCGCCACTGGGCGCGCAGCACCGGCTCGCCATTCACGACGCAGATCGTCGGCGTGCGGGTCGTGCTCCAGCCGGTGCGGCGCAGGAAGCTGGCGACCGTCTCGCGGGCCTTGGGCATGGCGCGCGCAAGCTCGATCCCCGGCGCTGCGATGTGCAGCACCGGAAGCATGGTCGCAGTGGTCATGCGGTCAGTCCTAGTGGGGAGGCTCGGCAGGCGGCGCGGCTGTCACCGGCTCGAAGAACCGGACCTGATTCCATCCGGCGGCGCGGAGCGTCGGCACCGCCTCGATCTGGACGCCGAAGGTCTCGTCGCAGTGGATCACCCGGCGCTCGAGAGCGAGCCACACGCCGATATGCGCGGCGCGGTGCGCGCGGGCCATGGCGACCAAGGCGCCGTCAGGAGCGGAGATCATGCCAGGCACAGCCGGAGGCGGACATTCGCGCCAGTGGCCGCGCTCGGGGTGCTGGTCGATGGTCTCCATCATCCAGCGCCATGTGAGATCGGCAGGCAGCGCCACGGATGGCAGCGTGCGGCCGAACAGTTCCGCCTGCACCTCAACGGCAAGGTGCCAGCAGGAGCGCTCCCGCGTCCATTTCTGGCCCAGCAGGGAGGTCAGATAGGCGGCGCGGTTCATGGTCAGGAGAAAATCGTGAAAGAGCCGTCCTCGAAGTCGAGACAGATTCGTCCATCGCTGGACACGATCTTACCCACCGTGATCTGCCCCGCCGGGATTGTGCCTTGGTCCACCTCGATTGCCGACGGCCAGACGATATCGAGATCCACCACGGCGCCCTTCACCATAGGGGCCAATACTTCCGAAGGAACAGCCGCCGCCACGGCAGCAGCCGGTGCGCCAAAGCCCAAGGCACGGATCATCGTTCGACGCGAGAGCATCGGCAGTCTCCAGATTGTTGAGGGGTGGGCTACCGAACAAGCCCAGGGAAATCCGCCCGCGTGTAGACCTTGGACGGAAACTTCTTGTCGTAGAGGATGGAACCCTGAGCGGTGCCGGTGATCGTGGTGGCGGTCACCTTCACGCGCTTGATCACGAAGGGCACGGGCCCATAAGCCGGCTCGGTCACGTCCTCGCTCACATACTGGCGGAAGATGGCCACCAGATGCGCGTCGTACTCCATCGCCGCCTCAAGCGCGGCGGTGAAGCCTCGGTCGACATTGTCGATGGTGATTTCGCAGCTGGGCGGCTGGCCTTCCTGATAGGTCGGGAACGCTGCGGAGAAGGCGCCTGGCGAGAACACCACGGTCTCGCCAGGATTGAAGGTCGCCCCAAGCTCGATGCCGAACGACTGCTGGCGCACGTCGTTCACGATGCGCGCCGGCACCTCATTGTCTTCGGCATCCAGGATCGCCGGGTGCTGCAGTTCCAGTGTGTCATAGAGCATTACGCTGGGCGGGCAGGCGGCGTTCGCCTCCTCCCAAGCAGCATTCCAGATGCCGGACATATCAGGTTCTCATGAAAAAGGCCGCCCGGAGGGGCGGCCTTGCGCTGATTGAAGGACGGGCGGAGCCTAGTCGCCCGATCCGGCCACGACGGGCGAGAGCCCCAGCATCTGCGTCGCCGTCATGCCGTCAAGGCCGACGACAGCGACGATGCGGGGGGGGGCTGAGCGCTTAGGCTAGCCGCGTCAGCCCGTTGGCCGCACAGACAGCGTTGAGGTGGTCCGATCCCCACAAGATCGGCATCTCCGGGGCAGACGGGTCCGGGGAGAAATCGGCTATCAGGGCCTCGATGACGGGTCGCAGGACGGCCTCGGGCAGGGCCTCGGGATAGACGCCCTGCCTCGCCGCCGCGATCATATCGATGAAGGCGGGCCACACATCGGCCCGCAGACCTATGTGTGTCGCGTCGGTTTCGTCGCCGGCAGCGAGCGGGATGGTGTAAGATACGGGGCCCCACCCCATCGCCGCGCCGATCTGGTCGCCTGCGTCCTTGAGCGCCATCGGCAGTATAAGCACCGCGCTATGCATTACCATTCCTCCTCGGGGCGAAGCTCGCGGACGGAGATGTTGTCGTAAATTTGCACAGTGCCAGCGCCGCCAGAACTGTCGCCGAGGGAAATCACCGCAGTACTCCCAGACGCCACGAACGTCGTGGCTGCTGTTCCAGTGTAGTTTCCATATGTTGTTACCGTTAGAAGGCTGGCCCCGCCGACCACCGTGCCGATGTTAAAGCGACCGGCTCCTTGCTTTTGCGACCAGTTGACTTCAACTCGATAGGTCTTTCCTGCGACGGTGTTGATGGTCTGGCTGACCCAGCCCGCCCCGTTGTTCGTGACCTCAAGCTGGCCGGATGCGTTGCGGGCGGCAGTAACGTTGGCAGAACTTGGCGTCCAGCCAGAGGCATCAACGTCGAACGTCCCGTTCACCACCAATTCCGGCCCCGGCACTAGCAGACCCTTCGCGCCGCGCTCTTTGTAGTAGTCCAAGAGCCATTTACGCTCGGCAGCGGTCAGTGTCCTGCCGATGACGGTCCAACCTACCACATCACCAACCGCCCGCAGGATGTTTGACACGCCCCCGGTATAGGAGGTCGGGCCAAGCTGGAATGTACTGCCAGCCGCGTAGCTGGCCGGCGCGATGAGCGTGCCGTTTCGCCCCGCGATCACCACGTCGCCTGTCACCGCCTGCGGCAGCACTGTATCGAGCCGATCATCGGACATGTCTAGGCGTGCGAAATAGTAAGACGGGACGCCCTCTTCGGTCATGATGAGACCATTCAAGCTGAACGACTGATACGGGGTCAGTGGTCCATCTTCGATCTGCAATTTCCCGAGATTGATCGAGCCCGTGCCGGGAAGTAGGCGAAGGTTGGCTGATGTGAGTGCCTTGAACGAACAGCGATAGCCGCCAGAAACATGCTCCATCGCTGCGTCTGTCGTGTTGTTGCCGCTGCTTGCCACGCCGGTAACCAGATTGAAACTGGCAGTGATTGCACCTCCTGTAGAGCCAACTCCGATTGAACCTGATGTGCCTGCCGCAGCGAAAAAAGATACGGTCCTGCCCGATGCAATCGGGGCCGACATCTGAAGGATGCTAGCACCAGACGTGCCAGTAAGAGTGGTGCCAAAGCCGACACCATCCCGCACAAGCGTTGCGCCGTTCACCGTGTTAGGAGACGATCCTTCGAGTAGGTCACTACCAAGGTATATGTTCCGCCTGTCCTTCGGCGCGCGCCCAATCAGCGGCCGAAGCGACACCGACGACTGGCGGGCGTGGGTGGCGTGTATCCTGTCCGACACAAGCGCGATTTGCTGCCCCACAATCGTAGCGGGGCTGGTGCCGGCCGCGTCCTGAAAAAGCGACGACAGGTCGAAAGCGTCATACGCGGCGCCCGTTTCGCCGTAGCGGAAGAGGTCCTGTAGCGTCGGGTTGATCGCGACCTTGCCGATATTGGCGTAGGTGAGCGTCGGCATCAGGGAGCCCTCCCGTCGATCTGCACCATCATCACCCACGGGCCGGCGAGCGTGCCGCCGCCCTCGCGATGCAGCGACACCTGATCGCCCTTGGCCAGCACGAGGCCGAGGTCAGTGATGGTCGTGACCCCGGCCCCCAGCGCGATGCCGCTGCGGACGGTGGCGCCGTTCTTGCGCACCGCCAGCGTCACGCCCGTCGCCGCGCCCACCAGCATTTCGGCGCGCAGGTACTGGCACGTCGCGGCGGCGTGATAGTCCCGCGTCACCCACCAGCCGCCGAGGCCGGTATCGACCGTGTCACTCACGACGAGGAGGAGCGGCTCGCCGGGCGCGCCGGGGAGCCCCTGAGCGCCGGCGGGAAGGAAGAAGGCAAGCTTCGGCTCCTCGGGCGTGCTGCCAGGCCCCAGAACCACGTCGGCCGGCTGACCGGGCGCGAGGGTCGTGGTCGGCAGGATCGAGATGTCCGGGGTCCGGCCGACCTCACCGCGCGGGATGCTGAAGCGCAGCTTCGGCTCCTCGGGCGTGCTGTCGGGATCCAGCACCACGTCCGCATCCTGCCCCGCGTCGAGCGTGGCGGTGGAGAGCACCGAGATGTCGGGGGTCAGTCCGACGCCGCCGCGAAAATCGGTCGCCTCGGCGATATCGTCCACCAGCCCGTCGGGGCCGAGATACTGCCCCACAGACGGCTTGTCGCCGCCGCCGCCCGTCCAGTCCGCGACCCGCATGACGACGCTGTCGCCATAGGCCACGGCCGCAAACAGCGGCGCCCAGCCGCGAGGGCCCTGGATGCCGGGGACTTCGACAATACTGAGGCTCGCGGTGAGCATGTGGCCGGCGTGGCCGATCGTGATGTAGCCGGCGCCAATCTTCTTCCTAGCAGTACCCGACACCGAAAACAGGTCAATGGTCGTCTGACGCCCGTCGGGCAGCGCCTCAATCAACTCCGCGCCATAGTGAACGATAATCCCGTCGGGAAGATCAAGGGACAATTCCCCTGTTTCTGTCGACAAAACTACGGGATTTTTGCTCCCACGCGCGCGAACCTCTAGCTCTAGAGTGAGCCCGGTGAAATCATGCCCATTTACTCTGATGGTTGCTGTCAGCCCATCCTCGCCAGGATACATAGGCAGGTAAATTTCATCGGGCATTACGATGGTCTCCTATGCCAGGCGCAAAATTTGGCGAGGCTGTGCTTTTCACTTCTGTTGCGCCGTCATCTATTCAACCGGCACCATGTCGGCCGGGAAGACCCACGCCTCAAACGAGTACATGCGCAGCGAGCCAGAGCGCCCGTCGAAGTTGGGCGCGCCGATCATCTGCATGACGCGCGTGTCGCAGGGCATACCGTCAATCGCCACCGGCATCAGAAACCGCGCCGTGCCGTAATAGAGATCGTCGCGAACGAACGAAGCCCATGTGTTGGCCTGTTCCGCAGTGAACCGGAACGAGAACCGCAGGCGCATCACGTCGTCGCCAGGACGACGGCGGCGGCGGAGGTCGCCTCCTTCCATCTCGGTTTCGATAGGATCACGGAACATCAAGCCGGAGCCGTCACCTTCCATCTGCGCATGCGGAAGGGACAACGGCCATTCGGGATAGATCACGCCGTCTGCCTCCGAAGGCCGAACGTGCGCGCCGCCGCTTGGGCGCCGCGTCCGTTGCTCTGGAACTGGTTCACCATGGCTTCCTCGACCATCCGGTTGATGTCGATCTGGACGCCGGTGGGTGTGCGCTGCGTGGACACGTTGGCGCCGGCATTGTTGTTGATGACGACGCTCATCTGCGGCGCCTTGCCGGCACTCAAATGGTTCGGGAGGATGCGGCCAGAGACGTTCGGGACGAAGGTTTCCGGTCCCTGCTCACCCACCGTATAGGCGCTGCCGGCGCGGACTGGGCCGCCACCAGCGCGCTGCCCGCTTATGGCGCTGATGAAGCTGCCGACAAGGCCCCCTGGGCCGCTGCCAGGCGGGCTAAAGATGGCGTTCAATGCCATATCGAGAAGGCGATCGGCGACGCGGGCCAGGGCATTCTCTAGCGCCTGCGCGGCCGAAACCCCGTTCTGCATGTCGCTGATAAACCCACCGAGCACATCGCGGCCCAGGTCGTTCAGGTCAGCAGCCTGATCTACCAGGAACTGCTGCTCCTCGCGCAGCCGCTCCGCCTCGACAGTTGCCTCGGCATAGGCCGTGGCAAGCTCGGAAATCTTCTGGCGAACCTCGGGCGTGATTTCGATCTTGGCGCGCTCGGCCGCGTTGAGCAGGTCAGCCTCGGCCCGCGCTTTCTCCATGGTGAACCCATAGTCGTTCACCAGCGGGTTGAGGCTCGCCTGCGCCGCCGTCTCGTACTGGATAGCCTGCGTGCGCTCCTGGATCATGCGCGTCATGCGCTGATAAGCGTCGAGCTTTTCAGCTTCGGATTTGGACTTGCCAAGTGCCGGAGGCGGGCGCGTCGTCGCAGGAGACGTAAACCCGAACAGCTTGTCGAACTCAGACGACTGCTGATCGGTGAGGCTTGTGCCCATGCCGCTTCGCAGGCGAAGGAGCGCGATACCCTTTGGGTCCTGCGCAAACGCTTCGGAGAAGCGGCCGGAACCTATCAGCTTTGATTGCACTCCGATCAGCTGGAAAAGCTGCCTAATGTCATTCAGAGCCGTGCTAATGCCACCCAAAACGGTGGTGATGGCAGACAAGGCGCCGGCATCGGCGAGGGTCTTGTAAAGCTCCGTGACGGCGTTATTCAGCCGGTTGATCTCGGACGTGAGGGTGCTTTTGCGGCCCGTATCGTAAAGCTTGTTGAGCTCGTCAATGAGCCGTGGCAGCAACTCCGTTGCCGGCACGACGCCATTTTCGAGCATCTTGCCGAGCTCCTGCTCGGTGACGCCCATGGCCTTGGCGGCGAGGCCAAATGCACCAGGCAGACGCTCGCCAAGCTGGCCGCGAAGCTCTTCCGCACTCACGGTGCCCTTGGAGATCATCTGTTGGACGGCCAGCAACGCGCCTTCGGTGTCGGACGAGCTCTTTCCTAGCGAAGCCATTGCCGCCGCCACGCCCTCGAAGATCCGGCGCGTCTCCTCCCCCTCAAGGGCAGTGCCCTTCGTGGCGGCGAGAAGCGAGGCATAGGCGTTGCCGGTCGATATGAGCTCCAGGCCAAGCCGCTCAGACACCTCCGTCACGTAGGACATCTCGCCTGCAGCCGCCGCGGAGTCGCCCGTGATGGCTTTGAGGCTGGCGCCAAGACTGTCGACGCTCTGGACGGTCTTGAGGAAGTCACCGGCCGCGAAGCCGATGCCGAGGCTGGCAACCAGTGCCCGTCCGGCGTTCGACACCGAGGCCGCGAACACGTCCATGCTGCGTTTTGCGCGCGAGAACTGGTTGTCGACGTTCTTCGCCGTGCGTCCGACATCGCTATCGAGCTTGTCGAGCTGGCGCTTGATGTTCCTCGTGTCTGCACTAATAGTGAGGACAAGAGCTTCAAGATCGGTTGCCATATAGGTCCGCGCACATGAAGTTGAATTTTACCATCGGCGTGGCAGCGATTTTTGTAACGTTCTCGGCCTCAGCCGATGATTTTCAGTACAAAGGCGCGCCATCGTTCACGTACGGCTGCGATATGCGCGGCCATGACGACATGGGAGACCCGATACGGCGTTATTGCTGGCTCAATGTCAGCAACATGAGCGGACCTGGCATGTTGATAGGAAACGCCTACGTTATGTCCCAGGCAAAGATACTTGAGGTTGACGCCTCTGGCATAAAAATAGTCAGGGCACCCAACTGGGAAGGGTGCGACGTTGCTCCGCGTCGAATGGCTGTTGATGGAAAGCGTATTGATGGCTTGCCGAAAGATGAGCAGCTGCGTCGTCTTGCATCTGGATCCATCTATCTCCGCGATGAGCAAGCGCCATGGCCTAATTGCCGGATGGCGCCACGCGGGACGAGGCTCGATGGTTTTCGAGAGGCGCTTGATGCGATGACTGCGGAGTGGAGCGCCTACCGTAGTTAGGCCCTACCCATACAGCCGCTTGAGCTCGGCAAGCCGCTCGCGGCTCGGGGGCTCGATCTTCGGCTTGGTCTTGACGCCATTCGCCTCACACCAGCCCTCGTGAGCCTCGAAAAGCTCGGTGAGTGTCGCCGACCAGAACTGCGTCGGCGACCACCCTAGGTTTCCGAAGGCGAAGCGTTCCCAGAGCCGCCAGGGGAGCTCGTCTCGCCCCCGGCGGCTTCCCCGTTTCCCGCGTCGTCCTTCACGCTGTGAGCAAGCGCCGCGATGAACGCATCACGGCAGGCCGGCAGATCCTTGAGCGTCAGGCGCTTCATCGCCGCACCCACATCGCCCTTCACAGCTAGCGCCTCAACGCCAACAATCACGGCGTTGACCTCCACGTTCGCCATCTTGGCATAGAGCTCGGAAAAGCTCTGGCACCGCAGACGGCTCGACACAGTGGCGAGTCCCTGCATCGTCGCGGCGATGACGAGATCAACACCGCCAACGGTAAGCGGGACTTCTCCCCGCTCGCTGTTGTAGGTCGCCATCAGCTGGCCGCCGTGAAGGCCGGAGACTCGGTCGGCACCCAGGTCGCCGAGAAGGCGAGCGGGTCTTCCATGTCGCCGCTGAACTCGAAGTCCGCCACCATGAACGGTCCCTCGAACGTGCCGTATCCGGGGACGATGATCTGATAGTCGGTAATGGCCTGCGTCCGCGCGTCGTCCGCTACCGACTTGCCGATCTGAGCGTTGTCGAACAGGCCGTCGCCAGTGAAAGAAAGCGTCTGCCGGCCCGGCATCGCGGTGGCGGAAATCGGCGCCGACGGGTTGGTGCAGTCCGGCACGGTGGTGTCAATCTGCGCATTCGAGATCGGCATGGACCGCGTGCGGATGCCGCAGACGAAATCGAAGGTCGACCCGTTGTAGCGCTTGATGACAAGCTCGCGGGCGTTCTGCTGGCTCATAGCAAAAGGCCCTCCTATGGGCCGAAATGTGTGACTCGGATGGAAACGACGCCGTGCAGGCTTGCATTGTCGGCATCAGGGAAAAGGCGGGTGCTCGTGACAGCTGCCATCGCAGCCGATCGCCCGGCCACGGTCAGATTCTGCAGATGCACGGCGTCTCGGATAGCCTGGATGATTTCCTTGGCCGGCTGCTGGCTGCCATAGGCCGTCCAGACGTGCGCCGTGATGGTCTCTTCCAGTCCGTCCCGGCACTGCACGTCAGCCGGAACGCTGTCAGCCTCGCCCATGTCGACATACGGTAGCGCGGCGTCCTGCGGGGCACTGGCGTAGACCGGCACGTCAAGCGCATCTGACAGAAGCGCGTAGAGCGCCTTCTGCAACTCCCACATCATGGGCCTCCACCGGCCGCCACCTTACGGACAGCCTTGTTGATGGCCCGCGTGACGCGCGAGCGGATTCGCTTTCGCATGGCTCTGTAGGTCGGGAAGATGTGCGGCTGGGCAGCTTGGCCGGGGTGAGAAACGCGCGCCGCAGCGACGGTATCGCCTGTCTCATTGCGCCAGAGCAGACGGCTGGCGTTTTTGGCCTTGATGACGTGCGCTCGCGTGCCGTACTCGATGAAACGCCAGATGTAGTTGGCGAAGACGCCCCAGGCGTTTGGATCCTTGGTCTGCTGGATGCCGATTTGAGACTTTCCGGGGCGGCTCGACAGCTTATCGGCTTCAATCGAGGCGGCGTACTCGCCGCTGTCTCGAGGCGCACGCGCCGCGATAGCGCCGGCCAACTCGCGCGCGCCCGTCTCGATCGCCTTGGCGTATTCCTTCTCGGCTTCCGGCACCAGTTTTTGCAGCTTCCGCGTCAGCTTTTCGCGGCCCTCAAACTTGGCCTTCACCATCGCTATTCGGCAACCTCGACACTAAACTCGAGCATGTCGTTCCGCTGGTCAGGGTTGGCGCTGGAGCGGATGTTGTAGGTCACACCATCAACCATCACGCGGTGCTTCTGCGTGATCTGCCGAGCCTCGGTAGACGAGCGTATCCGCAGCACGCCAGCAAAAGCCGACTCCAGCCTGCCGCCCTGCACGCGCTCTCTTGCGCGCTCCGGCGTGAAGCTCGCCCACACCGTCATGATGGGCTGCCATGACCTGCTGAAGCCGCCGGCACCATCCGAAGTTTCGACCAGCGCCTCGAAGCGCGCCCGCTTGTTCAGAGTGCCGGCGCGCATGTCAGATCGTCACGCCAGGGGCAATGATTTCGACCGCGAGCACCGACGTGCTTTTGGCAATGCCGAGCAGGCAGACATTCTCGCCAGAGCCAACGTCAGCGACGGGGCAGATGCCGCCCGCGGTATCGCTGAGATAGTAAGCGGCCCCAAGCGTCAGCGTGGCGCCGATCGTTAGATCGCCCTGCTTGTGGACGACGACGGGCTGATTGGCAGCCGAGCCGGTCAGCGCGATGCCGCGTGCCGTCTTGGCCTCGGCAGTCGCCGAGTTGCTGTCCGCCAGCATCCACTTCTTGGTGGTGGACGATTTGTAGACCGACTTGCCGGCGGTCAGGGCCTCGCCAGCGAATCCAGTCTCGAGCACGGCATTAGAGCCGGGCACGACGTTCGCTGCGGTGATGGTGATGTCGGCCATTTTTGGTTCCAGCTATGAGCGCAGCGCGGCCTAGCCACCTGCGCCCCAATGACGATATGGCGTCAGAAGCGCCTCCACGCCGTATGGAACCGGCGGAAGCACCTTGTCTGAGATAGATTCACGTTCGCGAAACCATCCGCCTATAAGCAGCAAGACAGCGCGAGAAATGGCGGCAGGAACCGCATCGTAACCGGCCGTATATTCGACACGGACAGAACCCGGCTCACCGCTTGGAGTTGGCCAGGCTTTGCCTGCCTGCGGGAGAACGTAGCCACCACCGATAGAGCCGGCTCCGACAACCCTGAAATCAGTGATTTCGACCTCTGCCCCGCCTACCGGCGTATAAAACAGGCCGGTCACAACCTTGATCGGCGGCCTTGGAAGCCAGATCGCTCCCGATGGGGCGCCGTAACTGCCAGAAGCTGGGAAATTATCGAGAGAAATTTCCCAGCTCGTCGCCAAAACGCTTCGGCCAAGCCAAGAATTTTCCCCAGAAATCCAGTCCTGTGCAGCGTCTATCAGGCCCTCAATGTACGTATCTTCATCGTCATAATCGACACGAAGGTGCTTTTTTGCAGTGCTCAGGTCGACAATTTTATCAGTTGAGGCCGTCACAAGGCTCAATGTCATGTGTCGGTCCTCATTGCTCATCCGCGTTTGCGGCGCCGTTCGATCTTCTTGGGCATATCTGGCGCCGCTTCGTGATGTGGCGGCGTGTTCGCAACTGCTGCAAGCAGCCCGGCAGCCACTAACCCAGTCGCCATCGCCCCGAAGTCATCACGCTCGTCACCCTCAGCAAGGTCGACGAGCGTGAGGCCGTCAAACGAACACGGAAACGGCCTCACGACTCGGTATTTCATCAGGCCGGCGGATTGGCTGTCGGACGCGAGCGCGGGTGGCCGAGCAGCGCGATCACAGCCATCGGCGCGTTGCCTGAGTTGGCGGTGACGTCGTCAATCTCGATCGAGACGTAACGTTTGCTGCCCTTGTAGCCAATCTTGCGAGTGGCGCCATCATCAGAAAAGATGAAGCCTGCGGTCGACTCGAGGCCGATCAGGTCGGCATCGGCCACTGCGGTATGGTTGCCCTGCGTAGAGGTGTCGCCCTCCTTCACAGTCACAGTCCACGTCGCATCTGCGTCAGCGAGAGTGCCGGTAGCGATGAGGAAGGTGACGCTTTCATAGCCCTGCGTATCAATCGCGCCGGACACCTGGGCAGTGCCGTCAGCCACGACGACAGGGGCAATCGCCACCTTCGGGGTGACGTTATTGACGAGATCCTTGGAAGCCATCAGGCTATCTCCTTGGTGTGAGGATTGGCGGCCCGGTCAGGCTAGGCCGCCGCTCTGTTGGCTATCAGGACGCGGCGCACTTCAGCTTCCGCACCGCTTCGGCCAGGACAACCTGGCCGCCGAGGCGGCGACGGAAGATGTAGCGAACATTGCCGGAAGTGGCCTGCGTGTACGGATCGCGCAGCATCACCATTGCGATGCGGTCGACCAGCAGGTACGCGCGGCTGAAGTCGCCATAAGCGATCGGATAGGTGCCGGCACCCTCCGACGGCATATCGGGCACCTCAACATACGGATCGCCATCGATGGTGTTCGGCTTCCCGAGGGCGACGCCAGGCATCCAGATGTAATTCTTGTCGGCATCCTTGAGCTTGCGGACAGAGCCCAGAGTGGTCCGATTGAGCGACCACACAGCGTTGCGCGTATAGGCGGTCTTCAGCGCATGCTTGAGGGTAAGCAGACCGTTCGCCTGTCCGTCGGCATCGGCGATGGTGGCAGCCGAGCCAGAGATGGTCTCCGCGAGGCCGGCACTGGCGTCCATAAAGCCCTGAGGCTTGCCGACACCGTTGCCAGCAACCACCGCAGTGCCTTCAGCAAGGGCAAACTGCTCGTTGGCCTCCAGGCTGATCTCCGAGGCGAGATCGAACGCCGAGTCCTCGAGATTCTGCTCGCTGATGTCAATCAGCGCATACAGTTCATGGGTGGGAATTTCCCACATGCCATAGCGCAGACCGTCAGTCTCCGAGCGGGCGCCCTGCTCGGCAACCCACTGTGCGGCGAACTGCGCCGTGCGCTTCGGAATCTGGATGGACTTCGACGCGGTCTGGCGAACGCGAACCATCGAACGAACCGGAGAAATCTCCGTGACGCCCTTGATGATCTCACGCACGTACTCCGCCGGAGCCAGATAGCCGCCGGTGGTGTCATTGCCGACCGACAGAGCCTTGTATTCGTCTTCGACGTCCTTGAGGGCCTTCTGCTCGGCCGCAGTCAGGTTCATTGTGCCGCGGGTGGTGGCGCCGATGACAGCGCGCGCCCACTCATTGACCTTGCCCTTGAGCTCTTCCTTGCGAGCCTCCGGATTGGCGGTCGCGGCAAGCGAAAGCCGGTTCAGCTTTGCTTCCAGGTCGTCGACGTGCTTCTTTTCGTCGTCGAGGGCCTTCTTGGCTTCCAGGAGCTCAGCGGTGCGCTTCTGGTTGTCGGTCTCGAACTTATCCATGGCCGCATTGATGCGGTCGACCTTCTCGGTCAGGACAACGTCCGCAGAACCCTTCTTCTCGATTTCCTTGATGCGGTCATCGTTGGCCTTCTTGAACTCTTCGAAGGCAGACATGACCTGCTCAATGCCGGATTTCTCCGTCATGGCAACTTCCTTATGATTGAGTTGGGGTGTGAGCTCGCCGCTACGCGGCGGTTAGCGCCTTGATGCGCTCCGCCAGCAGCACCAGGCATTCATCCTGCTGCTTGACTTCGGCTGCGCCCTCGCCGGCCGTTTCGTCCTCATCACGAGGCGTCGTGTCCGTCTCCGCTTCGTCTCGAAGCGCACTTTTGAAGACTGCGACAGCTTTTACGCTGTCGGTACGCGACAGCCCGGCATCACGCAGGGCGTCTTCGATGTCGCGTGGGTTGAAGCTCTTGAATCCGGTGACGCGCGATCTGTCGTTTGACGGGTCATCAACCAGCGAAATCTCGAACAGCTTTACAGCTTCAAGAACCCGCTTGGCTTCTCCGGCTCCTGATTTGGCCTTGGTTGCTCGATATCCGATGGACAGACCATCGAGCACTCCGTCTTTCATCAGAGCATGAATGGTCTTGCCGCGGTCGGTATCAAGGCCGGACAGTTTGCCCTCGACGTAGAGGCCGCGATCATCCTCAGCCATCTTGGTCCACTTGCCGATCGGCAGGTCGTCGCCGGTAAAGGGGTTGCCGCCGCTGCCGTGCATCAGCTTCATGGCCGGCAGGCGCCCCTTTTTGGACCACTCGGCCAGGGAGGCTGCGAATGCGCCGGGAGCGATGATGTCGCCATGGCTGTCAACGTTGCCAAAAACGGCGCCGTAGCCCTTAAACTCTCCGGTCGTCCCGTCGACATCGCTTGCGGCGAACTTCACCTCAAGGCGGTTGATTGTCATGCTGTTAAATCCTGCGCGCCAGCGGCGCCATTTTGGCCGACATCGACGGTGCCTGTTGGTGTACCGCCAACATTGCTCGGGATGGGAAGCACAGAAGCTGTTCCGCCCATGGCGTTGAGCTCTTCCTCGTACCGAACCTCATCCTGCGTCATCCACGCAGGAGAACCGCCAGAACCAAGAGCCTTGGAATAGTACTCTGCTCGATCCTTGGTGGCGCCACGCATCAATGAATTCATATAAAACGATGCAAAATATTGCTCGTCCTCTGGGCCATCAAGCAAATCATTGTCGATTGACTGCTCAATACGCACTACCCACGGCATGAGCGTGTGAACGACATGCTGCAAGAAGATTGATTCCGTCGCTGCGCGCGCCGCCATATCGGCCGGATGGCCAACCATCAGCGGCATGACGCGCATGGCGCGACAAAGCTCCTCAATTTGGAACTTTCGAGTGTCCAGATGCTGCGCATCGACGCCGGTCATTGACCTTGGCGCCCACTGCAGGCCGGAATCGATAATGAACGGCTTGTGGCGGTTGCTTCCGCCAATTTGCGCGGCAACCCACGCTTGAAGCTGCTGAAATTTGGCCGGATCGAGCTTCTGATCAGTCGACAAAACGCCGGACATCTGCAGGCCGTTAGCGTGGAGCTCGGCCTGCGTGTTCTCCGTGGCGATTGTCAGCCCGATCGCCTCTCTGGCGCGCCGAACTGCGTCCATACCGCGCCAAGTATCCCACGACGGACCCCTGACATGCCAAATCATGGCTTGCGGGAACGTCGCCGTTGATCCATCCGGCGCGGTTACAGTGTATGTGAGCGAATAGTCATTGTTCCTGGTGACTGTGATGCACCCAGGATCAATGGGGATAAGCTCCTTGACGCGCCCGCGGACCAGGTTTTTGTAGAAAAAGGCATTTCCAGTCAGGGCGAGATGAAAAATCATCGTCTCGCGCATGGCGAACGACGTCTGCCAAGGGTTTGGACGACGATTCAGCACCTTGTAGAGCGGGTGTTCGGTAGCCGGCTTGCTCCCCTTCCCATCAGGGAGCTCCTGCATTACGCGCAGCGGCACCTGCGCAACACCCTCGGCGATGACACGCACGCAAGCCAGAATCGTAGAGACATCAAGAGCGCTATCCCAGCTGACCTCGACGCCTGCCTTCGATTTCCTGGATCCGAAGAATTCGAGCCATGCAGGGTCAAAAGACACTGATTTATGCTCGGATCGGCGCCCGAGCACCCAATCAATGATACCCATCAGGCAATCCCTAAATTTCTGGCACTGCCACTAGGGCACAAGAACCAAAGCGCCGTCGGCTAGTAGCTCTTTGAAGGGTCAAGCACTTCCCAGAAGGAAGCCACCGGCGCCTCGACGACTTCCCGCGCCTTCAGCCCGATTGCCATGGCAGCCGCCACCGCGCCGTCGATGCGGAAACGCGTCTTGGACTTGTCGAGCTTTCGGTTGCCGGACGGGTCAGACACCACAATCGCGTTGGCGAAGCAGAAGCCCAGAAGGGGATTCCCTTCGTGCTTGAGCCGCCGATGAACGACAGACGCCTCAAGCGCTTCAACCGCCGGTGACATGTCGCGGAAGCCCTGCCCCCACGGAATGAGCCGAATTCCGTCCCGCGCCGTGTCTTTGCCCTCGATATAGGCGCTTATGCCAAGGCGCTGGAACTCGCTGAGCAACTGCTCGATGCGCCAGCGGTCGTAAGCAAGGCCGACGACGTTGTATTCGTCCGCTATGTCGCCAATCTGGCGCGCCACGTAGGAGTAATCCACGGCGCGACCAGGCGGCGTTTCCAGCCACCCGTCTGCCGCCCACACGTCATAAGGCGCACGATCTCGGTGGGCATGGTCTTTGACGAACTCTTTTGGCTTCCAGAACCACGCGCCAAGACGCTCCTCGCCATGCTTGGCAGATACGCCTAGAAGCGCTGTAAGGTCATGCACGCCGGACAAGTCCAGCGCGAGATAGATGTCCTCGCCAGGCACCAACTTGTCGCCGGTCTGACACGCCTTCCATTCAGAGCGCGCAATGAGTGGCGTTTGCTGATCAACCCGCTGATTGAGATACAGGTTGCGGAACGCAGCTTCCTTTGACTTCTGGCGCCCCGCCTCATCGGCGAGCGCCGCCAGATCCTCGATTGACCGAAAGTCGCCAAGCGCCGGGTTCGCCGCCTCCCAGGCCGCGCGGTCGAGGATATCAGCCTCGTCGTCGGCGCAATACAGATGCACCAGGATGCGGTCGTCGTTGGCCACTAGCCCGTCGTCAATGAGCTTCGACAGCGGATGCTCTGGATCGGGAGACTGCGTCGAGATGACGAGCCCCAGCGGCTCCTGCCGCGCGCCCTGCGACGTGTTGAGCACGTCGTAAAGCTCGGAATTACGGGACTGCGCAAGCTCGTCGTAGATCCATACCGACGGGTTCAAGCCGTGTTTTGTGCCGGCGTCGGCGGACAAAGCGCGGTAGAACGAGCCGTTCTGCTTGCACACCACCGTCTTGGTCGACGGCACGATGGTCAGGATCTGCGCCAGTTCCTCGTCGGCCTCAACCAGCTGGCGAATGAATTTGAAGACCTGCCCGGCCTGCTCCCGGTCGTTGGCCGCGGAATAGATTTCCCCGTTCAGGATTGCCTCAGGGCCAACCAGATGCGCCAGCGCAATCGCCGCGATGATCGCAGTTTTCCCGTTCTTGCGGGCCACTGACAGGATGGCTCGCCGCACCTTGCGATTGGCGCCCTTGTGCGGCGCATACAGGTCGATGATGAACTGCTTCTGCCAAGGCCGCAGCTTCATCAAGCCGCCTTGCCCCTCGCCGGACGGCACCTTCAGAAGCTCGATGAAGTCGATGACACGCTGCGCACGCGCCAAGCCGGCCTTGGTTACGCCGTCTCCCCGGCGCGCCCATTCGGGCCGTTGAACGGCCATTCGCTATTCCTATTTGCCGCCGATGAGGCCGGCGAACTTGCTTTTTGGCTTTTCCGTTTTGGGCGCCAACGCCGCCCGCGCCTTTGGGTCCAGCCCAAGGCGATCGCCCATGGCCATCATGATCCGTGATGCTTCATTTCGGATCTTGAACCAGGGGTTTGGAACTAGGTTTCCGGTCGCTCCAGGCACAAGAGGCGGCTCGGTCTTCAGTGCCTCGGTGGCGCGCTTATGGTCTGCCCAGGCAACGGCATAGACTGCAATCCCGCCAGCGTCGGTGGCCGCATAGGTCTGCGGCGGCATGGCCGCAACAATCATCTCAAAGCAGTCGCGTGCGTCGCCCTCAAGATAGTTCGGGATGTACACATCGCCGGCTGGGCGTATCGAGGGTGCGCGCTGTTTTCGCTTTCCGGGATTGCCCTTAAGCGCCTGCATTTCTGGCGTTTCGGGGCGCGGACCTCTTGCGCCCATGTCTGATTCCTGCTAGTGTAATTTTAACGTCGTAGAGCGTTGCTCCGACGCAACATGCAGCCCGAAAAATTAATCCCGAAACCTGCGGGATTTATTGCGCGATTGGGCCGCCGGTAGTTAGAACGCGTCGCCCTAGAGATATGACCTCCCCCTAGGGTGCCTTCTTCTGCCCATCAAACTTGGCCTTGACGTGCTCGGCAGCCTCTTTGACTGCGTCGATCGCAGCAGAAGCATCGCCCTTGACCGCGGCGGCCACAGCCTGAACTGCTGCCCGCCTCGCCTTACTGCAATGATGACAGGGCATGCTCACTCCACTGGCCAGCCATCAGGACCGAACTCAATGTACGTCCCGCGCTCCATCTGCTGCTTGTCCCTGTCGTGATGCTGCTTGCACAGCGGCTGTAGGTTGGACATGTCGAAGAACAGCAGATGGTCGCCGTGATGTGGCTTGATGTGGTCAACCACATCCGCCTCTGTCACCACATCATCGCGCAGGCACATCACGCACAGTGGCTGCTCTGCCCTTACAGCCTCACGCAGGCGCTTCCACCGCGCAGTGTCATAGAGCTTGCGGTACTCGGCCGCCTCAGCACTGCGCCCATCAACACGTCCCCGCGCACTCTCCAATGTCGTCTTCCTCGTCATCGTCATAGAGCGAGTACAGCGCAGCAGCAGGGAACAGCGCATAGTGCAGCACGTCGGCTGCATCGAACCACGCCACCAGCGTGGATGTGCCGCCCTGCCGGCCGATGACCGTCATGGCCGGGCCACCAGTCAGCAGCGCGACGGGCTCTCCGTCATCGAAGCGCGCGGCTGCCGGGAACATTCCGAACGGCGTATGGATGAGATTGTCGTCGTCGCTCATCATGCTCTCCTCAGCATTGCATCAGATCGCCACCTAAGCAGCGTCATCCGGAACCATCGGCCAGATCATCGCGCCGGTGGCCGTCACGACCACCATCACGCCACGCCCGCCAGGTTGTGGGTTGCTTGTCAGGAAGCGCGCCAGCGCGGCGCTACAGCGGATCATGAGGCACCTGCAGGCAGAACGCCGTCGAGCGCCAGATGCAGCGCCACTGCGGACGCGCCGGTCAGCAGCACGTTGCGGATCACGCTCACGGCGCTTTACGCGGTTCGATGGTCCCGGTCACCCGGAGCGGCCAAGACGGCTCCCATTCTGGATCCTGCCATGATTTCAGGTAGATGATGGCCGCGAAGATATGCTCGCTGAGGATGAACAGCGGAAGGAACAGCCAGTGGCGCTGATGGATAAGCGGTGCTGGGCTGTCGAGGCCACCGATGTAGACCGGGCACACGCCAAACCAGCCCTTATGCGTCAGCATCATAGTCAAGCCCTTCGATGTGGTGGCGTGGTGCAAGCGCCGTGCAGGGTCGGCTCCGACATGCAAGGCGGTGGAGATATCCCGCCTTGATAGGCCTCGACGCGGGCGCCCATGCGGTGCGCCTATGACCAGCAAGAGCCGAAGCTCCGAGCTGCGCATCGTTTCGAAGGGTGGAACAGGTGAACAAAGGTCGGCCTAAGCCGCCGTCCATACCCCTGTACGCCACCCGCTCGCTGGCCTAGGACCCCAGCGGCCCGGTTTGTACCCGGTGACCTCGAAAACTGCAGGCGGGGCGACCGTCACGCCGAAGCGCGCTGCCGTCGTTGTTCCCCGCCTCTTGGGAATGCGCACAGCGCACCCCGAATGACCAAACGCGCCGGCCTCAACCACACTCGCGAACGCAGGGAGGCCGGCGCAGTCACCGCGGCGGAGGAGAGCGCCGTCGGTGAGGGGGAGACGTCAGGTACTGCATGACGAACATGTCGCCGTGGCTCGCTGCGTCCATGGGCATGAGGCGGGTCGACGTATTGGCTGCCCAGCGGCTCGCGTGCTCGACGCTAGCGCCTCAATCTCGGCGGGGCCTGAAATCAACCCCTTCATATAACCCGCACGGCGAACGGTTCCGGTTATAACCAACGTCACGCAGCGCGAAGGCTGGGTGCCGTCTCGTCCATTCGGATGCGGGCAAGCTCGTTCTGCACGGCATAGAGGCCGACCATCACCAGCGCCTTGCCCGCCCCCATCGCCCCGGCCCGGTTTCCGCTTCCCGCGCTTCGCCCCACCTGCTCCAGCGTCTCACCGTAGACGGCAGCCGCCTCAAAGCATTCTACCAGGGGACCAAGTGCGCTGCGCAGGCGCGCAAGGCGCCGTTGGTCGTCAATGCGCGCGTTGACCTTCTCGTCACCGCTCCACGGCTTCGGGACGGGGGCGGCCGGCCGCATCATGCCGTCAGTCTGTCGCCCGGCCTGCGTCGGCGGCACGTCCGCATAGGCGGCGGCGGTGAGCCTGCGCTCGCCCTTGTAGATGATTTCACCGTCTGGACGGATCCATGTCCGCTGGTCGATCTGCACCGGCTCCATACCCAGTGATGTGCCGCCAAGCAGCGTGCCGCTGTTCGCGCTCGCCTCAATGCGGCGATACTCCATCGCCGCGCGGAGCAGACTGGTCTTGCCGTCAGCAATCAGCGCCTTGGCAAGCGGCCACGAGCGATTGTCATTGTCGGCCTCGCCGTCCCAGTCCTCGCCGAGTATCTGCCGGTGACGCGCTCGCGTGCCGGCCTTACGGCACGACTTGGCCTCTGCACGTTGGGCGGTCTCTCGTGCCTTGCGGGCCGTGGCGACATGCGCGGCGCTTTCGGCTGCAAGATCGGCATAGGTCTCGCGCCACTTCGTGGTAGGCGCGTTGTCGTTGTCAGGCTGCACCGCTTGCCTCCCAGCGTGGTGAACTGCCCCGATATAGGCGCGGCAGCGGCGATGCGGGTGCAATGCCAGACGTTGGCCGGAGTTGTCCTTAGGCGGCCAGCCGCGAGGGGGCGTTGTCGTTAGCCGCCCATCCAGCCATCGCCAGCCACTCCTCAACTGTCGCCTCGACAAGGTCAGCGGCTTCGTCCTCGGTGGTGGCGTGGATTGTCACCACCATGTAGCCGAGCCCGATGAGCAGCGCGTGCCGGTTGATCTGCGCCTCGCTCGGCTTGCCGTTCTCGGCCTTGAGCTCAATCATCAGCAGCCGCCCGTGGGCGCCGTAGACGCGCAGGTCAGGCTCACCAGCCTCCAGCCCAGTGGCCTTGGCCTTGACAGCCTCCTGCCGCCCACGACGCCCGGCATTCATGTCCCCGGCCAGGGCGAACGCGCCGGGCTTGTCGGCATCGGCGGTGTAGTCGGGCCGGGCGCGGAGCCGGCGCACCGCAGCCGCCTGCAGGCGCCATTCGAGATCGGGAGCCTCCGCGGTGTGCGTCGTGACAACCCGCGTGCCGGTGGTGGTGACGCTGGTGCGCTTGCGGGTGACGATACGGGGCATGGGGCTGGTCCTGATGGGCTGGTTGTGTAGCTGCATAGGCACAACCGAGATGCCGATTTGGGGAGCGTGTAAATATTATCTCTCATCGCGGAATTACCCTTAAAATAAGGGGAGAGAGAGATATCTTACATTTTTACACTCTCTATATTAAAACGTTGATTTTGTTGAAGAAAGAGCGTGCAAAAAATTTGCACGCTCTCTGCACGCTCCGCACGCTCTCAAGGGGGAGCGTGCAAAACAGGGTGGAGCGTGCAAACCGAAATTCACGCTCTAAGCAGCCTCCTTTAGGCGTATCCTGACACCGTTTGCAGAGGCTTCGGGGGCGTGGATATCCCCCGCCAAAGTAAGCCGCTCGAGGGCCGATTTGACCATGCGGTCGTCGGCTTTGGAGATGCCCTTCTTGCGCACAAGGTGCGACAGTCGCATCACGCCATCCTCCGACTTTCGCAGGGCGGCGACGATGGCCTTGCACAGTTCCTCGAACTGCGAACCAGACATGTACTCGGCGATGCCGGTATCGACGCAGTCAATGGAACGCTGAACGATGCCGTAACCCCATTCCACGTCGTCCACGTCTACCGCGGGAGCCGATGGGTCGCGCGACAGCGCCCTGATAGTGGCGAGCTTGATGACGTGCTCAGCGGTTCGCCCTATGAGTCCCTCGTGGGCGCCGTTGTCCTCTATCTGCGAGATCTGCCAATCTTCGATTGCCAGCCACCTCTGTTCGGCCTCCTTGTCGGCCCACGGCACCGTGTAAAGCGTCGGGCGCATGGTGGCATTCTTCCAGTTGGCCTTGGCCAGCGTCCCGCCAGGAAGCGCCTCGTGAGCCTTGTTGATGGCGTTGATGAGCGAAGGCGGCGTGATCTGCTGCGGAGGCGCCTCTTGTCTCTCTGGCCGCTGCTTCACCTCGACAACCACGAGGCGCGCGATGAAGCCGTCGGACAGCGTTTCTTCTGAAAGGCCGCGGTAGAACGTCGTCGGCGTCGACATGCCGAACAGCGATACGGTCGGGCAGTGGATTGGCTCCGTTGTCGCCACTCGCGTCGGGTCGGCATGTTCCTTGCCAGACCATACGCTGGTTGATTTCGAGAACACCTCGAGAAGCACCTTGCGAATGGTCTTCGCCCATGACGACGAACCGGTGCCCGTGACGGACTGCATCACAACTCCCATTTCGTCCCACGGCATGACGAACACCGGATTGCTGCGGCACACCTTCTCGATTGCACTGCCGGACGTCACCTCCCCCGGCCCGATGAGGTACGGCTTGCGTGTATCCATGGCGAGCGTGTGGAGCGACTTCTGCGGGTGCTCCTTGCCGAACCCCGGCCCGGCTATGCCAACCATGTAGGTGTTGAGCCCTGCCCCCGTCGGGCCAATTGCCTGCCTGCCGTACATGGTGCCGACGAAAGACGTTGCCGCCATGACCGCGAATTCAGGCACTGGGCGTCGTCCCGTGTCGAGTATCCACCTTGCGATTTGCTCGATAAGCCCACCAGCCACGTCAGGCGAGAACGGGTCCATCTTTGCCCGCGGCGCACGCACAGGAACAACTTCCTCCACGTCGTCGTTTCCTGGAGTATCGTCGTTGGCTTGGTCATGCCCTCCGGCCGGCACCTCTTCCACAGTCGCCGCAGCGCGGGCTTTAGCGGCGAGCACAGCCGCGCTGCGCATCGCCCCCAGGGTCCATTTATCCTCCTTCGGCGCGTAGCCCGTGCGCTCGATGAGCCACTTGTAGGCAACTTCGTGATAGCTGGTGCAGTTGGCTGCCATCACCAAATCGATCGGAGTATAGGACAGCGATGCACCCCAATCCGTAATGCCAGTGGGGTGAATGCCGACGTTGAAATTCTCCACCCCGCGCCAGAACGCCCTAGCCCGGTAGCTGCCATCGCGCTGTCGGCGCGCCTCCTGCCCGAAAAGCGCCGGCACCCACAGATCGAGGTTGTCCAGCGCGTGAGAGTTCGCCTCGCGCCAGATCGTATCGCCGAATATCGCGTCACCAGACCGCTGCTGCTGCCTATGCTCCTGCACGGTCCCGAACGGGCGCAGCGCCTCGACCAGCCGCTCTGCGATGTCATCTGGAAGCTCCGGCAACTTTTCTAGTGGCGTGTCCATGAGTGTGTCTTCCGTGGTCCACTCATAGGGCTTGCCAGAGTCCGGGTGCAGGGTCGGCGGCAGCACGGTCTGACGACCGTAGGCGAGCAGGTCAATGACGCGCGATTCGAACCCGCCAGGAAGCAGCAGGTTGAACGGTCGGTTTACGATGTTGTCTGACCCGCGGAAGAACGCGCTATAGCCCTTCTTCCCCCGCTTCTTCACCGGGCTTTCAGGCAGCACAGCCTCAATAGCTGCGCGCAAATCCTGGTCGTCGGTGTCGATGTCGATGACCTTCAGTGTCTTGTCTATAGCAACGCAAACACCGGCATCGGGCCACCGCGACCAAATGCTGGTTTCGATCTCGGTGGGGAGGCGGTCGCAGAACCGGCTCCAGTCCATGTCGCCGTACCATTGCCCGCCCGACACGGACCCAGGGCGCTTACTCCCCGGCATGATGGGAATGGCGCTGTAGCCCATGTCGACGAGCTCGGCGCCGCAGCGAGAATAAGGGGAGTTGGTCATGGTGGCGCTGCCGTTGAGCATTATGCGGCCCTTTTGACTGACATGTTCGGGGTAACGACGCGGTGCCACTCGGAGTGGCATTTGCGGCACAGATGGCTGGTCGGCCATTCGTTTGCATCATTGAAGAGGTGTGACGGTGCCCAATGATGTACTTCTGAGCCATCCAGAGAACCGCATCTCTCACATGGAGTGATTTTGTGTGCAGCCAGTACCGGTATACGGCCCTCATCTAGTCCGGCTATCTGCTCATGCGGCAAGTCGGTTCCTTTGCCGCCGCATTCAGGGCAAAAGGCTTTGTATTGGATCGATCCATTGGAACAGATGATTTTGCCTAGATTGGCGAACGGTGTGGACCCACTGCACCTGCGTCGGTGATTGGGCCTCTTGTTCCATGGAAGGTCTTCTAGGTTTGCGGTGTATGCCGATTCCGCTCCAGCGCCGGTCAAGACAACCCCCTTCAGCACGGAAACACGGGCCAGCCGATAGCGGCATAGGACAGGGCTAGGTCTAGGGACATGCAAAAACCTGTGGTCTGGAATTAGGCTGCGCGCTGCAGGTTGGTGGTGGCGACAGAGCGGACCATGGCAATCAGGATGTCGCGGAACGGCACAGGGGTATGAATCCGTGGTGTGCTGTTGGTGCCGCCGCCCTTCGCCCCGACTTCGCCGATCCGCTTTGCTCGCTTCAGGCCCATCCGTGCGACGACTGCCGGATCCAGCCGTATCTCGCTCTCGCCCCATTCAAGTTCTGGCAGCTCGACGCCAACGGCATAAAGCAGCGTGGGCTTGCGCGCGTAATGACCGTAACGCCCCTGCTCCACACAGCACGTCCAGCCACCATAGAAGTCGGCCACAATCCAGCCGCCTGAGCGCGGAGGCACGTTCAATCCGAAGTGCGGCCACGCATGGCTCTGCCACGGATGCTCAAGTACGCCGCCCCAACGTCGAACTGCTTTCAGCGCCGCGTCAAAGCACCCACCATCATCTCCCTTCTTTTTTCGCTCGCCGGTGCGCTTGATCCACAGCGGTTGGCCGGCCCAGAACTTACCCCACCGCTGACACGGCGGGTGCGCCACCACGGGGTACGGCCCGGCATATTGGCGGGCATCCCTCACCTCGTCCCACGGGTCGACGCCGGGGATGCCGTAATAAGCTCCGTCGGTTTCGACGTAGAGCGCGGCTATCGTGTTGCCGGCGCCAGCCGCAACGCGCAGGTTGTCGTTGGCATGCTCCATCAGAACGGGCTTTCGTGCTTGAGCGTCGTCACCAGCGCCTCGCGGCGCCCGGCCTCGATGCGCTCGAGGAACTCCCACCACTCGTCTTCGGTCAGCGATGCAAGGTCCGTCTTTTGGATGGAATCCAGATACTCACCGCCCTTGTCGCCACCCTCCCGGATGGCGAGGCGCTCGATGCGAGTCAGTTTCTGCTGAGGCATGCGATACGTGTCCCTTGCTAGTGGGATGCAGTCCGGGTCGTCACAGAGCCAGGCGATGGGATGCCTATCGCTGGGGGCCCAGCCGTGCCCGGTGCCTGGCCTGCCGCAGACGGCGCAGATGAGGTAGTTGTTGAGGCGGGTTGCGCTGGGCGGGGGTGTGGGGGCGGTCATGCGGCGTCACCGAAGAGCGACGCAGTGACGGCGTTGTCGTTGGCCGGCTTCGGGCGGAACATGGACGGCTGGTCGATGGCGCGCTCAATGGCGCGGCACGCCGAGTCGAAATAGCCGGCGTCAAGCTCGACGCCGACGAATCCCCGTCCGAGGCGCGCGCACGCAACGCCGGTGCTTCCAGATCCCATGAACGGGTCGAACACCACGCCGTCGGTCCATAGAATTACCTGTTCCATCAATTCTACCGGCTTCTGCGTCGGATGGTCGGTGTTGCCCGTCCGAGGCGCGCGCACGACATCAGATGGGCGGCCATTTGCGAAGAAGTGGTCTTCGCCGGGATAGAACAGGGCAACCTCGGTCTGGCGCCCGTGCTCATGTTTAAGGTCACCCATAGACCAGTTGTTCTTCACCCATGTGATCATGGACTTCGGCTTCGGAACGTCTGGAAGATTGTCCCATCGGCAGAAGATGTACTTGCTATGCCGAGCAGGGAGGCCGCATGTCCATTGCAGCATGCCAACATCGCCATCATTGGCTATCGCGGCATGCTTCGTGCTGCGATGGTTGGATCTGAACTCCATGCCATAGGGCGGGTCGGTAATGATGGTCGCGTACACGGCAGCCGGCGCGATGTCGCGGCAATCAGCGTTGTAAAGAACAATGTCGTCGAACCGCTCTACGCGCATGCCCGCACCTCCTGATTATCATTCGCCGCGCTAAACTTCCCCGCCTCTAGCCCCCATGCCGTCCACCCAGGCCAGGCCTGACGGGCGAACATCTCGAGATATGGGCCAGCGACGAGCCGCTCGATGCGGTCGTACTGCGCATCCGGCTTGCGGCTGTGCTCGCGGCGCGGCGCGCGGATGACCTGCCTGACACCCTTGCCGATCCGGCGAGGCTTGCCGCGCTTGAACAGGTGGCAAATCTCTGCCTCTTGGCGAGTCCAGTACCCCATGCCCATGCGGCCCTTGTCCCAAACAAAGGCGATCGAGACCGGCTTGAACCCCCATGCCGCGGCCACGTCCATTGCCTCGCGCTGCAGGTGGGACACGGTCCACATAAACAGCAGACAGTCCTTCGCGGCGCTGTCGGCGACAGGAAGCCCCTTCAAGTCGGCGAGCGACATAGTGCTGTACGGTTGCGCGCCGAGTGTGGGCGCCAGGTGCTTGCCGCCGTAGCTGGTGAACTGCCAGGGAGGATCGGCCAAGATGGCGCCGAACGGGCCGGCTGGTAGGCTCTGCATCTGAACCTCGCTCAAAACGGAATCTCGTCGTCCAGGTCGCCGGTCCACGCCGGCTCTGGTGCTGGCCTTGTTGCCGCCAGCAGCGCCCCAAGGCTGCGCTTCTGGGGCACTGGCGGCGCGGCGTAGTTGTCGTTGCCGCCGCCGGGCTTCCAATCCACCACATCTTGGTAGCGCCCTGCCGGCTTCAGCCGGACTTCCAGGGTTGGCGCGAGCTCACCGGCCCGCGCCAACCATTCATTGACCGACGCCGGAAACGGCCTGGCGCCGCCGTGTTTTGCCCAGTACCTGTCTGCCTTCGACTTCGCGAAACCGGCGTGCTGCGGGCAAAGCCATTCCTTCTGCACCGCCATGCCGAGCCTGTAGTCGCAGCGCACGCTCGGCGGCTTGTTCGGATCTTTGTTGATGTGCTCGCGGAAGGTGCGGCCGGTGACGCGATGCCATACCGGCTCGGCGGTGGAGAGGATGGGCGCGATGTCGGCTTGGGCCGTGAACTTCACATCTTCTGACGGCGGAAACTCGTGCCCGCAGCACGGGCACGTCATCACCGAGATGTGGACCAATTCCTCGCATTGCGGGCACAGCTTCACAGGAGCCTCGCCCTGTCCCTTTCCAGGAACCCGCGGCTGCACCATGTCCACCGGCCCGTGCTTTCGCACCAATCCGGCGAAGTCCAGCACAAGGCAGTTGGGTTTTGGACCGGCGGCGATGGCCGCGAGACGGTCTTCAACCCCAGTAAGTGACGCTCCGGGCGCGTAGAGCGGCCTTGTGCCTCTGCCCATCATCTGCAGATAGAGCGACGCCGAAAGCGTCGGGCGAAGTGCCGCGATGAGGTCGACGCCCTTGTGGTTGAATCCCGTGGTCAGCACCGAGTTGTTCGTGATGGCGCGCAGCCGGTAGGCCTTGAAGTCTTCGATGATACGGCGCCGCTCGTCTTTGGGCGTATCGCCCGTCACCGTCTCGCAGCTGATTCCATGGCTGCGGATTTCGTCACGGACGTGCAGCGCGTGCTCCACGCCGGAGCAGAAACACAGCCAGGAGCGTCGATCGCGGCCCTTGGCGACTATTTCCTGCACGGCGGCAGCTGTCACGGCGGCCTTGTCGACAGCCTCTTGCAGGGCACTCTGCTTATAGTCGCCGCCGATGCGCCCGACGCCGCTAAGGTCAAAGCCTGTGTCTGTTCCCTTAGACGAAAGCGGCGCGAGGTAACCGTCGCGGATGCCGTCGCCAATGCCGTATTCATAGACGACCTTGTCGAAGAGCCGATCATCGCCTTCGTCCAGTCGCCCACTATCCAGCCGGAAGGGTGTGGCGGTCAGGCCGACGATCTTGAGGTCAGGATTCACCTCTCGCAGGCCTGCGATGAACTTGCCGTACATCGTCTCGGACTTCGCCGGGATGAGGTGGCACTCATCCACCATCAGCACATCGACATGGCCGAGGCTGACGACCTTGTTCCACACGGTCTGAATGCCGGCGAACAGGATTTGCGCATGTCGGTCGCGCCGTCCAAGACCAGCGGAATAGATGCCGGCCGGAGCGAACGGCCAAGAGCCCAGAAGCTCGAGATAGTTCTGTTCAATCAACTCGGCGACATGGGTGGCGACGAGCACGCGCATGTCCGGCCAGCCCTGCACCAGGCGCTGGATAAGCTCGGCCATGACGAGGCTCTTACCGCATCCCGTGGCGAGGTCCACGAGCGGGTTGCCCGGCTCCGACTGCCAATAGTCGAAGACGGCGTCAACCGCATCCTGCTGATAGGGGCGGAGCTCAAGCGGCATGGCTTGACTCCGAAGCACAACGGGAGCGCTGGCGCTTTTCGCTCCTCACGCCGCCATCCCCATCTTTGCCAGACGCAGGCGCTCGGCTTCCGCAAGCTGGCGTGCGCGCTCACGGCCGACGCCAAGGCTACGCCCGATCTCGGCGAGGTCGTCGCCCATGGCTTGGCGCAGCACCACCGTGCCGTTGCGCCCCTGTAGGCGGGACAGCGCGAGCGAAAGCTCGGCATAGTGCTCCTGCGACGGCATTGTGGCGGTGATGTCCACGTCTTCGCGCGCACCAACCAGCACTGGACGGCACGCACGGCGGCGCTTGTTCTCGGCGATGATGCCGCGCATGGCCCAGTGCAGATAGGCGAAGAACGACCCCTCCTCACGGTACGACTGCCAGTTGGCGAGGCAGCGCACATAGACGTCGTTGACCAGGTCATCGGCCTCGTCGCCGACGTAGCCGCGGCGTCTGGCAAGGGCGAAGAGGCCCTTTCGATAGGCCAGCAGCTTGGCGTCGAACCATGCCGGGCGCTTGGCAGTGGCGTTGTCGTTGTGTGCGTGCATTGTGGTGTCCTGCGTGGATGGAGGAGTCAGGCGGACGGCGCCCGCCGTTGGGGGCGGTCATGCGGCAACTGGCCAGCCGTCAGCATCCAACACGGGCGGCACGCATTCCTCGCCCTTGAGTCCGGCGATGTGGCGCAGCAGACCTTCGGGCGTACCAGGCATGTTGTCGTTGTCTGGCTTCTGCCACGGCTCGTCTTCGGCCTTGTCGACGGTCAGCGCCTCAATTGCGGCGGCGAGGCTGAACGGTAGGTGTTCGTTCTCAAGCACGACCTTGTCGCCATAGGCCCCGCCGATCTGGTCCTTCAGGTCATCCCAAGACTCAATTCGAACACCACGGACAGCGAGCGCGATCTTCATCATGTCGCCCTTGCCGATGGTGTAGCCGCGCTGCTGGTACTTCAGCACACGGCACGCCGAGGCGAGCGGGAAGCGCGTGCCGGGGTTGAAGCGCAGGAAGCGCTGGCTGTTGTGCTTCAGGAAGTCGTCGTGGAGGATGAAGCCGGAGTCGGGAGCGTCTTCACCGACGTCATAGAGTTCGAAGCTGACGGGGTTGTATTTCTGCTTCTTGCCCGTATCCAGATCCAGCGCGCCCATCACGATGGTGAAGTCGAACGCAGCGAAGATGTCTTCGGCGGTCGGGAAGAAATCGAAGTGCATAAGCTGGGCGATGTTGTTGCTGCGGTCAGCGAACGTTACGGCGCGCTTACTGGCGGCAACGCACCAGAGCCCGTCTTCGTATGCTTGGTAGACTCCAAGCTCGAACGCGGCGCGCGACTTGAAGTACAGGTCCACGTCGTTGATCTTGGCGCCTGTGAATACACTGGTCACGGCGCCACCCGCGACGAAGGCATGGTCGAAGTGCGCCGGCAGCGCCGTCACGATCTGACGGCGTTCGGTCTCATAGGTCATCGGTAGGTTCCTCTGAAAAAACTAGCGAAAGCTAATCGCCTCTAGCGGCGCTACGCCGCGTTCTGGCCCCTGTCGTCGCTCGCGCCGTCGGTCCACAGCGTCCCGTCCGGCATCTCGTAAGTGATCGTCTCGTTGTCCGGGTCGCAGTCCACTTGGCGCCCCTGAACCAGTCCGGGGACATAGAGGTGCGCAGGGCAGCCCTCGTCCTGCTCCGCCAGCGAAAGCGGCTTTGACCAGCGCGCGCAGTCCCAGCCTGCGTTGCCGTCCATCAGGGGCGTGGCGTGCAGGCACGTCCGGCAGTGCGCCCTGGCCCACGTCTCGCCCCAGCACACCTCTGCCTGCCGGCAGAACCTGCCGCGGAAGTCGTCGCGCTTGGTGCAGAGCCGTGATGGCGGCTCTGGCATGCTGATGACGCGCTCGACACGCGCAACGGCGCGCATGGCGAAGTCGGCGTCATAAGGCACGCGTTCGAAGTGCAGATCCTCGTCGTTCTTGTTTGACGCCATGTAGAGCACGCGATCTATGCCAAGGCCGAACATGTAAAATTGGAATGTGGCGTAGTGCTCCGGCTTACCATCCTTCACGCCAATCTTGACGACTTTCTTGAAGATGTCGTCCTTCATGGATTTGCACTCGACGATGTGCTCCTTCTTAGGGGCCTCTACGATGCCGATGGCTCTCCCGTCGATCTTGCCGCGTAGATGCCCACCAACGGCGCGCACCTTGTCCTGTTGGCCACTCACCTCGATTCCAATGAGGCGCAGCAGATCCAGCAGACGCTCCTCCTCGATGTTGCCGCGCTCGAAAATGCGGCGCTGCCGCCATCCGATCTGCTCCGGCACCGAGGCGCGCCGGAACGCGAGCCACAGGGCGCGGTCGCACTCCAGGCCGATGTCGCCTGCCGGCACTCCGACGGATTCCCAGTCATCGTACCCTTCTGTCAGTGCCTGCCGCACAGCGCGAAGTGTGCTGGACTCGGGGCGAGGTAGGGGTGGCACGGTTAGCCCAACACGCTGTCGATGTAGGTGAACTCCGGCTCTGGTTTCGGAAGCGGGGCCGGCTCTGTGGAGATGTCCGCCAGCGTCGCGTCGCGCCAGGTATTGCCCCAGCGCCCCGCGACTTCGACCTGCAGCACTACCTTGCCGCGCCAGTTTGTGCGGTATCGTGTCTTGCCCGTTACCATCACGCCGCCTCCACGTCCGGCCCGCCGCAGTGCGCCGCGATCGTCATCCCCAGAGCCTTGGTAATGTGGCCGTCCAGCCCGCCCATCTTCTGCGGCGGGCTGGTGCTCATCGCCCGCTGATATGCCGCCCGGCATTCCGACTCGTCGGCGTAGCGGGGGAAGAACTCGCGCTCGAGCGCGGCAATGCCGTCGTCAATGCGGCCGGTCTTGAGCATGATGAGCGCGTCGAGCACGACTTCGCGCCCACGACTTGCAAGCTCGCGCACAAGGTCACCCGTGCTGATGTCTTCAAGCGCTTCGTCGACATCAACGTCGACCTGAACCGTCACCGTTCCCATCACGCTGCCCTCATCGGCATAACCACTGCCAGCAGATCGCCGCCCGCCTGAAACACAGCCGGCGAGCCGGGATCCGCGAGGCACATGTCCACTTCGGCCCCGCCAAACGCGGCGAGCGTCGAAACTAGGTAGGCGCCGTTGAACCCGATGGTGATTGGCTCGCCGCTGTAGTCGGTGGCGATGTCCGCGCCCGCCTCGCCACCGGGTCCGCGCGACGACACCTGAATGCCGCCAGGTGCAATCTCAAGCCGCACCGTCTTCGACGTGCCTTCCGATACGGTCATGGCGAGATCTGTGGCCTTGCTCAGTGCAGTCTTGTCGACGCGCACCACCTTGTCGTTGCGGAGCGGGATGACGCGGCCATAGTCCGGGAATGTGCCGTCGATGAGCTTCGACGTCAGCACCGTGTCACCGCTGGCCACGCGGATCTTCGACGACGACAGCGACACACGCGCCTCGCCCTTGGGCAGCACCGCAATGGCCTTGCGCGGGATGATAGAGGCCGGAACGGTGCCTATGTCAGCGCCAGTCCGCTTGGCCAGCACATGGCCTGTGGTGGCCACTGCGATCAGGCCGTCCGTGGTCGAATGCAAGTACACGCCGTTCAGGTAATAGCGGGTCTCCTCCGTCGACTGCGCGTAGGCCACCGGCGCGACGAAGTCAGCGAGATCGAGATCGAATTCGGTGGTGAACGCGCCGACGTTGAGCGTCGGATATTCGTCCGCCGGCAGCGTCGGCAGCTTGGCGCGATTTCGGCCCGCCTTCAGCGTCAGAGTGTCGTCAGCCAGTCCGATGTCGATGGTGTCGCCGGAGACGCGCTTGACGAAGTCGAGCAGGCGCGCCGCGTCGACAGTGGTTTCGCCGGACTTGGCGACGGTGGCAGGCAGGCTCGCCGATATCTCGATGTCGAGATCGGTGGCACGCGCCGTCAGTGTGTCCGTGCCGGCCGAGAGATGCACATTGGCGAGAATCGGAATGGTGTTTCTGCGCTCGACGACGCGCGAGACGGCGCCAAGCACGCGCGCCAGATCGGCGCGCTGCACGGTGATGTTCATGTGGTGTGTCCTGGTGGTGGTGTTACGCGCCGAGATACAAGGCCAACGCCATGTAGAGGTGATAGGCGAGCCACCCAGCACTGCCGAGCACGATGATGGCAGCGCAGGCAAGGCCGAACAGGCCGAAGTAGATGAGCGGGGCGAGGTCGGGGAAGTTGTACATTATGCAGCCCTCCTTCGCCGGGCATGCACCTTGCGCTGGTCTGTGATGACGTTCTCAGACAATCGCTTCATTTCGCTCACCAGCGCTCCGACGTCCTGGCCAAGCTCGTTGCCGAGGTCCACGACCTTCGCCAGCGCCTCCAGAAACGTGTTGCGCTTGGCCTCTTCGGCACTCGGCATGGCAGCGATGAACTTGACTGCCTTGTCGAGTGCTTCCGCCGGTGTGTCGGCGCGCAGGAACTCATAGTGGGTGTTGCTGATGCCGTTCTGCTTCCACCACTTGAGCATGACGCTCGGCGTCGAGTTTGCCCTGATGCAGAACTCCCCATCAGGCTGCCGCAGGCCCTTGTCCGCCATGCGGGCAGGTATGGCGTCGATGAGGGCCTGGATGTCGGTGGTGTTCATGCTCATCGCGCCACCCTCTCCTCAGTCACTTTGAACCCCGGCACCGTCCGCATCCCGCCGCGCACTGCCTCATCGGCAAGCTGCTGCGTTGCGGCCACCAGGCGCTCCGGCGCGTAGCTCCACGCCCAGTCCAGCGCCTTCTCTTGGTCCACCATCTCGGCGCTCCACACGCTGCGCAGGCCCGTCTTGGTGGTCGCGGCCTTGTCGGCGCGCTTCGCCACACGCTCGACGTCCTGCGCCGCCTGGTACAGTTCCTCGGCTTTCTCACGCTCCTCGAGATTGCCGCGGCTGGCCTGCATTGCGGCCTGCGCAGCTGCAGCCGCGTCGGCCGCCTCCTTGGCCAGGCGCGCGGCCTCGGCGCGCTTCTCCTCTTCAAGCTTGTTACGCCACGGCGTCAGCAGCCCCTGCAGTGCCTCCTTGGCGAGCACAGCGCGGCCGGTGAGCTTCGTGGTCTTGCCGATGAGGCGATTATATCGCTCTTGGATCTCGGCGACGGCCTCGTCCAGCGGACGCTTTTCTTCTTTGCGCGCTTCTTCGGCGCGCTTCATGGCATCGGCGATAAGCTCCAGTAGCTCCGTCACCGCATCGGCCTGCTTCTGGTCCGATATCGGCTCGCCATCCGCCCAGTTCTTCGCCTCCAGGAACAGGTCTTCGATTTCCTGCCGGATGGCGTCGTAGGATGATGGGTCCTCGACACGCGGGGCCTCGTCACGCGGGGTCTCGTCAGGTGGCGGCCCGTTGTGCCCCACCGCTATGGGCGCCGCAGATGGCGCGCCCCAAGATTCCGGGACGTGGCCAAGAACGACGCCGTCCTTTGGCGCGTACTTGTCGGCGACACGCGCCACGCTTGCCTTGCTGTGTGTGTTCATCTATCCAGCCTGCCGTGTGTGTGGTGATTGCCGGGCGGCTATGTGGTGTGGCCGCCCGGCGCTCTTCTGGTCAGGCGGCGCGCTTGGCGCCCCAGGGGCGGCTTCCAGCCGGCTTGGCAGCGGCAGCCGGCTGTGCGGCAGCCGGGCGAGCGGCGGGCCGATTGTCGTTGGCTGCCGGCTTTGGCTGGGTGTCGTCGATGGCCGGCGCGGGAATCTCGTCGGCGTCCGGGAAGTAGTACCGCTTGATCTCGGCGCGAGCGGGGTACTGGCCGTCCTTTGACGGCTTCCCGAGGCCGATCTTCGCGGTGTACGACTTGAAGTGAAGATCCTCGCTGTCTTCGACGTCGTTGACGCCGATAGCCCGGCAGAGCGAGGCGAACTGGCGCTGGCCGATTTCCTGCGCCTGCGGGCTGGGATTCTCCAGGTTGAAGTTGGCGAAGAGCTTGCGCCCCTCATAGTCCGCAGGCTCGATGACGCGGTTCGTCACCTTCAGGATTGTGCCTCTGCCGTCTTTCGTCGGCGCGACGTCAGACGCTTCGATCTCCAGGAGATAGATGCCGTTCGGCAGTTCAGAATAGTCGCTCTGCGTCGTGTCGTGCGCGGTCGCGTCAAAGCGCTGGCCGAGAGAAGCCATGTGGATAGTCTCCTAGGTGGTGGCTAGTGGTGTGCGTGCTAGTGCTGGTGTGGGTGCCGCTCACGCCGCGCGCAGGGCTTCGGCGATGCGCTGGAACTGGTCGGCGAGATCGCGTGAGAATGACGACGCGTCGAGCGACAGGGTGACGACGAGGGGTTCGCGGGGAGATGGCTGGGAGGGAGCGCCCGATGGGAGTAGCGTGAGACTTTCATCGTTCACGTACCAAAAGCGGCCCGATCCATAATCACTGTCCGGCCAACCGTCTGACTTTTCGACGATGAAATATGTTCCGTCGAAGCCAACGATGGTGGATTCCCACACATCGTCGCCTTCCTGCACCCGCACCCCGTCACCCACCTTGAACTTCGGCGGCTCGGCGGGCTCAAGCTGGTTGTCGGTGTAGAAGTAGATTCCAGAGCCTTCCAGCATCCAGCCATCACCACTGGCTGATCGGGCGATCTTCGCGACCGTGCCAGGCGTTACGGGCTTGAAGAAGCCACCAGGCGTGCTGTTGTCAGTGACACGCACATAGTCACCAACCTTGAACCGGTGTTCCACCTTCTCCACCGCGTCAAGCGGCAGCCACGAGCCATGCCTGAGGATGACCTTGTCGTCGGTCACGCTGTCCACCTCGGCGGTATAGCTGCCGGTGGTGAAGGTCTCGCCGGACTTCAGGCGCACGGTGTCGTTGGCGGAGAGGGAGGCGATGGAGAATTCATCCCAGCTTTTGCTGATATTCCTCGTGTCTCCAACGTCGTCATGGATAGAATAGCTATTTTCAAACACATGGGTCACTTCATAATTCTTGCCGTTTGTCATATCCACCCAGGTGTCTTCGTCGTCCCAAAAACGAACCTTGTCACCCACCTTCACATTCTCAACACTCATCATCCCCTCCTCACGCCGCCTTGCGGCCCGACGGCGCCACAGCGCCGGGAAAATACTTGGAAAGCTCTGCGAAGCCGGCGCCCTTGACGTACCGGACACTGTCGGGCATCGAGAACCGATTCTTGGCCACGAAGCCGGCGCCCTCGACGAGGTGGATCTGGCGCTCCTTGCCGCCCTCGGCATGGGTGATGGTCTTCTTCGGCGCGACCTCCTTCTCCTTGAGGGTCACGCGGTAGTTCATGAACGCCACCACGTCGGCCTGCTCACGCACCAAGGCGTTGCCGCGCTTATGCAGCTTGATGGTGTAGCGGCTGTAAGGGTCGGTGGTGGGCGAGTCGAAGCGCACGATCTCCGGGTGCGCCAGCTGCACGACGGCAATGCCGGCCTGCTGCAACTCGCCCATGGCGGCGAGGAATTCACGCCATTCGGCGTCGGCCTCGACATAGCCGCGGCCATAGCCCGGCTCCTCGATCGAGGACACGCCGAGGCGGGCGCATGTCGCCTTCCAGATCAGACCCTCGAGGCCATCGAGCGAGTCGATGATGACGGTCTTGAAATCGTGCTGGGTGTCGAGAAGATCGCCGACGACAGACCACAGATCGTCGAGCGCCTTGATGGTGCCGGGTGTCGGCATGTCCACATCAGACGGCGGGCGCTCGCCTTCGGTGGGGAGATAGAGCGGGTCAGGCCACTCGGCGGCAAGACTGGTCTTGCCGATGCCGTCCACGCCGTAGAGCACGACGATGGGCGGATTGGTGCTCTTGGACGACTTGAGAGACGAGAGGGAAATTGCCATCACCCACCCCTCACGCCGGCTGTTCGGGGTCGGCGGCGCCCATCAGCGCCCAGATCGCCAGCGCCGCAAACGCGATGATTGTCACCTCCAACATCAGTTCGCCCTCGCTACAGCCGGGAACGGAACGACGTTGTTGAGGGGTGTTGCCGCCCGCAGGTGCTCCTCGGGGAATTCAAGCTGCGCGCCGTCATTTGCGCGGCGGGCAGTGTAATAGTCGCCGTATCCGGTGCGGTGCTGCTTGAGCACCGTGGCGATTTCACCAGTCTTCGCAATGCGCACGGGTTCGCCGAGCGCGTATCTGAACTGCGTCATGTGGTGTTTGTCCTGGTGGTGTCAGGAAGTCAGGAGGCGCGCGTAACGAACGCCGGCAGTTCGGCGCTGTCGCACGCCACGTCATCGGCGCGCAGCACGAATTGCTCGTCGATGAACTTGTTGTAGCGGTCGCCAGTCGGCTCGACGCCGGTGATGCGGTAAGAGAAATAGCCGTTTGCGTATTCGGTAACGGCGGTGACGCGGCCTTTGATGAGTGCCGTCACATTGTCGCCAATGGCGAACTTCGGTGCGCTTTCCGGCATGGTGTCTCCGGTGGTCGCGATGTAGCGCTGTAGCTTTCCGCGGCATCTGCCGCACCGGGCCATATAGGCGCGCGGTTCGTCGTGTGGGGAAATATCGGTGCTTGGTCGGAGTTGTCCTAAATTGATGCCTACACAAAAAGACCATGGGCGCCGGCCGCATATGAGCAGCTGGCGTCCATGGCTAAGGCGGCATGGGGAGACGGTGGGATCTTAATCTTCTGGGTGTGCAGGGCGCGGGGGTCATCGCCATGTCCTCGGTGGTGCGTGGTTGATGGCGCCAAACTACACGATTCGTAGCGCAGGTCAACAGCGATCTACATTTTTCGTAGCGGACAATGTCCTGCAGGTGTGCAAGAAGCGTAGCATGTCAAATGCTTCGCGCTACGATTTGTCCAGCATCGGTGGACGGGTTGGCTGGGCTCTCGGCGCTGCCAAGGGCAAAAGCCAGGCCGGCCTTGGCAAGGCGCTCGATCGTCCGAGTAGTGCCATCAGCAACATTGTCACCAAAAACAGGGCACTGCGTCCGAATGGTCGATGGGATGAGATCGCCAGCTATTTGGGCGTGAACCTGCCGTGGTTGATGACTGGGAAGGGCCCTGTCTGGGCCGACCCGCTCCTCAATGACGACATCGACCACCAGTTTACTCGCACCTCGCTTGACAGCGATTTCAAGCGAATCCCGCTCGATGATGACCAGCGCGCCTACACAGAGAGCGAACGGTACTCGCCTGTGATCCCTGGCGCGTTCCCGGAACTGGACATATCGGCCGGCGCGGGAGAGGGAATTGTCGGTGATGTTTACAGCCTGCCCACTGGCAGCGCCTCGATCAGCGGGCACCGCGTCGTTGCTGAATGGAAATTCCCTGACGCATTCGTCCGCCACGAGCTTGGACTATCAACGGCGCAAACGATCATTGCTCCGGTGCGTGGCGACTCAATGTCCCCGACATACCGCGACGGCGACCGAGTGATTATTGACCTCAGGGTTCGCGATTTCGCTGACGATGGAGTCTATTTCATCACCGACGGGCAAAGCGCGCCGCGCATCAAACGACTCGAGTACGTTTTCAATAGCTCACCCCCCACCGTTCGCGTGATTTCCGACAACCCGGCGAGCGCAGAGCAAAAGGTAGCGCTACATGAGCTTACGATTCTAGGGCGGATATCAGGCAGGATTACAAGGGGTTAGACCAAGCGTTGCGCTGGCTGCTATTTTTTTCGTAGCGTGTCCATTGACGGGCTACACATACCGTAGCACATTGCTCCCCGAAGCCGGCGCACCGCCGGTCAGAGGAGCCCGCCATGAACGACCGCAGACGCACCGCCACCGCCGGCCAGTCTATCCACCCCCACGGACGTGATGCCGCCAAGAGCGGCCAGACCACCAAGCCTCGCCGCAAGCGCGAGCCGACGCAGGCGCATCGGCGCCACGTCGAACAGCACCCGGACGACGCCATGTCGGCGCTCCGCCTCTCCAAGCTCGAAAGCGGGGCGGCGTGATCATGGGCGCTCATTTCACCACCAGCACCGGCACCCCCACCGCCGTCGACATCGCGTATGGCCGTGCGCCGCTCGCCGCCTATGACCGCATTCTGGCAGCCGTCGCGCGCTGGAACGCCATTGAGGCAGCCGGCGAAAACCTGATGGCGCGCGACCTCATCAAAGACGCGGAGCGCAACGAGCGCCGCGGCCAGACCTGGCGGGCCTCTGAGGCGCGCGGTAAGGCGGCGGCACATGCCGCCAACGCTGTCCGGCACCGGCTGAACGCCGCCGAGTGCGAGACGGTTCTCGCCGAGATGAGCGTCGAGCGGGAGGCGGCGTGATCCCATGCGCCAGTCCTCCCACGGCATCCGCCCCATAGCCTCATCTATCCGCGACGCAGAGCGCGAGCTTAGCGATGCCGAATGGACGGGCGACGAACAAGCAATAACGCGAGCGTCAACTGTCCTCGCGTCCCTGAAATCACAACAGGCACGCGGCGAAGAATACGCCGTGCCGTTCTGAGGTACGCCAAAATGGCTGGAACCATAACCTCCCGCTTTTCGGTTATCTTGACGGGCTTAATGCTTGCCGGCTGTGGCGCTGAGCCTATCGAGACTGAGAACACTGGAAACCCTGAGGTAAGTGCAGGGCTTTTGGCCGAAGTCGACGGATGTCGCATATGGCGTCTCAGAGATGGAAATTCTCGCAACGTCTATTTCGCCAACTGCTCTGGTCGCGCCCAGCAAATGACTTGGGAAGAGACGCATCCATGCGGAGGAAAGGGCCAGACATGCGCATACCCAGTCACTACGCTGGGAGATGACCGATGAACATCACTGCCATCAGGGCCACCCCATGACCTACACCATCATCCTCGACGGCGTGCCGCTGTCACCGTGCTGCATTGCCGAGGCAGCGGCCATTCTTGACGCAGCGATCTCCACCGGCCGGCGTTGCAGCCTGTATGCGCGACGGAGTCCGCAATGAGCCGCACGCTGAAAGACACCACCACCAGGCTGCTCGGCGAGCAGCTGCGTGCCGCGGAGGTGCGTGCCGAGCGGTACGAAGAGGCGCTGCGGAAGATTGTTGAGCGGGCCGACAACGGCGCGCTCGGCACGAGCAAGGTGCAGGACATGCGCCGCATCGCGGCGGACGTGCTGCCATGACCACCAAGCCTAAGCCTTGGCACGGCATACCGCCAAATGGTGCCGCGTGCTTCTGGCTTATCGCCGCCCCGCAGATTGCAGCGCTGGTCCTCGTGCTGGTGCTGCTCGGGCGGAGATTAGCGGACTGAAATTCGCGGGCGTGTGTGGACATGGAGTGCGCGCAATCCAACTAGGCTGCCGCCCACACGTCCGCGAACACCAATTGCAGGGACGGCCATCTAAAGGGAGCAACCCAGGCACACAGCGCCAACCCTGCAACCCCATTCGACTGGTCGGGCCGGAATGATTGCGAAACCCAGAAGGGCCACGCCCGGCCAGTCGAACCACAATGCAGCGCCGGCCGAACGACGAGCGTAACCCATCACGCCCCCCGCCGACGCTGCATCCCCTAACCCTGCCGGGCCGTCCACGCCTCGCAACCCGACGATCCAGCGCCCGGCAGGGCCACCCCCACGCCACAGGAGACCACCATGGCCGCCATTAACTTCGCACCGACGCCTCGTAGAAACTCCGAAACCCTGATTGGTGTGGCGGAGCGCATGATGCGGGAGGCCGGTGGAGACCTCGACGCCGCCACCGAGAAAATGACGAACTACGTCCTGAACAAGAAGCGCCTCACGGATGAGGCTGTGCGCCTCGCATGCCGGAACCTGCTCGGTGAGACCGTGCGTAGCGAGCGGCGCGCCATCGACACACTGCTGGCTGATCCGCGCGCCACGGGACCGAAGGCACCGGCCAGCAAGTCCAAGTCTTACAACGAGCGCGTGGCGCACATTTTCAACGCAAGCGCCGAAGCTACCCGCCGCCGGCTGGCCGATCTCGGCACGCACGTTCGTGAGGCTCTGCTCGACAAGCCGTACGTCATTGACGGCGTCCGTCGCCCGCTGCGCGACCACATCGGCTCCGACATCGTGAAGTACGCCACGGAGCACATGAACAAGGGCCTGACGATGGTCCGCGACGGCAGGTTTCTCATCGCCGTCGGCAACACGGCCGGCAACCGCAAGATCGGTGACGCCGTGACGGCCGAAGAAGCCATTCGCCTCCGTATCGAGGCTGACAAGACCTCGGCGTAAGCCGAGTGGCGGGGCCATTCGTCTATCGCAATCCAAAGAGCGAGCGCCCCGCCGACACATTGCCTGCTTGGGCCATCACCGGTGCGTAACCCAGCCGAAGAGCGCCCGAGCAGGCAAGGCAATTCAGATACCGGACGGGTTGGTGCCCGCGGCCTTGCGCAACCCAATCGAATGACGCCCCGGCCGTCCGGTTCCTAATACGCAGTCGTGGTGGCCAAGTGAGCCGAGCAACCCAATATGTGCGCGCCACCCGACTGCGTAGCCCCCTAACTGCCGGCCGAAAGTGCGCAGCAACCCAGTAGCGTAGCGCCGGCAGCACCCATCGCGAGATCCGGCCAGTGGCGTCCCGCAACCCAATCGGCCTGCGCCGTCTCTCGCGTACCCCACATCGCAACCCAGGGTATGCACCATGTACATCGAGACCAACCAAGACGTTGCCACCAACAACAACCCCGCAGACATTGCCGCCGCTGTCGAGCGACGGACCAAGACGAGCAGGGCGCGGGCCGTCACGCCCTCGCAACCCACAAGCGCAATGCCCGCCCCTGCTCACCCCATCCACGGCGGCGCGGCCGAGAAGGCGGTGCAACCCAACTGTGCTCCGCCCGCCGTCGTGGACCCTGATTACGTGCCGCTGCCGGACTATGTGCCCAGCGACGCCGTCACCGCGCTCGTCGCGCAGATACAGAACGACCACAAATTTCGGCAGGGCATGATCCGCGCCAAGAACCGCATCGTCCTACAGGGCATGGCTTGTGTGCGCGTCGCCATCCATCAGCCGGCAGATTACGAAAACGACGCCACCAAGAAGGCGCTGCGCGAACGCGCCGACAAGATATACCGCGAAGCAGCCGCTAACCCTGACCACGAGTTTCATGAGAGGATCTGGCCTTATCTTATGGCCGCCGAGCCTCTGGAGAACGCCGCAGCGGGCGCGGCCCGCGGCCTCGACAAGCTCGCCAAGCAGTTGCCCGTCTTCCCGTGGGTGCAGTCCGTCAAAGGGCTCGGCACCGTGTCGTTTGCGACCATCGTTGGCGAGGCCGGCGACATCGGCACCTATCGCAACCCGTCGTGCCTCTGGAAGCGCATGGGTGTGGCGGTCATCGGCGGCAAGGCGCAGGGCAAGCCTGGCGCTGGCGCTACGGCGGAAGACTGGATCGCTCACGGCTATCGCGCGCCGCGCCGCTCCGTGTCATGGAACGCCCGCAATGGTCTCATTCTCGGCATGGGCAAGTGGCGTCCGATGTTCGGTGAAGATGTCGATGCCAACCCCGATCTGACGCCGTACCAGCGGCTGTTCGCGAAGCGAGTGAGGCACGAGGCGATCAAGTGCCCGCACAGGCGTAAGGACGGCACCATCATCCTTGGCGAAGATGGCCAGCCGCTTCGCATCAAGTGCAGCGCAACGGGCAAGGAATCCTATAGCGCCCACGCCATCGCACGGGCCATGCGCTACGTCGAAAAGCGGATGCTCAAGGATCTCTATCTGAATTGGCGCCGGGCTTCGGCCTGATGCCGGGCGGGGCCAATCGTCGAGAGCAACCCAGGACTATCGCGCCCCGCCACTAATTGCCTGCCGGCCATACCCCCCCCCCCCAGCGCGGAACCCAACAAGGGCGCGCCGGCAGGCACCCAAGAAGCGACGACGCAGGGCCATCCATGTGTCGCAACCCATTGAGGCATGCGCCCCGCGTCGTCGCCACCAGCTACCCCACACACGCCATGGAACACCACGCCATGATTCCCGCTAACGACAACGCGCGCGCTTCGCATGCTAACGCTGTGCCGCACGCTACTGCCACTCAGCACGCTACCGCCCCTTCGCACACCGCCACACCCTACGCCACCTACACGGCGCCAGGCGGAATCCGGCACCGGGTCCGTATCGTCAGCACCACCAAGGCCGGACGGCTCGGCATCACCGAGAACCTTGGAGATGCAAGCTCGCCGCAGAGATACGTCTCAACCCGCGAACTCTCGCAGTTCCTGCCGACGCCCTATCCGGTGCGCGCTGGCGAGACCGCCCCCGCGTCCATCACGCCGCTCGCCGCGATCCGTCGCGCAAACCGAGACGGTCGTGTTGAGGCAGCCCATCGTATTGCCGCGATGGTGGCTGCGCTCAATGAGGATAGCTCCGACATAGCCGGCTGTGTTTGCAGCGCACTCGGCATCACGCGCCTAGATCTCATCGGAGATTCACGCATCGGGCTGCTCATTCAGGCGCGTCGCGTCATCGTCGCCAGCACATTCGTGCGAGAGCGCGGCGTGACGCTGCACAAACTCGGTGAAGCTGCCGGCTGTCACTACAGTACTGCCAAGTACCACCTGCAGGCAGCGGGCATATCGCGGCGCACCGTTTCTGAGTTCGACGTGCCGTTCATGCGGGCGCTCTGGCGGCGTGGCTTCGCGCGGCTGGGTGGCGAGCCTGGACAGATGCCGCCGGAAGTCGCTGCGCGCGTGTCTGCGTTCATCCACGTCATCGGGCCAGGCGCTGTCGAGCCGAAAGCTATCAACGATTTGCGCCGCTACCTCGCCGAGAAGATCGCGCGCGAGCGGCTGGATCTCCAAGGGGAAACGAAATGCGCCGCGTGATGGCATGGCTGCTGGCAACGTGGTTGCTGGCCTGGCGCGACGAGCCTGATGTCTACGACGAGGTGCATGGAGACGTGGTGATCGTGCCGCGCCGTGGTGCCGCCCATGACTGAACTGCAGAGGCGCGTCGAGCGTGCCATGACGTTCCGCGTTGGCGGGGACGAAGGCGCAGTGAATGCCAAAGCAGCACTGCGCAAGGTCGAGGCCGAGATGAAATCCACCCCCGCGCCGGGGCTGGTGAACGAGGATGTGCTTGCCAACGCAGCCGACAACCTCGAAGCGGCTGGCTTCTATACCAGCGCCAATCGCGTGCGGGAGGCATGGGACCGCATCGAAGCCCTACAGGCCGAGGTGGCGAAGGTTCAGGCGAAGTACGACCGCGAGCGCCACGCCGCCGACGAGTACGAAACCCGCGCCACAGCCGCCGAAGCCGAGCGCGACAAGCTCAAGGCCGAGGTGGAGCGGCTGCGCATTGCCTTGGGAGGGGCGGAATGATCGTTCGCACGGCTCGCGCCCGTAAGGGCGACGTCATCTGTGACATTGATGGCATCCTCTGCCTGTTCCCGCGAAAGATGGCGCAGCCGGAGCCGGGCATTGATTTGGAGGTGATGATAACTCACCACCCGACCCCTATCTGGCCCGACCTGCCATCAGATGCATCGGTTGAGGTTGTGCGCGCCAATCCGCCCAGGCTCGGCTACCTCTTCGTTGCGCCCGTTACCGACGATCATGTGCTGGTCTCGCACAAGGGCTTTGAGTGCTCAGGGTCGATGTGTCGGACTACTGCTCGCGTCGATGAGCGCGGAGATGCTGCCGTCAAGGCGCGATTGGGGCGTGGAGTGGGATGGCTTACGCCCGGCCGCTCGCCCGTTATCGAGACCGACAACGTGAACGTCGGCTGGCACGGGCAGCAGTATCGCGAACCAAAGCCGGGGCTTGCCTATGTAAGCCTCACCGATCTGCGCGACGGGAAGAACCGCGTCTGCGGACTGCCCGATCTAGCGCACGTCGATCCTCGCATCCTGGCAATGCTGAGACGGCCAACAGCCCGCGCCGCCCTGTCGCCGGCCAAGGCGGGAGGGTGAGATGCGCATCAACGTCACGGAGCTTCCGACCTTCGCCCAACCTGTCGTCGGGAATGTCTATGCCTGCGGAGGCGGATACGGGCGCAAGGCCGGGCACGCCATGGTCCTACTAGCCATTACCGCGAAACAAAGCGCTCTGTTACTGGTGATCGACAAGGATGGCGAGCCGGTAGGCGTTACCTCCTATGGGCTGCACGCGATTGAGGAGCGCGCCCCAATAGCCTTCGTGCGCGGGCTCGACCAGATCGACCTGACAATGGAGCCGCTTCCATGAATGACCGCGCACCGACCAAGGCGACGCTGCTGCCCTGTCCGTTTTGCGGCGGGGAGCCGCGCCAATTCAATTGCGTTGAGCCTGATGGTTTCGTTTCCGGCACTTTCGTCCGTTGTGACGCCTGTGGCATCGACATCAACGACGAATACGAAGCCGATGCCATCGCAGCCTGGAACCGCCGCGCCTCCCCGCCCGCTCCGGCGGCTGAGCCGGTGGCGTACTTACGGGCGTTTTACGGCCCCAGAGGGATTGAGGTTTCGGTCAGCGTCATCTGCCCGAAGGACTTCCCGGTCGTAAATGACCGCACCACGGAATACCCCCTCTACACCCACCCCCTCGACGCAGCCGCGATCCGCGCCGAGGCGAGGAAAGCTGCGTTGGAGGAGGCGGCGGCTTGGCACGACGATCAAGCCGCGCTGCACGATGCGCAGGGCGACGCGTGCGGAACGGGCTCCGATGGATGGAAGCGCCACACCGTAGCCGCTGCCGATCATCGCCGGTCTGCCACCTCCGTCCGCGCCCTCGCCGACAAGGGGGAGGCGGAGTGATGAAGATCACGGTGCTGAACGCCGAAGCCGAAGACATCTGGCGCGTGCCGGGGCTGATCGCGGTGTATCGGCGCAGCGGGTTTGCCGAGGGGAACCGTCCGCGTCAGCAAGATTGCGTCATTTATGTCGGAGAAGGCCGCGAGCGGACGGCGGCGGTCTGGGGCGGCCCCGATCATATCCGGGTAGCTTTCCCCGCACCTCCCGCAGGAGTGCGCGATGGGGAGTGAGAGGCGGAAATTTAACCGCTGGTTCGTCGAGACATTCAGCGATCCAGACCACCGGTTTGACCACATTCCCAAATGGCTCAAGGCGGATCTATGGCTAGCTTGGCAAGCCGCCACCCGCGCCGCTCTCCCCCAGGAGGAACAGGAATGACCCTACTCACAGATAAGCAGCGAGAGGAAGTGGTGGAGGCGATGCGGACTAAGCGCCGTGAGCTTATCGCCAAGCCGCTGGACCGCATCTACGGCGACCTTCTCACCGCCGCATTGCCGGCGATAGAGCGTGCGGTGCTGGATGGAATTGGCGCCGAAATGGCAGATCGGCAGTGGTGCGAGGGCATGAAGACGGCAGCGGCGATGCTGGACAACCATGTTTATGGCCTAATGACGTGGCCGGTATCCGAGCAAGAGAAATACCTAGCGGCTATGCGCGAGATTGATCGCCGCGTGGCCGTCACTCAAGCCGCTATTGCTGAAAGCCGCGCCGAACGCCGCGCTCTTGCCGGGGAAGTGGGGTGATGGTCGAGTCCCCGACGCTGAAACACGCCGGAGCCACATGGTGGCATACCGACGACTACGCGAGCCCGAACCTCTCGAAGGCCAGCCTTGGAGAATTCTTCCTCGTGGCATTGAGCGCGGGCGCTCAAATTGGCGAGGTGTGGCCTTTCAATTATCGCTACGCCCGGTCGCTGGTGCAAGTGTCGCTGTTCGCCACCGAGGCGCAGAAGGCGGAGATTGAGGCCAAGACGCGCTATCGCCTGCGCAAGCCGCCAGTGGTGAAGCCATGCTGACCCCCGAGCGCACCGGGCGCCGCTGGCGCGACTACCTCATGGGCTTCGCGCGGCAGGCCGCCACGATGTCGAAGGACAGCACAAAGGTCGGTGCCGCGGCGTTTGGCGACGTGCGGCAGATCCTGGAGACTGGTTTCAACGGGCTGCCGCGTGGCGTGGATGACCTGCCGGAGCGGATGGAACGCCCGGCCAAATATCTCTGGACCGGTCACGCCGAGGAGAACCTGGTCGCCCACGCGGCCCGCCCACGGCTTGCCGGCTCGACGGTCTACGTCACGCACTTCTGCTGCTCGAGGTGCGCTCGGATGCTCATCAACGCTGGCGTCGCGCGTGTCGTTGTCGGTGACGGCAGCACCAGCATGCCGGCCGAAGAGTTTGAGGCTGCGGCTGTGATGTTTCGCGAGGCAGGTGTCGAGATTGAGGAGATGCGCGATGCGGCATGATAATGATAACCGGCCCGTCTTCGTCTCGCGCAAGACTGCAGCCGCATTGCTTGAGATCAGCGTCGACACGTTTGACCAATGGGTTCAATCCGGGTTCGTGCCACCAGCTTCGGTCAATCGCGGCCAGATCACACGCTGGCATTGGCCGACCGTTGAAGCCAAGCTGTCAGAACGGCACAATACGGCAGAGGCGGACGTGTTCACCTTGCCGCCAGGCCCGTATGTCAGGAAGGGGCGTCGTAAGTGACCAGGCAGGCGAAGTACCCTAAGGGCGTGTTCTGCACCCGCAAGCCGAACGGCACGACCTACTGGTACTATCAACGCGACAAGGGCAAGCCCACACGCGGGCCGTTGGTGCGTCTGCCTGACTTCGGCTCTCCCGAGTTCTACGAGGCGCTGAGGGACATCGCGCGCGGTGACGCCCCGACTCGCTACAACATCGCGGCCATGATTGCGGACTACAAGTCCGATCCGCAGTGGGGGACGAAGCGCCCGGCGACGATCGCCACCTATGAATCGGCTCTGGCGCCAATCCTTCAGTACTGGGGCGAGCGCGAGCCGGGGGAGATCACCGTCGCTCACGTCATCGATCTGATCAACAAGTTCGCCGGCAAGCCATCCATGGGGAACATGGTGTTGGTGATGGTCAAGAAGCTGATGAAGTTCGCGGTGCAGCGCGGGCATCGGATGGATAACCCGGCGCGAGAGGTGGACGCGCTCTATGAGGACACAGACGGCGCCAAGCCGCTCACGCCCGCAGCCTGGGCGGCGTTGATGGCGCCAGAGTGCCCGACATCGGTGCGCCGACTTGCCATCTTGGGGCGCGCCACGGGGCAACGCATTTCAGATCTCATCCGCATGCGGCCTGCCGACCGAGACGAGGACGGAATCAGCCACACCATCACCAAGCTGCGGGACAAGCCGCATTGGAGCCTGCTGAAGCCGGAAGAAGCGGCCGAGATTGACGGATGGGGCGTTGGGCCGGCCACCCCCTATGTGCTGCGGCCTGATGGCCGGCGCTACGACACGGACTCCATGCGCGACGCCTGGAACGGCTACATCAAGACCGAGTCTGGTGCGGCGCTGGCCGGATTTACGCCGCACGACCTGCGCGCGACGAAGGTCTGTGACGAGCGGATCGCAGGCAAGACCCATCAGCAGATCGCCGCCATGGTCGGCATGTCGGTGGGCATGGTGATGAAATACAGCAAGCACATTGACCAGCGTTTGGCGGCTCGCGGAGGGGCCTGACGCCGCCCCAAACCCGACACGTTCTGCGAACGGAAACAGAACAAGAACAGTAAACTTTCGGCAGTTTTACGAAAACCGGCAGGGCGCGGCGCTTTGAAAAATAGGCGTTTGCGACCTTTTTCGTTTAACCCCCGCTTAAAAGCCCTGATTTAGGGTTCGTTTACCGGCTCACACAGGTGCCCTGCGGGGCGGAGGTTCATGTTCGGACGACGCGGCGAGAGGGAGAGGCGGGAGCCGGTGCTGGGCACGCCCGGCTTCGATGGTGACCTGCGCCTCAGCGCCGAGGACCGGCCGACGATTCCGCCTGCGCCGCTGGAGCGCGCCCCCGCCCGCAACCGCAAGGCGCCGCCAAAGGCACTGCCGCCGCCGCGCATCAACCGCCGCCGCCATGACGAATGGGACGAGGCCGAGGAAGCCGATTGGGAGGACGAGCCGCGCGTGGCGAGGAAAAGCCGGAACCGCCGACAGGATGAGGAGCGCGTACGCGAGCGCGGCCGTGGCGGCGGGCGCCGCCGCCCGCCCAAGCGCGGCCTGTTCGGCCGGCTGGTCTATTGGGGCCTCGTGCTCGGCCTGTGGGGGACGATCGGCCTTGCCGGGCTGATCGTCTATGAGGCGAGCCAGCTGCCGCCGATTCAGAACCTCGCCATTCCCGACCGCCCGCCCACCGTCATTATCCAGGGCGCGGACGGGCAGGCGATTGCCACGCGCGGCGAGATGGGCGGCACCAATGTGCCGCTGCGCGCGCTGCCGCCCTATCTGCCGCAGGCTTTCGTCGCCATCGAGGACCGGCGCTTCTACGCGCATTTCGGCCTCGACCCGATGGGCCTCGCCCGCGCGGTGGTGGTCAACCTGACCAAGGGAAGGCTGCGCGAGGGCGGCTCGACCCTGACCCAGCAGCTCGCCAAGAACCTGTTCCTCACCCAGGAGCGCACCCTGTCGCGCAAGGTGCAGGAACTGATCCTCTCGATCTGGCTGGAGACCAAATACTCCAAGAACGAGATTCTCGAACTCTATATGAACCGCGTCTATTTCGGCGCTGGCGCCTATGGGGTGGAAGCCGCCGCGCAACGTTATTTCGGCAAGTCGGCGCGGCAGGTCACGCTGTCGGAAGCGGCGATGCTGGCGGGACTGGTGAAATCGCCCTCCGCCCTCGCCCCCACGCGCAATCTGGAGGGCGCGCAGGCCCGCGCCGAGATCGTGCTGGCGGCGATGCAGGAGGCCGGCTTCATCACCCCGGAAATGCGCCAGACCGCGCTCAATCGCCCCGCCACCGTGGCCAAGGCGCAGGGGCCGGATTCCTATGGCTATGTCGCCGACTGGGTGCTGGAGCAGGTGAAGACGCTGGTCGGCCCGGTGACGCAGGACCTCGTGGTGCAGACCACCATCGACCCCGCCGTGCAGACCGCCGCCGACAAGGCGCTGAAGGACGCGCTGGCGAAATCCGGCAAGAAGCTCGGCGTCGAGCAGGGCGCGCTCGTGGTGATGGACACCAGCGGTGGCGTGCGGGCGCTGGTCGGCGGGCGCTCCTATGAGGAGAGCCAGTATAACCGCGCGGTGACGGCGCGGCGCCAGCCCGGCTCCTCCTTCAAGCCCTTCGTCTATCTCACCGCCATGGAACGCGGGCTGACGCCGGAAAGCGTGCGCGCCGACGCGCCGATCCAGCTCAAGGGCTGGAAGCCGGAGAACTTCTCGCGCGAATATCGCGGCGCGGTGGATTTGAAGACCGCGCTGGCGCTCTCGCTCAACACCGTGTCGGTGCGCCTCGCGCTGGAAGTGGGGCCGGACGAGGTGGTGAAGACCGCGCACCGGCTCGGCATCAACTCCAAGCTGGAGCCCAACGCCTCGATCGCGCTCGGCACGTCGGAAGTGTCGGTGCTGGAAATGGCGAGCGCCTATGCGCCCTTCGCCAATGGCGGCGTCGGCGTCACCCCGCACATCATCGCGCGGGTGCGCGACAAGGCGGGAACCATCCTCTACGCCTATGCCGAGGCCGGGCGCGGCCTGGTGATGGCGCCGCCGCATGTGGCGATGATGAACCGCATGATGCAGGAGGTGCTCGTCACCGGCACGGCGCGGCGCGCCGACCTGCCGGGCTGGCCCGCCGCCGGCAAGACCGGCACCAGCCAGGATTACCGCGACGCCTGGTTCGTCGGCTATACCGGCCGCTTCATCACCAGCGTCTGGATCGGCAATGACGATTCCTCGCCAACCAAGAAGGCGGGCGGCTCCGGCCTGCCGGTGGATATCTGGAGCCAGGTGATGAAGGTGGCGCACAAGGACCAGCCGGTGGTGCCGCTGCCCGGCACCGAGGCGCCCGCCATCGCCGGCGGGGCGGGCCAGTTGCCCCCGGGCGACGTGCCGGAGGAACCGGTGGTGACCGGCGGCCCGCAGCGCGCCCCCGCCGCCCCGCGCCCGGGCCTCGACAACTGGCTGCTCGACAAGCTGTTCGGCAGCGGGTGAGACGGGCCACAGGCCGCGCACCCTGCCGGCGGAGCGGCTACTCCGCCCCGTAACGGTGCAGGCTCGCGCCGTGCTTCTTCAGCCAGGCTTCGGCGGCGTGCCGCTCGGGGAAGAGGCGGTCCACCGTCGCCCAGAAGCGCGGGCCGTGGTTCATCTCGCGCCGATGCGCCACCTCATGCGCCGCGAGATAGTCGAGCACCGAGGGCGGGGCGAGGATCAGACGCCAGGAAAAGGACAACGCGCCGGTGCTGGAGCAGGAGCCCCAGCGGCTCGCCGTGTCGCGCAGGGTGACGCGGGTGATGGAAACGCCGAGCGCGCCGGCATGGCGCCGCGCCGCCTCCAGGAGATCGCGCCGCGCCTCGCGCTTGAGAAAATCACTGACCCGCCGCGCCACATGCGCGCTGTCGCCGGCCACGAATAGCGCGGCCTCGTCGTCTTCCCTGCCGGTCCACACCGTGCCGCGCATCTCCGGCCGATGGACGATGCGGTGCGGGGTGCCGCGCAGCGGCACGGTGGCGCCGGGGGTGAAGGCGACGACCTCCGGCAGGCGCGAGAGCCGCAATTCCACCCAGCCGGCATGGCGGCGGGCGAAATCCAGCGCTTCGTCCAGTGTGCCACGGGCGGGAAGGGTGAGCACCACATCGCGCGTCGCCGCCCGCACGCGCAGTGTGTAGCGCCGGGCGCGCGGATTACGCCGGAGCTGGACAAGGACCTCCTCCGCCGTCAGCCGCAGCCGGAAATGGCTGGGCTCCGGCGCGGCCGGGGTCTTGCGTCGGGCGGAGGCGAGGGCGCGGAAGAGCATGAAACGACCGGGCCGGGAAAAGGCGCCCCAATTATGGCACCCGCCGGCGCGGCAGCGCCAGACGGGGAACGTGCCGGCCGGTTTCGCCGCGTGCGGCGTCGCTATCCAGAACTTAGAGACTGATTTACCGATCAGGTTGTTTCAACCTGATCGGATCAGGCTCTAGCGGGCGACGCGGCGGCGGTTGCGGTCCTGCACCGGCTGATAGGCGATGCGCGCGTGATAGGCGCAATAGGGCAGGCCGGTCTTGGAGCGGCTGCCGCAATAGTGGAAATCGCCCTTGCCGGGGTCGCCCACCGGCCAGCGGCAGGTGAACTCGGTGAGGTCGAGAATGGTGCAGCGCTCGCCCATCGGGATCACCTTGGCGGCGACCTCGGGCACAACCTCGGGCTCCGGCTCGGCGACTGGCGCCATCACCGGGGCGAGGACGGTGTTGCCCTGCACCATCGGCCGCGCGACCTGGGCGGCCGGGGCGGGGCGCGGCTTGCGCGGGCGGGGTGCCGGGGCGGCGGGCGCCTTGGCGCGGCCGGAAAGGCCCAGACGGTGCACCTTGCCGATGACCGCGTTGCGGGTGACGCCGCCGAGTTCGGCCGCGATCTGGCTCGCCGAGAGGCCTTCCGACCAGAGTTTCTTGAGCAGCTCGACGCGTTCGTCGGTCCAGTTCATCGCTTGGCCTCCTTCGTGCTGACCGGGAAGCGGAATCCCTCAACGCTCCGGCAGGTCGAACCTGCCGAACCCAACGCCCGCAAACGCAACAGGGAATTGCCGCCGCACGAGATGTCGTATCTCACTGGGGGGAGGCTACAATATGCGCGGACTCGGAGCGAGTAGGTTCAGAGCCGAAACGATCGTTTTCCCCAGCTAGAGTCCGCACTGCAACACTCGCGGGCGAAGCGGAGTCGGATCAAGCACTTGGCCGCGCCGGCCAAGCGGGCGCCGGGCCGATGGCTGTCATTCCGGTGCAGATCAGTCATGCATGAGCGTGGGAACTCAACCGGTTTCTGCCGGTTTGGACGGAATGCGCGGCCGTTCCGTTTCGCTGCGGCGGAAGGGTAGGGGCGCGTCCCACCCGCAGTGGAGATGCCGATGAAACGGCTTGCCCGCGCCTTCCCCTGCCTTGCCCTCCTCGGTGCCCTATTCGGTGCCCTCGCCACACCCGCCATGGCCGCCCCCGCCGCGCCGCAGGCGCCGCTCGCGCTTGCGGCAAAAGTAGGCCCGCACATTACCCCCGTCGCGCAGGGCTGTGGCCCCGGCGCCTGGCGCGGGCCGTGGGGCGGATGCCGTGACACGCCCTATTATGGCCCGCTGCCCGGGGGCGGCTATGCCGGCCCGCCCGGCGCGCCGGTCTATTACGGCAATGGCTGCCCGCCCGGCTTCTGGCGCGGGCCCTGGGGTCATTGCCGCGACACGCCCTATCACGGCCCGCTGCCCGGCGGCGGCTGGAAGCCCTGAAGCCCTCGCGCGCACGGAGACAGATGATGACCTCTTTCCTCAGACTGGCGACCCTCGCCACCGTGCTTGCTCTTGGCGCCACTGCGCAGGCGCAGAGCCCGGCGCCCGCCGCCCCGCCGCCCCCGGCCGAGGCGGCACAGCCGTTGGTCGACCTCTACAGCGCGGAGGACGCGCAGGCCACGCTCGACGCCCGGCTGGTGGCGCTGAAGACCGTGATCCGCCTTACCCCTGAGCAGGAAAAGCTCTGGCTGCCGGTGGAGGAGGCGATCCGCCAGGCGGCGAAGAACGCCGCCGGGCGCGCGGCGGACCGCGCGGAAGCGGAGCCGGCTCAGGACTTCCTCGACGTGCTGGAGCGGCTTGCCGGCGCGGAGGCGGCGCGCGCCGCCGACCTCAATTCAGTCATCGCCGCGCTGAAGCCGCTGGTCGCGACGCTGAGCGTGGAGCAGAAGCGCCGCATCCCGGCCTTTCTCGACATGACCGACCATGCCGGGCGTCCGCAGCCGACGCTGGAACTGTGGATCTTCGAGGCCGAGCAGGAATAGCGACGCCGAGGCGCGCGGCCCGGCGGCAATTCGCGCGCGCCGGGCCGGCGAATATTGACCGCACGTCGCCATTCGCTAGAATTGCCGCCATCGGGTGCCGCCCCCGCAAGGGCGGCACGTTTCGTTTTGGGCGGGCGTTGACCCTGCGGGCGCGCTGCATGTTGAGAGAGGGAGGGGCGAGGTGATCACCCCCATCCTGCCGACCTATAACCGTGTCGACCTCGTTTTCGAGCGGGGCGAGGGCGCCTGGCTGTTCACCAAGGACGGCGAGCGATATCTCGACTTCACCGCCGGCATCGCGGTGAACGTGCTCGGCCACGCCCATCCCCATCTCGTCGCCGCGCTCACCGCGCAGGCCGGCAAGCTCTGGCACCTCTCCAACCTGTTCCGCATCGAAGGCGGCGAGCGCCTCGCCGCGCGCCTCACCGCGGCGACCTTCGCCGACACCATGTTCTTTACGAACTCGGGCGCCGAGGCGCTGGAATGCGCGATCAAGATGGCGCGCAAATACCATTCCGCCAGCGGCCAGCCCGAGCGCGCCCGCATCATCACCTTCGAGGGCGCCTTCCACGGCCGCACGCTGGCGACCATCGCCGCCGGCGGCAACGCGAAATATCTCGAAGGCTTCGGCCCGGCCATGCCCGGATTCGACCAGGTGCCGTTCGGCGATCTCGACGCGGTGAAGGCGGCGATCGGCCCGGAAACCGGTGCCATCCTCATCGAGCCGGTGCAGGGCGAAGGCGGCGTGCGCACCGCGCCCTGGGCCTTCCTGCGCGAATTGCGGGCGCTGTGCGACGCGCATGGGCTGCTGCTCATCCTCGACGAGGTGCAGTGCGGCGTCGGGCGCACCGGCAAGTTCTTCGCCCATGAATGGGCCGGCATCACGCCGGATATCATGGCGGTCGCCAAGGGCATTGGCGGCGGCTTCCCCGTCGGCGCCTGCCTCGCCACCGAGAACGCCGCCAAAGGCATGACCGCCGGCACCCATGGCTCGACCTATGGCGGCAACCCGCTGGCGATGAGCGTCGCCAATGCGGTGCTGGACGTGGTGCTGGAAGAGGGTTTCTTCGAGCAGGTGCTCGCCACCTCGGCCCGGCTGCGCCAGCGCCTCGCCGAGCTGAAGGACCGCCACCCCGCGGTGATCGCGGAAGTGCGCGGCGAGGGCCTGCTGCTCGGCCTGCGCACCGTGGTGCCCAACACCGATCTCATCGCCGCCATGCGGACTGAGGGCATGCTCGCCCCCTCGGCGGCGGACAATGTCGTGCGCCTGCTGCCGCCGCTGACCATTGGCGACGCCGAAATCGACGCGGCATTCGCCAAGCTCGACGCCGCCTGCGCGCGGATCGAGGCGACGCTGAAGGCGGATGCCGCCAAGGGAGCTGCGGCATGAACGCGCATAATCCGGGTGCGGTGAAGCACTTCCTCGACCTCGACCAGATGCCGGCGGACGAACTCCGGGCGGTGATGGAGCTGTCCAAGAGCCTCAAGAGCCGCCGGCGCGAAGTGGCGGCGGAGAAGCCGTTTGCCGGCAAAGTGCTGGCCATGGTGTTCGACCAGCCCTCCACGCGCACGCGCATTTCCTTCGATCTCGCCATGCGCCAGCTCGGCGGCGACACGCTGATGCTGACCGGCGCGGAAATGCAGCTCGGGCGCGGCGAGACCATTGCCGACACCGCCCGCGTGCTCTCGCGCTATGTCGACGCGATCATGATCCGCATTCTCGACCATGCGGCGCTGGCGGAACTCGCCGAATATGCCACGGTGCCGGTCATCAACGGGCTGACGCGCGATTCCCATCCCTGCCAGATCATGGCCGATGTGCTCACCTTCGAGGAGCATCGCGGGCCGATCGCTGGGCGCACCGTCGCCTGGACCGGTGACGCCAATAATGTGCTGGTGTCCTGGGTGCATGCTGCCCAGCGCTTCGACTTCGCGCTCAATGTCGCCACCCCGCCCGAACTCGCCCCGCGCCCGGCGCTGGTGAACTGGGTGCGCGAGACCGGCGCCCGGGTCACTTTCGGCCATGAGGCCGAGGCGGCGGTGGAGGGCGCGGATTGCGTCGTCACCGACACCTGGGTGTCGATGGGCGATGCCGAGGCCGAACGCCGGCACAATCTGCTGAAACCTTTCCAGGTCAATGGCGCGCTGATGCGGCGGGCGGCGAAAGATGCGCTGTTCATGCACTGCCTGCCGGCGCATCGCGGTGAGGAAGTCACCGACGAGGTGATGGACGGCCCGCAATCCGTGGTGTTTGACGAGGCGGAAAACCGGCTGCACGCGCAGAAGGGCATTCTCGCCTGGTGCCTCGACGGCGCGGTGGCCTAGTTCCGGGCCGTCATCCCGGCCGACGCGCAGCGGCGTGCCGGGATCGCGTTCCCTCCTGAATCCGATCCCGGATCGGCCTGCGTCCGTCCGGGATGACAGCACTGACGGGCGTCCTCCGGCCCCCTCGCACATTCCCGGCGGCGCTCCTATATGGGCGGGCGACATGACAACACACAGCGCTTCTCCCTCCCCGGCCTCTCGTGGGCCCGATCCCCGCGCGGTCGATGACCGCGTGACCCCGTTCCACATTGACGGGCTCGATGTGCGCGGGCGCGTCGTGCGTCTGGGCACCAGCCTCGACGCCGTGCTCGCGCATCACGACTATCCCGCCGCGGTCAAGCGCCTGCTCGGCGAGGCCGTGGCGCTCACCGTGCTGCTCGGCTCGACGCTGAAGATTCAGGGCCGCTTCATTCTGCAGACGCGCACCGACGGGCCGGTCGACCTTCTCGTGGTGGATTTCGCCGCCCCGCAGGATGTGCGCGCCTATGCCCGCTTCGATCTGGAGCGGCTGGAGGCGATGCAGGCGGCACTGCCGGCCGGCGCCGGCTTCGACAGCGGCGCGCTGCTCGGCCATGGCCATCTCGCCATGACCATCGACCAGGGGCTGAGCGTCAACCGCTACCAGGGCGTGGTCGCGCTGGCGGGCGAGGGGCTGGAAGCCGCCGCGCACCAATATTTCACCCAGTCCGAACAGATCCCCACCCGCGTGCGCCTCGCCGTGGCGGAGGAGATGCACCCGGGCGGGGCGCCGTCCTCCTGGCGGGCCGGCGGGCTGATGGTGCAGTTCCTGCCGACCGAGGGCGGGCGGGTGCGCCCGGTCGACCTGCATCCCGGCGACGCGCCGGAGGGCATGGACCTCCCCGAGACGGACGAGGACGACGCCTGGGTCGAGACGCTCTCCATCATGGGCACGGTGGAAGATGTGGAACTGGTCGACGCGGACCTCTCCAGCGAGCGACTGCTGTTCCGCCTGTTCCACGAGCGCGGCGTGCGGGTGTTCGACACCGAGGCCGTGGTCGCCAAATGCTCCTGCTCGCGCGAGCGGGTGATGAACGTGCTCTCCAGCTTCACGACGGAAGAGCGCGGCAGCCTGGTGGAGGACGGCAAGATCGCCGTCACCTGCGAGTTCTGCGGCCGCACCTATGACTTCAAGGCCGAGGAAGTCGTCGAGGGCGGCGAAGCGGACGAAAGCGCCGCGCAGGGCTGAGCCGCCCGTCTGGTGGACCCACGCATTCCCCGGGCGTGGCCCGGGGAATGTTGCCGACAGCGGCGCTTACCCCGCGCACTCCGCGATGAGCCCGGCGAGGAACCGCTCGCAGGCGCGCAGCTGGCTGATCTCGATATATTCGTCCGGCTTGTGCGCCTGGTCGATGGAGCCCGGCCCGCAGATGATGGTGGGGATGCCCTGGGCCTGGAAGTGGCCGCCTTCGGTGCCGTAGGACACGGTATAGGTGCGGTTCTGCCCGGCGAGGCGCAGCGCCAGCGTCTCGGCCGGCGAGCCGGTCTGGGGCGCGAGCGGCGGCACCTTGTAGATGAAATCGGTGGTGATGGCGGCTTCCGGCGCGGTCTCGCGCAGCTTCGGCAGCACCACCTCCGCGCCGAAACGGGTGAAGCGCTCCAGCAACGCGTCCTCGTCGAAGCCCGGCAGGCCGCGCACATTCCAGCGAATGGCGCATTCGCGCGGCACGATATTGCCGGCGGTGCCGCCGCCGACCACCGTCACCTGCAGCGTGGTGCTGGGCGGGTCGAAGCGGCCCGAAGGGTCGCCCGCCGCCACCAGCTCGGCGCGGATGCGGTCGAGCTCCCCGATCAGCGCGGCGGCGGCGAAGATGGCGTTGGCCCCGAGCTGCGGCATGGAGGAATGTGCCTCCCGCCCGGTGACCGTGGTGACATAAGCGATGCCGGATTTATGCGCGTCCACCACCCGCATCGAGGTCGGCTCGCCGACGATGCAGGCGCGCGGCAGGGGCAGGTCGACGCCCAGCCGGCGCACCGCCGGCACCACGCCGGTGCAGCCGACCTCCTCGTCATAGGACACCAGAAGATGGATCGGCGTCGCCAGCGGCCGGGCCACCATGTCCGGCACCATGGCGAGGCAGCAGGCGAGAAAGCCCTTCATGTCGCAGGAGCCGCGCCCATAGACCTTGTCATCGACGGGGGTGAGGGTGAACGGGTCGGTGCTCCAGGGCTGGCCGTCCACCGGCACCACATCGGAATGGCCGGAGAGGCAGACGCCGCCCACGCCCGCCGGCCCGATAGTGGCGAACAGGCTCGCCTTGTCGCCGGCCTCGCTGGGGATGATCGTGCTCTCGATGCCGAAGGCGGCGAGATAGTCGCGCACGAAGGCGATGAGATCGAGATTGGAGTTGCGGCTCGTCGTGTCGAAGGCGACCAGATAGGCCAGCAATTCCTCGGTCGTCGTCCGTACGGCAAGCATGGAGAATCCTCGTCGCGAAGTGAGCGCCAGCATACCGGCTTATGCTGCGGTGCCCAACTAGCGCCGCCAGAAACTCGGCAGGAACAGCACCAGCACGGTGAACAATTCCAGCCGGCCCGCCAGCATGCCGAAGGACAGCAGCCAGATCACATGGTCGGGCAGGGTGGCGAAATTCTGCGCAGGGCCGACCACGGGCCCGAGGCCGGGGCCGACATTCGCCACCGCGGTGATCGAGGCGGAGAAGGCCGTCACCAGATCGAAGCCGAGTATGTTGATGGCGATGGCGATGAGCATGAAGCTGGTGAGGTAGAGAAAGGCGAAGGACAGCACCGAGGCCACCACATCGTCGCCGATCGGCTTGCCGCCATAGACCACCGGGAACACGCCATTGGGATAGATGACGCGCTTGAGGTGCTGCTTCAGCGCCGAGCCGAGAACGGCGACGCGGAAGGCTTTCATGCCGCCGGCGGTGGAGCCGGTGCAGGCGCCGAGAAACAGCAGGATGAAATAGAGCGCCTCGGTCGGCGGTCCCCAGTTCGTGTAGTCGTCGGCGACAAAGCCGGTGGTCGACATGATCGAGACGACATTGAACAGCGCGTTGCGTAGCGCGGTCTCGCCCTGGTTGATGCCGCCGCTCACCTGCTGCACGGTGGAGACGACGGTGAACAGAGCCACCAGCGTCAGGAACAGCCGCACCTCGGCATTGGCGAACAGCCGGCTGAAATCGCCTGCCAGCACCCGCACATACAGCACGAAGGGCAGCGAGCCCGACAGCATGAAGAAGATGGCGGCGTATTCGATGGCGGGGCTGTTGAAATAGCCGATCGAGGCGTCGTGGGTGGAGAAGCCGCCGGTGGAGATGGTCGCCATGGCGTGGGCGACGGCGTCGAACACGCTCATGCCGCAAAAGGCATAGGTGAGGGCGCAGGCGAAGGTGAGGAAGATGTAGGAGGCGAGAATGCCCTTGGCCATCTGCGCCGCGCGCGGCAGCAGCTTCTCCGACTTGTCGGAGGATTCGGCGCGGAACAGCTGCATGCCGCCGATCTGCATCATCGGCAGCAGGGCGATGGCCAGCACGATGATGCCGATGCCGCCATACCAGTGCAGGAAGGCGCGCCAGATGAGCAGGCCCGGCGGGCGATGGTCGAGGCCGCCAATGACGGTGGCGCCGGTCGTGGTGAGCCCGCTCATCGCCTCGAAATAGGCATCGGCAAAGGAGAGGTTCGATTCCGCCCACATGAAGGGGACGGCGGCGAAGGCGGAGAGCAGCAGCCAGCTCAGCGTGGTGAGCACGAAGGCCTGGCGCAGCGACAGGCGCTGCACCTCGCTGGAACGGCCCGCCAGCCACAGCGACAGGCCGACGAACACGGTGATGACGGAGGAGGCGGCATAGGCGAGGAAGTCGCCGCGGCCCGCGACGAGGTCGACCATCGCCGGAATCATCATCGTCGTGCCGAGGACGGCGAGGAGGACGCCGAGAATGGCGGCGATCGGGCGGAAGTCGATCACGGGATCAGGAGACCATTCGGCGCGGCGGGGGCCCACGAAGCAAAGCTGCCGCCACCATAGCCGCTTCCCGGCAGGGCCGGAAGCCGGCTGCGCCGGTCATCCCGTCAGTTCAGCGTCCGCGCTTCGCCGGGCACATCCAGCGAGAAGGCCGGAACTTCGGCCTCGAAGGTCTCGCCGGTGGTGGTTTCCAGGCTGTAGCGGCCTTCCATGATGCCGGTGGAGGTCGGCAGCGGCACGCCGCTTGTATATTCGAAATGCCCGCCCGGCGGCAGCACCGGCTGCTCGCCGACCACGCCGGCGCCGCGCACTTCCTGCACGCGGCCCAGCGCGTCGGTGATGACCCAGTGGCGGGATTTGAGCTGCACCGTGTCGACGCCGAGATTGATGATCTCGATCGTGTAGGCCCAGAAATACTGGCTACGCTCGGGATCGGAGCGTTCGGGTGCGAAGCGCGGGGTTACCGTCACCTGCACGCCTTTCGTCGTCGCCCGATACATGCCCGCTCTCCCGCGCCCCCCGAATCGCCCAAGTGTGTCTACTGAAAGGCTTTTGGCGCCGCAGAGCAAGCGGCGGCGGGTCACGCCTGCGTTTGCGTGCCGCCGCCGGATACCGTGCCGCGTGGTTTCCTCACACCTCTTTCAGCGCGCGGGCGACGTCGTCGGTGAGGTCGTCGACATGCTCCAGCCCCACCGAGAGCCGCACCATGCCGTCGAAAATGCCCATCTCGGCGCGGGCTTCCGGGGTGAAGCGCTGATGCGTTGTGGTGGCGGGATGGGTGACGAGGCTCTTGGCGTCGCCGAGATTGTTGGAGATGCGCACCACCTTCAACGCATTGAGGAAGCGGAACGCGCCGGCCTTGCCGCCCTCCACCTCGAAGGTCACCAGCGTGCCGCCGCCGCGCATCTGGCGCTTCGCCAATTCGTGCTGGGGATGGTCGGCGCGGAAGGGATAGATGACGCGGGAGACGCCGGGCAGGGCGGCGAGACGGTCGGCCAGCGTGGCGGCGCTCGCCTGCGCACGCTCGACCCGCAGCGGCAGCGTTTCCAGCCCCTTCAGCATCACCCAGGCATTGAAGGGCGAAACGGACGGCCCGGTCTGGCGCAGGAAGGTCTGCAGATGGTCGGTGAGGAATTTCTCCGAACACAGCACCACGCCGGCGAGGCAGCGGCCCTGGCCGTCAATATGCTTAGTGGCGGAATACACCACCACATCGGCCCCCAGGCTGAGCGGGCTCTGCAGCATCGGCGTGGCGAAGACGTTGTCGACGATGAGGCAGGCGCCGGCCGCCTTCGAAATCTCCGCCACGGCCGCGATGTCGACCAGTTCCAGCGTCGGGTTGGTCGGGCTTTCCAGGAAGAACACGCGGGTTTCCGGCCGCACCGCCGCCTTCCAGGCAGCGAGGTCGGTGCCGTCCACCAGCGTCGAGGCAATGCCGAAGCGCGGCAGCAATTCCTCGATCACATAGCGGCAGGAGCCGAACAGCGCCCGCGCCGCCACCACATGGTCGCCGGCTTTCAGCTGGCACAGCAGCGAGGCGGTGACGGCCGCCATGCCCGACGCCGTGGCGCGGGCGACTTCCGCCCCTTCCAGCAGCGCGAGGCGGGTTTCGAACATCGCCGCCGTCGGGTTGGAGTAGCGGGTGTAGATGAAGCCGGGGTCCTCGCCCTTGAAGCGGGCTTCGGCCTGCTCGGCGCTCTCATAGACATAGCCCTGGGTGAGGTACAGCGCCTCCGCAGTCTCGCCGAAGGGCGAGCGCAGGATGCCGCCCTGCACGAGGCGGGTCTCGGGGCGCAGCCCGGCGATGTCGGCAGGGGAAAGCTTGGGCGTGTCGGACATTCGCGGCTCCGGTCTCTCGCATTGAACCGGGGTCGCCCGCGCTGTCGCGCGGCCCCGGCCTGTTTAGCAACCTTGTTTAGCGTGGCGGCAAGCCGGCCGGCTCAAATGACCACGTCGATCCGTTTCGCTTACTCCCGTGCCGGGCGGGCCGTCAAGCGGACTTCTGCCGACCAGCACTTGGCCAGCACTTGGCCATCCAGCACTTGGCGTCGTCGGATGCCTCCGCTAAAGCCATCACACGGTTGGCGCGCAGCGACGGAGCGGCAGAGTGGCGGAGTCAGGTCTGAGCGGCGAGGGCATTCTGCCCGGCCACGCCATCGAGGCGCTGGCCGCGGGCGGCGCCATTCGCAGCACCCGCCCGTTCGATGCCGACCAGGTGCAGCCGGCCAGCCTCGACCTGCGGCTCGGCCCGGTGGCCTGGCGCATCCGCGCCAGCTTCCTGCCCGGCCCCGGCGAGACGGTGGCGGACCGCCTGACCCGGCTCGGCCTGCATAAGCTCGACCTCACCGGCGGCGAGGTGCTGGAGACGGGCTGCGTCTATCTCGTCGAGCTGGAAGAAGCGCTGGCGCTGCCCGCCGACATCGCCGCCTCGGCCAATCCGAAAAGCTCCACTGGCCGGCTCGACGTGTTCACCCGCGTCATCGCCGACCGTTCGCGCGCCTTCGACATCGTGCCCGCCGGCTATGCCGGCAAGCTCTATCTGGAAATCAGCCCGCGCACCTTTCCCATTCTGGTGCGGCAGGGCTCGCGCCTGTCGCAGATCCGCTTCCGGCGGGGGGATGCGCGGCTCGACGAGGCCGGCATCGCCTCCCTCAACGCCGCCGAGCGACTGGTCGACAGCCCCGAGCCTGACGTGGCCGGCGGCGGCATCGCGGTGAGCGTCGATCTCTCCGGCGAGGGCTTTGGCGGCCTGCTCGGCTTCCGCGCCAAGCGCCACACCGGGGTCATCGATGTCGACCGCCGCGCCGCCTGCGAGGTCGAGGATTTCTGGGAGCCGCTGGTGACGCGCGGCCGGCGCGAGCTGGTGCTGGACCCCGACGCCTTCTACATCCTCGCCTCCAAGGAGGCGGTGCATGTGCCGCCCGGCCATGCGGCGGAGATGGTGCCGTTCGACCCGCTGGTGGGCGAGTTCCGCGTGCATTATGCCGGCTTCTTCGACCCCGGCTTCGGCCATGACGCCGCCGGCGGGCGCGGCGCCCGCGCCGTGCTGGAAGTGCGCTCGCGCGAGGTGCCGTTCATTCTCGAAGACGGGCAGATCGTCGGCCGGCTGGTCTATGAGACCATGCTGGAGCGCCCCCGCACCCTCTATGGCGAGGGCCTCGGCTCCAATTATCAGGCGCAGGGGCTGAAACTCTCCAAGCATTTCAAGGCCTGGACGCGGGACTGAGGGGACGGGGCCCCTATGCCGTCATCCCCGAGCCATCCGCGCACGCACCGTCATCCTGAGGTGCGAGCGCAGCGAGCCTCGAAGGATGGAGGTAGGGGCGGGGCTCCGCGACATCCTTCGAGGCCCGGCCGATGGCCGGGCACCTCAGGATGACGGTGTGCCTGCGGGAAGCGATCCCGGCTCTTGCTTCGCGCGGCCGGGATGATGGTGTGAGAACGGCGGGATGCCCGCCCTTGCATCCTCACCCCGCCGGCGGGTCGCGCCCTTCCACGAAGGCGCGCAGCAGATGATGCGCGATCGCCATGCGCGGCGGGGCGATCAGCCCCTCCGGATGGGTGCGGGTGAGCAGCAGCCGCGCTTCCTCGCGCGGGAACCAGCGTGCGGCTTCCAGCTCGTTCGGATCGATCGCGATCTCCCGCGACGCCGCCTGCGCGTGGAAGCCGGTCATGATCGACATCGGGAACGGCCAGGGCTGCGAACACAGATAGCGCACCGCGCCGGTGGCGATGCCGGCCTCTTCCAGCGTCTCGCGCCGCACCGCGTCCTCGAAGGTCTCGCCGGGTTCGACGAAGCCGGCGAGGCAGGACCACATGCCGGGCGCGAAGCGGGCGGAACGGCCGAGCAGGCACTCATCGCCATCGACGGTGAGCATGATGACGACCGGATCGGTGCGCGGAAAATGCTGCGCGCCGCAACTCGGGCAGTCACGCCGCCAGCCGGCCTCGGCCATGGCGAGCCGCCCGCCGCAATTGGAGCAGAAGCTGCGCCGCGCGTGCCAGGCGAGCATCGCCTTGGCGGTGGCGAGCTGGCCAGTCTCCTCGACGCTGGTGAGTTCGCGCACCGCGATGGCGCGCAGGTCGATGACGAAGAGGTCCGGCCGCGCTTCCGGCCGCTCGGTCAGGGCGCCGAGAGCGGGGGCGGGAAGCGGCAGGACGAGATGCGGCACCTCGCCTTCCAACCCGAGCAGGCAGGCTTCATTCAGCCGCCCGCCCAGCGCGACGGCGTCTTCGAGCGCAAACAGCGCGGTGCAGGAGCCCGGCCCCTCTTCCATGCCGGCGATGAAGCCGGGCAGGCGGCGCAGCACGACGCTCTCGCCGGAAATCAGGCAGGCGCGGGCGCGTGGATCGGCGCGGAAACGCTCCATCTCGCCGCGCCGCAGCCCGGCCCGGTCGAGCCGGGAGCCGGTATAGCCGAGATGCGGCCACAGGCCGAGCGAAGTGTCGTCGGTGGAGGCAACGCCGCTCATGCCGCCAGCGCCTCACGCAGCCGCGCCGCCAGCATCAAGGCCTGCGGTGCCGCATAGGTCTGGCGCTCGCCACCCGCGCCCCACACCGCGCCGGGCCAGGCGGCATCCCGCTCGAAGCGGGCGATGACATGGATGTGCAGCTGGCGCACCATATTGCCGAGCGCGGCGACGTTCAGCTTGTCGCAGTGGGTGAGCGACTTCAGCGCCCGGCTCACCGCGTCGATCTCGCCCCACAGGGTGGCGCGGGCCGCGTCGTCGAGGTCGATCAGCTCGGCGAGGCCGGGGCGGCGCGGCACCAGGATGACCCAGGGAAACCGGGCATCGTCCATCAGCCGCACGCTGGCGAGGGCAAGGTCGAGAACGGGGAAGCTGTCGCCCTCAAGGCGCGGGTCGAGAACGAAGGTCGAGGCGTCGCTCATGCGGGCGCTAAGCTCCCCATGCCCGCCGGCTGCGGGCGCGGGAAAGCTATAGCCCTCACTGGCCCGCCTTTCCATCGCCGCGCGCGGGGGGCGATGCCGACCTGCAATGCAGCAACAGCATTTGTCGTGCGCGTCACTTTGTCCTAGAGAGAAGGCAGCGTTCCCCCGCCGAAGCAGCGTGCCATGTCCCTCTCCGTGCCGGCCGATTCCCTGCGCCGCACCGCCATGCCGGTGCTGGTGGCGCTGAGCGCCGCCCATTTCCTCAACGACATGATCCAGTCGCTGATTCCGGCGATCTACCCGCTGATCAAGAGCGCCTATGCGCTCGATTTCGGCCAGATCGGCATCATCACCCTGACCTTCCAGATTTCCGCCTCGCTGCTGCAGCCGCTGATCGGGCTCTATACCGACCGGCATCCGCTGCCCTATTCCACCGTGGCGGGGATGGGGTTCACGCTTCTCGGCCTCATCGGCCTCGCCCATGCCGGCACCTACCCGCTGCTGCTGGTGTCGGCGGCCTTTGTCGGCATCGGCTCGTCGATCTTCCACCCGGAGGCGACGCGCATGGCGCGCAAGGCCTCGGGCGGGCGGCACGGCTTCGCGCAGGGGCTGTTTCAGGTCGGCGGACAGACCGGCGGTGCCATCGGGCCGCTGCTGGCGGCGTTCATCATCGTGCCGAACGGCCAGTCGAGCCTCGCCTGGTTCTGCGCTGCCGCGCTCGTCGCCATGCCGCTGCTCACCTGGACCGCCCGCCACAGCGCGCTCGCCGTGCCGGTGCGGTCGGAAGGGCACCGGGGCGAGCCTGACGTGCCGCACCGCCCGTTCCGCGAAGTGGCGTTTCCGCTGGCGGTGCTGATCGTGCTGCTGTGCTCGAAGACCGCCTATACTGCCAGTTTCACCTCCTTCTACACCTTCTACCTGATCGAGCGTTTCGGCGTGTCGGTGCAGGCCTCGCAGCTGATGCTGTTCCTGTTCCTCGTCTCCTCGGCGGCGGGGGTGCTGTTCGGCGGCATGCTGGGCGACCGGATCGGCCGCAACAAGATCATCTGGTTCTCGATCCTCGGCGCGCTGCCCTTCACGCTGGCGCTGCCCTATGCCGGGCTCGCCGGCACGGCGGCGCTGACCATCGTCATCAACCTCATCATGTCGAGCGCCTTCGCCGCCATCCTCGTCTACGCCATCGAGCTGATGCCGCACCGCATCGGGCTGGTCGGCGGGTTCTTCTATGGGCTGGTGTTCGGCCTTGGCGGGCTGGCGGCGGCGGCGCTGGGCGTGTTCGCCGACCGCTACGGCATCGACGCGGTGTATCAGGCCTGCGCCTTCCTGCCCGCCTTCGGCCTGCTGGCCTTTCTCCTGCCGAGCCTGCGCGGCGCGCGGGTGTCCTGACCCCGCGCGCCCGGCACATACCGTAGCGCCGCCTCAGGCGGCGTTGGCCTCGTCATCGGCGTCCAGCACCTGCAACAGCGCGCGGCGGATGGCGGAATGGCGCGCCGCGCCCATGATCTTCGCCCCCATCAGATCGGTGACGTAGAACACGTCCACCGCCCGCTCGCCAAAGGTGGCGATGTGCGCCGAGGCGATGTTGAGGTTGAGCCGCGACAGCGTCTGGGTCAGGCCGTAGAGCAGGCCCGGCCGGTCGAGCCCGGACACTTCGATCACGGTGTGGCGGTTCGACCAGGAATTGTTGAGCGTGACCTCGGGCTCCACGGTGAAGGCGCGCGGCCGCCGCGGGATGCGGCGGGCGACCACTTCCGGCAGCCGGATCTCGCCGGCCAGCGACTTCTCGATGGCGGAGGCGATGCGATCGGCGCGGCGCATCTCGTCCTCGTCCTGCTCGAAGGCGCGGGTGAGCGAAATGGTGTCGAGCGCCCGCCCGTCCGTGGTGGTGCTGATCTGCGCGTCGACAATGTGCGCCCCGGCGCTGGCGCAGGCGCCGGCGATCACCGCCAGTAGCTTGGGGTGATCGGGCGCGAAGACGGTGAGCTCGGTGATGCCGCGCGTGGGATCGGTGATGGCGCGGGTGGCGAGCGCCTTGCCCTGCGCCTCGGTCTCGCGGATGAAGCGGGCATGCTCCATCTGGTGCTGGCGGTCGGTCTGCAGCCAGTAGGTGGGGTAGTGGCGGCCCATATAGGCGTCGAGGTCGGCCGCGTCCCACTCGGCGAGGGCGCCGCGCAGTTCCGCCTGGGCGCGGGCGACGCGCTGGTTGCGGTTGCTCTCGGAGAAGCCGCCGGTGATGACCGGCTCGGTCTCGTGATAGAGCGTGCGCAGAAGCTGCGACTTCCAGTTGTTCCACACGCCCGGCCCCACGGCGCGGATATCGGCGGTGGTGAGGATGAGCAGCAGCTTCATCCGCTCCAGATTCTGCACCACGCTTGCGAAATTCTCGATCGTCTTGCGGTCGGAGAGGTCGCGCGATTGGGCGATGGTGGACATGGTGAGGTGCTGTTCGATCAACCAGGCCACCGTGTCGGTATCCACCGGGCTGAGGCCGAAACGCGGGCACAGGCGGCGGGCGACGCGGGCGCCGGCGATGGAATGGTCCTCCGGCCGGCCCTTGGCGATGTCGTGCAGCAGCACCGCGATATAGAGCAGCTGCCGGTTCTTGATCGTCGGCATCAGCTCATTGGCGAGGCCGTAATCGGGCCGGTCGCCGCGCTCGATGCGCGAGAGCGCGCCGATGGAGCGGATGAGGTGCTCGTCCACCGTGTAGGAATGATACATGTTGAACTGCATCATCGCGACGATGCGGCCGAATTCCGGGATGAAGCGGCCGAGCACGCCGGTCTCGTTCATCCGCCGCAAGACGATTTCCGGGCTTTCCTTCGAGGTGAGGATCTCGACGAACAGCCGGTTGGCTTCCGGGTTCTCGCGCAGATTGTGGTCGATGAGCTTGAGCGAGCGCGTGGCGAGGCGCATCGCGTCGGGGTGGAAGTTCAGCCCGTGCTTGCCGGCGAGATGGAAGATGCGGATGAGGTTGAGCGGGTCGCGGCCGAAGGCGCTGGAATCGGCGACATTGATGCGGTCATTGTCGACGATGAAATCGGCGCTTTCCTTCAGCGTGCGCCGGCCGGAGCGGCGCAGCCGCGCGATCATCCGGTCGAGCCGCGGCACCGGCTTGTCGTGGCGCTCTTCCAGCGCGGCGGAGACGATGGCGGTGAGGTCGCCGACATCCTTGGCCACGAGGAAATAGTGCTTCATGAAGCGCTCCACATCCTTCAGGCCGGGATGGGAGACATAGCCGAGCCGCTCGGCCATTTCGCGCTGCAGGTCGAAGGAGAGGCGCTCCTCCGGCTTGCCGGCGAGGAAATGCAGGTGGCAGCGCACGGACCAGAGGAAATTCTCGCAGCGGCGGAAGATCTTGGCTTCCTCAGGCGTGAACACGCCCTTGGCCACGAGTTCGCGCGTCTCGTGCACGCGGTAGACATATTTCGCGATCCAGAACAGCGTGTGCAGATCGCGCAGGCCGCCCTTGCCGTCCTTCACATTCGGCTCGACGACATAGCGCGACTGGCCGGCGCGCTTCAGCCGCTCCTCGCGCTCGCCGAGCTTGGCGGCGACGAATTCCGCCGCCGTGCCCTGCACCACCTCCTTGTCGAAGCGGGCGGTCAGCTCCTCGAACAGCGTCTTCTCGCCGATGAGCAGCCGCGCTTCGAGCAGCGCGGTGCGGATGGTCATGTCGCCGCGCGCCTGGCGGATGCACTCATCGACCGAGCGGGTAGAGTGGCCGACCTTGAGCCCCATGTCCCACAGCACGTAGAGAATGGCCTCGGCGACGCTCTCGCCCCAGGCGGTCTGCTTGTAGGGCAGCAGGAAAAGGATGTCTGTGTCCGAGCCCGGCGCCATCAGGCCGCGGCCATAGCCGCCGACGGCGACAATCGCCATGCGCTCGGAGGTGGAGGGATTGTCCGAGGGATAGAGCGTCTTTACCGCCAGCTCGTGCACCAGGGCGATGATCTCGTCCTGCAGGCGCGAGAGCCGCTCGGCGCAGCGACGGCCGGAGCCTTCCACCATCAGCCAGCGCTCGGCGACCTTGTGGCCGTGCTGATAGGCGGCCTTGAGGCGTCGCGCCATCTGCGTGCGCAATTCGATCTCGCGGCCGGACTTGCTGGTGCCGAGCACCTCGCGCGCCAGCGCGGCGAGTTCGACGCGCATGGCGTCGATGTCGAACAGTTCCTTGAAGGGATGGTCGGGGCGGCGGCGGGGTTCGGTCATGGCGGGGTCCGGCTGGTCGGATATCCGCTTTACCCGATCCGCCGGCCGCCGTCATCGTGCGCTGCCGCGCGGGAAGGCCGGCGCAGCCACACGACATGTCCGCACGAGGGCGGACATGGTTCCAAAAACGAGACATGCCCGCCGCGAGGGCGGGCAAGGCTCTCAAACGAGACATGCCCGCCGCGAGGGCGGGCAAGGCTCTCAAACGAGACATGCCCGCCACGAGGGCGGGCATGTCCATCCTGACGGCACGGCAGACGCCGGCGGTCGCTACATGAGGGCCGCGGGCGCGGCCGAACCGTGAGGCGTGGATCAGTTGGTCGTGGTGGTGGTCGCACCCGTGCTCGGGGTTTCCGAACGGGCCTGCTCCAGGCTCTTGAACTCGGGAGCCGCGTTCAGCTCTTCCTTGGTCATCGAGACCACGACCTTCTCGCCATTGTCGGTGGGGGTGGCGGTCAGCGAGTCGAAGGACACTGCGACCGGCTTGGCGCCGATGCCGAGGAAGCCGCCGACATCGATCACCACGGCGATGATCTCGCCTTCGCGCTCGACGATCACGTCGCTGATTGAGCCGAGCTTCTCGTCATTGGCGGTCACCACCTCGGTGCCCATCAGGTCGGAGCCGAGCCACTGGCCCGCGCTCTGGGCGCTGATGAATTTCGGCGTCGCCGGGGTCGCAGTCGCCGAGGCGGCCGGAGCGGCGCTGTCGGTCGAGCCGGCCGTGCCGGGGGTCGGGGTGGTCGCCGGCATTTCGGAGGCCGGGGCCTGCGGGTTGCCGGCATCCGGCTGAACCGGGCTGGCGGCCGGCGGCGTGGTGGTCTCAGGCGCCGGGCTCTGGGCGAAGGCGACCGCGGGGGCGAGCGCCAGGGCAGCGGCGGCGGTGAGTGTCGCGAGCTTGCTGGTCATCGTCTTCTCCGTGTTCGATAATTTCGAAAATCGGACCGATCGTTCGATCCTCTGTTGTAGAAACGAAATAGAACCGGATGAGTTCCCCAACGTAGCGACTTTTCGAAGGTGGTATTTATTTAGGAAAATCTCAACTACGACCGACGAGCGAAGCGTCGGCGACGCAAACCGTCAATTCTTCGGTCGATAGACTTGATTTCGTCACGCCCAGCGCGGAAAGGCAGCCCTTGGGGGTGCGGGTGGCGCGGCTCGGGGCCAGCGGCGCGGGCTCCGGCTGGCTGTTGACGATGACGGGCGCGGGGGCCGTGGCCGGAACCGGCGCCGTCGCGGCGGGGGTCGGCTGCGGCATCGCGTCGAGACGTGCGCCCTTGCCGGCACGATTGACGAGATGCGCCTGCCGGGCACCCAACTCCGGCCCGAAGGCGTCGATGGCGATCGCCTGGGGCGCGGTGCGGGTGAGCGAGCCGGTGGCGAGGGCGCCGGCGGTGAGCGGCACCATGAAGGCGACGCCGGTGATGGCGCCGAGAAGATAGGCGGAGCCTTTGAAAACGCTGTCGGTGCCCCTCATCACTGTTCCCCTTCCCTCCGGCATCCGCAGACAGCCATGCCCGGTCGCGCGACGTGCATCACGTCGCCGCCGCAGTGTTCCGCAGACGATGTTTCGCTGAAATCGGTCCGGCGATTCGTCGCCGGGATCGCAGGGTTAACGCGCGTAAACCGTAACGCGTTCCCGTTCAGGATCACGTTTTCGTGCGCGGCCTGTGCAGTGGGAGGAGGAGAAAACGCCCGGCGCGGTCAGCGCTCGGGCGTCAAATGGCTCTCGGGCACGCTCACCGTGCAGATGAGTCCGGAGGGGGCGAAGTTGAGTTCCACCTTGCCGTCGAGCGCGCGGGCGAGGTTGCGCTCGATCACCAGCGAGCCGAAGCCGCGTCCTTCCGGCTTGGAGACGACGGGGCCGCCGCGCTCCCGCCAGGAGAGCTCGAAGCCCCCGCCGGCCTCCGGCGTGCGCCGGGCCCAGAGGATGTCGACATGGCCGCTCGGCACGGACAGCGCGCCATATTTGGCGGCGTTGGTCGACAGTTCGTGGATGGCGAGGCCGATATTCTGCGCCGCTTCCGGCTTCAGGAACAGGCTCGGCCCCTCGATGGTGAACTGGCTGTTCTCGCGATCGAGGTGATGGCCGAGCTGCGAGCGCACCATGTCGTTCAGCGAGGCGCCGTACCAGCTCTCCTGCACCAGAAGGTCGTGCGACTTGGAGAGGGCCTGCAGGCGGGCGCTGAAAATCTCGACGAAATTGTCGATCGAGCCGGCATGGCGGGCGGTCTGCCGCGCCATGGCCTGGATCACCGCCAGCAGGTTTTTCGAGCGGTGGGTGAGTTCGCGCATCAACAGGCGCAGATGCTGCTCATTCTCCTTGCGCTCGGTGACATCGACGGCGGCGCCGGTGAGGCCCACCGTGGTGCCGGCGAGATCGCGCAGCGGGTCGATATGAATGTCGTACCAGCATTTGCGCCCGCCTTCCTCGATCTCGATCTCGCCCTTGCGCGAGGCGGAGGAGGCGAGGGCGTCGCGCTTGAGCAGGGTCAGCGCCTGCGCCTGCGCCTCGCCGAGCAGATCGGCATCGCTGGAGCCGAGCACCTGCTCCACGGGGAAGCCGAACAGCGGCTTGCTGACCGAGGTGTAGCGGAGCTCGCGGTCCTGGGTGAAGATGGCGACATTGGAGCCGCGCAGCGCCATCTCGTAGCGCTGAAGGGCCGTTGCGAGCTCAAGGGTGAGTCGTCGCTGCTCGCTCACCGCATGGCGCGGTGTCGGCATGTCGATCAGCGCGGCGAAGTTCGACCACAGAGCGATCGCGCCGATCAGGTTGAGCAGGGCGATGCCGATGCGCACGCCCATCGGCAGCAAGGGATAGGTGCTGCCGAAATCGAAGATCACCAGCAGCGAGAGCACGCCGAAAAGCAGCACCAGGGTCGCCAGCAGCAAACCCAGAAGCCGTGTGCGGATCGATAGGTTGCGGCGCAGGAACAGCAGCCGCACCAGGGCCACGAAGATGGCCAGCGACGACAGGACGGTGATCCAGCGTGCCGCGTTGTCGACAAGGGCGATGTCGGGCATTTAGGGGCTCAGGCGCTGGCACGCTGCTCCCGCGGACGGGCGCGTCGCTCGAAGAACAGCGCCTGGCTGATGACGGCGGCGACGGTCGAGGGCTGGAAGGGCTTGGCGATTAGGAAGGCCGGTTCGGGGCGGACACCGGTGAGGAAGCGCTCGGGATAGGCGGTGATGAAGATCACCGGGACCTCGGTGTTCTCGATCAGCTCGTTGACCGCGTCGAGGCCGGACGAGCCATCCGCCAGCTGGATGTCGGCGAGGATGAGGCCAGGCGCCTTGCGGCGGGCGAGATCCACCGCCTCGGTATGGGTGCGGGCGATGCCGGTGACGCGGTGGCCGAGGCCTTCGACCAACCCTTCGAGATCGAGCGCGATGAAGGGCTCATCCTCGATGATCAGCACGTCGGTGGCGATTTCCGCCGCCAGTTCGCGCCCGGCATCGGCGACCAGGTTGCGCAAGGTCGGTACGTCGATGGAGAGGATGCTCGCGGCCTCCTCCTCGGTGAAGCCTTCCAGCGACACCAGCAGGAACGCCTGGCGCACCACCGGGGTGATGTGGCCAAGCCGCCGCTCTCCCTGCAGCGGGGCCGGCGGGGCGTCGAGCTGGGCGTTCAGCGTGACGGAATCCCACAGCCGCGTGAGCAGGGTGTAAAGCGCCACACGGGGATCGATCGAGCGGTCGAGCGTCGAGGGATCGGCGATGAGCGTCTCCAGCATGGCCGTAACATAGGCGTCGCCGGCCGACTGGCTGCCACTGAGCGCGCGCGCATAGCGGCGCAGAAAGGGCAGGTGCTGCGCGACAAGTTGAGAAGTGCTCACTCGCGTCTCCCCGAAGCTGCAAATTGTGAAGCGGCTGATAACGCGCGATGGACCGCGTGGTTCCGGAGTAGGTCAAAAATTTTCGCGATGCACTAGAATTCCTGGAACCGTTTCGCTTCTGGCTCGTTGTGGCCTCGTATGCAGCGACGGAGCCGTCTTCCCTCTCGACCTTTCGGGGGCTCAATGTCGGGAAAGAAAATGATGAGTGACGATCATTCGGAGGGTGCGGCCGCTGCGGCGGACGGCATGTCCTCCTCGCCTCTGGGCGGCGGCAAGGAAACCGCTCTCGGCAGCGAGATACAGGCCAAGATCGGCCAACACCTGCGCGCCATGTATGACGACGTGGTGCGCCAGGGCGTGCCAGACCGTTTCATCGACCTGCTCTCCAAACTCGATAAGGCGGACGGCACGTCTGGCGAGGGTGGAGGGCGCAAGTGAGCCGGTTCGATCCGACTTTGCGCGACGAAATCATCGCCGCCATTCCCAATCTGCGAGCCTTCGCGATCTCGCTTTCGGGCAGCGTCGACCGGGCGGACGATCTGGTGCAGGAGACGCTGCTGCGCGCCTTCGCCAATATTTCCAGCTTCCGGCCCGGCACCAACCTGCCGGCCTGGCTGTTCACCATCCTGCGCAACCTGTTCCGCTCCGAATACCGCAAGAGGCGGCGGGAAGTGCCGGATTCGGACGGCGCCTTCGCCGCGACGCTGACCAGCAATCCCGACCAGAACACTCATCTGGATTTCGAGGATTTCCGCGCCGCGCTCGACCAGCTGCCGCCCGACCAGCGCGAAGCGCTTGTGCTGGTGGGTGCCTCCGGCTTTTCCTATGAGGAAGCCGCCGATATCTGCCAATGCGCGGTCGGCACCATCAAGAGCCGGGTGAACCGGGCGCGCAAGCGGCTCGGCGAAATGCTGGCGCTGGACGATGTCAGCGATTTCGGCCCAGACAAGACCACGCGCGCGGTGCTGGCTGCCGAGCGTACCTGACCTGCCCTCCGGCGGTTCTTCGCCACCCACCGTCGCTCTCACCGGGTGGTTCCTGCACATATCAACAGACCTGTTCGCCTCGCGTCTTGTGCGAGAACGCCCCCGGCTTGCGCCGGGGGCGTTTGCATTGGTGCCACCGAGCGGTTCGGCTTCCGGGCCGAAGCCCGGAAGCCGAGGCTTCAAGGCGCGCGGCCGCGCCGCATGAACCCGAACACCGCCGACACCAGAAACAGGATGATGGCGACGAAGAAGATGATCTTGGCGATTTCGATGGCGGTTCCGGCAATGCCGCCGAAACCGAGAACGGCGGCGATCAGAGCCACCACGAGAAAGGTCAGCGCCCAACCCAGCATGTAAGCCTCCACTTCGCGAGACGGCCGTGGCCGTGTGGCGGGACAACAAATGAGGCGGCTCAGGGTTCCTCGGGCGCGGGACGGGCTCAGATGCGCTTCGCCAGCGAGGGGGCGACGGCGCGGGCTTCCGCCAGCAGGGCGGTGACGATCGGCGTCATCGGCTCGCGGTCGAGCACGACGAGGCCCATCTGGTGCAGCACTTCCGGCCCCTCGATCGGGATGGAGCGGATGCTGGCGGGAAAGGCGAACACATCCGCCAGCGTGTTGGCCACCACGCTCGCCCATTTGCCGGTGCGCACATGCGAGAGAAGAGCGAGCGTCGAATTGGCCTCCAGCATCGGCACCACCGCATGCCCGGCCTCGGCGAGCTGCTTGTCGACGATGCGGCGGTTCTGCATGTCGGGGGTGAGCAGGCACAGCGGCACCCGGCCGATTTCCTCCCAGGTCACCTTGGCCTTGTCGCCGAGCGGCGAGTCGGCGGAGGTGAGGAAGCGATAGCCTTCCTTGTAGAGCGGCACGGTCTGCACCCGCCCGAGCGGGTCGTTGTCGAGATAGGTGATGCCGGCATCGGCCTCCAGATTCTCGATCAGCCGTAGCACCTCGTTGGAGGAGGCGGAAATCAGCGTGAAGCGCACATCGGCGTGCTTGGCGTGGAACGGCGTGGTGAGCTCGGAGAGCATCGGCATGGCGGTGGGGATGGCGGCGATGCGCAGATGGCCGGAAAGCCCCTTGCGCATGCCGGCGATTTCCTGGCGCATGGCGCGCACATCGCCGATGACCCGCCGCGCCCATTGCAGCGCGCGCTCCCCTTCCGGGGTGAAACCGATGAAGCGCGAACCCCGCTCCACCAGCCGGACGCCGAGCTGTTCTTCCAGCTGCTTGAGGCCGGCCGAGAGCGTGGGCTGGGTCACCCCGCAGGATTCGGCGGCACGGCCGAAATGGCGCTCCTTGGCGAGGGCGAGCAGGAGTTCAAAACGGTCGATCACGCGGGACGTTTCCTGACACAGACGATAGAAACATTCTATCAAACTATCAGAAAAGCTTCATCCTGCGAATTGGACGGATTAAAGACCGCCGCGCCCCACCGTCACCCCTCATTCGGCCGCCCCCCGCAGCGGCGGGGTGGGCAGCGTATCCGCCGCGAAGAGATCGGGCGGCGCGGGTGCGCGCGCCGGGCCGTCGGCCTCGAACTCCAGCTGCTCGATGCGCGCGCCGCGTTTGGCGATCTTGTCGGCGGAGGTCAATGCCTGCGCCACGTCGTCGGTCATCTGGCCGAAGTGCTTTTGCAGATTGCCGACGCGGTCGCGCAGGCGGATCACATCGGCGACCAGCTTGCCGCATTCCGTGCGGATGAGGTCGGCCTGCTCGCGCATGCGCGCATCCTTGCAGATGGCCTGCACCACCTGCACGGCGAGCATCAGCAGCGAGGGCGAGACGAGGATGACGCGGGCGCGGAACGCCTGCTGGATGAGATCGTCGAAATGCTCGTGCAATTCGCCATAGACGGATTCGGAGGGCACGAACATCAGCGCCACGTCCTGCGTCTCGCCGCCGACGAGGTAGCGTTCGGCAATGTCCTTCACATGCCGGCCGACATCGGCCTTCAGCCGCGCTTCCGCCGGCTTGCGCGCTTCCGGCGTCGGCGCCTCGCGAAAGGCGGTGATCGCTTCCAGCGGAAATTTGGAATCGACCAGCAGCGGGCGGGTGTCGCCGGGCAGGAAGATGGCGCAGTCGGCGCGCCGTCCATTGGAGAGCGTGTGCTGGAAGGCGAAGCTGTCGCGCGGCAAAGCGTCGGCGATGATCGCCTGCAGCCGCCCTTCGCCGAAGGCGCCGCGCGCCTGCTTGTTGGCCAGCGTCTCGCGCAGGCTCATCACCTGGCCGGAGAGTTCGCCCAGACTCGCCCGCGCCTGATCGACAAGGGCGAGGCGCTCGTTCAGCCGCACGAGGTTTTCGTGCGTGGCCTCGCTCGCCCGCGCCAGACTTTCGCCCATGCGGTGGGAGGAGGCGTCGAGCCGCTCAGCCACGGCGCGGGCGAGGTCGCCCTGGCGCTGGGCCAGCACCTCCGTCATGGACTGCACCCGGCCGATGGTTTCCGCCTGGGTGCGGGCGAGATCGGCGAGGCGTTCCTCCAGCTCGTCGGCGCGGCGCGCCTGCTCGTCCGCCTCAAGCGCGTTCTGCCGGGCGCTGCGCGAGACCGCGCGCAGAACGGCGACGAGCAGCAGAAAGGCGAGCGCACCGGCGCCGGCGAGCGTCTGCGCCAGCGTCACCGGCTGCGTGCCGAGCGTGAACACGATCTGATCCATCGCCGTCTTCTACCAGATTCTGGTCATGGTGCGAACGGAGAGTGAACATCGCTTCGACTCAGGGTAAACCCCGCGTTGACGGAATTCGGCGCGGCGCTTATCTGAACGGCATGTCGATACGTCCGCTCGTGATCCTCCCCGATACCCGCCTGCGCCAGCTCTCCGACCCCGTGCTGCGCGTGGATGCGCGCGTGCGCGCCATCGTCGAGGACATGTTCGAGACCATGTATGACGCCCCCGGCATCGGGCTGGCGGCGATCCAGGTTGGCATTCCCGAGCGCATCGTCACCGTCGATGTCGGCCCGCGCCAGGCGCAGGCGGACGGGGCGGAGGACGAGGAGGCGGAGCGCGAAAAGCACCCGCTGGCGCTGATCAACCCGGAGATCATCGCCTCGTCAGAGGAAATGTCGGTCTATGCCGAGGGCTGTCTGTCGATCCCGGAATATTACGCCGATGTCGAGCGCCCGGCACGGGTGAAGGTCCGCTATATGGACCTCAATGGCGAGACGCAGGAAATGGACGCCGACGGCCTGCTCGCCACCTGCGTGCAGCATGAGATCGACCATCTCAACGGCGTGCTGTTCATCGACCACATCTCCAAGCTCAAGCGCGACCGGGTGATCACCAAGTTCACCAAGCTGGCGAAGAAAGAGCGGGCCTGACCCCGCCGCGCAGGCGACGCGTCGTTTCCCACCTTCCAGCGGAGAGCCGCATGCGCATCGTCTTCATGGGCACGCCCGATTTCGCGGTTTCCACGCTGGTGGAGATCGTCGGCGCCGGCCACGAGGTGGTGGCGGCCTATACGCGCGCGCCGGCGCCGGGCGGGCGGCGCGGGCTCGATCTCGTGCCCTCGCCGGTGCACCGCGCGGCGGAACGGCTCGGCATTCCCGTCCTGACGCCGTCCACCCTGCGCACCGAGGACGCGGCCGCAACCTTCGCCGCGCATGAGGCCGACGCCGCCGTGGTGGTGGCCTATGGGCGCCTTCTCCCGCAGGCGATCCTCGATCTTCCCCCGCTCGGCTGCCTCAACCTGCACGCCTCGCTGCTGCCGCGCTGGCGCGGCGCCGCGCCGATCCAGCGGGCCATTATGGCCGGCGACAGCGAGACCGGCGTCGCGGTCATGAAGATGGAGGCAGGGCTCGATACCGGGCCGGTGGGGCTGGTGGAGCGCGTCGCCATCGGGCCGGACATGACGGCGGGCGAGTTGCACGACCGGCTGATGATCGTCGGCGGCGACCTGATGGCGCGGGCGCTGGCGGCGCTGGAGCGCGGGGCGCTCGGCTTCACGCCGCAGCCGAGCGAGGGCGTGACCTATGCCGCCAAGATCGACAAGAACGAGACCCGCATCGACTGGACCCGGCCGGCGCAGGCGGTGCACGACCATATTCGCGGCCTCTCGCCCTTTCCCGGCGCCTGGTTCGATCTCGACGGCGCGCGGGTGAAAGTGCTGCGCTCGACGCTCGGGGCGGGTGCTGGCGCGCCCGGGACGGTGCTTGACGATGCGCTCACCATCGCCTGCGGAGAGGGCGCGGTACGGCTCGTCGAGGTGCAGAAGGCTGGCAGCCGGGCGATGCCGGCGGATGAGTTTTTGCGCGGCAGCGACCTGACCGCGGGCAGGGTGGTGACATGACGGACATACGCGCTCTCACGGCCGAGGATCACGCGCTCTGGCTGCCGCTCTGGCAGGCCTATCTCGTCTTTTACGAGGCGACGCTGCCGGACGAGGTGACGGCGACCACCTGGCAGCGCCTGCTCGATCCGGCCGAGCCGGTGCATGGCGCGCTGGCCTTCGATGCGGCCGGGAAGGCGGTGGGCCTCACCCACTGGCTGTTCCACCGCTCTACCTGGTCGGTGGGCAATGTATGCTACCTCAACGACCTCTATGTGGACGCCAGCCAGCGCGGGCAGGGCCTCGGCCGCCGGCTGATCGACCATGTCGCGGCGGACGCGGCGGCCAAGGGCAGCCCGAAGGTCTATTGGCTGACGCACGAGACCAACCAGACGGCGCAGCGGCTGTATAACAGCCTCGCCGAGCGCACCGGCTTCATTCAGTACCGCAAGCCGCTCACGGTCTGAGGACGTACCCCTTGCGGCCGTCATCCCGGACGGCCGCAAGGCCGATCCGGGATCGCGTGGTTCAGGGGCGTGTGACATTGACGAGCGATCCAGGCTCTTCGCTCTGCTTCGGCCGGGATGGCGCTTTCGTCTTGCGGGGCGGCGTTCGCCCCCTCACTTGCCCGGCTGCGGCACCACGCGCAGATAAGGCTTCAGCGTCTTCCAGCCGCCGGGAAACTTCTCCTTCGCCGCCTCGTCGCTGACCGAGGGGACGATGATCACGTCCTCGCCGTCCTTCCAGTTGGCCGGGGTGGCGACGGCGTGCCGGGCGGTGAGTTGCAGCGAGTCGATCACCCGCAGGATCTCGTCGAAATTGCGTCCGGCGCTGGCGGGATAGGTGAGGGAGAGTTTAAGCTTCTTGTCCGGTCCGACGACGAACACCGAGCGAACGGTCATCGTGTCCGAGGCGTTGGGGTGGATCATGTCGTAAAGACCGGAGACGGTGCGCTCCGGGTCGGCGATCAGCGGGAAGTTCGGGGCGTAGCCCTGCGTTTCCGCGATGTCTTCCGCCCATTTCGCATGCGCGTCGAGCGGATCGACGGAGAGGCCGATCACCTTGACGTTGCGCCGGTCGAATTCCGGCTTCAGCCGCGCCACCTGCCCGAGTTCCGTGGTGCAGACCGGCGTGAAGTTCTTCGGGTGCGAGAACAGCACCCCCCAGGAATCGCCCAGCCATTCATGGAAGCGGATCGGCCCGTCGGTGGTCTCGGCGTCGAAATCGGGAACGACGTCCCCGAGGCGGATGGTCATGGCGAACTCCCGTCAAGAAATCTAGTGTTTTAGTAGCATACTCCGCGCGGCGGCGGGTGCAAGCCGCATCCTACCCTGCGACCGTGACAGTGGAACCTGCGGGCCAACCGCACGTTACCGGACGGGCGCCGCCTCCGGCTTGGGGGAACGGCACCATCGAGATCAGGTATCGCCGTCACGGTCTGCCGGGCAGGTCCGGCATGCTCAAAAGGAGAGGGATCATGCTCAAGATCGTTGTGCTTTCGCTGGCCACGCTCAGCATCGCCGCCTGCACCACCACGGAACGCCGCGCCGCGGGCGGCGCGCTCATCGGCGGCGGCACCGGCGCGGTCATTGGCGGCATTGCCGGCGGCGGCACGGGCGCGGCGATCGGCGCGGGCGTGGGTGCGGGCACCGGCGCGCTGATTGGCGCGGCGACCTCGCCGGGCGATTGCTGGGCCTATGACCGCTATGGCCGCCGCGTGGCGGTGCGCTGCTGACCGCAGCGCCTTATCCAAGCGAGACATGAGGCGGCCCCCAAGCGGGGCCGTTTTCGCGTTCGGCTATTGGCTCGCCCACAGCACACGGGCGATCCAGGCGATGTCCGCCTCCTGCAGCAGGCGGTCGGGATGCTCGGGGTTGAGCGAGCGCAGCTCCACCGTGCGGTTGGTCTGGCGCTTCAGCTCCTTGGCCAAAACCTCGCCTTCGCGGGTCTTCACCACCACCCGGTCGCCGCGCCGGATCGGCGCCGAGGGCGAGAGCACGACGACATCGCCGTCGCGATAGAGCGGCAGCATGGAATCGCCGGAGATTTCCAGCGCATAGGCGTGTTCGTCGCCGACATTGGGAAAGGCGATCTCGTCCCAGGCGCCGCCGACGGGAAAGCCGGCATCGTCGAAATAGCCGCCTTCGCCCGCCTGCGCGAAGCCGATGAGCGGGATGGCGCGGCGCCCGCCGGTGCCGCCATTCACCAGCCCCATGAAATCGTCGAGGCTCGTGCCGGTGGCGGCCAGCACCTTGGCGATGCTCTCGGTGGAGGGCCAGCGCGGCCGCCCGTCCGCCGCCTCGCGCTTGGAGCGGTTGAAGGTGGTGGCGTCCAGCCCGGCGCGGCGGGCGAGGGCGGAGGGGCTGAGGTCCAGCCGTTCCGCCAGCCTGTCCAAAGCGCGCCAGATCTGGGCATGGCTGAGCATGATTCGTGCCCGGATTTTTGTCAGGTGCGTAGGAATTATACCCTAATCTCGCCATTGTCCAGCCGCGGTGCGGCGGCTTTGGCGTCGCTGCCGCCCGGCGCTGGACAGGGCGCGTGCCCTGCCTAGGATGGCCGCCCTTTCGGGCAGGGGCCGGCATGCGCATGGACGAGACGCCACAGGACGAGACGCCACAGGACGAGACCGGGGCCCTGCTGCTGGCGGCGGCGCGCCGGGCCATCGCCTACCGCGCGGACCCCACAGCGCACCCGCCCGCGCAGGATTATGCCGCCTGCCTCGCTGCCTTTGACGGCCCGCTGCCCGAGCACGGCGTGCCGGGCGCGGACGTGCTCGACGCGCTGGTGGCGCGGGCCGAGCCGGGGCTGCGCGCCTCCGCCGGGCCGCGCTTCTTCGGCTGGGTGATCGGCAATTCCCACCCGGTTGGCGTTGCCGCCGACTGGCTGACCGCCGCCTGGGGACAGAACACCGCCAATCATTTTGCCGCGCCCGCCGCCGCCGCCGCCGAGACGGTGGCGGCGCGCTGGCTGCTGGAGGTGCTGCGCCTGCCGGCGGAAAGCGGGGTCGGCTTCGTCACCGGCGCCACCATGGCGAGTTTCGTCGCCCTCGCCGCCGCGCGCGGCGAGGTGTTGCGCCGGGCGGGGTGGGATGTGGAGGCGCTGGGCCTGTTCGGCGCCCCGCCGGTGCGGGTGCTGATCGGCGAGGAGGCCCATGCCAGCGTGTTCTCGGCGCTGCATTATCTCGGCTTCGGCAAGGCGAGCCTGATCCGCGTGCCGGCCGATGCTGAGGGCGTGATGCGGCCGGACGCCTTCGAGGACCTGCTGGCGCGGGCCGTGCCCGCAGGCGCGCCGCTCATCGTGGTGACGCAGGCCGGGCATATCCATAGTGGCGCCAGCGACGACCATGTGCGGCTGGTCCCGCTCGCCCGGGCGCGGGCGGGGTGGGTGCATGTGGACGGCGCCTTCGGCTTGTGGGCGCGCGCCTGCCCGACGCGCGCGCACCTCGCCGGCGGTGTCGAGACGGCCGATTCCTGGGCGACGGACGGGCACAAATGGCTGCAGACGCCGTTCGACTGCGGCTATGCCATCGTGCGCGACGCCGACGCCCACCGCCGGGCCATGACCATCGCGGCGAGCTATCTGCCGCCGGTGAGCGAGCATGAGCGCGACCCCTCGCATTATGTGCCGGAGCTGTCGCGCCGCGCCCGGGGCTTCGCCAGCTGGGCGCTGCTGCGCCATTTCGGCCGGGCCGGCATCGCCGCGATGGTGGAGCGCCATTGCGCGCAGGCCCGGCTTCTGGCGGAACGTCTCGCCGCCGAGCCGGGGGTGACGGTGCTGAACGAGGTGGTGCTGAACCAGGTGGCGGTGCGCTTCGGCGGCGCGGAGGCGGGGGCGGCGGAGGGGGCGCAAGGCGACGCGCTGACCCGCGCCACCATCGCGGCGGTGCAGGAAGACGGCACCTGCTTCGCCGCCGGCGCGGCATGGCGCGGGCGCTGGATCATGCGGCTCTCGGTGATCGGCGCCTCCACCACCGAGGCGGACATCCATCTCTCCGCCGACGCCATTATCCGCGCCTGGCGCCGCGTTGCCTCGGCGGCCGTGGCCCTGTAGGACGGGCCGAACGGCACGAGGCGGGAAACGGACATGGCGGCGGCGCAGGCGAGGCTCATCTACAAGATCGCGCCGCGCGCGCTGTGGCAGGCGGCGGAGGCCGCCGGGCGGTTCGACGGCGCGCCGGTGGATGTGGCCGACGGGTTCATCCATTTCTCCACAGCGGGCCAAGTGGCGGAGACGGCGGCGAAGCATTTCGCCGGGCAGGGCGACCTGCTGCTGGTGGCGGTACGGGTGGAGCATCTCCCGCCCGATCTTCTGCGCTGGGAGCCCTCACGCGGGGGCGACCTGTTCCCGCATCTCTACGGCCCGCTCGCGCTCGACGCGGTAGCCTATGTGCGCGACCTGCCGCTCGGCCCGCAGGGGCGGCATCTGTTCCCGGCACTGGAGGGCTGATCGATGAGCCGCCTGCTCGACCTCGCCCTTCCCTTCGCCCGGCTGATGGACCCCGAGACCGCGCACGGTCTCTCCATCCGCGCGCTTGCCTGCCTGCCGCCCCGCCCGGCGCCTGTGGACGATCCCCGCCTCAACGTGTCGGCCTTCGGCCTCGCCTTTCCCAATCCGGTGGGGCTGGCGGCGGGGTTCGACAAGGAGGCGGAGGTGCCCGACGCGATGCTGGGCGCCGGCTTCGGCTTTGTCGAGGTCGGCACCATCACGCCGCGCCCGCAGCCCGGCAATCCGCGCCCGCGCAATTTCCGCCTGGTCGAGGACCGGGCGGTGATCAACCGCTACGGTTTCAACAGCGGCGGCCATGGCCCGGCGCTGGCGCGGCTTTCCGCCCGCACAAAGCGCCGGGCGCCCGGCATTGTCGGGGTGAATGTCGGGGCGAACAAGGACAGCACCGACCGCGCCGCCGATTACGTCGCCGGCATCCGCGCCTTCGCCGGAGTGGCGAGCTATTTCACCGCCAATGTCTCCTCGCCCAACACCCCCGGCCTGCGCGACCTGCAGGAGGAAAAGGCGCTCGACGAACTGCTGGCGCGGGTGATCGAGGCGCGCGATGCGGCCGCGCCCGGCGTGCCGCTGCTGCTGAAGATCGCGCCCGATCTCGCTCTGCCGCATCTCGACGGGGTGGTGAGCGTGGCGCGCCGGCGGCGGATCGACGGGCTGATCGTCTCCAACACCACCCTTTCCCGCCCGCCCAGCCTGCGCTCGCCGCACAAGAGCGAGACCGGCGGCCTCTCCGGCCGGCCGCTGTTCACGCTCTCCACCCGCATGCTGGCGGAGACCTATGTGCGGGTGGACGGTGCCTTCCCGTTGATCGGGGTCGGCGGCATCGACAGCCCCGCCGCCGCTCTGGCCAAGATCGAGGCCGGGGCGAGCCTCATCCAGCTCTATTCCGCTCTCGTCTACGAGGGGCTGGGGCTGGTGGAGCGGATCAAGCAGGGGCTATGTGAGCACTTGGTCCGCAAAGGACACACCCTAAAGGAGGCCGTGGGCTCACGAGCAGCTTGGCACATTGCAACGAATCGAACCGTCGAGCAAGATTAAGTATGTGAAATCAAAGGCTTGATAGCCACCCTATTTTAGGAAGGTCTAAGAGATACTAAGAGGGCACCTTGTGGCGGGGGACCAAAAACATGCCACCCCGCAACCCGCTGAAAAGAAATAGAATCCCCATTCTCCTCCACTTTGTCGACTCGCCGATATTGACTCAAGGTCCCGAAAGGGCATTCTAAACTTCTGTTCTGTTCTCAAGTGATTCAATGACGGAATCCGCCATGAGAACTGAGCAGCCTGACGAAATCATTGTCCAACTGTGGGCTATTTCAATTTCGGCCAAGGGGACATGGCCGGTGATGGTTATTGCTGTCGCCGTATCTCTCGTCCTAGCCGTGTTTTTTTGGCGGATGCTTCATATCAAATTCTGGCCGGGAAAGTTCGATTGACCAGCGCCGGCATCCGCAATGCCAGGAAAACGCCGCGGCCGGCGATGAAGGCGAGATAGGCCAGCCACAGGCCGGTATTGCCCAGAGGCAGGGTCAGCCACCAGGCGAGGAAGAACAGCGCCACCGCCGGGAACATCATGTTGCGCATGTCGCGCGCCCAGGTCGATCCGCCATAGATGCCGTCATAGGCGAAGGCGGCGACGCCGAGCAGCGGGGTCAGCGCCGCCAGCGGCAGGAAGGCGCGGCCGACCTCCCGCACCTGGTCGTTCGCCGACAGAAGATCGATCAGCGGTCCGCCGCCCACCAGCAGCAGCGCACTGGCCGGCGCGGCGAAGCCGAAGCCCCAGGCCAGCACCAGCCGCACCGCGCGGCGGAAACCCGCTCTGTCCCTGGCGCCGACGCTCTGGCCGCAAATCTGCTCGGCCGCAGTGGAGAAACCGTCGAGGAAGAAGGCCGAGACCATGACGATGTTGTAGAGCACCGCATTGGCGGCGAGCGTCACATCGTCCTGCCGCGCCCCCTGCGCGGTGAAGAACAGCAGCACGCTCATCAGCAGCGCGGTGCGGATCATGATGTCGCGATTGACCGCCACCGTCTCGATGAGCCGGCTGCGGTCGATGACCGTGCGCCACGGCACCCGCCAGTCCCGCCCCACCAGCCGGGCGGCGGCAATGAGGCCGAACGCCGTCCCGGTGATTTCCGCCAGCACATTGGCGCTCGCGGCGCCGGCAATGCCGAAATCCCACCACAGCACCAGAGCGACCGTGGCCACCGCATTCACGACGGCGATGAGGATTTGCAGGGCGAGGCCGATATCGGTGCGCGCGATGCCGACCAGCCAGCCGAGCAGGGCGAAATTGGCAATGGCGAAGGGCGCGGAAAGGATGCGCACGGAGAAATACAGCGTCGCCGCCGCGTGAACGCCCTCGCTGGCGCCCATGGCGAGAAAGGCGAGATCGGCCAGCGGGGCGTGCAGCACGATGAGCGCGAGGCCGATACCGGCGGAGATCAGCAAAGCGCGGATCAGTACCGCGCGCAGTTCCACGCTCTCGCCGCGCCCGAGCGCCTGGGCGGTGAGGCCGGCCGTGCCCATGCGGATCGAGCCGAAGATCCAAAAGGCGAAATCGAACAGCAGCGCGCCCACCGCCACCGCGCCGAGCAGCGTCGCGTCGCCGAGCCGGCCGATGGCGCCGGTGGCGACGAGGCCCAGGATGGGCGTCGTCATCTGCGCCAGCGTCGCCGGCAAGGCGAGGGCGAGGAAGCGCCGGGAGGTGACCTCCACCCGGCCGGCGGCCGCGAGGCTCACGGGATCAGCGTCCGCGATTGGCGATGCGCAGGATGAGCCAGAGCGGGACGACGATCACCGCGCCGAGGATGAAATAGCGCCACAGCCGCTCGATCGCCTCGAAGCTGAAGTTGAACAGATGCCGCACCAGGCTTTCCAGGCTGGCGAGGATGTTGAGCGGGTCGAGCCCCAGTGCGGCGAGGATGACGCCCACCACCACCGAGAGCAGCACGAGCCGCATGAGAACCCAGAAGGGCGAACCGCCCATCCAGCGGGCAAGCTGATTATCGGCCATGACTCACATTTCCCCGGCAGGCGAACGCTGCTTCCCTAGCACGGCGCTGGGCCGGCGGGGAGCGTGGCTTTCGTCCTCGCCGATCATCGCCTCCAGCGTTTCCAGCCGGTCGGCCTCGCCCGGCGGCTTGTCCCAGCGCAGCCGGGCGATGCGGGGAAAGCGCATGGCGAGGCCGGAGCGGTGGCGGGTGGAGCGCGCCAGCCCTTCAAAGGCGACTTCCACCACCAGCCCCTCCGTCGGCGTGTGCACCACCTCGCGCACCGGACCGAAGCGGTTCACCGTGTTGCGGCGCACGAAGCGGTCGATCTCGATGAGCTCGGCATCGGTGAAGCCGAAATAGGCCTTGCCGACCGGCACCAGCTCCCCCGCTTCCGTCCAGACGCCGAAAGTGTAGTCGGAATAATAGGAGGAGCGCTTGCCATGGCCGCGCTGGGCATACATCAGCACCGCGTCGACGCTGTGCGGGTCGCGCTTCCATTTCCACCACGGCCCCTTGGGGCGGCCGGGCAGATAGGCGCTGTCGGCGCGCTTGAGCATCACCCCTTCCACCGCTTCCGCGTCCTCTCCCGCGCCATGGGCGGCGGGGTCGGCACGGGCCGCAGTCAGCGCGTCCCATGTGGGGAAGGGCACGAGCGGCGAGAGGTCGAGCCGTCCCTCCGTGGGATGGGTTTCTATCAACGCCTCCAGCCGCGCGCGGCGGGCGTCGAAGGGCAGATCGCGCAGATCCTCGCCCGCCGCCATCAGGAGGTCATAGGCGCGGATATGGGCGGGGAACTCCATCAGCAGCTTGGGCGACACCGCCTTGCGGTTCAGCCGCTGCTGCAGCACGTTGAAGGACTGCACCCGCCCCTCGCGCAGGATCAGCAATTCGCCGTCGATTACGCCGTCAAAGGCGAGCGCTTCGGCAAGGTCGGGGAACGCGCCGGAAATATCCTCGCCGGTGCGGCTGTAGAGCCGCGTCACGTGCCGCCCGTCCGGCCCCGCGGCACGGGCCGCCTGCACGCGGATGCCGTCCCATTTCCATTCGGCGCGGAAATCGGCGGGGTCGAGCTTGGCGACATCCGCCTCTTCCAGCGGGTGCGAGAGCATGACCGGGCGGAACGGGGCGGGGTCCTCGGTTTCCGGCTTCGGCCCGCGCCCTTCCGCCCAGGCGAATAGCTCCTCATAGGGCGGCGCCAGCCCCGGCCAGACCAGTTCGATCGCGTCCGGCGCGTGCTCGCCCAGCGCCGCCACGGCGGTCTTGGCGAGGCGGGCGGACACGCCGATGCGCAGCCCACCGGTGATGAGCTTCAACAGCGCCCAGCGCCCGGTCTCGTCCAGCCGGTCGAGCAGGGAGGCGAGCACCGCCGGCATCTCGGCGCGGCCCATATGGGTGAAGGCGTGGACGATGGCGGAAAGCGGCGGCGGCTCGGTGTCGTTGAGCCCGTGCGGCGCCGGCCACATCAGCGCGACCGTCTCCGAGAGGTCGCCGACATAGTCATAGGAGAGGGCGAACAGCACCGGGTCGGTGCGCTCGCCGATGAGCTGACGGATGAGGCCGGGCTTGGCGTTGCGGAACGACAGCGCCCCGGTGAGCGCGGCCAGCGCCCAGCCGCGCTCCGGGTCCGGCGTGTGGCGGAAATAATCGGCGATGAGCCTTATCTTGCCGTTGCGGCGCGGTTCATAGGCGAGGCGGTCGAGCAGAGCGGCGAAACGGTTCACGGCGCCACCTCCGGTGCCGGCGGCACGTCCGTAGTGGGGGCATCGGGCGCGGGGGCGTCGGGCGTGGCGCTCTCGCCCTCCTCCTCGCCATAGCCGACCATGTGCAGCGGCCGGGCGCGCAGCCCTTGCTCCGTTGCCCAGTGCACCAGCGCGTCTTCCTGCCCGTGGGTGACCCAGAGCTCCTCGCAGCCGGTGGCGCGGATGGCGACCTGCAACTCGTCCCAATCCGCATGGTCGGAAAGGATCAGCGGCAGCTCGACGCCGTTCTGCCGGGCACGGGCGCGGATGCGCATCCAGCCCGAGGCGAAGGCGGTGACGGGATCGGGGAAGCGCCGCGACCAAACATCGGTGAGCGCGCCCGGCGGGCACAGCACTACGGCGCCCGCCCGCTCGGCCGGGGTCGCGTCGCGGGCGGGCCGGGTCTCGCCGAGATCGATGCCCTGCGTGCGGTAATAGGCGGTGAGCTTCTCCATGGCGCCGTGCAGCAGGATCGGCCGGTCATGGCCGGCAGCGCGCAGCAGCGCCATCACCCGCTGCGCCTTGCCGAGCGCATAGGCGCCGACGAGATGCGCGCGCTCGGGAAACAGCGCCAGCGAGTCCATCAGCTTGCCGATCTCCGTCGCCGGAGCGGGATGGCGGAACACCGGCAGGCCGAAGGTCGCCTCCGAGATGAAGACATGGCAGGGCACCGGTGCGAAGGGCAGGGCGGTGGGGTCGGCGCCGGGCTTGTAGTCGCCCGAGGCGACGATGGTGCAGCCGCGCCAGTCGAGCGCGATCTGCGCGCTGCCCAGAATATGCCCGGCGGGGTGGAAGGTGACGCCGACGCCGTTCACCTCGATGCGCGCGCCATAGTCGGCCGCCTGGGTCGCCCCGGCGAAGGCCTCGCCATAGCGGATGGCCATGATGTCGAGCGTCTGCCGCGTCGCGAGCACGCGGCCATGGCCGGCGCGGGCATGGTCGGAATGGCCATGGGTGATGAGCGCCCGCGCCACCGGCCGCGTCGGGTCGATGAAGAAGTCGCCGGCTGGCGAGTAAAGCCCCTGTGGGGTGGTGTGGAGAAGCTCTTCCGGGCGCATCGTGAAACCTATATAGGGCGCGCCTCCTCTTTTTTCGCGAGACCCCGCCATGGCCGACGGCCGGCTCATTCTCTCCTCCGGCGACCCGACGGTCGATCGCCGGATCGACTGGGCGCGCGCGCTGATGGAGGAAGGCAACGCCGCCGACGCGGTGGAGCTTCTCGCCGAGGCGGTGGCCCGCGCCGGCCACTATGCGCCGGGCTGGTTCCTGCTCGGCGAGGCGCGTGAGGCGGCGGGCGACGCGCCGGGGGCGGGCGAGGCCTTCGCGCAGGCGCGGGCGCTCGATCCCGCCGACACGCTCGGCGCCACGCTGCGCCTCGCCCGGCTGGAGGGCGAGGTGGCGGGCATGAGCCCGGCCTATGTGCGCGCGCTGTTCGACCAATATGCCGACCGCTTCGACGCGGCGCTGGCGCGGCTCGACTATCGCGGGCCGGAGGTGATCGAAGCGGGGCTGGCGCAGGTCTGCGAAAGGCTGGCGCGCCCTTTCGCCTTCGCCCATGGGCTCGATCTCGGCTGTGGCACCGGGCTGGTCGGTGCCCGGCTGGTCGACCGCATCGGCACGATGGAGGGTGTGGACCTCTCGCCCAACATGGTCGCCCATGCGCGGCGGCGGAAGGTCTATGATACGCTCGCCGCCGGCGAGATGGTCGCCTTCCTCGCGGCGCGCCCGGCGCGCGAGGTGGATTTGATCTTCGCCGGCGACGCCTTCTGCTATCTCGACGACCTCACCCCCATTCTCACCGAGAGCCGGCGGGTGCTGGAGCCGGGCGGGCTGCTCGCCTTCACCACCGAGACCCATGGCGGTGAGGGCGTCCTGCTGCGCGACACGCTGCGCTTCGCCCATGCGGCGGACTATGTGCGGGCCGAACTCGTCGCCGCGGGGCTCGTGCCGCTCACCCTCGATCCGGTGTCGGTGCGCAAGGAAAAGGAGCAGCCGGTCGCCGGCCTCCTCGTGCTGGCGCTGCGCGAGGGGTGAGGGCTCGCAATTCCCGCCCAAGTCACTAGCTTCTCGCGGTGACGATCATGGATGCCGCGCCCGACGATCTCCTGCCCGAGCCGTTCCGACGCTGGTTTGCCGGCAGGGGCTGGGCGCCGCGCGCGCATCAGCTGGAACTGCTGGCGCAGGCGCGGGAGGGCCGCTCCACCCTGCTCATCGCCCCCACCGGCGCGGGCAAGACGCTGGCCGGCTTCCTGCCGAGCCTCGTCGAACTCGCCGGTCGGCCGGCGGCGCGCAACAATCCGCGCCCGCTCGGCCTGCACACGCTCTACATCTCGCCGCTGAAGGCGCTCGCCGTCGATGTCGCCCGCAATCTGGAACGGCCGGCGCAGGAAATGGGCTTGGCCGTCCGCATCGAGACCCGCACCGGCGACACGCCCGCCTCGCGCCGCCAGCGCCAGCGCCGCGACCCGCCCGACATCCTGCTCACCACGCCGGAGCAGATCGCCCTGCTGCTCGCCTCCGCCGACGCCGAGCCGCTGTTCGCCGACCTCAAGCGCGTCGTGCTGGACGAATTGCACGCGCTCGTCGGCTCCAAGCGCGGCGATCTGCTGAGCCTCGGACTTGCCCGGCTGCGTCGCCTCGCCCCCGGCGTGCAGACGGTGGGCCTCTCCGCCACCGTGGCCGACCCCGACACGCTGCGCCGCTGGCTGGTGCCGCAGCGCGGTAACGCGGAGATGGGCGAGCTGGTGATTGCCGATCGCGGCGCGGCGCCGGATCTTTCCATGCTCGACAGCGCCGCCCATGTGCCCTGGGCCGGGCACACGGCGCGCCATTCGCTGAAAGAGATTTACCGCCTGATCGAGCGGCACACGACGACGCTCGTTTTCGTCAACACCCGCATGCAGGCGGAACTGCTGTTCCAGGAGCTGTGGCACATCAACGACGCCAATTTGCCGATCGCCCTGCATCACGGCTCGCTCGACGTGTCGCAGCGCCGGCGGGTCGAGGCGGCGATGGGCGAGGGCAAGCTGAAGGCGGTGGTCTGCACCTCCTCGCTCGATCTCGGCATCGATTGGGGCGCGGTGGACCTTGTGGTCAATGTCGGCGCGCCGAAGGGCTCCTCGCGCCTCATGCAGCGCATCGGCCGCGCCAATCACCGGCTGGACGAGCCGAGCCGCGCCGTTCTCGTGCCGGCCAACCGCTTCGAGGTGCTGGAATGCCGGGCCGCGCTGGAGGCGGTGCGGGCGGGGGCGCAGGACAGCGCGGTGGTGCGCTCCGGCGCGCTCGACGTGCTGGCGCAGCATGTGCTCGGCATGGCCTGCGCCGGGCCGTTCGAGGCCGACGATCTCTACGCGGAAATCACCTCCGCCGAGCCCTATGCCGACCTCGCGCGCGCCGATTTCGACGATGTGGTCGGCTTCAACGCCAATGGTGGCTATGCGCTGCGCGCCTATGAGCGCTTCGCCCGCATCCGCCAGAGGAAGGACGGAAGCTGGCGCGTCGCCAACCCGCAGGTGGCGCAGCAATACCGGCTCAATGTCGGTACCATCGTCGAATCCACCACGCTGAAAGTGCGCCTCGCCAGCGCCAAATCGCGCTATGGCGGGCGGGTGCTGGGCGAGGTGGAGGAGTATTTCGTCGAGACGATGAGCCCCGGCGACACCTTCGTCTTCGCGGGCGAGGTGCTGGAATATCTCACCATCGTGGAGAACGAGGTCCGCGTCGCCCGCTCCAGCGCCAAGGAGCCGCGCGTTCCCTCCTATGCCGGCGGCAAGTTCCCGCTTTCCACCTTCCTCGCCGCGCGGGTGCGGGCGCTGCTCTCCGAGCCGGCGCGCTGGGCGAGCCTGCCCGGCCAGGTGCGCGACTGGCTGGAGTTGCAGAAGCTGCGCTCCCGCCTGCCGGGGCGGGAAGACCTGCTGGTCGAGACCTTTCCGCGCGGCGACCGCTACCATCTCGTCGCCTATCCGTTCGAGGGAAGGCTCGCCCACCAGACGCTCGGCATGCTGCTGACCCGCCGGCTCGACCGCGCCGGGCTGCACCCGCTCGGCTTCATGGCCAATGACTACGCGCTGGTGATCTATGGCGTGCGCGACATGTCGCTGGCCATCGCCCAGGGGCGGTTGTCGCTCGATGCGCTGTTCGACGCCGACATGCTCGGCGACGATCTGGAGGAATGGCTGGCGGAATCGGCGCTGATGAAGCGCACCTTCCGCCAATGCGCTGTTATTGCCGGGCTGATCGAGCGGCGCTTCCCCGGCAGGGAGAAGAATTCCCGCCAGGTGACCATGTCCACCGATCTCGTCTATGACGTGCTGCGCCGGCATGAGCCGGGCCATGTGCTGCTGCGCGCGGCGCGGGCGGATGCAGCGACGGGCCTGTTGGACATTCGCCGGCTCTCGGACATGCTCGCCCGTATCAGAGGCCGAATCGACCATGTCGCCCTGTCGCGGGTCTCGCCGCTGGCCGTGCCGGTCATGCTGGAGATCGGCCGGGAAATGGTGGCGGGCGGGGCGTCGGAGGCGCTGCTGGCCGAGGCCGAGGACGAACTGATCCGGGAGGCGATGGACGGTGCAGGCGAGGGAAGCGGTTGAGGCACAGCCGGCGGTGCAGGACGCAGTGCCGGACGGCACGGCGGTGATGCTGGCCGGCGCGACGCTGGTGCTCGACGCCGCCGGGGCGCTGTGGTGGCCCGCCGAGCGGATGCTGATCGTCGCCGACCTGCATCTGGAAAAGGGTTCCGCCTTCGCCGTGCGCGGCGTGCCGCTGCCGCCCTATGACAGCCGGGCGACGCTCGACCTGCTGGCCCGTCTCGTCGCGCGCCGGCGCCCGCGCGTGGTGGTGGCGCTGGGCGACAGTTTTCACGATCGTGGCGGCGCGGACCGGCTCGGCCCGGACGAGCGCGCCAGCCTCGCGGAACTCGCGCGCGGGCGCGATCTCATGTGGATCGCCGGCAATCACGATCCCGCGCCGATGCCGGGCCTCGCCGGCGACAGTGCCGACGAGCTGCGCGTGGGTCCGCTCACATTCCGCCATGAGCCCGAAGCTGGCGCGGATGAGGGGGAGATCGCCGGGCATTTCCATCCCGTCGCGCGGGTGGTGGTGCGTGGGCGCAGCCTGCGCCGGCGCTGCTTCGCCACCGATGGAAGGCGGCTCGTTCTGCCCGCGCTCGGCGCCTATGCCGGCGGGCTGAACATACGCGATGCGGCGGTGGCGGACCTGTTCGGCGGGGCCTATGACGCGCATCTCGTCGGTGCCGCGCGCACCTACCGCATCGCCCACCACGCCTGCCTGCCGGACCGCTGACCGGCGCGAGCTTTCAGCGCGAGAAGATGAGATTGGACGGCGGGGCGGGGGCGCGCGGGGCGCCCTTGCCGACCGAGCCGGTGATGTCCTCCGGGCCCGGCACGGTGGCAGGGCCGGCGGCGCGCAGCTGCTCCTGCCGCATCTGCGCCAAAAGCTGCCAGGACCCATAGGCCAACGCCGAGCCGCACACCGCGATCACCAGCATGGCGCGGATGCGCGCCAGCCAGCGGCCGGGCGCCGGGGCCGGGCGGGCGCCGATATGGCGGCGCGGCTCCGCCGGTGCGGCGGGGGCGGGCCGGGGCGCGGCCGGCCGTTCCGTCGGGCTGGCGGCGCGGCGGGCCTGCGCGATCAGGGTCGCCCGGCTGGTGGCAGCGTCGTTCGCCGCCACCGGCGGGAGAGGCGCCGGCGCGGCTTCGGCTTCGGCTTGCGTCGGAGACGCCGCGGGTGTGCGGCGGGTGGCGGCCGCGGTGCGGCTGAGCGCTTCCAGCGCGGCGCGCATCAGCTGCGGCTCGAAGGCTTTCGGGATCGAGGCCGGAGCCGGCGTGAACACGACTTCGGCAGGCGTGGGGACGGGGGCGGGGGCGCTCGCTTCCGGCTCCGGCGTCGCAGTTTCGGGCGTCGCCGGCGGCGAGGGGGCGGCGAGGCTGGCGAGTTCGGCCGCGACTGCGGCTTCCGCCGCCGCCGTGACGGAGGCGCGCTCCGCCGATTTCTCGGTGCTGCGCCGGCTCTCCAGCGCGGCGATCTCGCGGCGAATGAGGGCGGTGATGGTTTCGGGATCGCCGCTAGGGCCGGCGGGCGGGCGTGGCTGGGAGGCGGCGAGCAGGCTGGCCCGCGTTTCCTCCATCTGGATGAACAGGTCGTTGACCGCGCGCTCGATGCCGGCGAGCTGGACCGCGAACTGGCCGGCGAGCTGACCGGAAAGCTGGCTGGCGAGGTCGCCGGCCAACGCGCTGCCGCCGGACCCGACGCGCTGCGCCAGCGCTTCGATCTGCCGGCCGAGCGCCTCGAAGCGCGGCCCGTCATCGACCGGCGGGGCGATCTGGTCCAGCCGTTCGGACATGCGGGTGAACAGGGCTTCCAGACCGGCGGGCATCTCGCCGCGCGTGCTGGCGAGATCGGCCCGGATGGCGTCGAGACGGGCGAGCACATCATCGAGCGGCACGGCGGCCGGCGCGGTCCTCGTCTCGGAGAGCGTGTCGAGCCGCCGTTCCAGCGCGCCGAAGGCCGCCGAGATGGTCTCGTTCTCGCTGGCGGCCATTTCCGCCACGCGGGTGGCGAGCAGCGACACCTGCTCGGCCAGCAGCCGCAGCGAATCCGAGGAGAGGGCGCGGGCCTGCAGGTCGCGGATTTCGCCGATCTGCGCCTGCAGCCGGGCGACGGTCGCCCCGTCCACCACCTTGGCGTTGACGATGTCGATCTTGCGTTCCAGCGCCGCGAGACGTCCGAGCAGGACCTCCGGCGGCTCCGGCAGGCGCAGCCCGCCGATCATCTCGCGCAGCGCGGCGAGACTGGCGCGCAGGCTTTCGTCGCGCGTTTCGGAGCGCTCCACCCGCTCGACCAGCAGCGCGACCACGCGCTGCAATTCGTCGACCGAGTGGCGCGGGGCAAGGCCGGCGATGGACTGCCGCAGGCCGGCAAGTTCTTCCTGCAGCGCGGCGAGCGCCTCGGACGGCAGCGGCGCGGGAGGCGCAGGCGGGGGCACGGTTTCGCGCGCCACGCCGGCGCCGAACAGGTCGCGCGGCGGCGCCGGGCGTGCGGGGGCTTCCGGCATCGGGCTTTCAAGCGCCGGCGCGTCAGCGGACTCCGGCATCGGCGTATCAGCCGCGCGTCGGGCGGGGGACGCCGCGAGGGGCCGGCGCGGGGTGATGTCGCGGTCGAGCTCGCTCTGGCGCGCGGCGATCTCGGCCACGGCGGCCTCGATGGCGGCGGGGCTGGGGGCGGCTTCCGGGGTCGCGGCGCGGCGGCGCGAAAGCTGCAACGCTGCCAGACGATGGTCGATTTCGCGCATGGCGGCGGCGAGACGGTCGTTGGAGGACATTGCCGCAGCGGCGACGGCCTCGCGCGGCGCGGGTATCTCGACGGGCTGCGGTTCGATGGCCATAGGTTGGGCGGGAGCGGCGGCCTCGATGCGGCCGATCTGGCCAGCGAGTTCCTCGATGCGGCGGCGCAGCTCGGCGAGATTATTCAGGCTCTCCAGCCCCGGCGGTGTGACCCCGGCGGCCGGACCCATGAGCTGGGCGCGCAGCCATTGGTCGAGCGGAAGGCCGTCCCGGCGGGCCGCCTCGTCCAGGGCGCGCCACGCCTCCGGGGCGATCGTTCCGGTCGTCGAAGGGGCCTCTTGCCTCACCTGGGGTCTCCGTCGTCCGGCACGATTGGCGGCAGGAATCATCGCGGCGACCGCGGAAGGCTGCCTGCCGCAACTGTTACGAATCTTGGTAAAGGGCTGGTTAATGACGGGGACGGCGATCGCGCCTTTCCCGGCTTTCCAAGGGGGCCGGACCGGTCGATTCCGGTTACCGCAGCGCCCCTTGCCGGGCGTTCTCGCGGCTCGCGCCGGCCTTCTCCCGCGCTTTACCCCCGACGGACAGATGGCCGAGGCATTCAATATACATCAATAGAAACAAGGGTTTGGGTTCTTATTTAACAGTAAGTTTCCCTAACGGAGGGTGTGACTTTCTCCCCTTGCGGCAACCTCTCTGCGACAGTGGGTCAACAGCGCTGACGCGTGACCCATCCCTTCCCCCCGGAGCTGCCCAGATGGATTTCACCTCCTACGAGGCCGAACGCACCCTCGACGTCGCCCACACCACGTCGGGCGAAGCCGGTTTTTTCACCATTGGCGACCTCGCCCGCGAATTCGGCGTGACGCTGCGCGCGCTGCGCTTCTATGAGGACAAGGGCCTGCTGGCGCCGCGCCGCGAGGGTCTTACCCGCCTCTACAGCGCCGCCGAGCGCTCGCGCCTCGCCATCATTCTGAAGGGCAAGAAGCTCGGCTTCACCCTCGCCGAGATCAAGGCCATGGTCGCGCTGCGCGAAGGCAGCGCCGTGCCGGCCGGCGGCCTCGCCCTCACCGCCGAGAAGTGCACCGAGCAGCTTGGCCTGCTGGAGCAGCAGAAGGTGGAGATCGAGGAAGCCATTGGCGAGCTGCGCCAGATGGTCGCCGCCTTCGCCACCCGCAGCGCGGCCTGACGCCTTCTTCCTCAGACCCGATCTGAACGGCGCCCCGGTGGGCGCCGTTTGCTTTTCGGTGCGGCGCCGGGTGGGGCGTGCCCACGGACGGCAAAAATCGGTTAGCGTGGGCGGCAAGGTCCGGATCACCCCGTTCAGCCGAGTGCCGCCATGTCGCGTTCCATCGACTATTATTTCTCCGTCATCAGCCCCTGGGCCTTCATCGGCCATGCCCGCTGTCTCGATCTGGCGCAACGCCATGGGGTGCGGGTGAATTTCCGCCCAGTGCAGCTTGGCGATCTGTTCGCCGAGACCGGCGGGCTGCCGCTCGCCAAGCGCCACCCCGCCCGCCAGCGTTACCGTCTGGTCGAGCTGAAGCGCTGGCGCGAGGCGCGGGGCGTCGACCTCCATGTCAAGCCGGCGCACTGGCCGTTCGATCCGAAGCCGGCCGACCGGCTGATCATCGCCGCGCAGATCGCCGGGCATGATGTCGGCCCGCTGGCGCAGCGGCTGATGTCCGGGGTGTGGCAGCGCGAGGAGAACCTCGCCGATGCCGCGACGCTCGCCACCGTGCTGGCGGACCTCGGCCTGCCGTCGGAGCTGCTTGACGCCGCCTCGCAGGACCGCACCGCCACCATCTACCAGGCCAATCACGATGCCGCCATCGAGGCGGACGTTTTCGGCTCGCCCGCCTATGTGCTGGATGGCGAGGTGTTCTGGGGCCAGGACCGGATCGAACTCCTCGACGCGGCGTTGTCGAGCGGGCGGGCGCCGTTCACGCCGTAACACGCACGCCCGCATCAGGCGAAGGAGGCCGAGCATGCGGCTGAGCACGGAAATGACGACACGCCTTGGCCGCGGGGGCCTCATCGTCGGCGCGGTCCTGCTGGCGGCAGGGGCGCAGGCGCAGCCGGGGCCGGGTGCGGGGGCTCCCCCGGCGGAGGCGACCGGCTTCACCATGCAGCCGGTGGAGGGCGGGCTGATGCGGCTCGACACCCGCACCGGGGCAATGTCGTTCTGTGCCGCCCGTGCCGGTGGCTGGAGCTGCGAGGCGGTGCCCGATGACCGGGCGGCGCTGGAAGCGGAGATCGGCCGGCTGCAGGCGCGGCTCGCGGCGCTGGAGAAGCGGGCCGCTGCCGGCGGTGCGGGCGTTCCCGACATCATGGCGCCACCGGAGGCGACGCCCCCGAAGGATGCGCCGCCTTCCGCCTCGCCCGAGGACCTGCCGGGGGAGGCGCGCCAGAAGCTCGACCAGGCGGTCGATCTAGCTGAGCACGCCTTCCGCCGCTTCGTCGAGATGATCGAGCGCCTGCGCAAGGACCTGCCGCCGGATGGCGCGCCCCCGCCGCCGAAGGGCGAGGGACTGTAGAGCCCCGTCGCTACGGTCAGCAGGTGCCGATAAAGGCGTGGATGCGCGCAAGCGCCTGGTCGGCCAGCGAGCCGGGGAAGCCGACAAAGACATGGCAGCCGCCGGGATAGACGGCGAGCTCCGCGCCATTTCCGGCGGCGAGCCAGCGCGGCGCCATGAACAGCGTGTCGTCCAGCAGCGCGTCGCGCGTGCCGATGGTGAACAGCGCCGGCGGCAGGCCCTTGAGGTCGGCATGCAGTGGCGAGATGTCCGACGCGGCGACGTCGCCGCCCTCGCGCAGATAGTGGCCGACGAAGACGTTGATATCGCGCGTGTTCAGCACCAGCGGCTCGTCGCCCCAGTTGCGGGCGCTCGGCGTTAGGCCGAGATCATAGGCGCCGGCATTGAGATTGGCCGCGCGGAACGGGGTGAGCCCGTGCCGGTCACGCAGGCGCAGCAATGTCGCCACCGAGAGATTGGCCCCGGCGGATTCCCCGCCAATGGCGAAGCGGTCGGTGCCGAACCGCGCCGGCCCCTCGCGCAGCAGCCACAGCGCGGCAGCCTCGCAATCGTCCGGGCCGGCGGGATAGGGGTGCTCCGGCGCCAGCCGGTAATCGACCGAGACCACGGCGAAGCCGGTGCGTTCGACGAAGCGGTGGTTGAGCCCGTCATTCTCGCGCGCCGAGCCGAGGCACCAGCCGCCGCCATGAAGATGCAGATACACGCCCCTGGCCGGCGTTGGCGGGGTGAGGATGCGCAGCGGGATGGGGCCGCGCGGGCCCTCGATCTCGATCGCCTTGGCATAGGGGCTTTCCGGCGAGAGCGGGAACGGGCCCTTTCCCTCCAGCCGCAGCTTGCGCAGCATGGCCATGGGAAAAACCCAGCGGTCCGGCACGGCGCCGAGCGCCTTGATGATGCTGGCGTTCACCGCCCGCGTGTCCGGGGCGATGGCCGAGGAGTCAAACAGGGCGGGATCAACCACCAGCGGGGCGGCAGCGCGCGCGGGCGCCGGGGAAGGCATCGAACTCATAGGCAAGCGACACTCCGAAGATCGGGGGTGGCGAAGGACCTGTCATCAGGGGCTGATCGGGTCTATCCAAGCCTAGCTGGCGCGCGACGTCCAGCGCGCAAGGGGGCAGGAGGCATGCCGATGGCGCGGATCCGTCAGGGCGAGGTGCGCGAAAGCGCGGTGACGCGGCGGTTCACCACCCTTCTCACCGTCGACACGCCGGGGCGGGGTTTTATTGAGATCACCGCGCCGGTGGCGGCCTTCCTCGCCGAGATCGGCGCCGGCGAGGGCGAGGTGTCGGTGTTCTGCCGCCACACCTCCGCGTCTCTCACCTTGCAGGAAAATGCCGACCCGGATGTGAAGACGGACCTGCTCACCGCGCTGGAACGGCTGGCGCCGGAGCATGCGGGATGGGTTCACGATCTCGAAGGGCCGGACGACATGCCCGCCCATATCAAGGCCGTGCTCACCGGGGTGCATCTCGCCGTGCCGGTTCTTGGCGGGCGGATGGCGCTCGGCACCTGGCAGGGGCTGTATCTCGTCGAGCACCGGGTGCGGGCGCACCGGCGCGAATTGGTTGTGGCCTTTGTCGGCGAGGCCCACTAAAGGTCGCGTAACGACCGGCGGTCAGGCCCGCAGCGGGCCCGCCGGCGGCGTGGCTTGCGGTGGCGGTCCGTCCGCACCATGATCGCGGCACGGGCCCGCGGCGAGAACGGGTCGGTGCAGGTGGAGGGGGCCGCTGCGCGTGGATAGGACGACGAGTTTCCGGCTGGTGATCGCCGACGATCACCCGCTGTTCCGGGGCGCGCTGCGCGAGGCGCTGTCCCGCCAGTTTCCCGAGGCGGAACTGTTCGAGGCCGGCGGCTTCGAGGATCTTCAGGCGCTGCTGGAGCGCGAGAGCGACCTCGACCTGATCCTGCTCGATCTCACCATGCCCGGGGTGCGCGGCTTTTCCGGGCTGATGTATTTGCGCGCGCAATATCCCGGCATTCCGGTCGTGGTGGTGTCCGCCAATGAGGAAGCCGGCGTCATCCGCAACTGCATGGAATTCGGCGCCTCCGGCTTCATCCCGAAGACCAGCGCGGCCGAGACCATGCGCGAGGCCATCGCCGCCGTGCTGGAGGGCCGCACCTGGACGCCGCGCGATGTCGATCTCTCCGGCGGTTCCGACAAGGAGACGCAGGCCCTCGTCGCCCGCCTCGCCACGCTGACCCCGCAGCAGGTGCGGGTGCTGATGATGCTGTCCGAAGGCCTGCTCAACAAGCAGATCGCCTATGAGCTCGGCGTCTCCGAGGCGACGGTGAAGGCGCATGTCTCCGCCATCCTGCAGAAGTTGGGGGTCGAGAGCCGCACCCAGGCGGTGATCGCGGCCTCGAAGATCGAGGGCGGCACCTGGGCGCAGGGTTCGCAGCCGGCGGGGTGAGCGCCATGACCGCGCGGGATACGCTCTTTCTGCTGCGGCCCGGCTTTGCCGATCCGGCCTATCCCGGGCAGACATTCTATTGCTGGCACTGTGCCCTGATCGAGGGCGTGCTCGCCTCCTTTCCCGATCTCGCCGCTTGCGTCGCTGTCGAGCGGATCGACTGGGTAAGACCTCGGCAGGCGCTCATTCGCATCGTCGGCGAGGCGCACCAGTCGCTCCCGCTGCTCTTGCTGGCTCCTGGCGCGACCTCGGCCCATGAGACGGGCCGTCATGAAGGGCGGGGCTTCATCGCCGACAAGGATGGAATTCTCGCGGCGTTGAGCGAGAGGCACGGCTTTCCCGATCCGCATCCCTGAGACGGGCGTTCTTCACTCCGCCGCCGCCCGCGCGGCGCGGCACTGGGCGAGGAGAGCCCGCAGCGCCGCCGGGCGCACCGGCTTGTTCAGCACTTCCATCTCCGTCGCCTTCGCTCCGTCGCGCACGCGCTTGGAGCGGTCGGCGGTGATCAGCACGGCCGGCAGGCTCTGGCCGAGCTTCCAGCGCAGTTTCTTGGTCGCCTCGATGCCGTCGCCGGCATCGAGATGATAGTCGATCAGCAGCACGTCGGGCGGGGCCCGCCGCTCGCGCAGCATGGCGAGCGCCACCTCGACGCCCGGCGCTTTCAACACCTCGCAGCCCCAGCCATGCAGCAGCGTCTCCATGCCGTCGAGAATGGCGGGGTCGTTGTCGATGCACAGCACGCTGAGGCCCTGAAGCGTCGCCAGCGGCGCCGCCGCGCGCGGTGAAGGCGTCTCGCGGGCGGGCAGGGCCGGGGCGGCCGGCAGTTCGACGGAGAACACCGAGCCCTTGCCGGGCACGGAAGCCAGGGTGATGCTGTGGCCGAGCACGCGGGCGATGCGCTCGACGATGGACAGGCCGAGACCCAGCCCGCGCGCCACCCGCGCGCCTTCGTCGAGGCGCTGGAACTCCTTGAAGATGATCTTCTGCTTGGCCTGCGGCACGCCGACACCGGTGTCCAGCACCTCGATGCGTAGCTTTCCGCGCCGCCGGCGCACGCCCACCAGCACCCGGCCGCGCGGCGTGTATTTGATGGCGTTGGAAACGAGGTTCTGCAGCAGCCGGCGCAGCAGCCGCCGGTCCGAACGCACGGCGGCCGAACTCGGCACGAAGGTGAGGCGCAGCCCCTTCTCGGTCGCCATCGGGGCGAATTCGACGTCGAGCTGGCGGAAGATCTCATCGAGGCGCAGCGCGGCGAATTCCGGCTTGTGGGCGCCGGCGTCGAGGCGGGAAATGTCGAGCAGGGCGCCGAGAATTTCCTCCACCGCTTCCAGCGAGGCATCGACATTGCGGGCGAGGCGGGCATCGTCGCCGCCCTCGGCGCGCTCGACCAGGCTGGTGGCGTAGAGCCGGGCGGCGTTCAGCGGCTGCAGAATGTCGTGGCTGGCGGCGGCGAGGAAGCGGGTCTTGGAGATGTTGGCCTCGTCCGCCTCGGATTTCGCCTGCGCCAGCTGGGCGTTGAGGTTCTCCAGCGCCTTGGTGCGCTCGCGCACCCGCCGCTCCAGCGTCTCATTGGCGCGCTCCAGCGCCTCGGCGGCTTCCACGCTGGGGGTGATGTCGGTGAAGGTCACCACCACCCCGCCATCCGGCATGGTGCTGACGCGCACCTCCATCACCACCCCGCGCGGGGCGAGCCGTTCCTGGAAGGCGACATTGCGCCGGGCATAGCGCGAGAGCTTCTCGCGCACGATCTCCTCCACCGGGCCGGGGCCGAACTGGCCGGCGACGGCGTTGAAGCGGATGATCTGGTCGATCCCGACGCCGATGCGCAGGATTTCCGGCGGCAGGTCCAGCATCTCGCCGAATTGGCGGTTCCAGGTGACGAGCCGCAGGTCGCGGTCGAACACCGCGATGCCCTGGCGCACATGGTCGAGCGCGGTCTGCAGGATTTCGCGGTTGTACTGGATGGCGGCGGAGGCGTCGTCGAGCAGCTTCAGCGCCGCCTTGGTGGAAACGGTGCGCTTGCGCAGCATCAGCGACAGCACGAGCCGCGAGGAAGCGGCGCCGATGGCCGAGGCGAGCAGGTGCTCGGCATAGCGGATGAGCTGGAAATCCGCCTCGCGGCCCGGCTCCAGCGACACGCCGCGCATCGCCGCCACGCTCTCGAACGAGGCGCGCGTGCGCTCCTCGCCGAGATAGCGGGCGACGGTGGCGATGAGTTCGCCCACCGTCACCGGCGAGCGCCACAGCCGGAAGCTCGGGGCGGAGGGCGCGTGCTCGCTCTGCACGAACACGCTGGCCTGCAGCCGCTCGATCGGCGTCGGCCGGCGGATCATGGAGGCGGCGAAGAAAACCAGCACATTGACCGTGAGGCTCCACAGCACGCCATGCACCAGCGGGCTCGCCTGCACGCCGAGCAGCGCCTGCGGCCGCAGGAAGGCGAGGCCCATCGGCCCCTCGCTCACCAGCGCCGGGCTGAACAGGCCGGCATCGACCAGATTGGGCAGCAGCAGCGTGTAGGCCCAGAGCGCGATGCCGGCGGCGATGCCGGCCAGCGCGCCGAGCCCGGTGCCGCGCCGCCAGACGAGGCCGATCAGCAGCGCCGGCCCGAACTGGGCGACGGCGGCGAAGGACAACAGGCCGATCTGCGCCAGCTGCGCCTCGCCGGTGACGCGGTAATAGAGATAGGCCAGCAGCAGGATGGCGAAGATGGCGATGCGGCGCACGGTGAGCAGGCGGTGGCCCATGTCCACATGCTCCGGCGCGGCCCCCGCGCGCCCCGCCTCGTCGCCGTCGCGCAGCCGGCGGCCGCGCACCATCAGCGGCATGAAGATGTCGTTCGACACCATGACGGCGAGCGCCACCGTCTCGACGATCACCATGGCGGTGGCGGCGGAAAGCCCGCCGACAAAGGCCACCAGCGACATGAGCTGCGCCCCGGCCGAGAGCGGCAGGGTGACGACATACATGTCGCCATCGATGAAGCCGGGCGGAAAGGCGACGAGACCGGCCACCGCAATGGGGATGACGAACAGGTTGATCAGCACGAGATAGAGCGGGAACAGCCAGCGGGCGGTGCGGATCTCGCTTTCCGAGGTGTTCTCCACCACCGCGACATGGAACTGGCGCGGCAGCAGCAGGATGGCGAGCGCCGAGAGCAGGGTCATCGCCGCCCAGCTGCCGAGACTGAAGCCGTCGGTCAGCACCGGCAGCACGCCCTTCTCGGCCGCCTTGTCGAACAGGTCCCACGGGCCGGCGAACATACCGAAGACCACGAACAGGCCGACCGCGAGAAAGCTCACCAGCTTGACGATGGATTCTGTCGCCACCGCCAGCATCAGCCCTTCCTGATGCTCGGTGGCGTCGATGTGGCGGGTGCCGAACAGCACCGCGAACACCGCCATCGCCACCGCGACGGTGAGCGCGAGATCGCCCACCAGCGGGTAATGCAGCCCCAGCCCGTCGAAATCGCCGAGCATGGCGAGCAGGGCGGCGGACACGGCCTTCAGCTGCAGCGCGATGTAGGGCAGCGAGCCGACAATGGCGACGCCCGCCACCAGCGCCGCCACGCCCTGGCTTTTGCCATAGCGGGCGGCGACGAAATCGGCGATCGAGGTGATGTTCTGCCCCTTGGCGAGCCGCACCAGCCGCAGCAGGAACGGCGTGCCCATCGCGAAGACCAGGATCGGGCCGATATAGATGGTGAGGAAGTTGATGCCCTGGGTGGTGGCAAGGCCCACCGAGCCGAAGAAGGTCCACGACGTGCAATAGACCGCCAGAGAGAGCGAATAGATATAGGGCCGCCCCTCGCGTCCGCGCCGCGGCAGGCGCCGGTCGCCGAAGCTCGCCACGGCGAAGAGGAAGCCGATATAGACGAGCGCGACGGCAATGATCGACCATGCCTGAAGCATGCACTCTCCCGGCGGCGAGGGGCCTTCGTCTTTATGCGCCGCGCCCGCCCGCGCCGGCAAGATGGGGCGCGGCGGCGCCTGTCCACCGCATGGGGGTGCCGCAAGGGTTGCCGGGACCAGCGGCGCGTATCACAGTGGCACGGTCGCTCGGCAGTGCATCGGAGGTCGCATGAGCAAGGTTCTCACCGAATTCCGCGAATTCGCGGTGAAGGGCAATGTGGTCGATCTCGCCATCGGCGTGATCATCGGCGCCGCCTTCGGGCAGATCGTCTCGTCCATCGTCACCGACCTGTTCATGCCGGTGGTCGGCGCGGTGTTCGGCGGCCTCGACTTCTCCAACTATTTCGTCGGGCTCTCCCCCAATGTCACCGCCACCTCGCTCGCCGCCGCGCGCGAGCAGGGCGCGGTGTTCGCCTATGGCCACTTCCTCACCGTAGTGATCAATTTCCTCATCATCGCCTGGATCCTGTTCCTGGTGGTGAAGGGCATCAACCGGCTGCGCCGCAACGCCGCCAAGGAGCCGCCGGCGCCCGCACCGCCCACCAAGGAAGAGGTGCTGCTCACCGAAATCCGCGATCTTCTGGCAAAGAAGGTCTGACCCGCCCGCCGGCGTCTACGGCCATGGGAGGGCTGTGACGCGGGCGCGAGACCGGGTAGAAGCGCGCAGTTCCCGTGAGTGCCAGTCTATGACCACCTTCACCCGCCTTGCCATTGCCGATGTCGTTCTCGTCCAGCCGGTCCGCCATGGCGACGCGCGGGGCTATTTCTGCGAGACCTACAAGAAGCCGCAGTTCGACGCCTTCGGCCTCGACATCACCTTCGTGCAGGACAATGAATCGCTCTCGCGCGAGGTCGGCGTGGTGCGGGGCCTGCACTTCCAGACCCCGCCCATGGTGCAGGCCAAGCTGGTGCGGGCGGTGCGCGGCGCGATCTTCGACGTGGCGGTGGATATCCGCAAGGGTTCGCCCAGCTATGGGCGCTGGGTGGCGGCGACGCTGACGGCTGAAAAGGGCGAGCAATTGCTGGTGCCGCATGGTTTCGCCCATGGCTTCTGCACGTTGGAGCCCGATACGATCGTGGCCTACAAGGTCGACGCGCCTTACTCGCCGCCGCACGATGCCGGCATACGCTGGGACGACCCGGACCTTGCCATCGACTGGCCGCTGGCGGCCGGGGCGGCGATCCTCTCCAGCAAGGACCGGGCGGCGCCGCTGCTGCGCGACTATGCGAGCCCCTTCACCTTCCAGCCGGCGGAGGCGTGAGAGCATGAGTGTTCCCGCCCAGCGCGTTCTCGTCACCGGCGGCGCCGGCTTCATCGGTTCGGCGGTGGTGCGCCGGCTGGTGCGGCAGGGCCGGCAGGTGCTGACCTATGACAAGCTGACCTATGCCGGCAATCTCGCCTCGCTGGGCGAGGTGCACAATCTGCCCGGCCACAGCTTCCTTCAGGCCGATATCTGCGACGGCAAGGCCTTCCGCGCCGCGCTGGCGGAATTCCGGCCCGATCTGGTGATGCACCTCGCCGCGGAGTCGCATGTCGACCGCTCCATCGACGGGCCGGGCGACTTCATCCGCACCAATATCGTCGGCACCTACACGCTGCTGGAGGAGACGCTGGCCTATTGGCGCGGGCTTGACGGCGCCGCGCGGGGGCGCTTTCGCTTCCATCACATCTCCACCGACGAGGTCTATGGCACGCTGGGCGCGGAAGGGCTTTTTCGCGAGGACACGCCCTATCAGCCCAATTCCCCGTACTCGGCTTCGAAAGCCTCCTCCGACCATCTGGTGCGGGCCTGGTTCCACACCTATGGGCTGCCGGTGGTGATGTCGAACTGCTCGAACAATTACGGGCCGTATCATTTCCCGGAAAAGCTGATCCCGCTCACCATCCTCAACGCGCTGGAGGGCGCGCCGCTGCCGGTCTATGGCAAGGGCGAGAATGTGCGCGACTGGCTCTATGTCGACGACCACGCCGCCGCGCTCGATCTCATCGCCACGCGCGGCCGGCTCGGCGAGAGCTACAATGTCGGCGGCAACAATGAGCGTCGCAACATCGACGTGGTACGCACCATCTGCGCCATCATGGACCGCGTGGTGCCGGATGCGAAAATCGGCCCGCGCGAGGGGCTGATCCGCTTCGTCACCGACCGGCCGGGCCATGATGCGCGCTACGCCATCGACGCCACCAAGCTGACGCGCGAGCTCGGCTGGGTGCCGGCGGAAACCTTCGAGAGCGGCATCGAGAAGACGGTGCGCTGGTATCTCGACAATCCCGGCTGGTGGGAGCCGCTGAAGGCGCGCTACGCCCGCCAGCGCATCGGTCTCGCGACATGACCCGGCTTCTGCTCCTCGGCGCCGGCGGGCAGGTCGGCCGCGAAATCGCGGCGCAGGCGGCGGGCGCCGGCCATGAGCTGGTGGCGCTCGACCATGCTGGGCTCGACATTACGGACGCCGCCGCGCTCACGCGGGCGCTGGCCACCGCCCGGCCGGAAGTGGTGATCAACGCCGCCGCCTATACGGCGGTGGACCGCGCCGAAAGCGAGCCGGAGCGCGCGCATCTCATCAATGCGGCGGCCCCGGGCCTGATCGCGCAGGCCTGCGCCGAACAGGGCGCGGCACTGATCCATCTCTCCACCGACTATGTGTTCGACGGCACCAAGCAGGGCGCCTATGTCGAGACCGATCCCGTCGCCCCGCTCGGCGTCTATGGCGCCTCGAAGGAAGAGGGCGAGCGGGCGGTGCGCGCCGCGCTGGCGCGCCATCTCATCATCCGCACCTCCTGGGTCTATGGCGTCCATGGCGCCAATTTTCTCAAGACCATGCTGCGGCTCGCCGCCGAGCGCGACCGGCTGACCATCGTCGCCGACCAGCGCGGCTGCCCGACCGCGACGCGCGACATCGCCGATGGGCTGCTGGCCGCCGCACCCCTGCTCGCCGCCGGCACGCTCGCCCCGACCACCTATCACCTCGCCGGCAGCGGGGCGACGACCTGGTTCGACTTCGCCAGGGCCATCGTCGAACGGGCGGGTCTGCATACTGGCCGCCATCCCGAGATCGTGCCGATCACGACAGCGGACTACCCCACCCCGGCGCGCCGCCCGGCCAATTCGGAGCTTTCCAGCGTGGCCTTCGCGCAGGCCAGCGGCTTCCGTGCCGCGCCGTGGCAGGACCGGGTGGTCGAGGTGGTCGACACGCTTCTCGCCTCGCCGGCCGGCTGATTGCACAGGACACGGACACCTATGAAGGGCATCATCCTCGCCGGCGGTTCCGGCACGCGGCTCCACCCGATCACCCTCGTGGTGTCGAAGCAGCTGCTGCCGGTCTATGACAAGCCGATGATCTACTATCCCCTCACCACGCTGATGATGGCGGGTATCCGGGACATTCTGGTCATCACCACGCCGCATGACAGCCCGCTGTTCCAGAAGCTGCTGGGCGACGGCGCTCAATTCGGCCTGCGGCTCAGCTACGCCGTGCAGGACAGCCCGCGCGGGCTGGCGGATGCCTTCCTCGTCGGGCGGGATTTCATCGGCGACGACCCCGTGGCGCTGGTGCTGGGCGACAATCTGTTCTTCGGCCACGGCCTGCCGGAACTGCTCGGCAAGGCAGCAGCGCGTGAGACCGGCGCCACCGTGTTCGGCTACCCCGTCAAGGACCCCGAGCGCTACGGCGTGGTGGAAATGGGGCCGGGCGGCAAGGTGATCTCGATCGAGGAAAAGCCCGCCGTCCCACGCTCCAATCTCGCCGTGACGGGGCTCTATTTCTACGACAACCGGGTGGTGGAGATCGCCGCCGGGCTGAAACCCTCGGCGCGCGGCGAGATCGAGATCACCGATGTGAACCGCGCCTATATGGAGCGGGGCGAGCTCGACGTGCTGATGATGGGCCGGGGCTTCGCCTGGCTCGACACCGGCACGCCGGAATCGCTGATCGAGGCGGCGCAGTTCGTGCAGATTCTCGAAAGCCGGCAGGGCCTGCGCATCGCCTCGCCGGAGGAGGTCGCCTTCCGCGCCGGCTTCATCGATGCCGCGCAGCTGCGCGCGCTCGGCGAGGCGCAGAAGAAATCGGCCTATGGCGCCTATCTGCTGCGCGTCGCGGAGGAAGCCGGCTGAGCGGGCGGCGCGATCCATCGCCTTTTTTCATCGCCGCTTCACCTCTTTGAATGAGGGGGCGCCGTCTCCCGGTTGTAGACTGGCGTCCCGCCCTTTCCCAGGTTCCCCTCATGTCCGCCGACGCCGCACCCTACCTTCCCGCGCCCTCGCTGCTCGATCACATCCGCCCGCAGGCCCTGTCCCTGCCGGAAAGCGGCATTGTCGAGGTGATGAATTACGGCCGCCGCAAAGAGGGGCTGATCCCGCTCTGGGCCGGCGAGGGCGACCTGCCGACCCCCGCCTTCATCAGCGAGGCGGCGACGCGCTCGCTGGCGGCGGGCGAGACCTTCTACACCTGGCAGCGCGGCATACCGGAACTGCGCGCGGCCATTGCCGGCTACATGCACCGGCTCTATGGCGTGGCCGACGACCCCGAGCGCTATTACGTCACCGGCTCCGGCATGCAGGCGATCCAGGTGGCGCTGGCGCTCACTCTGTCGGCCGGCGAGGAAATCCTCATTCCCTCGCCCTCCTGGCCCAATGCCGCCGCGGCGGCCGAGGTGGTGGGCGCGCGGCCGGTGTTCGTGCCCTTCTCCTTCGATGAGACTCGCGGCTTCTGGCTTGATCTCGACCGGCTGGAGAGCGCGGTGACGCCGCGCACGCGGGTGATCTTCATCAACTCGCCGGCCAACCCGACCGGCTTCGTCGCCTCAGCGGACACGTTGCGCGGCGTGCTCGACATCGCCCGCCGGCACGGGCTGTGGATCGTCGCCGACGAGATCTATGGCCGCTTCTTCTACGACGCGGAGGAGGGCGGCCCGGCCCTCGCCCCCTCCTTCCACGACGTGATGGCGGAGGACGACCGCATCCTCTTCGTCCAGACCTTCTCCAAGAACTGGGCGATGACCGGCTGGCGGCTCGGCTGGATCGAGGCGCATCCCTCGCTCGGCCCGGTGCTGGAGAACCTGATCCAGTATTCCACCTCCGGCGTCGCCGCCTTCATGCAGCGGGCGGGCGTGGCGGCGCTGGAGCGCGGCGAGAGCTTCGTCGCCCACCAGATCGAGCGGGCGCGGCGCGGGCGCGACATCGTGGCGAAGGGGCTCGCCTCCTCCAACCGCGTGCGCTTCGCCACGCCGCCGGGGGCGTTCTACATGTTCTTCGGCGTCGAGGGCGAGCCGGACATGCGCGCCCTCGCGCTAAAGCTCGTGGACGAGGCGGGCATCGGCCTCGCCCCCGGCACGGCCTTCGGCCCGGGCGGAGAGAACTATATCCGCCTGTGCTTCGCCCGCGGCGAGGCGCAGATGACGGAGGCGACCGACCGGCTCGTGCGCTGGCTGCAGAAATGAGTTGTCCGCGCCGCCGGCGCCGGCGAAATCGCGCAACGGCCGGTTGCGGCGGGCGGGTGGCGGGAGCACACTGAAATCATGAAGGATTTTGCCTCCCCGCCGGCGCCGCCCTCCGCTTCACCCGAAACCTCGCCGCACCCGCCGACGGTGTCGGAGGCGCGGCTGCTGTCGGTGCTGGACACGGCGGCCGATGGCATCATCGTCATCGACGAGCATGCCCGCATCCTCATTTTCAACAAGGCCTGCGAGAAGATGTTCGGCATCGCCGCCGCCGAGGCGGTGGGCCAGAACGTCAAGCTGGTGATGCCGAGCGACTATGCGCGCCAGCACGACGCCTATGTCGGCAGCTATATCCGCACCGGGGTGAAGAAGATCATCGGCATCGGCCGCGAGGTGCAGGGCCGGCATGCCGATGGCACGGTGTTTCCGCTGGAACTCTCGGTCGGCGAGGCGGCGACGCCGGAAGGGCGGCAGTTCATCGGCATTCTGCGTGACCTGCGCCCGCGCAAGGAAAGCGAGCAGCGCCTCGCCGATCTGCAGAGCGAACTCGTCCATCTCGCCCGCGTCTCCGCCATCGACGAGATGGGCGCCGCCATCGCCCATGAGCTGAACCAGCCGCTGACCGCGCTGATGCTCTATCTGCAGGCGATCCGCCGCGCCCATAGCCGTGGCGTCGATATCGTCACCGTGGTGGGGGATATTCTCGACAAGGCGGCGGGCGAGGCCGAGCGGGCCGGCCACATCATCCAGCGCATGCGTCAATTCGTGGAGAAGCGCGACCCCGAGCGCCATGCGCGCGCGCTCGACCCGCTGATCGACGAGGCGATCGACCTCACCTTGCTCGGCCAGCGCCACCGCATCCGCATCGAGCGCGAGCCGGGGCAGAACCTGCCGCCGGTCTCGGTCGATCCGGTGCAGGTGCAGCAGATCGTGGTCAATCTGGTGCGCAACGCCATCGAGGCCGCCGCCGGCGCGCCCGATCCGGCGATCCGCATCCGCACCCTTGCCAGCGACGGCAGCGTCCGGCTGGAAGTGCAGGACAACGGCCCCGGCATCGCGCCCGAAGCGCTGCCCAAGCTGTTCGAGGCCTTCGCTAGTTCAAAACGTCGCGGTATGGGGCTCGGCCTTGCGATTTCGCGGACGATCGCCCAGAACCACGGGGGAGACCTGCTGGTCGATCCCGGCGGCAATGGCAGGGGCGCGTGCTTCACGCTGGTGCTGCCGGCGGCGCCGGTGCCGGACGAGGTCGGGTGAGGAGAGCCGTGAATGGCACATCTGGGTGAGGTCTTCATCGTCGACGACGATCCGGCGGTGCGCGATGCGCTTTCTCTCGTGCTCAGCTTAGAGGGCTACCATGTGCGCGGCTTCTCCGACGGCGCGGCCTTTCTCGCCGTGGCGCGCGGCCATGTGCCGTCCTGCATCGTGCTGGACGTTCACATGCCCGGCCGCTCCGGGCTCGACATTCTGAAAGAGCTGGAAGCCGACCGCTACCCGGCGCCGATCTTCATCATTTCCGGCCAGGGCGACATTCCCATGGCGGTGGACGCCATCCGCCACGGGGCGCTCGACTTCATCGAGAAGCCGTTCGACGCCGACACCGTGCTGGAGCGGGTGCGTGACGCCATCGCCGCGCATGGACGGCGGGCCTCGGCGGAGCCGGGCGACCTGCTCACCGCGCATTTCCCCGGCCACGACCTCTTGACCCCGCGCGAGCGGGAGGTGCTGGTGCAGATCGCCTCTGGCGCCTCCAACAAGGAAGCGGGCCGCACGCTGGGCATCTCGCCGCGCACCATCGAGGTGCACCGCGCCCGCATCATGGAAAAGCTCGGCGCCAAGAACGCCGCCGATCTCGTGCGCATCGTGCTGAAGGATATGCGGGACTGAGCCTGAGTCCGCCTCGTCGCGCCCGTGCACGACGCGGCCGTCTACGCATCCCTACGAATTGCTGATGCCGGTGCGCTTTTCCACTGTCAGCGAAAACCGTGGGAGAGAGCCCTTGCGTGTTCACGTGGTCGAGGATGATGCCGGTGTGAGCGATTCGCTCGCCCTCATCCTGCGCAATATCGGCCACGACGTGGTCTCCCATCGCGACGCCGAAAGCCTGTTCAAGGGACCGGTGCCCGAGGGTGGGGATACCGTGATCGTCGATCTCAGCCTGCCCGGCATACCGGGCGCGCAGCTGGTGCGCTGGCTGCTGAACCTCGCCGCGCCGCCGCGCGTGGTGGTCATCACCGGCCAGTCGCAGGGCTTCATCGATCACCAGCTGCGCGGCCTTGTGCCGGACGGGGTGATGCGCAAGCCGCTCGATGTCGACGCCATCGCCCGGGTGCTGCCGCACGCCTGAGGCGCGGGAATCGGCGCGCGGCCGAAACATCGTCGGCGCGCTTCCGGAAAGTCACTTACGCAGCCCACCGAACTGTGCCGCCGCTCTTTGCCCTTTAGCCTTGCGCAAGATCAAAGGGGTGGAGCGAGACAGATGCGACAGATCATCGACGAACGCACCGGCGGCACCGTGCGCCCGCCCCATGGCACCGAAGCGCATTGCCCGACCATGCGGGTCGCCGCCCATGTCACCGTGCTGCATGAGGGCGATCCCGCCCGCCGCATCATGGAAGTGGTCGACGGCGCTGTCATGCTGAGCAAGCTGCTGCCCGATGGGCGCCGCCAGGTGGTGGAACTGCTCGGCCCCGGCGACGTGTTCGGCCTCGCTCACAGCGATCTCTATGCCTGCTCGGCCGAGACGCTGACCCCTGCCACCATCAACACCCATGACCGCAGCGCGCTGGAGCGCGACCCGGTGCTCGCGGCCCGGCTGCTGCGGCGTTTCGAGGCGCAGCTCTGCGTCATGCATTCCCATGCGCTGGTGCTGGGCCGCATGTCGGCGCTGGAGCGCGTCGCCTTCTTCCTGCTGCGGCTGATGCCCGAGGGCATGGTCGGCGGCACGTTGCACCTTTCCATGACGCGGCAGGAAATCGCCGATTTCCTCGGCCTGACGCTGGAGACGGTGAGCCGGGCCTTTTCCGAACTCAAGCGGCGCGGCCTCGTGGTGCTGCAGCGCGCCGACGAGGTCCGCATCCAGGACCGCGGCAGCATGCGCCGTCTCGCCGGGGCGTTGTAGCCCTCGGATTTTCCAGCGGGCCGCATTTCCCGTGCGGCGACGCCCTCCAGCAACTGGGCGCCCTTCGCAGGGCGCTTTTCTTTTGGGGTATCGCCGGCGGACTGACGCGACCGATCACACGGCGGCGGAATGGCGCGCGGTGGTCTGGCTCTGCAGCCGGTGGTCCAGAGCCGCCGCCGCGAGGCGTACAAAGGGCCGCCCGCCGGGGGTCATGGCGATGCGCCCGCCTTCCAGCGTCAGCAGCCCGTCGGCGGCGAGGCCGGCGAGACGCGGGGCGGCCTCGGCCAGCGTCGAGGGATCGAGATCGACTTCGAGGTCGCACATCAGCCGCTCGATGAGGGCGCCGCGCTGGCGGTCCTCCGGGGTAAAGGCGATGCCGCGCACCGTGGCGAAGCCGCCCTCGTCGATGGCGCGCATATAGGAGGCGGCATCGGGTGCGTTCTGGGTGAAACCCTGCGGGAAGCGGCTGATCGCCGAGGCGCCCATGCCGATGAGCACGTCCGCCTGGTCGGCGGTGTAGCCCTGGAAATTGCGCCGCAGCTGGCCGGACGCCGCCGCACGCGCCAGCGCATCGTCGGCGCGGGCGAAATGATCGAGCCCCACGGCGACATAGCCATTGGCCAGCAGCACCTCGCGCGCCGCTTCGGACTGGTCGAGCCGCTCGGCGGCGCCGGGTAGGGCGGACTCGTCGATCATCTTCTGGTTGGCGCGCATCCACGGCACATGGGCATAGCCGAACAGGGCGAGCCGTTCCGGCGCCAGCAGCGTGGCGAGCTGGGTGGTGCGGCGAATGTCGCGCTCGGTCTGGTGCGGCAGGCCGTACATCAGGTCGAGATTGATCGAGGAGATGCCGGCGTCGCGCAGCAGGCGCATGGCGCGTTCCACCGTGGCGAAGGGCTGGATGCGGCCGATCGCCTTCTGCACATGGACGCTGAAATCCTGCACGCCGAGGCTGACGCGGTCGACCCCCATGGCGGCGAGCGCATCGGCGAGCGGCTCGTCGGTCTCGCGCGGGTCGAGCTCGAAGGCGTATTCGGCGAGGTGATCGAAGTCGAATCGCTCGGCGAGCTTTTCGCCGAGCCGGCGCAGCCGCTCCGGCCCCAGCAGGCTGGGCGTGCCGCCGCCCCAGGCGATGTGGGTGACGCGGCGCCCGCCGATGCGGTCGGCGACGAGGTCGATCTCGCGTTCCAGCCGGTCCGCATAGGCCGCCACCGGCTCCGGCCGCCGCGTCGCCTTGGTGGTGCAGCCGCAATAGAAGCACAGCGCCGGGCAGAACGGCACATGCAGATAGAGCGAGACGCTCGCCTGAGCCGGCAGGACGGCGAGCCAGTCGGCATGCGCGCCGGCCCGTATCGCGCCGGTAAAATGCGGCGCGGTGGGGTAGGAGGTGTAGCGGGGCACGGCCCGCTCTGCATGGATGAGCGTTGCGTTATGCATGGAGAGGATTTGACCCGATCCGGCATTCGTCGCATTGATCCGCCGCAAATGTCGCCGCGTCGCGGGCTCTTGCGCAGGCCCTGCGGGCGTGCCCGGGGGCTCCCGTTCCCTGGTTCCGCCCGATGCCGCTTCCCGCCTTCGTGAAATCCCCCGCCCTCCGCCGCCACGCCTGGTATGTCGGCACGCTCGCCCTGGCCTTCGGCGGCGGCGGCTTCTTCGCCTGGCTCGCCATGCCGGCGGGCTGGCTCTCCGGCGCCTTGGTGGCGACCGCGCTGGCCGCCCTGCTCGGCGCGCCGGTGGGGGTGGAGAAGAACACCCGGCTCGGCGTCTACATGATCCTCGGCACCTCGATGGGCTCGGCCATCACGCCGGAGACGCTGCGTGGCATCACCACCTGGCCGGTGACGATGGGCGTGCTGGTGGCCTCCGTGCCGGTCATGATGGTGGCGGTGATGTTCTATCTGGAGAAGGTTGCCGGCTGGGACCGGCGCAGCGCCTTCTTCGCCGCCGCGCCCGGCGCGCTCTCCACCGTGCTGGTCATGGCGGAAAGCTCCGGCGCCGACACGCGGCGGGTGGTGTTCGGCCAGTCGCTGCGGCTGTTCGTGCTGGTGGCGCTGCTGCCGGCGGCGATCGGCGGGCTGGGGCATGAGCCCTCCGGCACGCTGCCCATCACCCCCGTGGTGCCTGACATGACGAGCTTCCTCACCTCGCTTGGCGTCGGCATTTTCGGCGGGCTGCTCGCCGAGCGCAGCCGTTTTCCCGGCGGCGCCATGGTCGGGGCGATGCTGGCGAGCGCGCTGGTGCACGGCTTCGGGCTGATCGAGGGGCGGCTGCCCGACGTCTTCCTCATCATCGGCTTCGTGGTGCTGGGCGCCAATACCGGCAGCCGCTTCGCCGGCACACGCGTGGCGACGCTGCGCCACTTCCTGGTGGATTCGTTGGCGGCGCTGGCGATCGCCACGGCGATCGCGCTGGCCTTCGCCGTGCTCGGCGCCTGGCTCTCCGGCGAGCCGCTGCCCAAAGTGCTGGTGTCCTATGTGCCCGGCGCGCTGGAGGCGATGACCATCATGGCCTTCGTGCTCGGCATGGACCCGGCCTTCGTCGCCGCGCACCATCTGATGCGCTTCCTCGGCCTTGCCCTGGCGATCCCGGTCATCGCCCGGCTGTTCTTCGGCCGGGCGGAAATCCCCTCCGAAAATGTCGAGATCGACAAGACCGAGCCGAAGGACTGAGTGGGGCGCATTCTCCGCCGGAGCTTTGCCTTTCGCGGCGGCTTATTCCGCCGGAATTTTGCGTCTTGCGGCGGCTTATTCCGCCGCTTGCGCCCGCTTGACGAAGCCGAGCCCGAGCCGGCTCCACACATCGCTCAGCGCATGGGCGAGGTGGGCGATCAGCGCATCGTCATGGAACGGGCCGGGGGTGATGCGCAGCCGCTCCGTGCCGCGCGGCACGGTGGGGTAGTTGATCGGCTGGATATAGATGCCGTGATCCTGAAGCAGCATGTCGCTCGCCGCCTTGCAGGCCTCGGCGTCGCCGACCATGATCGGGACGATATGGGTGTCGGTCACCATCTGCGGCAGGCCGGCGAGATCCAGCGCCCGCTTCACCTTGGCGACCTGCGCCTGCTGGCGGGTGCGCTCATGGGCTGAGGCCTTGAGGTGGCGCACCGAGGCCGCCGCCGCCGCCGCCACCGCCGGCGGCAGGGCGGTGGTGAAAATGAAGCCGGGCGCATAGGAGCGCACTGCATCCATCACCGCGCGCGTGCCGGTGATGTAGCCGCCGACCACGCCGAACGCCTTGCCCAGCGTGCCCTCGATCACATCGACCCGGTGCATGACCCCGTCACGCTCGGCGACGCCGGCGCCGCGCGGGCCATACATGCCGACTGCGTGCACCTCGTCGAGATAGGTCATGGCGCCGTAGCGCTCGGCGAGATCGCAGATGGCGCTTATGGGGGCGACATCGCCATCCATGGAATAGATGCTCTCGAACACGACGAGCTTCGGTCGGTCGCCGGCGGCACGCAGCAGCTCTTCGAGATGGGCGAGGTCGTTATGCCGGAACACCACCTTGTCGCGCCCGGCCTGGCGCACGCCCTCGATCATCGAATTGTGGTTGAGTGCGTCGGAGAGGATGAGGCAATTCGGGATCAGCTTGGCCAGCGTGGCGATGCCGGTCTGGTTCGACACATAGCCGGAGGTGAAGACGAGGCCGGCTTCCTTGCCGTGCAGATCGGCGAGTTCGGCCTCCAGTTCGACCACGGCATGGCTATTGCCGGAAATGTTGCGGGTGCCGCCGGCGCCGGCGCCGGACTGGCGGGCAGTGGCGCACATCGCTTCCACCACATCGGGGTGGCAGCCCATGCCGAGATAATCGTTCGAGCACCAGATGACGATGTCGCGTTCGCCCTGCGGCGTGTGCCAGATGGCGTGCGGGAAGCGCGCGGTGTCGCGTTCGATTTCGGCGAAGGTGCGGTAGCGACGCTCATTCTTGAGCGTGTCGACGGCATCCTGGAAGAAGTGGGCGTAGTCCATGGCGCATCCCAACTGGGCGTCGCCGGCGAGCCAGCGAGGCACTGTGTCGGCACCATGAACTTTGGAGCGGTTCCGATCAACCCGGCAAAGCCCGGACGCGGCGATCGGGCGCGCCTATCGGAAAAAGCCGGCGCTCACGTCTGCGCGAGGGCGCGCACCTCTGCCAAGGTGAGCGGCAGCGTCGCCGATCCGTCGAAATAGACGAAGCGCAGCGTGCGCCGGCGCGAGGTCATGGCCGCCGGCAGCGGGTCGTAGCGGAAGCTGCCGCCGCCGAGATGCGGCATCACCGTGCCGACATCGGTGGTCTCCCCGGTCTCGACCCGCAGCAGGCTGACGCGCACGCCTTCCGCCGTGACCGCATCGAACGGGATGCGGGCGAGACGCAGGAAGCTGGTGGGGTCGCTCGCCGTGGCGAAGCCTTCGACGAAGGCCTTTTCCACGAGATCGAGATCGGCTTCGGGCTGTGAGTGTTCCTCCGGCTCCGGCCCGTGCGGCAGATGCGGCGTCTGCCACTGCGCCGCGGGGCGCGGGGAATGGCCGTGATTATGGCCATGGGAATGAGCGTGGGCGTGCGCCTCGGCATGGGAATGGCTGTGCCCGCCGGCGCCGTGGTCATGGTGGTGATGGTCGTGGCCGCGATGCATGTTCTAAGCCTTCTGCGTGCTTCGAGGCCGCCTGCGGCGGCACCTCAGCATGACGGTGGTGGTGCCGGGTGCATCGTCATCCTGAGGTGCTCGGGCATCGCCCGGGCCTCGAAAGATGCTCGTCCGGGATCGGCTCAGAAACTCACCGGCTTGTCGATGATGTGCTTGTGCGCGCCGAGCTTGCCATGGGCGATCATCGAGCCGAGCGCCTCCACCACCACGCGGGTGGCGAACAGGGCGGTGATATCGGAAGTGTCGTAGGGCGGAGAGACTTCCACCACTTCCAGCCCGCACAGTCCCTCCGCCGCCACCAGGCCGAGGATCTTCAGCGCCTCGCGCGGCAGGAAGCCGCCCGGTTCCGGCCAGCCGGTGCCAGGGACGAAGCCGCAATCGATGCTGTCCACGTCGAAGGAGATATAGACCGCGTCGGCGTCCTTCCAAGCGAGTTCGAGCGCGATCTCGGCCGCCTTCTCCAGCCCGATCTTCTCGATATCGTCGATAGTCAGCACATTGGTGCCGCGCTTGCGCGCCTCCTGCACGCCATAGCGCGGGACCTGCCAGCCGCCGATGCCGAGCTGGACGAGGTTCTTGGGCGAGACATTCGGCAGGTTCGTCGCCCAGTACCAGGGCGTGGTGTGCATGCGCTCGTCGAGATCCTTTTCCTGAATGTCGATATGGCGGTCGAAATGGATGATGCCGATGCGCTTGGACGTGCATTCGGCGATGCCGCGCACGCAGGGAAAGCCGATGGAATGGTCGCCGCCCAGCATCACCGGCAGAGCGCCGGAGGAGAAGACGTGGCTCACGCCCTTGGAAATCTGGTCGAAGCTCTTTTCCAGATTGGCGGGAATGGTGAACACGTCGCCGGCGTCGCATAGCGTCATCTGTTCGCGCAGGTCGACGCCGAGCTCGTAATTATAGGGGGTGTAGAGCGCGGAGATGCGGCGGATGCCCTGCGGCCCGAAGCGGGTGCCGGGGCGGTAGGTGGTCCCAGAGTCAAAGGGGATGCCGAGCACCGCCGCGTCGTATTTGCCGACATCGCGGACATTCTCGACGTAAGGCGCCTTCATGAAGGTGTTGATGCCGGCGAAATGCGGCAGCTCGCCGCGCGCGAAGGTCGGGATCGACTTGTCGGTGATGGAATCGGCGCCGGGCAGGCCCATGTCGAGCGCCCATTGCTGCTCCTTGCGCCAGCCATCCTCGGAGAGCTTTTCCTCCGCTTCCAGCGCCTTCCAGCCTTGCATGCCCCGGATTTCGAAATTGGGGTGATGAAGCCGCAGGCGCTGCGGCGCGGGGGTGAGGCCGGCATAGCGGCGGGAGCGGGTGGGGGAGCGGCGCATGTCGTGTCTCCGTTCGTCGAAGGGCCTGACGGCCTTCGCGGGAGACCCCGGCGCGCATGCGAGAGGGTCTTCGCCGCGAACGCCGCCGCGCGAGCCTCCCGGGCTTTTGTCCCGCCGTGGACCGGACACTGGCGGCGCGCCCGGCTGCCCCTCTCGGACCAGCACGCCGCAGAGACGCGGCGCCGGAACCCTAGGGACATTTGCCTGAAGGGTAGAACGGTCCGCCATCCCATCAAAGCCCGTATGGCAGGCAGTTGCACGGGCGCGGTGCCGAGATTTTCGGCGCCGTGGCGCCGTCGCTCACGCTATTTGGTGCCGAAGATGCGGTCGCCGGCGTCGCCGATGCCGGGCACGATATAGCCGTGATCATTGAGGTGGCTATCCACCGCCGCCGTGTAGACCGGCACGTCGGGATGGGCGTCGTGCAGGGTCTTCAGCCCTTCCGGCGCGGCGATGAGGCAGACGAACTTCACCGACTGGCAGCCGGCCGCCTTGACCTCCGACACCGCCGCCGCCGCCGAATTACCGGTGGCGAGCATGGGGTCGAGCACGATGGCGGTGCGCTCGGAAATGTCGCGCGGCAGTTTCAGATAATATTCCACCGCCGCCAGCGAGACCGGGTCGCGGTAGAGCCCGACATGGCCGACGCGCGCGGCGGGCAGGATTTCCAGCATGCCCTCCAGAATGCCGCCACCGGCGCGCAGCACGGAGACGAGGCACAGCTTCTTGCCGGCGAGGATCGGCGCCTGCATCGTGGTGAGCGGCGTCTCGATCTCGATCGTCTCGGTCGGCATGTCGCGCGTCACCTCATAGGCGAGCAGCATGCTGATCTCGCGCAGCAGCAGCCGGAACTCGTTCGCCGGGGTGCGCGAGCGGCGCATCAGCGTCAGCTTGTGCTGGATCAGCGGGTGATCGACGACGACCGTGTTGGACGGCACGGCGGCTTTCGGGCTGGTGGGGGCGTTCATCTCGGCGTCGTCCTCGCATGGTACTCAGGCGCGGCACGGTGCCCGCCCCCGTCACGGAACTCACAATAACGCGAAATCCGATTCAAGAAACGGACCATCCCGTCCGTTTTTTCGCGACCGGGCGCGCCGCCCCTCTTGCGGAAGCGGCGTTTTCACGCTCACATAGGTTGCTTCCAGGACGCCGGCGATGTCCGCCGGACTTGAAGCGAGCCCCCTATGTCCGTCAATGCCAGTGCAGGCGGTCGTTCCCGCAACCACATCGTCCTCACCTCCCATGGCGCGCCCACCGGCGTCGCGGCCGATGGCCCGGCGCTGAACTGGGGCGCGCCCGATCCGGCCCTGCGCGGGCCCGTGGTCGCCACCCTCACCGATCCCAAGCGCCGCAACGCCATCGGCACCCATGCCGGCGGCTATTCGGTCTATCGCGCGCTTGCCATCGCTGCCGGCGCCTTGCCGGCCGATTTCAAGGCCGACCTCACCAATACCGCGCCCTCCGACATCATCGGCCCGCATCCGCAATGGGGCGACCCCGGCAAGATCGTCTCGCTCGACCCGTTCGGCCACATGATCGGCGAGGCCTTCGGCACCGAGGTCGCGGCCGGGCTCGATGTGCGCCCGAGCATCGCCATCACCCGCGCCCATATCGACATGCCGGAAATCCGCGACGCTCTGCGCGCCGGGCGGCTGAGCATCGACGGCGACATTATCGGGCCGAAGGGCGATGTGCGCGTGACCAAGGCGGCGATCGAGCCGGTGTGGTACCTGCCGGGCATCGCGCAGCGCTTCGGTGTTTCCGAGGGCGCGCTGCGCCGGGCGCTGTTCGAGCACACGGGCGGCATGTTCCCGGAACTCGTCACCCGCGGCGATCTCAAGGTGTTCCTGCCGCCCATCGGCGGCATGACGCTCTATCTGTTCGGCGACCCCTCCAAGATCGGCGACGGCGCCACCCCGCTCGCCTGCCGGGTGCATGACGAGTGCAACGGTTCGGACGTGTTCTCCTCCGACATCTGCACCTGCCGTCCCTATCTCGCCCATGGCATCGAAATGTGCGTGGAGATGGCGCAGAAGGGCGGCACCGGCCTGGTGGTCTATAACCGCAAGGAAGGGCGCGCACTGGGCGAAGTCACCAAGTTCCTCGTCTACAATGCCCGCAAGCGGCAGGAGGGTGGCGACCTGCCCGAGACCTATTTCAAGCGCACCGAATGCGTCGCCGGCGTGCAGGACATGCGCTTCCAGGAACTGATGCCGGACGTGTTCCACTGGCTCGGCATCTCGAAGATCGACCGCTTCGCCTCGATGAGCGACATGAAGTTCAACGCGCTGGCCCGCGCCGGCATCGAGGTGGTGGAGCGCGTGCCGATCCCCGCCGAGCTGATCCCGCCCGATGCCCGCGTCGAGATGGAGGCGAAGGTCTCCGCCGGCTATTACGGCGTCGGCTTCGACAGCCGGTTCGAGGAGACGCAGGGTCGCGGGCTGGAGGAGTAAGTTTCCCGTATCTCCCAAGCCACGTCATCCTGAGGTGCCCGGCGCACGCCGGGCCTCGAAGGATGGTCATTGCCGAGCCGCCAAGGACATCCTTCGAGGCTCGCTACGCTCGCACCTCAGGATGACGTCGCGCCGGGGCGGACGTCGGAGCAGGAAAGTAACGCATGATCCCCCCCGAACTCGCCGCCCTGCGCTCGCCTGCCGCCGTGCGGGCCCGCAGCCACCAGGTTCTCGACCATGTGCGGGAAGGGCGCTCGCCGCATTTCACCGTCGATCTCGCCGCGCTCGACGCGGTGGCTGACTATGTGGCTGAGGTGACGCGGCAGGACTATCCCAGTCTCGACATTCCCTATCACAGCCGTTGGAGGCACTTCGATGCCGGCGGCGTGGCGCGCTGGGAGGCGCTTAACCCCCGCCTTGAGGGTATGGACGCCGCCGAGCGGGCGCGCACCATGATCGACCTTGCCGTGGTCAGTGTGCTGCTCGACGCCGGGGCGGGGGACGCCTGGCGCTACCATGAGGAAGAGACGGGGCTTTCCATCGGCCGGTCCGAAGGGCTGGCGGTGGCGAGCCTCGACATGTTCGCGGCCGGCGGCTTCTCGGCCGATCCCGACCGGCCTTTGCGCGCCGATGCCTCCGCGCTGATCGGCCTCGGCGCGGCGACGCTCGGCCGGTTCTTTCAGGTGTCGGAGCAAAATCCGCTCGTGGGTCTCGCCGGCCGGGCGGCGCTGCTGAACCGGCTCGGCGCGGCGGTGGCGGCGCGGCCGGATATTTTCGGCCCGAGCGGACGGCCCGGCGGGCTCTATGACACGCTCGCCCCGCAGGCGCGGATTCGCCGGCTGCCGGCGGAAGCCATTCTCACAGCGCTGCTCGACGGGCTTTCCGTCATCTGGCCGTCCGGGCTGGAGGTGGCGGGGGTGGCGCTGGGCGATGTCGGGCGTCATCCGGCGGTGCGGGTGGCGGATCGCTCCGACCAGCTCGTGCCGTTTCACAAGCTGTCGCAATGGCTGACCTATTCCCTGCTGGAGCCGTTCGAGGCCTCCGGCCTCGCGATCACCGATCTCGACGCGCTCACCGCCTTGCCGGAATACCGCAATGGCGGGCTGCTGATCGATCTCGGCGCGGTGGTGCCGCGCGCACCGCTCGACCCCGCGCACAAGCACGAGGTGACATCTGAACTCGTGGTCGAGTGGCGGGCCCTGACCGTGGCGCTGTTGGACCTGCTGGCCGACCGGGTGCGCGAGCGGCTGGGGCTCGACGCCGCGCAATTCCCGCTCGCCAAGCTGCTGCAGGGCGGCACATGGACGGCAGGACGGCGCATCGCTGCGGAGCGGCGCCCGCCCGCCGGTCCGCCGCCGCTCGCCATCGACGCCGACGGCACGGTGTTCTGAGCTTTTCGTCATCCCGGACGGCCGAAGGCCGATCCGGGATCGTGTGCCGAAGATAGAGCGATCCCGGCTCTGCGCTGCGCTTCGGCCGGGATGACGCCCTTGTCAGAGAGTGCTCAATCCAGCTGCGCGCCGGACGCCTTCACGATCGGCGCCCATTTGGCGATTTCCTTCTTCACATGCTCGCCCAGTTCCTCCGGCGTCGAGCCGACCGAGACGGCGCTGAAATCCGCGAGGCGGGCCTGCACCTTCGGGTCGGCCAGCGCCTTGTTGGCGGCGGCGTTGAGCTTGGCGACCACATCCGGCGGCGTGCCGGCGGGGGCGAAGACGGCGTTCCAGGTGTAGGTCTCATAGCCCGGCACGGCTTCCGCGATGGCCGGCACATCGGGGAAGGAGGGCGCGCGCTTGGCCGTGGTCACGCCCAGCGCCCGCAGCTTGCCGGATTTGATGTGGCTGGTGGAGGAGGGGAGGTTGTCGAACATGATCGGCACCTGGCCGGAGAGCACATCGACCAGCGCCGGGCCGGCGCCCTGATAGGGAATGTGCTGCATGTCGACATCGGCCATGCTCTTGAACAGCTCGCCGGAGAGATGCAGCGGCGTGCCGTTGCCGGAGGAGGCGTAGGAGTACTTGCCCGGGTCCTTCTTCAGCAGCGCGATCAGCTCCTCGGTGGTCTTGGCCGGGAAATCCGGGTTCACCACCAGCACGTTGGGCACCACCACCAGCAGCGACACCGGCGCGAAGCTGGTGACGGGGTCATAGGGCATCTTCTTGTACAGCGCCGGGTTCAGCGCATGGGTGGCCACCGTGCCCATGAGAATGGTGTAGCCGTCCGGGCTCGCCTTGGCGACCTGCGCCGCGCCGAGATTGCCGCCGGCCCCGCCCTTGTTCTCCACCACCACGGGCTGTCCCAGCTCCGCCGCCATGCGCTCGGCGATCAGCCGGCCGACGAGATCGGTGGAGCCGCCGGCGGCGAAGGGAATGACCAAGGTGACCGGCCGGGTGGGGAAATCCTGCGCGGCGACCGGGCCGGCCGGGGCCAGCGCGACGGCCAGCGCGGCGATGGCGGCGGCAAAAAGGGTGCGTTTCATGCGGCGTGTCCTCCTTCAGCGCGCCCCATGCGCGCGATGGGCCTCTGCGGACCCTTGGTGGGAGATAGAGTGCGACATCACCGCGTCACGCTCAATCCGCCATCTGTCTGAGGGAGTGCGCGCGGGCGGCCGCTAACTGGGCACGGGATGCGCGATCTGCCTGTTCGCTAGGCAGCGACAGGGAGCGTGCGGTAACCGGCTCCGCGCCGTGTCATCGGGGCGTGGGCGCGAGCGCGACGGGCCGGGATTCGCGGCAGGGTTGCCCCGGCTGGCATATCGCTTGCGTGAAGAGCCGCCTGTTCGCAGCCGAAGGGGAGCCATGCCGACCACATGAGCAAAGGCGCCGAGATCGAACTCATCGACGTGACCAAGCGCTATGGGCAGGCCATGGCGGTGGACCACGTCTCGCTGAAGATTCCGGCCGGCACCTATTGCTGCCTGCTCGGCCCTTCCGGCTGCGGCAAGACCACGACGCTGCGCATGATCGCCGGCCATGAGAGCGTGACGGAAGGCGACATCCGCCTCGGCCCCACCGTGGTCACGGACCTGCCGCCGGCCAAGCGCGGCACGGCGATGATGTTCCAGAGCTACGCGCTCTTCCCGCATCTCGACATCGTCGACAATGTCGCCTTCTCCATGAAGATGAAGGGGGTCGACAAGCCGACCCGCCGGGCGCGGGCCATGGAGATGCTGAAGCTGGTTCAGATGGAGCATCTGGCCGAGCGTCGTCCCGCCCAGCTCTCGGGCGGCCAGCAGCAGCGCGTGGCGCTCGCCCGCGCGCTGATCACCGATCCGCAGGCGCTGCTGCTCGACGAGCCGCTCTCCGCACTCGACCCTTTCCTCAAGATCAAGGTGCGGCAGGAGCTGAAGAAGCTGCAGCTTCAGCTCGGCATTTCCTTCATCCACGTCACCCACAGCCAGGAGGAGGCGATGGCGCTTTCCGACCTGGTGGTGGTGATGAATGGCGGGCGGATCGAGCAGGCGGGCCCGCCGCGCGAGGTGTTCAACCGCCCCGCCACCGCCTTCGTCGCCCGCTTCATGGGCGACCATAATGTGATCGCCGGCCGGGTGACGCAGCTCGGCGGCGAGGAGGTGACGTTCGAGGTGCCGGGCGGCGCCTCCTTCCGCGCCCCCACCGCGCCGGGGCTGGAGCCGGGCGCGCCGGTGGAGATCGCCGTGCGCACCGACCGTGTGACGCTCGGCGCCGGGGCGATGCCGGGGTGCGGCCTCACCGGCCTCGTGCAGAACATCGAATATCACGGCCAGAAGGTGCAGGTGGCGCTGGCCGCGCCTGGCGTGTCGGAATTCTCGGTTCAGGTGCCGGAAACCGCCTTCTTCGCCGCCCCGCTCAGCATCGGCGATGCCGTGCCGCTCGGCTGGACGCCGCAGGACGTTCACATCCTTCAGCCTTCGCCTTCCGCCTGACACCAGACACATCGGCGGCTCACCCCGCCGCACAACGCTCGGGAGACTGCAATGAGCAAGAAGACCACGGATCGCGCCAGAGCCGCCGGCGCCAAGGGCGTCAGCCGCCGCGGCCTGCTGAAGGGCGCGGCGGCGCTGGGCGGCCTCGCCGTCGGCGGGCAGGCGGTCACCGGCTTCCCGACCATCTGGGCGCAGAACCCGATCACGCTGCGCCAGTTCGGCACCGGCGTGTCGAACCTCAACGCCATCGCCGAGAAGTGCAAGGCCGACCTCGGCATCACCCTGCAGATGACCGCGCTCGATTCCGACGCGGTGTCGCAGCGCGTGGTGACGCAGGCCAATTCCTTCGATATCGCCGATATCGAGTACTGGATCTGCAAGAAGGTGTTCGCCGCCGGCACGCTGCAGCCCATGGATGTGACCAAGATCAAATATTACGACCAGATCGTGCCGATCTTCACCACCGGCAAGCTGACCCCGGAATCGAAGATCGCGCAGGGCACCGCGCCCAACACGGTCGGCTTCGTCGAGGGCCCGGATTCCAAGAAGTTCGCCGCCGCGCCGACCCAGTGGATGACGCTGATCCCCACCATCTACAACGCCGACACGCTCGGCATCCGCCCCGACCTCGTCGGTCGGCCGATCAAGAACTGGAAGGACATTCTCGACCCCGCCTTCAAGGGCAAGACCTCGATCATCAACATTCCGTCCATCGGCATCATGGACGCGGCGATGATCTGCGAGAGCGCCGGCATCATCAAATATGGCGACAAGGGCAACATGACCAAGGCGGAGATCGACACCACGATCGATTTCCTGATCAAGACCAAGAAGGCCGGCCAGTTCCGCGCCTTCTGGAAGACCTTCGACGAGAGCGTGAACCTCATGGCCTCGGGCGAGGTGGTGATCCAGTCCATGTGGTCGCCGGCGGTGGCGGCGGTGCGCTCCAAGGGCGTGGCCTGCGTCTACCAGCCGCTGGAAGAAGGCTATCGCGCCTGGGGCGGCGGCCTCGGCATCGCCAAGCACCTGAAGGGCGCGCAGCTCGACGCCGCCTATGAATATATCAACTGGTATCTCTCCGGCTGGGTCGGCGCCTATCTCAACCGGCAGGGCTATTACTCCGCCGTTCTCTCCACCGCCGAGAAGAACATGACGCCGGATGAATGGGCGTTCTGGATGCTTGGCCAGCCGGCCAAGGCCGACATCCTCTCGCCGGAGGGCAAGGTAATGTACACGGCCGGCGCGGTGCGCGACGGCGGCTCCTTCGAGCAGCGCATGGGCGCGGTGGCGTGCTGGAACTCGGTGATGGACGAGGACCGCTACATGGTCCGCCGCTGGAACGAGTTCATCGCCGCGTGAGGCAAAGGTGGTTGCGAGTGGCGCCTCCGGCTCCCTCCCCCCGTGGGGGGAGAGGGCTGGGGTGAGGGGCCTCTCCGGGTGCCGCCGCATGCTTCCCTCACCCAACCCTCTCCCCGATGGGGAGAGGGCCTTTGTCCCGGACGTTCGCTGACCGGAAACCCCGCATGACCCTGTCCCGGATCGCCCCCTATCTGCAGGCCACGCCGCTGACGCTGATCCTGGCGGCGTTTCTGGTGCTGCCGATCGCCACCATCGTAATGGTGAGCTTCTGGGACTATGACTCGATCCAGATCTTCCCGGCTTTCGTCTTCACCAATTACGAGGAGACGATCACCTCGCCGGTGACCTGGAGCACCTATCTCAACACGCTGAAATACACGGTCATCGTCTGGGCGGTGACGCTCCTTGTCGGCTTCTGGGTCGCCTATTACCTCGCCTTCCACATCCGCTCGGCGACCATGCAGATGGTGCTGTTCCTCATCTGCACCATCCCATTCCTCACCTCGAACATCATCCGCATGATCTCGTGGATTCCGTTCCTCGGCCGCAACGGGCTGCTGAACCAGTCGCTGATGTCGATGGGCGTGATCGACCAGCCGCTGGAATTCCTGCTGTTCTCGGATTTCGCCGTCGTGCTGGCCATGGTGCATCTCTACACGCTGTTCATGGTCACCCCGATCTTCAACACGCTGATGCGCATCGACCGGGCGCTGATCGAGGCGGCGCGCGACGCCGGTGCCAGCGCCTTCCAGATACTCACCAATGTCATCATCCCGCTGGCCAAGCCCGGCATCGCCATCGGCTCGATCTTCGTGGTGACGCTGGTCATGGGCGACTTCATCACCGTGCGGTTCATGTCCGGCGGCCAGTCGGCCTCGGTGGGGCTGATGATGGCGAACCAGATCGCGCTGCTGCAATACCCGGCGGCGGCGGCGAATGCGGTGATCCTGCTGGTGCTCGTGCTGCTGCTGGTCGCTGCCATCCTGCGCATCGTCAACATCCGCAAGGAGCTGTGAGCGATGAACTCGGAAAAGCGCGGCCTTGGCTTCTACGTGCTCACCGCCTTCTTCATCCTGTTCGTGCTGTTCCTGTACGGGCCGCTCTCCACCATCTTCATCCTCTCCTTCCAGGGGCCGAATGGCGGGCTCACCTTCCCGATGAACGGGGTGTCGCTGCGCTGGTTCGAGAACCTGCTGTTCGAGCAGCAGGCGGTGGGCGATTTCGGCGGCGCCTTCGCGCGCTCGCTCCTTCTCGGCCTGATGACCATGTTGACCACGGTGGTGGTCTCGCTGCTGGCCGGCCTTGCCTTCCGCCGCCGTTTCCTCGGCAGCGGGCCGCTGTTCTACCTCACCATCGCCAGCCTGATCGTGCCCGCGATCCTCATTTCGCTCGGCATCGGCCTCGCCTTCAACGTGTTCGGGCTGGAGCCGGCCTGGTATTCCTCCGGCTTCGGCGCGCATCTCACTTGGACGCTGCCCTTCGGCCTCTTGATCATGTTCGCGGTATTCAACCGCTTCAACCCGGCCTATGAGGAAGCGGCGCGCGACCTCGGCGCCAGCCCGTGGCAGACCTTCGCCCATGTGGTGCTGCCGATCATCCTGCCGAGCCTCATCGGCGTCGGCCTGTTCGGCTTCACCCTTTCCTATGACGAATTCGCCCGAACGCTGATGACCTCCGGCAGCTTCAACACGTTGCCGCTGGAGATCTACGGCATGACCACCAATGTCACCACCCCGGTGCTCTACGCGCTGGGCACGGTGACCACGGTGTTCTCGCTGGCGGTGATTCTCCTCGCGCTGGCGACCATCGCCGTGCTGCGCAAGCGCCGCGCCCGCCGGCTGGCGGGGTGACGCAGGGGCTCACGCAATCTCGCGCGAGCGTGCGCGCAGGGCGGCCGAAGCGGTTTCCAGATGATGCGCCGATGCGGCAATGGCATCCATGCTGCGAGTGATCGTGCCCACGTTCTTCGCGGCTTCCTGCATGCTTAGCGACATGTCGCGCGCCACCGCCGACTGTTCCTCCACCGCGCCGGCAATGCCGGTCGAAATCGCATCGATGTCGCCGATGCGCTGGCCGATGGCGGCGAGCGCCTGCGCGGTCTGCCGCGTGCAGTCCTGAATGGCGGCGATCTGCGCCGTGATCTGGCCGGTGGCGTCCGCCGTCTGGCCGGCGAGCTCCTTCACCTCCGTCGCAACCACCGAGAAGCCGCGTCCGGCCTCGCCCGCCCGTGCCGCCTCGATGGTGGCGTTGAGGGCGAGCAGATTGGTCTGGCCGGCGATCTTGGTGATCAGATCGATGACAAGGCCGATGCGCTGGGCGGTGTCGGTGAGGGCGGTGACGACCTCATGCGCCCGTGTGTTCTCCGCCACGGCGCCGCGTGAATTTTCCAGCGCCACCGCGACCTGCCGGCTGATCTCGCTGATCGAGGCGGAGAGCTCTTCCGCGCCGGAGGCGACCGCGTTGATTCCGACGGAGGTCTGCTCGGTCGCCTGCGAGGCGGTCGCGGCCTGATGGCTGGCGTCGCTGATCTCGCGCGTGATGCGCTCGATGTCGGTGCCGATCAAGCTTTGCAACGCTTCACGATGCTGCCGCCGCACCACCTCGGCGGTGATGTTGGTGGCGAACTTCACCACCTTGGTCAGGGTTCCGCTGGCGTCGAACATCGGATTGTAGCTGGCCTGTATCCACACATCGCGCCCATCCTTGGCGATGCGGTGGAACTCGCCGGCCTGGAAGGTTCCCCGCCCCAGCTCGGCCCAGAAGCTACGATAGGCGGGTGTGTCGCGCTCTTGCGGCGGGACGAAGAGCGCGTGGTGCCGGCCCTTGATCTCGTCGAGCGTGTAGCCAAGCGCGTTCAGGAAGTTCGCGTTGGCGTCCAGCACATGGCCGTCGGGCGTAAAATAGATAAGGGCCTGCGAGGTGTTCGCGGCGCGAATGAGACTCTCATACTCGGCCTCGCGCGCCCTCTGCGCCGAAACATCGGAAGCGAACTTGATGACCTTGACCACTTTGCCGCGGACGACGATGGGATTGTAAGTCGCCTGGATGAAGACAGAACGGCCTTCTTTGGTCACGCGGTGGAATTCGGCCGATTTGAACACGCCACGGCGCAGATCGTCCCAGAACGCGGCATAGGCCTCGCTCGCGCGCTCGTCCGGACGAACGAACAGCGTGTGCGGCTTCCCCGCGATCTCCGCCAACTCATAGCCCATGAGCGTGAGAAAATTGGCATTGGCGGTGATGAGCCGTGCGTCCGGCGTGAATTCGACAACGGCGAGCGAGCGGTCGAGGGCTTCGAGGGTCGCAGGGGCATGGCGGTTCGACAGCAGGTGCATTCAGCGCTCTCCACATCGCCGCCCGCGTGCGGCGACTGCGTTTCGCTAGAAGGCGAGGCTTGCTTCAGGATTGCGCGCGGTGGCCCTCACGCGACTTTGCCTGTTCCTCCACGGGTGATTTGCTAGGATGTCGCTGCGGCTCCCAAGAGCCGCTCGCCGCGCCGAGAGGTGCGTGGCGTTGTGCTTTCGGGAGCTCTCAATGCGAAGCGTTTTCTTTCTCTCTGCCGCGCTGGTTCTCGGCATTGCCTCGGCGCAGGCGCAGGAAAACCCGCGCTCCACCACGATGAGCTGCGCGCAGGTGAACGCGCTGGTGCAGCAGCGCGGCCAGGTGGTGTTCGACACGGGTGGCGGCGATCTCAGCCGCGTCGTCTCCAATCCCAGTCTGTGCATGGCCTCCGACGGTGGTGCGCCGAGCTGGATCCCCTCGCAGGACCAGAGCCAGTGTCTTGCCGGCTATCGTTGCCAGGAGCGTTCGGGTCACGGCAACTGAGGCCGTGCCGCCGCCCGCGTTAGCGCGCGCGCCGTGTGAGCGCGCGCTGCACGTCGCCCAGTGCGAGGTCGACGGTGACGGCGAACAGGGCCACTAGCACCGTGCCCTGCAGCACATAGGCCGGGTTGCCGCCTGACAGGCCGTCAATGATCGGCGAGCCCAGCGTCAGCGCACCGACGGTCGAGCCGATAGTGGCCGTGCCGATGCCGATCGTCACCGAGGTGCGGATGCCGGCAAAGAGGATCGGCGCCGCCAGCGGCAGCTCGATCCGCCATAACCGGCCGGCGGGCGAGAAGCCGCTGCCATCGGCGGCCTCTAGCACCGGCGCCGGCACGCTGCGCAGCCCCGCCATCCCCGCCCCCATCACCGGTAGCACGCCATAGAGCACCAACGCGAAGGCGGTGGGCAGCGCGCCATAGCTGAGGCTCGGCACGGCAAGCGCCAGCACGGCGACTGGCGGAAATGTCTGGGCCAGCGCGCCGAGCCGGTCCAGCGTTCCCGCATAGGCGCGGCCCATCGGCCGGGTGGCGAACAGCGCGGCGGCGACACCGAGCGTGATGGCGACGAGGCTCGCCGCGCCGGTCAGAATTGCATGCGCGGCGACGAGTTCAGGGAAGCTGGCGCGGCTGTAGACGAGACGTGTGCCCGGCGGAAACAGAAAGCCGAGATGCGGCGCCAGCGCGTCCATGCCAAAGGTGAGGGCAAGGAACGCCGCTCCGACCCACAGCACCGGCCGGCGGGCGATCCACGCCGCCGCCCCCGTCGCGCGCCGGAGCTTCATGGCCGAACCAGATCGGCAAGGGTGAGCACGCCGGGCTGCCCATCGCTTGAGCGGCGGACCGGCAGCTGCGCGCGGCCTTCCGCCACCATGCGGGCCAGGGCCTCTTCCAGTGTCGCCTCGGCGGTGATCGGCGCGGCGTCTATCGGTGACGCCGAGGGGGTGAAAACGGCGCGGTCGCCGACGCACAGCGCTTTGAGCCGGTTCAGCCCCAGCAGCGGCCCGCCGAAGAAGCGCGCCACCGCCTCGCTCGCGGGGTGGGCCAGCACCTGTGCCGGGGTGCCCCTCTGCAACAGGCGTCCCTGGTGCAGCACGGCGAGCGTGCCGCCGAGGCGGATCGCTTCTTCTACATCATGGGTGACGAGCAGGATGGTGGTGCCGGTGCGTCGCTGTATGTCGCGGAGGCTGTCCTGGAGACCGCGCCGCGTCGGCGGGTCGACGGCGCCGAACGGCTCGTCCATCAGCAACACTTCGGGATCGCCGGCCAGTGCGCGGGCGACGCCGACGCGCTGCTGCTGGCCGCCGGACAGTTCGTCCGGGTAACGTTGGGCATGGTGCTCGGGTGGGAGGCCGACGAGGTCGAGCAGTTCGGCCACTCTTGCCCGGATCCGCGCCGCCGGCCAGCCGAGGAGCGTCGGCACGGTGGCGACGTTGCGCGCCACGGTCCAATGCGGGAAAAGTCCAACGGACTGAATGACATAACCCATGCGCCGGCGCAGCGCGACCGGGGGGAGGGTGGCGATGTCGGTGCCGTCGACGAGGATGCGCCCGGCATCCGCCTCCAGCAGCCGGTTGGCGAGGCGCAGCAGGGTCGACTTGCCGGAACCGGACGTGCCGACCAGCGCGCAGAGCGTGCCGCGCGGGACGTTGAGCGACACCTCATCCACGGCGGGCACCGCGCCGAAGCGCTTGGAAACGCTCTCGAATCGGATCATCGCTGCGGCCTCCGCACGAGGAAAAGTGCGACGCCGCGCAAAGCGGTATCGGCGATCAGCGCGAGGGCGATGGCCGAGAGCGCGCCCAGCAGCACGAGATCGGCCGCCGTCTGTCCAAGTCCTTGAAAAATAAACGTTCCTAACCCGCCGGCGCCGATCAGCGCCGCCAGCACGGCGAGGCCGATGAGCTGCACCAAAGTGAGGCGCAGCGTCTGCAGCAGCGTCGGCAAGGCAAGCGGAATCAACGTGTTACGCACGATCTGCGCCGGCGTCATGCCCATGCCGCGCGCGGCCTCCACCACATCCGGCGGGACGCTGGAGAGCCCGGCATGGACGCCGCGCGCGACCGGGAGCAGGCCGTAGAGCCCCAGCGCGAGGATGGCCGGGGTCGCCCCGATGCCGGAAATGCCGAGCTGGCGCAGGCCCGGCACCAGTTCGATGAGGAGGACGATGGGACCGATGAGGAGGGCGAAGAGTGCGAGCGAGGGGATGGTCTGCACGATGTTGAGCACGGCGAACACCGGCGCGGCGCGACCCGGCCGGCGATAGGCCATCAGCCCGATTGCCCCGCCGGCGAGGAGGGCGAGTGCCAGCCCCGCCCCGGTGAGCTGGAGATGGCGCACCACCTCGTCGAGATAGGCCTGCTGGCGCACCGCATATTCGCGCGCAAGCGAGAGTGGGGCGAGGGTGCCGCTGGCGAGCAGCGCGGCGATTCCGGCCAGCGTGGCGAGCGGCGGCGCGGCCTTGCCGGCACGGCCCGGCGCCCGCTCGGCGCTGTCGGCGAGCAGCAGCAGCCCCGCCGTGAACACGACCCAGAAGCCGGTGCCGAGCGACACGCGGGTGAGCGGCCCGGCGGCGACGGCCTGTTCCCCCGCCGCCTGCCCCGCCAGCGCCAGCGCCGCCAGCATCAGCGCGCCGGCGCACAGGCCGAGCAGGGCCGGCTGGGCGGGAAGGGTGGGGCGCAGCGCCAGCGCGGCGATCCCCGCGAGCAACATCAGCACGGCAAGGCTCGGGCCCATCCCCACAGCGTCCCACAGCGGCAGCGGGGCTCCCGACAGCAGCCGGTTGGGCGCCACCACGACGAAGCCGCACGCGAGCAGCGCCACCAGCGCGACGGCGGCGAGCAGCAGGGGCAGGGCCTCGACCCCGGCCGCCGGGCGCGACAGGGACGCCGGCACGCGGCCGGCGAGGCGTCTCACCCGAGCAGCCCCTGCGCCTTCAGATAGGCTTCGGCGACGGCGCGGGCGTCACGGCCTTCGAGCTGCACCTGCGCGTTCAGCTGCTGCAGCGTCGGCAGGGTGAGGCCGGCAAAGGCCGGCGCGAGCTTGGCGGCGATCTCCGGATGGGCGTCGAGCACGCCTTTGCGGATCACCGGCGCCGGCTGATACACCGGCTGCACCTGCTTGGTGTCGGCCATCACCTTGAGATCGAGCGCGGCGATGGCGCCGTCCGTGCCATAGACCATGGCGGCATTGACGCCGGAGGTGCCTTCCGCCGCCGCCTTGATGGTGGCGGCGGTGTCGCCGCCCGAGAGCACCAGCAGTTGGTCGCCCGACAGCTTGAAGCCATAAGCCTGCTGGAAGGCGGGCAGCGCCGCCGCGCTTTCCACGAATTCAGCCGAGGCGGCGAGCTTCACCTTGCCGTCCCTGGTCCAGCGGGCGAAATCGTCCAGCGTCGCCAGTTTTTCGCGCGCCGCGACATCGCCGCGCACGGCGATGCCCCAGGTGTTGTCCGCCGGCGCCGGGGCGAGCCAGACAAGGCCGTTGGCGGCGTCGAGATCGCGGGCCTTCTCATAGGCGGCGGTGGCGTTCTTCCACAGCGGGTCGTCCGCCATGGCGAAGAAGAAGCCGGCATTGCCGGTATATTCGGGATAGAGGTCGATCTCCCCCGCCAGCAGCGCGGTGCGCACGATCTTGGTGGGGCCGAGCTGAAGCCGCCGGGTCACCGGAATGCCGGCATGTTCCAGCACCAGCGCGATGATGTTGCCGAGCACCGCGCCTTCCGTGTCGATCTTGGACGCGACCACGACCGGCGCGGCGGCGCGGGCGGCGGTGCCCTCCAGGAGTGACGCCGCCGCGAAAGTCGCCAGAAGGCCGCGCCGGCTGATGGATGTGACCATGAAATCCCCCGCTGTGACTGGTGTCGAGATGCTGCCGACAAAAGCCGGCGCGGGCACGATAGTTCCACCCCTGCGGCGAGGGCCGCGCTGCAAAGCGCTCAGCTCTTCATCTTCTGCAGCGCCTGCGCGCAGCCCACCGACATTTCCTTGGTATGCGCCTTGAGGCACTTCATCACCCGGCCGCCACCCGGCTGCACGGTCGGGCACAGGCGCTTGATGTCCGCCTGGCAGTATTTGGCGAGATCGTTCTGCGGCGCCTGCGCCTGCGCGGCGGTGCCGGCGGCAAGGGCGATGAGCAGCGACGTGGCGAGACTAATGGCGCGCATGGGGGGCTCCCTTCCCTGGTTTGATCGTCTTGCGCGATCGGCTTGAGTGTAGAGCGGAAGCGCGCCGCATTGAATGGCGAAATTGGCGGCATCGCGCGCCCGCGCGGGCCGCCCGGCACTGCGGAAGGAAACACTTGGCCGGCTGAGGCGTTCTCCCCCGACCCCGTGCGCCGCGCCGTGCACTCTCCCGCCCTTCCGGATCGTTTCCATGACCGACGCGCCCGCCCGCCTTCGCCTCGGCTACCACGCCTCGCATGAGCAGTTCGCGCCGAGCGATCTTCTCGGCTGCGTCCGCGCCGCCGAACAGGCGGGTTTCGACGCCGCCATGTGCTCGGACCATTTCGCCCCGTGGAGCGCGCGCCAGCCGCATTCCGGCTTTGCCTGGAGCTGGCTCGGCGCCGCGCTGGCCACCACCTCGCTCTCCTTCGGCGTGGTGACGACGCCAATCGGCCGCCGCTACCACCCCGCGCTCACCGCCCAGGCGGCGGCGACGCTGGCAGAGATGTTTCCCGAGCGGTTCTGGATGGCGCTCGGCTCCGGCGAGGCGTTGAACGAGCGCGTGACCGGCCAGCGCTGGCCGGCCAAGGCGGAGCGGGACGCGCGGCTGCGCGAGTCGGTGGAGATCATGCGCGCCTTGTTCGCCGGCGAAACGGTGAGCCGGCGCGGCGGGCTGATCGATGTGGAGGAGGCCCGGCTCTATACGCGGCCGAAGGTGCCGCCGGCCTTCATCGCCGCCGCGCTGACGCCGGAAACCGCGCGCCGCGCGGGGGCGTGGGCGGATGGGCTCGTTACCATCAACCAGCCGGTGGAGCGGCTGCGGGCGATCCTCGACGCCTTCCGCGAGGGCGGCGGCGCGGGGAGCCGGCTGGTGCTGCAGGTGCATGTCTCCTACGCGCCGACGCAGGCAGAGGCGCGCGCCAACGCCCATGACCAGTGGCGCTTCAACACGCTGTCGTCCTCGGTCGCGGCGGAACTGAAACTGCCGGAACAGTTCGACGCCGCCACTCGTCTGGTGCGGCCGGAGGACCTCGACGAGAGCATCCTCATTTCCGACGATCCCGGCTGGCACGCGGCGCGGCTGGCGGAATTCGCCGAACTCGGCTTCCACGACATCTACCTTCACAATGTCGGGCTAAACCAGTCGGCGTTCATCGAGACGTTCGGCGCCCGCGTGCTGCCGCAGGTGCGGCGCGGGGCCTGACCAAATCTGACCAAGCCCAAGGGAGGCGCGGATGGCGCAGACACGCTGGTGGCAGCGGGGAATTTTCTATCAGGTCTATCCCCGCTCGTTTCAGGACAGCAATGCCGACGGCATTGGCGACCTCGACGGCATCCGCGCCCGGCTCGACCATCTCGTCACGCTCGGCGTGGACGCGGTGTGGATCTCGCCCATCTTCCCCTCGCCCATGGCCGATTTCGGCTATGACGTGGCCGATTATTGCGGCATCGACCCGATGTTCGGCGATCTCGACGCCTTCGACCGGCTGGTGGCGGAGGTGCATGGGCGCGGGCTGAAGATCGTGCTCGACTTCGTGCCCAACCACACTTCCGACCAGCACCCCTGGTTCGCCGAGAGCCGGGCCGCGCGCGACAACCCCAAGCGCGACTGGTACATCTGGCGCGACCCCGCGCCCGATGGCGGGCCGCCGAACAACTGGATGAGCAATTTCGGCGGGCCGGCCTGGAGCCTGGATGCGGCCACCGGCCAATATTACTACCACGCCTTCCTCAAGGAGCAGCCGGACCTGAACTGGCGCAACCCGGCCGTGCGGGCGGCGATGCACGACGTGCTGCGCTTCTGGATGGCGCGCGGGGTCGACGGCTTCCGCGTCGACGTGATCTGGCACCTGATGAAGGACGCGGAATTCCGCGACAACCCGCCCAACCCGGAATACGCGCCCGGCGACGGCGACATTCGCCGCTTCCTGCAGACGCGCTCCACCGACCAGCCGGATGTCCACGACATCATCGCCGAGCTGCGCGCGGTGATCGACGAATATGAGGACCGGGTGCTGATCGGCGAGATCTACCTGCCGATCGACCGGCTGGTGGCCTATTACGGCGAGAACCTTGAAGGCGCACATCTGCCGTTCAACTTCCAGCTCATCCATGCCAGCTGGACGGCCCCGCAGCTCGCGGCGCTGATCGCCGAATATGACGCGGCGGTGCCGGAAGGCGGCTGGCCGAACTGGGTGCTGGGCAATCACGACCAGCCGCGCATTGCTTCCCGCATCGGCGCGGCGCGCACACGGGTGGCGGCGATGCTGCTGCTCACCCTGCGCGGCACGCCGACCCTGTATTATGGCGACGAGATCGGCATGGAGAATGTGCCGATCCCGACGCAGGAGGCGCAGGACCCCTGGGAGAAGAACGAGCCGGGCCTCGGCCTCGGCCGCGACCCCGAGCGCACGCCGATGCAGTGGGACGCCTCGCCCCATGCCGGCTTCACCAATGGCCGCCCCTGGCTGCCGCTGGCGGCGGACTTCGCCACCCGCAATGTCGCGGTGCAGATGCAGCAGCCCACCTCGCTGCTGAACCTCTACCGCGACCTCATCGCGCTGCGCCGCGCCCATCCGGTGCTGCACGCCGGCACCTATCGCAAGATCACCGCGCTGGGCGATGTGCTGGTGTTCCTGCGCGAGAGCGCGGCGGAATGCGTGCTGGTGGCGCTCAACCTCGCCGGCAATGCGCAGGAGGACATTCCGCTGCCGCCCGGCACGCTTGGGCAGGTGCTGCTCTCCACCGAGCCGGGCCGGGCGGAGCGGGTGGAGGGCCACCTTTCGCTCCGGCCCTATGAGGGCGTCATCGTCGCGCTCGACGCGCGGGGCTAAAGCTCCGTGCGCCGGTAGGCATAGTCGAGCCCGCCCATGCGGAACCAGCGATAGCCGTAGGGCTCCAGCGTCAGCTCGTAGCGGCCCTTGGCGTCGCCCTGGGAGTGATCCTCGGACAGCAAGTTGACGAGCCGGTTCGGCTCGCCTTCCGGCGCCGGCAGGGTAAAGCGGACGCTCACCCCCTCGGGGTGGAAATTGTGCAGGAACACGGCGACGTTGTTGCGCCACTCATAGCGCAGGCACAGCACGGCGTCGTGGCCGACATCCACCACCCCGAACGCGCCCCAGCCGATTTCCTGCGTCTCCTGCCGGGTGCGGATCATCCGCTCCATCCAGTTGAGGAAGGAGTCCGGGTCGCGCCGCTGGTCGGCGACATTGACCTGTTCCCAGCCATAGGCGCCCTCGGAAATGACCGGCAGATAGGTCTTTTCCGCCGAGCTGAAGCCGCCCTGCTTCTCGTTCGACCATTGCATGGGCGTGCGGGCGCAGTAGCGTTCGGGCAGGCTGAGGTCGTCGCCCATGCCGATCTCGTCGCCATAGCGCAGCACCGGCGTGCCGGGCAGCGAGAGCATGAGGCTGTAGGCCAGCTCCATCATCCGGCGGTCGCCCTTGAGCATCGGGGCGAGCCTGCGGCGGATGCCGCGGTCATAGAGCTGCATCGATTTGTCCGGCCCGAAGGCGGCGAACACCTGTTCGCGCTGCGCCTTGGTCAGCCGGCCGAGGTCGAGCTCGTCATGATTGCGCAGGAACAGGCCCCATTGCGCCGTCGCATAGTCCGGCCGCGTGGCGTTGAGCGCCTTGACCAGCGGCTTCATGTCGGCGCTGGCGAGCGCGTAGAACAGCGACTGGTTGACCTGGAAATTGAACATCATGTGCATGCGGTCGCCGTCCTCGCCGAAGTACTTCTTGTCGTCTTCGGGGAGGATGTTGGCTTCGGCGAGAATGATGGCGTCGCCGCGCCGCCACTGCAGGAATTCGCGGAAGGTGCGCAGCATGTTGAAATGCTCGACCGGCGTGCCGCCGACCTCCGCCCCCTTCTCCGCGATCACGAACGGCACCGCGTCCATGCGGAAGCCGGAGACGCCGAGCTGCAGCCAGAAGCCCATGATGCGCAGGATTTCCGCCTGCACGTCGGGATTGGCGGTGTTGAGGTCGGGCTGGAAATCGTAGAAGCGGTGGAAATAATATTCCTTAGCCACCTTGTCATAGGTCCAGGTGGTCTTCTGCACGCCGGGGAAGACCATGCCTTCATTGGCGTTTTTCGGCTTCTTCTTCGACCACACATACCAGTCGCGATAGGGCGAGTTCGGGTCCGAGCGGGCGGATTTGAACCAGGGGTGCTGGTTCGAGGTGTGGTTGACCACGAGGTCGATCAGCACCCGCATGCCGCGCTGCTTGGCGGCGTGGGTGAACTCGACGAAATCGCCCAGCGTGCCGTAGCGCGGATCGACTCCGTAGTAATCGGCGACATCATAGCCGTCGTCGCCGCCGGGCGAGACCTGGAACGGCATCAGCCAGATGGCGGTGACGCCCAGCCCGTGGAGATAATCCAGCCGCCGCATCAGGCCGCGGAAATCGCCGACGCCGTCGCCGTTCGAATCCATGAAGCCTTCGACGGAGAGGCAATAGACGATGGCGTTCTTGTACCAGAGGTCGGTGATCACGCGCGGCGCTCCCGGTGAGAAATCCCGGGGCGCAACGCCTCACGCGGCGCAAGCGTTCCTCGCGCGGTGTCCGCCCGCCACGTCCGGCGGACGGGCCGCTGTCACGTCATCATGCGCATGTGCTGGTCGTAGAGGATCCAGATCGTACCGGACACCATGATGAGCAGGATCAGCACGGTGAACAGGATGAGCAGGAGGTCGTCGCGGTGCGAGCGCTGAAGGTCGATGTGCAGGAAATAGCGCAGATGCACCACCGCCTGCACCACGGCGAGCAGCGCCAGCGCGCCAAGCGCCGCCGTGCCGGTGAAGAGATCGAACCACACCACCGCAAAGGCGCCCGTGGTCAGCACCAGCGCGAGAACGAGGCCGATCACATAGGAGCGGCGCTCATGGCCCTCGTCCTCAATGTCGGTGGCGGGCCTGTTGGCGGGAACCCGGTTGCTCATGACACCACCCCGTAGAGATAGACGAAGGTGAAGATGCCGATCCAGACCACGTCCAGCATGTGCCAGAACAAAGCGAGCCGCATCAGCCGCAGTTTCACCGCCGGGTTGAGGCCGAACACCACCACCTGCACCGCCATGACCGCCATCCACACCAGCCCGGAGGAGACATGCAGCGCATGGGTGCCGGTGAGCAGATAATAGGCGGAGAGGAAACCGCTGGTCTGCGGCGTGGCGCCGTGGGCGGTGATCATCACATAATAGTCGTGCAGTTCCATGCCGACGAAGCCGGCGCCGAGCAGGCCGGTGACGAGCAGCCAGCCGAGCACGCCGCGCCGGTTTTCGCGGTACTTCATCTCCAGCATGGCGAAGCCGAAGGCGAAGCTGGAGAACAGCAGCAGCAGCGTCTCAAGGAAGGCGGCGGTAAGGTCGAACACCTCGGCGGGCCGGGGGCCTTCGGCGATGCCCTGCACGCTCATCGCGGCATAGGTGGCGAACAGCACTGCGAACAGCACCAGATCGCTCATCAGGAAGATCCAGAAGCCGAACAGCACCTCTTCGGCGGCTTCGTGGCTTTCGGGATCGGTGCCGGCGAGATTGATGCCGGGATGGAGACGTTCGGAAAGGCTCATCGCGTCACCTCCACGGCGGCACGGGCGGCGAAGGCGCCGGTGCTGGATTCCAGGCTTTCCGGGATGGCACGGCCCCGGTTCGCCGCCGTCATTTCCTGATCGCGGGTCACGCCCGGCGTGGCGCGCACGGCGGCGAGGAACGCCTCGTTCACCGCCTTCACCGTCGCCGCCGGCACGATCTCCTCCGTCTCGGTGGCGAAGGAGCGGGCGATCACCACCGCCCAGAGAAGCACGAAGGAGACGATCACCAGCCACCAGATGTGCCAGACAAGGCCGAAGGCCCAGGCGCAGGCGAACAGGCCGATGAGCGGCGCCGTCGCGGTGTTGCGCGGTACCTCGATATCCTCATAGGCGGCAGGGGAGCGATAGGCGGTGCCGTCCTTCTTGGCTTCATAGAAGGCGTCGCGCGCCGTCACCTGCGGCAGCACGGCGAAGTTCCAGGCCGGGGGCGGGGAGGGGATCGACCATTCCAGCGCCCGCCCGTCCCAGGGGTCGCCCAAGGGGGCGGCGAGTTCCGCCCGCCGGCGCACCGAGACGACGATCTGCGCCACCATGAAGGCGAAGCCGGCGAGGATCAGCGCCGCGCCAAGCATGGCGAGGGCGAACCAGGGCAGATAGTCCGGGTTCGACCAGGTGAAGGTGCGCCGCGTCGCGCCCATCATCCCGAGCCAGTAGAGCGGGAAGAAGGCCAGCAGGAAGCCGGGCGCGAAGCACCAGAAGGAGGCGCGGCCCAGCCCTTCATGCAGCCGGAAGCCGAAGGCCTTGGGGAACCAGAACTGCACCGCCGCGAACATGCCGAACAGCACGCCGGGGATGATCATGTTGTGGAAATGCGCCACCAGGAACAGCGTGTTGTGAACCTGGAAGTCGATGCCGGGATTGGCCAGCAGCACCCCGGTCATGCCGCCGAGGATGAAGGTGAGCAGGAAGTTGATGTGGAACAGCATCGCCGTGGTGAGGCGGATGCGCCCGCCCACCATGGTGAGCAGCCAGTCATAGACCTTCACCCCCGTCGGTACGCCGATGATCATCGTGGCGATGCCGAAAATGGCGTTCACATTGGCGCTCTGGCCCATGGTGAAGAAGTGGTGCAGCCACACGGCGAAGGAGAGCACGGCGATGCACATGGTGGCGTAGACCAGTGAGGTATAGCCATAGATGCGTTTGCTGGAATAGGTGGCCACCACTTCCGACCACACGCCGAAGGCCGGCAGGATGAGGATGTAGACCTCCGGGTGGCCGAACAGCCAGAACAGATTGGCGTAGTTCATCATGTTGCCGCCGTCGCCATTGGTGAAGAAATGGAAGCCGGCATAGCGGTCGAGGGCGAGCATGACGGTGGCGGCGGTCAGCGGCGCCATGGCGAAGATCATCAGGATCGACGTGCACAGCGTCGTCCAGGTGAACAGCGGCATGCGGAACAGCGACATGCCGGGGCAGCGCTTCTTGTAGATGGTGACGGCGAAGTTGAGCCCGGTCAGCGTCGAGCCGATGGAGCCGAGCGACACCGCCCAGATCCAGTAATCCACCCCCTCGCCGGGGCTGAAGTCGATGCCGGTGAAGGGCGGATAGGCGCTCCAGCCGCCGGTGGAGAACTGGCCCACCACCAGCGACACCATGATGAGCACCGCGCCCGCCATGGTCAGCATCAGCGAGATGGCGTTGAGCAGCGGGAAGGACACGTCGCGCGCGCCGATCTGCAGCGGCATGACATAGTTCATCAGCCCGGTGATGAACGGCATGGCGACGAAGAAGATCATGATCGTGCCATGGGTGCTGAACAGCTGGCCGAAATGATCCGCCGAGAGGAAGCCGCCGCCATCGGTGGCGGCGAGCTGCTGGGCGCGCATCAGCGCCGCCTCGATCACCGCGCGGGCGAACATGACCAGCGCGAGGACGATGTACATGATGCCGACCTTCTTATGGTCGACGCTGGTGAGCCAGTCACGCCACAGCGGCACCCACCAGCCCTTCACCGTGAGCATAACCACCGTGCCCAGAGCGCCGAGCACGGCGATCGACCCGGCGCCGGAGGCGATGGCCTCGCTGAGCGAGGGATTCTCGATCATCCCGGCGAAGACGAAGGAGGTCCACTTGATCTGGCCGAAGATCAGCTCCCAGTTCATTGCGCGGCCTCCGGCGTGTGGGCGTCATGCTGATGGGCGGCGGCCGGCGCGGCGGCTTCCCCCGCCTGCGACGCGTGGCCCTGATGGCCTCCGGCCATGCCGGGGGCGAAGCTGGCGATGATCTGGTCGAACAGGCCCGGCGTGAACCGGCCATAGATGACGGGTTCGTTCACCACGGAAGGCGGCAGCAGCTTGGCATAGGCGGCGGCGTCGAGACCGGCCGGCTGCGCCTTCGCGCCCGTCACCCAGGCGGCGAAGTCCTCCGCACTCACCACGCGGGTGGTGAAGGATTGGGTGGCAAAGCCCAGGCCATTATACTGGGTGTTGCGCCCGGTGAAGTCGCCGGTCGCGTCGGCGATGAGGTTGAGCTGCGTCTGCATGCCGGCCATGGCGTAGATCTGGCCGGCGAGGCGCGGAACGATGAAGGACTGCATCACCGTCCCGCTGGTCAGCTTCAGCGTCACCGGCCGGCCCTGCGGCAGCACCAGCAGGTCGAGCGTCGCCACGCCCTGTTCGGGGTAGAGGAACAGGAATTTCCAGTCGAGCGCGACCACCTCCACCACCAGCGGCGACGGACCCAGCGGGCGGTAGGGGTCGTTCTTCAGCGTGTGATTCCACAGCGCCGTGCCGAGCGCGGCCACAAGCGCGACCGGAATGCCCCAGATGAGCAGTTCCAGCCCCCAGTTGAACTCCCAGTCCGGGCGGTAGGTGCCCTTGCCGCCGCGCCGGTAGCGCAGCAGCACGAGCGGCAGGGCGATGAACATCGGCACGATGACGATGAGCATCAGCGCGCTGATCGTGCCGAAATGCGAGAGCTGCGCCGCCGCCACCGGCCCGGCGGGTTCGAGAAAGCCCGCGGCGGAGGCCGCGCATGGCATGGCCAGGGCCGGTACTCCGGCCATCAATCCCCTCAACCTCAACACGGCCCCCTTGCGACTGTCGCGCGCCTCTCATGTGAAGACATCGACCCGTTCCCCGCTTGCAGGAAAGCACGAAAGGCGACGGAATTCACCGTCCCGTGCCGGGCAGATTGCGGAAAAGTCGTGACCGCCGGATGGCGGGGACGTGGCCGGGGGCGCCGCTCGCTCCCTCAGGCGAGCGGAGAGGAAGGCTGTTCATTCAGGGCGGGATGGCTATAATCGCGCGACGCAGCGTCACGTTGAAGGCAGGATGTAGGTGCGACTTAGTCACTCTTTGCCGCGTGACAATAGACCCGGATTTGTACTGAATCCGAACTGGCGCACTCTTCTTTTTTCTTCGCGCCTTGCTGTCGCGGCCATCGTCGCGCTCGCCCTTGCTTACTGGCTTGAGCTTCAGGAGCCGCAATGGGCGATCCTGACCGTCTATCTGCTCACGCAGTCCTCGACCGGGGCGGCGCTGGCGAAGGGGGCGTTCCGCTTCCTCGGCACCATCCTCGCCGCGCTCTACGGCCTCACGGCGGTGAAGCTGTTCTCCCAGGACCCGCTGCTCCTCGTCGGCAGCGCGATGGGCTGGACCTTCCTGTGCTATTACGGCGCCGCACGGGCGCGCAATTTCACCGCCTATGGCTTCATGCTGGCGGGGTTCACCGGGCTGCTGGTGATCTTTCAGGGCGCGGCCGCGCCCACGGCGGCCTGGCTGGTGGCGCTGGACCGGGTGAGCGAGATCAGCATCGGCATTGCCTGCGCCACGCTCGCCGGCGCGCTGGTGGTGCCGGACCATGCCGGCACGCAGCTGCGCGGGCTGATGGCCACATCGCGCCGCGCCCTTGCCGCCCATTGCGCACTCGCCCTGCGCGGGGCGAGCCCCGGCGCGCGGGTGATCGACGACCGCAACGCCCTGCTGCCGCTGCTGGTGAAGTTCGACGCGCTCCGCTCCTATAGCCGCTTCGAGGCGGCGCAGATGCGCGCCGACCACGCCCGCATGGACGAGGTCACGCGCCGCTTTCTCGGCGTGCTGGCGCAGGCGCGCATGCTGCATCTGCGCCTCGCCGAGGGCGGCCTGGGCGACAGCCCCGAACTGGCCCCTGTGCGCGCGGCGCTGGAACAGGCGGCGGCGCTGCTGGAGCGTGGAGCGCCGGGACCCCTGCCGGAGAACCGCGCGCGTTGCGCCGAACTGTCCCGCCTGCGCCGCGACCTCTCCGCGCTCGGGCGCCGGTTCGCGCAGGCGGAGCACGATCTGCCCTTCGAGAAGCGGGCGGAGGCCGTGCTGGTCTGCCGGCAGGCGGCGGAGATGCTGCGCGGCCTTGCGCTGCTGTTCGTGGCCGAAGGCGCGGTGTTCCGGCCGCACCCCGCCCGCACCATGCCGCGAGGGCAGGCGCGTCACGCCGCCCACGCCTCCGCGCTTCTGCAGGGGGCACGGGCCGCGCTGGCGCTGCTGGTGTTCTGCGCCATCTGGTACGCCACGCAATGGGATCAGGGCCTTGCCGGCATCACCGGCCTCGCGCTGATGAACTATCAATGCGTGAACAATGACGATCCGGCAACGCTCGGCTGGCCCTATTTGCGGGCGGTGGCGGCGGCGTGCCTCGCCGCCTACGCCACGATGGGCCTCATCTATCCCTGGCTCGAAGGCTTCGAGGCGCTGGCGCTGTTCCTGCTGGCGGTGCTGGTGCCGGCGGGGCTGCTCATCGGCACCCCGCGCCATGCCCGCGCGGCGGGCACCTTCACCATCTTCTATGTCGCGGCGGCGGCGACGGGGAACGTCTTCACCCCCGATCCGCTGGCCTTCGCCAATTTCTGCTTCGCCCTCGCCTTCGGCATGTTCGTCTGCCTCATGGTGGCGCGCCTCGTGCCGGTGACGGCGGAGGGCGCCCGCCGCCACGTGGCGGCGCGCACGCGCGCGGTGCTGCTGCCCGAGGTGGCGCGCGGGGAGCGGCCCGCCGCGTGGGTGTCGCGCGAGATACTGGAATCGGTCGGCGCGCTGCTGCCGCAATTGGCACTGGCGCGTCCCGCTCACGACATGCTGGCGCGCGGCCTGCTCGCCAGCGCTGCCAGCGCGTGGGAACTCGGGCGATTGAGGCGGATCGCCGACAGCCCGTATCTGCCGGAGCGGCTGCGCGGGACCATGCGCGACGGACTTGCCAGTTTCGCCAGCGCTGCCGGCGGGCCGCCCCGGGCGGCTGAAGAGGCTCTGGCGCGGATAAGGTCCGCGCTGGCGGGGGAGGCGCGGCCGGAAGGCCCGGCGTCGCCGCTGCGGGTGGAGGCGGCGGGGAGCCTGCGCTTTCTGGAGGACCGGCTGAGCCGCGACCACGCCTTCCGCGCCTTCATCTTTGGCGAGGAACGCGCATGACGTGGAATCCGCTGTTTCACACCCTCGATCTCTTCGGCTTCTACCTGCCGCCGGTGCTGCTCTGGGCGCTGGTGGCCCTGCTGCCCTTCTTCGCCCTGAGCCGGCTGGCGCAGGCATGCGGGCTCTACGCCTTCGTCTGGCATCGTCCGCTGTTCGATGCCGCACTTTATGTGATCGTTCTGGTGGCCCTCACCCTCGGGCTGCCGCTTCTGACAGGAGGGCCGGCATGAGCGGGCGCAGCGTGATCCGTGTCGCGGTAACGGTCGGCACCGTCGCCGTCGCCGCTTTCGCCGGCTGGCAGTTCTGGACCTACTATCTGCTCTCGCCCTGGACCCGCGACGCGCGGGTGCTGGCCGATGTGCTGCGCGTGGCGCCCGACGTGTCCGGTCTCATCAGCACTATCCATGTGCGCGACAACCAGACGGTGCAGAAGGGCGATCTTCTGTTCGAGATCGACCCGGAGCGTTTTCAGGCGGCGCTGAACCTCGCCCGCGCCGATGTGGCGATGAAGGCGGAGGCGGCGGCGCTGGCGCAGGAAAACGCCCGCCGCTTCCAGACCCTGCAGCGCGAGGACAGCCCGGGCTTTTCCATCGAGGCCGGGGAGAGCATGCAGACCCGGGCCGCCGAAGCGGCGGCGGCGCTGCGTGTGGCGCAGGCGGAGCTCACCATCGCGGAGATCAATATGCGCCGCAGCCGCGTGCATGCGGCGGTGAGCGGCTATGTCACCAATCTCACCGCCGTCGCCGGCGACTTCGCCACAGCGGGGCAGGGTGTGCTGGCGATCGTCGATTCCAGCTCCTTCTATGTCTATGGCTACTTCATGGAAACCAAGGTTCCGCAGATCCGTGTCGGCGCCCCGGCCAAGGTGGAACTGATGGCGGGAAATGTGGTACTGGACGGCGTGGTGGAAGGGATGGCGCGCGCCATCGCCAATCCCGACGACGCGGCCGGCCTGCTGGCGCGGGTCGATCCGCAGTTCAGCTGGATCCGCCTCGCCCAGCGCCTTCCGGTGCGGATCAAGTTGGAAACGCTGCCACCCGATATGCGCCTCGCCGCCGGCATGTCGGCGACCGTGGTGATCAAGCCGGCGGCGGAGGCACCCTAGCGTCTCGAACGGCATGTCGAGCACGGCACGTCCGGGCCGCCCGGCGCCGACCGCCGCGCCGGGGCGTTGCTGCGGCGGCCGCGTGGCGGCCACACGTCGAGCAACCATGCGTCGCTTGTTCCGCTTCCGGTGGAGTGTTACCGTACCAATGAAGCGATTGTGGGCGCTTCAGCTCGGTGGGCTTGGGACTGGGGATGCGGCGTCACCCGCGCCATCGACGTCGTCGGCTCTGCGCCTCCGGGCCGGGCCCGCGTCGATGACGTTCCCCTGGCGCGTCCGTGGCTTCTACGTGTATCCGTGGTCGGGCAGGGGCAATGGGCAGAAGTTCCCGGGATTTCGTTACGTTCGTCAGGCAATATCTGCAATATGATCTTCGCCGGGAGCTCATCGCCTGGTGGAAGATCGGGAAATTCTACCTGCCGATCGGGCTCGTCGTCGCGGTTCTTGCGCTGGCGATCCTCGTCTATATCGAGCCCTTTCCCCGGGGAACCACCGTTCTGGCCATCGGCCAGCGCGGCACGGCCAGCCACGATCTCGGCGAGGCCTTCCAGTCCTATTTCGCGCGCCACGGGCTGACCCTCGATATAAGCAGCCGCCCTGGTCTCGACGCGGTCGAGAAGGACATTCAAGACCCCGGCTCGGACATCAATGCCAGCTTCGTCGTGTCCGGGGCGGGGGCGGCGGCGGACTATCCCGACCTCGTCTCGCTCGGCAACGTCGCGATCGCGCCGGCCTGGCTGTTCTATCGCGGCGACACGGTGAAGGTCGACGATCCCTTCCAATATTACCGCGACAGGCCGATCGCCGTCGGCGCGCCGGGCACGGTGAGCGCGCGGCTGTTCGCCACCCTGATGGAGCTGAACAATCCGGGCACGGGCGACCAGCCCAACTTCCTCAAGCTTCCGAACCAGGAGGCGGTCGCGCAGCTGCACGCCGGCACGATCGACGCGCTGTTCATCGTCGATGGCTTCGCCTCGCCGGTGATCCAGAAATTGCTGCGCGATCCCACGATCAAGCTGATGAATTTCCCGCTGGTAGACGCCTATGTCCGGCGGCTGCCTTTCCTGCGCAAGGTGACGGTGCCGCGCGGCGCCATCGACATTGGCGATGTGCGGCCGGAGAGCGACATCGCCCTGCTCGCCTCCTCGGTGAACCTGCTGGTGGAGAAGGACACCCATCCCGCGGTGCAATGGGCTTTCCTCCTCGCGTCGCGCGAGATCAGCCTGAAGTCGGATAATTTCTTCCCCGTTGCGGATAATCTCCCGCAATATCGCGACCGGTCCTTTCCGCTGAGCCCGATCGCCACCCGCTTCTATACCAGCGGTGTCCCGGGAATCTTCGCCTATCTCCCGCTTTGGCTCGCGGCGCTGCTGGAGAATGTCTGGATCGTGCTGCTCGCCTTGCTGCTGCTCGGCCTGCCGCTGTTCAACAAGATCATCGGCTATCGCGGCTTTGCCTCGCAGAAACTGCTCTGGCTGCATTTCTGGGAGCTGCGCTACCTCGAGGACGAGCTTGTGGCGGCAAGCACCGTCGGCGGGGTGGAATCGGTGATCGACCGCCTCCGCCTGCTCGATGCAAAGACGACCGAGACCTGGGTGCAAGACGACCAGATGCGCCACTATTTCACGCTCCGGCGCAACATCAGCGGCATGCTTCAGGACGCGCAGAAGAAGATAAGCTCGTTGCAGAAATCCTGAACGTGACGACCAGCCGGGGGCGCTGATCCATGTATCTCTCCGTTCTTCAATACATGACGGACACGCAGCTTCTGCTGCTGATGCCGGCGCTGTCCTGCGTCGTCTTGCTGCTTGTCGCCCTTGGCGTGCGGTATATCAACGCGAAATGGGGCTGGCTCGACTATGACAGCGACATCGTCGACACCGCGACCCAGAACACCATGTCGGGCGCCTATGTGGTGCTCGGCTTCGTGCTCGCGCTGGTGATGACCACGGCGTCCGGGCTCGACGACAAGGTCTCGCAGGAGGCGCAGGCGATCAAGAGCCTGAACGGGCTGCTGATCCTCGACGGCAGCCCGCCGGCGCTGGAGGCGCGCGCCGCGCTGCTCGCCTATACGAAATCCATCGTCACCGACGAATGGCCGGTGCTGCGGGAGGGCCATGGCAGCCCCGCGACCTCGAAGGCGCTGTCCGACCTGTTCCGGCAGATCGACCGCATCGAGCCGCAATCGCCGAAGAGCGTCGTCATCTTCTCCAAGACATTGGAGGCGGCCGATCGCATCGCGCAGATCCGCAATGATCGCATATTGAGCGTGACCAGCGCCTTGCCCGACATCTTCTATACGGTGAGCCTGCTCAGCATTCTCGGCGTGATCATCATCTGCGGCCTGCGGCTGATCGAGGCGACGCCGGTCCGGGCGATCACGCTGGTGGTCCAGCTGGTCATGCTGACGCTGATGCTGGGCGCCATCGCCATCATCGACCTGCCCTATCTCGGCGATACCGCGACCTCGGCCGAGAACCTGCAGGATGTCTATCACGCGCTGGAACGGCAGGATCCCGGCCTGCTGGGGCAACCCTGATCATGGCAACGAAGACGCTGGAACACCTTCCCGAGGCCATCACCGGCACGCAGCGTCTGGTGGCCGGCGTCACCTATGTCGCGACGACGGATGTGCGGGTGCGGGACGGCGCTAAACTGATCGTCGAGGACGGGGTGACGATCCTCATCCGCAACGGCCTCGTGCCGGCAAGCCCGATCGGCCATGCGGCGCTGATCTTCGAGCAGGGCTCGGCGCTCGACGCGCAAAGGCTCTCCATCCGCGCCTGCAATGCGCACTTCCGCCCGGTGAAGAGCGCCGACAATGGTGGCGTCTGGTTCTTCGGCGGCTACCGCAGCGCGGAGAAGGACGGGCTGGAGGTCGCGGTCGCCCGGCCGCACGCGGTGTCGTCCTTCGACGCCGCCCTGATCGCGGCCTATTATCTCGGCCATGGCGACCCCGTGGCGCCGAGCGACGACCCGCTGCTGGACGACCGGGACGGTTTTTCGCTCATGGGGGTGGGGCCGCAGGAATGGCGGGTGGCGGAAATCCGCAGCTTCCATTCCGGCGATGACGGGCTCGATCTCACCAATTCGCAGATCCGGCTGGAGCGGCTGCGCGTGGTGGCGCCGGCCGAAGATGGGATCAATCTCAGCAGCAGCCGTCTGGAGGTGGCGCGCAGCCTGTTCGTCGACGTAGCGATGACCCAAGTCGCCGACCGCGACATCTTCGATTTCGAGGTGGATGACGGCCCGAGTTCTGTCGAGATCGCCCAGCACTGCCATGTCGATATAAGCGGCGTGTTCGGCGACCAGCTGCATCTCATCAGCCCGGACATGCCGGTCGCCACCGAGGCGGAGGATGTGCCCTACCGCTTCAAGGGCTTCCTGCGCCAATCCCCCGCCTTGGTCTATTCGCTGAACGAGGACTGAGATGCGCGGCGGCGGTACGGGTGGGCGTCTGCGCTATCTGCGTCTCCTGCTCGGGCTGGCCCTCACGCTCGCCGCCGAGACGGGCGCGGCGGCGGAGCCGAGGGTTCAGGCCTGCCCGCTCCCCCCGTCGGCGACGGCGGGTGCGGTGCAATGGGCCTCGCCGCCGCAGGCCAACAAGGACGACAAGGCCCCAAAGCCCTGCGCGCCCTGCAGCGACCCGGCGAACATCGCGGCCAAGACCTGCACCGTGTTCCGCTTTCTCACTTCCGAGGCCTGCGCCAGCGGGCGCTGCACGGATGCGGAAGGGGAGTTCGTGCGCCGCAGCCATGGCGGAGACGCGTTCTTCCTGCAATATGACACGCGCTACCGTGACCCGGCGCGGTACCCGCGCGCCCGTGGCGAGAATTGCCGCTTTGTGCTGTGGGCCATCCCGCCGGTCATCGGCATCGAGGACGTGGCCGGCTATGCCGGGCGGAACTACTGGCAGGACGCCTATGCCGCCTCGCAGACCATGGTCGAGCCGCCCTTTGCGCGGAACGATCTCGCCTTCGCCATCCAGCCCCCCACCGTGCGCGGCCAGCACCAGTTTCACATCCATATCGGGACTTTGGCGCCGGCTTACCGCACGGCGCTGGCCGGGCTGGCGCCCACGGCGACGCGGGTCCGCATCAACGGCCTCGATTTCCACACCCGGTTCTTCCCCGTCCCGGCGGGGAGCGATCCCTTTGCCGGCTTTGACGTCTCGGGCATCGTGCGCGCGATGCTGCCGGGCGGCGCGGCGGACCTTCCGCTCTATGGGGTGATGGCGGTGGTGACGGATGACGGGCGGGGGCTCTGGATTCTCGCCGCCGAAGCGTTCGAGCGGGCCGAGCTGAATTTCATCGGCCCCACCGCCTGCCGCCTGCGCTGAGCCCGGAGCGTGATTACCTTATCCCGCCGCCCATGAAGCCCGCCGCTCATGAAGCGGCCGGCTGTCTCCCGTCGGCCTTTTGACGCCGCCGCCCCGGGGTAGCAGCGGCGTCGGTCTCGCGCGCGCGTCTGGCGGTGCAAGGGCCCGGTCGCCGCGGCTTCGCCCGAACCGATGCGAGGCGAGGGGAAGAGGGGCGGGATCGCCCCTGGTGTGGAATGTCACCAGCGTCGCGTGCAGCGCGGGGGCGAACATGCCTGCCACCCGCGCAATAGCCGCCGCCACGCCGCGAAATCGCCACCTCAGCGAGGTGATTTCGTTCCGTGCAGGAACACACGGATGCACTCACGGACATAGGCCCGGCGGCGGTCACTGCCGTCCCAGGCGAGCCGTCCGTCGAGGCCGCGGGTGGTGGAGCCCGCGACCATGTCCATCAGCATGCGCGCCGCGTCTTTCGGATCGGGGACATCGAGGCGCCCGCGACGGCATTCGTGAGCGATCCAGTCGCCGAGCAACTGCAGGATGACGCCTTTGCCGTGCGTCGCCGATATCTGATCCAGTTCGGGGTGCTGAACCGCTTCGACGAATATGAGCTGCAGGAAGGCAAAGCGCTCGCGGTCGGCCTCGTCGTCGATATCGTTGCCGAAGATCAGGTCCAGCGCGCGCTCGAGCGGGACATCATCGTACTCCGCCGGCAGCCGGATCATGCGCGTGCGATGCTGGTCGATGATCGCCGTCAACAGCGCCGCCTTGCTGGGAAACAGTTCATAGAGCGTGCGCTTGGAGATGCGGCAGCGAGCCGCCACCGCGTCTGTGGTCAGCCGCGCATAACCCGCCTCCTGAAACATCTGGGTTGCCACGGCAACGATTTCGTCACGACGGGCGGCGGCAGGCATCAGCTTGGGACGTCCCCGTGAGCGGGGGGCAGTAGCGGGCTTCGTTTCTTCGCAGGGCACAGCAACGCTTCCAGCAGGCGACAATCGGTGTTGCAGACCTAACACAATTGACAATCCGGCCGCTTGAGAAATATTGGTACTGCAACGTACCATAAATCAGATCGGCTCCGATGTCACGTCTCAACGGCCGTTTGGCTCAAATTGCAGTGCTTGTTCTCTTCGCGGTGGCGCTGGCGGCGTGCGACGGGAAGGACAATGCGGGCTTGCCCGGCCCGGGCGCGCAGGGGCGCCCGCAGGTTGGTGTCGTCACCGTGCATCCGCAGTCGGTGGCGATCACCGCCGAGATGCCGGGACGCACCTCGGCCTCGCTGGTTGCCGAAGTCCGGCCGCAGGTCGGCGGGCTTATCAAGGAGCGGCTTTTCCAGGAGGGCGGTGAGGTCAAGGCCGGTGACCCGCTCTACCAGATCGAACCGGCGAGCTATCAGGCCGCCTATGACAGCGCTGTCGCCAGCCTGCAGAAGGCTGAGGCGGCGGTGCCGAGCGCCGAGGCCAAGGTCGAGCGCTATGCCGGGCTGATCAAGCAGAATGCGGTAAGCAAGCAGGACAATGACGACGCCGTCGCCTCGCTGGCGCAGGCCAAGGCCGAAGTCGCGGCCGCGCGCGCCAGCGTCGACACCGCGCGGATCAATCTCGACTACACCCGCATCACCGCGCCGATCGGCGGACGCATCGACAAGTCGGTGCTCACCCCCGGCGCGCTGGTGACGGCGAGCCAGGATACGGCGCTCACCACCATCCGCACGCTCGATCCGATCAATGTCGATGTGACCCAGTCGAGCACCAATCTGCTCAACCTGCGGCAGGCGATCCGCGACGGGCGCATCAAGATCAGCGGCGACAGGGTGCAGGTGCGGCTGAAGCTGGATAACGGCCAGCTTTACCCGCTGCCGGGTACGCTGGAATTCACTTCCGCCTATGTCGACACCACCACCGGCACCTATGGCGTGCGCGCGCAATTCCCCAACCCGGACCGGCTGCTGCTGCCCGGCATGTATGTGCGCGCCATCATCGAGGAAGGCGTTGCCCCGGACAGCTACCTCGTTCCCCAGCGCGGCGTGACCCGCAACACCAAGGGCGAGCCGGTGGCGCTGGTCGTCAATGCTGACAACAAGGTCGAGCAGCGCGTGCTCACCGTCGCGCGCAGCGTCGGCAATAGCTGGCTGGTCGAGGCTGGCATTGGCGATGGCGACCGCGTGGTGGTCGAAGGCAGTCAGTTCGCCCGCCCCGGCCAGGACGTGACCCCGGTCGACGTGGTGGTGGACGAAACCACCGGCGAGGTGCGCGAGCGCGGCCAGCAGAGCGCAGCCCCGGCGGCGAGCGCGGCCATTGCCCAAGGCGCGGCCCGCGTGGACGCCGCCGGCACCTCCACGGCGAACTGAAGGCGCGTTCCATGTCCCGCTACTTCATCGACCGACCGGTCTTCGCCTGGGTCATCGCGCTGCTGATCATGCTCGGCGGCGTCCTGGCGCTGAACACCCTGCCCATCGCGCAATACCCCCAGATCGCCCCGACGACGGTGAGCGTCACCGCCTCCTATCCCGGCGCCGACGCGCAGACGGTCGAGAATTCGGTGACCAAGATCATCGAGCAGGGCATGACCGGCATCGACAATCTCGACTACATGTCGGCCACCTCGACCTCGACCGGCCAGGCGACGATCACCCTCACCTTCACCACCGCGGCCGACCCCGACATCGCCCAGATGCAGGTGCAGAACAAGCTGCAGCTGGTCCAGGCGCAGCTGCCGAGCGTGGTGCAGACCAATGGCATCGCGGTCGAAAAGGCCTCGGACGGCTTCCTGCTGGTCATCGGCTTCGTCTCGACCGATGGGCGCCTGTCGTCCACCGACGTGTCAGACTATGTCGACTCGACCCTCAACGACACGCTGAAGCGCATCGAGGGCGTGGGTTCCACCACGCTGTTCGGCTCCTCCTACGCCATGCGCATCTGGCTCGACCCGGAGAAGCTGTCGAAGTACCAGCTCATGCCGAGCGACGTGACGAGTGCCATCGGGGCGCAGAACACGCAGGTTTCCGCCGGCCAGCTTGGCGGCCTGCCGGCCCGCACCGGCCAGCAGCTCAACGCCACGGTCACCGCGCGCTCGCGCCTGCAGACGCCCGAGCAGTTCCGGAACATCATCCTCAAGAGCACCACGGATGGCTCGTTGGTGCGCATCAACGATGTCGCCACCGTCGAACTGGCGGCGGAGAGCTTCACCACCGCCTCGCGCTACAACGGCAAGCCGGCGGGTGGCCTCGCCATCAATCTCGGCACGGGCGCGAACGCCATCGCCACCGCCGAGCGCGTCAAGGCGGCGCTGGAGCGGATGAAGCCGACGTTCCCGGAAGGGGTCGAGGTTGTCTATCCCTACGACACCACGCCCTTCGTCGTGCTCTCCATCGAGGAGGTGGTGCGCACGCTGGCCGAGGCCATCGTCCTCGTCTTCATCGTGATGTTCGTCTTCCTGCAGAGCTTCCGGGCGACGCTCATTCCCTCGCTGGCCGTGCCGGTGGTCCTGCTCGGCACCTTCGGCGTGCTCGCGCTGTTCGGCTACTCCGTCAACACGCTCACCATGTTCGCCATGGTGCTGGCCATCGGCCTCCTGGTCGACGACGCCATCGTCGTGGTTGAAAATGTCGAGCGCGTGATGGAGGAGGAGGGGCTCTCCCCCAAGGAGGCCACCCGCAAGTCGATGGGGGAGATCACTGGCGCGCTGATCGGCATCGCCACCGTGCTCTCTGCCGTGTTCATCCCGATGGCCTTTTTCGGCGGGTCGGTGGGCGTGATCTACCGCCAGTTCTCCGTCACCATCGTCTCGGCGATGATCCTGTCGGTGCTGGTGGCGCTGATCCTCACCCCGGCGCTCTGCGCCACGCTGCTGCGCCCGGTGCAGCAAGGGGCCAAGCAGACCGGCTGGGCCGGTTGGTTCAACCGCACTTTCGAGCGCGGCACGCGGGCCTACCGCACAGGCACGGCCGGTGTTGTGGCGCGCAGCGGGCGCTTCCTCGCCATCTTCCTCGCCCTCGCCGTGGCATTGGGCTGGATGTTCGTACGCCTGCCCTCCTCCTTCCTGCCGGAAGAGGACCAGGGCATCCTCATCACAATGGTGCAGCTCCCCGCGGGCGCCACATCGGACCGCACCGAGGCCGTGCTGGACACCGTCCGCCGCCACTTCCTCGAAGAGGAAAAGGAGGCGGTCGAAGGCGTGTTCAGTGTCAACGGCTTCGGCTTCAGCGGCCAGGGTCAGAATCTCGGCATCGCCTTCGTTCGGCTGAAGCCGTTCGACGAGCGCAAGTCGCCGGCCTTGTCCTCGCAGGCGGTGGCCGGCCGGGCCATGGCGAAGCTGCATGCGCGCGACGCCATGGTGTTCACCCTCATGCCGCCGGCCATTCAGGGCATGGGCAATAGCGGCGGTTTCAGCCTCTATCTCCAGGACATCAACGGGGCCGGCCATGAGAAGCTGATGGCCGCGCGCAACCAGGTGCTGGGCATGGCGGCGCAGGACCCTCGCCTCGTCGCCACACGCCCGAACGGGCTTGAGGACGAGCCGCAATTCGTCGTCGACATCGACCAGGAAAAGGCGAGCGCGCTCGGCGTCTCGCTGGCCGACATCAACGACACGCTCTCCACGGCCTGGGGCAGCAGCTATGTGAACGACTTCCTCGACCGCGGCCGCGTGAAGAAGGTCTATCTCCAGTCGGCGGCCGATTTCCGCATGCAGCCGGAAGATCTCGCCAAGTGGGAGGTGCGCAACTCCGCCGGAACCATGGTGCCGTTCTCCTCCTTCGCCTCGACCCACTGGACCTATGGCTCGCCGCGGCTGGAGCGCTTCAACGGCGCCTCGGCGTTGGAGATCCAGGGCCAGGCCGCGCCGGGCGTCTCATCTGGCGACGCCATGACGGCGATGGACGAGATCATCGGCAGGCTGCCGGCGGGCTATGGCCATGAGTGGACCGGCCTGTCGCATCAGGAGCGGCTCTCCGCCAATCAGGCGACGGCGCTTTACGTCATCTCGCTGCTGGTCGTGTTCCTCTGCCTCGCCGCGCTCTATGAGAGCTGGTCGATCCCCTTCGCGGTGCTGCTGTCGGTGCCGATCGGCGTGTTCGGCGCGCTGCTCGCCGCCACCATGTTCGGCCAGAGCAACGACGTCTATTTCAAGGTCGGCCTCCTCACCACGATCGGCCTCGCCGCCAAGAACGCCATCCTCATCGTCGAGTTCGCCATCGAGCGGCAGGCGCATGGCATGGGGCTCGTCGAGGCGACGCTGGATGCGGCACGCCAGCGGCTGCGCCCTATCCTGATGACCTCGCTCGCCTTCATCCTCGGCGTGACGCCTCTCGCCATCGCCACCGGGGCCGGTTCGGGCGCGCAGAACGCCATCGGCATCGGCGTGATGGGCGGCATGATCGCGGCCACCGTGCTCGGCGTGTTTTTCATACCGCTGCTTTTCGTAACGGTGCGGCGGGTGTTCGCAGGCCATGCCGCGCCGCGTGGCGCTTCGGAACCTGCCGTCCCGGTGGAGAGCGCCGATGCCCGCTAACCGCTTCTCCGGGGCTGCCCGGCCTTCTGACGCGACCGGTGAACTCATGCCCCCCTCCCAGCTGCGGCCGCTCTGGCACATCTCGCTTGTCCTCATCGCCGGCCTGGTGAGCGGTTGCGCCGTCGGCCCCGACTACACCGCCCCGGCGATGCAGATGCCTACCGCCTGGGGTAGCGGCAAAACGGCCAGCCTGACGGCGGACGATGCCACCCGTCTGCCACCGGACCTCGCCCATTGGTGGGAGCAGCTCAACGACGCGACGCTGAACCGCCTTGTCGAGCAGGCGGTCGCCGGCAATCTCGATGTCGCGACGGCCAAAGCCCGTGTGCGTGAGGCGCGGGCCACGCGGCGGCAGGCTCTGGCCGCGCTCGCCCCGACGCTGACCGGCTCCGGCAGCTACAGCCGTGCCGACAATGGCAGCAATGTCTCCGACACCGGGGATGTGACGGTGTCCGGTCCGTTCGACACCTTCAACCTCGGCGCCAATGCGAGCTGGGAGCTTGACCTGTTCGGCGAGAACCGCCGCGCGGTCGAAGCCGCGAAATATGGGCTCGACGCTTCCGAGGAGAGCCTGCGCAACACGCTGCTGGTGCTCATCGGCGACGTGACCACCAGCTATGTCGAGGCGCGCGGCTATCAGGCCCGCATCGCGCTGGCACGGCGCACGGCAACCTCGCAGCGCGAGACGGCGGCGCTGACGCGCACCAAGCTGGAGGCCGGGTCCGCGTCCGCCGTCGACGCGGCCAATGCCGAAGGGCAGGCGGCCAGCACGGAAGCCGATATTCCTCAGCTTGAATCTTCTTATCAGCAGTCGGTGCACCAGCTCGCCATCCTGCTGGGCCAACCGCCCTCCGCGCTGAACGACGTTATGAAGCGCAGCGCTCCCATTCCCGCGCCGGGCCGCCCGGTGCCGGAGGGCGTGCCGGCCGACGTGCTGCTGTCACGCCCGGATGTGCGGCTCGCCGAACGCCAGCTCGCCCAATACACCGCGCAGATCGGTCAGGCCGAGGCCGCGCGCTATCCCGATGTCAGCCTTGCCGGCGAGGTGTCGACCTCGGCGAGCAAGATCGGCGGTCTTGGAAAGAGTTCGTCCATCAACTGGAGTTTTGGCCCGAGCGTGAGTGTGCCACTGTTCAATGCCGGGCAGTTGGAAGCCGCGGTCGAGTACGCTCAGGCCGAGCGCGACGCCTATTTCGTCGCCTATCGCACGGCGGTGCTGACGGCGCTGCAGGATGTCGAGAATGCCAGCGTGGCGCTGAGGCAGGAGCAGCGGCGCATCCGCAGCCTCGACGCGTCCGTGCGGTCCTACCGGCAGGCGGCCTCGTTGGCGCGCACGCTGTATCAAAGCGGCAGCAGCAGCTTCCTCGACGTGCTCGATGCGGAACGTTCGCTCTATTCGGCAGAAGACGCCCAATTGCAGAGCCGCGTGGCGATCACGACGGACTACATCGCCCTGAACAAGGCGCTGGGCGGCGGATGGTCGAGTGTCGTCGACACGCGCACACCGGAAGTGACCGACCGGATGGCGCCCCGCTTTGTTCGCACGGACTGGGCGCAGAAATTCGCGATGTCTGAACGCAACTGAACGGGTTGCTGGGGGCGTCCGTTTCGGCGCTCCTGACGGGAGGTTGAAGGTCAGCACCTGGCCAGGAGGCGCCGTGGGGCCCACTCGCCGATGTCCGTTTGTCGGCCCCCCTTGGCCGGCAACGCCCAACAGAGCCGCCTTATCCTGCGCCCCCGCGCGCCGTGACGGGGCTGACCTCATCTCTGCGATGCTTTTCGGCTTCGGCGTGAAGTCGGCACGGCGCTTGCTTGGCAGCTTGTATACCAGCTGGTGAGCAAGCCTTATGAGCCTACCCCCGCCCAATATCGAGGACGCGATCCTTTCCGCGATCCTCGCAGGTCGCATCGAGCCCGGTACGCGGCTCGGCGAGCAGCAACTCGCGGATCTGTTCAGCGTGTCTGACCTGAGACCCTTTGCTCTTCCGGCTTAGGAGAGAGACCGAGGGTTGATTGATCCGAGACCATTTTCTGGACCGCCGGAGGCTGGAGTTTCCGGCCTTGGTCACGGCGGAGGGCTGGGTGCGCCGCCGGGTGTTGATTTCCACTGAGATCTGACCCTGCAGGAGCGGATTTTTCCATCGAGAAGTGACCCATGTTTTCACCACGTCTCACGCGGCACACGCGGGGGACAGCGGAGTGATCGACATGGAGTTATTGAGCGTCATCCGACGCTGGCATCATAGGGATCGTAGCTCGATCCGGGAGATATCCCGCCGCACCGGGCTCTCACGGAACACCGTGCGTAAGTACCTGCGAGCGGACAGCGTCGAACCCCGGTTTCACGTTCCGGACCGGCCGAGCAAGCTCGATCCCTATGCCGACAAGCTCGCGGCGATGCTGCGGGTGGAGAGCGGCAAGTCGCGCAAGCACAAGCGCACCGTCAAGCAGTTGCACGCCGATCTCGTGACGTTGGGCTATGAGGGCTCCTACAATCGGGTGGCGGCCTTTGCCCGCGACTGGAAGGCCGCCCGGTTGCGCGAGCAGCAGACCAGCGGCCGCGGCACCTTCGTGCCGCTGGCCTTTGTGCCCGGAGAGGCGTTCCAGTTCGACTGGTCTGAGGACTGGGCGATCATCGCCGGCGAGCGCACCAAGCTGCAGGTCGCTCACGTCAAGCTGTCCTACAGCCGCGCCTTCACTCTGCGAGCCTACCCGCAGCAGACCCACGAGATGCTGTTCGACGCCCATAACCACGCCTTCCGGGTACTGGGCGGCGTGCCGCGGCGGGGGATTTACGACAACATGCGAACGGCCGTCGACAAGGTCGGCCGGGGCAAGGAGCGCCAGGTCAACATCCGCTTCTCGGCCATGGTCAGCCACTTCCTGTTCGAGGCGGAGTTCTGCAACCCGGCCTCCGGCTGGGAGAAGGGGCAGATCGAGAAGAACGTACAGGATGCCCGTCATCGGCTCTGGCAACCCATACCGAACGTCCCCTCGCTGGAGGCCTTGAACGAGTGGCTCGAGACCCGGTGCCGGGAGCTGTGGTCGCAGGCCGGGCACGGCTCGCAACCCGGCTCGATCGCCGATGTGTGGGCTGAGGAGATCCGCCACCTGATGCCGATGCCGCGGCCGTTCGACGGCTTCGTCGAACACGCCAAGCGCGTTTCCCCGACCTGCCTCGTCCACCTCGAGCGCAATCGCTACAGCGTGCCGGCCTCCTTCGCCAACCGCCCGGTGAGCTTGCGTGTCTATCCCGACCGGATCGTTGTGGTCGCTGAGGGACAGGCCATCTGTGAGCATGGTCGGGTGTTCGCTCGCTCCCATGATCGCCAGAGCCGGACCGTCTATGACTGGCGGCATTATCTGGCCGTGGTCCAGCGCAAGCCCGGCGCATTGCGCAACGGCGCACCGTTCGCCGAGATGCCGCCGGCGTTCCGATCCTTGCAGCAGCATCTGCTCAAGCGGCCGGGCGGTGACCGCGAGATGGTGGAGATCCTGTCCCTGGTCCTCCAGCATGACGAGCAGGTCGTGCTCACGGCCGTCGAACTCGCGCTGCAAGCAGGCGTGCCGACCAAGACCCACATCCTCAATCTGCTGCACCGCCTGATCGACGGTACACCGCTGAGCACGCCGACGATCCCAGCTCCTGGCGCCCTTACGCTGACCACCGAGCCTCAAGCCAATGTCGAACGCTATGACGCCCTCCGCAGGGCCAGGGAGGCGCGCCATGCGTCATGATCCGGCCAGCGGAGCCCTCGTCATTATGCTGAGAAGCCTCAAGATGCACGGCATGGCGCAAGCCGCTGCCGAACTCATCGAACAGGGGTCTCCCGCCTTCGAGACCGCCATGCCGATCCTCTCACAGCTCCTGAAGGCAGAGACCGCCGAGCGGGAGGTGCGCTCGACCGCCTATCAGCTCAAGGCCGCCCGCTTCCCGGCCTATCGCGACCTCGCCGGCTTCGACTTCACCAGCAGCGAGGTCAATGAGGCGCTCGTGCGCCAACTCCATCGCTGCGAGTTCCTCGACGACGCGCACAACGTCGTCCTGATCGGTGGTCCCGGTACCGGCAAGACCCACATCGCCACGGCTCTCGGCGTCCACGCCGTCGAGCATCATCACAGGCGGGTCCGCTTCTTCTCTACCGTCGAGCTCGTCAACGCTCTCGAACAGGAGAAGGCCCAAGGCAAAGCGGGTCAGATCGCCGGTCGGCTCCTCCATGCCGACCTCGTCATCCTCGACGAGCTCGGCTACCTGCCGTTCAGCACCTCGGGCGGCGCCTTGCTGTTCCACCTGCTGAGCAAGCTCTATGAGCGCACCAGCGTGATCATCACCACCAATCTCAGCTTCTCCGAATGGGCTGCCGTCTTCGGCGATGCCAAGATGACCACGGCCCTGCTCGACCGGCTCACCCATCACTGCCATATCCTCGAGACCGGCAATGACAGCTTCCGCTTCAAGAGCAGCTCGGCAAAGCCACCCAAACCCACCAGGGAGAAGCCGCGAAACTTGACCGCAACCTAACCCCAAGACCACCATCAGCCCGGGTCACTTCTCACTGGAAATCCAGGGTCACTTCTCAACGGAAATCAACACTCTGGTTCACCGGCCTCGTCGCGGAGCGCCCCGTGCGCCGCTACACGCGCGGCGTCGCCCGCATCGAATGGGTGCCCGACCCTGGCGTGCGCAACGAGCCGCTCGACTGCCGCGTCTACGCCACGGCGGCGCTGCACGGGCTCTATGCCGCCGGCATGAGCCTGGCGGAGATGGTGGGCAAGGTGGAGGCGGCGGAGGTGCGGGCCGGCGCTGCGGCGCCGGAAGTCGCCGGCGAAGCGCCGCGCCGGGCACCGGCCGTGGTGCGGTCAAGCTGGGTGGGGTGATCAGTACATCCCGATGATTTTCACTACCTTCTTACACTGGGCACGCAGCTGCGTGGGATCTGGGGACGTTGTCCCGCGGTGATGTTCTGGCCGACTAAACTCGTTCAGGGCGCGGAGGTCGTTCCGATGGATATGGAGATCGTCGTTCGGCCCTGCGGCATCAATTGCATCGACCATGGCGCCGAGAAGTGTGCGGGGGGCAAAACGCCCCGGGAAACGAAGGTCAATGTATTCCTCGACAAAGATACGGATATCACTGGCCAAGAGCGGGCCGTTGCAGCCGGTCAGATGCACACCAGTGGAGGCGTAGGCGCGGATGCGCTCGGCGCGTCGGACGTAGTCAGCTTTGACCTCGTCTTCGACGTTCCAAATCTTGAGGCTGGCTACCCAGTCGCTTTCGGCGACGATTTGATGCTGTGTGACGACCAATGTGCCCTTATCTTTCTCGATCAGGTGAAGGAAGCGCGGATCATGGGACAGAACCACGACTTGGCGCGCATGGGCGGCAATGAGGCGGATTTGGGAGGCAGTCTCGAATTGACGCGCAGTATCTTGGCTGTTGAATGGGTCGTCGAAGACTACGATGCAGTCACCGAGGTCGGCGCGCTGTTTCACTTGGGTGACGAAGAGGGCAAGAGCCAAACTTGACTTGTCGCCGGCGCTGAGGACGGTGCGAAAACTCGGCTTGGAGGCAGCCCCAGACTCCCCCGCCTTCAGCACGTGACCGTTGACGTCAATGCAGTATTCCGTGTTCGGATCACGACCGACGTAGCTGGCCTTGGTCTGGCAGAGCCGGAAGTTAGCCCCAAACGCTTCGAGCAACTCGTTGATTCCTGCCTCATAGGCAGTCGCTGTCGCCTCCACATGTGCCGTCAAAGCCCTTTGCGCCGTGCTGCGGTTACTTGCCAGCGCCGCTCGCTCGTCAGTTATGGACTTCCAGCGCTCGCACAGGGTCTTCAACGGGTCCTGAGCCTTAGCTTGGAGCGCCAAGCGCTTGTCGACCGCTTCCTGGAGTTCCCGCATCTGGCTCGCCGTGAGTTCAGCGGCGTTTTCCGTGCGAACAACCTCAATGGCGTGATTGCAAGCCAAGACCTGCCCAGCGTAGATCTCGGCAATGCTAATTGCTTCCCGGGCGGCGCGGACCAGATCGGCGTCGAGCTGGATCGGCGTCAACGGCGCTGCTGCTTTGCGCTCTAGCGCTGTCATGACGGGTTGCAGCGCCGCCTCGAGTCGCTCGATATCAGTGTCGTGGAGTTCATCCAGAACCGGCAGATCGCCGACTTGGCGCCAGAAATCCAAGGCCACCCGGTTCGCCTCGGCGACAGCGCGGATGCTGCCCACCTTACCGGCGGTGAGGAGGCCATCGAGGATCGACAGCTGGGCGTCTATAGACGCGGTCAGGGTGGTGTAGGCCTCACCGAAAAGAAATTTGATTTCCGCCGCAATCGTCGAGGGCCCGAGATCCTGATCGCAATACGGGCAAGTATTTCTAGCGCGTTGGGCACCATAGGCCAGCCATCGCCGTCCACCAGAGTCGAACCCGTGCTTGGCCATATGATCGGCAATGCGGCGCTCGGCGGCGTCGCTGGCGCCATCAAGGACATCGGTTAAAAGGTCAATCACCCTATCTAGATCGGGCAGTTGTCGCCAAAGCGTAATGTTCTGTCGAGTGCGAACGTCGTTCGCACGTTGGGCGGCCAACAAGCGACGGCGGCGCTCGTCGATCCGAAGCTGGATGTCGTCCGGGATGGCGGCGTTGGCGAAACCCGAATAGTCCGAGATTGAGGGATGGGCGGTACGGATCGCGCGTTCCAGGTCCCTCAGCTCAGTGTTGAGCTGGGTGTTCTTCGCATCAATGTCGGTGACGGTTTCGGCGAGGCGGACACCCGTCGCCCCGACGATTACCCGGAGTAGCTGGCGCTTGTTGTCGCGCGTGACCTCGTCGGCCGTGTGGACATTCCGGCGGATGAATTCGCCGTCGAAGATAAGGATGCTCGGCGGGGTTCGGTTCCAGCTCCCATTCTGGAACACGACACCCCCGGTCGGATCAAAGTTAAGGGCCGCCTCGGGTAGGCCCGCGTTGCCCAAGTGCAGACGCTCGCCGATCGGCGCGGAGTCCTGCGTTGAGGCAGACCGAAGCACGGCGCAAATGGTGGTCTTGCCATAGCCGTTCCTGGCGAAGACCAACGCCACTTGTCCCAGCGCGTCGGCGCGCTGCTTAAAGGACGTGAAGCGCCCGATGTTCTTAAGTTGATCTATACGTGTCAGCACTGAACGCTACCCTTTATGGGAGCTTACGATATACTGCGGTCTTGTCCAGCGGCGCCTAACTTAAGCGGCTGCTGGACAGGCAGCCATGAGGCAGATCGCACCGAGATGCGGATAGCCGATGTGCATGCAATTCGGCTTTCCCAGTAGGCGCCGATGGCGTAGGTATTGCAGAGTGGCATGGTCCTCCAGACTTTGCGACCGTTACTGCGTGCCGAAAGGCTGAGGGCGATGACAGCAAAGACAAAATCCGAACGACTTCGACGCCTTCTGTCACACGGATATTTCGCCCCGGAGCTGCCACCGTGCTTTGTTTCACACGATCTAGCGAAATATCGAAAATCAATCCTTGACAGTATCGACGCAATGCCACTGGTAAAGGGTAAGCCAGCATTCCACCGCTATATTTCTGAGCCAAGCTGGTTCTATTTTCCCCGATTCGGGAAGGACGACCGCCGCCATGGTGTCCCGAATCCTATTGCCTATTTGCTTTTATCGCGGGCTATAGCCGACAATTACATGAAAATCAGGGCGGCAGCTAAGAATTCACGAATCTCCTCGTCGCCGCCGATCTTTGACTGGAATGGTCCGCGCGCCTTAGTTCGGCCGAGCGTCGATCTTCGCGATGACTTTCGCGTGGACCTATCATCGAGGCGTGAGGAATTCGTAGGCGCCGACATTCGCGCCTTTTTTCATTCGATCTACACACACGCAATTCCCTGGGCGATTCACGGCAAAGCGTTCGCCAAACTTAATCGCGGTGTGGAGCATTTTGGCAATCTTATCGACCTGTTGTGCCGCAATGCGCAGGACGGCCAGACCATCGGCTTGCCGGTGGGTCCCGACTGCTCACGCCTAATCGCCGAAGTTGTCGCATCCGCGATTGACGTTGCTCTGCGTGAAAAGGTTAGAATCGGACCACGTGACGCTTCGCGATATATCGATGACTATACAATTAGTAGTGGTGCCAATCACTCAGGAAAAGACCTTATCGCAGCTCTTCGCCAAGCTGCCGCGCAGTACGAACTTGAGTTAAACAGCGACAAGTCGGCAATCATTTCAACTTCAATTAGGCACGATAACGGCTGGAAGCAGGAAGTGCGATCTTATGTGCCCGGCGGTCCAAGTAGTGACGCGGAATTTCAACAATTTTTTTATCGCGTGGGTCGGATCTGCGATGCACATCCCGACATCAACGTTGAGAAATATGCCTTCCAGAATGCGCGCGCAGCATTCGTGCGGGCGGCCAGTTGGGCCAAGATTCAGAGCCATCTAATCGCGGCCTACCGGCGCAACGCGAGCTTGGTCGCGTTTCTCGTTGAGATCACACTGCTGCGCCAAGCCGAGCGCAACGACGTCGAATTGCCAAAGCTGGCCGAATTCCTTGAACATCGCCTGCCAGCACTCGCCCGAGAGAACCGGACCGGTGAGATTGTCTGGTTTTTGTTTCTTGCTGCCCGCTTGCGAATCCCGCTTTCAGCGTCGAGTGTTGAACCCCTCACCGCGATCGATAACGCGTTGGTAGCCTTGCTGACTGCATTGTGTGTCAGTCTTCGGCTCGTAGGGGGCCCGATCGACTTCACCAGATGGAATAGCGCGCTTTCCGGCGAAGGTCTCCGCAGTGGCATGTGGCTGTACGCCTATGAGAGCGTGTGCCTCGGCATCAATCCAGCGCCCTCAACAGCGTTCATCGAGGCGGACCCTTATTTTGCGCCGCTACAAGCTAGGAAGATCCGGTTCCTCTCGATCACTACCGGGTTCACGTCGATCGACACTACTCTGCGCTCTCTGCGCGGTGACAATGTTCGTCTCAAGCGGGTCCGCGACGATTTCCTTGACGACTTCACGTTCGAATTGGATGAGCTCGACGATGACAATGATTACGACGAGGACGACGGCTATTAGGCTGAGTTACAGGGGGGGGCGTAGACCCGCAAGCCGTCCGATTGTGGGGTGAGATCGAGGCCGCTGCAATGACTGGTATGGGGGCGAAGCGGAACGTCTGCGGTCGGACGCTCAGCAATTGTCCGCTCCCGGCGCAGTCCAGCACCTCATATCAGACGTTTGATTCTCGCGTAGAATTCCTCAACCACCCCCGGCCTTCACAGATCGCGGCGACGAATATGGTCGAGCAGAAATTTGTCAGTGAGCTATCTGGACGGGCTCAATTCGCCACGTCGCCGTTGTTCTCTTTCCCGCCGAAAACAAGCCGCCGCTTTAGGCTTTAGTTTTGTAAGTTGATCAATCAACTCGTCGACATGCATACTGAATTCAGACTCGCTTACCGCATCAGCCGTCAAACAGATAAGGTCACCTTTAAGGGAAAAACCCTTTGGAACACTCGATTTTTTGAGCTGAACATACGCTTTTATACCGGGCCTGCCTTCCGCATCTTTCACTGTAAATACGTCAAACATGCCTTGATCGATTGCCATGTGAAGCCCCTGGATTTGGAGTGTCTCTCGCTGAAGGCGGTCAGTTTCGGCCAATCATAACGGGCTCATAGGACGAGAATACGCGGCTCACGCGGCGGTGGGCCATCCTTGCCTTCGACGATTACAGCATCAAGCGCGGCGATAGCGAGATGTACGCGCACGAGCTTTTCAATCCGCTCGTCATGATGGGAATTGCCGACCATGTAGGCCTCATCACGGCGCCTTTCTACAAGTTGGTCGCGTAGGACCTTCAAGTCATCGATTGTGTTGCTCATCTTGCGTCTCCTCGATCAGAGTCAGAGCTTACCGCTTCTTGAGTCTCACGCCGGGGCCTTCCCCATTCTCGTCCACAAAAATGACGCCGGCCTCTTCTAGTGCCCGCTGGATCGCCTCGACCGTCCGGGGCAGAAGCGCCTCGCCCTTCTCAAGGCGGGTGATCGTATCGATCGAGACGCTAGCCTCCCTGGCCAAGTCGCGCACGCCCCAACCTAAGGCGGCGCGGGCCATACGGCACTGAACGGCAATCATCAGTACAATGTCCTGAAATCCTGTTGACGTACTGGCATCTGCACTGCTATCAGGACAGTGCACTGAAATCAGCATTACCACAGGAGCACGCGCATGGACAGCCATGCCCGCGAACGGGAGAAGTGCGTCACGCGGCCCGGCAGCGTTGCGGCTGAGGGCTCCTAACCGGATGGGCGGGGTGCGTTCGGATAAGCGCACGCCGGGCATCCGGGGCCGCGCGCCCGTCAAGGCGCGCTGGCTTTCCTGCTCGGTGTGGAACCTACCCCGCCCGCCACCGGCCGGAGCCTCGCACCGGCGGATGGGCGCCTCTGGCCTCCGCGCGCTGATGGTCTTGGCCAGCGCGCCGGAGGGCACTGCACCCGCCATCAGCTGAGGCCCCGGCCCGGAGGGGCGTGGCGCGGCCGGCCGGCCCGCGCTGGGATTCCTGGGCAGCGCGGAGCGCGCCACGCCCCTTCGTCATCGAGCCTGCCGGCCAACTGCCGCCGGCAGCTACCAACCAAGCGCCGCCAATGGCGGACTACCCGTTGTCACCGTCTGAACCGCTTTCTAAGGCCGCCTCATCGAAGCTAGGGCGCGGCGGACGCGGGCCGCCGGGGTCAACAACATCGAGATATTGCTCAAGCGAAGAAGCGTAATTTGAAATAACAATGGCCTCCATAGCTAACATCTTAATGTTGCTAGAGAGGTTCTTTATTCCCTTGGAGAGCGGTGCGGCTGAGACGAGATTAAAGGTTTGCTCCAGTCTCGAAACAATCTCGGCGTTCATCGAACGGTTGTTCTTCCTCGCCTCCTCGGCGATGCGCTCGCGCATCCCGTCCGGCAAGCGAACGATAAAGCGGTCCTGACTTTGGCTGGGGTAGGATTTCTCACTCATATCCGCAGCCTACTCGAATGATGCTAATTTGGAATGATGCCTAGTTGACATCAATCCTTCCTTCGGTTCCTATGATGCCAAGTTGGCAGTATGGAGTTCGCAATGAGCGGGCAGCGCGACTGGCCAAAGCTGATGCTTCGGCTTCCCCCGGATTTCAAGGCTTTCATCGAGCATGAGGCGACCCGCAACGGCTCGTCGCAGAACTCGGAAATCGTCCGTTCCATTCGCGAGCGCATGGATCGCCAGCGCTCTTCGGCCGTGACGCCGGCCTAGCGCCACCACGTCATTTCCCCCTTCGAACCTGATTGGAGCACGCGCATGGACAGCCATGTTCGCGAACGGGAGAGCCTTGTTCCCAGCCGGCGCCAGGCGCTTTGCCTTGGTGCGGCGCTTGTGACCGTGCCGACGGGCGTTCTGGCTCTGGCGATGCCCGCGCCAAGCCTTGCCGCACCGGCCCCCATCGATCCGCTGCAGCGCCCCCGCGCGGCGTGGCTGGCCTTTGCCGCCGCTATGGATGAGCTGGCGGCGCCGGGCGATGGGTGGATGCTGGAGGGTGCCGGCGCCCGGCGGGCCGCGCATGGCCGGCCGGCCGAGGCGTGGGTCCATGCCAGCCGCCTGACCTATGAGTGGCGGGCTGATCCGCGCTTTCAACGCGGCGGCATCCTCGACGAGATCGCCGAACCCATCGACCTGTGGCGCAAGCCCCGCGCCTCCCAGCCGGAGGGGCGGACATGAGCGGCGACCTGTTCGGACAGGCGGTGCCGGCGACGGCGCTGCTCTCGCCCCAGCTTCGGCTGGAGATGGTGCCCAGCGACACCATGGAGCCGACGCTCCGCAGCCGGTGGGACCATGTGCTGGTGCGCCCCTGCACAAGCTATGAGGGCGAGGGCATCTATCTCATGAGCGACCCTTTCGGCGGCGTAAAGCTCACACGCGCCTCCAGCACGCTCGGCGGCAGGAAGGGGCACCTGCTGCTCTATTCCGACAACAAGCATTATGGCGAGCACGTGGTCGAGCGCGACTGGTTCGACGAGAGCGTGCTCGCCATCGTGGTGGCGGACGTGAAGGTGCGCGACGCTCGGCTGCTGATGCCCGCGCCGGCCAGTCGGGAGGTGCGGCCATGAACGTCCACACCCGCGAGTTCGTGATGGTCGAGCGCCAGCGCCTGCGCGAGCGGGCCGAGCGCGCCATTGAAGCCCTTATCGCCATGCTCGACGAGCTGGAGGGCGACCCCGATGAGGAAGACGGCGGCGACGATGAGCCGGACAGCGATGGCGAGCCCTCGCTCGGCTGGGAGGGCGGCCGGCCGGAGCTCTTTGGCGGCGGCACCGGCCATTGGGATTGCGACTGCGAGCATGACCAGGCTGAGGACGGAATCGCCGATGCGGAAGGGCTGATGGACCAGTGGGGCGGGGTTTGGAACGGGTGGCACGTCGAGTGAGGCACGCAACAACGGGCTGACTTGACCCCGATTGCGAAGCGTGCATAATCGGGTCAACGAAGCCCCGTTTTCGAGAGAGCCCCATGGACACCGAACGCCCCTTCACCATCAGCACCGCCTGCGAGGCGCTCGGCATCAAGGTCGAGCGCTTCAAGTCCCTGCGCCGCCGCGATCACCTGCCTTTCGCCGACCTCTCCACCGTCGGCCCCGACGGCGAGGATCGCGGCGGCTGGACGCGCTACAGCGCCTCCGAGATCGCGCTTACCTCCGCTCTGGTCGAACTGGTCGACGTGATGAAGCTCGATGTGGTCGCCGCCTCCCGCCTGCTTGCTAATGCGCGCGGCGCCTTTGAGGGCGAGCACCCGCAGACGGCCAAGCCCTTCGCCGATATCTGGATCGGCGCGCTGATCTTCGGCGGCGACGACGAGGGCCGCGCCCATATCGGCGGCACGCTGGAGGAGGTGAATGCCCGCATCCTCAAGGAAACGGCGGAGATGGCCGCCGAGCATGGTGCCGCCCCCAGCCAGATCGTGCTGGTGAACCTCTCCAAGCATGTCCGCAAGATCGACGCGGCGCTGGCCAAGGTGGCGTAATGTTCCCGGCCGCGCTCTCCCGCCTTATGAACCGGCTGCGCTCGCGTTCCTATGAGGGCGCGGCGACGGGCCGCCGTGCGACGGGCTGGGGCAAGACGGCCAACCAGCACGGCGCGGCGCAGAAGGCCCGCGCCCCGCTCTCCTACCGCGCCCGCTATCTCGTCGCCAACAACCCACACGCGGCGGCCGGGAAGGCGGCGCATGTCAGCAGCCTCGTCGGCACCGGCATCGTCCCGGCGGTGACGGGCACGCTGGCTGCGCGCTGGACGGCGTGGACGGACGAGGCGGACGCCGACGGCCTGATGGACTTCTATGGCCTCACCGCCCTGATGGTTGGCGGCATGGTGGTGGATGGCGAAGCGCTGGCGCTGCTGATCGCCACCCCGGCAGGCCTGCGCATCCGTGTGCTCGATCCCGACCAGCTGGACGCCTCGCTCACCCGCCCGCTCCCCCAGGGCGGGCGCATCGTCAACGGCGTCGAGTTCGACAGGTTCGGCTCCCGCGTCGCCTACTGGATCGTCAAGGAGCGCCCGGAGATCGGCCTCGGCCTCAACCTTCAGCCGGTGCGCGTGCCGGCCGAGGACGTGGTGCATCTGTTCCGCCCCGACTTCCCCGGCCAGGTGCGCGGCGTCTCGTGGTTCGCCCCGGCCATCCTGCGGCTGGCCGAACATGACGAGTGGCACGGCGCCCAGCTGGTGCGCCAGAAGGTCGGGGCGCTGCTGACCGGCTTCATTGTCACCCCTGATGGATCGATGCCCTTCGGGGGCGAGGTGTCGCAGGGCGCCCTCATCGCCGGCATGGAGCCGGGCACACTGTTGCCGCTGCTGCCGGGGCAGGACGTTCGCACCACCACGCCCCCCGCCATCGCGCAGGAGGCCAACGACTTCGCCCGCATCACCCTCCACGAGATCGCCGCCGCGCTCGGCCTGCCCTATGAGGTGCTGACCGGCGACCTCTCCAGCGTCAACTATTCCTCGATCCGCGCCGGCCTCGTCGAGTGGCGCCGCCGGGTGGAGATGATCCAGCACAATGTCATCGTCTTCCAGGCGCTGCGCCCCATCTGGCGCCGCTGGGCGATGATCGAGAGCCTGCAGGGCCGGCTTGCCGCCCGCCCGCAGGAGCTGCTCCCGGTGCGCTGGATAACCCCGAAGCAGCAATGGGTGGACCCGGCGAAGGATGTGCAGGCGGAGATCGAGGCGATCAATGCCGGGCTGATGAGCCGCCGCGAGGCGGTTGCCGCGCGCGGCATGGATCTCGGCGCGCTCGATGCCGAGATCGCCGCCGACAAGGCCCGCGAGGCGAGCCTCGGCCTGACCTTCACCGCGCCGGCCAAGGCCAAGCCTGCCGCCGCTCCGGCGCCCATCGAGGAGACCGTGGCATGAACGGCTATTTCGACACCCCCGAGTTCCATGCGCGCATGCGCAACCTGAACGACGCGATGCAGCGCGGCATGATGCCCCCGGCCGCCGACATGCCGAAGCATCTCGGCTGCACCATGGACGCCTTCATGGACCACCTCGCCGCCATCGCCGACGAGGACGGCATGGCCTATGTCGGCGTCGGCAATGGCGAGTGCATCTGCCTTGAGGCGCCGCCCCGCCCGGCCAAGGTGGAAACCCGTTCCGCTGCCCCCGCCGAGATCCTCACCCGTCGCGCGACGCTTCCCGCCTCCAGCTGGGATGCGGAGAGCCAGACCTTCGAGGCGGTGCTCTCCACCGGCGCGGCTGTCGAGCGCTGGGACGTGCGCGGCCCCTATGACGAAATTCTCCTCCTGTCGCAGCCGGCCTGGCCCGCCCGCGTGCCCCTGCTCGACAGCCATGGAAGGGAGAGCGTGGACCGCCAGCTCGGGAGCGTCGACACGCTGCGCGTGGTCGGCGGGGACCTCCTCGGCCGCGCCACGCTCTCCCGCCACAATCCCCGCTCCCAGCGCATCGCCGCCGAGCTGTCGGACGGTGCCACCTTCGGCATCTCCATCGGCTACGCCGTCGAGCGCTGGTCCGAGCGCACCAACCTCAAGACCGGCCGCCGCGAGAAGGTGGCCGAGCGCTTCACCCTGATCGAGGCCAGCCTCGTCGTTGTCCCCGCCGACCCGCATGCAGGCATCAGGAGCCACGACATGACGGTCAGCACCGAGCCGGCGCCCGCGCCCGCTCATTCCACCCCGGCCCCCGCGCCGTCCCTCAACCCGCCGGCCGCTGCAGAGCGGGCGGCGATCAACATGGAGATCCGTTCCATCGCCAATGTCGCCGGCCTCGATCAGGGCTGGATCGACAGCCAGATCGACGCCAACGCCACCACCGACGCCGCCCGCGCCGCCGCCTTCGCCGCCATGCAGGCCCGCAGCGCGCCCCTGCAGACCTTCCACCCGACCGTGGCGACCGTCACCCACGACCACACCGACCCGGCGGCGATCCGCTCCGCCATGGGCGAGGCTCTCGCCCATCGCCTCGCTCCCGGCCGGGTGAAGCTGGAAGGGCGCTCGCGCGCCTATGCCGGCTTCCGCATGCTGGACATGATCGGCGACCTCGCCCAGGCGCGCGGCGAACGCCTCAATTTGCGCGACCAGAACGCGCTGATGGAGCGCGCCGTCGGCGCCCATTCCACCAGCGACTTCCCCCTGCTGCTGGCGGACGCGGCCAACAAGGCCCTGCTCGCCAACTACGCCGCCGCCGAGCCGACCTATCGCCTCATCGCCGCCCGCCGGTCCTTCACCGACTTTCGCGACCATTCCTTCCTGCGCATCGGCGACTTCCCGACCTTCCAGGAGACCAATGAGGGCGGTGAGCTGAAATACGGCACCCTCTCCGAGAACCGGGAGAAGGTACGGGCGAAGGAGCTGAATGCCGGCATCGCCATCGGCCGCCGCGCCCTCATCAATGACGACCTCTCGGCGCTGGCGGACTTCTCCTCCATGATCGCCATCCGCGCCGCCAGCGACGAGAACGCCCGCGTCTACGGCCTGCTCGCCGCCAACGCCGCCCTCTCCGACGGCAAGGCGCTGTTCCATGCCGACCATGGCAACAAGGCTACCACCGGCGCCGCTCTTTCGGTCGCCTCGGTCGGCCTCGCCGTCGCCGCGCTGCGCAAGCAGAAGAGCCTCGACGGCGTGCCGCTCAACCTTGCCCCCCGCTTCCTCGTGGTCGGGCCGGACACCGAGCTTGCCGCCCGCCAGGTGCTTGCCGCCATCACCGCCGCCAAGGCGGGCGATGTGAACCCGTGGGCGGGCACGATGGAGCTGGTGGTCGACGCCAACATCACCGGCACCAGCTGGTACGTCATGGCGGACCCGGCCGCCGCCCCCAGCCTCGTCTATGGCTATGTCTCCGGCGCCGAGGGGCCGCAGATCCGCACCGAGATCGACTTCGACACCCGCGCCGTCAAGGTCGCCGCCGGGCTCGACTTCGGCTGCGGCGTCATCGACTTCCGCGGCCTCTACAAGAACGAGGGCGCGTGATGGCGGACCTCTCCACCCTGCACGAGCGTCTCGACTCCCTCCGCGCCATGCGCGCGGAGGGCACCAGCCGGGTGCGCCTCTCCGACGGTCGCGAGATCACCTATCGCACCGATGCCGAGTTCGCCGCCGCCATCGCCGACCTCGAACGCCAGATCCGCGACGCCTCCCGCGCCGCGCCAAAGGCCGTCTATCTCGCAACCAGCAAAGGGCTCTGACGATGGCGAAGGCGATGCTCTCACTTCAGGTGCAGCCCTACCGGATGCTCAAGAAGGCCGATGCGGCAGCCTATTGTGGGCTGCCGGCGGCGCGCTTCGAGATGCTCTGCCCCGTGCCGGCCGTCGCCTATCCCGACGGCTCGCGCCTGTGGGACGTGCGCGACCTCGATTCGTGGGTGGACAGCCTCAAGACCGGCGCCGCCGACAGCGACGACGCCATTCTCGAAAAGCTGGGCTAGCCATGACCGTGGTGCACGTCAAAGGCTTCCAGATCTTCAAGGACCGGCACGGGAAGATGCGGTGCTATCACCGCGCTTCCCGTATGCCGGTTGATCTTGTGAAGGCCCCGATCGGCACCGCTGCGTTTCTGGCGGAGTGTGCCCGCATCACGGCACTGCAGGACCGTGCCAGCACGACCCGCCCCGGCACGCTGGGGGCTCTCATCAAGGAGTACCGTGGGAGCAAGGATTTCCTCGAGCGCCTGACCCGCACGACGCGCGCCGGCTATCAGCGTGTCTTCGACTATCTCAAGCCCATTGAAGATACGCCGCTGACGCGCTTCACCCCGCCCTTCGTGGTGAAGCTGCGTGACAAGGCCGAGGCCAAGCACAAGCGCTGGTTCGCGAACTATCTCAAGACCGTCCTGTCCCTGCTCTTCGCCTGGGGCAAGGAGCGCGGCCACGTGAAGGAGAACCCGGCGGAGGGCATCCGCAGCATTCGCCGCCCCAAGGGCCTGCCGAAGCAGAATCGCCGCTGGACCGATGAAGAGCGCCACGCGGTGCTCGATGCCGCTCCCGCGCATATGCTGCCGGCGCTGGCCTTGATGATGTTTACCGGGCTCGGGCCGAAGGATGCGCTCACCCTGCCGCGCACGGCCTATACCGGCGGCCGGATCAACACCAGCAGGTCGAAGACCGAGGAAGGCGTCATCTGGCCCGTCATCGACCCGCTGCGCGACATTCTCGCGGCGGCGCCGGCGCATTCGGCCATCACCCTGTGCGCCAACTCGCGCGGCCGGCCGTGGACCGTCTCCGGCTTCAACTCGTCATGGATGAAGCTGCAGCACACGCTGGAGAAGGCTGGCGCCATCGGCGAGGGGCTGACGCTCTACGGCCTGCGGCACACGGTGGCGGCGATTCTGCGCGAGAGCGGGGCCGACCTGCGCACCATCGCCGACGCGCTCGGGCAGAAGACCGAGGCCATGGCGCAGATGTACGCGCAGGGCTCGGACCTGTCGAAAAAGATGGATGAGGTGGCCGGCCGCTTCGGCCACGAAGTGAACAGCCGCAGAACAAGGGCTGTCAAACCGGGTCAGAAAATATGACAAACTGGCTGAAAAACACCGCCCCCTGCGCTGAAAAGTCTAGCGATATCAAGGGGTTAGATGGTGCCCAGGGACGGAGTCGAACCGCCGACACTGCGATTTTCAGTCGCATGCTCTACCAACTGAGCTACCTGGGCGTAGCCGGCAACGGCTGCAAGCCGTGCGGAGCGGGCGGGTTATAGAGTCTCGGCTGCGGCCTGTCCATATGTCATGAAACGGAAATTCAGCCTTTCCCCAGCCGTGTCACCGATGGTCGGCTCGCCCCGCACCGTCGCGCCCGGCGCCGTTTCAGATGGAGCGTCGTTCGCCGCTCGTCGCCCGCGGGCATTCGGCAACGCCGGAGATGTTGGGCGTGGGGCCGGCCGCACATGCATCGGCCCGTGCCGCAACAGAGCGGTATCGGGGCCGGACGCCGCCCGAAAGTCCCCCTTCAGCCCTCGCGCGGCGGCTTGGGGGCGAGGGAAGGCTCCTCGCCGTCCTCGTCGTCGTTTTCCGTGACCGGGATCGCATAGACCCCGGTCAGCCAGCGGTTGAGATCGACATCGGCGCAGCGGGCGGAGCAGAAGGGGTGGTATTTTTCAACCATCGGCTTGCCGCAGATCGGGCACGGCTTGCCGCTTGGGCCGGCAATGTCGGCGCTCATTCCGGGTGGCCCCAGCGCTTATAGATCGGGAAACGCTCGCCCCCCAGCAGCGCCACGGTTTCCGCCAGCGGCAGGCCGACCACATTGGTGTAGGAGCCGACCAGCTTGACCACGAATACGCCGGCAAGGCCCTGAATGGCGTAGCCGCCGGCCTTGCCCTCCCATTCGCGCGAGGCGACATAGGCGTCCATCTCTTCGCGCGACAGGCGCTTAAAGCGCACGCGGGTCTCGACAAGGCGCGTGCGTATCCCGCCCTTCGGCGTCATCAGCGCGAGGCCGGTATAGACGCGGTGGGCGCGGCCGGAGAGCAGGCGCAGGCAGTCCGCCGCCTCTTCGGCAATATCCGGCTTGGGCAGGATGCGGCGTCCCACCGCCACCACCGTGTCGGCGGCGAGCAGGAAAGCGCCCTCATGCTGGTCCATGGCGCGGCGGCGCGCATCGGCGGCGTCCAGCTTCTCGCGGGCCAGCCGCAGCGCCAGCCGCCGGGGCAGCTCGCCGCGTTCGGGCGTCTCGTCAATATCGGCGGGCAGAAGGGCGTCGGGTTCGATTCCGGCCTGGGCCAGCAGCGCCAGGCGGCGCGGCGAACCCGAGGCCAGCACCAGTGTCGGGCGGGCGCTCACGCGGTCACTCCTTTGCGCCGGCGGGCCGGCGGGGCAATCGGCCGGCAAGCTAGAGCATGTGCGGGGAAAACGGAACGGCCTTGCCGCCGCCGGCTCATTTCGGGCGGAAGCGGGCGCGGATCCGCCGTTCCAGCTCGTCGCGAACCTCGCGATAGGCGTCGAGCCGCTGTTCGCGGTTGCCGCTGGCGAGCGTCGGGTCGGGGGTCGGCCAGTATTCCACGTCGATGGCGTTGGTGCGGGTCAGTTCCAGCGCGCGGTGATGGGCGTCGGGCGATAGGGTGATGACGAGATCGAAGCCGAGCCCCTCATTCTCTTCCAGTTCCTCCAGCGTCTGCGGCCGGTGGCGGGAGAGGTCGAGACCTACTTCGTCGATGGCGGCGGTGACGAACGGGTCGGTCTCGCCCTTCATCACCCCGGCGGAGCCGACATAGAGCGAGCGCCCGAACAGATGGCGCGCCAGCACCGCCGCCATGGGCGAGCGCACGCAGTTCTGCCCGCACATGAACAGAACCGATTGAGGCCGCTCGCGGCGAGCGGCCGGCGCGGGGCCGGGGGAGGCGTCGGCGGAGCCGGGCGGCGCCACGCTCAGCCTTTCCAGTGCAGCGCGCAGACCAGCGTGAACAGGCGCCGGGCCGTGCCGAAGTCGAGGGCGATCTTGTCCTTCAGCCGCTCGCGCAGCAATTCGGAGGCCTCGTTGTGCAGGCCGCGCCGGCCCATGTCGATGGCTTCGATCTGCGACGGGCTGGCGGTGCGGATGGCGGAATAATAGCTCTCGCAGACCATGAAATAATCGCGCACCACGCGCCGCAGCGGGCTGAGCGAGAGCTGATGCTGCACGACCGGCGCGCCGTCCTCGCGGGTGACGTCGAGCACCAGGCGGCCCTCATTTAGGGCAATCGCGAGCCGGTAGGGGCCGGGGGCGGTGTCGCCGAGCGGGGCGAAGCTGTTTTCCGCCAGCAGGTCATAGATGGCGACGGCGCGTTCATGCTCGACATCGACATTGGAGCGGCCGATGGAAGCGCCGTCCAGCGTCACCGCCGACAGGCGGCGGGTTTCGGCATGGGGATCCGGGTCGCCCATCGCCGCCCCGTCACAGGTTGAGGCGGATCGCCACCGAGCGGGCGTGGGCGCCGAGCCCCTCCGCCTCGCCGAGCGCGATCGCCGCCGGGCCGAGCGCGCGCAGCTGCTCCGGCCCGCATTTGAGGATCGAGGTGCGCTTCATGAAGTCGAGCACGCCGAGGCCGGAGGAGAAGCGCGCCGAGCGCGCGGTCGGCAGCACATGGTTGGAGCCGCCGACATAGTCGCCGATCGCTTCCGGCGTGTGGGCGCCGAGGAAGATCGCGCCGGCATGGTGGATCGCGTCGGCCAGCGCCTCGGCCTCCGCCGCCATGATTTCAAGGTGCTCGGGGGCGATGCGGTTGGCCAGCGCCGGCGCCTCATCGAGGCTGGCGAGAAGGATGACCGCGCCGAACTCGTCCCAGCTCTTCGCCGCGATGTCGCGCCGGGGCAGGGTGGCGAGTTGGCGTTCCACCGCCGCCACCACGGCATCGGCCAGGCCGGCGTCGTTGGTCATCAGGATTGACTGGGCGGCGGTGTCGTGCTCGGCCTGGGCCAGCAGGTCGGCGGCGATCCAGTCGGGGTTCTGCTCGCCATCGGCAATGACCAGCACCTCGGAAGGGCCCGCCACCATGTCGATGCCCACCGTGCCGAAGACATGGCGTTTGGCGGCGGCGACATAGGCGTTTCCGGGGCCGACGATCTTGGCGACAGGGGCGATGGTTTCCGTGCCATAGGCCAGCGCGGCGATCGCCTGCGCCCCGCCCACACGGTACACCTCGTCGACCCCGGCGAGCTCCGCAGCGGCGAGCACCAGCGGGTTGAGCACGCCGTCCGGCGCCGGGACCACCATGGCGAGGCGGGCGACGCCCGCCACCTTGGCCGGCACCGCGTTCATCAGCACGGAGGAGGGGTAGGCCGCCGTGCCGCCGGGCACATAGAGCCCGACCGCGTCCACCGGCGTCCAGCGATGGCCGAGCTCGACGCCGGCGGCGTCGACATAGCGCCCGCTTGTTGGCAGCTGGCGCGCATGATGGGCGCGAATGCGCTCATGGGCGAAGCTCAGCGCCTCCAGCGTCGCGGCATCGCAGGCGCGGCGGGCGGCGGCGATCTCGTCCGTCGTCACCCTTATGCCCAGCGTGGCGAGGTCCACCCGGTCGAAGGTCTTGGAGAAGTCGATCAGCGCCGCGTCGCCGCGCTGGCGCACCGCGTCGATGATCTGCGCCACGGCCTCCGCCACATCGGCCGACACTTCACGCTTGGTACCGAGAAAGGCGCGGAAGCGCTCGGAGAAATCGGGCGAGCGGGTGTCGAGGCGAAGCGGCATGGCGGGGTCCTACGGGTCGGCAAGCGGCACGTCGGCAGCAGCCTCTCTTCCCGGCCGTCGCCCCGACGCCGCGGGGGCGTCAGGTCGCGCGGGGCGCCGCTGCCTGTTCCCCTGTCCTATCGCAACCGGGCTTGCCGAAGACAAGGACATTCGCAAGGGAGCGCGCGGCCGGCTGCTGCGCTCTCACGCCTCGTGGCAGGGCGTGCCCTTGGCGTCCCAGGCGGGGCCGAGATCTTCCAGCCCGGCTTCCATGCACTCGACATCGAGCTGCACCTCGCCACCGCCGGAGAACAGGAAGGTGACGATGCCGGAGGGGGCGTCGATTTCCTGGAACGTGACCGCCAGCAGGTTGAGCACGCCCTGTTTCTTCTTGAGGTCGATGCCGCGCACCCGGGCGCCCAGCACCCGCTCGAAGCGCAGCCCGGCCCGGCGGCGCACGCAGGGGCCGGCGGCGGCCGCCGCCGCGCCGATGGGGGCGTCGGCATCGGCCATCGCCTCAGCCTGGATCGCCTTTTCCCAGTCGAAGCGGTTGGCGAGCAGCACGAAGCGCCGCTCCTTCGGCAGGAAGGTCATGTCGCCGATCGCGACCACCGCGTCCTGCAGATGCACCGAGAGGACCGCGAGGTCCTCGCTGTCCAGCGCCACCAGCTTCAAACCGGCCATGTCATTCTCTCCGCCGCCTCACTCGCGGCACAGATGGCGCCGCAACCCCGCTCCGGCAAGGGGTTGCGGACGTCCAAGAGGCTGCGGAAGACTGCGTAGCCGGGCTCAGCCCGCCAGGCGCTCGATTTCGGCGCCGCAGGCGGAGAGCTTCTCCTCCAGCCGCTCGAAGCCGCGATCGAGGTGGTAGACGCGGTGAATCATGCTTTCGCCCTCGGCGGCGAGCGCGCCGATGACCAGCGACACCGAGGCGCGCAGATCCGTGGCCATGACCGGGGCGCCCTTCAGCCGCTCCACTCCCTCGATGGTGGCGGTCTCGCCGTCGAGATGAATGCGGGCGCCGAGCCGGGCGAGCTCCTGCACATGCATGAAGCGGTTCTCGAAGATCGTCTCGGTGATGTGCGAGGTGCCGCGTGCCCGGGTGGTCAGCGCCATCAGCTGCGCCTGAAGGTCGGTGGGGAAGCCGGGGAAAGGCTCCGTCGTCACCGTCACCGGGGAGATGCCGGCGCCGTTGCGCTTCACCCGCAGCCCCTCATTGGAAACGGAAATCTCCGCCCCCGCCTCGCGCAGCGTGTCGAGTGCCGTCTCCAGCAAATCGGCGCGCGCGCCGGAAAGCAGCACGTCGCCCCCCGTCATCGCCACCGCCATGGCATAGGTGCCGGTTTCGATACGGTCGGGCAGCACGCTGTGGCGCGCACCGCGCAGCCGCGGCACGCCGGTGATGCGGATGGTGGAGGTGCCCTGTCCCTCGATGCGCCCGCCCATGGCGTTGATGCAGTCGGCGACATCGACGATCTCCGGCTCGCGCGCGGCGTTTTCGATCACCGTCTCGCCGTCGGCGAGGCTCGCCGCCATCAGCGCGGTATGGGTGGCGCCGACCGTCACCTTCGGGAAGACGATGCGGCCGCCCTTCAGCCCTTTCGGCGCGCGGGCCAGCACATAGCCCGCATCGATCTCGATCTCGGCGCCCAGCGCTTCCAGCGCCGCAATATGCAGGTCGACGGGGCGCGTGCCGATGGCGCAGCCGCCGGGCAGCGAGACCTTGGCCTCGCCCATCCGCGCAAGCAGCGGGCCGATGACCCAGAAGCTGGCCCGCATCTTGGACACCAGCTCATAGGGCGCGGTGGTGTCGACGATCACCCGCGCGTCGATTTCCAGCGTCTGCCCGGCATTGGCGTCGTCGCCGCGCCGCTTGCCGTTCACCGTGATGTCGATGCCGTGGTTGCCGAGAATGCGCTGCAGCTGCGAGACATCCGCCAGACGCGGGACATTCTCCAGAATGAGCTTCTCGTCGGTGAGCAGGCCGGCGACCATCAGCGGCAGGGCGGCGTTCTTGGCGCCGGAGATCGGGATCGTCCCGTTGAGCGGATTGCCGCCGACGATGCGGATGCGGTCCATGAGGTCAGGTACTCCTTCAGCGCGCGACAGCGGCGCGACCCGCGCGATCCGGTCGCGTCCGGCGCCTGTCGGCAGCGGCATGTCTGGGCGATGGGGCCGATTCGTGGCGCCCCATCCTTGTTCCCGTCATCTTTAGCGCGGGGCGCGGCCTGCGACAACGCGCGCTCAACCCTCGCCGTCGGAGGGGGCTGGCGTCTGCGGCCGCGCTCCGGCGTGCGGTGGCTGGCAGGCATCGGTCGCCTCGGTTGCCGGCGGACTCTCCCGACGCCCGCGCGCCTGCTGCTTGCGCCGGGCGAGATTGGCGCGCAGCGCGGCGGCGAGCCGCTCGGCCCGCTCGGTTTCCCCCTCGCCACTCATCCCGTCGCCTCCGCGTCGCGTTTCGCCACCGGCGCGCCTTGTTTGCCGGTGATCCGATCTTCTACTGTGCCCCGGCTATGGGCGGAAGGGCCGGCCCGCGCCCGGCGGGGGAGGGGCCTTGAGGGCGCCGCCGCGCGCCGGCTTGTCCACGGCATGCACAGGCTTTGGGGATTTGCACGCCGGACGCTTGCGCCGACCGGCACACTGTGGCAAACGTCCCCGCGCCTTGGTGGCCCTGCCCACCGAGAGCCGGCGCTGCGGTAGCTCAGTGGTAGAGCACTCCCTTGGTAAGGGAGAGGTCGAGAGTTCAATCCTCTCTCGCAGCACCATTCATGTTCCTGAAAAATCAAGAACTTATTGAGATATCGAGATTTTTGTGGCCGCTCTTGCTGCAGAACGGTGCTCGCAGCCGTTTTAGCTTGGGCGGTCGACAAAGCTGAACGAGGTTGCCCGCCCGAGGTTGCTCGTTCAGGATTTGACTTTGGGGAAAGCTACCCCCACCTTCTGGGCATGCCTATCGCACGCGCACAATATCAGCATTTTCGGGTGTGTCCCATCGCGGGACACTAGCCCCCGGCTGGGCCGCCCTGCGCCCTGGCACCGGGGCGCGCGGTCTCAGGCTGTAGGTCGCGAAGCCGCCTTGGGCGGCACAATCCACATCATCAGACTAACGACACGCGAAGCGCGCGCCGCGCGCTGCGGTCATTTCAATTGGAGACTTCAATGGCACTCGCCAGCCGCAAGCCGGCCATCCTCATCACAAGCGACGACCACGCACGCCTGACGAAGCTGGCGGACAGCTATGCGTCGCGCCATCCCGACCTTGCCGAGGAGCTGTACACCGAGCTGGACCGGGCGCGGGTTGTGGCCACGCAGAAGCCGGGCTCGCCCTTCGTGCGCCTCGGCTCGCGGTTCAGGTTCACCACCGATGACGGCGACGACCGCACCGTGACGCTCGTTCTCCCCGGCGAGGCCGATATTCTGGCGGGGAAGGTATCCGTGATGACACCCATGGGCGTGGCGTTGATCGGGCTCTCAGGGGGACAGTCGATGAAGTGGACGGCCCGTGACGGCACGGTCCATACGCTCACGGTCGTCAGCGTGGAGGCGGACGAGGAGGCCGTCAGCAACGAGATGGCGGGTGTCGGCTCCTGAGGGGGCCGGCCTCATCCGACAGGCGGTTTACCGGCTCACGGACGCCCGCGCCGAACAGGCGCAGGCGTCGGCGGCATGGGGGCTCCGAGGTGGGGCAGGCTGTCGAGGCGCTCGCTGTACTGCCGGCGCCCATAGCTGATGATGCGGGCCGCTATGGTCCCCATGAGGAGGCCGGCAAGCGCCCCTCCGCCGCTCATGAGAAAGTCGCTCCATGTCGTGGAGCGGCCGGGCGAGAGCTGCTGCAGCACCTCCATGAGGCCGCCAAGGCCGACCAGGGCAAGACCCGCAAGCGCCAGCACCGCGCCGCGCCCCCGGAAGGCGAGCGCCATCAGGCCGCCCGTGCCCCAATAGGCGATGAAATGGTCGGTGCCATCGGGAATGCCCGTGCGCGGCATCTCCTCGGCAGGGAGCAGTGAGAGGACCACGATGATGAGGACGCAGGCGAACGCCGCCCCATAAAGGAGGCGATTAATGGCGGGCGGCACGGGGACGGGTTTGTTCATGCCTGCGGCCTACGGCAAAGCTGTAGCGATTATAGGGCATGGTGGATGAAAAGGCCGGAGCCGCTGTGCGGGGATGAGCGCGGATGGCTACGGCATGGGTGATCGCCCTCGCGCCGCAGCTCCGCCAGGCTCCGTTCCCCGATGCTAAAGGTTTTTGATGATCGCGGTCATACGGGCGAGGCCGGCGGCGAAGCTGTGATGTTCCTCCGCGCGGCGCAGCCCATCGGCCGAAAGCTGCTGCCACAAGGGCTCGTCGCGATAGGCGCGCACCACCAGCGCGGCGAAGTCCTCGGGGGCGTCGGCGACCAGAATGCCCCCGTCGCTGCCCAACTGCATCCCTTCGGCGGCGATCGAGGTGCAGATGCAGGGCACGCCATGGGTCAGGCTGGACAGCACCTTGCCCTTCGCGCCGGCGCCATAGCGAAGGGGCGCCACGGTCAGCCGCATGTCCTCGAAAGCGGCGCGCAAATCCGGCACATGTCCCACGATCACCAGGCCGGGATCCGTCCGGGCGCTTAGGCAATCGGGCATGTCGGCGCCCATGAGGTGGAACTGAGCCTCCGGCAGTTCTCCACGGATGCGCGGCCAGATCGCCTCCAGAAAGTGGAGCGCGGCGTCGATGTTGGGCTGGTGTTTGTAGCCGCCGACGAACCCGATATGGCGCCGGGCGGCAAAATCGGTGTCCCGGCCGGCAATAGCGCGGATCAGCGGGAAGGCGTGGACGCGGGCCTCCGGCGCTTCTCTGCGCAGCAGCGTCAGCTCGTCCTGCGAGACAACGAGGGCTGCGTCCGCCTGGCGCACAAGGTGCAGTTCTCTCTCGCGGGTCGCGCGTGCGGCGTCGATCTTGGCCGGGTTGTCTTCGAGCCGGCCTTCTCGATCTTCCCGCCGAAAATGCAGATCCACCGTATTGAAGAGGATCCGTGCCTCTGGGGCGTGTGCGCGTATCGTCTCATAGAAGTGCCCGCCGGCATACACGCGGGACAGAAAGAAGAGATCGAACAGGAAGCTATTCGCGCGGATGAAATCGTCGGGGCTGCGCGCATAGACATCGTCTACGACGATCGCGCCGAGATGCTGAAGGCGCACCTTGGCGTCGCTCTGAACGGCGTCCAGTGCGCCGGAGCTGAAACTGCCGGTGGCACAGAAATAGACGCTGTATCCGAGTTCCCTGAAGATCCGCACGAAATGGACCGCGTCGATGGAGCCGGAATCCCGGTCGGGCGTGGGATAGGTGCCGTCGATGATGAGCACCCGGGGGCGGTCTTCGACGATCGGTATGCCGGCCAATGGGCGCTCCGGCAGCACGGCCGAGGCCGCGTCCGGGATGCCGGGGCCGTCGGCACGAGGTCTCGCGGCGGCGTGAACGCCAAACGCCTTGGGCAAGGCGCGGTAGGCCTCGCTTCGCATCCAGGGCTGGAGCAGGCGGGGTGGCGCGCCATGGCGCATGAACCAGAGCCGGAGCAGGCGGCGCGGCTTGCCGCTGGTGTGGAACAGCAGGCGACGCAGGGCCAGCCTCGGCGTGCCGTCCTTTTCAAACAGCATCCGGGGTAAAGGTCCGGGGCGGGGAGGGGCCTCAGGCGCTTGCGCCGGCTCCGGCCGGCGGAGCGGTTCCGCCACGATGCTGTCGAACAGCGCCTGCTGCTCCGTCGCGAAGCGGGCGAGCGCCTCGCTGTCTTCGAACGGGTCGGCGGGCCCGTCGGCGAGCGGATTGTCCCGGTACCAGCGCAGGACTGCGGCGAGCCCCGACGCCCGCACCAGCAGCGGGGCGCGCATCAGGCTCGGCCGCATGTCCGGCAGCCGGATCGCCGGCGCTATGGCCTCGGCATAATGGCGCCGGCCCTCGTCGATATGGGAAACGAAGACGCAGGGGATGTCGAGCGACAGCGCCGCATCGCGCCATTTGAACGGCAGGTCGATGTTCTTTCCGCTCCAGAAGGCGAAAGGCCGCCGATAGGCCGCGGCGACCAGACAGGCGTGCATGGCCGAGGCGAGCACGAAATCGGCGGAGAAGATCGCATCGATGACATAGGTCAGTGCCTTTTCCGACGGCGCGATCGTGGTGCGCACCACCACATCGCAGCCCGAGGCGGCGCGAAGAGCCTCATCGTCGCGCGTGTCATGGAAATGCGGGATGCAAAGGGTTTTTCCGCGCAGCGCCTCCAGCTTTCGCGGGCGGTAAAGCGCGGGAAGGAGAAACGCCGGGTCGCCTTGCGGCACATCGGCGCCAAATTGGAGTTCGGCGGCGCTCAGCGGCCCTCGTACGGCGCGAATCTCGGTCGATGGCCGGTTTGCCTGCGACAGACCACCGGGTTCGCGCACGCCGCATCCCCAGAACACGACCGGGCGTTCCCTGGCGGCGTGCGGCGGGACGAAGATGTCGTCGATCACGCTGCCGATGATGTGGATGCCGGACGTGCCGGGCCGATGGTCGAAGAAGAGGTGCGATATCAAGTATTCAGAAATATAATCGCCGAAATTCTGCGTATTTTCGCCGAAAAGCCAATAACGGACGCGAGATTCATCGGTCGACATTGCGCAAAATGAGCCTTGTGGGCGCAGAGAAAGAGCGGCGAGGCGAAGGAGTGTCGATAATGCGAAATGGTATAATCTGCAACTCGTAGGCCACGTGCCTCCGGTCGTCAACCGAAAGCCCCCATTTCCCTCCCGCGCGCGATCGCTGGATGAGGGAGTGGGAGGCGATGCGTATCGCCTCCCGGCCGTGTGGTTTAGGGCTTTCCCCCTGGGCCTTTGCGGCCCGCCTTGCCGCCGGCCCCGTAAATGGGCGCGCGGATGGCTGGGTCAGGCGTTGAAGCCACCGTCGACGGTCAGGGCGGTGCCGCTGATCTGCCGTGCTGCGGGGCTGGCGAGGAAGGCGACCGCCGCCGCGATATCGGCCGGCGCACCGTAGCGGCCCAGCGCGGTGAGGGCGCGCATGCCGTCGGCGTGCTCGCCATCGGCCGGGTTCATGTCGGTGTCGGTGGCGCCGGGCTGCACCACATTCACCGTGATGTCGGACGGGCCCAACTCGCGGGCGAGGCCGCGCGTGAAGGACAGCAGCGCCGATTTGGTCATGGAATAGACCGTCACGCCGCCAAAGGGCACGCGCTCGCCGAGGCAGGAGCCGATGGAAATGATGCGGCCGCCGGCCTTCAGATGCGGGATCGCCGCCTGCGAGGCCAGCACCACGGCTCGCACATTGACGTTCAGCAGCGCGTCGAGATCGGCGAGGCTGATCTCCGCCACCGGGCCCTGGCGGGCGATGCCGGCATTGTTGACGAGAATGTCGAGCCCGCCGAGCCCCGCCACCGCCTCGTCGACCGAGCGCTTCACCGCCGCCGGATCGGCGCTGTCGGCCTGGATCGCCAGCCCGCGCCGGCCCAGCGCCTCGATGCGGCTTACCACCTCTCCCGCGCGCTCGGCCGAGCGCTCATAGGTGAGCGCGACATCCGCGCCCTTTTCCGCCAGTGCCAGGGCGATGGCCGCCCCGATGCCACGCGAGGCGCCCGTTACCAAAGCGCGCTTTCCAGCCAGTTCACTCATGATCGATCCATTTATATAGTGATTGATACATAAATGGCTAAAGCGATTGATCGGGACGGTCAAGCCTTTATATATCGAACGATGCAGAATTCAGACGGCCCCGCCTCGAACCGTCCCGCCGGCCCGGCCCGCAGCCGGGGACGCCCGCGCGCCTTCGACCGCGACGCGGCTCTGGCGCAGGCGATGCGGCTGTTCTGGACCAAGGGCTATGAGGCGACCTCCGTCGCCGATCTCACCGCCGCCATGGGCATCGGTGCCCCCAGCCTCTATGCCGCTTTCGGCTGCAAGGAAGCGCTTTATGTCGAAGCGCTCGGCCATTACGGGCAGAGCTATGAGGGGCTGGTCTGGGCCGGCTTCCAGGCGGCGCCAACGGCACGCGAGGCGGTCGCGGCGCTGCTGTTCGATTCCGCCGCGGCGTTGACCGGCTGTCGCGCCGACATTCCCCATGGCTGCATGGTGGCGCTCGCGGCGGTGGATGGCGAGGCGCATCCCGCGCTCTGCGACCGTCTGCGCACCGCCCGCGAAACCACGCTGGAACGGCTCACCGCGCGGCTGGCGCGCGGCGTTGCGGAAGGCGAACTGCCCGCCGGCCTCGATTGCCACGCCCTTGCCCGCTTCCTCCAGACCGTGCAGGGGGGCATGTCGCTTCTCGCCCGCGACGGCGTCGGCCGGGCGGATCTGGAAGCGGTGGCCGAGGTCGCGCTTCAGGGCGTCGACGCCCGCATCCGGCAGGCGCGTGAGGCCGAGGCCGCGCCCGGCGGGGCGGCGCCCTGATCGACCTCCCCCAGCCTGTTTCTTAGCCGCGTAACGATAGGACACAGCGCGCCCTCGGCTCGAAAGCCGTTGGTCGCGATGAAACGAAACGCGCCCCCGGTGCTTATCCCTATCGGAGTAGGTCGGATCGGACGATGCCACCGCTCCCGGGCCGATGCCCCAGCCACAGGAGACCGAGAGCCGTATGTGTGGAATTGCCGGAGACGTTCGCTTTGATGGGTCCTTCGCCGATGCGCGTGCCATTGCGTCCATGATGGATGTGCTCGCGCCGCGCGGACCAGACGGGGCCGGGCTGGAAGCGCGGGGGCCTGTCGCCTTCGGCCATCGCCGCCTGCGCATCATCGATCTCTCCGACAAGGCCGCACAGCCCATGGTCGACCCCGAACTCGGGCTGACCCTGACCTTCAATGGCTGCATCTACAATTATCCGGAGCTGCGCGCCGCGCTGGAGGCGAAGGGCTACCGCTTCTTCTCGCACGGCGACACCGAGGTCATCCTCAAGGCCTATCACGCCTGGGGCGAGGCCTGCGTCGAGCGCTTTCATGGCATGTTCGCCTTCGCCATCGCCGAGCGCGACAGCGGGGCGGTGGTGCTGGCGCGCGACCGTTTCGGCATCAAGCCGCTCTATTATACGGAAGGGACCAAGCGCCTGCGCTTCGCGTCCAGCCTGCCGGCGCTGCTGGCGGCGGGGGATGTCGACACAACGATCGACCGCGACGCCCTGCACAACTATATGAGCTTCCACGCCGTGGTGCCGCCGCCGCGCACCATTCTCAAGGGCGTGCGCAAGCTGCCGCCGGCGACAGTGCGCCGCTATACGCCGGACGGCACCTTCACCGAGCGCGTCTATTGGCGCCCGCCCTATGAACGCCGGGCGGAGGATGTCACCCTCTCCGCCGATGACTGGCGCGACCGGGTGCTGGACGCGCTGCGCACCGCCGTGCGCCGGCGCATGGTGGCGGATGTGCCGGTTGGCGTGCTGCTGTCGGGCGGGGTGGATTCCTCGATCATCGTCGGCCTGCTGGCACAGGAGGGGCAGCGCGATCTCGCCACCTATTCCATCGGCTTCGAGGAGGCCAATGGCGAGAAGGGCGACGAGTTCGTCTATTCCGACCTCATCGCGAAGCACTTCGGCACCAACCATCACAAGATCTTCGTGCCGTCCGCCGACCTGATGGGCGCGCTGCCCGACACCATCCACGCCATGTCCGAGCCGATGGTGTCCTATGACAATATCGGCTTCTACCTGCTCTCGCGCGAGGTCTCGAAGTCGATCAAGGTGGTGCAGTCCGGCCAGGGTGCGGACGAAGTGTTTGCCGGCTATCACTGGTACCCTCCGCTCGCCGACAGTGACGACGTGGTGGGCGACTATGCGCGCGGCTTCTTCGACCGCGACCATGCCACGCTCGCCCGGCAGCTCAATCCGCAATGGCTGGCGGACAGCGATGTCAGCCGCGACCTCGTCGCCGCCCATCTGCTGGCGGAGGGCGCGGCGACCCCGGTGGACCGGGCGCTGCGGCTGGATTCGCAGGTGATGCTGGTCGACGATCCGGTGAAGCGGGTCGACAACATGACCATGGCCTGGGGGCTGGAAGCGCGCGTGCCCTTCCTCGACCATGAGCTGGTGGAACTCGCCGCCACCATTCCGCCGGAGTTCAAGCTGGCGCAGGGCGGCAAGGGCGTGCTGAAGGAGGCCGCCCGGCTGGTCGTGCCGCACGAGGTGATCGACCGGCCCAAGGGCTATTTCCCGGTGCCGCAGCTCAAATACATCTCCGGCCCCTATCTCGACATGGTGCGCGACGTACTCGGCTCGCAGGCGGCGCGCGAGCGCTCCCTGTTCCGGCAGGACTATCTCGACACTCTGTTCGCCGATCCCGTCTCCCACATCACGCCGCTGCGCGGCTCGGAGCTCTGGCAGGTGGCGTTGCTGGAAATGTGGCTCCAGTCGCACGGCGTCTGAGCGGGAGGGACGCGATATGACACGCAATTGCGCTCTCAATGTCGGCTGGGGCCGGCTGATCTTCGGCCAGACCTTCGACAGCCTGCCCGATCTCGTCGACACGCTGCGCGAGGAAGGCCCGGACCGGCGCGACATCGCCGTCTATGTCGAGGAGCCGCATGTGCTGCTCTCGCACGCGCCGCAGGAAGTGTTCCTCGATCCCTCGCACACCTTCCGGCTCGATCTCGCCCGCTACCGCCCATCCGACCGGCCGCCGGCGGGCTTTCGCATTCGCCCGCTGGAAACGGGCGCGGATGCCGACGCCATCAACCGCATCTATGCCTCGCGCGGCATGGTGACGGTGCCGCTGGAGTTCTTCCAGTCGCCGCGCGCGCCCGACCCGCTCACCTATCTCGTGGCCGAGGATGAGGCGACGGGGCGCATCGTCGGCACGGTGACGGGCGTCGATCACCGCCTCGCCTTCGACGATCCGGCGCGCGGCACCTCGCTCTGGTGTCTGGCGGTCGACCCGCAGGCGCGCCAACCCGGCATTGGCGAGGCGCTGGTGCGCTGCCTCGCCGAGCGCTTCGCGGAGCAGGGCGCGGCCTTTCTCGATCTCTCCGTGATGCACGACAACGCGCAGGCCATCGCGCTCTATGAGAAGCTCGGCTTCGAGCGGGTGACCTTCTTCACGGTAAAGCGCAAGAACCCGATCAATGAGAAGCTGTTCGCCGGCCCGGAGCCGAGCGAAGGCTACAACCCCTACGCCCAGATCATCATCAACGAGGCACGCCGGCGCGGCATTCTGGTGGAGCCGATCGACCCCGCCGGCGGGTTCTTCCGCTTGGCTTTTGGCGCCCGCACCGTGCGCTGCCGCGAGAGCCTGTCGGAACTGACCTCGGCGGTGGCGATGTCGATCTGCGACGACAAGAGTATCACCCGCCGCATCGTCGCCGAGGCGGGCGTGCGGGTGCCGGCGCAGCTCACCACCAGCGCGCCGATGGAGGAGATCGCCGCCTTCCTCAAGCGCCATGGCCGTCTGGTGGTGAAGCCGGCGCGCGGCGAGCAGGGGCAGGGCGTCAGCGTCGGGGTGGCCTCGCTGGACGAGCTCGACGCCGCCATCGCCGAGGCGCGCAACTACTGCAGCGAGGTGCTGGTCGAGCAATGCGTCGAGGGCGAGGACGTGCGGCTCGTCGTCATCAATTACCGCGTGGTCGCCGCCGCGATCCGCCGCCCGGCCACGGTGGTCGGCGACGGCCGCAGCACGGTGCGCGCGCTGATCGAGGCGCAAAGCCGCCGGCGCGCCGCTGCGACCTCGGGGGAATCGCGCATTCCCTGCGATGGGGAGACGGAACGCACGGTGCGCGATGCCGGCTTCTCGATGGAGGATGTCCTGCCTTCCGGCAAAGAGCTGAAGGTGCGGCGCACGGCCAATCTGCACACGGGCGGCACCATCCATGACATCACCGACATGGTGCATCCCACCCTGGTGGAGGCCGCCATCAAGGTGGCGCGGGCCATCGACATTCCCGTGGTCGGCGTCGATCTGATGGTCAAATCGCCCACCGGGCCGGACTATGCGTTCATCGAGGCCAATGAACGTCCCGGGCTCGCCAACCACGAACCGCAGCCCACCGCCGAGCGCTTCATTGACCTCTTGTTCCCCCTCGCCATTCCGGCCGGCGTGCGTCACGCCATGGACGCGCCGCAGGGGAGGGCGGAGGCATGACGCGGCTGACCATCGACGCGGACTATCTCGCCAAGGTGCTGCGCCGGCTGCTCGCCATCCCCAGCCCCACCGGCTACACCGACACCATCGTCCGCTTCGTCGCCAAGGAACTCGCCCATTTCGACTTGAAGGTGGAGCTCACCCGGCGCGGTGCCATCCGCGCCGTCCGCCCCGGCGGCACGCCGCTGGGCGCGCGGGCGCTGGTGGCGCATGTCGACACCCTCGGCGCACAGGTGAAGGCGCTGAAGGAGAATGGTCGTTTGTCGCTCGTGCCGATCGGCACCTGGTCGGCGCGCTTCGCCGAAGGCGCGCGCGGCACGGTTTTTACCGAGAAGGGCAGCTATAGCGGCACGATCCTGCCGCTGAAGGCCTCCGGCCACACCTTCAACGAGGAGGTGGACCATCTGCCGGTCGGCTGGGAGCATGTGGAAATGCGGGTCGATGCGCGGGCGCGCAACGCGGCGGATCTGCATCATCTCGGCTTCGAGATCGGCGACATCATCGCCATCGACCCGCAGCCGGAGTTCCTCGACAGCGGCTTCATCGTCTCGCGCCATCTCGACGACAAGGCGGGCGTCGCGGTGATGCTGGCGGCGATCCGGGCGCTGCACGAGGCGAAGGCGGAAACGCCGGTCGATATTCACTGGCTGTTTTCGATCGCCGAGGAAGTGGGGGTCGGCGCCTCCGCCGTGCTCACCGCCGATGTCGCCTCGCTTGTCGTGATCGACAACGGCACCACCGCGCCGGGGCAGAATTCCGACGAGTTCGGCGTGACGATTTCCATGGCGGATGAGAGCGGGCCGTTCGACTATCACCTCACCCGCAAGCTGGTGGAACTGTGCCGCGCCAACGACATTCGCTACCAGAAGGACGTTTTTCGCTTCTACCGCTCGGATTCGGCAAGCGCCGTGGTCGCCGGGGCGGATGTGCGCACCGCGCTCATCACCTTCGGCGTCGATGCGTCCCACGGCTATGAGCGCATCCACATGCACGCGCTGCGCTCGCTGGCGGAACTGGTGACCGCCTATGTCGTCAGCCCGGTGGAGATCACCCGCGACTTCCAGCCGACCGCCGACCTCAAGGGCTTCACCCGCCAGCCAACGCGCGAGGCGGTGCAGGAACTGTCCTCCGATGTCGAGAGCGAGGACCTCGCGGAATAGACGCCCGGAGGCGGAAAAGTCATCCCCGGGGCGCACCGCCCATGCGACCCGGGGCCCTCCACGGGCCGGTGCCGTGTGAGCGCCCGTCCCGCGAAGACCGGCGGACCCGCATCCGCCGGATTACGGTGTTCCCGTCAGAAGCTCAGCTTGAAACTGGCGTTGAAGCCGTTCTCGGTGACGTCGTCGCCATATTGGCCGGTATAGGCGACGCCGAGCGTGGCGCCGGCGCCGACATGCACATCGAGCCCCGCTTCCACCACGGCAGCGTCTTCGGCGAGAGCGACGCCTGTCGTGTCGAACGTCGCCGAGCCGAGGAAGGCCTGCGTCGCCACCGGAGTGATGTCGCCAAAGGCATGGCGCCAGCCGGCCGAGGCGCGCAGCGTGGTCGCGAAGCTGCCGAGCACCATGTCTCTCTCGGCCCTGAGGCCGAGCGTGGTGAAGCTGGTTTCCATGTCGTTGCCGCGGGTCGCGAGCGCGGCCGCGCCTCCCCATTCGCCCGCGCTGTCGGTGTCAAGGCTGACATAAGCGAGGTTGGCGAAGGGCTCGAAGGCGGCGAAGGCCGTCTCCAGCCGGTAGCCGAGCTCGCCGAAGGCCTGGAACAGGCCGGCGTGATAATCCGCGCTCAGGCTGTCGGCGAAGCCGGGGAAGGCGACCGAGCGCGAGGTCGACACGTCCTGCCACGTATAGGCGAGGCCGGCGCGCAGGGCGAGCGCGCCCCATTGGTTGCCGCCATAGGCGCCGATATGCCAGTTGTTGCTGTCGCCGGAGGCGCCCGACCCGCTGAATGAGGTGGCGCTGTAGCCGCCCGCCACGCCGAGCCGCCAGCCGCCGTCGAAGCCGGCATCCCCGCCCATGAGGAAGCCGCCCGTCGAGCCGTTGAAGCCGGCGGCGTCGGCGCTGCCGTCGAAATCGGTCCAGGAGCCGAAGCCGGTCGCCCATAGCGCCCGTTCCGGCGTGGTCGCCGCGAGGGGAGTGGCCTTGGTGGCAAGCCCGTCGTCGATGGCCCGCGCGGCGGGGCTGCTGCCCGGCGCCGGCGCATAGCCCAGCACCGGCGCGGCGGAGGCACCCACTGCCCCCTGCGCCGCCCGCATCCGGTCGATCAACGCGTTGCGGATCAGGCTGCTCTGCTGGACGAACAGGCTCTGCGAGGAGGCGTACACCTCGCCCGCGAGCTGGTCGAAGGCGCCCCGCGCCTGCGCGTCGGTGGTAAGGAAGGCCAGCGCGTTGCGCAGGGTGCCCGTCGGCTCCTTGCCCGGCAGCGTGTCGAGCGCGCTCGCCACGGCGAACTGGTCGCGCGTTGCGGCGGCGGCGGTGAAGTCGCGCACCTGATCGTAGCGGACATAAAGGTCGTAGCCGGTATTGAGAGAGGTGAGGCCGACAAAGGCCGAGACCTCCACCTCGCCGTCGACCTCGCCGAAATTGCCGGTTACCCCGCCAGCGGCGCTGAGCACGCGGTAGTCGGTGCCGAAAGCGATTTCGTCCACGGCGCGCAGGCGGATCGCGGCGCCGGAATCGATCGTCGCCTTGCCTTCGGCGCTGATCAGGTCCGCCTGCCCGGCAAGGCCGACATCGATGATGTAGGTCGCGCCCTTGGCGAAGGCGACATCGCCCGCGAACACCGCCGTGTCGCCGGCCCCGCCATCGGCAAGGCTGAAGATACGTTGGTTGGTGAAGGTTTCCAGCCCGTCGAAGCGGGTGGTCTCGGCGGTGTCGGCGAGGGCCGCCGCGTAGATGGTGCCCTTGTTGGTCAGCGCGTCCTGGCCGGAGCCGAAATCATTGACGCCGCTGACCACCCAGCCGCCGGTGTTCTCGAACACGTCGTCCGACTTGGTGAGCTGGACGCGGCCGATGAGAATGCCGTCATTGGCGATCGCGATCCGCCCGCCCGTGGCCTTCACCACCGTCACCGCCGAGGCGGCGGCGATCTGCTCGCGGGTGATCTCGCCGTCCAGCACCGGCAGCGCCTGGCTGATGATGATGCCCCCGGCCTCGTTGGTCAGCGTGGCGCCGCCCGTGTCGTCCTTCGCCGAGTAAGCCCCGCTGTCGATGACGATGCCGCCGGTGATGAAGCCGAACTGCTCAATCTCCTCGGCGTCGAGACCGGGTCGGTTGATGATGGTCACGCTGGCGCCGTCGGCATAGATGCCGCCCTTGGCCGAGGCGATGAGGCCACCGCTGTTCTCGATGAGCGTGTCGCCCTCGACGAGATAGGCGAGCAGGGCATAGTCCTTCGAGCTGGTGATCTTGCCGCCCGTGCCGTTCTTCACCTCCACATCGCCGCCAATGGTGACGAAGGAGGCGCCGCTGGAGCTGACGCCGGCAAGGGTGCCGCTGCCATTGCTGACCTTCGCGCTGCCGCCGAGATCGTAGATGTCGATGCCGTAAGACGTGCCCGATATCGTGCCGCTGCCGTTCTCGATGGTCAGGTCGCCGCTGCTGAACCAGGCGCCGAAGGCGGTTGAACCGGTGATCGAGCTGCCGTCGTTCGAGATCGAGATATTCCCGTCGATGTCGTTGGCGAAGACACCGTCGCTGCTCTTGGTCGTGCCGGTGATCTTGCTGCCGTTTTCGTTGATGAGCGTGAAGCTGTCGGCATGCCAGACATTGAGCCCGGCCGAATTGCCGCTGATGGCGTTGGCGTCGCCGCCCGAATTGGTGATCTTCACCGAGCCGACATCGTAGAAGTTAACACCGGAGGAGGCGAAACCGGTGCCGGTGATCGAACCATCGACGGTGATGTCGATTTCCGACGCCACGATCTCCAGCGCGTTGTCCTTGGTGGACATGTTGCCGAACGTACCGGTGACTTTGCCATCGGTGGTCTTGAGATAGACGCTGTCACCGTAATTGTTGGTGATGGTGCCGGATTTCTGGTGGAAATCGATATTCCCGCCCTGCAGGAGCTGGATCTCGATGCCGTCGGCGACATCGGCGGCGACGTTGACGGTCCGGTCGGTGCGGCCGCTGGTGACGATCTCTTCATAGCCGGCCGGCGAGGCCGTCGCGCAGGTCACCACAGTATCGTTGCGCACGCAGTCCGCCTGCGCCTGCGGGGCGAGGCCCGAGAAGGCAGCGACGAGCGCGCCGCCGGCCGCGATTCTCCCGACGGTGCGCCCGCGGCTCACCCGGCGTTCAAGCTTTCCCATCTTCCCGTAATTCCCGTTCAGCCCTCAACCCTGGGGCGGTAAAGTAGCGAAGACGGGAGGTGAAAGATTACAGAAGCTTACCGGAGGTATTGGAGGGTTGTCTGGGCGACGACGTGCCGTTCAGGTCAAGACGATCGGTTCGCAGAACTGGTAGCCCCAATTGCGGATCGCGCGCAGCGGATGCGCGCCGCCACCGCAGTGCCGCAGCTTGGCGGAGAGGCGGGACATGGTCACGGTGAGGGCGTTGCGGTTCGGCGCGCGGTCGCCCTGTTCGAGCACGACGATGATCTGCCAGGTCTCCAGCCGGTGGTCCTGCGCCCGGGCGAAGGCCGCGAGCAGCGCCGCCTCGGGCGCAGAGAGGCCGAGTGCGCCCTGCGGCCCGGCCAGAGTGAGCCGCACCGTGTCGAGCACAAGCCCCGTCGGCGCCGGCGCGGCCGGGCGCAGGCGCCGCGACAGCGCCAGAATGGCAGCGGTCAGCTCCTCCAGCGAGACCGGCTTCGGCAGATAGATATCCGCGCCGCTTTCATAGCCGATCCGCTTGTCGTCGCTGCGGGTGCGGGCGGTCATCATGATGATGCCGATATCAGGGTTGGTGACGCGCAGCCTCCGGGTAAGGCTCAGCCCATCCTCGCCGGGAAGGTTGAGATCGACCACGACCAGGTCGATGCGCAGCGCCTGCCCCTGTTCGGCGATGGCCTCGGCGCAGTCGAAACCGACCACATGGTGGCCCTCGCCCTTCAGGGCGTTGACGATGGCGGTTCGCAGATCGTCATTGTCTTCGACGACGGCAATGCTGAGCATGGCAACCAGACGCTGAAGCGCGCTCTTCCCTCGATGAAATCGTATGTGATCAAACCATCAAGGAGGTCCACGATTCCGTGGACGATGTAAAGCCCCAGCCCGGAGCCGCTCTTGGTGCGCGCGTGTGGCCCCCGGTAGAATTTCTCGAACAATTGCGTCGGATCGGGCACGCCCGTGCGCCCGCACCCGTTTTCGACCGTGATCCGCACGCCGGGGCCGGCCTCGCCCGCCTCCGCCGCGGCCGTCACCTCCACGGTCGAGCCCTCCGGCGAGTATTTCAGCGCATTGTCGATGAGATTGTGCAGCACCGTGGCGATGAGCCGGGCGTCGGAGGTGACGCTGGGCAGTGCCCCGACCTGCAGCGCGACGCGCGCGGCCTCGGAACTCGCCGCCACCGCCGCCCGCAGCGCCGCCGCGACATCCACTGGTGCCCGCACCACGTCGAGGCCCTTCTGCTCCATGCGGTCGGCGAAGCTGCAGCGGTCGATGATGCCTTCCATATTGCCGAAGGCGGCCTCGATCAGCCGGCGCGGCTCGCCCGCCACCTTCGCCGTGTCGACGCAGAGGCGGATGACGGAGAGCGGCGTGCGCAGTTCATGGGTGAGCATCGCCATGAAGCGGTTCTGCATCTCGAACTGCGCCCGCTGCAGTTCCAACTGGCCGCGCGTGAGATCGAGCGCCAGCTGTGCCTCGATGCCGCGCTCGCGCGCTTCCCGCGAGCGCAGGGCCAGCAGCACGAACATGGGTAGGTCGGACAGCAGCCCGTGGATGATATTGGCGTCGAGGTTCCAGGTCGAGGCGGGCAGCACGCCGAGGATCGGCAGCATGGTGAGCAGGAGCGCCACCGCCTGGATGACATAGAAGACCCGCAGCACCCGTCGGCCGGGCGGCGCCTCGCGGCGCGTGCCGAACGCCATCAGCGGCAGCAGCAGCACGATGAGCGCCACCACCAGGGCGTTCAGCTTCAGCGCCTGCTGGGTGGCGCCCGCCGCCAGCAGGCCGAAGGCGATGACCAAGGCCAGAAGCAGCGTGTCGATGCCCCAGCGCGCCAGCGGGATCAGGTCGAATTGGCGCAGCAGCAGGCGGTTGGTCAGCAGCGAGAACAGCGGTGCCGCGATGATCGAGACGCTGGTGAGCGTGTCGACGAAGCCCGCCGGCGCGTTGGGAAAGATCAGGGCGCCATAGCCCATGATCAGCACGTTATAGCTGATGAAAAACAGCTGGTTGATCGCGAAGCAGCCCACCACGATGTCGTGGTTGAGGGCGAAGTCGCTGGCGGTCCAGAACAGGATGAACAGCAGCAGCGCCAGGATGAAGATCTGGCTGACATGGATGTGCAGGTCGCGCAGCGCCGCCACTTGCGGCACGAGCGCCTCGGCGTGCATCAGCGAGGTGCTGGTGGTGGTGAGGCGCAGATAATAGGTCGTCGCCGGCCCGGTCGGCCAGATGGTGAAGCCGAGCGTGACCGAGGGCATTTCGCGTTCGAGAAACGGGGTGCGGTCGCCGGTGACATATTCGCGCCAGACGCCTTGCCGGCCGGGCACGGGTTCGAACAGGGCGACGCGGTCGAGATAGGTCGGGCGGATGCGCAGCACCAGCGGCCCGCCATCGGCCGGGCCGACGGTGAGCCGCAGCCAGGTGGCGGAGGGCGTATAGCCGCGCGTGAGAATCGGCGCGACGGGCGCGAAGGCAGCACCGGTCACCTCGTCGATGGTCATGGTGCCGTCGCGGTCCTCAAACATGGCGCGGGCGATCACATGGTCCTGCGAGGGAATTGTCGCCGTCCAGGCGATGGCGCCGCCACCGCCCACGAGAAGCAGCAGGATCAGCAGGCGGACGACCGCCGAAAGCGAGCTGCTGCGGGTTGCGATGGCGCGCGCCCGCGCCCGCCCGGCGGCCTGTGGCGTTTCATCTCCTGCCGGCTGCTGCATGCCGCTCCGCCCGTCTTCGGCCCGCCATCGGCGCGGCACCCGTCCTGAGATAACCGATCCCAGATAGACCAGGCGCCCTTCCGTTCGCTAGCGGCGTGTGCGCTCGCCCTCGGTGTCGCCTTGTGTCAGGGCCCGAATCTCCGCCAGAAGGCCGGCGGGAATCTGCACGCCCTCACGGCTGCGGGCGCGGGCGGCATAGCGGCGCTCGGCCGGCAGCCGGACCCCCGGTTGGGCCTTGGCGAGGGCGAAAAGCGCGTCGGCGTCCTCAAGCCGCTGGCTCAGCGTGTCGCGGCCGAACATGGCGGGGTCCATGGCGATGAACAGCTCCCCGCCGAGGGGCGGGCCGGCATCGCCATTTTCCACCGCCTTGGCCTGGCGGCTGGTGAGATCGCCGATCAGCGGGCCGGCGATCAGTTCCACCATGAGCGAGAGGGCCGAGCCCTTATGCCCGCCGAAGGGTAGCAGTGCGCCTTTGAGCGCGGCGGCGGGGTCGGTGGTCGGGGCGCCGTCGGGGCCGACCGCCCAGCCCTGGGGCAGCGTCTCGCCCGCGCGGCGCTTGAGTTCCACCTCGCCGCGCGCGGCCGCGCTGGTGGCGAAATCGAAAATGAAGGGTTGCCCCGCCGGCCCGGGCCAGCCGAAGGCGATCGGGTTGGTGCCCAGCAAGGGCGTCGTGCCACCCGCCGGCGCGACGCAGCACTGGCCGATGGTGAAACACCAGGCCGCCAACCCCGCCTCGACGGCGGGTTCAATATCCGCCCACAGCGCGGAGAAATGATAGCAGTCATGGATCGCCAGCGCGGCGATGCCATAGGTCTTCGCCGCCTCGATCAGCGGCGGCACGCCGGCCTCGATGGCGAGCGGGGCGAAGCCGCGCCGGGCATCGACATTGAGAATGACCGGCGTCGTGCGGGTGAGCACGGGCAGCGCCTCGCGCTCGGCCTTGCCGCTGCGCACGCTGTCGACATAGCCGAGCAGCCGATACAGCCCATGCGAATGGCATTCATCCGCCTGGGCGCGGGTGATGGAGCGGGCGATGGCTTCCGCATGCGCGACGCCGAGCCCGGCGGCCCGCAGCGTGTCGCGGGTGAGCGCATGGACCTCGGCAAGGCTCAGCGTGACCAGCGCGTTTCCCGTGCCCGGCGCGTTCATGAAACGGCTCCTGCTTCCTGGAGACGGGCCGCTTCCCGCGCGCCCCGCTCCAGCGCCCGCAGCAGGTCGTCATGCACGGTGCGGATGTGTTCTTCGAGGAAGGCGCAGGCGCGCGCCGTCTCCCCCGCGCGGCTGAGGTCGATCAGCGTGGCATGTTCCTCGAATGCGCGCTGCATGCCGGCCATACCGGACCCCGCAGTGTCGCTGAGTTGCACCCGCGTGTAGCGGTCGCTCGACTGCAGCAGCGAGTGGACAATGGAAAGGGAGCGCGGCTGGCCGGCATGGCCATAGAGCGCCATGTGGAATTCCGCGTTCATCTGGCCCCAGCGGCTGAGATCCTGCGCCGCGGTGGCCGCGACCATCTGCTGCTGCATGTCCTCGAAGCGGGCGAAGTCCCCGGCATCGAGATGAGGGATGGAGCGGGCGAGCAGGCGGGGTTCCAGCAGCATGCGCAGGCCGAACACGTCGTTGATCTCATCGGCCGAGAGTTCGGAAACGATCGCGCCTTTCTGCGGCACGATCCGCACCAGCCCCTCGGCATCGAGCTGGAACAGCGCCTCGCGAATGGGAATGCGGCTCACATTGAAGGTGGCGGCCAGCGCGTCCTGCCGGAGCTGGGCGCCGGCGGGATAGGTGCCGTCCAATATGGCGCGGCGCAGCTGATCGAGGATCGCCGCCGACAGGGTCCGGTGCTTGAGAAGCGGGTTCATTTACCTTCGGTCGCGCCCCGAATAATCACCCAAACATATTGACGGATATAATTTATAAAATCTACGATCACAAAAAAGAGGGGAACGGGTATATGACGCACACCAACGGCTTTGCTGCCGGTGGTCGGCCCTTTCGTGCCGTCACCGCAGCGTCGGAAGCCCTTCTGGTCCTGGAGCGCTTCGCCATTGGCAGCCTGATGGCGCTGCTCACCGGGCTGATCCTGCTCAACGTCGTCACCCGCTACAGCCATGTCCCGCTCTACTGGATCGACGAATCCGCCATCTTCACCACCGTCTGGCTCACCTTTCTCGGCGCTTCCGCCATGTCGCGGCTGCGGCTCGATTTCTCCATGACCATTCTGACCGAGCGCCTGCCTCCTTCGGCGGTGAAGGCGATGCGGGTCCTCGCCACGCTCTGCATTCTCGGCTTCGGCGTGGCGCTGGCGGTGATGTGCTGGCTGTGGATGGACCCGGTCGGCATCGCCTCGGCCGGCTTCGATGCGCGTGAATATGGCGGGGCGACGTTCAACTTCCTCTATACGGAGCGCACCCAGACGCTGAACTGGCCGAGCTGGGTGGTCTATCTCGTGATGCCGCTCTTCGCGCTCACCCTCATGGTCCATAGCGCGGCCAACCTCCTTGAGGATATCGGCCTCGCCAGCCCGCCGGACCGCAGCGGTATCGGCCTCAGCAATGCCGAGGAGGTCGCCTGATGCTCACCGGCGCCGCCTTCCTCGTCTTCCTGCTGGTCGGCGTGCCGATCGGCATCGCCATCTGCCTTACCGGTGTCGTCTTCATCCAGGCCTCGGGCAATCCGGTGCTCTATCAGAGCTTCCCGATGCAGATGTTCGGCTCGGTCGACAATTACGGGCTGATCGCCATCCCGTTGTTCATTCTCATCGGCGAGATCATGAATGGCGGCGGCATCACCCGCCAGATCATCTCCATGACCATGGCCTTTGTCGGCTCGCTGCGCGGCGGCCTCGCCTATGTGAACATGCTGGCCAACATGTTCGTCTCCTCGATCCTCGGTTCGGCGACGGCGCAGGTCGCGATCATGGCGCAGATCATGGTGCCGGAGATGGAGGCGAAGGGATACGACAAGACCTTCGCCGCCGGCCTCACCGCCTATGCCGGCATGCTGGGGCCGATCATTCCGCCCTCGATCATGTTCGTGATGTATTCCGTGCTGGCGCAGGTGCCGGTCGGCACCATGCTGGTGGCCGGGCTGATCCCCGGCATCGTGCTCACCGCGATGTTCTGCGTCGTCATCGCCGTCATGGGCTATGTCTACAATTACCCGCGCGGCGAGAGCTTCACCCTGCGCGAGCGCGTCGCCACCGTGGTGGCCTGCGCGCCGACGCTGCTGATCCCCATCGTCATCGTCGGCTCCATCCTCACCGGCCTCGCCAACCCCACCGAATCCGCCGCCGTCGGCGCCCTGGCCTCCGTGCTGGTGGGTCGGTTCTGGACCCGTGAGCTGTCGCTGTCGCAGCTGCCGCGCATGCTGGTGCGGGCGGGCGTCTATTCCGGCATCGTGCTGTTTCTTGTGGCGGCGGCCGGTGTGCTGTCCTGGGTACTGGTCTTCGCCAAGGTGCCGCAGGAAGTGGCGCTGTGGATTCAGTCCATCGCCACCGGCCCGGTCAGCTTCATGCTGCTGGTCAACGTCATCCTGCTGGTCATCGGCACGGTGATCGACGGCGCGCCGGGGCTGATCATGACGGTGCCGATCCTGCTGCCGATCGCCACCGAGGTCTATCACATCGACCCCGTGCAGTTCGGCGTGGTGGCGGTGGTCAACCTCGTGCTCGGCTTCCTCTCCCCGCCGGTGGGCCTGTGCTTCTTCGTGGCGGCGGCGGTGACGGGAGCGAAACCCGGCAAGATGTTTCTCGTCACCCTGCCGTTCTTCTTCGCCGCCTGCCTGCTGCTGGTGCTGCTCTCGATCTTTCCCGGCCTCTCCACCGCCCTCATCCGCTGAACCCTTCCAGCCGAAAGGACCGCCCCGATGATCACCCGCCGTACCCTGCTCGCCGCCGCTGCCGGCGCCACCCTGCCGCTCGCCGCCCCCGGCGTGCTGCGCGCCCAGGCGCGCGATCTGCGCCTCGGCATCATCACCCCGCCCGGCCACCCCTGGAACAACGCCGCGCTGAAGGTCGCCGAGGTGCTGAAGGAAAAGACCGGCGGCAAGCTCACCATGACCGTGTTCCATGCCGGCCAGCTCGGCAATGAGGGCGCGATGATGCAGCAGCTGCAGACCGGCGCACTCGACATGGCCTTCCTGCAGGCGGCCGAAGTCGGCAACCGGGTGCCGAACGTCGCCGCCATCCTCGCGCCTTACGTGATCCGTTCCACCGAGGCCGCCGCCAAGCTGGTTCGCCAGCCCATCGCCATGCAGATGCTGGAGCCGCTGCCGAAGGAAACCGGCACGCTCGGCCTCGGCTGGGGCATCACCTCGATCCGCGTGGTGTTCTCGGCCAAGGAGATCGACGGCATTGCCGGGCTCAACGGCATGAAGCTGCGCATCAACACGACGCCGGCCTTCCGCGATTTCTACTCGCTGCTCGGCGCCGCCCCGACCCCGATCCCGACGCCGCAGGTCTATGACGCCATGGCCAATGGCCAGGTGGACGGGCTGGAGGCCGATCTCGATTTCTCGTGGAATCAGCGTTTCGACAAGGTGTCGAAGGTGCTGATGCGGATGGACGCGGTGTTCATGCCCTTCATCGCGTTGGCCTCCGGCAAGGCGTGGCAGACGCTGTCCACCGAGGACCGCGCGCTGATCACCGCCGCGACCAAGGAAGCGCTGGCGGTGCAGGTCGACCAGACCGTGACCAATGCGCCGAAGCTCCTCAAGGATTTCGAGGGCACCGGCATCAAGATCGTCGTGCCGCCGACCGCCGACGCGGCGCCGATCATCGCCGAATACGACAAGATCTGGACGCCCAAGGCGCCGATCCTGCCCGAGCTGCGCAAGATCGGCGCGACGCTGGGCTGAGAGCGCTTGCCGCTTGAAATGAAAGAGGCGCCTCGCGGGGCGCCTCTTTTTTTGGTGGCTCACAACGTCATCCTGAGGCGCGAGCGATAGCGAGCCTCGAAGGATGCTGAAGCCGAGGGCGCCCTGCGCGAGCCTCCTTCGAGGCTCGGGCGATGCCCGAGCACCTCAGGATGACGGCGCGGATTCAAGCCCCGTCCGTCCCGCTTCCGCACCGGCCGGAACGCGAACCTCAGTCCTGCTTCCAAACCGGCCACGTATCGGAGAGCCGGTAGCCGGTCGGCCATGGGTCTTCCGGGTCGACCATCAGCTGCGCGGTGTGCGTCACCCAGGCCCGGCCCATGATCGAGGGCAGGATCGCCGGTCGCCCGCCGAGCGTCGTTTCGCCCTCGATCCGGCACTCGAAGCGGGAATCGATGATCGAGCGGCCGATGAAGGTCTCGCCCACTTTCAGCTGGCCCTTGGCGTGCAGCACGGCCATGCGGGCGGAGCAGCCGGTGCCGGTGGGCGAACGGTCGATCTTGCCGGGGCGGATGGCCACCGCATTGGCGCCGGTCTTCACGCCGTCCACCTCCATCACGGGCGCGGCGAACTGGCAGAAGGAAATGTGGTTCCAGTCGGCATTCTCAGGGTGTTTGAAGCCGAGCTGGCGGTTCGCCGCCTTGACGATGCGCATGCCCGTCTCGGCGAGGTCCTTCGCCTCGTCCGGGCGGATCGAAAAGCCGAGCGCGTGGGCGTCGAGAATGACGAAGCTGTCGCCGCCATAGGCGGTGTCGACGGTGAGCGTGCCGAGCCCCTCCACTTCCAGCTGCGCGTCCAGCTTGTCAGCGAAGGAGGGGTGGTTGCGCACCTTGATCCGCTCGGCCTTGCCATGGCGGCAATAGGCCGTGACCTCGATCAGCCCGCCCGGCGCCTCCAGCACCATATGGGTCTCCGGCTCGGTCATCGGCACGAGGCCGGTGTCGAGCAGCACGGTGGAGACGCAGATGGAGTTGGAGCCGGACATGGGCGGCGTGTCTTCCGGCTCCATGATGATGAACGCCGCCGCCGCCTTCGGGTCCTTCGGCGGCACCAAGAGGTTCACATGGCGGAACACCCCGCCGCGCGGTTCCTGCAGCACGAAATTGCGCAGCGTGTTGTCGGAGGCGAGGAAGCGCGACTGCGCCCACACGCTGTCGCCCGGCGGCGGCGCCACGCCGCCGACGATCACGTCGCCGACCTCGCCCTCGGCATGGCAGCCGACGATGTGGATGATCTTGGAGCTACGCATGGGGCCTCGCGTTTACGTGCGGCGCCTTGACCCTCTCCCCGACGGGGAGAGGTGGCCCGCGAAGCGGGTCGGTGAGGGGGGCTGCCATTGCGGCGTGTCGAAGACCCCTCACCCCGATCCTCTCCCCGACGGGGAGAGGGAGTGAAAGTCCTCAGCCGATTACCACCACGGGGTCGCCGAGCACGTCGAACAGCGGGGTGATGCCCAGCCCCGGCGCGTCGGCGGCGGTCATGAAGCCGTTGACACGTTTGGGCGCGCCGCTGGCGATGTCCACCGTGCCATAGCTGTTGAAGTCGGTAGCGGAGAAGGTGAACTCCTCCGGCGTCGAGCGGGCGAGATGGGCGATGGTGGCGGTGACGATGTCGCCGCCCCAGGTGTCCTCGATGGTCATCGGCGTGCCGGAGGCGACGCAGATGTCGCGCATCAGCCGCGCCTTGGTCAGCCCGCCGACCTTGGAGATCTTGAGGTTGATGATGTCCATCGCGTCATCCGCCAGCCCCTTCATCAGCGTGCCGACGCCGTCGATCACCTCGTCGAGCACGAAGGGCCGCGCGGTGCGGGCACGCACCGAGAGGCATTCCTCATAGGTCGGGCAGGGCTGCTCGATATAGACATCGAGGTCGGCCACTTCCGCGCAGATGCGCGCCGCTTCGGCCCGGGTCCAGCCGGTATTGGCGTCGGCGACGAGAATGTCCGAGGCGTCAAGAATGTCGCGCGTGGCGCGGATGCGGTCGATGTCCTGGTCGGCATCGCCGCCGACCTTCAGCTGGAACTTGGTGTAGCCCTCGGCCTTGTAGCCGGCGATTTTCTTCGCCATCACGTCAGGCGCTTCCTGCGAGATGGCGCGGTAGAGCGCGACCTTTTCCTGCGCCGCGCCGCCCAGCAGCTTGTAGACCGGCAGGCCCGCCACCTTGCCGAGAATGTCCCAGCAGGCGATGTCGATCGGCGCCTTCACATAGGGGTGGCCGCGCAGCACCGCGTCCATATGCCGGTTCAGCACGTTGAGGTCGGTGGGGTCGAGGCCGATCACCTTCGGGCCGATTTCCTCCAGCCCGGCGCGCACGCCATGCGCATAGGCCGGAAGGTACGCCGAGCCGAGCGGGCAGCATTCGGCATAGCCGGTGATGCCGGCATCGGTCTCCACCGCCACCACGGTGGAATCGAACACCTCGATGAAATTGCCGTTTGACCAGTTGTAGCGGCCTTCCCGCAGCGGGAGCCCGACCTTGTAGGCCTTGATGCCGGTGATCTTCATGGCGTGGTTTCCGTTGTCTGCCGTTGCCGCCCGCGTTCAGCCGTCATCCTGAGGTGCGAGCGCAGCGAGCCTCGAAGGATGTTGAAACAGATGGCGCCCTGCGTGAGCCTCCTTCGAGGCTCGGGCGAAGCCCGAGCACCTCAGGATGACGGTGCGCCCGGCGTTGTTCACACCACCACGAAGCCGTGCGCGAAGGGGTCGCGGTCGTCGATGAAAATGGTGTTGTAGCCGGTCATGCGCGCCCAGCCGCCGATGGAGGGGATGATCGCGTCGCGCTCGCCCACCTTCACCGCCGCCTCGACCCGGCCCTTGAACAGCGAGCCGATGATGCTCTCATGCACGAAATCATCGCCTACCTTCAGCTGGCCGAGCGCGGCGAGATGCGCCATGCGGGACGAGGTGCCGGTGCCGCAGGGCGAGCGGTCGATCGCCTTGTCGCCATAGAACACCGCGTTGCGCGCATGCGCCTCCGGGTGGCGGGCGACGCCGGTCCAGAGAATGTGCGACAGGCCGCGAATCTCCGGCTTTTCCGGGTGCACGAATTCATATTTCTCGTTCAGCGCGCGGCGCAGTGCCGGGCTCATGCCCACCAGTTCGCCGGCGGTGAAGTCCGCCATGTCGCGGAAGGCGTCCTGCGGCTCGACAATGGCGTAGAAATTGCCGCCATAGGCGACATCCACCGTCACCTCGCCAAGGCCGGGGCATTCGGCGGTGAGCCCGCGCGCATAGAGGAAGGCCGGCACATTGGTGATGCGCACTTCTTCCACATATTGCCCGACCTGTTTGTATTCCGCCTTCACCACGCCGGCGGGGGTGTCGAGCATCAGCACGCCCGGCGTCTTCGGCGTTACCAGCCCGTGCTCGATCGCCATCGTCACCGTGCCGATGGTGCCGTGGCCGCACATGGGCAGGCAGCCGGAGGTCTCGATGAACAGGATGGCGACGTCGCAATCCGACCGCGTCGGCGGGTAGAGGATCGAGCCGGACATCATGTCGTGGCCGCGCGGCTCGAACATCAGCCCGGTGCGGATCCAGTCGAACTCGCGCAGGAAATGGGCGCGCTTCTCGATCATGGTCTCGCCGACGAGGTTCGGCCCGCCGCCGGCCACCAGCCGCACGGGGTTGCCGCAGGTGTGGCCGTCTATGCAGAAGAAGCTGTGTCGCGCCATGGGTTCTACTCGTCAGAAACGGTCGGGGCGGAAAGGGTCGAGCGGGATGGAGGGCCGGCGCCCGGCGGCAAGATCGGCCACCAGCTTACCCGTCGCCGCGCTCTGGGTCAGGCCGAGATGGCCGTGGCCGAAGGCATAGAGCACGCGCGGCGAGGCGGTGGCGGGGCCGATCACGGGCAGCGAATCCGGCAGCGAGGGGCGGAAGCCCATCCATTGCTTGCCGCCCTCGGTGCGCAGGCCCGGCAGGAAGCGCGCCGCCTTGGTCAGCATCGCCTCGGAGCGCTTGAAATTCGGCGGCGCCTTCAGCCCGCCCAGTTCCACCGCGCCGCCGACGCGGATGCCGGTGGACAGCGGCGTCACCACGAAGCCGTGGCCGCCAAAGGTGAGCTGGCGCCGCAGGTCGAAGGCGCCGGGGGGCAGTGTGGTGTTGTAGCCGCGTTCGGTCTCCAGCGGCACGGAATCGCCGAGCGACTTCGCCAGCGGGCGCGACCACGCGCCGCCCGCGATCACCACCCGGCCGGCCCTGAGCCGCTTGCCGTCGGCGAGGCGCAGCTCGACGCCATTCGCGTCCGCCGTGACGCCGACCACCTCGCCATGCACGAGCCCGGCGCCGCGGGCCATCACCGTGCGGAACAGAGCGAGCGCGAAATGATAGGGGTCGCTCACCGTCTGCCAGTGCGGGGTGAAGGTGCCGACCGTGAAGCGCGGCGACAGGCCGGGCTGGAGTTCCGCCAGCCGCGCGCCGCGCACATGCTCGAAGGCGATGCCCTCGCGCGCCCGCGCCTCCCAGCCCGGCATCGCCGCGGCAAGCTCGGCCTCGCTCTCATAGAGCTGGAGATTGCCGTCGGCACGCAGATGCTCGGCAAGGCCGGCCTGGTTCACCAGCGCCTGCATGGCGGTGGCGGCAAAGCGCATGAGGTTGCCCTGCGCCGTTATCGAGGCCTGGTAGCGGTCCGGCAGGCTGGCGCGCCAGAAGCGGATCAGCCACGGGGTGATCGGCACGAGGTAGCGCGGGGGAATGGTCAGCGGCCCGAGCGGGTCGAGCAGCCATTTCGGCGCCTTGCGCAGCATGCCGGGCGAGGCGAGGGGGAGAATGTCGGTGAAGGCGAGAGCCCCGGCATTGCCATAGCTCGCCCCTTCCGCCACGCCCCCGCGCTCGACCAGACGCACCCGGTGCCCCTCGGCCAGAAGATGGAACGCGGCGGAAAGTCCGACAATGCCGGCGCCGATGATGACGATGTCGTTCGGGGGGGAGGCTGAGGGCACGTTTTTGACCGCGCTGTTCACATTGGGCGTCCTCCCGGAGCGGCCGCAGGCCGCATCCGGGATCGCCTAAAAATATCCGAGAGGGAATCCCGGCCCCTGGGTCCCCGGGTCAAGCCCGGGGATGAGGGGTCGCGTCGATGGACGCTGCCCTCACGCCGCCTTGGCGAGGGTCGGGCGGGTGGCGAGGGCCTCGCGCACGATCTTCTCCACCTTGGCGCGCTGCTCGCCTTCCAGCGGCAGGCGCGGCGCGCGCACGCGCTCGGTGGTGCCGGTGACCATGGCTTCGACCAGCTTGAGGTTCTGGACGAGATAGGTCGACACGTCGAGGTCGAGCAGCGGGCGGAACCAGCGGTAGATCGCCAGCGCCTCGTCATAGCGCTTGGCCTTCATCAGCCGGTAGATCGCGACCGTTTCCTCGGGGAAGGCGACGACGAGACCGGCGACCCAGCCCACCGCGCCGAGCGCCAGCGCCTCATAGGCGAGATTGTCGACGCCGGTGAAGATGTCGAAGCGGTCGCCGAAGGCGTTCTGCAGTTCCACCGTGCGGCGGATGTCGTCCGACGACTCCTTCACCGCGACGAAGCGCTTGTCCTTGGCGAGTTCTGCCATGATCTCGACGGTCACGTCGACGCGGTAGGCGACGCGGTTGGAATAGATCATGACCGGCAGGTCGGCCGCCTCCGCCACCGCGGAGAGGGTGGCCACCGTCTCCTTCGGGTTGGTGTGGTAGACGAGGCTCGGCACCACCATCAGCCCGTCGGCGCCGGCCTGGGCGGCGCGCTTGGCGAGGCTCGCGCAATCGCGGGTGGCGGAATCGGCGATGGTCATCAGCACCGGGCGCTTGCCGGCGACCGCCTTGGCAGTCTTCAGCACGGCGAGGCGCTCGTCATGCGAGAGCATCGGGCCTTCGCCGAGCGAGCCGTTGACGATGATGCCGTCGACGCCGGCGTCGATCTGCAGGCCGAAGCACCGCTCCATCTCCTTGTGATCGAGCGTGTCGTCTTCGTTGAACTTGGCGGTAACGGCGGGATAGACGCCCTGCCACATGGGAATGCTCCTTAAAGTCTCGTGCGAATGCGCGAAGGGATCAGAGGACGGATTTCAGGAAGTCGATGGTCTCGGGCTTTTGCGGATTTCCGATGACCTGGGCGGGCGGGCCGATCTCGTGGATCTTGCCCTTGTGGAAGAAGGCGACGCGGTCGGAGACCTCGCGGGCGAAGGCGATTTCGTGGGTGACGACGATCATGGTCATGCCCTCGGCGGAGAGCGAGCGCATGGTGTCGAGCACCTCGCCGACGAGCTGCGGGTCGAGCGCCGAGGTCACCTCGTCGAACAGCATGTAGTCGGGCGACATGGCAAGCGCGCGGGCGATCGCCATGCGCTGCTGCTGGCCGCCGGAGAGCTTGGAGGGATAGACCTTCAGCTTTTCCGACAGGCCGACGCGAGCGAGCTTGTCCACCGCAATGGCCTCGGCCTCGGCCTTCGACTTGCCCAGCACCTTGCGCGGGGCGAGCATCACGTTTTCCAGTACCGTCAGGTGGGGAAACGCATTCCACTGCTGAAAGACGATGCCGATCTTGCGGCGCAGCTTGTTGAGGTCGGTGCCGCGCCCGTGAACGTCGGTGCCGTCGACGAGGATACGGCCGGAATTGATCGGCTCAAGCCCGTTGATGCACATGAGCAAAGTGGACTTGCCCGAGCCGGACCCACCAATGACGGAGACGACCTCGCCCTTCTCGACGGTCATGGTCACGCCCTTGACCACTTCGAGCGAGCCGAAGGATTTGTGAACGTCCTGTATTTCGATCGACATACAAAAACCTCAGCGTCTCAGTCGTTCTCGCGCCAGCGCTTTTCGAGGCGGGCGCCGAGGCGGGCGATGGGGAAGCTCATCAGGAAGTAGATCAGCCCGGCGATGGAGAGCACGAACAGCGGCTCCTGGATGCGGGTGACGATGACCTGCGAGGAGCGCAGCAATTCGACGACGCCGATCCACCACACCATGGCGGTGTCCTTCATCACGCCGAGCGTCAGGCCGATCCAGCTCGGCAAGGCGACGCGGAGCGCGATGGGGAACACGATCTCGGTCAGGTCCTGCCGCCAGGAGAGCCCGAGCGAGCGGGCAGCGCGGCGCGTGGTGGCGGGCACGGCGAGGAAGCCGGAGCGGACGATCTCGGTGCAATAGGCCGACATGTACAGCGCCAGCACGACGCAGCCGACAGTGAACGGCGCCCAGTGCAAGCCGATGATCGTCTTGAAGGAATTCGCCACCACCAGCTGGATCAGCAGCGGGATGGAGCGGAACACGTCGAGAATGGCGCCGAGCGGGGCGTTGACCCACCAGGGCGCGATGGCGCGGATGACGCCGAAGACGACGCCGAGCAGCGTGCCGCCGAGCACCGCCCAGAAGGTGAGCATCAGCGTGACGCCGGCGCCCTTCAGCATGAACAGCAGGTCGTTGAAGGAGAAGCTGGTCTCGAACAGCGAGGAGAACATGGCGCGCGCCCCTCTCAGTAGCGGAACAGCCGCCACGCCATCAGGCGCGCGGAGAGGGTGACGAATTTGGCGAGCAGGTAATAGATCACGGCGGCGAGCGCGAAATATTCGAAGGTGCGGAAGGAGCGCACATTCAGATCCTGGGTGACGCCGGTGAGATCGTTGTTGAGGCCGACGATGACGCCGAGCGAGGTCATCAGGATCGCCCACACCATCTGGTTGGTGAGGGGATAGAAGACGATGCGGAACATCTGCGGCATCACCACTAGGCGGAAGGCCTGGACCTGCCCCATGCCGAGCGAGCGGGCGGCGCGCACCTGCGTCGGCGGCACGGCGCGCAGGCCGCCGCGGAAGGTTTCGGCGAGATAGCCGGCATTGTTGAAGGTGATGCCCGCGAGCAGGGCGACGAAACTGTCGAGATGGATGCCGAGCGAGCCGAGGCCGAAATAGGCCATGTAGATCTGGAACAGCGCCGGTGTGTTGCGGGCAAGCTCGATCCAACTGGCCGCCAGCGCCCGCAGCGCCCGGTAGGGCGAGGCGGCGGCGAGTGCGAGCAGGATCGCGAAGGCGACCCCGAGCAGCATGGAGAGCACGGCGATCTCCAGCGTGACCAGCGCCCCCCACAACATGTCGGGCAGGGCGCGGAACGCCGGCAGCCAGTGGAAAGTGTAGTTCATGGCGGGCTCGTGGTCGCGGGCATCGGGCGCAGAATGCAGGGGCAAGAAAGATGCCGGGCCGTCATCCCGGCCTGAGGCGAAGCCACAGAGCCGGGAGCGTCGACCGGGCTTGCCTCGGCGTCATCCCGCAGCGGCCTGCCGGCCGTCCGGGATGACGCGTTGGGCGAGCGCTCAGCGATAGACGCCGGGCACCGTCAGGTCGGGGGCAGCGCCGAGGCCGATCCACTTGTCGTAGAGCGCCTTGTAGCGGCCGGTGCGGACCTGCTGGTTGATGAACAGGTTCAGGTAGTTGAGGAGGCCCTGCTCGTTGCGCAGGGCGATGAGGGCGACATAGTCGATGTCGTAGGGGGCATCGCCGCCCATCATCAGGCCCTTATACTTGCCTTCCTTCACGATCGCGGCGGCGACGGTGGAGGTGACGACCGTGGCGTCGATCTGGCCCTGGGCGAGGGCGAGGAACACATCCGCCTGCGTCTGGTAGCCACGGAAGGTCGTGCCCGCGCCCCACGCCTTCACGTCCTTCTCAAGCGCCAGCGCTTCGAAGGTGCCGGCGACCGAACCGGTCTTCTTGCCCTTCAGGCTGTCGTAATCCTTGATGCCGAGGCCGTCCTTGGTGAGCACGACCATCTTGAAGGCGAAATAGGGGATGGTGAAGCCGGCGGTCTTGGCGCGTTCCAGCGTGTCGGAGGTCGAGGCGACGCCGACATCGACGCGGCCGGAGATGAGCGCCGGGATACGGTCGGGGAACGGGGTCTCGACGATTTCCGCCTTCACGCCGAGCGCCTTGGCGAGGTCGTTGCAGTAATCGACGTCGAAGCCGATCGGGTTGTTGTTGGCATCACGCGAGCCCATGGGCGGGAAGTCCAGCACCACCGCGCAGCGCAGCGTGCCGGAAGCGATGATGTCGTCGAGCTTGTCCGCCTGCGCGGGCAGAGCGGCGGCGAGCGTCAGCGCCGCCGCGGCCAGAATGCCGAATCCCTTAGCCATAATGGCTCTCCTCTGGAGGAAGCTGTCTTCATTGTTGATGACCGGCGGCGCCCCTGCGGTGCCCGAGCCGGCGACGGAAAGGAGCTTCCAATTTTTGGATCCAAGTTGCAATATCCATTTTAAGGTCGCGGTGCGAATTTTACCTGTGCACATCAGGTAGAATCGCGGACGACAAAACGGCACGCTGCCGAAAGCCGGATGTCGGCTGAATCGGCGCCGGGTTTCGGGAGGCAGGCAGGTGAAGGTGAAGGCGACGGACATCGCGCAGATGGCATCCGCATCGGATGTCATTTTCGACGCGCTGCGCCAGGCGATCGCCAAGGGCGACATTGCCGAAGGCCAGACCCTGCGGCAGGACCATATCGCCCGCATGTTCAATGTCAGCCGCATTCCCGTCCGCGAGGCGCTGACCCGGCTGGAAGAGCAGGGGCTGGTCTCGACCCAGCGTTATCGCGGCGCCGTGGTCACGACCCTGTCCACCGACGAGATCCGCGAGATCTTCCAGTTCCGCGCCCTGCTGGAGCCCGAGGTGCTACGCTATTCGGTGGAGCGCATGTCGGACGAGGCGCTGGAGGCGGCCAAGCGGTTCGCTCATGCCTTTGCCACCGAGACCGATTCCTCGCACTGGGGCGAGCTCAACCGCAGCTTCCACTACAGCCTCTACGAGGCGTCCGGGCGGCCCTATTACCTGCAGACCATCAGCGCCGCGCTCGACCGCGTAGACCGCTATCTGCGCGCCCAGCTGGTGCTCACCGACGGCATGGCCCGCGCGCGACGCGAACATGAGGGCATCCTGCTCGCCTGCATCCGCCGCGATGCGGAGGAGGCCGCCGAACTCACCCGCCAGCATATTCTCGGCGCCTGCGTCTCGCTGATCGATTTCCTCGAACGTACCCGCGCGGCCGAGGAGACGGCGTCATAGGGGAAACGCGCCGTCAGGTTGCGGCAGGTGGATTGCGTCCCCGTTCGCGGTCCGCCAATCTCGTCGACCATGTGGCGGCCATCGCCTTGGCGCGGCCGAGTGTGAGCGAACGGTGGGTACATGAAGCGGCTCATGCGGTCGGCGGCGACCGGTCATTCTCGGCTGGTCGAGCGCGGCTCCCGCTCAAAGCTACTGCTTGTCCGCCACGGCGAGCTGCATACCCTTCCCGAGCGCATTCATCTGCGGCGGTTCATCAAGCATTTCGCTATCGACTGCATTTTCGATGTCGGTGCCAATATAGGCCAATCCGCGACCATGCTGCGCCAGCAGGTCGGCTATCAGGGGCTCATCGTCTCTTTCGAGCCGATTCCCAAATGCGCCGACCATGTACGGGCGCTGGCCAAGGGCGACCCGTTGTGGCAGATTGAGGAGGTGGCACTGGCGGACCATGTGGGCGTGGACAGCTTCAATATCATGGCGTCCAACCAGTTCAGCTCGCTCGCGTCTCCCGACCACAGCGCTGTCGATATCTTCCAGGATCACAACAAGATCGTTCGTTCCGTCGAGGTCAAGGTCGACCTGCTGACGAATTACTATCGGATGTATCGCGAGAGGTTCGGGTTCACGCGGCTGTCCGTCGTCAGCGCCCATGGCACAGATTTGAGGTTGTGATTTAAGGAGGATTTGGGCTTCGTCGTAGTGACGAAGGAACGAAGATGAAGCCCAGATCCTCCAATGCAAAATCGCCAGCGAAGACCCCTGCCAAGCAGGTGGTGAAGGACATCAGGCGCTAGACCCGGCGCCACTTCTCGGCCGAGGACAAGATCCGCATCGTGCTCGAAGGGCTGCGCGGGGAGGACAGCATCGCCGAACTGTGCCGCAAGGAAGGCATTGCCCAGAGCCTGTATTACACCTGGTCGAAGGAGTTCATGGAGCGGGCAAGCGCCGCCTGGCCGGCGATACGACCCGTGCCGCGACCGCCGGCGAGGTGCAGGACCTGCGCCGCGAATCCCGCGCCCTGAAAGAATGCGTGGCCGACCTGACGCTCGAGAACCGTCTGCTCAAAAGCATGATCGCGGATGGGGGCGACGAAGAATGAGGTATCGCGCATCCGAGAAGCTGGAGATCATCCGGATCGTCGAGCGGTCGCACCTGCCGGCCAAGCGTACGCTGGACCAGTTCGGGATCCCCCGTCGGACGTTTTACCGCTGGTATGATCGCTACCTTGAAGGCGGGCCGGAGGCGCTGGAGGATCGCCCGTCGGCGCCGAGCCGGGTGTGGAACCGTATCCCTGCGGGCATCCACGACCAGATCATCGAACTGGCGCTGGAACAAGCCGAGCTGAGCCCCCGGGAGTTGGCCGTGCGCTTCACCGACGAGAAGCGCTACTTCGTGTCGGAATCAACGATCTACCGGCTGCTCAAGGCGCACGATCTGATCACCAGCCCGGCTTTCGTCGTGATCAAGGCCGCCGATGCTTGCACACCCGGACCACCCGCCCAAACGAGATGTGGCAGACCGACTTTACCTACTTCAAGATGATCGGTTGGGGCTGGATGTACCTGTCGACCGTGCTCGACGACTTCTCGCGCTACATCATTGCCTGGAAGCTGTGCACCAACATGCGCGCCGAGGACGTCAACGACACGTTGGACCTCGCCCTGGCGGCGTCCGGCTGCGACAGCGCCACGGTGTTGCACAAGTCTCAGCTGCTCAGCGACAACGGCCCCAGCTACATCGCCAGCGAACTGGCCGGATACATCGAGGCCAATAAGATGAGCCATGTGCGCGGCGCCCCGTGCCATCCTCAGACCCAAGGCAAGATCGAGGTAGCACCAGAACCTGAAAAACCGCATCCTCCTGGAAAACTAGTTCCTGCCCGGCGACCTTGAGGCCCGGATCGAGGCTTTCGTCGAGCACTACAATCACCAGCGTTACCACGAGAGCCTGGCAAACTGACACCCGTCGATGCCGACTTCGGCAGGGCTCCAGCCATCGTCCAACAACGGATGAGGATCAAGCGACAGACCATCGAACTGCGGCGAGTGCAGCACCGCAAGCTCGCTGCCTAACATCACCCCCAGACAAGGCCCGCTCTCCGCTAATCTGCGCCGCGATCGGCGCCAAATGTGCTGACGACGGACAAGGCCGTGCCCAGCGCCAGCGCCATCGTCAGCACGGCGATGAAGCCGATCAGCAGGCGGCGGCGGACAAGGAAGTCCACGACCTGATGAAGATCGATGCGATCATCATCCTCCGCCGCCGGGGCTCGGTTCATCTGTCCGTGCATCAGGTCCCATCCAAAGACGGCGAACAATCGCGACCCGCGAGGCGGGCGGCGCAGGCTGCCGCCGGCAACAACTATATGAAACCGAGGGGGGATGCCTAGAGCGGCGCGGCCCGGGCCCTTCGCACCGCAGCGGATCCTGGGCGTTGTGGCAGGTTCGTCTCATCTGCGCGTCTTCAATTTATTACATTTATAATCTTTGTCATGTCTCTCTTTTGTGCCGCGTTGCTGTGGAATTGGGAGGTACGCCTGCCTATTGTGCCGGCGACGAACAGAAGAGAGACGCATGATGCTGCGGCGCATACCGATCACGAGTGTCCCTGCGAGGGTGGTGCTGGCTATGGGCCTGCTGGCGTTGACCGTCATCGGCCAGGGGCCGGCCGCGCATGCTGCCTCCGCCACCGCGCCCCAGCGCATTCTCGCCATTGGCGGCGCCGTGACCGAGACGCTTTATGCTCTGGGGCTGGAGGATCGCGTGGTCGCCGTCGACACGTCGAGCACCTACCCCCCGCGCGCCCTCGCCGAGAAGCCCAATGTCGGCTACATGCGCGCGCTGTCGCCCGAAGGGGTGCTGTCGGTCGGTCCCGATCTCATCATCGCGCTCGACGGCGCCGGCCCGCCGGATGCGGTGAAGGTGCTGAAGAGCGCCGCCATTCCCTTCGAGACGCTGCCCGAGGCGCGGGACGAGGCCGGCGTGCTCGCCACCATCCGCCGTGTCGCGGCGCTGGCCGGTGTGCCGGAGCGCGGCGAGGTGCTGGCGGGCGAGGTGGCGGCGGATTTTGCCGCGCTGGCGCAGCTGCGCGCCCGCCTTCCCGCGCCGCGCAGCGTCGTCTTCGTGCTTTCGGCATCGGGGACAGCGCCGGTCGTCGGCGGGGCCGGCACGGGCGCGCAGGCGATGTTCGCCCTTGCCGGCGTCAGCAACGCCATGACGGGGCTCAATGGCTACAAGCCGGCGGTCGGCGAGGCGGTGCTGGGCGCCGACCCCTATGCCATCGTGCTGATGAAAGACCAGAACCACGCGGTCTCCGACGCGGCGGTGAAGGCGATGCCGGCTTTTGCCGGCACCTCGGCGATCGAGGCCGGCCGTCTCTACCGCATGGATGGCGGCTATCTCCTCAGCTTCGGGCCGCGCACGCCGCAGGCGGCCCGCGATCTCGCCGCGCTGATCTATCCCGAACTGGCGCTACCGCCGCTGCCGGCCCATGCCGCCAACGCGGCCTCCACGCCCAGCGCGACCGGCACGCCGTGAGCATGGTCGCTTCTCCCGTGGTCGGAACGCGGGCGTTCCGGCCGCGTCGCGCGTCCGTCGTCCTCGGCCTGTGCGCCGGTCTGGTCGCACTGGCCTTCCTGGCCTCACTGGCGATCGGACCGGTCACCATCGCCCCCGGGCGCATCCTCGACATTCTCGCCGCCGCGCTGGCCGGCGAGCGGGCGAGCGGAGCGGCGCTGCGCGAGGCGGTGATCGTGCTCGACGTGCGCCTGCCGCGCACCTTGCTCGGCCTGCTGGTCGGCGGCGGCATCGCGCTCGCGGGCGCGGTGACGCAGGGCATTTTCCGCAACCCGCTGGCCGATCCCGGCCTCATCGGCATTTCCAACGGCGCCGCGCTGGCGGCCGCGGCGTGGATCGTCGCCGGCAGCCATTTCGCCGGCTATCTGCCGCCGGCGCTCGCCGATCTCGGCCTGCCGCTGATGGCCTTTTGCGGCGCGCTCATCGCCACGGTGGCGCTTTACGCGATTTCGACGCATGAGGGCCGCACCTCGGTGGTCACCATGCTGTTCGCCGGCATCGCCATTGCGGCGCTGGCCGCCGCCGGCACCGGCCTCCTCGTCTTCGCCGCCTCCGATCAGCAATTGCGCGATTTCACCTTCTGGTCCTTCGGTTCGCTCGGCGGCGCGACCTGGGCGAAGGTGGCGGCACTGCTGCCCTTCATGGCGCTGCTGGTGCTGATCTCCACCCGTCTCGCCCGGGCGCTGGACGCGCTGGCGCTCGGCGAGGCGGAGGCGTTCCATGTCGGCATCGATGTGCAGCGGGCGAAATGGCTGGCCATTCTCGGCATCGCCGCCGGGGCGGGGGCCTCGGTGGCGGTGGCGGGGGTGATCGGCTTCATCGGCCTCGTCGTGCCCCATCTCATCCGGCTGATGGTCGGCCCCGGCCATCGCCTGCTGCTGCCCTGTGCCGGGTTGCTCGGCGGGGCGCTGCTGCTGGGGGCGGATGTGGTGGCGCGCACCGTGGTCAGCCCCGCGGAACTGCCGCTCGGCGTCGTCACCGCCGGCTTCGGCGCGCCGTTCTTCCTCTGGCTGCTGCTGCGCAAGCGCGCGGCGCTGATGGGGTGAGAAGATGTATTGTGCCCATGACATCGGCTTTTCCGCCGGCGGGCGGCGCCTGCTTGAAGGCGCGTCGGTCGCGGTGCGGCCCGGCACGGTCACCGTGCTGATCGGCCCGAACGGCGCGGGCAAGTCGACCCTGTTCAAGCTGATGGCGGGCGAGCGGCGTCCGCAGCGCGGGCAGGTGACGCTGGACGGCATCGATCTCGCCGGGTTGCGGCCGGCGCAGCTCGCCCGCCTGCGGGCGGTACTGCCGCAGAGCGTGCATGTGGCCTTTCCCTTCACCGTCGCGGAAGTGGTCGGCATCGGCGCGACTCGTGGGCGCGACCTGCCGGCGCGCATCGGCCGGGCGCTGGCGCGGGTCGAACTCGGCGCTCTCGCCGGTCAGAACTATGAATTGCTCTCGGGCGGCGAGAAGCAGCGTGTGCAACTCGCCCGGGCGCTGGTGCAGCTGGAGGCGGGCGAGGGGCCGGGCTATCTGCTGCTCGACGAGCCGACCGCCAGCCTCGACCTCGCCCAGCAATTGCTGGTGCTGCGGCTGATGCGCGATCTCGCGGCCGAGGGGGCCGGCATTCTCGCCGTGCTGCACGATCTCAACCTCGCCGCCATGGTGGCGGACGAGATCGTCGCGCTGAAGCAGGGCCGCGTCGCCGCGCGCGGCACGCCGGAACAGGTGCTGACGCAGGAGCACATTGCCGCGCTCTATGGCGTGGATGTACGGGTCGGCTGGGCGCCCCCGACCCCCTTCCTGCTGCCGCAGGCCGCTTCACGCGCTTGAATTGGCGCGCATGAAAAAGCCCCGCCCGGGGACCGGACGGGGCTTGAATTGGGCGGTGCGGATGCGTGTCAGGCGGCGAGTTCGCGCCCGACCAGCGTCTCCACATGCAGGAAGGCTTCGGTGGCGGCAGCCTCGATCCGCGCTTCTTCCTCCGCTGTCAGTTCCACCTCATTGAGCGCGGCGGTGAAGCGGCGCCAGTGCAGCGCCCGCCCTTCCGGGTGGCCGGCGAGATGGCGCGCGCCATGCTCGGCGGTGAAGCCGATCTTCGCCGCTTCCTTGGCGAGGATGGCGGCGCCCATATTGGAGCCTTCGACCACATAGAGCCAGCCGAGCGCCTCGGCGAGGCTGAGCGACGGGCCGAGATCCGCCTCGGGAGGCGTCATGCCGAGATCGGCGAAGTCCTGTTCCAGCGCCTCAAGGCGGGAGCGCTCGGCGAGGTCCGGCAGTAATTCCTGCAGCGCGGCATCGGCATAGAGCGTCTCCACCCGGCGGTGCAGATGATACTGGAACTTCAGGAAGCGGGCATAGTTTTCGGCGCTGGCGAAGGGCGCCGCCTGCATCACCCCGTTATCCACCCGCTCATGCGCGGCATTGGACACGGCCTTCAGCCGCTTGGCACGGCTCGGCGCTTCCACATCGGTGGCAATAGACATCAACTGCTCCTCTCATCCCGCCCGGCGACGGGACCGTTTCACTTCACATAGAGCGGGTCGGCGACGGAAGCGACCTCGCCGCCCCCGAACCGCACCGTCAGGGCTCCCTTCACCGTCAGTCCGGCGCTTGGCAGGAAGTTCTCATATTGGGTGTACTGCTCGTTGAGCAGGTTCTCGACCGACAGCCGCCACAGGATGTTCTCGCTGGGCTGATAGCCGGCATAGACGCTGACCAGGTTGAAGCTGTCGGTCGGCTCGAACACCGAATTGGCCGGCAGGTCGGAAGCGGTGACGGCGGCGACGGCCGTCCAGCGCACGGCGACGGTGAGCTTTTCTTCCAGGAAGCGGAAGCCGAGCGTCGCGGTGACCTGGTCGGGCTGGATGCTGGAGAGCGGCTGCCCGGCATAGATGCCGGACGTGACCTCGCCTTCCGAGATCTGCCCGGCCAGGCCGACGAACCATTTGCGGGCATCATAGGTGCCTTCGAACTCGAAGCCCTTCAGCCGCGCTTCCTGCACGTTCTGATACTGGGCATAGCCGGGCACGCCCCAATTATAGGGGAAGCAGGTGGTCGGCCGGCCGGGAATGGGGCAGATCGTGCCGGTGGAGGGGCCGAACTCGACCAGCTCGATATAGTTTTCCACATCGTTCTGATAGTAGTTCAGCTTGGCGCGCAGCTTGTCGCCGGCGACGAACAGGTCGTCCTTCTTGATGTTGATGCCGACTTCCTTGTTCTTGCCGATTTCGGCCTGCAGGCCGGGATTGGGCAGGAAGTAGAACATCGTGCCGCCGGTGTTGAAGGGCAGCGGATGCGGGCCGGAGACCAGCGCCTCGGTGACGGTCGGGGCGCGGTAGCCCTCGGCATAGGTGCCGTAGAGGGTCAGCCACGACCAGGGGGTGACGCCGAGGGTGAATTTCGGCGAGAGACGCTCGCCGCTGGTGCCGCCATCGTCGGAATTGAGCGAATAGGCGTCGTAGCGCAGGGCGGCGATGGCTTCCAGCCAGGTGGAATAATTGCCCTTCCACTGCACGAAGGCGCCGCCGACGCCGCGATCGCCCGAGGGGTTGTAGCCCTCGCCGAAACCGTAATCGTCGGTGTTGTCGATCTGGTCCTGGAAATAGTCGCCGCCGAAGGTGATGGCGTTGTTCCAGCCGGCGGCCGAGAAGCGGCTGGTATTGTTGGCGTCGAAGCCCACCGTGTCGATGACGAAGCTGCGCGGATCGCCCACGGCGCCGGTGATCGGGTTGGAAGAGCCGGAAACCTTCACCTGATCCTGGTCGACCTGGTTCCAATAGACCGAGCTGCGCCAGTCGAACAGATTGTCCTCCGGGTTCTGGTAGTTCCAGGCGGCCGTCACCGTGCGGTTGGTCGCCTGCGTCGAATAGGACGTGGCCGCGTTGGCGTCCGCGCTGGTGGTGAACTGAGTGTCGTAGTTCAGCGCGCTGAGCTTGATCTCGTGGAAATCGGCCGGGCGGAAGGTCGCCTTGGCGATGCCGGTCCAGGTCTCGTAGCCGCTGTCGGGCACCACGTCGCCATTGCCGTCATGGTAGTTGTCGGCGTCGCGATAGGTGCCGCCGATGAACAGGTCGACATTCTGGCCGACCTTCGCCGCGCCGAGCACCGAGCCATAGCCCATGAAGCCGTTGCCGGCGGCCTCGCCGGTCGCTTCCACGCCCCAGCTCTTGCCGGGGGCGATGATGTCCTCGGCGTCCTTGGTTCGCATGGTGACCACGCCGCCAATGGCGCCGGAGCCATAGATGTTCGACACCGGGCCGCGCACCACGTCGACATCGGCGATGAGGCCGGGTTCGACGAAGAAGCCGCCGGCGCCGGCATGGCCGAGCTGGTTGAAGTTCTGCCGCGCACCGTCGACGATCACCGCCACGCGGCCGAAATCCTGCAGGCCGCGAATATTGATCTGCGTCTGGCTGGTATTGGCGTTCTGGATCGCCGTCGTGCCGGGCATGCCCTGGAACAGGTCCGCCGTGCGCTCCGGCATCAGCGCCTCAAGCTGCTCCGAGCGCCGCACGGTGACGCCGGCCAGCGTGTCGATCCAGCTCTCGGCGGTGCGGGTGGCGACGACGGTGATGGGATCAAGCTCGACGAACTCCTCCGTCTCGACCACGGCGGCGGTGGAGGCCGGGGCCTGCGCGCTCGCCTGCTGCGCCATGGCCGGCGCGGCCGCCAGCAGGGCGAGCCAGGAAACGCCCCAACCTGCCGTCCTTGCCATTGCCGAGAGGGGGCGGCGCCCCCGGATCGTCTTGCGCATCTCTATCCATCCCCAATCGAGCGTCCGCCGGACGACACGACTTCCCCGGCGGGCGCCGGGAGCCCGCATCCCTGTTCGGTGGCGCCGAACGCAGAGTTAATGTCGAGGCGGGACGGTTAAGAGAAGTAAATAGTTGAGTCAAATCACGTATTAATTTGATTTTTAGAACTTAAAAACAAAGGAGCTACGTATAGCAATTCTAAAGAGCGCCAATTTTGTATGGTTCTAAACATGATCACTGAATCTTATTAGAGTAATTAAAGACAAGGTGGCGTCAGCCAGGGCGGAAGGGCGCCAAAGCGAGGAAATGCAAGGTGCCGCGCGCCCCGGCGGTAAGGCGAAGGCGGCGGCGCGCTGCGGCGCCGGCCTCCACCGCTCCGCCTTGGGGCGTGACCGGCGGTCATCCCGCGAGAGCGGTGGACAGGGTGGGAACGAACGGGCCAGCCGTGCCCGCGAATCACCCATGGCCCGCGCGCGGGAGTGAGGCGCGTGCCTTGCCGGCCGTCAGCGTATGGTATCAGACAAGGATGGGCGGCTTGCGGGAGACGGCGAGGGGGCCGTTGGGGTTCGATGGCCGGAGAGGATGCGGGATGAAAGACAGCGTGCGGATCGTGATCTTCGCTCTTGCCAATGTGCTGCTCGGCATCTGCGTCGGCTTCGCGCTGGCCGCCAGTTTTTGGGACCGGCTGCTGGTCGGCATCAACGACGCCAACATCTCGAACTGGCTCGGCTTCACCGGGGCGATCCTCGCCGCCCTCGCCACCGTCACCGCCGGCGCGCTCGCCTATCTCGGCGTGCTCTACAGCCATTCCGCCAGCACGCGCGACGATGCGGTGCATCGTATCACCGGCTATCTCGCCGGCCTGCGCAACCTCTACGCCAGCTGGCTCGAACTGAAGGACATGCCGGAGACGGACCCCAGCCGCCCGCTCAAGGTCCACACGCTGCAGAGCGAACTCGTCCGGCCCGAAGTCACCGTCGCGCTGTATGATTCGATCCTGCAGGAGGACCAGGTCCCGGTCTTCGTGTTCTGCAACACGCTGCGCGTCGCGCTAACCAACGGCCATCCGCATCAGCACAATGCGATGGCCATCGTCCTGTTCATCTTCGAGGATGTCACCCGGGCCCTGACCGTCCGCAAGCGGCTGCTGGAGGAGGGCACCCCGTTGCGCAAGGTGCAGGGCACCAAGTTCCTCACGCCCGAACCCTATATCAAGGCGCTCTCCAGCGGGCAGACGGACGAATTGGCGGCCAAGAAGGCCTGGGTCTATGTCGAGCCCGGCGAGGCACCGCCTGCCGTACCGGAAGCCCCGATCTCGCTGGCCAGCCGCTCCTAGATCATTTCACCGTTTCGCGGAAACAGCGAATTGACCTAATTCTTTGTTTTGCCGCGTTTTCTTCACGCGAACCGGTATCCACTTCGCTCGAAAACGCTCCTCGGCGTCGGTGCCTCAGAGCCTTCCGGCCATCGCCTCGATCCGCGCCAGCACCTCGGCGATCTCCGCGTCGGTGACGGTGAGCGGCAGCGACAGGCCGATGGAGGCGTCGTCCTTGGCGGTGGTCGACAGTCCCTCGGCGAAGGCGCAGGCGACGAGACGTTCGGCAAAGGCCGGGCCCGGGGGATGGCCGACACGGTCGGGAGCGAATTCCACCGCCAGCAGCAGCCCGAGCCCGCGTATCCCGCTGACGCAGGGCCTCCGCGTGGCGATGGCGGCGATCCCCTCGCGCAGCCTCTGCCCGGCCGCCTCGGCGCGGGCGACCAGAGCGTCGCGGGCGATGATCTCCAGCGCGGTCAGCGCCGCCCGTGTGGTCAGCGGGTTCTTCTCATGGGTGTAATGGCCGAGTTCCAGTTCGGGCGCGACATCGAGCCGGGCATCGCCGATCACCGCCGCGAGCGGCACCATGCCGCCGCCCAGCGCCTTGCCGAGCACGGCGAGGTCCGGCACCGCGTTGAAATGCTCGAAGGCGAAGAAGCGGCCGGTCTTGCCGAGGCCGGAGGGTATCTCGTCGAAGATCAGCTTGGTTCCGTGCGCGTCGCACAGCGCACGAACCTGTGGCCACAGATCGGCCGGCGGCACATGGCAGTTCGCGCGCATCGGCTCGGCGATGACCGCCGCGATGCGCCCGGTGGCGAGATGCCGGGCGATCTCCTCCAACATCCGCGCCGCCCCCTCCTCACCCGCCCAATAGGGCGTGACATGGTGGCGTCCCGGCAGGAAGGCACCGAGGCGCGGGTCCGGCGCCGCTGAAGAGAGCCCGAAGGCGCCGAAGCCATGGCCGTGATAGGCGCCTTCGAGCGACACCGTTTCCGACCGGCCGGTGGCGACCCGCGCCAGCTTGAGGGCGATCTCGATCGCGTCCGAGCCGCCGGTGGCGAACAGCACCCGCGCCGGTGGACCGGGCCAGCGCGCGCGCAGCGCTTCCGCCAGCGCGATGGCGGGCGGGTTGGTGTAGCGGCGCGGGGCGAAGGCGAGCTCATTCAGCTGCGCCTTCAGCGCCGCCACGATTTCCGGGTTGCCATGGCCGAGATGGTGGACGGTGTTGCCGTGCAGGTCGATGAATCGCCGGCCATCCGCATCTTCCAGCCAGATACCCTGTGCGGCGCGCAGCGCGCCGAGGCTCGGCGTGGAGCCGTGCTGGTGGAAGAAGGCCGCGCTGTCGCGGGCGAGCAGATCGTTGGCTTCGGTCATGGTGCGTCTCGGTGGGCGGTGGCCTTCGGCAGATTAACAGCGCCGGGCCTGTGCTTCTCAATGAGGAACGCAACGGCGTCACGACGCCCGTGGGCGACGATTTTTGCGCCGGGACGGCACGGCCCGACCCCCTGCTGGCCTGCAAATTGCTCATACGTGGTAAAATGAGGGTGGCTGGTGCTGCGCGTATTGGTGATCGACCAGAATCGAAAACGGGCCGAGATCGTCGAGGCCGCGTTGCGGGCAGACCCTGATGTGGACGTGCAGATTGCCGCCGTCAGCTCAGGTCAATTGCTGCCCCTGCTGCGGCAGGCCGCGCCGGATGTCCTGATCGTCGATCTCGATCTGCCCGATCGCGACACAATCGAACAATTGCGCATCGCCAACCGGGAGTTCGCCCGGCCGGTGGTGCTGTTCGTCGATGAGAGCGACACGGAGGCGATGCGCACCGCCGTCAGCGCGGGGGTCAGCGCCTATGTGGTGGACGGGCTGCAGCCGCGCCGGGTGAAGGCCGTGCTGGAGGTTGCCGTCGCGCGCTTCCAGGAATTCGAACGTCTGCGACGCGAACTCGATCTCGCGCGGACCAGCCTTGCCGAGCGCAAGCTGATCGACCGGGCCAAGGGCATATTGATGCGGGCGCGCGGCATGAACGAGGAAGACGCCTATAATCTGCTGCGCTCCAAGGCGATGAAGGACCAGAAGAAAGTGGCGGAGATCGCCCAGTCCGTCATCACGGCGTCGGAGTTGCTGAAATGAGGATCCGCGCCGGCTTCATTCCGCTGGTCGATGCGGCGGTGCTGGTGGCGGCAGCCGATCAGGGCTTTGCCGCCGCCGAGGGCATCGAGCTTGAACTCGTGCGCGAGGTGTCCTGGTCGAATGTCCGCGACAAGCTGACGCTCGGTCATTTCGAGGCGGCCCATATCCTCGCGCCATTGGCGATCGCCATCAGCCTCGGGCTCGACTATGCCCGCGTCCCGCTCTCGACCCTGGTGTCGCTGAACCAGAATGGCAGCTCCTTCCTCCTGGGCAACGAGACCTTTCGGGCGCTGGAAGAGGAGGCGCGGGGCGAGCCGATTGGCGATCCCCACGTCTCCGGCGCCGCACTGAAGCGGCTGGTGGCGGCCCGCGCCGCACGGGGCGAGGGACAGCTCGTCTTCGCCATGACCTTCCCGTTCTCCCCGCACAACTATCTGCTGCGCTACTGGATGGCAGCGGCCGGCATCAACCCGGATCGCGATGTCCGCCTCATCGTCATGCCCCCGCCCTACATGGTCGACGCCCTGTTGAGCGGGCATGTCCACGGCTTCTGCGTGGGCGCGCCCTGGCCGAGCGTCGCGGTGGAAGTCGGCATGGGCCGCATCCTGCATTTCGGCTCGGACATCGTCGCGAACAGTCCGGAGAAGGTTCTGGCCACGCGCGCCAGCTTCGTCGCGGAACATCGCGAGGCGGCGCTGGCGCTCACCCGCGCGCTCATCCGCGCCACCGCCTGGTGCGGTGCGCCGGAGAATCGGCTGGCCCTTGCCCATCTTCTGGCCGCGCCGGAACGGCTCAATGTCGGGGCGGATCTGGTCCTGCGCTCGCTCGAAGGGCGCCTGCGGATCGACCTGCAGGGCACGGTACGGGAGTATTCGCGCTACATGGTGCTCGAAAGTGCGGCAGCGCGGCCGGATGTGCGTCAGGCGCTCTGGCTCTATGCGCAGATGGTGCGCTGGGGCCAAGCCAAGCTTGACGACGCCGGACGTAGCGCCGTGGAAAGGTGTTATTCGCCGGAAATCCATGATCTCGCGCTCGAAAGCATGGCCGGGAGCGAACGCGGCGACGGAATCGGTGCGTTCGCCGGCCCGGTCTTCGACCCGCACGATCTGTCGACTTATCTCGCAGAAATCGGCAGATGACCAATTGGTGGGCAGTGTCCGCCTAATAAACACTCTTGCGCAGAGTTAAGACTGCTTCGAAACTGATGATCAGGTTGCGGCCCTGCCAAGTGCAGGCTGTCTGAGCCAGAGTATTCGCCGCCCCATGATGTGGGCGGGCACCTATCGCGCCCAACGAAGGGCGCTTTCATAAGCATCGCCGCTGCGAGCCTGGTCGTCTGACCCGGATGCGCAGCGGCGTTTTTGTTTTTCGCCCAGGGGGAGCGACATGACAGGTCCTACGAAGTCGAACGGCAACACCATGCGCGGCGGGCTCACCCGGCGGGGCATCCTGCGGGCCGCGTCCGCGACCGCCGTGCTGGCCGCCGCGAAAACCGCCTTCCCGTTCGGGGCGCATGTGGCCGAGGCCGCCGGCCCGGAAACCACGCGGGCCGTGCTCGGCTATATCGCGCTCACCGATGCCTCGCCCCTCATCATCGCCAAGGAGATGGGCCTCTTCGCCAAATATGGCATGCCCGATGTCGAGGTGAACAAGCAGGCGAGCTGGGGCACCACGCGCGACAATCTCGTGCTCGGCTCCCAAGGGTCGGGCATTGACGGCGCGCACATCCTGACGCCGATGCCCTATCTCATCTCGGCCGGCAAGGTGACGCAGAACAACGTGCCGCTGCCGATGTACATCCTCGCCCGGCTCAATCTCGATGCGCAGGCCATCTCGGTCGCCAAGGAGTATGCGAGCCTCGGGGTCGGCGTGAATGCGGGCCCGCTCAAGGACGCGTTCGCCAAGAAGAAGGCCGCCGGCCAGGCCGCCAAGGTCGCCGTGACCTTTCCCGGCGGCACGCATGATCTCTGGATGCGCTACTGGCTCGCCGCCGCCGGCATCGACCCCGACCGGGATGTCGAGACCATCGTCGTGCCGCCCCCGCAGATGGTGGCGAACATGAAGGTCGGCACCATGGACGCGTTCTGCGTCGGCGAGCCCTGGAACGAGCAACTGGTCAATCAGGGCATCGGCTTCACCGCCTGCAACACCGCCGAACTGTGGAACCTCCACCCCGAGAAGACCTTCGCCATGCGCGCGGATTGGGTGGACGCCAATCCGAAGGCGACCCAGGCGCTGCTGATGGCCGTGATGGAAGCCCAGCAATGGTGCGACGACATGGCGAACAAGGACCAGATGGCCGAGATCATCGGCAAGCGCGCCTGGTTCAACGTGCCCAAGAAGGACATCATCGACCGCATCAAGGGCAATTACGACTACGGAAATGGCCGCGTCGAACCCAATAGCCCGTACTTCATGAAGTTCTGGCGCGACCACGCCTCCTATCCCTTCCAGAGCCATGAAGTGTGGTTCCTCACCGAAGATATTCGCTGGGGCAAGCTGCCGCCGGAGACCGACGTCAAGGCGATGGTCGCGAAGGTGAACCGGCAGGACCTGTGGAAGGACGCCGCGACCCAGCTGGGCGTGAAGGACATTCCCACCTCCACCTCGCGGGGCGTCGAAACCTTCTTCGACGGCAAGGTCTTCGATCCCGACAAGCCCGGTGACTATCTCGCCAGCCTCACGATCAAGCGCGTCACCGCGTGAACGCGAGCCGCAGGAGAACCGCATGAGCGTTCCGGCCCGAGACAATGTTCCGACTCTCGACAGCGCTGCCGTGCGGGAGAGCCTTCCTCTCGGTGGCACCAAGGTTGCTGCATTCCCCAAGGTTCAGGCTCTGACGGTCGCCACGACCCGCACGCGGCCTCGGGGTGCGGGCCTTGTAAAGCTCGCACGCAAAGTCGCGGGCGAGGTCGTGCCGCCCCTCATCCCGCTCGTTGTCCTGCTCGGCGTGTGGGAGTTGCTGTGCGCGGGCCCCGATGCGGCACTGCCGCCGCCCTCGCGCGTGCTGGCCGATACCTGGGAACTGATCACCGACCCCTTCTATGACCGGGGCGGGCTCGACAAGGGCCTGTTCTGGCACCTGCTCGCAAGCCTCCAGCGCGTGATGCTCGGCTATTCGCTGGCGGCGGTCGGCGGCGTGGCGGTGGGCACGCTCATCGGTCAGTCGCAATGGGCGATGCGCAGCCTCGATCCGCTGTTCCAGGTGCTGCGCACCGTACCGCCTCTCGCCTGGCTGCCGCTGGCGCTCGCAGCTTTCAAGAGCGGCGAGCCGTCCGCCATCTTTGTGATCTTCATCACCGCGGTCTGGCCGATCATCATCAATACCGCGGTCGGTATCCGAAATATTCCCGAAGATTACCGAAATGTCGCGCGGGTGCTTCAGCTCAACCCGTTCGAATATGCCGTCAAGATCATGATCCCAGCCGCCGCGCCGTACATTTTCACCGGGCTGCGCATCGGTATCGGTCTGTCCTGGCTGGCCATCGTCGCGGCGGAGATGCTGATCGGCGGTGTCGGCATCGGCTTCTTCATCTGGGATGCCTGGAACTCCTCGCTGATCAGCGACATCATCGTCGCGCTGATCTATGTCGGGATCATCGGCTTCTTCCTGGATCGTTCCGTCGCGCTGGTCGGGGTGCTCGTCACCCGCGGCACCGCCACCTCCTGAGGAGACCGCAGCATGGCCAGCGCCTATCTCTCCATCGAACAGGTCGGCAAGTCGTTCACGCGCGGGGGCAGCACGACGCAGGTGCTTGCCGACATCGACCTGAAGGTCGGTCGCGGCGAGTACATCTCGATCATCGGCCATTCCGGCTGCGGCAAATCCACCTTGCTCAACATCGTGGCCGGCCTCACCCCGGTAAGCACCGGCGCGGTTCTGCTCGACAATAGCGAGGTGAACGCGCCGGGCCCGGACCGCGCCGTGGTGTTTCAGAACCACTCGCTGCTGCCCTGGCTCACCGTCTACGACAATGTCCGCCTCGCGGTCGACAAGGTGTTTCGCGGCCGCAAGAGCGCGGCCGAGCGCCACGACTGGACGATGCACAATCTCGATCTCGTGCAGATGGCCCATGCCCGCACCCGGCGCCCGTCGGAGATTTCCGGCGGCATGAAGCAGCGTGTCGGCATCGCCCGCGCCCTCGCCATGGAACCCAAGGTGCTGCTGCTCGACGAGCCCTTCGGCGCGCTCGATGCGCTCACCCGCGCCCATCTCCAGGACTCGGTGATGCAGATCCATGCCAGCCTCGGCAACACGGTGATGATGATCACCCATGATGTCGACGAGGCCGTGCTGCTCTCCGACCGCATCGTGATGATGACCAACGGGCCGGCCGCGCGTATCGGCGAGATTCTCGACGTGCCCCTGGCGCGCCCGCGCGAGCGGCTCGATCTCGTGGCGGACCCGACCTATCTGCGCTGCCGGGCAGCGGTGCTGAAATTCCTTTACGAGCGTCATCGCCTGGTCGAGGCGGCGTGAGGTCGGTCATGCACGCCGCCGCGCCCGAGCGCCTCCTCATCATCGGCCATGGAATGGCGAGCACGCGCCTCGTCGAGGAACTGGTGGAGCGCGCTCCCGGCCGCTTCAACATCACCCTTCTCGGTGCCGAGCCGCGCCCGGCCTATAACCGCATCCTGCTCTCGCCGGTTCTGGCGGGTGAGCGGGCGGCGGACGATATCCTCATCCATCCGGCTGACTGGTATGCCCGCCGTGGCGTCGCCCTGCATTGCGGCGTCACGGCCACCGCCGTGGATGCCGGCGCGCGCCGCGTCACGACCTCCGACGGCCGGTCGTTCGACTATGACCGGCTGGTGATCGCCACGGGGTCCAGCCCGCTGATGCCGCCGCTGCCCGGCGCCGGCCTGCCGGGTGTCGTCAGCTTCCGCGATGTCGAGGATGTCGCCGCCATGCTCGACAGGGCCGGCGAGGGCCGGCACGCCGTGGTGATTGGCGGTGGCCTGCTCGGCCTTGAGGCGGCGCATGGCCTCGCCCAACGCGGCATGGCGGTGACCGTGCTGCATCTCATGCCGCATCTGATGGAGCGCCAGCTCGACGCCGAGGCCGCCGGCCTGTTGCGCGGTGCCCTGGAAGGCCGGGGCCTGACCCTGCTCACGGGCGTAACGACGCAGGAGATTCTGGGCACCGACCACGTTTCGGGCGTGCGGCTCGCCGATGGCCGATGCCTGCCGGCCGATCTTGTCGTGCTCGCGATCGGCGTTCGGCCGCGCGTGGACCTCGCCCGCAGCGCAGGTCTCGCCGTGGCGCGCGGTATCGTCGTCGACGACGCGCTGCGCACCAGCGCGCCCGGCATCTATGCGCTTGGCGAATGTGCCGAGCACCGGGGCATCTGCCACGGGCTCGTGGCGCCGCTCTATGAGATGGCCCGTTCGCTCGCCGCCCATCTTGCGGGCTCGGAAGCCCTCTACTGCCCCGCGCCCACGGCGACCCGGCTGAAGGTGAGCGGCATCGATGTGTTCTCCGCGGGCGACTTCACGGAAGGGCCGGATGTCGAGGACATTGTGCTGCGCGATTTCCGGCTTGGCCATTACGCCCGGCTGACGGTCCGCGCCGACCGCCTCGTCGGCGCCGTCCTCTATGGCAACACGGCCGATGCGCCCTTCTTCGCCGATCTCATTCAGAGCGGGCGGAGCATTTCCGCCATGCGCGACACGCTGATCTTTGGCCCGGCCTTGTGCGCGGCGGCCTGACAAATCCTGCTGAGGGTGCCCATGAGCGCGGATTTCACGGTCGAACAGAAGAACTATCTGGAGGGCTTCGTCTCCGGCATCGCGGCGTTGCGCACCTCGCGCGGGCTGCCGCCGATCGGCGGGGCGAAGGGCACTCGCGCGACCTCGCCCGCCTCGTTGCCCGCGCCGGAAGGACCGGATGCGGCCGCCCATCGCGCGATGGCGCGCGTCGAGGCTGCCGGGAAGAAGCTGGCAGATGCCGAGCGCGCCAAGCGCGAGGAACTGGGCCTCGATTCCTACCCGCGTATGGTCAAGGCCGCCCGCGAGGGCGTGTTTCCCAGGGGCGATGACGTGCTGCGCTGGCGCTATCACGGGCTGTTCTTCGTCGGCCCGACCCAGCAAAGCTACATGGTGCGGCTGCGCATCCCCAACGGGATCCTGACGCATTGGCAGCTGGCCGGCATGGCCGATATCGCCGAGGCCCATGCCGGCCCCTATGCCCATGTCACCACCCGCGCCAATCTCCAGATCCGCGAGGTGCCGGCGAGCGATGGCATTGCCGTGCTGGAAAAGCTCGTCGGGCTCGGCCTCACCTGCAAGGGGACAGGGGCCGACAACATCCGTAACGTCACCGGCACGCCGACGGCGGGGATCGACCCGCAGGAACTGATCGACACCCGCCCTTATGCGCTGGAATGGCACCACCACATCCTCAATGAGCGGGCGATGTACGGCCTGCCGCGCAAGTTCAACGTGGCGTTCGACGGCGCAGGCCTGATTGCTGCGCTGGAGGATACCAACGACATCGGCTTCCAGGCTGTCGAGGTAAGGGAGGGCCACGGCGTCGCGCCGGGCGTGTGGTTCCGCCTCGCGCTGGGGGGGATCACCGGCCACAAGGATTTCGCCCGCGACACCGGCGTCATCGTCCCGCTGCCGGACGCCACCCGCGTCGCCGACGCCATCGTCCGCGTGTTCATCGACCGGGGCGACCGCAGCAACCGGAACAAGGCGCGGCTCAAATATGTGCTCGATGAGCTGGGCTTCGATGCCTTCCTGGCCGAGGTCGAGGCCAAGCTCGGCGCGCCGCTGACCCGTGCCCCTGCAGGCGCCATCGTCGCCCGGCCGGACGCGGGACGGCAGACCCATATCGGCGTGCACCGGCAGAAGCAGGCCGGGCTCAACTGGATCGGCATCGTCCTTCCCGTCGGGCGCATGAATGTCGACCAGATGCGCGGCATCGCCCGCATCGCGCGCGACCTCGGCGATGGCGAGCTGCGTCTCACCGTCTGGCAGAACCTGCTGATCCCGGGCGTGAAGGATGCGGATGTGCCGCTCGCCGTCGCCGCTCTGGAGGCCCTGGGCATCGGCATCTCCGCCAGCGCCGTGCGGGCGGGGCTGGTGGCGTGTACGGGGAGCGAAGGCTGCAAGTTCGCCGCCGCCCCCACCAAGCGCAACGCCGAGGAAATCGCGGCGTGGTGCGACGGGCGCATCCGCGTCGACCAGCCGGTGAACATCCATCTGACCGGCTGCCACCACTCCTGCGCCCAGCATTACATCGGCGATATCGGGCTGATCGGCGCCCGCGTGCCCGTCTCCGACGAGGGCGACACGGTGGATGGCTACAATGTGCTGGTGGGCGGCGGCTTCGGCCCGGACGCCGCCATCGGCCGCGAGGTCTTCGCCAAGGTGAAGGCCGAGGACATGCCCCCTCTGATCGAACGCATGCTCGGGGTGTGGATGGAGCGGCGGGCCTCGGCCGATGAGAGCTTTGCCCAGTTCTCCCGCCGCCACGAGGTCGCCGAGCTCGCGGCCATGTTCCGCCCGGAGATGACGTGATGAGCGTTCAGCCGCCGCCCTTCCTGACCCCGCTTCTGCCGGACAATGCGCCCTTCAGCCCCGCCCAGCGCGCCTGGCTCAACGGCTTTTTCGCCGGTCTCCTCTCGCTTGAAGGCCAGGGCGCCGCGCCGCTCGCGCCCGAACAGGCGAAGGCGCTGATGCCGGGCGTCGATCTCGCCTCCCCGTCCGCCACGCCGGGCGATGGCGATGACGGCGCCGCCCCCTGGCACGACCCCTCGCTCCCGCTTGCCGAGCGCATGGACATGGCGGCCGGCCGTCCGCTGCGCCGGCGGATGATGGCGGCCATGGCGCAGCAGGATTGCGGCCAGTGCGGCTACAATTGCGAGGACTATTCCAACGCGCTCGCCGCCGGCAGCGAGACGCGGCTCAATCTCTGCCAGCCCGGCGGCAAGGACACGCTGCGCATGCTGAAGAAGCTGGCGGCGGAAGGGGAGGGCTCAGCGCAGGCGCCCCCGCCCGCCACGGGCGCAGCGGTGCCGGCACGGGTGGAACATGCGGCACCGGCGGGGCCCCAGCCGGGCTATTCGCGCGATCATCCGGTCAAGGCGACCTTCCTGTCGCGCCGCCGGCTCAACGCCGAGGCGTCGGCAAAACAAACCTGGCACCTCGACTTCCGCCTTCCCGCCGGGCTCGACTATGCCGCCGGCGACAGTTTCGGCCTGCTGCCGGTGAACGCGCCCGAACTGGTCGCGGCGGTGATGGCCCGGCTCGGTCTTGCCAGCGACGCACGCCTCGACGGGCGCCCGATACGCGACATGCTTCTGAGGGAGAAGGCGCTCGGTGCCGCGCCGGACGGGCTCTTCACCCTGCTCGCCGAGACGACGGCCGCGCCGGACGAGAAGGTGAAGCTCGCCCGCCTCGCCGAAGGGGAGGATCCCGACGGCGACCTCGACACAACCGATGTCCTCGCCGCGCTCGACAAGTGCTCGGCCGTGCCGGAGGCGGGCGCCTTCCTCGCCGCGCTCGATCCCCTCCAGCCGCGCCTCTACTCCATCTCCTCCAGCCCGAAGGCGTCACCTGGCCAGCTGAGCCTGACGGTGGACACGGTGCGTTACGATATTGGCGCCCGCACGCGCCTCGGTGTCGCCTCGACCTTCCTCGCCGACCGGATCGAACCCGGCACCGAACTGCCGGTCTATGTGCAGAAGGCGCATGGCTTCGCCCTGCCGGCGTCCGGCGAGGTGCCGATCATCATGGTGGGGCCCGGCACCGGCATCGCGCCCTTCCGCGCCTTCCTGCAGGAGCGGCTCGCGCTGCGGGCCACCGGCGGCGCCTGGCTGTTCTTCGGCCACCAGCGGCGCGACAGCGACTTTTTCTATGAGGAGGAACTCGGCGGCCTGCAGGCCACCGGAACGCTCACGCGCCTGTCTTTGGCCTGGTCGCGTGACGCCGGCCCCAAGGTCTATGTGCAGGACCGGATGCGGGAGGAAGGCGCGGCCCTGTTCGAATGGCTTGAGCGGGGAGCGCATTTCTACATCTGCGGCGATGCCAAGCGCATGGCGGCCGATGTCGACAAGGCGCTGCACGCCGTGGTCGAGCAGCACGGCCCGCGCGATGCCGCCGGCGCCAAGGCTTATATCGCCGCGCTGAAAGCCGCCGGTCGCTACCAGGCCGATGTGTATTGACGGGGCGACGGATGACCGCGTTCACACATCCCGCTCCGGTTCGCACCACCTGTCCCTATTGCGGCACGGGATGCGGGGTGCTGGGGGGCGCGTCGCCCGTGACCAAGGGCGATCCGGCCCACCCGGCCAATCACGGGCGGGTCTGCACCAAGGGAGCGGCGCTGGGTGAAACGCTCGCGCTGGATCGACGGCTGCTTCACCCGCTGGTGAAGGGCGCCCGCGCCAGCTGGGACGAGGCGCTCGATCTGGTGGCGACCCGCTTTCGCACCGCCATCGAGACGCACGGCCCGGAATCGGTGGCCCTCTACGGCTCGGGTCAGCTTCTGACCGAGGACTATTATGTCGCCAACAAGCTGATGAAAGGCTTCATCGGCGCCGCCAACATCGACACCAATTCCCGCCTCTGCATGGCCTCCTCGGTCGCCGGCCATGTCCGTGCCTTCGGCGAGGACATCGTCCCTGGCTGCTACGAGGATCTGGACGAGGCCGACCTTGTCGTGCTCGTCGGCTCCAATGCCGCCTGGTGCCACCCGATCCTGTTCCGCCGGCTGAACGACGCCCGTACACGGCGCGGCACAAGGCTGGTGGCGATCGATCCGCGCCGCAGCGCCACTGCCGCCGATTGCGATCTGTTCCTGCCGCTCCGCCCCGGCACCGATGTGCTGCTGTTCAATGGGCTGCTGGCCCATCTCGCCCGCACCGGCGCGCTCGACACGGCCTATATCGAGCGTTCGACCGCCGGCTATGCCGCCGCACTCGCCGCAGCACGCGACGACGCGCCGGACATCGGCACGGTGGCGCGGGGCTGCGGGCTCGACCCGGCGCAGGTCGAAGACTTTTACGCCGCCTTCGCCGCGACCCGTCGCGTCGTCACCGTCTATTCGCAGGGTGTGAACCAGTCCTCGCAGGGCACGGACAAGGTCAACGCCATCATCAACTGCCATCTCGCCACCGGGCGGATCGGCGGGCCGGGGATGGGGCCCTTCTCCTTCACCGGCCAGCCCAATGCGATGGGCGGGCGCGAGGTCGGGGGCCTCGCCAATCAGCTCGCCGCCCATGCCGGCTTCGGCGATGCCGACGACCTCGCCCGCGTGCGCGATTTCTGGCGCGCCCCCCGCCTTGCCGAGCGCCCCGGTCTTAAGGCGGTCGATCTGTTCACAGCGCTGGGCGAGGGCCGCATCCGCGCCCTCTGGGTGATGGGGACCAACCCGGCCGCGAGCCTTCCCGATGGCGGGCGGGTGCGGGCGGCACTGGCGGCCTGCGACTTCCTCGTCGTTTCCGATTGCGTCGCCGGCACCGACACGGCGCGCCATGCCGACGTGCTGCTGCCGGCCGCCGCCTGGGGCGAGAAGGCGGGCACCGTCACCAATTCGGAACGCCGCATCTCCCGCCAGCGCGCCTTCATGCCGCTGCCGGGCGAGGCGCGGCCCGACTGGTGGATGCTGACCGAAGTCGCCAGGCGCCTCGGCCATGGCGAGGCCTTCCCCTATAAGGCCCCTGCGGACATTTTCCGCGAGCATGCGGCGCTGTCCGGCTTTCGCACCGGGCGCCGCCTGTTCGACATCTCAGGCCTCGCCGCTCTCTCCGACGCCGCCTATGAGGCACTCGATCCCGTGCAATGGCCCGTGCCGGCCGGTCAGAAAGACGGCACGGCGCGGCTGTTCACCCAGGGGCGCTTCCCCACGCCGGACGGCCGGGCGCGTCTCGTCCCCGTCCGGCAGGCGGCTGCCGTCAACGCCCCCTCCCTCGCGGCGCCGCTGGTCTTGAACACCGGACGGCTGCGCGACCAGTGGCACACCATGACCCGCACCGGCGACGTGCCGCGCCTGAGGATGCAGGCGCCCGAGGCGTTCGTCGCCGTCCATCCCGCGGACGCGGCGGCGGCCGGGCTGCGGGCGGGCGCCCTAGCCGAGGTCACGAGCGCCTGGGGCAGGGCGGTCGCTCGGGTGAGCATCAGCGATGACGTGGCGACCGGCCAGATCTTCATGCCGATGCACTGGACCGACGAGGCCATGCCCGGCGGATCGCCCGGCCGGGTGGTCAATCCCGCCTGCGACCCGATCTCCGGCCAGCCGGAGTTGAAGCACACGCCCGTAAGGCTCGCCCCGGTGGCCCTTCGCTGGGAGGGGCTGCTCCTCTCGCGCCGCCGCCTGCGGCCCGAGGCGATCGAGCATTGGTCGCGCACGCCCATCGCGGGCGGGCACGCCTACCGGCTCGCGGGGGCGGGATCGGCACAGGACAGCCTCGATCGCGTGCTCGCCCTTCTCGGCGACAGCACCGGGCGGGCCGAACTGCGCGATGCAAGGCGCGGCGTGTTCCGCTGTTCGACGACGGATGAGACGGGCCGGCTGCTGGATTGCCTGATGATGGGCGCGCCCGGCACGCTGCCCGATCCGGGCTGGCTGCTCGCGACCTTCGCCTCCGACGCGCCGCTGGAGGCACGCACCCGCCGAAACCTGCTGGCCGCGCGCGGCGGCGAGCCGGCGCCGGCGAGCGGGGACATCGTCTGTTCCTGTTTCGGCATAGGTGCCGACGCGATCCTCGACGCCGTCCGCGCGGGTTCCCGCACGACGGCCGAGCTCGGCAAGGTCCTGAAATGCGGCACGAATTGCGGCTCCTGTCTTCCCGAGCTGCGCCAGTTCCTTGCGGTTCAGCCCGGCATCCAGTCACGCGAGCAGCCATGCCCTTCCTTGTCCTGACCCTGGTGCTTGTTCTCGCCGTCACCCTCAGCTTGCCGAGCTTTCTGGTTCTGCTTGGGGGACAGAATGAACGGGTATCTCCCGTGACGGCGACGTTGGGGACCTCGGCGCTGATGGGTTCGCTGCTGCTTCTCGGCACCCAATCGGGTTGGGCCTACGCCATCATCGCGCTGGCCGCGGCCCTTGCCTTCGCGCGCTTCGTCTACGCGCCGCGCGCCTGTGTCGCCTACGCCCTCGGTGCTGGCGCGGGCTTCGCTCTCCTGCTCACCGGGATCGCCATGGGCGGAGGACCCACCGAGGCCCGATGGGCCTTGTTCGCTTCCCCGCCCCTCTCCGCCAGCGCCCCATCCGCCCCCAGAATGGTGCAGGCTGTGGCATCGCCTCTGTACAGTAAGTACTGAACCGAGCCATGGGTGAGCACCGGCTCGCCGCCTGGTCCGCACGGCATGTTCGAACCCGCCGGGCTGGACCGCAAATGCTGGAGCACGGCCGTGCCGATTCTCACGATCTTCCGCAATGCCTTCGAAAGAGCCGGGCTTGGCTCTTTCAACCCGCATTCGTTCTCAAAGCCACTTGCGCGGCTCGGCGAGCAACGGTGCCGCACGCCGGAGGATGGCAGGGCCTGGAGCCAGAATCTCGGCCACGAACAGGCGCTCACCATCGGCTGCGTCGGCTTGTTAGAGAGAGGCGGAAAACCCTCCCGGCGCACTTGGGCCTGCCAGGATGAGCCGCGTTTGCGGATGGTCGCCATCAGTCGTTTTCCGTTCAGCTGTGACGGGTTTGACTCCGGGGCTGTTTCGACGGCGTGGCCTTCCGGCGCAAAATCTAAGCCTCTCAAGGCTTAAGAGTGGCGCACCGCCGTTAATGAGACTGAGAACTGCATCTGCGCTCCAGCACTCCAAAGCCCACTGCCGTTCCGATGACAATAAAGGCCGGCGCGGCCCTCGCGGTTGCGTCAGATTCCGGTTCCCACAGTGTGGTTTGCACGCGTCCGGAATACAGTCGAACGTCGAGCCGAAGCCGGGTGCAGGCCGGCATCGTCAACCCGCAGAGAAGGTGCCCTGGCGCCCCGCCATCTCGCGCGCCAGAGCGAGGAAGGCCTGCACGCCCGCCGATAAATTCCGGCGTCCGGGGTAATAGAGGCTAAGGCCGGGATAGGGGGGCGTCCAATCTTGCAGCACCCGGATCAGATGGCCGGCCTCTATGTCGGCAAGAACGCTTTGCTCCATGAAGTAGCCAATGCCGACATTCTCCAGCACCGCTGTTCGGGCGAGGCTGGCTTCGTCGAGGATGAGCGGGCCTTGCACGTCGATCTGGACGGCCTCCCCGTCCTTCTCGAAGCGCCAGCGGAACAGCGAACCGTCCGGCAGGCGCACGCGGATGCACCGGTGGTTGATCAGATCCGGGGGAACGCGCGGCCTCTCATGCCGGGCGAAATAGTCGGCCGACCCGACGATGGCGTGCCGCTGCGGGCGCCCGAGCGACAAGGCGATCATGTCCGTGGGAACCAGCCCGGCGACGCGTACGCCTAGGTCGAACCCCTCGGCGACGACGTCGATCAGGCGTCCCTCGGTGACGAGGTCCACATGCATGTCGGGGTAGCGACGCAGAAATTCCAGCACCAGGGGTGAGAGAATGGCGCGGGCAGCAAAGGGCGCCGCGTTGATCCGGATGGTGCCGGACAGGGTCTCGCGCTGCGCGCGCACCGCCTCCAGCGCGCCGTGAATGTCCTTTAGCGCCGGCCCCACCTGTTCCACGAACAGCTTGCCGGCTTCGGTCAAGGCGACGCTGCGGGTCGTGCGGTTGAACAGGCGGACACCGAGGCTCGTCTCCAGCTTGGCGACCGCGTGGCTGAGCGCGGTGGTCGACATGCCGAGATCGATCGCGGCGGCGCGGAAGGTCCCGCGCCGGGCGATCGTGAGGATGGCCTCCAGCTCACTTAGGCCCGCGCGGTTCATTGTCCCGAAATCCTCGATACGACATCCTGCTTTGTCCCACTTATGAGAATAATGGTCGAGCCTTATTGTGAAAGTCAGGATTTTCCGATGAGGAGCCGAACGATGCATATGCCGGAGAGCGTGCAGGCCTATTTCGACGCCGAGCGTCGCAACGACCCCGATGCGCTGGTGGCGGCGTTTGCCGCCGGAGCGGTGGTGCGGGATGAGGGGGCCGTCCATGAGGGGCTCCCCGCGATCCGCCGCTGGTGGGTCGCGGCCAAGGAGAAGACCCACCACGTCACCGCCCCGATCGAGATATCCGGAGGCGGGGACACGGTGTCCGTCTGCGCGCTGGTGTCAGGCGTTTTCCCCAACAGCCCGGCGACGCTCGATTTCGCCTTCACGATCGCGCAGGGCAAGATCGTCGCGCTGGAGATCGGATGATGACCGATTTCCTGAACCTGAACGGCAAGCGCGCCCTGATAACGGCGGGAACAAAGGGCGCCGCCCCGGCAAGGTGGGGCCGTTTCCTTGGCGCGGCGTCTCCTGCTGGTGGTGTTTGCTATCGTTTCAATCAAATGCAGCAACTCTCCCATTTCTTCGTCGTGCGTCCTATAGTGCGGGGTCGGCGCCCCTTCCCGACGCCTTCGCCGGGGTGGGACGCCGATCTCCGCGTGTGGGAAGGCGATGGGAAAGACGGACAAGGACATCCTGACGACGGCCGAAACCGCCAAAATACTCGGCGTGTCGGTCCGCACAGCACAATTGCTCATCGAGGGTGGCTCCGTGCCGTCGTGGAAGACACCGGGCGGGCACCGCCGGGTCTACCGCGCGGATGTCATGGGACTGATCGAGCGGCCCGTACCGGGCGCGCCCGTTGCGCCGCCCGCGTCCGCCACCGTCATCATCGTCGCTCCGACCGAACGGCTAACCCATTATGATCGCCTGTTCGCCGGCATAGCCGAATGCATGGTGGAAGCCATCGATAACGTCCACAGGGCCCTGTTTGCCATCGGCTCCGTCCGCCCTTACGCCATCATCGTCGATCTTGAGCCGCCCGATGCCGAGCGGGTGCGGCTACTGCACAGCCTTTCTGCCAACCCGTCGCTGGGTCACAGCCGGATTCTCGCGGTCGCGGCCACAGGCACGATCGCTAGCGCGGATTTGCCCGGCCGTGTCGTGCCGGTCGAGACCGCCGAACAGGCGGCCGCCGCGATACGTGTGTCCCTGACCGATACGGGTGCGCCGATCCCCCCGCCCGGCGAAACGCTGTTTCCACTCGCGCTCAACGAGAGCCAGAGGCTGGTGGCGCTCGAGCGCTCGGGGCTGTTGGACACGCTTCCCGAGGAAGCGTTCGACCGTCTGACATGGCTGGCCGCCCGCACTCTCGACGCGCCGATCGCGCTGCTGACCCTGCTCACTCCCACGCGGCAATGGTTCAAGTCGCGCATCGGCGTTGATGCGCCGGAAACCCCGCGAAGCTGGGCCTTCTGCAATCATACGATCCTGCAGAAGGGTGTGTTCGCAGTGGAGGACCTGTCGGGCGATCCGCGCTTTGCCGCCAATCCGGCCGTCGCGGGGGACCTCGGTTTCCGCTTCTACGCCGGGGCCACTGTTCATGACAATGAGGGCTTCACCGTGGGGTCGCTGTGCGTCATCGACCGGAGGCCGCGCACGCTGGACGATGGCGAGAGGCGGGCGCTGATGGCGCTTGCGGCGCTGGCATCGGACGAGGTGCGGCTGCGCTCCACCGAGCGGCAGCTGCGGGACGCGCTTGGCAAGGCAGAGCGGCAGACACCCCGCCAGGGCCACATCGCGCCGGTCGCGCCAGCCGTGCCTGAAGGTGGAGGCCGATCTCACAGGGGACGGCCGGCGCGAGGACGTCAGAGATCATAGGTCCGGCGGATTATTCCGGCGGCACGCTCACCGATGACGGCACAGGGGGCCTGCGTGTTTCCGGTGGTGACGCGCGGCATGATCGAGGCATCGGCGATCCGCAGACCCTCGACCCCATAGACATTGAGAGAGGCGTCCACGACCGACATCGCGTCACGACCCATCTTCGCCGTGCAGCTCTGGTGCCAGTAGGTGACGGCGGATTCGCGCACGAACTGCTTCATCGCCTCGCCCTTGAGCGGGCCCGGCAGCGCCTCACCCTTCACCAGAGGCTGGAAGGCCCGAGCAGTGCCAAGCTCACGGCAGAGATCGATACAGGCGAGTGCCGTCTCCATGTCGGCGGGGTCCGACAGCATGTTCGCGTCGATCTCGATCGCGGACAGCGGATCAGCGCCGGTGAGGCGAAGCCGGCCACGGCTGCTTGGCCGCGCCAGCCCGGCGAACATCGTCCACCCCTGCGCGGGCACACCCCGTGCCGCCGTCCGCTCGCTCGGCACCGGGAACTCGGCCTGGCAGAACAGCAGGTCGGGCGATTCAAGCTCGGGACGAGTCTTCCAGTACAGTTTCGCTTCGCTGCCATTGTTGCGGGGGGCAATGGCGTCGCGGTACTCCCAGATGCAGCAGAAGGCTGTGTGATCCTGTAGGTTCGCACCGACACCGGGTAGGTGCTGGCGGACCGGGATGCCGTGTCGCCCAAGCTCCGAGGCATCGCCGATCCCCGAATGCATCAGCACCTTCGGCGTATGGATGGCGCCGAGCGAAAGGATCACCTCCGCGCTAGCGCAAATGCGCGAGACCTCTCCGTCGCGGCCCACTTCGATCCCGACGGCGCGCCGGCCTTCGAAGATCACCCGACGCACCGTCGTTCCCGTGAGCACCGTCAGGTTGGGCCGGTCCATCGAGGGCCGCGCATAGGCGCGGAAGAGGGAGTGGCGTCGCCCGTCTCGCACCGGCATGTCGGAGAGGGCGACGCCTCCAGCGCCTTCCATCATCGCGCCATTGGGATGATCGAAGCGCGGGATGCCGATTTCGGTCGCGGCATCGAGCAGGGCGAGCGCGACCGGGCTGGGATCGCGCGGCGGCTGCACCCACACCGGACCCGTTGTGCCGCGATAGTGCGGATCGGGTGTGCCCTGCCAGTTTTCGATGCCACGATAGATATCGAGCACCGCCGGATAGCCCCAGGCGGGATCGCCGCTCTCCTGGGCAAAGAAGTCCCAGTCGCTGCGGTGCCCGCGCGCCCACACCATCACATTGATGCTGGACCCGCCGCCCAGACCCTTGCCCATCGACATCGACAGGGTCCGGCCGTCGAGGTGCGGATTGGGTGTCGCCTGAAAGCCCCAGTCACGCGCGCTGCCGAGATTGAGCGGCCATTTCGACGGGTCGAGCACCGTCTCGGCTTCGTCATCTCCCCCCGCCTCGACGAGGAGCACCTCGACATCGGGGTTCTCAGCCAGACGCCGCGCCACCACCGAGCCGGAAGAGCCGGCGCCGCAGACGATGAAACTGTACTGCGCCGGCGGTCTTTCCCTCAGCCGGTGCTGGTTCTCGGCGGCCCGCCTGGCGAATCCAGCGCGTCGTTCTTGTCCATCTCGCTCATGTCGCAAACTCCTCTGAATGGCGACGCAGTATCAAATTTGTCAAATTCAGCAAATATAGTCTTTGTGCTAGGACGCTGCGGGGGGCCGCGACGCGCGACAGCAAGGCCTCGTCGCCGCAACTGCGGGGGCCCCCTCGTCGCCGCGCTTCGTCGTGCGCCGCCGATCGCCCGGCCTGAGGCGCCGTGCGTCTGCGGCCGGGATGGGTGTGGGGGTGTCGGTCGTTCGGCGTGGGCCCGTGCCCCGCCGGCTCGCCCGTCCGGGGGGCCGAGAACGCCCCCCGGCGCGATCGGCCCGCTCAGTACGTCGCGGCCGGATCGACCTGCCAGATTTCGTCGACCAGCTTGTCGCCGCGATAGAGCAGCACGTAGCGCACCTTGACGGTGTTCTTCTGCCGGCGAAGGTGGCGTCCACCGTCACGGTGCCGCCCTTGGGATTGGCCGCTTCCACCGCCGCGGCGATGGTCGCCTTCTGGGCGCCTTGGACGGCGAAGAACTTCGACCAGACCTCCTTGATTTTGGCCGGCTGGCTATAGGTGCCGTCGAGCGGGCCGCCGACCCAGTGCAGGGTCGCGCCGGGGCCATAGGCAGCCGACACGTCCGCGAGGTTTCCCCCGGCAATGGCGGCGATGCGCGACCTGGCGAGGTCCTCGGCGGATCCCGCCAGCGCGGCCGAGCCGGAAGCGGTGACAAAGAGTAGGGTAGCGGTGAGGGTTGAAAGGCGCATGTGACTCGATCTCCATTGTGGCCTGCACCGGGAGACTCGTGCCGCGCCGCTTTATTCCGCCGGGAAGGGCTCACCTTCCGCTTTTCGCGTCGAACGGCATGGGGTCGGGGGCGGGGGCGGGGGCGGAGGCCCGGAGAAAATTCCCGCCCGGGCGGAATAATCGCGCCGGCTGCGAGTCCACCTTCCGAAGGCGTCATCGCCCGAAGGAGAAAAGTCCATGCGACAACGACACCTGTCTTGTGTCGGCGTGCTGCTCGCGCTCTGCCTGACCGGCAGCGCGGCCGCGGCGGGCGACCACAACCATGACCCCAATGCAGCTTCGACAACCAGCGCCGAATCTCCGTTTATCGCCGAGAACGCCGCTGCCATGGACAAGATGATGGCGGACATGGAGGTGACGCCGACCGGCGGCATCGACGCCGATTTCACGGCGATGATGATCCCGCATCATCAGGGCGCCATCGACATGGCCGTCGCCTATCTGCGCTACGGCCAGAACCCGCAGCTGCGCCGCCTCGCGCAGGAGATCATCATCGAGCAGCAGCAGGAGATCGCGGCGATGCGGCTCGCGACCGGCCAGCCTCTGCCGCCTTCCGCGCCGGCTCCGACCCAGCCCGAGGCCAGCGCGGCCCATGACCATTCCGCCATGCCCAAAAGCACCCTGTCGCCCGGCCCGATATCCGCCAGCACCATGGCGATGCCGGCCCTGCCGACCCCGGTGAAGTAGGAACCTTCCCATGAACAGATCCGTCCTCACCGGCCTGCTCGCCAGCACCCTGCTCTCCTGTGCGGTGCCCGCCGTTGCCGGACAGGCCCCGTTCGCCGCCTCCGCCCCGGACATTCCGCTGAGCAGCCGCGACCGCGTTTATGCCGCCGAGCAGTTCTCCAACACCATCTCCGTCACCGATCCAGCCACCAACCGGCTGGTCGGCATCATCCGGCTGGGCGAGCCGCAGCCGATGAATTTCAGCCCGCTCTACAAGGGGCAGGTGCTGGTGCACGGCATGGGCTTCTCACCCGACCGCAAGACGCTCGCGGTGGTGTCGATCGGCTCGAACGCGGTCACCTTCATCGACACCGCCACCAATGCGGTGAAGCACACGACGTATGTCGGTCGCCGCCGCACGAGGCCTTCTTCACGCCGGACGGCAAGGAGGTCTGGGTGACGGTGCGCGGCGAGGACTATATCGCCGTGCTCGACAGCGCCACCTATGAGGAGAAGACGCGCATCAAGGTGCCAAACGGGCCGGGTATGCAGATCTTCTCGCCGGACGGCAAATACGGCTATGTCTGCTCCTCCTTCATGCCCGAAACGGTGGTCGTTTCGGTCACCGACCACGCGATTGTCGGCCGTGTGAAGCAGGCGAGCCCGTTCTGTCCGAACATCGCCGCGACGCCGGACGGCAAGCAGGTCTGGCTCACGCTGAAGGACATCGGAAAGACGCAAGTGTTCAACGCACAGCCGCCCTTCGACGTGATCACGACGATCGACACCGGCCCGCTTACCAACCACGTCAACTTCGCGCGGAACGCCAATGGCAGCTTCGCCTATGTGACAATCGGCGGCCTCAACGAGGTCAAGGTGTTCCGCACGGACGACTTCACGCAGGTGGCGATGATCCCGGTCGGCAAGCTGCCGCACGGCCTCTGGCCGTCGGGTGATGGCTCGCGCGTTTATGTCGGGCTGGAGAACGCCGATGCGCTGGCCGCGATCGACACGCTGACCAACACGGTGATTGCCACCATTCCCGTTGGCCAGGCGCCGCAGGTGGTCAATTATGTGCCAGGCGCCGTGCCGGAGGGCGAGGGCACGCAGAACCTCCAGCCGCTCGGCGTCGCCGGGCAGGCGGCCCATCTCGGCCTGACCAGGGACGGCAAGGCCGCCGGCAAGGCCCCGACCAGCCTCTCGCTGTTCGACCAGGGGCTTATCCAGGTCCTGCAGGCGTCGGTGACCGGCCTCGCGCCGAAGACGCCGCATACATTGGCGCTGGCCAGCCAGCCCGACGGCACGGGCGCGATCGAGCCGCTCTCGGTCTTCATGACCAATCCCGCCGGCTCCGCAATCGTCAACGCCGCCGGACCCATCCGCCAGATCGTGCAGAACGAGGCCAAGGCAGGGCGCCGCTATCTCGTCATCATGGAGGGTACGGTCGCTCAGCCTGATGCCGTCGTCCAGCGCCAGGCTCTGGATTGACGCGCCACCGCCTCCGCCTGGACAGTCGCTCATAGGGGAGGCGCGCCTCTCCCCGAAAGGAGACACCGTGAACCACGAGATGGTGCGCCTCTTCGAGCCGCTGATCCCCGCATTGCGGCGATATGCGCGCGCGCTGATGCGGGAGCGGACGGCGGCGGACGATCTGGTGCAGGATTGTCTGGAGCGTACCATCAGCCGCTGGCACCAGCGGCGGCCGGGCGAAGACCCTCGGGCCTGGATCTTCACTATCCTGCACAATCTCGCCATGACGCGGCTGCGCCGGTCGACGCAGCGTCCGATCCATATAGCGCTCGACGATGCCGATCCGGCGAGCTTTGCCTCGGCGGCCCGACAGGAGGACGGGTTGCGCCATCGAGACCTCGTCGACGCGCTGGCGCAGTTGCCCGATGAGCAGCGGACCGTGCTTCTGCTGGTCACTGTCGAGGAACTCTCCTATGTCGACGCGGCGCAGGTGTTGGGCGTGCCGATCGGCACGGTCATGTCGCGCCTGTCGCGTGCCCGCGAACGCCTTGCGAAGCTGATGTCCGCAGAGCCGCCCACAGCCCGCCAGTCGCCCCATCTCCGGAGCGTGAAATGACCCCTCTTCCGATCACCGAGGACGACCTGAACGGTTTCGTCGACGGCACGCTCACTCCCGATCGCCGCGCCGAGGTAAGCGCCTATCTCGACGCACATCCGCACATTGGCCAACGAATCGCGGTCTATGGCGAGCAGCGCGACATGCTGCGTGCCGCCTTCGCGCCTGTCATGGACGAGCCGGTGCCGACGGAACTCGACCTGTCGCGCATGATCGAGGAACGCCGCCTGCCACGGCAGGCGCCACGCTGGGCGATTGCGGCGGCGGCGGTGTTGCTGCTGTCAATGGGCGCCGCCGGCGGCTGGTCGCTGCGCGACCTGAGCGCCCCGAGCTCGGAAGGCGTTCAGGCACTCGCCCGCGAGGCGGCCGCGAGTTATGCGACCTATGTGCCGGACCTGGTGCGACCAGTCGAAATTCGGGCCAGCGATCGTGACGTGCTCGCCGCCTGGACCGCCAAGCGCATCGGTCGTCCGATAGGCATTCCGGATCTGACGGCGGCCGGCTATCGGCTGATGGGCGGGCGCGTGGTTCCAACCGAGCACGGTCCTGCCGCGCTGTTCATGTTTGACGACGATCGCGGGACGCGCCTCGTGATGCTGGCGCGCCCGATGAAGGTCGATCCGACCCTGCCAATGTCGCCGCACACCGAAGGCGCCCTCAACGGCTTCGCCTGGGCTGACGATGGCCTTGGCTACAGCCTCATCGGAGCGGTGGCCCCGGACCGGCTGCATCCGCTGGCGGACGAGCTGCGCCGGCAGATACTCAGCGAGGCCTGAGCGGTGGGTGATCGCGCTTGTCGCCTGCTCAACAGTGCTGCTGGGCAGGGTCGCGCGGGCGGTGAATGGACCGCGATTCGTGAAAAGGCCCAGGCCGACGCGCGCAGGCCGCGGTCGAGCGGATCGGCCCGAAAGTCATCATCGAGAGCCTGAAGCGCTTCTCTGACGCCGCCCGCGCCAAGCTACAGACAGAAGCTGGTGAATATCCGCATCGTCTGCTCGCCGCGAGGCAAGGTCTTTTGGGGCGAGCCCGATCAGACCGCAGGCCCGACGCTGCGAGTAGCTCTTCTCCTCGATCGCCCAGTTCACTAGCGCTCTCCGCGATCCGGGCTTCAGAATTTTTTCCGAGCGCCTCGCGAAGCGTCGCGACGTCCAGCATCGATTCCGCCAAAAGCTTCTTGAGCTTGCGGTTCTCGTCGTCCAACGCCTTCAGCCGACGTGCGTCGGATACTTCCATCCCGCCATAGCGATTGCGCCAGTTGTAGAAGGCCGCGTCGCTGATCCCGTGCTTGCGGCAGATATCCGCGACCGCAATCCCGGCCTGATGCTCCTTCAGCACCGCAATGATCTGCTCTTCGCTGAACCGGCTCTTGTTCATCTCCGTCTCCTTCCGACGGAATCCAATTCAAACCGAGGGTGCTTCAGGGAGCAACGTCATCATAAACGCGGCGCCGGTGCGGAACGTAAGATATGTTCCGAAAGAGGACACTAGCGGGCATGACGGCGTACTGTCGTCTGAACCTTAATCTCGGGGAATATTCTCTCGTCCAAGCATCGACGTTGTTGAGCTAGACGCCATGCTGCGCGTGGCCAAATCTTGCCATCGGACGTCCACCCCTTAGCCAAGCGACATTCAGCTATAACGAGCGTAAGCGATCGACACAGACTCGCAGCGTCTCATCGCTGGCGGTGGACCACCACCGATTCGAGAATATCTCGATCTCAGCAAATCCGGTGAAATCGGTGGCCTCAACATTGCGGCGCAGTTCGCCAAGATCAATGACACCATCGCCCATCATGCCGCGATCCATCAGCAGATCGGCGGTGGGGACCAGCCAATCGCAGATGTGAAAGGCGAGGAGCCGCCGCTCGCGGCCAGCGCGACGGATGCCGGCGGAAAGGTCCGGGTCCCACCACACGTGATAGGCGTCGAGCGCGACGCCGATGCCGCCGGCATTGTCGGGATCGAGGCGAGCGCACAGATCGAGGGCCTGCGCCAGGGTGTTCACGCAGCATCGGTCGGCCGCGTACATCGGGTGAAGTGGCTCGATGGCGACGGGCACACCGAGAGAGCGCGCCTCCACCAGCAGATGGCCGAGCCCTTCCTCGACCTGGGCACGGGCATCCGCGAGGTCGCGGCTGCCGCCTGCAAGCCCGCCGGCGACGATGACGAAACATGCCGCGCCCAGCGTGGCGGCATCCGCCAGAGCCCGCCGGTTCTCCTCCAGCTGCGCCCGCCGCGCCGCAGCCGTCTCGGCAGGGATCGCCGTGCTGCGGCAATAGCCGGAGACGGCAAGGCCGGCATCGCGTATCTGCCGGCCGATCGCGGCAACGTCGCCGCCCTCGACTTCCCGGCGCCATGGGGCGATGGCGCCGAAGCCATGGCGGGCGATCTGGTCGATGACGCGGTCGATCGGCTCCTTATAGCCAAGCGTTGCCGTGTTGATCGCACAGTGTTGTGGCGTTAGCGTCATGGCGCGGCCAGCCCAAAGAAATCGCACACCGCGTCGACCTGGCCCTCGAGCATGGGGGCGCCGGCATGGGTGAGGCAGCCGCGGCGGCCGGCTTCGGCTAGCAGCGGCGTCACCGTCGGCTTGAGGATGATGTCGACAACGAGCGTGCCGGGGCCGAGAGGGTCGACAGCCACCGGGAACGGATCCTCCGGCCGCATGCCGACCGAGGTGCAGTTGACCACCACGTCGAAGCCGGACGGGTCGGGCGCGCCGATATCGGCGTCGAGACCGGGAGCGGCAGCCTTGAGCTCCGCGACCACGGTTTGCGCGCGCGCGGGATCGACATCGAACAGGCGCAGCCGCGCCGGCCTTTCATCGGCAACGGCATGCGCCACGGCGCGGCCGGCACCGCCGGAGCCGATGACGAGGACGCGGCGGCGGCCGAGCCCATGGCCCTTGGCCTGCAGCCCGCGCACAAAGCCGGTGCCGTCGAAATTGTCGCCGACGAGCCGGCCGTCGCGCTTGTGGATGGCGTTCACCGCGCCGATCCGGCGCCCCATCGGACCGATCTCGTCGATCAGTGCGGCAATGGCGATCTTGTGCGGAACGGTGACGATGAGGCCGTCAAAGTTCTTCGTCGCGCGAAACATGCGCATAAGGTCGGCGAGGCCGTCCGGCGCTACATGCAGCGGCACGAGAATCGCTTCGACGCCCCGGCGCCGGAAGGCGGCGTTGAACAGGCCGGGCGAGCCGACCTGCGCGATCGGATCGCCGACAATGGCATAGACCCGCGTGGCGCCGGAAAGGGGCAGCGGCAGGCCGGGGAGGTCGGGAAGCGTGGCGGGTGTCATCCCTCGATCCCGCGCAGCGCCATCACCACCTTCATCCGGCGCGTCGCCCGTTCGGGATCGGCCAGCAGGCCATTCGCATCGGCGAGACGGAAAATGTCGGCGAGGTGAACGGCCGAGCGCGCGCTCTCCAGCCCGCCGGCCATGGTGAAATGATCCTGGTGGCCATTGAGATAGGCCATGAACACCACGCCCGTCTTGTAGAACTGGGTCGGCGCGGCGAAGAGGTGCCGGGACAGCGATTCGGTCGGCTGGAGGAGGGCGCGGTATCCCTCGGCATCGCCATCCGCCAGCCGGCCCAAAGCGGCGGAGGCTGCCGGCGCAATGGCATCGAAGGCGCCGAGCAGCGCATGCGAGTGATAGCTGCCGTCGCCCTCGATCAGCGCGACATAGTTGAAGTCGTCGCCCGTATACATCCTCACGCCCTCCGGTAGGCGACGGCGCAGCGCGATCTCGTGGGCGGCCTCAAGCAGGGAGATCTTGATGCCGTCCACCTTCGCGGCGTGGGTGCCGATGATGCCGGCCACCACATCCATGGCGCCGGCTACGTCCGGCGTTCCCCAATACCCCGCCAGAGCGGGGTCGAACATGTCGCCGAGCCAGTGCAGCACGACGGGACGGCTGACCTGCCGCAGCAGCCGGTCATAGACGGCGATATAATCGTCGGGTCCTTTGGCGACGCGGGCGAGCGCGCGCGACGCCATGAGCACGAGACGGCTGCCGCTGGCCTCGATCGCCTCGATCTGTTCTTCATAGGCGCGGATGACATCGTCGAGCGTGCGGGCCTCGGCCGGCGCGAGCTGATCGGTGCCGCAGCCGGAGACCACGAGCCGGTCGCGGCCGGCGGCGGCGCTGGTGCGGCGGATCAGCTCCAGCGAGGTCGGCCAGTCCACGCCCATGCCGCGCTGGGCGGTGTCCATCGCCTCGGCGATGCCGAGCCCAAGACCCCACAGATGCTCGCGGAACGCCAGGGTGCGCTCCCAGTCCACCACCGTCCGAACTGCAGGGTCGAAGGGCGCGCGCGGGTCGACGACGACATGGCCGGCGGCATAGGCGATGCGGGTGAACGGACGCTGCGGCGCGGTCGCCGGCAGCGGCGTGCCGGTGAGACGATAGGTCTCCAGCGTGCCGTCCGCGCGAGGAAGCGAGAGGGAGAGGCCAGAGGGGCGCGTCGCGGGGGGTGTCATGGCGTTTTCCCTGCTGAGGTTCACGAGGCGGAGCGCAGCCGATCGTGCACGCGCCAGTCGCCCGGCATGTCGGCGGCGATTCCCATCGGCTCGGGACGGAAGAGGCGTGCATCCATGCACTTGAGCGTTGGAGCGATGCGGGGGGTGAAGGCCATCTGGCCGAGCACGTCGCGCTCCAGATCGATGCCGGGGGCGATCTCGATCAGTTCGATCCCATCCTCACCGGTGCGGAACACCGCGCGCTCGGTGACGAACAGCGTGGTCTGGCCGCGGGAGCGTCCATAGGGGCCGCTATAGGCGACCTGCTCGACGGCCTCGACGAATTTGCGGTGCTTGCCTTCCTCGACGATGACGAGTTCGCCATTCTCGGCCCGCACCTTCAGGCCTCCGGCGGTGAAGGTGCCGCCGAACACCATGGTGCGCGCGTTCTGGCTGATGTTGACGAAGCCGCCAATGCCGACGACCCGGCCGGCGAAGCGACTGATGTTCACATTGCCGGCGCGGTCGACCTCCACCGCGGAGAGGAAAGCGATGTCGAGCCCGCCGCCATCATAGAAATCGAACTGGTAGGGCTGGTCGATCATCGCCCAATAGTTGCGCGCCGCGCCCGCATCGAGGCCGGAGGCCGGCGCGCCGCCGATCAGTCCCTGTTCATTGGTGAGCACCACCTCGTCGAGCAGCCCCTCCTCGGCGCCCACAAGGCCGATGCCGGTGCAGATGCCCGATCCGATGTTGCAGACGGCGCCCCGCCGCAATTCCATCGCGCAACGCCGGGCGACGATCTTGCGCTCGTCGAGCGGCAGGCGCGGGAAGCCTTCCAGCGGCATGCGGAGTTGGCCGGCGAAGGCGGGATCGAAGAAGGTCTGGTAGGTCTGCTTCTGCTCGGCATCGACCACAACGGCGTCCACCAGCATGCCGGGGATTTTCACCGTCTTGGCGGGCAGCGTGCCGCGTCGCGCGAGGCGCTTGACCTGCACGATCACCAGCCCGCCAAGGCGCCGCGTGGCCTGCGCCATGGAGAGCATCTCGCCGAAGATCGCCTCGTCCTCCATCGAGATGTTGCCATCCTCATCGGCAGTGGTCCCGCGCAGGAAGGCGACGTCGATGGGGAAGGGCTTGTAGAACAGCCATTCGCGGTCCTTCAGCGTGACCAGCTCCACGAGGTCCTCGGAGCAGGCTCGGCTCTGCTTGCCGCCGGCGAGGCGGGGATCGACGAAGGTGTGCAGCCCGACATGGGTCAGCAGCCCCGGCCGGCCGGCGGCGATCTCGCGGATCAGCTGGGACAGGGCGCCCTGGGGCAGGGTGTAGCACTCGATCGCGTCGCGGCTCGCCATGGCGGCCAGAGGCGGCGCGTCGACCACAGTGCCGCAGACCACGCGGCGGATCAGGCCGTCATGGGCGAAGCGCGAGGCGCCAGCCTCGCCGCGATTGCCGAGACCAACGGGGTGGATCGTGGTCAGGCGGCGCGGCTGCTGTTCGGCCAGGAAACGCAGTTCGACGGCGGCGATGAGAGCTTCCGGTACCGCGTGTCCGGACCCGGAACCGCCGATGAGAATCGTGTCGCCATCGCGCACGAGCGCCGCTGCGGCCGACGCCGTGAGGATATTCATCCCAAGACTCCAGAAGGATGGAAGGCACCAATTGCCTCTAAACTTACTTATCAGTAAGTCAGAATCCGCACATCCGCAACCCTGTGCTTGAGACGACCTTCCCGCGCAACGGCGGTGCTGCGCCCGGGACCGCCCTGCATGGCAAGGCGGCTCTTCGGCGCAAGGGCGAGAATGACGTGAGAAGGGCGCGGTGGTGCGGGACGGGACGGCGCCGGAGGTTACTGGGCCGCGACGTCCGGTCGGCTCACAGGCGCGTAGGCGGAGAGCATCACCCGCGAGAAAGCCTCGAAGAACTGTTCCAGCCGCTCGAAATTGCCGGCGTCCTGGGTGAAGACCGACGAACTGTTGACGATGTTCACCAAGAGAAAGGCGATGTCGTCCAGCGGCGCGTCGCTGACGAGTTCGCCGCGGTCATAGGCGATCTGCACCGCGACGCGGACGGCGGCCTGCACATTGTCGGTGAACGAGGCGAGTGATTCGCGCGCGCCCGGGCTCAGCACTTCGCCTTCCAGACGCAGCCGCCCGATGAGGCTCCAGGGCTGCCCGCTCTTGCGGCCGCGGTTGAACGCCTTGTAGCGGGTGCGGTTGAAGACGGCGACGTCCATCAGCTTCTGCGGCAGCGAACGGTCCGGCGCTTCCCAGATCGCCTTGTGTTTGGCGCAGGTGCTGGTGACGTAGTCGCGCACGACCTCCTCGACCAGCTTTTCCTTGTTGCCGAAATGGTAGTGGATATTGGTCGTGGTGATATCGAGCCGGTCGGCGATGTGGCGAAAGCTGGTGCCGTGATAGCCGTGGCGGATCAGCAGTTCGGTCGCCACCTTCTTGATGTTGTCGCGCATCGACAGGCGGCTCGGTGCCACCGTCTCTCCGCCGGCCTTGCGCGCCATCGGCTGATAACTCCCACTCACGCGGCGTATTCGCGTGCTGCAAACAGATGAGCAAGCGGCGGCAATCGGTCAAGCCGATGCCGCGTCGCTCGTTTTTCGTCCCCCCATCATCAGCAGGGTCTGCCCTTCCTGCACCACCTCGCCATTCTGGTTCACGACGTTCACGTTAAAGCTGACGATGCCCCGGTCGGCGCGGCGGGTCGGGCGCTTGGCGTACACATCGAAGCGTGCGGCGATGCGGTCGCCGATCAGGATTGGCGCCTTGAACGACCAGTTCCACGACAGCGTCGCGATTCCCTGCAGCCTGACCGGGCAACGGGTCTTCAGCCCGTCGATCAGGGCGAGGCCCAGCAGGCCATGGGCGATGCGGCCGGGAAAGCCCTGCTCGCGCGCGAAGGCATCGTCCATATGCACGTCGAACAGATCGCCGGAGATGCCGGCATAGCCGACGATATGGGCTTCGGTGACGGTGACGCCGGAGGTGAGGAAGAAAGCTCCTTCGGAGAGGTCGTCATAGCCGTAAAGACCGGGCGGCAGCGCGCCGGCAGGCGAAAGAAGTGTCGTTGCGTCAACGGTCATGCGGCCTCCCCAGAAAACTTACTTATCGATAAGTAACTTTGCATTGACCGCCTCCAAGGTCAATGCTAGCTCTCTGGACGAGCGTCGGCCCGGCAAGGCCTAAGAGGCGCAGTGGAAACGCAGTGCCACGCCTGCCTCGGGTGGCGAATCCAGGATCGTGAGACCTTCCCCATGGCATCGGTGACCATCCGCGACGTCCACAAGAAGTTCGGGGAAACCCATATTCTGCGGGGCGTTTCGGTCGACATTGCGGACGGGGAGTTCGTCATCCTCGTCGGCCCGTCCGGCTGCGGAAAATCAACGCTCCTGCGTACCATCGCCGGGCTTGAGAAGGCGACGGCCGGCGAGATCCAGATCGGCACGCGCGTGGTCAACGACGTGTCGCCGAAGGATCGCGACATCGCCATGGTGTTCCAGAGCTACGCGCTCTACCCGCACATGTCGATCTACGAGAACATGGCCTTCGCCCTGTCGCTGCGCAGCGCGCCGAAAGAGGAAATCCGCCAGCGGGTCGAAAAGGCGGCGCAGATCCTCGGCCTGATGCCGCTGCTCGACCGCTATCCGCGCCAGCTCTCCGGCGGCCAGCGCCAGCGCGTCGCCATGGGGCGCGCCATCGTCCGCGACCCGCAGGTGTTCCTGTTCGACGAGCCGCTCTCCAACCTGGACGCCAAGCTGCGCGTCGCCATGCGGGCGGAAATCAAGGAACTGCAGCAGCGGCTCAAGACCACCACCGTCTACGTCACCCATGACCAGATCGAGGCGATGACGATGGCGGACAAGATCGTGGTGATGCGCGACGGGGTGATCGAGCAGATCGGCGCGCCGCTCGACCTCTATGATCGCCCGGACAATCAGTTCGTCGCCGGCTTCATCGGCTCGCCCAGCATGAACTTTCTCGAAGGGCAGTTCGAGAACGGCGCGTTTCGCGCCGGCGACCGGCTGGTGCTTCCGGCGGGCCGGCGGTGGCAGGCGGCCCCACAGGGTGAGGCGGTCTATGGCGTGCGCCCCGAGCATTTCCGCATCGACGACGCCGGCGTCGAGGCCGATGTGGTGGTTGTCGAGCCCACGGGCTCGGAGACCGAGGTGCTGGTCCGCGTCGGCGGTGCCGAGTTCAACTGTCTGTTCCGCAGCCGCGTCGCCGTCCGGCCGGGCGAGAAAATCCGCGTCCTGCCCGATGCGGATCAGGTGCATCTGTTCGACCGGACAACGGGGCGCCGCATCAGTTGACCCCCGCCTCGGGCGTGGCAGGCTGGACCCGAAATTGACTTATCGATAAGTAAGTCTAGAGTTCTCTGGCATGAGACGCGACAAGCGATGGGCCGCACCCTTGCCGCGCATTTGAAGCGTCCCGAGAAATGTGGATGCGAGATCGAAACCGGCCCAGCAACGGAGGAATGACAATGACGCTTTCCCTGCCGCGTCGCGCCCTGCTCATGGGGGCGGGTGCGCTTGCCCTCGCCTGCGGCCTGCTCCACCCCTTCGCCACCCCGGCGGCGGCCCAGGAAACGCTGGTGATCAACACCGATCGCAGCGGCGCCGGGCAGAAGGCGGCGATGAACAAGATCGTCGCCGATTTCGAGGCCGCCAATCCCGGCGTCAAGGTCACCGTCAATTACAGCGACGTCGAATCCTACAAGACCTCGATCCGCAACTTCCTTGTCGCCAGCCCGCCGGACGTAGCCTTCTGGTTCACCGGCGCCCGCATGCGCGCCTTCACCAAGCGCGACCTGTTCACCGATATCAGCGGCTTCTACACGCAGAACAAGCTTGAGAAGCCGATGGAGCCCTTCCTTGCCGCCGTCACGGACAACGGCAAGCAGTATATGATGCCCACCAATTTCAACACCTGGGGCTTCTTCTACAACAAGGAAGTGTTCGCCAAGCTCGGCGTCGAGCCGCCCAAGACGTGGGACGAGCTGATGGCGATCGCCGAGAAAGCGAAGGCGGCCGGCATCGTGCCGTTCACCATCGGCACGCGCGACCTCTGGGCCAATGCGCTGTGGTTCGACTATCTCACCAAGCGTATCAACGGCCTCGATTTCTACATGGGCCTGATGAACGGGCAGGAAAGCTACACCGATCCGCGCATGAAGAAGGTGTTCGACACCTGGCGCGTGCCGATCGAGAAGGGCTATTTCCTCGATAATGCCTCCTCCTATGGCTGGCAGGAAGCGATCCCGTTCCTGGCGCAGGGCAAGGCGGCGATGTATCTGCTCGGCCCCTATGTGCTGACTTCGCTGCCCGAGGAAGCCCGCAAGAACATCGGCTTCTTCCCGTTCCCGACGGTCGATCCTTCCGTGCCCAATATCGAGCAGGTCTCGATCAACGGCGTCGGCATTCCCAAAGGCGCGAAGAACAAGGAGCTGGCGCTGAAGTTCCTCGCCTTCCTCGCCCAGCCGGAGAACCTCTCGGCCTTCGCTAAGGGCGGCTCGGTGGTGCCCGCGCGCACCGATATCCAGATCGACCCGAATGATTTCGCCTCGGTGCAGATGGAACAGGTACGCAATTCCGCCGGCTCGTCGCAGTTCTATGACCGCGACACCGACCCGGAAATGGCGCAGGTCGGCATGAAGGGCTTCCAGGAGTTCCTCGCCAAGCCCGACCGCGAGGACGCGATCCTCGAGCGGCTGGACGCGGCCCGCAAGCGCATCTTCAACTGAACGCGGCCGGGGCCCGCCATGGCGGGCCCCTATCGGCGGGGCGACCCGTCCCTTCTCGCCCGAGGTTCCCATGCTGCGCATCTGGCGCCGAAACCAGTCCTGGCTGACGCCAATCCTCCTGCTGCTGCTGCCGCTGGCGCTGTTCCTGATGATGATCGTCTGGCCGATCCTCCAGAGCATCGCCATCAGCTTCTATGAGTGGGACGGCACGGGTCCGGCCACCTTCGTCGGGCTGGACAATTACCGGGAACTGTTCGCCGACGCGCAGTTCTTCACCTCATTGAAGAACAACATCATCTGGATCGTTCTGTTTCTTCTGGCGCCGGTGTTCGGTCTCGCGCTCGCGCTGTTTCTCAACCAGCCGCTCGGCGAGATGCGCATCGTCAAATCCGTGTTCTTCATCCCGCTGGTGCTGGCCAATGTCATCATCGGTGTAGTGTTCACCTGGTTCTACGACCCGACCTTCGGCATCCTCGCCATAGTGATGCGTTTCTTCGGCTTCGAACCCTTCGCCATTCTCTCCGACGAGCATTTCGTCACTTTCGGCATCGTCTTCGCCGCGCTGTGGGCGCAGACCGCCTTCTGCCTGGTGCTGTTCCTCGCCGGGCTTTCCCAGCTCGACGGCGAACTGATCGCTGCGGGCCGGATTGACGGCGCCTCCGGCTGGACGCTGCTGCGCCACATCGTGCTGCCGCAGCTGCGCGCCGTCTCCTTCGTGGCGACGATCATCACGGTGATCGGCTCGCTGCGGAATTTCGACCTCATCGCGGTGATGACGCAGGGCGGGCCCTATGGCAGTTCCACCGTCCTCGCCTATCAGATGTACGACGCCACCATCTTTAGCTACCGCGCCGGCTATGGCGCCGCCATCGCCACGGTGCTGTTCCTCATCATGAGCGTCTACATCGCCTTCTTCCTGCGGCACACGCTGCGTCGTGAACAGAGGGGCGCCTGATGTATCCCACCCCGGTCACTGAACGCTCCGCCGGCGTGCGCCTGGGCTATCGCTTGGCGCTCTATGCGGCGATGCTGGTGTGGATGCTGCCGCTCCTCGCCATCATGATGACGGCGATCCGCTCGCAGTCGGACCTGTTGGAAGGCAATTACTGGGGCGCGCCGTCGCGCTTCGCATTGGTCGATAATTACCGTGAAATGTTCGCGACCTCGCCGATGTGGGGGTTCTTCCTCAACAGCGTCACGGTTACCGGCACCACGGTGGTGCTGGTGCTGATCCTCGCCACCATGGCTGCTGTGGCGCTGGCGAAATACCGCATCCCCGGCAGTACCTTGCTGTTCGCGATGTTCATCGGCGGCAATTTCATCCCCTACCAGATCCTGATGATCCCGGTGCGCAACATGGTGCTGGGGGTCGGGCTCTATGACACCGTGTGGGGGCTGGTGCTGTTCCACACCGCGTTCCAGACGGGGTTCGCCACCCTGTTCCTGCGCAACTTCATCATCTCGCTGCCCAACGAGTTGTTCGAGGCGGCGCGCATCGAGGGGGCCACCGAGATGCAGATCCTGCGCCGCATCGTACTGCCGCTGCTGCGCCCGGCGCTCGCGGGACTGGCCGTGCTGATCTTCACCTTTGTCTGGAACGACTATTTCTGGGCGCTGGTGCTGGTGCAGAGCGATTCCGCCAAGCCGCTGACGCTCGGCATCGCCGGCCTCAAGGGCGAGTGGCTGACGGCCTGGAACCTTATTTCCTCCGCGGCGCTCTTCGCCGCCTTGCCGCCGGTGTGCCTGTTCTTCCTGATGCAGAAGCATTTCGTGGCGGGACTGACGGCCGGAGCGGTGAAAGCATAGTTCACCCCCCCACGCGCGAATGCGGCCGTTGGCGCCAGGGGCGGAAATGCAGCGCGAGGAGGACATTGGCCGATGGAGGCGGCTGCAGAACGGTGGCTATTTTCTACAGCGGCAGCCCAATTCGGTCGGTCCGCTGACGGCCCCAAGCGGGTCATTCGCGATAGCCGCTGTGAACCGCCCATAACAGGACCTGCCGATTCATGACGGACAGCTTGCTGAAATGAAACGCAGGGTTCCAGCCCGGCGCGTCGGCTTGCCGGTGTCGCTGGTGTGGTTGATGCCGTCCATTACCGGCACCTCGGCGAAATCGAAGGGGCTGACGCCGTCGAGGCAGGCGACGTTGACCGCGTACAGGCTCTGGTTCGAGCGGCGCTGATGGTGGGTGTAGATCCCGCAGCGGGAACAGAAGAAGTGCTGCGCGGCACCGGTGTGGAAACGGTAGCGGGTCAGCACCTCTTCCCCCTGCAGGATCTCGATCCCGCCCATTTCGGCCATGGCGACGACCGCGCCGCGCATGCGGCAATAGGAGCAGGTGCAGCGACGGATCGAGTTGAAGCCGTCGCTGAGCGCTACCGCGAAGCGCACCGCCCCGCAATGGCACTGGCCTAACCGCCTGTTCGTATCGCCTGTCATGTCGTTTCCTGTCGCTGTCTCCCCGCGGGGGATCTGATCGCGTGACGGCCACCCCTCACTGCCGCGCCAGCCGCGGCCCGAGGGCGAGGGCGAGCGGCAGGTTGATCAGGGCGGCGACGGCGGTTCCGAGCGTGGCGATGACCGGGCCGGCCTGGTCGCCCACCGCGCCGAACAGCAGCGGCGCCAGCGCCCCGGAACCGATCACCCCGGTGTAGAAAATGGCGAAGGCCCGCTCGGTGCGGTCGGCCGGCGCCAGTTCCGGCACCGTGCCATAGAGCACCGACGACGTGCCGTTGAGGGTGAGCCCCAGCAGCGGCAGGAGCACCAGCAGAGCCCACAGCGGAAGGACGGCGGCGAGCACGATCATCAGGGCCGTCAGCGCTTCGGTGCAGAGCGTGACCCCGACAATGCCCCAGCGCTGGGCGAGCCAGCCGCAGACGAGCTTGCCCGCCGCGCCGCCGAGGAAGACCAGCGCCAGCGCTGTGCCGATCAACGGCTGCGAGGCGTCCTTCAGCTGCAGCAGGAAGGGTAGGAAGGTGAGGAAGCCCATGCGCACGCCGGTATCGATCACGCCGATGGCCAGCAGCAGCGGGAAGCCGTTGCCGCCGCGCGATGACGCGGCACGTGTGGCGGGCGCGGGCGGAGCGGGCGCGATCTTCGGCATGGAGAGGGCGATCAGTCCGGCGACCGCGATCCCCGCTAGCGCCAGCAGCCAGAGCGAGGGACGCCACGGCGCGAAGGACAGCCCGAAGGACAGCGCCGCCGGAAGAGCCGCCTTGCCGAGGTCGCCGCTGAAATTATAGGTGCCGAGCGGCCCGCGCGCGGCCGTTCCATAAGCGCGGGACACGGCGCTGGAGGCAATGGGATGCTGGACGCTGGAGCCGGCGCCGGCGAGGAACAGCGCCGCGCAGAGCCCCAGCGCGCCGCCGCTGAACCCGGCCAGCCCATAGCCCGCGGCGGCGATCAGCGTGCCGAGGATCAGCACCGCGCGCCCACCCATGCGGTCGGCCAGCCAGCTTGCCGGCACCTGCAGCGCGGCCATGGCGCCGGCATAGAGCCCGCGCAGCAGGGCGAGCGCGACATAGTCGAGCCCGAACTCGGCCCGCCAGACCGGAAGCAGCACATAGATCGCGTCGGTGTAGCCGTCATGCAGCGCATGGGCGAGGCCGGAGAGCACCAGCGTGCGCCGGCGGGTGTCCGGCGGGGAAGACAGCGCCGGCGACGCGGCGGAAGAGGTGAGGCTTGATGTTTTTGTCACCTCACCGGTATGCGCCCGCTGGACGGCGGGCCGCAAACGACTAATTTCGGGGTATGATGTCAGATAAACTCACATGACGGCCCCCTCGAAAGATCGCCCCCTGCCGCCGCTCAACGCCGTGCGGGCCTTCGAGGCGGCCGCGCGTCGGTCGAGTTTCAAGGACGCGGCGGCGGAACTCGGCGTCACCCATGGCGCGGTCAGCCGGCAGATAAGGCTGCTGGAGGAATGGCTCGGTCCGCCGGCGCTGTTCCGGCGGCTCAGCCACGGCGTGGCCCTCACCGCCGAGGGGCGGGCGCTGCTGGCCGAGATTCAGCCCGCGCTGGAGCGCATCGCGCGGGCGGCGGCGGGGCACGGCAGCAAGCCCAGCGGCGCGGTGGTGTTAAGGGCCCATGCGCTCGCCACCTTCAGCCTGCGCTGGCTGGTGCCGAAGCTCGGCCAGTTGCGCGCGGCGCATCCCTATATCGAGATCGAGCTGACGACCGGCAGCGAGCCGGTGGACGGGCTGGCCGGCGAGTACGACCTGATCATTCGCGGCGGGCCGGATGCCTTCGACGGCTTCGAGGCCCGCCTGCTGCTGCCGGAGAGCCGGCTGCCCGCCTGCAGCCCCGCGCTGCTGCGGCGCCAGCCGCTGGACGAGGTGGGCGACCTCGGCCAGCACACCCTGCTCCACGTCGCCAGCATGCCCCGGCTGTGGCGCGACTGGCTGGCGAAAGCGGGCCATGGCGCGCTGCAACCGGCGGCGACGCTGATGCTCGACCATTTCTATCTGTCGATCCAGGCCGCCATCGACGGGCTGGGCGTGGCGATGGCGCCCGCCACCCTGATCGCGGACGATGTGCGCGCCGGCCGGCTGGTGACGCCTTTTCCGCACATCTTTCTGCCCTCGCGCAGCTATTACGCCTACACCCCGCTCGGCTCGCCGCTGCGCGCCGCCAGCGACAAGATATGCGCGTGGATCGAGGAGTTTGACGGCGCCCCCAGCACGCCGGCTGGCGAGCCGTAGCACCCGGGCGCGCTCCGGACGCTGGGCGAATGACTGCCATATGCAAAGCTCGACCGGCAGCGATCAGCGCGGGTGCTCGGCCGTTTCCACGTGAATGCCGCCCGCCTACGAGCTTTCCCGGCACAGGCCCGACCGCCTGACCTCTTCAATCCGCCAGCTGGAAGCGTTTTCGCCCTGCGCAACCCGCCTCGCGGCGAGCAGGAGGCGGCAGACAGTTGGAGCCGTTGGCAGACTGCCGCTTTCCAGCTTGGGACCCGCGCCGTCGTTTAGCGGCAGCACGAAAACGCGCCCGCCCTCGATGTCATATTCATCCGACGGGACAAGGCCAGTGTACCGGGAGAACTCAGCCACCGTCATTCCGGCGATCGGGCGCATGTCACTGATCGGATGGTTCTCGGACATGGAAACGCCCTGGCACCCGGACGTCGACAAGGCCGTGATCGCCAGGGCGCCGATCAGCGTTGTGTGGGACGCGAATGTGGGACTGACCGATTTGCCAGCCGCAAAACGAGCTAAGCTACTGAGAAAATTGGCGCGCCGACGTTGATGAAACTGAGAACTACGTTTTCGCTGCGGCACTCTGAGATGCGCGCATCAAGATTGCTGAAACCCGTGTTGCAGGGCGCAGTTCGAATCCCTCTCGCTCCGCCAACCCCGCCGATTTCCCTCTATGACCCGATATTGCCGCCGAACACCGCACATCGCCATGCGGTATAAAGAACCGCCGTTTCCACGCTATTGTCCGATACTTGCACACCAGGGCCGGCAGTGCAGCAGCTTTCAACCAACCATTGCCATTCCGGGGTCGAAGATTAACGTCTGTTCATGCCGGAACTAGTCATCCGCCTACGATCCCGCGGGCATCCCGCTGAGCACTTAGTTCCTACGCGTCCTTGGGTCCAGCATCTAATGATGGGACTTCCGGGAGAGGGATCGCAATTCTAATCTTGTCCAAAGCATACTTCTGCGCTCTATCGGCAGAATGCGACATCATCGTAGTAGGAGACGGCCCTTGCCTACTTCCCCTTCTCCTCTGCGTCTCAACGGGTTGGTGCGAACCGGCCAAGTATTCATCTGCCGCCGCGATCTCCGCCTAATCCTGGCGATGATCGATGCCGGGCTAAAGGATCAGCAGATCCACGCCTTTTTCAGCCAGCCCGGACGCGACTTCAATCATAACAGGATATCAGCCCTGCGCTCGGCCGATCGGTCCCTCCTGCCGCCGCCCGCAACCCACGCGCAGTTACAAGCCTTTCTTGACTGCTGGTCGACCTTTCCTCCCGTCTCCCATTTTTGGTATTGCCTCGACGAGCAGGGCCTCAATGGGGATGCGTGGCAGGTCGCTTATCGTTTCCATCCCGTGGGCCAGGGCATGCTGCACTCGGGCGAATTGCGACAGGGACGCCGCCCGCCCTTCACCTGGGTCTATGATTGCGGCAGCGTCACCGCGCAGGCGCAGGTCGAAAGCGAGCTCGATGACCTGTGCACCGCACGCGGCGCGGCGCACGGGTCGAAACCCGAGCTCGATTTCGTCGCGCTGTCCCATTTCGATGCGGACCATATCTCTGGTCTCGTGCACCTGCTCGGGCTGTTCGAGGTCAAGATGATCCTCCTGCCCTTCCTGCAGCTTTGGCAGCGATTCTGGATTGCGGCATCAGCCGACGATCTCGACGCCGACTTCCTCCAGTTTCTGATCGATCCCGCCGGCTACTTTCTTCGCGTGGACGGCGGCGCGGAGGCGAGGATCGTGTTTGTGTCGCCGAGCGAGAGCGATCCCCCGCCCCCGCCCCCGCCCGCGCCCGATCCCGGTCCGCCCGAAGGTCCGCGCGGCGAACTCGACGTCCGGCCGATGAAATTGGGGCTGGAGACTGAGCGCGTCCCGGTCGTGGTCGACGGCGAGATCCCTGGCGTGACGGGCCTGCGCCTGTCGGAGGCTGAGTTCCTGAGGGCAGAATCGGTGCTCCACATCGACGGGCTGTGGGAGTTCGTGCCGTATAACGACGCGCACCAGGCCGAGCGTTGCCCGGCTGGCTTCCCGGCGACTGTCGAGCCGCTAATCAAGACGTTGCTGGCCGCCGCCAATCCGGCCGACCGCAAAAAGGCCCTCGATGCCCTCAAGGCCCATTATGACGCGACCTTCGGCGGCGGCGCCTATCGCCGCAATATCATCTCGCTGTTCCTGTACGGCGGTCCGGTGTCGACACCCGTCGAGGCCTATTTCGGGACCGGCGAGACCCTATTTGGGAATATGGCCTGGCACCACGAGCCAGATTGGTCCCGCCTCTCTGCGAGCCATTTCTCGATTCTGTTCACAGGGGATGGTTCGCTCAACTCAAAACCGCGTCGGACAGGGTTTGAGACTTTCTTCACGCCCTATGGCCGACTCGACAAGGCATCCGTTTTCCAAGTGATGCATCATGGCGCGTCCGGGAACTCGTCGCCCGAGGTCGCAGCCCTTGTGGCGCCACGTGCGAGCATCTTTTGTTCCGACCCCAGCAAGGGCGACAAGCATCCCCATGCTGACGTGTTGCGGCAGTTCTGGCCCTATAACTGCATTCAGGTCGATGATGCCATCGGCTGGCTGATGCTCGGGGTGTTCAAGTTCTAGGTCAAACAGGTCGCTCGCGACCGCTGGACGGGCGATAGCGGTTCCAAACGAATGATCGGGCGCCTATCGGCGATGCCGGTATCTTCGCTCTAGGGCTCGTAAAAGTGCCACCGACTCCCGATCGGGTTTCGGCACATTCGGGTTTGGGATCGCCGCTCTCAGCGTAAGCTGCCGTCCAACTGTCGGCTTGCGAATGGCGGCATCGTCCCAGTTCTTACCGTTTGATTGAACTGTAGCACAGGTTTAACAGACCGGTAGATCGAAGGAGCAACTGCATGGCGATATCGGCCGACGAACTGGAGATGCCCCGCCAAGCGCCCGAAATGGCCGCCATTAGCCACCCAAATGCCGCCGATAACCTCACAATGCCAAGTATCTTCATAATAATCAAAGGGTTATGAAGATTTCATAGTTCTCATCTTCATCGGGCGCTGCCCACCAGCTCTCGTGGGCACCCGGAAAACTCTATGGTCAGGTGCCCGTTTTCGGCTTTGCCATCTTCCCGCGCTTGCCGCTCCGTTTGCCCGCCATGTCCACCAGTCGGCGAAACGTCGGGCACTCCATATGGGAGGGGGCCGGGCAATCGGCGACATGGCGGAGGGTATCGCGCAGTGCCGTCATTTCGCGGATTTTTCGGTCAATCTCTTCCGCCTTCGCGTGAAGCGCCGCTCGCGGCAGATCCGGCATACCGTTCCTGCCGAACATCCCAGCGATCTCGTCGAGCGAAAAGCCGGCCGACTTGCCCATTGCGATCAGCTTGAGCTGCAACAGCACCTCGGGGGCAAACTGTCGGCGCAATCCATGCCGGGTGACCGAGGAAATCAGCCCGGCTTCCTCATAGTAGCGCAGCGCCGAGGGCTTGTTCCCGCTCCTCTCTGCGACCTCGCCAATATCCAGAAATTTCATGCTTGACCTCAACTCGGCTTGAAGTGGCAGCCTGCTCGCTATCGGCTCTCGAAGCAAGAGGACGAGGCAATGGGACAGGCACGGTCAGGCGTAATGGAGAAGGCACAAGCGGGAATCGCGGTCACACTGGCGTTCGGGACGCTGTTGGCCGCGCTCGGCACGAGCATAGCCAATATCGCGTTGCCGGCGCTTGCTGAGGCCTTCTCGGCCCCCTTCGCACAGGTGCAGGCGGTCGTCGTCGCCTATCTCGCGGCCCTGACGGTCTGCGTGGTGATCGCCGGTCGTCTCGGCGACCGTTGCGGACTGAAGCCCATGCTGGTGGCCGGCCTCGCCCTGTTCGCCGTTGCCTCGCTGCTGTGCGCCGTCGCGCCGAACCTGTTGCTGCTGATCGGCGCGCGGGTGCTTCAAGGCATCGGGGCGGCATTCCTGATGACGCTCGCCACGGCGCTGATGCGCCAAACTGCAAACGAGGCGCGCGTCGGGCGAGCTATGGGCCTGCTCGGCACGGTATCGGCGCTAGGCACGGCGCTTGGCCCCTCGCTCGGTGGGCTGCTGATCCCGGTGGCAGGATGGCGCGGTATCTTCTGGGTTCAGGTGCCATTGGCGGCTCTGGCCCTGGTACTGGCGATCACCATGCTCCCGGCCGAGCCCGTGAAGGAGAGGACACCGGCCGTTCGCCTGCGCTCCGTCATGAACCGGAATCTCGCGCCAAGCCTTCTGGTGAATATCGTCGTTGCCGCGGTCATGATGACGACGCTGTTGGTCGTGCCCTTCTATCTCAGCGGCGGGCTTGGTCTGACGGCGCGGCAGGTCGGCTTCGTCATGGCGGTCGGCCCTGTGATCTCCATCTTCAGCGGCGTCCCGTCCGGAAGGTTGGTGGATGCCTGGGGCAGCAATCGCATGCTCGCTGTCGGCCTGGCCCTGCTGGCGACAGGCGCGCTTCTGCTGGCGTTTCTGCCGAACGGGATCGGCATTGCGGGCTATGTGCTGTCGATCGTCGTGCTGACGCCCGGCTATCAGCTGTTTCAGGCCGCAAACAACACCGCCGCGCTGGCCGACATCTCCAAGGACCGGCGCGGCGCCGTCTCCGGATTGCTCGGCCTGTCACGCAATATCGGCCTAATTGCCGGGGCGTCCGCCATGGGTGCCGTCTTCGCTTTCGGCGTGGGGACGGAGGAGTTCGCGCGTGCGACGCCTTTGGCCATCGCCTCGGGGATGCGGCTGACCTTCCTGCTGGCTGGCACAATGATGCTTGCCGCCGTCGCGGTTGCGTTCGGTCATCGTCATTCCGCTAGGCACGCGCCTTGATCGTACCCCTCCGCTGCGGGCCGCCTTGCGTGATGTAGGCGAGGTGCCCAGCCTTTCGGTCCTCTGATCTGGCAGTAGTGCCAGCAGCGGTGCTGGAGAAGGACGGTGGACGCAGAAGAGACCTATGTACGGCGTCGGCGCTGGAGTTGGGCCGAGAAGCGAGCGGTCGTTGAAGAGGCGGCCGCGAGCGGCAACGTCATCGAGACGGCGAAGCGCCATGGCATCCAGGCGCAGCAGATTTATCGATGGCGCGAACGCCTTTCCGAACGGATGGAACCTGCAGGGTTTGCGGCAGTGTCAGTTATTGATCCACCGAAGGCTCTTCCAGCACCGATGCCGGGTATGGATCGTCTGGAGGGATGTTCCACATCCAGCACTGCCCACACCGACACTCGGATCGAGATCGCGTCGGCTGGAGGTGTGACGGTTAGCCTGCCTGTCGGGTCCTCAGCGGAGTTCGTGGTGGCGATTGCTGGCGGGCTATCGCGAGGCCGGCGATGATCCCAGTTCCAAGCGGGGTTCGGGTGTGGCTGGCGACGGGCCACACGGATATGAGGAAGGGCTTCGCGGGTCTGGCATTGCAGGTCCAGGAAGTTCTACGGCGCGATCCCCATTGCGGGCACCTGTTCGTATTCCGGGGCAAGCGCGGCGATCTGGTGAAGGTGATCTGGCATGACGGCCAGGGCGCCTGCCTGTTCTCGAAGCGGCTGGAGCGGGGTGGTTTTCTGTGGCCGTCTCCGGCCGACGGCATGGTGACGATCACCCCTGCGCAGCTCGGCTATCTGCTGGAAGGCATAGACTGGCGGCATCCGCAGAGGACGTGGCGACCGGGCGCATCGGGGTAATTTGGGCGTGGCACAGGAGCGGCGGATATGATTCCATCGCCCTATGTCGAGCCCGATGGATCCTTTGCCGAGCGACCTTGCCGCGGCCCACGCCATGATCCTGGCGGAGCGTAGCGCGCGGCTGGAAGCCGAGGCGACCGTCGCCCGGGAGCGCGCTGCGAACAGCAGCACGGATGCCCTCATCGCGCGGCTGAAGCTGGAGATCGAGAAGCTCCGGCGCGAGCTTTACGGCACGCGCTCGGAGCGCAAGGCACGGCTGCTCGACCAGCTGGAGATGCAGCTCGAGGACCTGGAGGCTGACGCCACCGAAGACGAACTGGCCGCGGAAGCCGCAGCACAAACGGCCAATGTGGCGTCCTTCGAGCGCAAGCGGCCGGCACGCAAGCCGTTCCCTGATCATCTCCCGCGTGAGCGCGTCATCGTCGCCGCACCCGAGAGCTGCCCGTGCTGCGGATCCGGCAGACTGGTGAAGCTCGGGGAAGATATCACCGAGACGCTGGAGGTGATCCCGCGCCAGTGGAAGGTGATCCAGACGGTGCGCGAGCGCTTCTCCTGCCGGGCCTGCGAGGCGGTGACCCAGGCGCCGGCGCCGTTCCACGTCATCCCGCGCGGCCATGTCGGGCCGAACCTGCTGGCTATGGTGCTGTTCGAGAAGTTCGGCCAGCACCAGCCTCTGAACCGGCAGAGCGAGCGCTATGCTCGCGAGGGCATCGATCTGCCGCTGTCGACGCTGGCCGATCATGTCGGCGCCTGCGCCGCAGCGCTGCACCCGTTGCACGTGCTGCTCGAGCGCCATGTCATGGCGGCAGATCGCCTGCATGGCGACGACACGCCGGTGCCGATCCTGGCGAAGGGCACGACCGACACCGGTCGAGCCTGGGTGTATGTGCGCGACGATCGGCCCTTCGGCGGCGCCGATCCGCCGGCGGTGTTGTTCCGGGCATCACGCGACCGCTCGGGCGAACACCCGCAAGAGCATCTGACGCACTTCACCGGCAGCCTGCAGGCCGACGCCTATGCCGGTTACAATCGCCTGCTCGCTCCCGACCGCCAGCCGGGGCCGATCGTCGAGGCCCTGTGCTGGGCTCATGCACGCCGCAAGTTATTCGAGCTCGCCGACATCGCGGCGAACCGCCGGCGTGGGCGTAACGCCGCACCGATCTCACCGATTGCCTTCGAGGCCGTCGCCCGCATCGACGCGCTGTTCGACATGGAGCGTGAGATCAATGGCCTGAGTGCCGATCAGCGCCGAGCCGTTCGCCAGGAGCGCAGCGCTCCTCTCGTCGCCGAGCTTGAGGTTTGGATGCGCGAGCATCGCGCCAGGCTCTCCCGCCATGCACCTGTCGCCCAGGCCATGGACTACATGCTGCGGCGCTGGGACGCCTTCGCCCGCTTCCTCGATGACGGACACGTCTGCCTCACGAACAATGCGGCAGAACGGGCGCTGCGCGGCATCGCCCTCGGCCGCAAGGCCTGGCTGTTCGCCGGTTCCGACCGCGGCGCCGAGCGCGCCGCCGTCATGTACAGCCTGATCGGGACCGCCCGGCTCAACGACATCGATCCGCAGGCCTGGCTCGCTGACGTGCTCGCTCGCATCGCAGACATGCCGCAGAACCGGCTCGCCGAGCTGCTGCCCTGGAACTGGCATGCGGCGCGAGAGCCCGGGAGTCTCGCGGCATGAGCCATGTCGATCGGATCGCTCGCCTGAAGATCGAACTGGATGACTGGCAGCCCACCATCTGGCGCCGTGTCGAGGTGCCGCTCACCTCGTCGCTCAAGGCCTTGCACGACGTCATCCAGGCCGTCATGCCGTTCGAGGACACTCACCTGTTCGAGTTCCGCGCCGGCGGGCAGCGCTTTGCCATCCCCGATCCAGAATGGGACAGCCTGCGCGACAGGACCTATTCCGCCAAGACGTTGAGGCTCGGCGCTCTCATCGACCGCAGCATCACCGAGTTCAGCTACACCTATGACTTCGGCGACGACTGGCGGCACACGATCACGATCGAGGCGACCACCGCAGCCGATCCCGCCACGGATTATCCCCGTTACCTCGATGGTGCCCACCGTGCACCACCCGAGGATGTCGGCGGGCATCCCCGGCTTCAAGCTCTTCCTCGAAGCCATCGCCGATCCAACCCACGAGGAGCATGACGAGCTCATGCGCTGGTACGGGGCGCCGTTCGATCCGGCTCTCATCGACGAGGACCTCATCCGCGCCCGCATCGCAAGGCTCGCCCGACGCCGCGCAATCGGCAAAGCCGCGTTCGCCAAGAGCCGTGGTCAAATCAACTGATCAGGCCGATAACCCCCGTGGCCCTCGCCGGGGGGGTACCCAGATCATGACGCTGTTTGACGAGTACCAGTCGAAGGAAAATGCGAAGCACACCCTGCGGGCGATGAAGGAGAATGCCCGTCAGGGCTATTGGAACGGCTCACGCCCACCGATCGGCTACCGCATCGTGATCGCCGGCCAGCGCGGCTCCAAGGTCAAGAAGAAGCTGGAGATCGATCCGATCCATGCCGACACGGTCCGGCTGATCTACAGGCTGGCCCTGACGGGTGATCCGCAGCGCAACGGCAGCCCGATGGGGATCAAATCGATCACCGCTTACCTCAATGAGCGAAACATCCGCACCCGCGATGGCGGGCGCTGGGGGATCGCTTCCGTCCATCAGATCCTGACCCGAACCACCTATATCGGGAAGCATCGGTTCAACACCCGGGACCACAAGAGCCGAGCCCCCAAACCGGAAGCCGAGCACGCGATTGCCCAGGTCCCTTCGATCATCACAGAGGCTGAATTCCGTGCCGTGCAGGCGAACCTCAAGGCGCGAAGCCCGCAATGGACGCCGCCACGCGAGGTGAGCGGCCCGACACTTCTGACGGGCATCTGCTTCTGCGCCAGCTGCGGTGGCGCTATGACGCTCCGGACCGGCAAGGGCAGTTCCGGCGGCATGTATCGCTACTACGCCTGTTCGACGACAGCGCGCATGGGCAAGACCGGCTGCAAGGGTCTTGCCGTCCGTATGGACCGGCTTGACCGAGCCGTCATCGATCATCTGGAGCGGCGCATCCTCGACCCCGAACGCCTTTCCGTCCTTATGGAACAACTTATCGACCGGCGCGAGGAATGGGTCGAGCGGCGGCGCAACCACATCACCGAGCTCAACAAGCGGGCGACGGAGGCCGAGGCCAAGCTGAAGCGCCTTTATGAGGCGATCGAAAACGGCCTCATCAACATGGCCGATCTCTCATTTAAGGACCGCATCGCCGAACTGACCGCGATTCGCGACCAGGCCCAGGCCGACGCCGAGCGCGCGCAAGCGGCTGTGGAGAGGACTGGCCCGAAGGTCACCGCTGAAAGCTTGAAGCGCTTTTCCGAGGTCGCCCGCGCCAAGCTGCGCACCGAGACCGGCGAGTATCACCGCGATCACCTTCGCGCGCTCGCGCAGCGCATCGAGGTGGTGAGCAAGTCGGAGATTCGGCTCATGGGAAATAAATCGGACCTTCTGCGCACGTTGGCTGCCGCATCAAGCGTAGGAGCGGCGGCGAACGGCGTTCGCAGTTTTGTACCGAAGTGGCGCACCCGGCACGATTCGAACGTGCGACCTCTGCCTTCGGAGGGCAGCGCTCTATCCAGCTGAGCTACGGGTGCCTGGGCGCGAGGAATGCGCCTGTGCCGCGTCTTCATAATCGAAGCGCCGGCCCCCGGCAACGGGGGCGCGGGAGGTTTCATGGGGAGAGGGGGCAGGATCTCGGTACCCCTCCGCTGCGGGCCGCCTTGCGTGATGTAGGCGAGGTGCCCAGCCTTTCGGTCCTCTGATCTGGCAGTAGTGCCAGCAGCGGTGCTGGAGAAGGACGGTGGACGCAGAAGAGACCTATGTACGGCGTCGGCGCTGGAGTTGGGCCGAGAAGCGAGCGGTCGTTGAAGAGGCGGCCGCGAGCGGCAACGTCATCGAGACGGCGAAGCGCCATGGCATCCAGGCGCAGCAGATTTATCGATGGCGCGAACGCCTTTCCGAACGGATGGAACCTGCAGGGTTTGCGGCAGTGTCAGTTATTGATCCACCGAAGGCTCTTCCAGCACCGATGCCGGGTATGGATCGTCTGGAGGGATGTTCCACATCCAGCACTGCCCACACCGACACTCGGATCGAGATCGCGTCGGCTGGAGGTGTGACGGTTAGCCTGCCTGTCGGGTCCTCAGCGGAGTTCGTGGTGGCGATTGCTGGCGGGCTATCGCGAGGCCGGCGATGATCCCAGTTCCAAGCGGGGTTCGGGTGTGGCTGGCGACGGGCCACACGGATATGAGGAAGGGCTTCGCGGGTCTGGCATTGCAGGTCCAGGAAGTTCTACGGCGCGATCCCCATTGCGGGCACCTGTTCGTATTCCGGGGCAAGCGCGGCGATCTGGTGAAGGTGATCTGGCATGACGGCCAGGGCGCCTGCCTGTTCTCGAAGCGGCTGGAGCGGGGTGGTTTTCTGTGGCCGTCTCCGGCCGACGGCATGGTGACGATCACCCCTGCGCAGCTCGGCTATCTGCTGGAAGGCATAGACTGGCGGCATCCGCAGAGGACGTGGCGACCGGGCGCATCGGGGTAATTTGGGCGTGGCACAGGAGCGGCGGATATGATTCCATCGCCCTATGTCGAGCCCGATGGATCCTTTGCCGAGCGACCTTGCCGCGGCCCACGCCATGATCCTGGCGGAGCGTAGCGCGCGGCTGGAAGCCGAGGCGACCGTCGCCCGGGAGCGCGCTGCGAACAGCAGCACGGATGCCCTCATCGCGCGGCTGAAGCTGGAGATCGAGAAGCTCCGGCGCGAGCTTTACGGCACGCGCTCGGAGCGCAAGGCACGGCTGCTCGACCAGCTGGAGATGCAGCTCGAGGACCTGGAGGCTGACGCCACCGAAGACGAACTGGCCGCGGAAGCCGCAGCACAAACGGCCAATGTGGCGTCCTTCGAGCGCAAGCGGCCGGCACGCAAGCCGTTCCCTGATCATCTCCCGCGTGAGCGCGTCATCGTCGCCGCACCCGAGAGCTGCCCGTGCTGCGGATCCGGCAGACTGGTGAAGCTCGGGGAAGATATCACCGAGACGCTGGAGGTGATCCCGCGCCAGTGGAAGGTGATCCAGACGGTGCGCGAGCGCTTCTCCTGCCGGGCCTGCGAGGCGGTGACCCAGGCGCCGGCGCCGTTCCACGTCATCCCGCGCGGCCATGTCGGGCCGAACCTGCTGGCTATGGTGCTGTTCGAGAAGTTCGGCCAGCACCAGCCTCTGAACCGGCAGAGCGAGCGCTATGCTCGCGAGGGCATCGATCTGCCGCTGTCGACGCTGGCCGATCATGTCGGCGCCTGCGCCGCAGCGCTGCACCCGTTGCACGTGCTGCTCGAGCGCCATGTCATGGCGGCAGATCGCCTGCATGGCGACGACACGCCGGTGCCGATCCTGGCGAAGGGCACGACCGACACCGGTCGAGCCTGGGTGTATGTGCGCGACGATCGGCCCTTCGGCGGCGCCGATCCGCCGGCGGTGTTGTTCCGGGCATCACGCGACCGCTCGGGCGAACACCCGCAAGAGCATCTGACGCACTTCACCGGCAGCCTGCAGGCCGACGCCTATGCCGGTTACAATCGCCTGCTCGCTCCCGACCGCCAGCCGGGGCCGATCGTCGAGGCCCTGTGCTGGGCTCATGCACGCCGCAAGTTATTCGAGCTCGCCGACATCGCGGCGAACCGCCGGCGTGGGCGTAACGCCGCACCGATCTCACCGATTGCCTTCGAGGCCGTCGCCCGCATCGACGCGCTGTTCGACATGGAGCGTGAGATCAATGGCCTGAGTGCCGATCAGCGCCGAGCCGTTCGCCAGGAGCGCAGCGCTCCTCTCGTCGCCGAGCTTGAGGTTTGGATGCGCGAGCATCGCGCCAGGCTCTCCCGCCATGCACCTGTCGCCCAGGCCATGGACTACATGCTGCGGCGCTGGGACGCCTTCGCCCGCTTCCTCGATGACGGACACGTCTGCCTCACGAACAATGCGGCAGAACGGGCGCTGCGCGGCATCGCCCTCGGCCGCAAGGCCTGGCTGTTCGCCGGTTCCGACCGCGGCGCCGAGCGCGCCGCCGTCATGTACAGCCTGATCGGGACCGCCCGGCTCAACGACATCGATCCGCAGGCCTGGCTCGCTGACGTGCTCGCTCGCATCGCAGACATGCCGCAGAACCGGCTCGCCGAGCTGCTGCCCTGGAACTGGCATGCGGCGCGAGAGCCCGGGAGTCTCGCGGCATGAGCCATGTCGATCGGATCGCTCGCCTGAAGATCGAACTGGATGACTGGCAGCCCACCATCTGGCGCCGTGTCGAGGTGCCGCTCACCTCGTCGCTCAAGGCCTTGCACGACGTCATCCAGGCCGTCATGCCGTTCGAGGACACTCACCTGTTCGAGTTCCGCGCCGGCGGGCAGCGCTTTGCCATCCCCGATCCAGAATGGGACAGCCTGCGCGACAGGACCTATTCCGCCAAGACGTTGAGGCTCGGCGCTCTCATCGACCGCAGCATCACCGAGTTCAGCTACACCTATGACTTCGGCGACGACTGGCGGCACACGATCACGATCGAGGCGACCACCGCAGCCGATCCCGCCACGGATTATCCCCGTTACCTCGATGGTGCCCACCGTGCACCACCCGAGGATGTCGGCGGGCATCCCCGGCTTCAAGCTCTTCCTCGAAGCCATCGCCGATCCAACCCACGAGGAGCATGACGAGCTCATGCGCTGGTACGGGGCGCCGTTCGATCCGGCTCTCATCGACGAGGACCTCATCCGCGCCCGCATCGCAAGGCTCGCCCGACGCCGCGCAATCGGCAAAGCCGCGTTCGCCAAGAGCCGTGGTCAAATCAACTGATCAGGCCGATAACCCCCGTGGCCCTCGCCGGGGGGGTACGTATCTCGCATTGCCTCCTGCGGCAAAGGTCGCGCGTTCGAATCGTGCCGGGTGCGTGCCGGCCGGGCGGGCCTAACGCAACAGACCGTCGACCGGAACGCGATAGCGCAGAGCCGCAGCTTCCAGGCGCGCCCTGGCGTCGGTTGTGGCCGGCGCGATCATGTAGCCCGTTTCGAGGTCGCCTATCATGATCGATTGATGGCGCGGCGCCGCCAGCCAGTGAAAGCCGACGATGGCACATAGGACAGCATCCAGCTTGTCCTGATCGGCCTTGGCGGGCCTCTCAATCAAGCCCAGCTGAGCGATCCAGCGACTGACGCTCTCGATCTCATTGGAATCGCCATAGCGGATCAACGCGGCCATCAGAGCTTGCCAGTCCGACAGACGGAATGTCTTCCGCCGAGCCGGGTTATAGCGTGGACCGAGCAGCCGGCCGAAGAATGCCGCCTCGAGCGAGGCGATCGCGAGCGCCGGGAAGACCTCGATGAGGTAGCGGCCCGATGTGGCCGACCGCGCCTGCTCCGGGTCTTCAATGGCGTCCAGCTTGGAAAGGAAGGGCCACAGCGGTGCCGCATCATCGAACATGCCGATCTTGGAGCGGTTGGCGGGCTGCACGCCACCGCCGAGCCAGGAGATGAGCGAGGCAGCTACCCGATCAACCGGTCGCAGGCTTGTGAGGTTCGGAACGATCGTCGGTTGATCGAGGGCGACGAGACAGCGATCACCCATCGCGCTCTCCGCCCTGATGAAGCTGAGGGCGTCAGCGAAGGAGGCGAGGCGTGGTTCGATGAGTTCGCGATGGCCACGCTCGTCGATGCGGATGCTGCAGATCGCGCCCGGCGCATCGGGCTTGTCCGTCCAGGCAGAGTCGAAGCCTATGACACAGGTGGAGGGCACGCCTTTCTTCCCCTGGGCGCGCGGCCTTGCCTTATCGCGACACCGGCCACGCTTCCCTTGCCAAGGGTAGGCGGCCAGGTGGTGAATGCGCAAGCTGAGCAGCGCCGTGCCCCAAGCTGGATTAATGCGTGTCTGAGCTCCGGGTGCCAGGCGACGAGGGCGGGGGCCGCAGGGAGAGCCGCCGCCTAGGCCGCGCGCGCGCCGGCGAGCAGCGACTCGATCCGCGCGGGCAGGGCCGCTACGCCGGCGGGATTAAGCTCCACGCCCGCCGTGTCCGCCCGCAGCGCAGCGGCGAGGAGGTCGGCGACCAAAGCCATGTCCGCCGCATCGAGCCCCAGCGTGGCGAGAAACTGCGTGCCGACCCGCAGCGCGCTGCGCCCCGGCCGGGTGATGTCGGGGCACAGGCCGACAATGATGCCGACCTCCGCCAGTGCCGCCACCAGCGCGCGCGGTTCGGCCGAGGGCGCGACAGGGATCAGCATCTGGTGCGTATGGCCCGCCTCCGGCGCGATCACCGGCAGGCCGCGCGCGCGGCAGGCCTGCGCGAGGGCGGCGGTGTTGGCCACCACGCGCCCGGCATAATCCGCCGCCCCGGCGCGCATGTCGGTGAGCAGGCGCAGCAGCGGCGGCAGCAGGGCGGCGTTATAATTGGCGAGGAAGCGGGCATCGAGCAGCCGCGCCAGCGCCTCGCCCTGCGCCGGATCGCGGCCGAGGATAAGCCCGTGCGGCAGGCCCGGCAGGGTCTTGTAGGTCGAGGTGACCAGCACATCGACCCCCGCCGCCAGCGGGTTGGGGTAGGTGCCGCCCGCGATCAGCCCGGCGACATGCGAGGCGTCGAACACCGTCGTCGCCCCCACCGCGCGCGCCGCCGCCACCACGGGGGCGATGTCGTCCGCCCGAACCATCACGCTGCGCCCGAGCATCACGAGGCGCGGCCGCCGCGCCTCCACCAGCCGCGCGGCGCCTGTCGCGTCGAGGCACAGGCCGGCGGCATCGAAGGGCAGTTCCTCGCAGATGAGTCCGGCAAGCTCTGGCGTGCCGCCGCGCCGCTGGCTCAGATGCCCGCCCTGCGCCTTGTCAGGCGCCAGCATCACATCGCCCGGGCGAGCGAAGGCGTGAAAGACAGCGAGATTGCACAGGGTGGCGCTCGGCAGGCGCGGCTCGGCCCAGACGGCGCCGAACAGCGCGCAGGCTTCCGCCCGGATGGCCACCTCGAACTGCGAGACGATCTCGGTGCCGGGCTGCTCCTTGTCGAAGCTCGGGCCCATGGAGGGCATGGCGCCGAGGCCCGGCGCAAACGCCGCCAGCACGTCCGGGGAGGGCAGGTTGGCGCCGGCATAGAGCACCAGCCGCGCGCGGGTCAGCGTCTCGGCGTGGCGGGCGGCGGCGGCGAAGAGTGCGTCATGGTCCGGGGTCATGGCGGGGAGATAGCCGCTAATCGCCGCCCGGCCAATGCTTCCTCGCCACGCAGAGTGTGGCGGGTGGGCGGCGGGTTGTTATATAGCTCGGCCATGACCGACACACCCGCCGCCTCTGCCCCGCCGCGCGCGCCTTTGTTCTCCCCCGAGGAGGTGGAGCGCTATGCCCGCCATCTCGTGCTGGCCGAAATCGGTGGGCCGGGCCAGCAGAAGCTGAAAAAGGCGCGGATGCTGGTCGTGGGCGCGGGTGGTCTCGGCGCGCCGGCGCTGATGTATCTCGCCGCCGCCGGGGTCGGCCATCTCACGGTCATCGACGATGACGAGGTATCGCTGTCGAATTTGCAGCGTCAGGTCATCCACACGACCCAGGCCATCGGCCGGCGCAAGACCGAGAGCGCGGGCGCGTTCATCGCCGCGCTCAACCCGCATGTGGGGTTCGAGGGGATCACGGCGCGGCTGACGGCGGAAAACGCGCTGGCGCTGGTGGGCAAGGCCGATGTGGTGATCGACGGCTCGGATAATTTTTCCACCCGCTATCTCGTCTCGGATGCCTGCGCGCTGGCGGGCCGGCCGCTCGTCTCCGCCGCGCTGGGGCGTTTTGATGCCACGGTGACGACGCTGCGCCCGCATGAGAAGGGGCCGGACGGCACGCCGAACCCGACCTATCGCTGCCTGTTCCCGGAGCCGCCGCCGGCCGGCCTGGTGCCCAGCTGCGCCGAGGCCGGCATTCTCGGCGCGGTGGCCGGGGTGGCCGGCACGCTGGTGGCGCTGGAAGCGGCGCGCGCCGTGGTCGGCTTCGGCGAGGGGCTGGTCGGGCGGCTGCTGATGATCGACACCCTCACCATGCGCTTCGAGACGCTGAGCTATGGCTGGGACCCGGACAACCCGCTGACCGGGGAGAACCCGACGATCAAGGATCTGTCAGGGCATAGGCGCTGAAGCGCCGCTCACTGCATGACGTCGAGGGGGCGTCATCCCGGCCGAGCGGAGAGTGGCCATCTGCGGGAGAGCTATGTCATCGGTTGCCGAACTGAAGTTGACGTTAGGCAAAGGGGGCGTTCTCTATCGTCGCGCTATTGAGCAGAGAGATCGGGTATGAGGTTGCCTTTGCTCTGAATATTACTACTATTCTCAGGTATTGCATGGGCGGGCGAGATCGCCCCTCTGAATTCAGCCTCGCTGTTTTCACAGAAGCGGGCTGTTTGCTCAGGGCCCTACAGCCGCCTTCGCGCCAAGATTATTCACCGCTTTGAAGGATGTTCCATGAGCAAGGACGAATATCTCATTATCTATCCAATTCCCAGTCTTGTCTCCACTCTAATCAGCCGGGAGCGAACCAAGGGAAGCCCTTTGACTGAGGAAGAGGTGATCGAAATCCGCGACAATTGTGAAGCGGTTGCTGTTCCGCCCGACGTTGCCCGGAAGATCGATGAAGCACGAGGTTACCTCGATATCGATCCCGAAAATTGCTGGGAGGAGTGGCAACGAGCCCGAAAAGAGCTGATGGACAGTTAAGTGCCAGTTCCCCATCCGACTATCGAATTTTCGTACAGGCTCTGAGGCGGCGCCGGCGAGGAACGGACATGCGTTGCCGGACAGGGTGTTCGCACACACTCATCGTGGCAGCGGCGCGCGATGGTCGCGAAGCGCCCAGAGGCGCGTGCAACTAGCGTTTCTTGTGCTCTCTTATGAATGTCTTGAGTGAAGCTCGGAAAATTTCGTAATCGGCCTTGGTTGTAGTGTGTTGAGTTGATATGATATTTACGTTATTGAAATTTTTATCGAAAAAACTGAATAAGTATTCGCCATTATTCTCCTGAACATCGAACGCAAAGGGGCCATCCAGAAAGGATAAGGTTCCGAGGGATCCATATTTGTCTAGCCCCTGACTCCACGACAGGGGCGTGTCTTCGATATCCATCCAGCCCAATTGCGGGAAATATTCTCCATCGAACTCGAAATAAAGCTCTACGGTCTTTGGGGAAACATCCTTTCGGCTCCGAACCGTCAGTCTCAGTGTTTGAGTCGTCATTGCCGCGCCTCATCCCCGTTTATGTCGTCCTTATCCCCCGAGAAATGCTCGGTGAATAGACATGCGAAGGCGTCGCGATCTGTCGGGGGCGGCGCATAGGCGCTGAAGCGGCGCTTCCCGCATGGCTTCAGGCTGGCGTCATCCCGGCCGAGCGGCGCGAGAGCCGGGATCGGGTTGTTGAGGGCGTGCGATCATTCGGCGCGATCCCGGATGGGCCTTCGGCCGTCCGGGATGACGATCGAGCCGACCCGGCCAATCCCGTCATGCTGAGGTGCGCGCGCAGCGCGCCTCGAAGCACGCAGATGCGAGGGGTGAAAGCCGATTGCGCTGGCGCGAGGCCTCTCCTCGGCCCCGGATCAGCGCCGCGCGGGGTGCGGCGTGTCCGGGGAACGCGCCCGCCCCCGCCCTACAGCATCGCCGGCAGCACCCGGTCTGGCGGGCGGTGGCCGTCCATGAACGCCTTGATGTTGACGATCACCTTCTCGCCGGTGTCGACGCGGGCCTCCACCGTGGCCGAGCCCATATGCGGCAGCAGCACCACCTTGCCCGCGCGGGCGAGCTTGAGCAGCTTCGGGCTCACCGCCGGCTCGCGCTCGAACACGTCGAGCCCGGCGCCGGCGATCTCGCCCTGCTCGATCATGCGGATCAGCGCATGCTCGTCGATCACCTCGCCGCGCGCGGTGTTGACGATATAGGCGTCGCGCCGCACCAGCTTCAGCCGGCGGGCGGAGAGCAGGTGGAAGGTGGCCGGCGTGTGCGGGCAGTTGATGGAGAGAATGTCCATCCGCGCCAGCATCTGGTCGAGGCTGTCCCAATAGGTCGCCTCCAGCTCCTCCTCGATCTGCGCGGGGAGGGGGCGGCGGTTGTGGTAGTGGATCTGCAGGCCGAAGGCGCGGGCGCGGCGCGCCACCGCCTGGCCGATGCGGCCCATGCCGATGATGCCGAGCCGCTTGCCCCAGATGCGGTGGCCGAGCATCCAGGTCGGCGACCAGCCGGGCCAAGCGCCGTCATCGCTGGTGATGAGCGCGGCCCCCTCGGTGAGCCGGCGCGGCACGGCGAGAATCAGCGCCATGGTCATGTCGGCGGTGTCCTCGGTAAGGACGCCGGGCGTGTTGGTGATGGTGATGCCGCGCTCCGTGGCGGCGGTGACATCGATATGATCGACGCCATTGCCGAAATTGGCGATCAGCTTGAGGTTCGGCCCGGCCGCCTCGATGACACGGGCGTCGATGCGGTCGCAAATGGCCGGCACCAGCACATCGGCGGTGGCGACGGCCTCGGCGAGCGCGGCCGGGCTCATCGGCACGTCGTCGACATTGAGCCGCGCATCGAACAATTCGCGCATGCGGGTTTCGATCTTGTCGGGCAGCTTGCGCGTCACGACGACCAGCGGCTTCCTGCGGGCCATGTTGCTCCCCGTACAAATCACCGTGCGGTCAAGCTCCCGTTAACGCTACGGGCCCCACACTCGCGCCAAAACCGGGCGAGCCGTTCCTTAGCAGACAGGTCCGGGAAACACAAAAATGCACCGATTGGCGGTGCAGGCGTGTTTCCACGGTCGCGCTGCGCGACAGCGCCGCCCGATGGCGAAGGATGATTGAGACGATGCGTGACAACAAGCTTCGAGGCCGAACGAAGCTGCCGATGACGATTGCCGTGCTGGCCGGTCTGGCCTCACTGTCCACCTCACTGCACTCACCGGTCATGGCGCAGGAGGCGGCGCAGGAGGGGGCGAAGGACGCCGCGCCGGCCGACGCGGCGGGGCCGGTGGGGCGTACCAGCGGCCTGCCCGTGCCGCGTTTCGTCAGCCTCAAAGCCGACAAGGTGAATGTCCGCTCCGGCCCCACCCGCGACCATGGCGTCGCCTGGGTGTTCACCCGCGCCGGTCTACCCGTTGAAATCACGGCCGAATTTGAGACCTGGCGACGTATCCGCGATTCCGACGGGGCCGAGGGGTGGGTGTACCATTCCATGCTGTCGGGCCGGCGCACCGCGCTGGTCAATCCGTGGAAGGCGGGCGAAGAGGTCTCCCTCTATGCCGAGCCCTCCGCCAAATCGCCCGTCCGCGCCCGGCTGGAAGCCGGTGTTCTCGGCAAGGTCGAACATTGCGACGGCAAATGGTGCCGCTTCTTCGACAATGGCTTCGATGGTTTCATCGAGCAGGAGCGCCTCTGGGGCGTCTATCCCGGCGAAAAACTGGAGTAAAGGCAAGGCGTTAGGCATTGCCGCCTCAGGCGAAGCGCCGCGCGCCCGCCACGCACAGCACAACGAGCAGCGTCGCCGCGATCATGGTGGACGAGACCTGCTCGCCCACCAAGAACGCCGCCAAAGCCAGCCCGAAGAAGGGCTGAAGCAGCTGCAGCTGGCCCACCGCCGCGATGCCGCCCAGCGCCAGCCCGCGATACCAGAAGACGAATCCGACCAGCATGCTGAACACCGAGACATAGGCGAGGCCCGCCCAGGCGGCGGCGGTCACCGGCGCCAGCGTTTCCGGCCGCGTTGCCACCGCCACGGCCAGCATCAGCGGCAACGCCAGCAACAGCGCCCAGGAAATCACCTGCCAGCCGCCGAGACGGCGCGACAGCCGGGCCCCCTCGGCATAGCCGAGCCCGCACAGCAGCACCGCCCCGACCATGAGCAGGTCGCCGACAACCGAGCTCGGCACCCCATTGCCCAGCGCGAAGCCGGCGACGGTGGCTGCCCCGACGACGGAGAACAGCCAGAAGGCCGGCTTCGGCCGCTCGCCGCCGCGCAGCACGCCGAACAGCGCTGTCGCCAGCGGCAGCAGCCCGATGAAGACGATGGAGCGCGCGGCGGTGATGTGTTCCAGTGCCAGGGCGGTAAGCAGCGGAAACCCGATCACCACCCCGGCCGCCACCACCGTCAGCGGCCCGATATCTGCGCGTGCGGGCCGCTTCTGCGGCAGCAGGAGCAGCAGGCCGGCGCCCAGCAGTGCGGCGATGACGGCGCGCGCAGAGGTGAGGAACAGCGGCGTGAAGCCGCTGACGGCGATGCGCGTCGCCGGCAGCGAGCCGCTGAAGATGATCACGCCGATCAGTCCGCTCCACCATCCCCGCGCCACATCAGGCTCCTTTTCTCGACAGCTCTCCTCCTAAGCGCGGAAGGATGGCGCTGACAGCCACGGTTCCGTATGATGGAGCCGAACAGTGAGGGCATACGGAGCCATACAGTTGATGCCGCCCGAGGTTCCATCGGCTCCGTCCGCCGGGCGCACGGAAACGGTGGTGCTGGCGATCCGGCGCCTGATCGCCACCCAGTCCCTGCTGCCGGGGGACAAGCTGCCCTCCATCCGCAAGCTGGCGCGGGAGAAGGCGGTTTCGCCCTCCACCGTGGTCGAGGCCTATGACCGTCTCGCCGCCGAGGGGCTGATCCGCCCCCGCGCCGGATCGGGGTTTTATGTCGCGGCCGGCGCCCCGCCCGGGCGGGCAGGCGATACGCACGCGCCGCTCGACCGCGCCGTCGATCCTTTCTGGGTCTCCCGGCAATCGCTGGATGCCGGAAGGGAGATGCTCCGGCCCGGCTGCGGCTGGCTCCCGCCCGACTGGATGCCGCTCGCCGCCATCCGCCGTGCGCTGCGCGCGGCGGCGAAGACGGCGGATGCCACACTGGTGGAATACGGCTCCACCCGCGGCTCACCGGCTCTGCGCCGGCTGCTGGCCCGCCCTTTCGCCGCCGAGGGAATCGAAGCCAGTCCCGAGAACCTGTTGCTGACCAGTTCCGGCACGCAGGCCATCGACCTCATCTGCCGCCATCTGCTGCGGCCGGGCGATGCGGTGCTGGTGGACGACCCCTGCTATTTCAATTTTCGCGCGCTGCTTCAGGCACATGCGGTGCGCATTGTCGGCGTAACCTATACACCTTCCGGTCCCGACATCGCCCGGTTCGAGGAGGCGCTCGCCCTCCACCGGCCGCGCCTCTATCTCACCAATGCCGCGCTGCATAATCCCACGGGCGCCAGCCTGTCGCCGCGCACCGCCCATCAGCTTCTCGCCGCGGCCGCCGCTCATGACCTCACCATCGTCGAGGACGAGATCTTCGCCGATTTCGAGCCGGAACGCTCGGTGCGCCTGGCCGCCCTCGACGGGCTGAACCGGGTGATCCGCGTCGGCAGCTTCTCCAAGACGCTCTCGGCGTCGATCCGCTGCGGCTACATCGCCGCCCGGCCGGACCTCGCCGAGGCACTGGTCGACCTGCAATTGGCCACGGGCTTTGGCGGCCCGAGCCCGCTTGCCGCCGAACTTGTGTTCCGCACCCTCAGCGACGGTAGCTATTACCGTCATCTCGGCAGCCTTCAGGGCCGGCTGACGCGCCGCCGCCGCGAGGCCATCGCCGCACTGGCCACATGCGACGTGCATCCGTGGACGCAGCCCCGGGGCGGCTTCTATCTTTGGTGCCGGCTACCGCGTGCCACCGATGCGTCCGAACTGGCGCAGCGCGGGCTGCGGGAAGGCATCGTCCTCGCGCCGGGCAATGTCTTCAGCGTCAGCCGCACGGCGGCGGATTTCGTGCGCTTCAACGTTACCCAGATGCCCCCCGAGGTTCTGGCCTTTCTGCGGCGCGCGCTTGGCTAATGAAATCGCCGCCCGGCGCATCGCGAAGGTGCCATGGGTGTCGGCATTCAGTTTGTGTTGACATTGCCGCCGCCGGCGAATGCGCCAGAACAAGCGTTGGATGCCAACGGGTGGCGTCAGCCCCAAAACGAAAAAGCCGCCAAAACACTTTGGTTTCAGCGGCTTTTCGGTGGTCTCCGGACGGTCTCGGACGGTCAAATGGTGCCCAGGAGAGGACCGAGCGGCGACGCACGATAATCGTTGAAATATAAGGCTTTCAAGCGGGCCCGTCCAGCGATTGTTACACATATCTGTAGCGCAGCGGCTCCTCGCCTTCTCTGCCGACGCTACGCATATGCAGAGTTTAAAGTTGTTGCGGCACAACCCGGCGTCACCATAATGGCGGGCGCAATGCGAACTAGGAGATTGCGCATGAACACCGCCACCACGTCTCCCACTGCCGCCGCTACGCCCTCCCTCCCGATGAACGACGCCGAGGCCATCGACTTCGCGCTCCGGCATGTGGAGGGATGGGAGGTTGCCACCTTCTTGGCCGACTGGCGCGAAGGCCGGAACATGGCCGGATGGCTCCCGCAAGCGGACGCCGAGGCGTAGGGGCAGGACCAACCGCCGGCGGAGTTAGGCTTACACTTGAAACAGAGACGGTCGGAAGCGCCGGCAGGGCGCGAAATTCTATCCCTCTTGAAGTCGCCTACCAGAGCGCTGCATCTCCGCAGCAATAGGCGTCTTCTTTAGAGCGAGATATGCGTGCTGCCAATTAGGTCCCTTCTTGAAAGGGCGGACGGCCAAACCCGATTTTGCCCTTCACCAACTTAGGTGCGGTCCATCGAGATTTAATTCCCTCCTTCTTGAAGGGCGTACCGGCCGGAATGGCTCAGGATGTCGCGAGCCAGTGGGATGGGCGGGCGGGATGGTGCCGATTGGGGCATGCCGCACATGACCAGTTAGGTGCCCCCTTGAAGCCGGCCTCAGCACAGTCCGCCAAATGTCTCTGGAGTTACCCTCCCTCTTGAAGGCAGGACAGCGCCAGTGTCGGAGAGGTCGCGGCCAATTAGGCTTCTTCTTGAAACCAGCACAACGCTGGCCTCCGGGCTGATTGTCGGAGTTACCCTTCTTCTAGAACCCCGAACGACGTGGACCCGGCGGCTCGTTCGCCAATTAGGCGCCCTCTTGAAGGGCGGCAGCGGCGCAGGTTGCGTGGGGCGCCATGAGGGCACGCCGAGAGGCATGGCGAGGAGGCCTGTTTCTGCTCCATGGCCGTACTCCCTCGGCGACCAAGAGGGGGCGGGACCGCTCCGCGCTGCTCCATGGTGGTGCTCCCTCGGTATCCACATGGGGGAGGCCGGGCCGTCCGCCATGGCCGCCCGTATTGCCGAAGGTCGATCCTGCCTCAAGTATCTACGGCGCAATACTTTTTCGCCTGAAACTAGGCAGTCGCGGAGAATTAGGCGCCTTCTTGAAATCAGCATAACGCTGACCTCATGCGCGAGCCCCGATGCGGCGACATTGGGGATGCCCGCGAGAGACTGAATCAGTGCCACCGCCCGGTTCCCCCGATGCACCTCGCGCGGCCACTCCAATGCACCCCGTCGGCCACCCACGGCACCCGTGCGAGACCCATACTGAAGCGGCCACTATGGCTAAGCCGCTGTCCGCTTTGTCCTTTCGGGCCGCTCTCTAGCGGCCGTTGACGTCGGCCGGGCGCATCCACCCGCACACCCATCACCACGAAGCCTCTCCCCTTCGGCCTGCCATGGGTCGGGAGCGGGAGCGCTTTGTCTTTCTCCAGGGGAGACACGATGAACGACGACGATATCTTCCAGCAGGCCATCGACGCGGTAGACAAAGCGGAGCCTGATGCAGCCCCGGCGACATCCCCCGCGAACGCGGCGCCGCCCGCTTCCTCTCCCTCCACCGCGACAGCACCAGAGACCACTGCGCCAAAACAACCGTATGCCGTCGTGCGTGCCCTGAATGGGGCGGAGGCGGTTTGGCGCTCCATGGGCGCGGGCATTGGCAAGGCCGCTCTGGAGACGAAGGATTTCTTCGTTGGGGAGCCGGCGGAGGAAGACAAGTGGGCTTTCCGGCGGTCCTTTGAGGGGCGAGCGAAGGAACTCTCCAATGCCAGCCCGGTCAATGCTGCCGCCATGGGCGTCTCGCAGTTTGTCACGGGGATGGTCGGCGTGGGCAAAATCGCTGCGCCGCTGAAGGTTCTCCAGAAGTCCAAGACGGCCTTCGAGATGGGCAAGGCGGCCGTCGCCACGGGTCTCGTGATGGACCCGCACGAGCAACGGCTGTCCGACCTTATCCAGTCAGTGCCCGCGCTGCGGAACCCCGTAACCGCCTATCTCGCCTCCGACCCTACGGACAGCGCGGCCGAAGGGCGCTTCAAGAACGCCGTCGAGGGGCTCGGTATCGACCTCGCGCTGATCGGGGCGGTGAAAGCCTTCAAGCTCCTCCGCCGAGGCGAGCCCGAAGGCATAGCGCAAGCCATGGAGCCGGAGGAGGTGAGCCCGGCGGTGGACGTGGATGCACCATACTCCCCCGGCGCTCGCGTCACCGAGGAGGCCACACCGCCGAGCGTGAATGACAATACCCCGGCGATGAATCTAGGCGCTCCAGCCAACGACACGGGCGGGGAGCCGCTTGGAGCCGGACGGCAGGCGGACATCGGGGTGCGCACAGGGGACGAGCCGGGGGCTATGCCGCCGAAGGCCGCCAATCAGAACGAACAGATAGATGCCGCCAAGCTCCCGGAGACTGGACCCGCTAACGACAACCTCACGCCCGGCGCGGTTCGTGCCGCTGACGAGGTTCCGGCCACGCCCGGCTCTGCCGCATCGCCCTCTGCTATCTCGGCGGACGAAGCCGCGCAGGCGATGGCGAGGGGCGAGGTCACCGACGAGGCCCTCGGCGCTATCCTGAAGTCTACCGATGCGGAGCTTTCCGCCATCAAGCGGTACGGATCGCGTGAGGCCGCCGCCGAGGCTGGGCAGGTCGCGCTACGCTCCACCACCTCCCTGCCGTGGCAGAAGCTGCGGGGCACCGACGAGGTGATGACGTTCATGGAGACTTCGGCGCGGGTCCTCAAGAGCCAGATGGATATCGCCAAGGGCGGAGACATTCTCTCGGACGCTCGGGTGTCCTCCATGGTCCAAGCCCGCGCTGATATGTTCGGGGAAGACCCGGCTATGCTGATGGGGCAGATCACTAAGGCCGGCAACGCGGCCGGGGAAATGGTGGCGAACATGGAGGCCGGCTATTTGCTCGCCAATCGCATGTTTCAGGACACCTATGACCTCGCTTTCCGCATCCGCAACGGCATGGAGGCCGATACGGTTCGGGCCACGGGGGAGCTTAAGGCACGTCTCTCCGCATCGGCGGACCTACTGGCGTCCGCCCGCTCCATGTCGTCCAATGCCGGCCGGGCGCTGCGTCGCATGCGGGGACAATTCCAGTTCAGCCCGGAGGACGTTCAGAAGATCAAGGCAGTGGACCCGGAGAAGCTCGCGGACCTGATTTACCAGACCAAGGGAGACCCCCAGCAACTGATGCGAATTGCTGACCCTTCCTTCCTCACACGCGTGATGGATGAGGCGGCGTATTCTCTCACCAACTCGCTCTTGTGGCTCTGGCCGACCCATGTGGTGAACATCGCTTCAAACCTTTACATGCTGGCCGGGCGACCGACCGAAAAGCTGCTCGGGTCTCTCGCGGTAGGATCGAAGCGGGGCGGGAACGCTCTGCGGTCGCAGGCCATCCGAGAATACGCATATACGGCGTCGTCCCTTGGCGATGCCTGGACGGCTATGAAAGACGCCTTCGTGCGCGGCGACTCTATCCTCTCGCCACACAACACCGAGACGTTCCAGGGCGGCACGTCGGTGCGGACGGCTCAACAGCCCTTGCCGTGGAAGCCGGTCAACGGCGTTCTAGACCTCGCCCAAAACGCATGGATGGCGGCGAACTATCGGAACATCGTCGGTCTCCCTACGCGCACCCTCGGGGCGGCGGATGAGTTCTTCAAGACGCTCCGCTACCGGGCATATGTTCAGGCGGGGGCCGCCGTGGAGGCGAACGCCAAGGGGCTCAAAGGGGAGGAGTTTCGGCGGTTCGTCGGTCGCGAACTGGAGAAGGCAATCGACCCGGCCACTGGCCAAGCTCTGGACCAAAGGGCGCTGCAAGAGGCGCAGGTAAGCACCTTCCAGCAGGAACTGCTCTCGGGAACGCTCGGCGCTACCATCCAGCAGGCCCGTGCGCGTCACCCTGTGCTGACCTTTGTCATGCCGTTCGTGAAGACGCCCGTGAATGTCTTGCGCTACGGCTGGAAGATGACGCCCGGCCTCAACCTTCTCCAGCGGGAGTATAAGACGGACTTCTTCGGCGGCTCCGGTACGGAGCAACAGGCGCAGGCCATGGGCCAGATGGCTTTGGGGATGACGTTCAGTGCCCTTAGCGCCTTGCTGGCATTGAACGGGCGGATCACCGGAGGCGGGCCGTCCGACCCGGCGCTCCAGAAGGAACTGCGGGCCACCGGATGGCAGCCTTATGCCTATGTCGTGGAGGGTGGCGACGGGTCTCGGAAGTATATTCCGATGGGACGGGTGGACCCGGCGGGCATGACCATGTCCATCGTTGCCGACCTTGTGGAGATGATGCGGCTGGACCCTGAAGGCTCCGACGCGGAGAAGGGCATCGGGGCTATCGCCATGACGCTAGCCAAAGCATTCTCTGACCGCACGTTTCTCCAGAGCATGCATCAGGCTCTTGAGGCCCTTAGCGATCCATCGGGGGACCGGGCGGAGCGATACCTCGCCTCCATTGCCGGCAGCGCTATACCGCTTTCCTCGGCTCTCCGGGGGCTCAATCCCGACCCGTATCTCCGGGAGGCGAGGGGGTTTGTGGATAGTCTGAAGCGGGGGCTTCCGGGTCTCAGCGAAACCCTGCCGAAGGCCATTGATGTTTGGGGCGATCCGGTCGAGAGGTCGATTAGTCTTCTTACGTCTCAAGAGAGTGACCTAGTGGAGGCGGAGAATAACCGCCTGATGGTCGAGACCGGAAAGAGCATTGGCCGTGTCAGTCCCATCGTTGAAGGGCTGGACCTAAGAGACATAACGCTGAAGAACGGCCAAAATGCCTATGAGAGGCTTCAAGTACTTTCGGGTCATATTCCTGGATACAGTAGTCTGAAACAGCATTTGCTGCCGATCATCAGGGCTGAAGCGTATCAGGATATGGAAGATGGCGCGGCCAACATCAAGGGGACACGACTGTACCATTTGGGGCAAGCGGTGCAGACATATCGCGACGCTGCTCGTAGGGCTCTGATTGTGGAAAATCTTGATGTCCTCTCCCCGCTGGTCCGAAAGCGCCAGCAGGAGGCCATGGGCGCCTATCAGAAGAGCCGGGAGCGGCGGCAGGCGCAGCAATCCGGCAGTCAACAGATACTGGACGCTTTGCGGCCGAAGTAGCGGCGGCACTGGGGGAGGCGTTCGGCGCCTCCTCCGCATTCCTAATCCGACAACCCGGAGCGACCCCGATGCCATTCCGCAGGCAGGATGACCCATGACCATTTTTCCTCCAAGCCGACCGGCTGGCGGGGCAGGGGAGGAACGCCGAGGCGACTTCACGTCCGTCTTCATAGACCCTTGGCTTACCTGTCAGGGGGATGCGCTGAAGGCACTCACCGACACCATCATGTCCCGCCTCTCAGCCGCCGCACCCCGTGCTCCCGTCACCCGCGCCGCCCGCCGCGATGCACTGGCCCGGAAGGAGCTTGCCGTCGCCAACCTCGTGGCGAACCTCGCGGCTCTTGCACTCAGCCCCCACGCGGCGCCTTCCACCCGCCTCGGCGTATCCACCGCCAAGACCAAGGCCACGAGATACGACCGCGCGGATTACCCGAGGCGCATCCTAGCGGAGACGCTCGCGGCGCTGGAGACGATAGGAGTCCTGAAACGGTACCCATATCTCTACAAGCAGCTCGCCACCACGGTGGAGCCCACTGAGGCGTTCAAGGCAGACTTGGAGAGCCATGGTGTCCGCCTCCGGGACATCGGCCGGGAGCGAGGCGGGGAGGCGATTTGGCTCAATGCCCGCACCGGGGAGGCTCCCTTCGGGAACAACCCGATGCCCAAGGCGCTGATGCCCTATGACGATACGGAGGAGACCAATCGGCTCCGCTCCGAGGTCCAGCGGCTCAATGCCTTCCTCAACGCCTCCGCCATGACGTTCGACGGGGAGCCTCAGGTGCCGGTAGCCCTTCGGCGGACGTTCCTCCTTCGCTCTCCTCAGGACACCCCCGCGTTCAACCTCAACGGCCGGCTGGTGGGAGGCTGGTGGCAGAACCTGAAGTCGACCGAGCGGCACCGCATTGCCATTGATGGCGAGGCAATATGTGACATCGATTTCGCCTCCTGCTTTGCCATGCTGGCGTATCTCCGGGTTACAGGCGGCATCCCGAATAGCGACGCTTATGACATCCCCGGACTGGAGGAGCACCGCCAAGGCGCCAAGCTGGGGCTCCTCTCGCTCCTCTCGCGGTCCACAGAGATGCGCCGGCTGGCGCCAGAGCTTAAGGCCGCGCTGCCTCACGGGTGGAATGCCCAGCGTTTGCACGAGGCGATGGCCCGGCGGCACCCTGCCATTGCGGGCTGCTTCGGGACAGACATCGGAGTGGAGCTTATGGCCGATGAGAGCCGGCTTCTCATGGCGGTGCTTCTGGAACTGGAGGCACGGGAAATTCCGACGCAATCGCTTCACGATGGCCTTCAGGTCCGCATATCCGACCGAGAGGAGGCCATGGAGGTGATGCAGGCCGTATCGGCGCGGGAACTTGGTCAGGCTCTCCCCGTGCGGGAGAAGGCCGTAAGGCGGCCCACTATTGGCGCGGCGTGATGGACGACATGGAAAAGGGTCAGACGTTTGCCCCGTCTGACCCTTCCCATTTGGCTGTAGCTTGAAGGCCGGACCATCGCGGCTGCAATCATCAGGCAGGAAGCATTCTACTCGATAGAATCGCAGACTTACAAGTTAAAATTCCATCGCTTCGGGATATTTCTGCTAACCGGCCACTAATGGGGGGAGGTGGCTCTAGGTGGGGTCTCTAGGTCACAAGGTGGAGGTCTGGTCTTCGACCATCAACGACCTCTTATTTCACCGAGAGGGGGGCTAGAGGTGTGCCGGTCTATAGTGCTCAATGTCACTGAGTAGCTACCGGATAACCCTAAGCATCCCTCTATGACGGGAGGGGGGCGGATGAATATCCCCTCCACCTCAAGCACCTCCTCCTCTCAGTCACCCTCTCGACGGATGGCCGGCCCATCCCATCGGGCCCCCCGCCATCGCCCCCGCCATCGCCGCCCCGCCTTCGGCCCCCTCTAGCACCGCCCCCATGCCGGCCTCGCGCTCTCCCGCCGCTCTCTCCCATCGCTGCCAATGGGTCTCCGCCTCAGGCGCCCGCCTCGCGGTGCCTGTAAGTGCGCCCATGCGATGGGGCATCGGGGCCGCTCGTCCCGTGAGCATCACGTAAATCGGCAGTCTCCATTAGGCGTAGCACGTGGAGGTGCCGATGCCGCGAAGAACCCGGAAGGAGGCCATGAAGCTCCTCCGGGCTCCTATGAAGGATAAAGGATCAATGAACGAGAGAAACCCTCAGGTCTCCCCCGAAGTCACCGCCGAGATTGCCCGTGAGTTCCTTGAGTATAACCCGGAGACGGGCATGATGATTTGGCGGGTGCGACCCCGGAAGTGGTTCACGACTGACGCCGAGCATCGGACTTGGAACAGTAAGTACGCAGGGCGGCAGGCTGGTACGCTGAAAACGGACACGGGATACCGGGGAGTTCGCATCTTCGGCCGCCGCTACCCCGAGCACCGCCTCGCGTGGTTAATGCAGACGGGGGCATGGCCGGAGACGGAATTGGACCACATCAACCATCGCCGCGACGACAACCGATGGAAGAACCTTCGTCCTGTCACGTCCTCGGAGAACCGGCAGAACTTGGGGCGCCGCTGCAATGGTCGCCTTCTTCCGTTGGGAATTGATCGGTTGCCGGGCAGCAAGAAGCTACGCGCCAGGATCACCGTGGACGGCGTAAAGATGGAGCTTGGTCGGTTCGACACCGAGGAGGAGGCCGTTAGGGCGCGTGAGGTGGCGGAGATCGCCGCCGGCTATCACCCGAACCATGGTCGCGATGTTGTGGAAGGCGAGGAGCCGCCCATTCGTATCGTGGTCCAACTGGACGACTGACCCTCCGCCACCCGCCCCCCGGAGCCGCCTATCCAGCCTCCCGGATTGCCCCACGGGTGCCTCACGCGAATTCTCGAACATACGTGGCAATTGACAGCTTTCCCCCCGGTGGGTGGGTGGGGGGTGCCCCCGTGGTCTTTGCGTGAGGGTTCGGCCCGCTGGCGGCTTGCCGGGCACCCCCTCGGCGCTTCCCTGCCGCGAAATAACATCCACAACCAACGTTGACATTAGATAATTAGCGAAGGAGAATCATCAGCAAGGCACATGAAGGGAAGCCGCGCCATGAAACGCTATGTCATCTACACGCGAGTGAGCACCGAGGATCAAGGAAAGAGCGGCCTTGGTCTGGAGGCGCAGCGTAGAGACATAGAAATCTTCCTCACTAACTTCTCAGAGGAGCCTTGGGAGGTAATCGGGGAGTTTCGGGACATCCTCTCAGGCAAGAGTGATGACCGCCCGCAATTGGCCGCTGCCCTGAAGCTGGTGCGGGAGACTGGCGCGGAGCTTCTCATCGCCAAGCTGGACCGCTTGAGCCGCAAGGTGTCCTTCATCGCTGGCATCATGGACGACAAGCGGGTGCGGCTCCGGGTCGCCTCCATGCCCTTCGCGGATAACTTCCAGCTTCATATCTACGCAGCGCTGGCGGAGCAGGAGCGCGACTTCATCTCCAAGCGCACCAAGGCCGCTCTCGCCATCGCCAAGGAGAAGGGGAGGCAGCTTGGAGGGCTCCGGGACGCCACCATGAAGCGCAATGCTGCCATTCAGGAGAAGGCGGCGGCAGAGGCCCGGAAGGTCATGCAGATCATCGGCCCCTTGCGCCAGTCAGGCCGAACCCTCGCCAGTATCGCCGGAGCGCTTAATGACATGCAGGTGGCGACATCGCGTGGCGGCCAATGGACGGCCATGCAGGTTAAGCGGGTGCTGGAGAGGGTCTAGTGCGCTATGATATTCTACGCTTAGAAGAATGCACTCACGGAGAAGCTAGCGATTCTTTCGTTCACGTGCTGCCTGTGCTCTGCGCTGTTTGCGGTTCCCATAAAATCCTTGATTGGCTCGTGTTTTGGTGGGCGAGGCTAGGGGGAATTCCGCGCTGTGATGGTTCTTTTCTTGGACATTTCTCATAATGCCAAGTTCCTCGCAGTCTCTTTGAGCGTTCTGGCGGTCAATTTCCGTCCATTCCGATTGTATTCCATATATTATGTCTTCCGAAGCTCCTCGCCCTTGACCTGGGGGTTCCATTGCTATGCCGATAATTCTCTGCATGCGTGGGTACTTCATCAAAAATGACTGAGCATATGTCTTAAGGTAATGCGTCCGCATCAGCCTATATTTTTCATACCCGCCTGTCTCGTCCATCCAGTCTTTGTATTTAAGGGTAAGGAAAAAGAACCCCGTCTCGTGGCGGGGCGAGCCTTCCGGGGAGATCATAGCTCGAAAGAATGAGTCGCCATGACGGCCTCTCTCTAAGGCACCAAGTATCGCTTCACTATGGCTTCGCCGGAGAAAGCGATTCTGTAAAGCCATATGTCTGACAGCAATCTCGCTTTCGGTTAGAGAGTATTCAAATCCAGGAAGAACAATAGATGTTCCTCCCAACATATGATTTGTGAAGGTCTCAATCAAACGATCCCAAGCATATGAATTTTCATTTGCTTTAGCTCGTGCCGAGTACTCAGGGCTCGATATGTAGGACTTATAGTGCCCTGGCCCTATGGCTAGAATGTCACCGTCTTTCCATATGACGCCATTTGGTGGAGTGAAGTCGTGCTCGCCATTTTCGTTCATTCGAACTGCATAATAGGCAAGTAAGTCTTCTTCTCCATGAGCCAATCCAAGGTGCCCGGATCGTATGAAAGCTGATCGCTTATCTAAATATTCAGTGAAGTCGGAAATTGTATCAAGTTCATTCATTACAATATCAAGTGCAGTTTCGTCAAAAACATGCACAAAATCGCCACTAGGGTCAATATCTCCCACGGTAAAGGGAGAGTAGGTCTGTGACGCGGGCCGACAATGATCCTCTCCTTTGATGGACGGATCAATAATAAGCGTCCCAAGGCCGCCTTCAAAATAGCCACGACAGGCTTCGGCAGCTCCTCGTGCAACGACGACTCGGTGAACGCGTCGCTTTTCCAGAGATGGGAGATTAAGTGGAAATTTTTCTTTGCACTCACGATCAAGAAATATACGATCTGGAAAATCTTTGATCCATCGTTCGGCGCCCTTCAGCTGAGATGCTGCCGCTAATACGGCCTTTCGAAACCACCGTGGCCACGCAACATCGAGATTTGTATTTGGCCAAGTTATATTTTTCTCGGAAAACACAATAATGTGTGGTTCACATACAACAAGAAGATCGCACAGCTCTTTACCTTCACCATTTCCCGATAGTTTTTGCGCTCGAAATGGATTTGGATAAGACCATAGATTCAAGAAGGTTCTATCTGATAATTTTGCTAGGTAACGCTCCGACGGAGTGGATCCGGTAGACCGTATTATTGCAGGTCGCAACTGCTCGAAATGATCGGAAATGTTTGCCGGTTTTTTGATCATTTTTGATGTCATGAGTTTGATGTTGCGTCGAATATTTAATATTCGTGGTGAATTATATTGTAAATATTGATGAATATTTTTATTTATAAAACCATCGTGATATAATATTTTATATTAGACGCATGGATGTCCCCACAGGCGGGCCCGTTGGACGCGGTCAGCCGACGGAATGAATTCCGCTTTGCCCACTATAGCAATTTATGAAGCGGTAAGCTGCTGCGAATTCGAAGGGGCGCCAGCAGGGCGCGTTCGCGGGGAATACTATTCCGTCAAGCGGGAGTGACGCTCCGGCAGTTTGGTGACGAACCGGGGGAACCGCTCCAGCGCTGCCGCCATGGCCCTGATGGTCACGCCCCCGTAGGTCTCGCCTTCCGTCCGGGGCGCGTGGCCCTGTATGGCGTCCAGCGTCCGCTGCTCAATGCCGGCATCGCCACCCAGAGCCTTGAAGGTGTGCCGCCAGCCATGATTCGGCTGGACGTTCGGGTCTGTCACGACCTTGCGCACCTCATCGGTGATGACCCGTTTGGCGTAGCGCCACGAAGCCCGCTCGGTGCCGGACCACATGAACAGGAAGCCGGCCGGTGCCGATTGCACGAACTCCACGAAGCCAAGCTCCACGAGGTGCGGATGCAGCGGGACGGTTCGCATTTGCCCGCCCTTCACCGTGACGGCCTCAGGCGTGATGGAGACCACCCATTGCCCCGCCTCCTGCCGGACATCCTGCTTGCGTAGCTGGACCATCTCCCCGACCCGCGCCCCGGTATAGGCACAGAGCCACGGAACCCACCGCCGGAGGGCAAACCGCTGCGCTGGCTCCCCATTCTCCCTCTTGGCGTTGAGAGCGGGGGAGAGGATCGCGCCCGCCTCCTCCTCCGTGAACCACGGTTGCCGAACCTTCTGCTTCCGCGCCGACTTCATCGTCACCTTCTCGGCGGGGTTGCTGGCGAGCTTCAGGTTGGCGACGGCCCACCCAAAGACGCTCTTGAGGCCCGCGAGGTAGCTGTCTTTGATGGTTTTGGCGCTCAGCGGCTTGCCCGTTGCCGGGCTCGGCGTGGACACCATGTGATCCTTGAACCGCACGATATCCTCGGCGGAGACCTTCGCGGCGTCATCATGCCCGAGGAAGGCAATGAGGCGCTCCAGCGCGGTGCTGTAGCTGTCCTTGGTGCTGACCGACCGGCCGGCGCGTTCCGCCTCCCGCCACCACTCCGCAAAGAGGCCGCGCATGGACACGGCCGGCGCTGCCTTCAGGGGCTTGGAGGGCTTGGGGGGAGGGCCGGGCGGTTGCCATTCAGGGAACCTCGTGGCCTTCGGGTCTTCGCTGTAGTCGCCTTCGGCCATCCGGGCGCTGGCCTCCAGCCCGTCCGCAAGCGCCTTGATGAACTCACCAAGAAGCAGGCGGCGCGAGGCTTCATCCACGAAGGGGATGCCGTGGCGCATCAGGGTGCGGTTTACGAGGGGGCCGACTTCGCGCTCCCGGTCTTCAGTTTCCGCCGCGAGGAGCTTTTCAGCGGCACGGCGACGGCCGGCGGCCTGTTCCTCCGGGTCTATGCCGTGCTCACGCACGAGGGTGCCATCGGCCTCGGCTTGGATGGTGATGGATTTGGAGGTCTCCAGCTCCTCCGCCCACGCGCGGTAGACTTCGCCAGACAATGCGACGCACTGCTTATGCGAGAGCGTGGCAGGCACCGCCGCTCGCAGGCCCGCATAGATGCCCTCCAGATGGGCGATAATGGTCGCCTGCCGGCGCTTCGCCTCGCTGGGGTCGAATGTGCGCAGGGAGACCCGAATGGCCTGTGCGCTCTCCGAAATGGAGACCGGCGCGAAATCGTCACCGAGCGGCACCTCCAGCGTCACGCCGACCAGTCGCGGCCGAACGTCCACGGGGATTCGCTGGACGAATTGGTGATTGGAAGAATTTTTGCGCTTCATCGGCGCCACAAGCCAAAGACCCATCGTTGCACACCGTTGTTACACAGTGCGACACCGACAGGACCTTGAAAAGGCTTGACCTTTTGATACCGCACAATTCTGCGGTATGCTGGTGCCCAGGAGAGGACTCGAACCTCCACGGTGTTACCCACTGGTACCTGAAACCAGCGCGTCTACCAATTCCGCCACCTGGGCATGTGCCTTGCGGCACGGCGGCGAGAGATAGTCGGGTGGACTCCCTCTTGTCAACGCACCTTTCACAGAAGATTCCAGCTAGCGGTGGAAATCTCGCGGATCCACCTTCTGGCGGCGCTCCCGCTATGGCGGTGTCATCTCGGCGCCCCGGCGTGCCGTCCCGCGTTATGCCTGCGCGCAAAAGCCCGCGGCGCTCTCACGCGGAGCGCTGGACGCTGCCGCAGCGGCGCGCTAATCGTCGTGGCATGCCAATGCCGGGCCGGGAGACGTCACATGGTCGACACCACGAAGGAACTGCCGCTGGAGAGCGAGGCTGAACTGGCCCGGCGCCCGGCGCCGATGGAACGGCTGGTGACGATCTATGGCGGCTCCGGTTTCGTCGGCCGCCACGTGGTGCGCGCTCTGGCGCGGCTGGGCTGGCGGGTTCGGGTGGCGGTACGCCGGCCGGACCTCGCGGGCCATCTGCAGCCGCTCGGCGCCGTCGGGCAGATCGCCCCGGTGCAGGCCAATCTGCGCTACCCCGCCTCCGTGCTGCGGGCGGCGGAAGGCGCGGAAGTGGTGATCAACCTCGTGGGCGTGCTGCATGAGAGCGGCCGCCAGAGCTTCGAGGCCGTGCATAACTTCGGCGCGCGGCAGGTGGCGCTCGCGGCGCGGGAAGTCGGCGCGCGGCTGATCCATATGTCGGCCCTTGGCGCCTCGGCCGAGTCCGACGCGCTTTATGCCCGCAGCAAGGCGGCGGGCGAGGCGGCGGCGCTGGAAGCTGTTCCTGGCGCGGTGGTGATGCGCCCGTCCATCGTGTTCGGCCCGGAAGACGATTTCTTCAACCGCTTCGCCGCCATGGCGCGGCTCTCCCCGGCGCTGCCACTGATCGGTGGCGGCGGAACGCGCTTCCAGCCGGTGTTCGTCGGCGATGTCGCCGAGGCCTTTGCCCGCGCGGTGGACGGTCAGGCGCGGCCGGGCACGGTCTATGAGCTCGGCGGGCCGGAAGTGCTGACCTTCAAGGCGCTGATGGAACTGCTGCTGGCAGAGATCGACCGCAAGCGCCTGCTGCTGCCGATGCCGGCCGGGCTCGCGGCGTTCAATGCCCGTTTCCTCGAAATGCTGCCCAATCCGCTGCTGACCCGCGACCAGGTGCGCCTGCTCGGTTACGACAATGTGGTCTCCGACGCCGCCAAGGCGGAAGGGCGGACCCTGGAAGGGCTCGGCATCACGCCCAGCGCTCTCGGGGGCATCCTGCCCGGCTATCTCTGGCGTTACCGCAAGGCTGGCCAGTTCTCCCGCCCGGAAGCCGCCTGATCGACGCGAACACCGCCAACGAAAAGCCGCCGACGCGCCCGCGCCGGCGGCTTTTTTTATGGGGCGTGCGCGGGCCTCAGCCCACCAGCGCCAGTGCCACCAGCCCGACGCCGCCCACCCCGATGCGCCACCAGCCGAACGGCGCGAAGCCATGGCGGGAGACGAAGGCGATGAGCCCGCGCACCACGGCGAGCGCGGCGATGAAGGCGGCGATGAAGCCGACCGCGATGATGGTCATGTCGTCGGCATTCAGCGCGTCGCGGTTCTTGTAGAGGTCATAGGCGAAGGCGCCGGTCATCGTCGGCAGAGCGAGGAAGAAGGAGAATTCCGCCGCCGCCGGCTTGCTGGCGCCGAGCAGCAGGCCACCGACAATGGTGGAGCCCGACCGGGACACGCCGGGAATCATGGCCAGGCACTGGATGAAGCCGATCTTCAGCGCCAGCAGCGGCGGGAAGGCCATGGCGTCGGTGTGCACCGGCTTCACCTTCAGCGTGTCCACCCACACCAGCACGATGCCGCCAAGGATCAGCATGATGCAGATCAGCGCCGGTGTCTCGAACAGCACGCTCTTGATAAAGCCGTGGGCGAAGGCGCCGATCACCGCTGCCGGGAGGAAGGCGATGAGGATGCCGAACACGAAATTACGCGAGCGCGGGCTCGTCGGCAGGGTGATCAGCACATCGAAGAAGCGGCGGAAATAGACCACCAGCAAGGCGAGGATGGCGCCGAGCTGGATGACGACCTCGAACACCTTGCCCTCGCTCTCGAAGCCGAGGAAATGCCCGGCGAGCAGGATATGGCCGGTGGAGGAGACGGGCAGGAACTCGGTAAAGCCTTCCAGAAGGCCGAGAAGGAAGGCTTCGAGCAGAGTGCCGAATGACATGAGGCTTATCCGTGGGGAAAGGGCGATGAGCGGTGGGCGGGCGCCGGGGCGACGCGGGCGCATCCTGTCCGCTTCGCGCCGGCTTCGCAACGTGACGCAATGGAAGCCCCGGACAAGGGCCGACAAATAAACTTCCGTTGCGGTCGGCCTCAGCCTCGGGCAGACATGAATCCGCCTCAACTGGCGGCTCCCCTTGCCGTTGGTCGGCGTTGCCCGGAAACGGCGGCGTTTGGGAGTTTTTCATGAAGAGAATGGTGGCGGGCGCCCTGCTGTGGCTGGCGCTCGCGGGTGCCGCGGTCGCGCAGGACCGCGGATTTGTAACAACGAATGTGAATTTGCGGGCGGGGCCCGGTGTGGATTACCCCGTGGTTGTGGTGCTCGCCGAAGGCGCGCCGCTGGCGATTTTCGGCTGCCTTGGCGATTACAGCTGGTGCGATGTCGGCATTGACGACATGCGCGGCTGGGTGGCTGCGCAATATATCGAGACCGTCTATCGCGGCCGGCGGGTCGAGTTTTACGACTACGCCCCGACCATCGGCGTGCCGATCGTCGCTTTCAGCTTCAATGATTATTGGGGCCGCTATTATCGCGGGCGGCCCTGGTATTCGACCTATGACCGCTGGGGCCCGCCCTATCGGCCGGGGCCGTATCCGGGCCCGGGGCCGGGCTGGGGTCCGCCGCCTCCGGGCGGCTGGGGACCTCCGCCTCCCGGCGGTTGGGGTCCGCGTCCGCCGAATTGGGGGCCCGGCCATCCCGGCTGGGGGGCGCCGGGTAGGCCCGGTGGTCCTGGTGGTCCCGGTGGTCCCGGTGGTCCCGGTTGGGGTGGCCCCGGCAAGCCGGGCGGCCCCGGAGGACCGGGTGGTCCCGGCAAACCTGGCGGTCCCGGTAATCCCGGCGGAGCCGGTTGGGGTGGCCCCGGCAAGCCTGGCGGTCCCGGAGGACCGGGTGGTCCCGGTTGGGGCGGCCCTGGCAAGCCGGGCGGCCCTGGTGGTCCGGGTGGTCCCGGTAATCCCGGCGGCCCCGGTTGGGGTGGCCCTGGCAAGCCGGGTGGCCCTGGTGGTCCGGGTGGTCCCGGTAATCCCGGCGGTCCTGGTTGGGGCGGTCCCGGCAAGCCGGGCGGCCCTGGCGGCCCGGGTGGTCCCGGGAATCCTGGCGGTCCCGGCTGGGGCGGTCCCGGCAAGCCGGGCGGTCCAGGTGGTCCTGGTAATCCGGGTGGTCCGGGTCGTCCCGGTGGTCCCGGCTTCGGTGGTCCGGGTGGCCCGGGCGGCCCTGGTGCCGGCCGGGCGCCGCAGGGTGGCCCTCCGCAGGGCGGCCGTCCGCCGCAGGGGCAGGCGCCCTGCGCGCCGGGTGCGCCCGGCTGCAACATCTGAAGCGGGTCGGCCCGGCGGTATCCACACCGTCGGGTCCTCCCCGTCACCGACTTGAAATAATGCCGCCGCTCCTGTAGAGGGTGCGGCCTTCAAGAACCGCCCGGCTACAAGGGCTGCCGTGGCGGTTCGAACGCTCACACTAGATTGGGCCGGGACATCCCCTCGCGGGAGCGCCGCCGGCCGTGGAGATCGAGCCAAATGCCCAAGATGAAGACCAAGTCCGGAGCGAAGAAGCGCTTCAAGCTCTCCGGCACCGGCAAGGTGATCATGGCCCAGGCCAATAAGCGCCACGGCATGATCAAGCGTACCAACAAGCAGATCCGCGACCAGCGCGGCACCACGGTCATGTCCGAGCGTGATGCCTTCAACGTTCGCAAGTTCTTTCTGCCCAACGGCTGACGCCCCCTAGCCAGTCCCAGGAGATTTCCCCATGGCACGTGTCAAACGCGGCGTCACTTCCCACGCCAAGCACAAGAAGGTGCTGAAGGCGGCGAAGGGCTATTTCGGCCGCCGCAAGAATACCATCCGCGTCGCGAAGCAGGCCGTCGAGAAGGCGCAGCAATACGCCTATCGCGACCGTAAGGTGAAGAAGCGCAATTTCCGCGCGCTCTGGATCCAGCGCATCAACGCCGCGACCCGTGAGCTCGGCTTCACCTATGGCCGATTTATCGACGGTCTCGGCAAGGCCGGGATCGAGGTCGACCGCAAGGTGCTCTCGGATATCGCCATCCACGAGCCCGCCGCCTTCGCGGCGCTGGTCGAGCAGGCCAAGGCCGCGCTGGAAAAGCAGGCCGCCTGACCTTCCCGAACCGCCGGGACCTAAATCTGGAAAGCCCCGCGCGCAAGCGTTGGGGCTTTTCGCGTTGGAGCGGCTCGGCTATGAGACCACGCTCCAGGTGCCGTCATCCTCTCGCGCCGTCTTCCTTCGGGACTCACTGCGTTCGCACCTCAGGATGATGGCAGGCGGAGGGAGGCCCGTGCTTCCGCTCTGCCCATCCTTCCGTCCACACCGCCTTGCCGCCGAGGATTCGATATGTCCGTTGCCGCCCTTCCCGATCTCGACGCGCTGGAGCGCGAACTGGCCGCTGGCATTGCGGGCGCAGCCGACGAGCTGGCGCTGGAGGCGATCCGCGTTGCTGCTTTGGGCAAGAAGGGCTCCGTGTCCGAACTGCTCAAAAGCCTCGGCGGCATGAGCCCGGAAGAGCGCAAGAGCGCCGGCCCGGCGATCAACGGCCTGCGCGACCGGCTGAATGAGGCCCTTGCCGCGCGGCGCGCCGACCTCAAGGCCGCGGCGCTGGCCAAGCGCCTGGAGACGGAGCGGGTGGATGTCAGCCTTCCCGTGCGCGAGACGTCGGCGGAGCAGGGCCGCCTGCACCCGATCAGCCAAGTGATCGACGAACTTACCGCCATCTTCGCCGATATGGGCTTCGCGGTGGCGGAAGGCCCGGATATCGAAGACGACTTCCACAATTTCACCGCGCTGAACTTCCCGGAAGGGCACCCGGCGCGGGAGATGCACGACACCTTCTATCTGCCGACGAAGGAAGACGGTTCGCGCCTGGTGCTGCGTACCCACACCTCGCCGGTGCAGGTGCGCACCATGCTGTCCAAGAAGCCGCCGATCCGCGTCATTTGCCCCGGCCGCACCTATCGCTCGGACAGCGACCAGACCCACACGCCGATGTTCCATCAGGTGGAGGGGCTCGTCATCGACAAGGGGTCGAATCTCGGCCACCTCAAATGGATTCTCGAAGAGTTCTGCAAGGCGTTCTTCGAGGTGGACAATGTGAAGATGCGGTTCCGCCCGTCCTTCTTCCCCTTCACCGAACCGTCCATGGAAGTGGATATCCAGTGCGACCGTTCGCGCCCGGGCGAGATCCGCTTCGGCGAGGGCTCCGACTGGCTGGAGATTCTCGGCTGCGGCATGGTGCATCCGAATGTGCTGCGCAATTGCGGGCTCGACCCGGACGAGTATCAGGGCTTCGCCTGGGGCATGGGCATCGACCGCATCGCCATGCTGAAATACGGCATGCCGGACCTGCGCGCCTTCTTCGAGGCCGATGTCCGCTGGCTCGCCCATTATGGCTTCCGCCCGCTCGACTTCCCGACACTGGCGGGCGGGCTTTCGGCCTGATCCGTCTCCCGGATGGCGATTGGCCGATCCGGGACCGCCTTCCTCGCCTTAATCGTCCTAATACGATCCCGGCTCTGTGCTTCGCTCCGGCCGGGATGACGCCTGACAAAGGGCTTGTCCGATGAAATTCACCCTCTCCTGGCTGCGCGAGCATCTTTCCGGCGACTACGGGCTCGACGACGTGACCGGCGCGCTCAACCGCATCGGGCTGGAAGTGGAAGGCGTCGAGGACAAGGCGGCCAAGCTCAAGGGCTTCACCATCGCCTATGTGCTCTCCGCCGTTCAGCACCCGAACGCGGACAAGCTGCGGGTGTGCCTCGTCGACACCGGGACCGGCGACCCGGTGCAGGTGGTGTGCGGCGCGCCGAACGCCCGCACCGGTATGAAGAGCGTGTTCTCCCCGCCCGGCACCTATATTCCCGGCAAGGACATCACGCTCGGCATCGGCTCGATTCGCGGCGTGGAGAGCCGGGGCATGCTGTGCTCGGCCGCCGAGCTTCAGCTGTCGGAAGATCATGACGGCATCATCGACCTGCCCGATGACGCGCCGGTGGGCGCCACTTATGTCGATTGGATCGGCCTTGACGATCCCGTCATCGAAATCGCAGTGACGCCGAACCGGGCCGATGCGCTCGGCGTGCACGGCATCGCCCGCGATCTTGCCGCCGCCGGTCTCGGCCGGCTGGTGGAAGACGCGATCGCTCCGGTGAAGGGCACTTATCCCTGCCCGGTGTCCGTCACCATCACGGAGGACGCCCCGTGCCCGGCCTTCGCGCTGCGCCTCATTCGTGGCGTCAAGAACGGCCCGTCGCCGGAGTGGCTGCAGGCCAAGCTGCGGGCCATTGGGCTGAGGCCGATCAACGCTTTGGTCGATGTCACCAACCTGCTGACCTTCGACCAGAACCGGCCCCTGCATGTGTTCGACGCGAAGAAGGTGCACGGCAATCTGGTCGTGCGCCGCGCGCAGGCGGGTGAGAGCCTGCTCGCGCTCGACGGCAAGACCTATGCGCTCGACGCCACCATGTGCGTCATCGCCGACGACAAGGGCGTGGAATCGCTCGCCGGCGTGATGGGCGGCGAGGAGACGGGCTGCGACGCCGAAACCGTTGACGCTCTTGTCGAATCCGCGCTGTGGGAGCCGATCAACATCGCCCAGACCGGCCGCAGGCTGGGGCTGAATTCCGATGCGCGCTTCCGTTTCGAGCGCGGCATCGACCCCGCCTTCACCCTTCCTGGACTGGAACTGGCCACCCGGCTGATCCTCGATCTGTGCGGCGGCGAGGCTTCCGACATCGTGCTGGCGGGCGCGATTCCCGACACCACAAGGGTGATCGACTTCCCGCTGGAGCTGACCGAAAAACTGACCGGTCTGGTCGCCAGTGAGACCGAACAGACCGACACGCTCACGTCGCTCGGCTTCGCCGTGGAGGGCACCACCGGCACGGTGCGCGTCACCCCGCCGAGCTGGCGCGGGGACATCGAGGGCAAGGCCGATCTCGTCGAGGAAGTCATCCGCATCGTCGGTCTCGACCGCGTGCCCTCGCTGCCGTTCCCGCGCGACGAGACCGCGCGCAAGCCGGTGCTGACCACGCTGCAGCTTCGCACCCGCAAGGCCAAGCGCGCGCTTGCCGCGCGCGGGCTGGTGGAGGCCGTCACCTGGTCCTTCGTGCCGAAGCCGCAGGCGGAGCTGTTTGGCGGCGGGCAGCCGGCGCTCGCGCTCGCCAACCCGATCGCCGCCGACCTCTCGGATATGCGCCCCAGCCTGCTGCCAGGGCTGGTGCGTTCCGCGCAGGCCAATGCCGATCGCGGCTTCGGCGATGTCGCGCTGTTCGAGGTCGGGCAGGTGTTCAAGGGCGACCGCCCGCAGGACCAGTTCATCGCGGCGACCGGCATCCGCCGCGCAACGGCGAAGCCGACCGGCGCCGGGCGGCATTGGTCCGGCAAGGCGGCGGGCGTCGATGCGTTCGACGCCAAGGCGGACGCGCTGGCGCTGCTCGCCGCCTGCGGCGCGCCGGTGGCGAATCTACAAATCTCGACCGACGCGCCCGCCTGGTTCCATCCCGGCCGTTCCGGCAGCTTCCGGCTCGGACCGAATGTGATCGGCCATTTCGGCGAACTGCACCCGTCGGTGCTGGAGGCGCTGGATGCGGCGGGGCCGCTGGTCGGCTTCGAGGTGCTGCTCGAACGCATCCCCGAGCCCAAGGCCAAGGCGACGCGGGTGAAGCCGCTGCTGGAGCTGATCCCCTTCCAGCCGGTGGAGCGCGACTTCGCCTTCGTGGTGGCGCGGGGCGTCGCCGCCGGCGACATGGTGAAGGCGGCGGCCGGCGTCGACCGCAAGCTGATCACCGGCGTGAACGTGTTCGACCTCTATGAGGGGCCGGGCATCGACGCGGACAAGAAGTCGGTGGCGCTTTCCGTCACGCTGCAGCCGCGCGAGAAGACGCTGACCGATGCCGAGATCGATGCGGTCGCGGCGAAGATCGTCGCCGAAGTGGCGAAAAAGACGGGCGCCACGCTTCGGGGCTGACCTCCGTCGACCGCGAGGCTCAGGCCGGGCCGTCGCCGAACAGGCGTAGCGCCCGGCCGGCGGCTTCCTCGCCGGAGACCCAGGCGCCGGCCAGCGTGCCCCAGCCGGTTTCCGGCACATAGTCGCCGGCAAGGAAAATGCGGTTCTGCACCGTGTCGGTGAAGACCCGGCGCTGCGCCCCCTGGCCGGGCAAGGCCGGGCTCAGCGCGCCGCGGATCAGCGGGTCTTGCCCCCAGCGCGAGGCCACCACCTCGGAAACCGCCGTCTCCGCGCCGGGGAAGTTGGTGCGGAGCCAGCCCTGCGCCAGCGGCAGGGCGGCCTCCGCCCCCTTCTCGGCAATGGCGCGGGCCGGCGCGTCGCCGAAAGTGAGCACATGCAGCTCGCCGCCATTGATGCGGCCGCGCAGCAGCGCCGGCACGGTGGCGTTGGCCTTGGCCAGCACGGTTTCGTTCGGCTGCAGGCCGAGCGGATTGCCGGCAAGGCGGAACGCCACCTGTTCGAGATAACCGGCGGGAATCGCCCGTAGTGCCGTCACCAGCCGTGTCGGCAGCACCGGGTTGAAGCGGATCGCGCCCGCGGCCAGCACGGGGGCCGGCACGGCGAGCACGATGGCGCGGGCGCGGATCGGCATGCGCTGCCCGCGCACGCTCACGCTGTGGAAGCGCCCGCCATTGGTGATGAGCGTGACCGGCGCGTCCCTCTGCACATTCACCCAGGCGCCGAGCGCTTCCATCAACGCGCCGACACCGAAAGGGCTCGTCGTGTCGTCCGGCCGGGCGTCCCGGCGGGCGAGATCGAGCGCGGAGAGGGCGGCGAGAGTGCGCCCGCAGCTCAGGGGGCCAAGAAACTGCGCCACCGTGGCGGCCCACGGTCCGCCGGAGCCGGGTGTGCCCTTGGCCGGCGGCGGGGCGTTTGCGAGGGCTTGCGCCGCCGCCATATCCTTGCCGCCCTCGATGGCCGCGAGCATGTCCCGCCGCGACGCGCCCAATGTGGCGGTGAAGGCGTCATAGGCGCTTTCGCGCACCTCGCGCCCTTCCGCGAACAGGCGCCGTCCCGAGGGGAGGGGAACGAGCGTCTGCCCGGCCGCCAGCGCGGCGGCACCCAGCGTGCCGTCGCCGCCGGCGAAACAGCCGGCGCCGAGATCGACCTTGAGCCCGAAGGCGCTCTCCGTGCGGGCCCGCCCGCCCAGACGCGGCCCGGCCTCCAGCAGCACATAGGAGCGCTTGGCTTCGGCGACCCGGCGGGCGGCGGCGATGCCGGCCGCGCCGCCGCCGATGATGACGACATCGACATCGCTGGCCCCGGCCTGGGCGAGGGCCGAAGTCGGCAGCAGCGCGGCCGAGGCGGCAGCGAGGAAGTGGCGGCGGTTCAGCGTGCCGGGGAGGCGCGTTCGGATCATAAGGCGGGTACTCATGCAATGAGGCGGGCAGGCTAGCATGCCCGGCCGGGCGGGCGAAGGCGCCAGCCGCCATGGCTACCGCGAGGAGGGGAGACGCCGGCTAAAGGCTTGCGCTGAATCATGTTTTGTTCGTGGAGAACGAATCGGGACTCGCAGGCGCGTGGCGCGAATCAAGCCCGAACGTGCCCGCGCCGCTGGCGATCGGACCGGCGCGGCTTGAGCGGCGGGGCCGGGCGCCCTACCTAGGGGCGGTTGCCAGAGGGGGAACTCGATGCTGCGGGACGCGATCACGGCCTTCGCCCAGACCTTTTCGCCGGAGTATCGCCGCGTGCTGCTGCGCTCGGTCGGCCTCGCCATCGGGCTCTTGATCGCGCTCGGCGTCGGGGCGCATTACGCGCTGACCTATTTCGTCGCGCTGGACCTGCGCTGGGCGGAGATCACCATCGATATTCTCGCCGCCTTCGGCATCTTCATCGGCGCGATTTTCCTGGTGCCGCCGGTGACTTCGCTCGTCGCCGGCCTGTTTCTCGACGATGTCGCCGCGCAGGTGGAGCGCAGCGATTTCCCGCTGGAGCCGGAGGGGCAGGCGCTGCCGATTGCCCGTTCGCTCTGGCTCACCGTGAAATTCTTCGGCGTCATGCTGGCGGTGAACCTGGTGGCGCTGCTGCTCCTGCTCGTGCCGGGGGTGAACCTCGTCGTGTTCTATGTCGCCAATGGCTATCTGCTCGGCCGGGAATATTTCCAGCTCGCGGCCATGCGCTACCGCAGCGAGGACGAGGTGGCGCTGCTGCGCCGCCACCACGCGGGGGCCATCTTCCTCGGCGGGCTGGTGATCGCCGCCGTGGTGTCGGTGCCGATCCTCAACCTCATCACCCCTGTGTTCGCCACCATCTTCATGGTGCGGCTGCACAGGCGGCTGTCGCGGGCCGGGTAAAGCTCAGGCCGGCGTCTTTTCCGGCCAGCGGCACAGGTCGGCGATCAGGCAACGCGGGCAGTCCGGCTTCAGCGCCTTGCAGACATAGCGCCCGTGCAGGATCAGCCAGTGATGGGCGTGCAGCTTGAAGCGGTTGGGAATGATGCGCTCCAGCCCCAGCTCCACCTCCAGCGGCGTCTTGCCCGGCGCCAGCCCGGTGCGGTTGGCGATGCGGAACAGATGCGTGTCGACGGCGATGGTTGGCAGGCCAAAGGCGATGTTGAGCACCACATTGGCCGTCTTGCGGCCGACGCCGGGCAGGGTTTCCAGCACCTCCCGATCGGCCGGCACCTGCCCGCCATGCTCAGCGAGGAGGCGGCGGGAGAGTTCGACCACATTCTTCGCCTTGCCGCGATAAAGGCCGAGCGTGCGGATGTGCTGCGCTACCCCCTCCTCGCCCAGCGCCACCATCGCCGCCGGGGTGGGGGCGGCCTTGAACAGGCCGCGTGTCGCCTTGTTGACGCCGGCATCGGTGGCCTGGGCCGAGAGCACCACCGCCACCAGCAAAGTGAAGGGGTCGTGATGCTCCAATTCGCCTTCGGGATGCGGGTTGGCGGCCTCGAAGCGGGTGAAGGCGGTGACGATCTCCGCGTCGCTCCACGGCCGGAAGGCGCCACCGATGGCGGCGGCCGCCGCATTGGCCACGGCCCGCCGGCGGGCGGGGCGGGTGGCGGACTGCTGTTCCAGCGCGGCCAGAGCGGCCTTGGTTTTAGCGGTGAGGCGTGAGGCCTTGGCGCCGCGCGCCGGGGCGGGCGCGGCAGGGCTGGGCTTCGCCGGCGCCTGCTTGCGCGGGCGCGCGCTGGGTCGCACCGAATCCTTGTCCTCATCCGCCATTTTCGACCTATAATGCGGGCCCATGAGCGCTGCCAATACCGCCTTTCCGAAAGAGGGCGCCGGCTTGGACGAGCCGGAGCTGTTTTCCGTGCGCTACCAGCCCCACCGCTCGCTCGGGCCGCGCGGCTTTCTGGTGGTCATGGGCATCATTGCCGGCATCAGCTTCGTCTGCGGCCTCGCCTTCCTGATGATGGGCGCCTGGCCGGTATTCGGCCTGTTCGGGCTCGACGTGCTGGCGATCTGGTGGGGCTTCCGGCTGAATTACCGTGCCGCCCGCGCCTGCGAGGAAATCACCGTGACGCCGAGCGTGATCCGGCTGCGCCATGTCGCGGCCGACGGCACGGAATATCGCGAGGAGCTGAACCCGCTCTGGACCCGGCTCACGCGCGATGAAATCGAGGATTTCGGCGTGCAGCGTCTAGCGCTGGAAATGCGCGGCCGGCCCTATGTGATTGGCAGCTTCCTGCACACGGCGCAGCGGGAGGAACTGGCGGAGAGCCTCTCGCGCGCGCTCGCCGAGGCCAAGCGCGGCGTGGCGCGCTCGGCCGTCTGACGCCACCGTCGAAATCGGGTGGCCCGCGTCGGCGGGGCGTGGTCCGATGGAGCCAGCTTGAGGAGAACGCCCGTGCTCGCGCCCAATCTCGACGCCGCCCATCCCCTGGAAATCGCCGCCGCGGATTATGAAATCGTCCGCCGCGCGGTGGAATATGTGAATCTGCGCTTCCGCGACCAGCCGGAGGTGGAGGAGATCGCCCGCGCCTCCGGCGTGCATCCGCGCGCGCTGACCGACCTGTTCCGCCGCTGGTGCGGCCTAACCCCGAAGGACTTTTTGCAGGCGGTGACGATCGACGCCGCCCGCCGGGTGCTGTCGGAATCCGACAATGTGCTCGACGCCGCCTATGAGCTCGGCCTGTCCGGTCCGGGGCGCCTGCACGATCTGTTCGTGGTGCACGAATCCATGTCGCCGGGCGAGTGGAAGACCGGCGGCGCCGGGCTGGTGGTGCGTTATGGCTTCCACGCCTCGCCCTTCGGCGCCGCGCTCGCCATGGTGACGCCGCGCGGCCTGTGCGGCCTCGCCTTCGCTGATGAGGGCGAGGAGGACGCCGCGCTCGCCGACATGCGCCGGCGCTGGCCGAACGCGCTCTATATCGAGGACCCCGTCGCCACCGCCCCCTATGCGGCGCGCATCTTCGACCGCGGCGCCTGGAGCCCGGACGATCCGCTGCGCATCGTCTTCATCGGCACCGATTTCGAGGTGAAGGTGTGGGAGACGCTGATGCGCATCCCGCTCGGCAAGGCCACCACCTATTCCAGCATCGCCCATTGCGTGGAGAAGCCGAAGGCGGCGCGCGCCATCGGCGCGGCGGTGGGCAAGAACCCGATGTCCTTCGTCGTGCCCTGCCACCGCGTGCTTGGCAAGAATGGCGATCTCACCGGCTATCACTGGGGGCTCACTCGCAAGCGCGCCATTCTCGGCTGGGAGGCGGGCCAGCTCACCAAGGGCTGACCCCGCACCCGCCGGTCCGGTGTCAGCGCGGCACGGCGGCTGCCGGGTGGCGGGGCTCCGGCAGCGGGAACAGGGCATCATAGGCCCAGTTGAACAGGAAGGCGTAGACGAGGAAGAATACCGTCAGCGCCAGATCCATCAGAAAGGCCTCGTAGAGGCCGACGCCGAGATACCAGGCGACGAAGGGCACGAGGACGAGCACGAGGCCGGCCTCGAACAGCAGGGCATGCAGCACCCGCAGCGCCAGCGTCTTGCGCACCGAGCCGCGCAGGCGCGCCAGGGCGTGGTCGAAGCCGAGATTGAACACATAGTTCCAGCCGGCGGCGATCAGCGCCGCGCCGGCGCCCACCGCGCCCATGTCCAGCATCGGCACGCCGAACACCCACGCCCCGAGCGGGGTGATGATCGACAGGGCGACGATTTCGAAGCTGATGACGTGGCGGATGCGGTCGGCGGTGCCGCGCATGACGGTCCTCCCCTTGGTCTCGGGCCGTCCCGCCTGGGTTCCCGAACTGGGGGAAGTCGTCTTCACGCTGGTCATATGGGGCTGCTTGGCGTTACGGCAAGGCCGGCGCTTCCCTTAAGGCGCGCCGGCCGCACAGTGCGGGCGGAAGGTTCAGCCGGCGAGGTCGGTGATGCTCTCGACCGTCGTGTCGGCCTTCAGCCGATAGATCACCGGCGCGCCGGTGGCGAGCTCGCGCTTCATGATGCTCTCGGGCGAGTGCTTCTCAAGCACCATGATCAGCGCGCGCAGCGAATTGCCATGGGCGGCGACCAGAACGCGGTTGCCCTGCATCACCTTCGGCAGGATCTCGGTGACGTAATAGGGCAGGGCACGGGCCACTGTGTCCTTCAGGCTCTCGCCGCCGGGCGGGGGCACGTCATAGGAACGGCGCCACACGTGAACCTGCTCCTCGCCCCACTTCACCCGGGCATCGTCCTTGTTGAGGCCGGAAAGGTCGCCATAGTCGCGCTCGTTCAGCGCGAGGTCGCGGGTGATCGGCAGGCCGGTCTGGCCGAGTTCGGTGAGCGCGAGGTCGAGCGTCTTCTGCGCCCGCGACAGCTGCGAGGTGAAGGCGAGGTCGAACTGGTAGCCCTCCGCCTTCAGCCGCGCGCCGGCCTTCTTGGCCTCTTCAACGCCGAGGGCGGTGAGGTCCGGGTCGCGCCAGCCGGTGAACAGGTTCTTGAGGTTCCACTCGCTCTGGCCGTGGCGCACGAGCACGAGAAGGCGTTCGGACATCGGGTCGTTCTCCGGCTGGATCAGAAATCGGTGAGGCCGAGGACATCGGTCATGGAATAGAGGCCGGGCTTGCGCCCGCGCGCCCAGCGGGCGGCGGCGAGCGCGCCGCGGGCGAAGATGCCGCGATCTTCGGCCTTGTGGCCGAGTTCGATCCGCTCGCCCGCCCCGGCGAAGATGACGTTATGATCGCCCACCACCGTGCCGCCGCGCAGCGTGGCGAAGCCGATATCGCCCGGCTTGCGCGCGCCGGTGTGGCCATGGCGAGTGAACACACCGGCTTCCTGCAGGGTGACGCCGCGCCCCTGCGCGGCGGCCTCGCCCAGCAGCAGGGCGGTGCCGGAGGGCGCGTCGATCTTGCGGTTATGGTGCATCTCGACGATTTCGATGTCGAAATCCTCGTCCAGCGTGCGCGCCACCCGCCGCACCAGCGCCGCCAGCAGATTGACGCCGAGGCTCATATTGCCGGAACGCACGATGGCGGCATGGCGGGCGGCGGCGGTGATCTTCGCCTCTTCCTCGGCTGAGAAGCCCGTCGTGCCGATGACATGGACGATGCGCGCCTGCGCGGCGAAGGCGGCATAGGCGACGCTGGCGGCCGGAATGGTGAAGTCGATCACCCCGTCGGCCGCGGCGAAGAGCGGCAGCGGATCGTCCGACACGTTAAGGCCGAGCGCCGGCAGGCCGGCGAGTTCGCCCGCATCGCGGCCGAGATATTCACTGCCGGGCTGGTCCACCGCGCCGACGAGGACGAGATCGGCCGCCTCGCTGATGGCACGCACCAGCACCCGGCCCATGCGGCCCGAGGCCCCGACGACGACGAGCCGCATCTGCGTCATAGGATCGCCTGCTCCTGTTGCACTGCGGGGGTATAGCGGCGTTCATCCGCCGCGAAAAGTGCGCTATTCTCCTACAATCTTCGCGCCGTCGTGCCCATGTGCTTGACGCCTGCGCGGCGTGGCTGTAGAGGTCGCGCAACTTTACGAAGGAGCGGCGCCGTAATGCGCAATATTATTACCCTTATCGTAGGACGGCGCGTCGCCGCGGGGTTGGCCTAACGGCTGCTCCGCTCAACGGTGACGCGCGAAAATGGCCCCTGACGGGGCCTTTTGATTTTCTGGCTCTCCCCGGGGCCGTTCCGAAACGACGCAAGACACGACGAGCGTGGAAGGAAAAAGACCATGATGCGCGAGATGACCGGCGCCGAAATGGTGATGCAGGCCCTGATCGATCAGGGCGTCGAGCACATGTTCGGCTATCCCGGCGGCGCGGTGCTGCCGATCTATGACGCGATGTTCCACCAGAACCAGGTGAAGCACATTCTCGTGCGGCACGAGCAGGGGGCGGTGCACATGGCGGAGGGCTATGCCCGCTCCTCCGGCAAGGTGGGCGTGGTGCTCGTCACCTCCGGCCCCGGCGCCACCAATGCGGTGACCGGCCTCACCGACGCGCTGCTCGATTCCATTCCGCTCGTCTGCATCACCGGTCAGGTTCCGACCCATCTCATCGGCTCGGACGCCTTCCAGGAGTGCGACACGGTCGGCATCACCCGGCCCTGCACCAAGCACAATTACCTCGTCCGCGACATCAACGACCTCGCCCGCGTCATGCATGAGGCGTTCTATGTCGCGCAGAACGGGCGTCCGGGTCCGGTCGTCGTCGACATCCCGAAGGACGTGCAGTTCGCCAAGGGCATGTATGTCGGGCCGGAGAACATCCAGCACCGCACCTATCAGCCGCGGCTGAAGGGCGACCCGGAAAAGATCAAGGCCGCGGTGGAAATGCTGGCCAAGGCCAAGCGCCCGATCCTTTACACCGGCGGCGGCGTGATCAATTCCGGCCCCGAGGCGAGCCGCCTGCTGCGCGAATTCGCGCGGCTGTCGGGCTATCCCGTCACCTCGACGCTGATGGGCCTCGGCGCCTTTCCGGCCTCCGACAAGCAGTGGCTGGGCATGCTGGGCATGCACGGCACCTATGAAGCCAACATGGCGATGCATGATTGCGACGTCATGGTGTGCATCGGCGCGCGCTTCGACGACCGCATCACCGGCCGTGTCGATGCCTTCTCGCCGGGCTCGAAGAAGATCCACATCGACATCGACCCGTCCTCGATCAACAAGAACATCAAGGTCGACCTGCCGATCATCGGCGACGTGAAGCATGTGCTGGAAGACATGCTGACCATGTGGCGCGCGATGAAGGCCGAGCCGGACCGCAAGGCCATCGCAGGCTGGTGGGGGCAGATCGACAAGTGGCGCGCCCGCAAGTCGCTGGCCTTCAAGGCTTCCGACCGCATCATCAAGCCGCAGCAGGCGATCAAGGCGCTGTACGACCAGGTGAAGGACAAGGATGTCTACATCACCACCGAGGTCGGCCAGCACCAGATGTGGGCGGCGCAGCACTTCCACTTCGAGGAGCCCAACCGCTGGATGACCTCCGGCGGCCTCGGCACCATGGGCTATGGCCTGCCGGCGGCGATCGGCGCGCAGGTGGCCCATCCCGAGAGCCTCGTCATCGACATTGCCGGCGAAGCCTCGATCCAGATGTGCCTGCAGGAGCTTTCCACCGCGCTGCAGTTCGATCTGCCGATCAAGATCTTCGTGCTGAACAACGAATATATGGGCATGGTGCGCCAGTGGCAGGACCTGCTGCATGGCGGGCGCTACTCGCATTCCTATTCGGAATCGCTGCCGGACTTCGTCAAGCTGGCGGAAGCCTATGGCGGCGTCGGCATTCGCTGCTCCAACCCGGCCGATCTCGACGGGGCGATCCACGAGATGATCTCCGTCAACCGGCCGGTTCTGTTCGATTGCCTGGTCGACAAGATGGAGAACTGCCTGCCGATGATCCCGTCGGGCAAGCCGCATAACGAGATGATCCTCCCCGATCATCCCGAGGCGCTGGACGAGGCCATCGACGAGGAAGGCAAGATGCTGGTGTGACGCGCTTCACCTCTCCCCGACGGGGAGAGGTCGGTCGCGTAGCGGCCGGGTGAGGGGGCGGACGCGCCAGTAACCCCTCACCCCACCCCTCTCCCCGCCGGGGAGAGGGAGCCTGGCGTTCCAGCCCCTTTTCCGAGTTCCCCATGTCCACCGTCAAAGAACCCGCCGAGCGCCACACCCTGTCCATGCTGGTCGACAACGAGCCGGGCGTTCTCGCCCGCATCGTCGGCCTGTTTTCCGGGCGCGGCTACAACATCGACAGCCTCACCGTCTCCGAGGTCAGCCACGCCTCGCATCTCTCGCGCATCACCGTGGTGACCACGGGCGCGCCGCCGATCATCGAGCAGATCAAGAGCCAGCTCGACCGGCTGGTGCCGGTGCACCGGGTGGTGGATCTCACCGTCGTCGGCAAGTCGGTGGAGCGCGAGCTGGCGCTGATCAAGGTGCGCGGCAAGGGCGAGGTGCGCCAGGAGGCGCTGCTGATCGCCGACAGTTTCCGCGCCCGCACCGTCGACACGACGCTGGAGAGCTTCGTGTTCGAGATCACCGGCAAGCCGGAAAAGATCGACCAGTTCGTCTCGCTGCTGGAGCCGCTCGGCCTCGTCGAGGTCTCGCGCACCGGCGTCGCCGCCATCGGCCGCGGCGCCGAAGGCATGTGAGGAGCCGGCGCGGCGGCTTTGTCTGCCGCGCCGTTCCCTTAGAGTGCGATCCGATCAGATTGAACCAATCTGATCGGTAAATCGCCCTCTAACTCTAAGATAGAGAACGCGTTATCCGATCAGTTTGCGATGCAAGCTGATCGGCGCGTGCTCTAGCCGGCGAAGCCGCCTGAGGTGAGGAAGGCGTGTTCCTCTTCCGTCATCGCCCGGCCGAGCACCGGATTGCGGTGCGGGAAGCGGCCGAAATCGCGGATGATGTCGTGATGGATGACGGCGTGATGCACGCCCTCCTCATCCCCGGCGGCCTCGCACAGCGCCACGCAGCGCTGCTGGTCCGCCAGATCTTCCGAATGCATGAACGGCACGTAGAAGAAGCGCCGCTCCGGTAGCGCGAAGGCGCGGTCGAAGCCGCGCGCAATGGCGGCATCCGCCACGTCGCGCGCCTGTGCATCGGTGGCGAAGGCGCGCTGCGAGCCGCGGAACAGGTTGCGCGGAAACTGGTCGAGCAGCAAGATCAGCGCGTAGCTTCCCTCCGGCGTGTCCTCCCACGCGCGCAGCTCCCCGGCGGCGGCAGCCTCATAGGCGGCGAGAAACCGGGCGCGGATGGCGGCGTCGAAGGCGTCGTCCTTGGCGAACCAGCGCTCCGGACCGGCTTGGCGCCAGAAGGCGATGATGGCGTAGGCCGTCGGAAGGTCGGTGTTCGGCAGGGTCATGGCGGGGGCTCCGTTTTCTGTCGACGGTCCCGGATAGGACGGCGCGAGGGCGAGGTCGAGCCCAAAGCCTGTGCTGCGCTGCACACAAGCTCTTGGCCTGTCCGGCCAAGGCATGTGAAGATGCGGCTTCGCGGGGTGCGTCGCGGCGCCTCGCGCCGCCCCCATGCAGTGGAGGCGTGGAAAGGTGAGCGAGCGTGCAGGCGCGGTGCCGGCGGCGGGCACAGGCAAGCCCCTATGGCTGCTGGCGGCGCCGTTCGTCTTTTTGCTGCTGTGGTCGGGCGGCTTCGCGGTGGCGAAGATCGGCATCCTTTCCACCGGCCCCTTCACCCTGCTGGCCTGGCGCTACGGGCTGGTGCTGGCGGTGCTGCTGCCCCTGCTGGCCTGGTTCCGCCCGCCTCTGCCGCGTCAGCCGCGTGCCTATGCCGACCTCGCCGTGGTCGGCTTCCTGATCCAGGTGCTCTATTTCAACCTCAGCTACTTCGCCTTCCGCTTCGGCATTTCGGCGGGCGCGCTGGCGATCATCGTCTCGCTGCAGCCGATCGTGGTCGGGCTGGTGGCGCCGGTGTTCACCGGCGAGCGGGTCGGGGCGCTGCGCTGGCTCGGCCTGCTGCTCGGCCTCGCCGGGGCAGGGCTGGTGATTGCCTCGCGCTCGGCCATCGAAGTGACCTCTCCCGGCGTGGTGCTGCTGGCGGTCGGCGCGCTGCTCGCCATGTGCGCCGGCGCGCTTTATGAGAAGCGCTTCGGCACGCCGCAACATCCGCTGGTGTCCAACACGGTGCAGTGCGCCATCGGCTTTGTCTGCACACTTCCGCTGGCGCTGCTGATGGAGGATGGCCACGTCGATTGGTCGCCGACCTTCCTTGCGGTGCTGGCCTATCTCGTGATCGGCAACTCGCTCATCGCCATTTCGCTCTATCTCGCCATGATCCGCGCCGGCGAGGTGTCGAAAGTGTCGGCTCTGTTCTTCCTGGTGCCGCCGACGACGGCGCTGATCGCCTGGGGGCTGATCGGCGAGGCCATGCCGCCGCTCGCCTGGGCGGGAATGGCGCTGGCGGCCGGCGGCGTCGCGCTCGCCTCGCTGAAGGGCATTCCCTGGACATACCGCCTGCGGCGCGGGGCGCGCTGACTCCGCTTGCGCCCGGAGGGGGCCTCCTGTAGAGGGAACCGTAACGTACGGTACGGACCTCTGGCGCCCATGGCTTTGCCCCCCGACACGCAGGACGAGATGTTGACGGAGCGCCAGCAGGCGGTCCTCGACGCCGTGCTGGCGCTGATGGTGGAACAGGGCGGCGAACTGACGATGAATGCGGTGGCGCGCCGCGCCTCCTGCTCGAAGGAAAGCCTGTACAAATGGTTCGGCGACCGTGAGGGGCTGCTCACCGCCACCGTGCGCTGGCAGGCCTCCAAGGTTCGCGCCGGCAATTACGACCGCACCAGGCTCGACGCGCTGGCCTTGCGCGACAGCCTGATCCGCTTCGCCGTCAACTGGCTCGGCGTGATCTCCAGCCCGACCTCGATCGCGCTGAACCGCGTCGCCATCGCCCAGAGCGGCGGCGGTGCGCGCGCGCCGGGCGAGGGCGCGAGCCTCGGCGCCATCATGCTGGCCAATGGCCGCTTCGCCATCGGCGCGCGGCTGAAGCCAGTGCTCGATGCCGGCCGCGAGGCCGGGCTGATCGCCTTCGACGACACCGAGACCGCCTTCCGCAGCTTCATCGGGCTGGTAGGCCGCGACGTGCAGATCCGCCTGCTGCTCGGTGACACGCTGAATCTCACGCCGGCGGAGATCGAGCGCGACGCCGCCCGCGCCACCGACCAGTTCCTCACTCTCTACGGCACGGGCAACCCCTTGCCGGAACGTTCAAAAATCAACGCGTGACATAGGAGACACCCATGCGCGTTTATTACGACCGCGATGCCGACGTGAACCTGATCAAGGGCAAGAAGGTCGGCATCATTGGCTATGGCTCGCAGGGCCGCGCCCATGCGCTGAACCTCAAGGAGTCCGGCGTCAAGGAGATCGCCATCGGCCTGAAGCCGGGCTCGGCGACCGCCAAGAAGGTCGAGGCCGATGGGCTCAAGGTGATGAGCGTCGCCGAACTCGCCAAGTGGGCCGACCTGATGATGATGGCGACCCCGGACGAGCTGCAGGCCGACATCTACCGCGACGAGATCGCCCCCAACATCCGCGACGGCGCCGCCATCGCTTTCGCGCACGGCCTCAACGTGCATTTCGGCCTGATCGAGCCGAAGGCGACGGTGGACGTGCTGATGGTCGCCCCCAAGGGCCCCGGCCACACCGTGCGCGGCGAATACCAGAAGGGCGGCGGCGTGCCCTGCCTCGTGGCCGTGCATCAGGACGCCTCGGGCAACGCGCTCGACCTCGGCCTCTCCTACGCCTGCGGCGTCGGCGGCGGCCGTTCCGGCATCATCGAGACCACCTTCAAGGAAGAGTGCGAGACCGACCTGTTCGGCGAGCAGGTGGTGCTGTGCGGCGGCCTGGTGGAGCTGATCCGCGCCGGCTTCGAGACGCTGGTGGAAGCCGGCTACGCCCCGGAAATGGCCTATTTCGAGTGCCTGCACGAAGTGAAGCTGATCGTCGACCTCATCTATGAGGGCGGCATCGCCAATATGAACTACTCGATCTCCAACACCGCCGAGTGGGGCGAGTACGTCTCCGGCCCGCGCATCATCACCGCCGAGACCAAGGCCGAGATGAAGCGCGTGCTGACCGACATCCAGACCGGCAAGTTCACCTCCGACTGGATGCAGGAATACAAGGCCGGCGCGTCGCGCTTCAAGGGCATCCGCCGCATGAACGACAGCCACCAGATCGAGCAGGTCGGCGAGAAGCTGCGCGGCATGATGCCGTGGATCGGCGCCAACAAGCTGGTCGACAAGTCGAAGAACTGAGTTTTTCGCCTTCCGGACGAACGACATGGCCGGGCTCCGCCCGGCCATGTGCGTTTGGGGCCGGCCACAAAAGCAAAGGGCAGCCGCGCGGCCGCCCTCCGTTTGGTCGGTGTGCGGCCTCAGGCCGCCGCCTTCAGCCCCGGCTCATTGGCCTTCTGGCCCTTGTGATAGACCGCATAGACATAGACCGGGATGTCGATCTCGCTCAGATGCCGTTCGATCAGCGGCTTGACCTGCGCCCATTCCAGCCCGCCGACGCCGGTGGCGAGGCGCGGCAAGGCGAGACTGGCGATGCCTTCCGCCGTCACGAGGCGGGCCAGCGCCTTGAGCGCGTGGCCGACATTCTCGATCGACGCCCGGCCGGGCCGGCCGATGGCGTTTTCCGCCGCGTCCTGCGTCAGCAGGTTGACGATATGCACCGCCGCGCCATCTTCCGCCACGCCGCCCCATACCCAGAGCCCGCCGGCCTGCGGGTTGTCGACCCGGCAATAATGGCGGAAGTCCTTGGCCAGCGACGGGAAGCGCTCGCGCAAAGCGAGGGCGAGGCCGCTGTCGAAATGATCGTTCGGCGCCACACCGTGGGCGATCGCGGCGGCGCCGCTCAGCAGGATGTCGCCTTCCACTTCATAGATCTTGGCCATGGGGTGTCCTTCCTCGGCTGCTTTGGTTGCGCCCTGTGTCGGGGAAGGCGAGGCCGGTGTCGTTGAGGAAACGCAAGAAGGCCTGGCCGGGGCCTCAGTAGCCCAAGGCCTCAGTAGCCCAAGGCCTTCACCGCTGCGGCGCCGGGGCCGAGCATGAGCAGCGCCCACAGCATGGCGGAGGTGAGGTTGACCATCTGAAACCGCGACATGGGCATGGCGAACATGCCGGCCGCCAGCGGCACGAAGGGGCGCAGCGGGCCGGAGAAGCGGCCGAAAAACACGCCGAGCGTGCCATAGCGCAGAAAGAAGTGCTCGCCGCGCGTGAGCGCCTGCGAGAAGCGGTTGAGCGGCCAGCGCTGGCGGGCGCTGCCTTTCAGGTTGAAGCCGATCCAGAACGACAGGCTGTCACCCAGCACCGCGCCCGTCACCGCCGCCGCCCAGACCGGGAAGAACGGCACGCCGCCGGCGGCGATGACCGGGGAGAGGCCGAGCAGCACGAAGGTGCCGGGGACGAAGAGCGAGACGATCGGCAGCGATTCGCAGAAGGCGAGCAGGAAAGCGATATAGGGGGCGTAATGGGCGTGCGCCTCCACGAAGGCGAGCACGTCGCGGGCATAGGCGTGGAAATCCGCCACAGGCTAGAGCCGGTCGCGCAGGGCGTAATAGCTCAGCCCCGCCACCAGAAGCGGCCAGCGCATCAGCGGCCCGCCGGGGAAGGCCGGCACCGGCAGGCGTCCCAGCAGGTCGAACTGCCCAAGCTGGCCCTTCACCGCCTCGCCCAGCAGCTTGCCGAAATAGGGCGCCAACATCACCCCCTGGCCGGAATAGCCGGCGGCGGTGAGGACGCGGGGCGAGAGTTTGCGCACGAAGGGCAGGCGGGTCATGGTGATGCCGAGCACGCCGCCCCAGCCATAGTCGATGGCGACATCCGCGAGCTGCGGGAAGATGCGCAGCATATAGGGACGCACGAACTCGGCCGGGTTCGGCCGCAGCCCGCGCCGGTAGCTCTCGCCGCCGCCGAACAGCAAGCGTCCGTCGCCGGAGAGACGGTAGTAATTGACCACGAAGCGGCTGTCGGCCACCGCCGCGCCATTGGAGATGATCTCCTGCGCCCGTTCGCCCAGCGGGGCGGTGGCCGCGATGTAGTTGCAGATCGGCATGACATGGGTGTCGACGCGCCGGTCGAGCCCGTCCTGCAGCCCGTCGCCGCATTCCAGCACCCAGTCCGCCTCCACCGAGCCGGCGCTCGTGACGACGCGGACCTTGGCGCCCTCCTCGATGCGCAGCGCGCGCGACTGCTCATAGAGCCGCGCGCCGGCGCGGCGGGCGGCGTCGGCGAGGCCGAGGGCGAGGTTGAGCGGGTGCAGATGCCCGCCGCCATGGTCGATCATGCCGCCGTGATAGACATCCGTGCCGACGATGGCGCGCAACTCCTCGCGGCTCAGCGGCGCGGCGTCGGGGTAGTCATAGACCTCGTTGAGCTTCTTCGCATAGGCGTGGCTGTGGGCGACATAGCCGGGCTTATGGTCGGCGACGACAAGGCCGGGGCGGACATCGCAGTCTATAGCGTGGCGCTTGATGAGCGCGTGCAGCAGCGCCTTGGCGTCCTCGGCCATGCGCCACAGCGCCTTGGCGTCGTCGAGCCCGACCTGCGCTTCGAGAAAATCCTGGTCGCGGCGGTGGCCGCTGTGAACCTGCCCGCCATTGCGGCCCGAGGCCCCGGAGCCGACGCGCCCGGCTTCCAGCAGCACCACGTCGAGCCCGGCTTCCGCCATGTGCAGCGCGGCAGAGAGCCCGGTATAGCCGCCGCCTATGACGCAGACATCCGCCCGCGTGCCGCCCTGCAGCGGGGGGAGGGGGGAGAAGCGGTTCGCCGTGGCGGCGTACCAGCTCTTGGGGTGGTCGAGGGTGGAAGCCATGATAAAACTCTCGCCGTCAGCGCCGCGCGAACAGGCGCTCTATGTCGGCCAGCGCCAGGGTGACGAAGGTCGGCCGGCCATGATTGCACTGCGCGGCGTTCGGCGTCTCCTCCATCTCGCGCAGCAGGGCGTTCATCTCTTCCACCCGCAGCCGGCGGCCGGCGCGCACGGAGCCGTGGCAGGCCATGGTGGCGGCGATGTGGAGCAGCCGGCGCTCCAGCGGCAGCGCGTCGTCCCATTCCGCCGTGTGCTCGGCGAGTTCGCGCACCAGCGCGGTAATGTCGGCGTCGCCAAGCAGGGCCGGCACCTCCCGCACCAGCAGCGCGCCGGGGCCGAAGGGTTCGATAACGAGGCCGAGCTTTTCCAGCGCCCCGGCCCGCTCGGCAAGGCGTGCGGCCTCGGAGGGGTCGAGTTCCACCACCAGCGGCACCAGCAGCATCTGCCGGGCGAGACCGTCGCGCTCCATCGCCGCCTTGAGCTTTTCATAGACGATGCGCTCATGCGCGGCGTGCTGGTCGATCACCACGACGCCGTCGCGGGTCTGGGCGATGATGTAGGTCTCGTGCAACTGCGCCCGTGCGGCGCCGAGCGGGCGCTCCAGCGCCTCCGGCGCGGCGGGGGCGGCATTGGCACGGGCGTCGGCTCCGGGCGCGAGGGCGAGGCCGAGACCGCCGCCCGGGGAGTGGACGGGGGCGTCGAAATCGAAGCGGGCGGGCGCCTCATTCAATCCGGGCGCGCGCGGGTCGGCCACGCCCTCCGGTGCCGCCCAGGAGCGGGTCCAGTCATAGGCGCCCGGCCGCGGCTCGGGCCGATAAGCGGTCGCGAAGTCGGGCCGCGCGAACTGCGCCAGCCGGTCGGCGGCGGTGGAGGCGGTGCGCGGCACGCCGGCGGTCAGCGCGTCGGTGAGGGTGCGCACGATCAGCGCCCGGATGTTGCCGGCGTCGCGGAAACGCACCTCCGTCTTGGCGGGGTGGACGTTCACATCCACCTCGCGCGGGTCGAGATCGAGGAACAGCGCCGTCACCGGGTGCCGGTCGGAGGGCAGCAGGTCAGCGTAAGCCGCGCGGATGGCGCCGATCAGCACCTTGTCGCGCACCGGGCGGCCATTGACGAACAGATATTGCGACAGCGAATTGGCCTTGGAATAGGTCGGCAGGCCGGCGAGGCCGGAAAGGCGCGCCCCCTCGCGCAGGCCCTCGACATCGAGCGCGTTGCCACCGGCCTCCGCGCCCAGCACGTCGGCGATGCGCGCGCGCTGTCCGGCCGCATCGCGCGCGCGGGCCGGCCAGGTGATCGGCGCGCGGTCATCGGTGACGAGGGTGAAGCCGACCTCAGGCCGCGCCAGAGCGAGGCGCTTGACCGCATCCACCGCGGCCGCCGTTTCCGCGCGCTCGGATTTGAGGAATTTCAGCCGCGCCGGCGTGGCGAAGAACAGGTCGCGCACCTCCACCCGCGTGCCGAAGCCAAGCGCCGCCGGGCGCACCGGGGATTTCACCCCGCCCTCGACACGGATTTCATGGGCGCTGTCGCTGCCCTTCGGGCGGCTGGTGATGGTGAGCCGCGCCACGGCGCCGATGGAGGGCAGCGCCTCGCCGCGAAAGCCCAGCGTGTGGATGGCGAGCAAATCCTCGCTGTCGAGCTTGGAGGTGGCGTGGCGCTCGACCGCCAGCGCGAGTTCCTCCGCGCTCATGCCACTCCCATCGTCGGTGACGCGCATCAGCCGCCGGCCGCCGCCGTCGATGACGATCTCGATGCGGGTGGCGCCGGCGTCGAGGGCGTTCTCGACAATCTCCTTCAGCGCCGCCGCCGGGCGTTCCACCACCTCGCCGGCCGCGATGCGGTCGACCAGTGTGGAAGGCAGCAGGCGCAGCGGCATGATGGGTCCGGGAACGATTCGGGGGCGATGGCGGCCGGACTATAGCAGGCGGGCGACGCGCGCGCCCGAATCCGCTGCTTTTGGCTTTTGGGACGTCGTCATCCTGAGGCGCCCGGCGCAGCCGGGCCTCGAAGGGCGCACGCTGCGTCGGCGAGGGGCGGCCAGGGCCTGCGTGCTTCGAGGCCGGCCGATGGCCGGCACCTCAGCATGACGCGCCATAGGCAGTGTTTCCCGGCCAGTGCGAACCGTCCCTCATGCCCGGGCGTGACCCGGACATCCAGGTTTTCACCTCTTACGCGGGCGAGAGACGGGATCCCCGAGTTACGCCCGGGATGAGGGAAGGGCGCGGGAAAGCGTGGCGCCCCTCCCGCTTCCGAAGCGCCGGCCTACCCCGCCGCCGCCAGACGCTCGGCCTTCTCCCGCTCGATTTCCTGCCGCTTGGTCATGATCGAGGCGAAGATGACCACCACGGTGACGATGGCGATGAGGATGGTGCAGGCGGCGTTGATTTCCGGCGTCACGCCGAGACGCACCTGGGAATAGATGCGCATCGGCAGGGTGGTGGCGCCGGGGCCGGTGGTGAAGCTGGCGATGACGAGGTCGTCCAGCGACAGGGTGAAGGCGAGCATCCAGCCCGAGATCACCGCCGGCAGGATGATCGGCAGCGTCACCACGAAGAAGGTCTTGAACGGCGGGCAGCCGAGATCTTGTGCCGCCTCCTCCAGCGAACGGTCGAAAGTGACGAGGCGCGACTGCACCACGACCGAGACGAAGCACAGGGTGAAGGTGATGTGGGCGAGGGTGATGGTCCAGAAGCCGCGATCGATGCCGACGGCCACGAACAGCAGCAGCAGCGACAGGCCGGTGATGACTTCCGGCATCACCAGCGGCGCATAGACCATGCCGGAGAACAGGGTGCGGCCGAAGAAGCGCCCGTAGCGGGTGAGCGCGATCGCCGCCAGCGTGCCGAGCACGGTGGCGACGGTGGCGGTGAGGAAGGCGACGCGCAGCGTCACCCAGGCGGCATCGAGCAGTTGCTCGTTCTGGAACAGCTGCACATACCAGTGGGTGGAAAAGCCCGCCCACACCGTCACCATGCGCGAGGCGTTGAAGGAGTAGATCACCAAAAGGATGATCGGGATGTAGAGGAAGGCGAAGCCCAGCGTGATCGAGGTCACGTTGAACCAGGAGAGACCCTTGCGCATCAGCGTCGCTCCACTTCGCGAGCCTGGAGGTTCTGGTAGAAGACGATCGGGATCACCAGCACCATCAACAGCAGCACCGCCACCGCCGCGGAGACGGTCCAGGAGCGGTTCACCGAGAATTCGGTCCACAGCACCTTGCCGATCATCAGCGTGTCCGAGCCGCCGAGCAGGTCGGGGATGACGAACTCGCCCACCGCCGGGATGAAGCACAGCAGGCAGCCGGCGAACACGCCCGGCAGCGAGAGCGGCCAGGTGATCTTCCAGAAGGCGGTGAGGGGCGGACAGCCGAGATCGGCGGCGGCTTCCAGCAGTGTCTCGTCCATCTTCTCCAGCGCCGAATAGAGCGGCAGGATCATAAAGGGCAGGTAGGAATAGACGATGCCGATATAGACCGCCGTGTCCGTGGCGAGAATCTGCAGCGGCGCGTCGCGGTCGACGATGCCGAGCGCGAACAGAAGCTGGTTGAGCAGACCTTCCGGCGAGAGGATGCCGATCCAGGCATAGACGCGGATCAGGAACGAGGTCCAGAACGGCAGGATGACCAGCATCAGCAGCGTGGGGCGGATGGATTTCGGCGCCCGCGCCATGCCATAGGCGATGGGATAGCCGACCATCAGCAGCAGCAGGGTGGAAATGCCGGCGATCCAGAGGCTGGAGCCATAGGCCTCGATGAACTCATTGTCCCACGAGAGCACATAGCCGTAATTCTCGAAGGACAGTTCACTGAGGGCGTCCTTGAACGCCGCCCAGCCCTCGGCGAGATCGAAGGTCGGAACATAGGGCGGCTGCGCGATCGCGTCCTGCGACAGGCTGATCTTGAAGACGATCAGGAACGGGATCAGGAACAGCGCGAGCAGCCAGAGATAGGGGATGGTGAGCACCAGCCATCGCCCGTTCGCCTTGCTTGCCATGGTGGCCTCCCTCAGCTCGTCAGGACCACGCCGGCATCGGGCGAGAAGTACACATAGACCTTGTCGTCCCAGGTGATGGGGCGCTCGACCATGCGGGTGAGGTTCGGCTTGGCGGCCTTGACGCGCGTGCCGCCCGGCAGCTCGACATGGAAGATGGAGAGATCGCCGAGATAGCCGATGTCCCAGATCTCGCCCTGCAGGCAGTTGATGCCGGTATCGGCGGGCGGGTCGAGCTCGACCCGCATCTTCTCCGGCCGCAGGGCGATGGCGACGCTGTCGCCGGGCTTCACCGCGCAGTCCTGGGCGATGCGGAAGCGCCGCTCCGGCGCCACGCTCGGCCGCAGCGTGACCATGCCGGCCTCCACCGCTTCGACCGTGGCGTCGAGAATGTTCACATCGCCGACGAAATCGGCGACGTAGCGGGAGTTGGGGTGCTCGTAGATCACCGCCGGCGGGGCGACCTGCACCAGCTTGCCGTGATTCATCACCGCGATGCGGTCGGCCACCGTCATCGCCTCTTCCTGGTCGTGGGTAACGATCAGGAAGGTCATGCCGAGCTCCATCTGGATGTCCATGAGCTCGAACTGGGTCTCCTCGCGCAGCTTCTTGTCGAGCGCGCCGAGCGGCTCGTCCAGCAGCAGCACCTTGGGCCGCTTGGCGAGCGAGCGGGCGAGCGCCACGCGCTGGCGCTGGCCACCGGAGAGCTGGTGCGGCTTGCGCTTGGCGAATTTCTCAAGCTTCACCAGCTTGAGCATCTCCTCCACGCGGGCGGCGATGGCGCCCTTCTCCATCCGGTCCTGGCGGAGGCCGAAGGCGATATTGTCCCACACGCTCATATGCGGGAACAGCGCGTAGGACTGGAACATCATGTTGGTCTGCCGCTTGTAGGGCGGCGTGCCGACGAGGTCGTGCCCGGCAAGGGTGATCTGTCCCTCGGTCGGGTCCTCGAAGCCGGCGAGCATGCGCATCAGCGTGGTCTTGCCACAGCCGGACGGGCCCAGCAGGGCGAAGAATTCGCGCTCATAGATGTCGAGGGAGAGGTTGTCGACGGCGGTGAACTCGCCGAAGCGCTTGGTGACGTTCTTGTAGCTGATCAGCGGGACGGCCTGCGGGTCGTTCCAGGGAGCGAATTTCCGGCGGATGCCGCCGATGGTCTTCTGCGTCTTTTCGGTGACGCCGGTGCTCATGCTGACTGGTCCCGTTTCCCCGCCGGTTATGTCGGCGCATCGACGCTAACCGGCTTCGCGTACCGGCTCAACGCCCCGCTGCGAACAATTTTACCATGCCTGCAAAGGTGGCGCGGTAGCCCTGCCTTGACGGCAGCAAGCGGGCCGTGATTGCCTCAAGCGGCGCAGAAAGCGCATCAGGAAGGCAATCATGGCCAAGAAGAAGCGTTCTGATAAGGACGCGGTCGACAATCCCCGCGGCGTCACCACCCTTGCCGAGGCAAAGGCATGGATGGCTGCACGCGGCATTACCGAAATCGAATGCGCGGTGCCGGATCTCGCCGGCGTCGGACGCGGCAAGATCATGCCGGTCTCGAAGTTCCTGTCCGGCCCGACGATGAACCTGCCGCTCAGCGTGTTCTTCCAGACCATTTCCGGCGACTACCCCCCTTACGACAATCTCGTCGACTCGGTGGTGGTGGACAGCGATCTGGTGATGGAGCCGGACTTCTCCACCCTCGCCATCGTGCCCTGGGCGCAGGACCCCACCGCGCAGGTGATCCACGACGCCTTCCACCGCGACGGGCGCCCGGTGGAACTGGCGCCCCGGCAGGTGCTGAAGAACGTGGTCGATCTCTACGCCAAGAAGGGCTGGAAGGCGGTCGTCGCGCCGGAGATCGAGTTCTATCTCGTCGAGCCGAACACCGATGCCGACTACCCGCTCAAGCCGCCCATTGGCCGTTCGGGCCGGCCGGAAATCGGCCGCCAGTCCTATTCGATCCAGGCGGTGAACGAGTTCGACGCCCTGTTCGAGGACATGTACGACTACTCCGAGGCGCAGGGCCTGGAGATCGACACGCTGATCCATGAGGACGGCGCGGCGCAGATGGAAATCAACCTGCTGCACGGCGATCCCATCGTGCTCGCCGACCAGGTCTATCTGTTCAAGCGCACGATCCGCGAGGCGGCGCTGCAGCACAAGATCTACGCCACCTTCATGGCCAAGCCCATCGCCGACGAGCCGGGCTCGGCCATGCACATCCACCAGTCCATCGTGGATGGCGAGACGGGGCGCAACATCTTCTCCGACGCCGATGGCGACCCGACGCCGGAGTTCTTCTCCTTCATCGCCGGCCAGCAGCGCTACCTGCCGGCGGTCATGTCCATCCTCGCGCCTTACGTGAATTCCTACCGCCGGCTGACGCGCGATTCGATGGCGCCGATCAACGTGCAGTGGGGCTATGACAACCGCACGGCCGGGCTGCGCGTGCCGCCCTCCTCGCCGGCGGCGCGGCGCGTGGAGAACCGGGTGCCGTCCTCCGACGCCAACCCCTATCTCGTCATCGCCGCCTCGCTCGCCTGCGGCTATCTCGGCATGGTGGAAGGGCTGCGCCCGACCGAGCCGCTGGAAGCCGACGCCAAGGGGCTCGATTTCGAGCTGCCGCGCGGCCTGCTCGAAGCGGTGGCGGCGCTGCAGCACTCGGAGGAAATCGCCACGGTGCTCGGGCCGTCTTTCGTCAAGACCTATACGGCGGTGAAGCAGACCGAGTTCGACACCTTCATGCGGGTGATCTCGCCCTGGGAGCGGGAATATCTGCTGCTGAACGTGTGAGCTTAACCCCCTCCCCGGCGGGGAGGGGGCTATCGCCGGCGTACTTCGAGGCCGGCCTTGCGGCCGGCACCTCAGCATGACGAACGGCATGACTGGCTGGACCGGTTCGCGCGCCGTCATCCTGAGGCGCGCGCAGCTCGCCTCGCAGGATTGGGCTTTCGGCCAATCAGCCCGGCCGCGTTGCCAGCAGCCCTCTACCCCTCACGCCGCCACCGTCTCTTCCGCCAGAATCTCCCGCACGCGCGGTATGACCTTGGTGCCGTAGAGTTCAATGGCGCGCATCATCCGCGCGTGGGAGAGCGGGCCGGCGCTGTACTTCAGATCGAAGCGCGAAAGGCGCAGCGCCTTCGCCGTCTTGGCGATCTTGCGCGCCACCGTTTCCGGCGATCCGAGATAGAGCGAGCCATGGGCGATCTCATGCTCGAAGGCGTCGCGGCCATAGGGCGGCCAGCCGCGCTCGGCGCCGATGCGGTCATGCATGCGCTTGTAGTCGGCATAGAATTCCTCGCGCGCCTGCGCATCCGTCTCGGCGATATAACCGTGCGAATGCACGCCGATCGGCTGCGCCGTGCCACCAAGCTGGCCGATGGCCTTGTGGTAGAGATCGACATAGGGCGCGAAGCGGGCCGGATTGCCGCCGATGATCGCGAGCATCAGCGGCAGGCCATAGCGCGCCGCCCGCACCACCGATTCCGGTGAGCCGCCAACGCCGATCCAGGTCTTCAGTGTGCCGGATTCCACCAAGGGATAGACGTGCTGATCCCTCAGCGGCGGGCGCAGCTTGCCCTGCCAGGTGACGCCTTGCGCGGTGGCATTGTCGCGCAGCAGCGCCGCGAACAGATCCAGCTTCTCGCTGAACAGCGCCTCATAGTCCTTCAGGTCGAAGCCGAAGAGCGGGAAGGATTCGGTGAAGGAGCCGCGCCCGAGAATGACCTCCGCCCGCCCATTGGACAGCGCATCGACCGTGGCGAAGCGCTGGAACACGCGGATCGGATCGTCGGAGGACAGCACGGTGACCGCCGAGCCGAGGCGGATGCGCTTTGTCCGCGTGGCCATGCCGGCCAGCACCACTTCCGGCGCGGACACGGCGAAATCGTCGCGATGATGCTCGCCGACGCCGATAAAGTCGATGCCGACCTCATCCGCCAGCACCGCTTCGTCCACCAGATCGCGAATCACCTGGGCGTGGGAGAGCGGGCGCCCATCGACGCCGGAGGTCACGTCGCCGAATGTGTCGAGGCCGAGTTCGAGAAGCTGTGCCATGGGAGAGGTCCCCTTCGTGTCCGGCACCGCGCCGGCGCTCCCCATATGGACCGGACGCGGCCGGTGCGCATCCCCGGCGCTGCAAGGACGGGATTTCGCTTCTGCAAGCAAAGGGCTGCCGCCGTGGAGCGAAGGCACAAAAAAAGCCCGCTGGACCAGCCAGCGGGCTTCAAGTCGGCGACACGAGGGGGTCGATGTCGCCGTAAATTCGTGCGGGCGGCCGGTGCCGCGACGAAAATGCGGGCATGGTCAGCCGCAGGAGACGGGAGTGTCCTGGCGGGGGGTGACGGGCGAAAGACCGTCGGAGCGGCGGTCGCGCGCGGCCTTGCCGGCGGCGTCCTGCCGTGCGGCCTCGCGCAGCGCCTCGCGCATAGTCGAGCGGCGGGCGGCGCGGCGTTCCACCGAGCGGACCACGAGCACGGCCGTCGGGTCCTGCCACAGCGGGCCGGACGAGGCGTCGAGCAGGTCGCCGCGGGTGAGGCCGATATCGCGCAGCATGCGGTCGTCGAAGCCGCCGAGCTGGGCGATATGGCGCCGGCGGGCAACCGCCTTGATGAACTGGATGGACCCCATGACAGCGGCGATCAGCAGCCCGCTCGCCGCGGTACCGAACGAGGAGAAGGGCTTTCTCCGGACTTCGCCAACAAACGACATCGTATCCTCCATGTGCCGGCCGCGCAGCGACGATGCGGGGTTTGTGAGCTGGGGGAGGCGTGGGGGCCACCCGATCTCGACATCGTCCGTTCGCGGCGGGATCGTTATGAAGGAGCGGGATCAATCACGCTAGCGAATGTTTATGATCGCTGATATCATCAGGATTGATGATAGGCCATCGTGAGGGCTCCGATGAGCGTGTTGCTCGATATTGATCAATTAAGAACATTCATTGCGATTGCCGAAACCGGCAGTTTCACAAAGGCTGCCGAGGTGGTTCACAAAACCCAGTCGGCGGTGTCGATGCAGATGAAGCGGCTGGAGGAGCGGGTCGGCCGGCCGATCTTCGCCCGCGACGGGCGCGCCTCGCGCCTCACCGATGAAGGCGACCGGCTGCTCGATTATGCCCGCCGCATCGTCAAGCTGAACATCGAGGCCATGGCCAGCCTCGCCTCGGCGGAACTGTCGGGCCGGGTGCGGCTCGGCGTGCCGGACGATTACGCCGACCGATACCTGCCGGAAATCATGGCGCGGTTTTCCGCCACCCATCCCAATGTCGAGCTGACCGTGGTGTGCGATCCCTCGACCGATCTCGTCGACCGCATCGACACGGGCGATCTCGACCTCGCTATCATCACCGATTGCGAGACGATGAATCGCGAGACCGAGATCATCCGCCGCGAGCAATTGCTCTGGGTGGGCTCTACCCGCCATTCCGTGCATCTGGAAGGCCCGGTGCCGCTGGCGCTGGGGCGGCAGACCTGCAACTGGCGGCAGGAGGCGATCTCCATGCTGCAGGCGGTCGACCGGCCATTCCGCATTCTCTACACCTCATCCAACTCGACCGCCGTTTCGGCGGCGGTGCTGGCCGGGCTCGCCATTTCCGTGCTGCCGGAATCCGGGCTGCGCCCCGGCATGCGGGTTCTGGGGCCGTCCGACGGCTTCCCGGCGCTGGCGCCCTGCCGTATCGGCCTGCTGCGCAACCGCCACGAGGCGTCCCCGCTCGCCGACGCGCTGGCCCATCACATCGTGCAGGGGCTCGACAACATCTCCGACACGGCGATCGCCGCGGAGTGAGCGGCGCCTGAACCCGCATGGCCCGCGCGGCGTCTCTGCCACTGCCAAGGAGATCGAGTGATGAGCCGTCCCGTTCCCGGCGATATCGTGCCTTTCCTCCGCTACAGTGACCCGGGTTCCGCCATCAACTGGCTGGAGAAGGCACTCGGCTTCAAGCCCCTCTTCGTCGTGGAGGACGGGCAGGGCGGCGTGGCCCATGCGGAACTCGCGCTCGGCACCAGCGCGATCATGCTTGGCGGCGCCAAGGACGACGTGCTCGGCATGCGCAGCCCGGCGCAGGCGGGCGGCGTCACGCAGGGAATCTATGTCGTGGTGCCCGATGCCGATGTCGCGTGGGCCCGCATCCAGGCCGCCGGCGCGCAGGTGGTGATGGCGCTCTATGACACGCCCTATGGCTCGCGCGAATTCACCGTGCGCGATCCCGAGGGGCATCTGTGGAGCGTCGGCACCTATCGGGCCGGCAGCTACCAGGGCTGATCAGTAGGCATCCTCGACGAAAACCGGCTCCACCGAGCGGTTCCACACGCCCTCATAGCGCTCCAGCAGCACTTCCGCCGGAGTCTTGCCGGCTTTAAGGCTGGCCTCCAGCGGGGCGAGGAAGCGGCTCTCGTCGCGGCCCTGGCTGTCGCGATAGTCGCGGCGCTGAAGGCCGGCGCGGGTGATCTCGACCACGTCGCGCGCCACGTCGAGCAGGGAGCGCCCGGCGATCTCGGCCTTGAAGCCGAGCCGGGGCACCTCGTCGCGCAGCTTCTGCCGCTCCTCCATGCTCCAGCCCTTGGCGAGGTCCCAGGCGGCATCGAGGCTCGTCGTGTCGTAATAGAGCCCGGTCCACAGCGCCGGCAGCGCACACAGGCTGCGCCACGGCCCGCCATCGGCGCCGCGCATTTCGAGGTAACGCTTCAGCCGCACTTCCGGGAAAATGGTGGAGAGGTGGTTGGCCCAGTCGGAGACCGTGGCGCCCTCACCCGGCATGGCGGGGTGGCGGCCGGCGAGCAGATCACGGAAGGACGAGCCGGCGACATCGATATAGCTGTCGCCGCGCTTGATGAAATACATCGGCACATCGAGCGCGTAGTCGACATAACGCTCGAAGCCCATCCCGTCCTCGAAGGCGAAGGGCAGCATGCCGGCGCGGTTATTGTCGGTGTCGCGCCAGATTTCCGAGCGGTAGGAGAGGAAGCCATTGGGCTTGCCTTCCGTAAACGGCGAATTGGCGAAGAGGGCGGTGGCCACCGGCTGCAAGGCGAGGCCGACGCGCAGCTTCTTCACCATGTCGGCTTCGGAGGCGAAGTCGAGATTCACCTGCACGGTACAGGTGCGGTACATCATGTCGAGGCCGCGCGTGCCAACCTTCGGCATGTAGTTCGACATGATCTTGTAACGGCCCTTGGGCATGACCGGCGTTTCCGCCAGCGTCCATTTCGGGCTCATGCCGAGGCCGAGGAAGCCGAAGCCGAGCGGCGTCGCCACCTCGCGCACCTGGTCGAGATGGCCGTTCACCTCGGCGCAGGTCTCGTGAATGGTGATGAGCGGCGCGCCGGACAGTTCGAACTGCCCGCCCGGCTCCAGCGAGATCGCCCCGCCACCGACCGTGTCGGCGAGGCCGATAATGGTCTCGCCTTCCATGATCGGTTCCCAGCAGTTCAGCGCCTGCATGCCTTCCAGCAGGGCGCGTATGCCGTTGGGACCTTCATAGGGCACCGGCTCGTGCCCCTTCAGCGTGAAGGGAAACTTCTCGTGTTCCGTGCCGATGCGGAATTTCGACGGCGCTTTGCTACCCGCCTCGAACCACGCGACGAGTTCGTCGCGGCTTTCGATGGGCTGCGTGTCGATCTGGTCTCGCGCCATGGGGAACTCCGGGCGGCATGCGGGGCGCGCGACCATACACACGCCAAGCTCCGGCGCAAATCGCTGTAACTACCGATGGAAAATGGAAATTGCGGGGCCGCAAGCGCCCCTTCAACCTGTCGCTGTGCCCGCCCGCTGCGGCGGGCTATTGCGCGGAGGCGTGGGCGAGCCAGGTGTTCACCGCCTTCAGCCCTTCCGCGCGGTTGCCGGTGCGGTGGGCGGCTTCCTGATAGACGGCGATCTGGATGTCGGCGCTGGTGCCGCCGCGAATGATCGTGCGCAGATGCTCCAGTTCCGCCCGCCCGCCGAGCGCGTCGGCGTCCTCGGTGAGCTGGTCGATCAGCGCCTCCACCGCCTGCGCCACCGGCACCGCCTCGCGGGCGCGGCGGTCGACGAAGCTGCCATGGACGCCATAGCGCTGGGCGCGCCACTTGTTCTCTGCCGCGATGGCGCGCTCGACCGGATCGATGCCGGCATTGAGTCTTGGGTTGCGCACGAGATGGCGCACCAGCGCCCGGTAAAGCGCGGCAATGGCGACGGAATCCTCCACCCGCGTGCAGCTGTCGGGCGCGCGCAGTTCCAGCGTCGGGTGCTTTTCCGACGGGCGGATGGTCCACCACACATAGCTCGAATCGCGGATCGCCCGCGCGGCCACCAGCGCGTCGATATAGTCCTGGTAGTCCTTCGCGCTCTCGAACAGTTCCGGCAGGCCGGTGCGCGGCAGCTCGTCATAGGCGGCGAGGCGGTAGCCCATCAGGCCGGTGCGCTTGGATTCCCAGAAGGGCGAGGAGGTGGAGAGCGCGACGAAGACCGGAAGATAGGGAAGGATGCGGCGCATCACGTCGATGCGCTGGTCGGCGTCCGGGAGTTCCACATGCACATGCATGCCGCACAGCATGTTGCGCTCGCCCAGCATCTGCAGGTCGTGCATCAACCCGTCATAGCGCTGCGTCGGCGCGCGCTTGCCACCCTGCCAGCTGGCGGTGGGATGGGTGCCGGCGGCGATGAAGGCGAGGTCGAAACCAGCGCTCACCTCAGCGAGGCTCCGGCGCAGCCCGTGCAACTCCCGCCGCGCCTCGGCGGCGCTGCGGTGCGGACGGGTCATCACCTCGATCTGCGACGGCTGCACGTCGCCCGAGACGGCGGGGCCGAGCGAGGTCCGTATCTGGTTCATGAAGGCGGACGGCACGCGCCGCAGCGGGCTTTTGGTCTCGGCTTCGACGAGGAAATACTCTTCCTCGATGCCGATGCGGTATTCTTCTGTTCCGACCTGAGACATCACGACCTTCCCGCATTCACGCCACGAACCGGCGCCGTTGTCGCTTAGCCGGCAGCGAATCAACAGGGCGGTGCGTCGCGGGGAGGGATGATGGAGAAGTAAGACCTCCGTGTGACCTTTGCGTTTACTACAGATATTGAAAATACATTTTAATTAGTCGATTGATGAGATCTGCGGATAGTTGGGGCGCGGCAGGCTTGGCGTCCGGTCAGCGTGCGGCCTGACGGGCGGCTTCCACCAGGGCGAGGGCGGCGACGGCAGCGGTGTCGGCGCGCAGGATGCGCGGGCCGAGCGACAGCACGATGGCACCGGGATGGGCGGCGAGCAGGCGCCGCTCCTCCTCGGCGAAGCCGCCTTCCGGGCCGATCAGCACCGCAAGCGGGCCGGCCACGGCGGCGCGCAGCGGCGCCAGCGGGTCGGCCTGCGGCGCCGCCTCGTCGCAGAAGACCAGCCGGCGGTCCGGCTCCAGCGCGGCGAGCCAGCGCGGCAGCGGCACGGGCTCAACGACCTGCGGCGGGGTGAGGATGCCGCATTGCTCAGCCGCCTCGATGACATTGGCACGCATGCGCTCGGTGTTCACCCGGGTCGCCTGGGTGCGCCGGGTCATCACCGGCACCAGCCGGCCGGCCCCCATCTCCACCGCCTTCTGCACCATGTAGTCCAGCCGGGCATGCTTGAGCGGGGCAAAGACATAATCGAGATCGGGCGGCGGCGACTGGCGCCGCAGCTGCGCCTCGCAGCGCAGCAGCACCTCGCGCCGTCCGCCGGCCTCGCGCACCGCGCGCCACTCGCCATCGCGGCCATTGAACAGATGCAGGTGCCCGCCCACCTCCAGCCGGATCACATCGGAGACATAATGCGCCCGGTCGCGGTCGAGCCGTACCAGCGCGGCCTCGGTCAGCGGCTCCTCGACAAACAGCCGTTGGGCGCGAAAATCATAGGGCTCAGTGGTCGAATCGTCGTGGGCGCGGGTCATGGGTCGATTTTCGTCCGGAATTTGCAGGAAATATCGCGGGCGCCGCGATGTTGCCCAATCTTTCATGCCTCTGTATCACGCTTGGTCAACGACACGGCACCGATCGACCACCTGATGAGAGATTGGCTTTTGAACACGCACCCGAAGCGCCTGCGGGCACGTAGCATGACCCCGACGCTGGCAGGCGTTCTGCTCGCCGGGATGCTCGGCACGCTCCCGGCCGGCGCGCAGTGGATCGGCGCGCCCGGCGGTTCGGGCGGCGAGGCCTCCTCCGGCGCGGTGGTGGTTCAGCCGGTGCCTATCGCACCGCAGGCGGATGAGGCCGCGCAGCCGGCGCCCGGCTTCAGTCCGGGCTTCTCTGCGGGTGCTGGCGGCCTCGCTCCCGGCGTCGCCGCGCCCCCGCCGCAGCAGGCCAATCCGAATGCCTCGGAATGCCAGGGGCAGGTCGCCAAGCTGCGCGAAGAAGTCGAGAATCGGGGCAAAGCCCTGGAGGGCGCCGCGAAGAAGAAGGCGTCGCCGTCCGAGCTGTGCCCGATGTTCCGCAGTTTCGCGAACGCGCAGCAGAGCTTCTATTCGTACCTCAACACCAACAAGACCAAGTGCGGTGTGCCCGACGAGGTGCTGGCGAAGTTCAAGCAGAATGTCAGCTCGGTGAACACCACGCGCAACAAGGTCTGCGAGGTGGCGAAGATCCAGGAAAGCGGCGGCGGTGGCGGCCCCAGCGGCCCGCCGCCCCAGGGAGCGATCTCCGCCGGTCTCGGCCTGTCGAGCGGCCTGCCGACGACGGGCGCACCTCCGGGCGGCGTGTTCGACACGCTCGGCGGCGACGCGCTGCGCTGATCCGATGATCCCGGCGGCGCCGTCTCCTGTCGGGCCGGTGCCGGCCGATTCCGCCGGCAATTGGGTGGATCGCTACGCCCCGGCACCGCTCCGCCCCTATCTCCGCCTCGCCCGGGCCGACCGGCCGATCGGCAGCTGGCTGCTGCTCATTCCCTGCTGGTGGTCGCTGGCGCTCGCCCTGCGGGTGCAGGCCGAAGGCGGTGCGCCCGCCTATGGCGCGGCGGTGGGCTGGGCGGTGCTGTTCGCCATCGGCGCGGTGGCGATGCGCGGCGCCGGCTGCACCTGGAACGACATTCTCGACCGGGACATTGACGGACGCGTGGAGCGCACGCGCTCGCGCCCGCTACCGGCCGGGCAGGTGACGCTGACGGGTGCGCTGGTCTTTCTCGCGCTTCAGCTGCTCGCGGGGCTCGCCGTCCTTCTCTGCCTGCCGTTTTTCGCCATCGGTGTCGCGCTCTCGTCGCTCGGGCTTGTGGTGGTCTACCCGCTGATGAAGCGGGTGATGTGGATCCCGCAGCTGGTGCTCGGCCTTGCCTTTTCCTGGGGCGCGCTGATGGGCTTTGCGGTGCTGCTGCAAGCGCTGCCGGCGCCGGCCTTCCTGCTCTATGCCGGCGCGGTGCTGTGGGTGGTGGGCTATGACACGATCTATGCCCATCAGGACCGGGAGGACGACGCCGTCGTCGGGGTGAAATCTTCCGCCCTGCTTTTCGGGGCTCATACCGCTAAATGGCTGGCGGGCCTTTATGGCGCCGCCCTGGTGCTGATCGGCCTCGCATTGGTGAGCGCCGGATCGGGTCCCTGGGCCTGGGGCGGGCTCGGCATCTTCACCGTGCAGCTCGCCAATCAGCTGCGCCGGCTCGATATCGACGATCGGGAGCTGTGCCTGCGGCTGTTCCGCTCCAACCGTGATTCCGGGCTGATCCTGCTTGCCGGCCTCGTGGTGGACGCGCTGCTCGCCTGAGCGGGGGCGCCCGCTGCCGGTTGCCGGGGCGGGGGCGGTGGTGGTAAGCAGCGCAAACTCTTCAAAATTATGGTTCCCATGAGCATCCGCCTGCACCGCGGCGACCTTGTCGACCTCGCCCGCTACACGCCCGACAAAGCGCCCTTCGTCGCCATCGACACCGAGACGCTCGGCCTCAACCCGCACCGCGACCGGCTGTGCGTGGTGCAGCTCTCTCCCGGCGACGGCACCGCCGATGTGGTGCAGATCCCCGCCGGGGCGGGTCCGGGCAGCGCGCCGAACCTCGAAAAGCTGCTCACCGACCCACGCAGCGTGAAGCTGTTCCACTTCGCCCGCTTCGATGTCGCCGTGCTCGGCAAGACCTTCGGCCTCACCGTGTCGCCGGTGTGGTGCACCAAGATCGCCTCGCGGCTGACCCGCACCTATACCGACCGGCACGGGCTGAAGGAGCTGGTGCGGGAACTGCTCGGCGTTGACCTGTCCAAGCAGCAGCAGAGTTCGGACTGGGCCGCGGACGAGCTGAGCGATGCCCAGCTGCACTATGCCGCCTCCGATGTGCTGCATCTGCACGCGCTGCAGGCGCGGCTCGCCGCCATGCTGGCGCGCGAGGGGCGCGGGGAACTGGCGCAGGCCTGCTTCGAGTTCCTGCCCACCCGCGCGCAGCTCGACCTCGCGGGATGGCCGGACCAGGACATCTTCGCGCATACGTGAGCGCTTCGCGCACATGTGAGAATGCGGCCCGACAATCGCCGGCTTTTCGCGCGAGGGGGAGAGCGGGCGGCCATGCTGGCTTGCGCCTTCGGCCGGAAGCCGCCATCTTGAGCCCCGGCCGGGATGCGGAAGGTGGCCGTCAGTCGGGGATGAACCGTCGCGCATGAACAAACATGTCGAACCCCCCGCGGTGCGGGGCGCGAAGACGAGCGAGCCGGTGGTGCGCCGTGGGTCGGCGAATGTCGCTGCGCACGAGGCCCGGCGCGCCAAATTGTTCAAGAACGCCCGGCGCCACAGCCGGCGCGTGCGGTTCCTGCGCGTGGCCCTGCCACTCGGCGTGATCACCGCTATCGGCGTCACCGTGGCGATCAATTATCTCGATCCCTTCACCCTCGCCGTCGACCTGCCCTTCGATCTCGGCCGGGTGTCGCTGTCGGGCACGCAGGTGAAGATGGAATTTCCCCGCCTGCACGGGTTCACCGCCGATAATCGCGGCTATGACGTGTCCGCCTTTTCCGCCTCGCAGGATCTGACGCAACCCAACCGCATCACGCTCGACAAGATCGAAGCCAAGCTTGAGCTGGCGGACAAGGGCTGGGCCAATCTGACCGCCATCGGCGGTAGCTACGACACCAAGACCGAGAATCTGACGCTCGACGGCGGGGTGATTTTCGACACCTCGTCCGGCTATGGCGGGCGGCTGAAGGAAGCCGAGATCGACGTCAAGGGCGGGACATTGGTGTCGAAGAGCCCGGTGGAGCTGACCTATCTCGACGGCAAGCTGACCGCCGACACGCTGGAAGTGTCGCAGAAGGATTCGCGCGCCCTGCTCGTCGGCAATGTGCAGCTGGATTTCAAGATGCCCGCCCCGGAGAAACCGGCGACCGAGAAGCCGGCGACGCCGGCGCCGGCGGCGGTCGCCGCGCCCGACGCCGCAACGCCCGCGCCTGCCGTCGGCAGCAATCCGTGACCCCGCCCTCATTGAACCCCCGGCGCGGGGCAGGTAGACATGTCGGGATGAACATGCCCCTCGCTTTCACCCGTTCCGGCCTCGCCGCCCTCGTCCTTACCGCCGGCCTCGCGGGGGCGTCTTCCGCCGCGCTGGCGCAGGCCAATAATGTGCCGAACGCCCTGCAGGGCTTTGCGGCGAATCGCGACGAGCCGATCCGCATCAACGCCAACAGCCTGGAAGTGCGCGACCAGCAGAAGCAGGCGGTGTTCAGCGGCAATGTCGTGGTGCAACAGGGCGACACCACCATGCGCTGCAAGGAGCTGGTGGTGTTCTATGACGGCAAGGACGCGGCCGGGGGCAAGGACGCGCCGGGCGGCAAGCCGGCGGCGGCTTCCGGCGATGCGCTGGCGGCGGGAAGCCCGATCAACTCCTCCGCGATCCGCCGGCTGGAGATCAACGGCTCGGTGGTGGTGACCACCAAGGAACAGACCGCCACCGGCGACCAGGGCGTGTTCGAGACCAAGGCCAACACCATCACGCTCACCGGCAATCCCGTGGTGCTCACCTCCGGCCCCAACGTCATTCGCGGCAAGAAGCTGACCGTGGATCTCACCACCGGCCTGTCGCGCTTCGACGGCGGCCGCATCGAAAGCCTGATCGTGCCCAACAGCATGAAGGGCGCGGATGGCGCGCTGCCGGGTGCCAAGCCGGCCGCGCCGGCGGCGAAGCCGAAACCGGCGCCCTGAGCCTGCCGGCGCCGCTCGGTGGGGCGGCGCTTTGCCGTTTCGCACCCCCAATGGCGGGCGGGCGCGGTGACGGCCGGCGATTGGCGCATCTTGGGGTGCATGGGCACCGTTTCCGGCTTTTGCCTCACTCTGCCCCGATTCCGGCCCGCTTCTTGCATCGCGATTTGCCAGCGGCGTCCTGAACGTTTATCACCTTCCGGGTGGTGATTTCACCACGGAGGGTGCGCGTGGGTCTTTTCTCGACCATCGTCGGACGCGGCAAGTCAGCGTCGCAAGGTTCCGGTTCAGCGTCCGCGCCGGTGCGCGGTGTCGACGGCCACAGAGAAGCGGCGCCGGGCGCCGATGACATCGAGGCCCAGTTCCAGGCCGATTTCGAGGCGGCACTGGCGGCGGATTTGCGCCCGTCGCGCGAGGCGCCCGCCTCCGCCCGCGCCAGTGATCCCCGCCGCGCGCCGGCCGTCCCTGCGTCCCGTGCGCCAGAGGCGATCGCCGGCGAGCAGCGCATGCTCAACGCGGTCGGCCTCGCCAAGAGCTATGGCGGCCGGCAGGTGGTGCGCGGGGCGAGCCTGCATGTGCGGCGTGGCGAGGCGGTGGGCCTGCTGGGGCCGAACGGCGCCGGCAAGACCACCATCTTCTACATGATCACCGGGCTGGTGAAGGCCGATGCCGGCCGCATCGAACTCGACAGCTACGACGTGACCCACCTGCCCATGTACCGGCGTGCCCGCCTCGGCGTCGGGTATCTCCCGCAGGAAGCCTCGATCTTTCGCGGCCTGTCGGTCGAGAACAATATCCGCGCCGTGCTGGAAGTGGTGGAGCCGAACCGCCGCGAGCGCGAACGCCAGCTCGACGAACTGCTGGAAGAGTTCCGCGTCACCCATGTGCGCAAGTCACCCTCCATCGCCCTTTCCGGCGGCGAGCGGCGCCGCGTGGAAATTGCCCGTGCGCTGGCCTCGCGCCCGACCTTCATGCTGCTCGACGAGCCCTTCGCCGGCATCGACCCGATCGCGGTGGGCGACATTCAGGCGCTGGTGCGCCAGCTGACCGAGCGTGGCATCGGCGTGCTGATCACCGATCACAATGTGCGCGAGACGCTGGGCCTCATCGACCGTGCCTACATCATCCATTCCGGCACGGTGCTGATGGAAGGCTCGCCCGAGGAAATCGTGGCGAGCGAGGACGTCCGTCGCCTCTATCTCGGCGAGGAGTTCCGTCTGTAGCATGGACCGGGTCCCGCCCATCGCCCTTGCCGCCGCCCGTGGAGAGTGCGCGCCATGTCGCTAGGTCCGCGACTCGAATTCCGCCAGACCCAGTCGCTGGTAATGACGCCGCAGCTCATGCAGGCGATCAAGCTGCTGCAGCTCTCCAATCTCGATCTCGTGGCCTATGTCGAGGCGGAGCTGGAGCGCAACCCGCTGCTGGAACGCCAGGCCGAGCCTGAGGGTGAGCGCGCGGGGGAGGGCGAGGCGGACGCCGGGGCGGTGCGCGAGCGCACCAGCGACGCCGATCTCGATCCCCGGGCCGATCAGGTGCATGAGCGCGAGGAGCGCGTCTCCGACTGGCTGGAGGAGCGGCTGGAGACGAGCCGCAGTGCCATCGAGGATCGGCTCGATACCGGCATGGAGAACGTCTTCCCCGACGATAATGGCCGCGAGCCGGCGGCGCCGCTGCCGAGCGGCGAAGGCCCGACCTATTCGGAATGGACCGGCGCGGGCGGCGGCGGGGCGGATGGTGAGGGCTACAATCTCGAAGCCTTCGTTTCGGCCGAGACCTCGCTCGCCGACCATCTCGAAGCCCAGCTGGTGCTGGCGGTCAGCAACCCGGTGGAGCGCCTCATCGGCCACAACCTCATCGATCTCATCGACGAGGCCGGTTATCTCTCCGCCGACCTCGCCAGCGTGGCCGAGCGGCTCGGCGCACCGCTCGCGGCCGTGGAGAAGGTGCTGGCGGTGATCCAGGCCTTCGACCCGCCGGGCATCGGCGCGCGATCGCTGGCCGAATGCCTCGCCATCCAGCTGCGCGAGCGTAACCGCTACGATCCCTGCATGGCGGCGCTGCTCGCCCATCTCGAACTGCTGGCCCGGCGCGAATTCAACACGCTGAAGCGGGTCTGCGGCGTCGATGACGAGGACCTCGCCGAAATGGTCGGCGAGATTCGCCGGCTGAACCCCAAGCCCGGCCTCGCCTTCGGTTCCGGCATTCTCCAGCCGGTGGTGCCCGACGTGTTCGTGCGCGGCAGCGCCGACAACTGGCTGGTGGAGCTCAATTCGGAGACGCTGCCGCGGGTGCTGGTCAACCAGGCCTATTATTCCCGGGTGCAGAAGATCACCCGCAACGAGCGCGAAAAGGCCTTTCTCTCCGATTGCATGCAGACGGCGACCTGGCTCACCCGCTCGCTCGACCAGCGCGCCCGCACCATCCTCAAGGTGGCGACCGAGATCGTCCGGCAGCAGGATGCGTTCCTCACCCTCGGCGTCCAGCATCTGCGCCCGCTGAACCTGCGCATGGTGGCCGATGCCATCGGCATGCACGAATCCACGGTCTCGCGCGTCACCTCTAACAAATACATGGCGACGCCGCGCGGAATCTTCGAGATGAAGTATTTCTTCTCGTCGTCTATTTCATCTTCCGACGGTGGCGAGGCGCATTCCGCGGAATCGGTGCGCTTCCGCATCAAGCAGATGATCGAGGCGGAGAGCCCGGACGACGTGCTTTCCGACGACACGCTGGTGCAGCGCCTGCGCGAGGCGGGGATCGACATCGCCCGCCGTACGGTGGCAAAATACCGTGAAGCCATGCGCATTCCCTCGTCCGTCCAGCGCCGGCGCGAGAAACAGGCGGCGGCGGCCGGAGGCTGACGAGGGCGCTCTCGAGGCGTGCAGGACGGCTTCACACAAGCTTCACACACGCTGTCCACCGCTTCTCGTTGACACTTTCCTTTCCGGCTCATACCTCTTAGTGGCACCGGCCGGGCATGTTAGGGAGTTCGGGCAGGGCGAGGGGCGAATTCGCGAACGCTTCCCGACCCGCCCCAGCAGAAGGACGAGTCACGATGCCGCTGCGGGTTTCAGGAAAAAATCTCGACGTGGGCGAGGCTCTCAGGCAGCGCGTTTCCGATCGCGTCGCCGGGGCGATGGACAAGTACTTCGACGGTGGCTGGTCCGGCCACGTCACGGTCGCCCGCGAGGGCTCCGGCTATCGCGCGGATTGCGCGCTGCATCTCGACAGCGGGACAGTGCTGCAGGCCCATGCCGATGCGCAGGACCCCTATGCCAGCGCCGACGCCGCCGTGGAGCGGATCGAGACGCGGCTCCGCCGCTACAAGAGCCGGGTCAAGCGCCGCGCCGCCAATGGCGAGAATGCCGCCGAGCCCGCCGCTGCCGGCGAGACCGTGCCGCTCACCGTGTTCTCCGCCCCCGACCATGAGGACGCCGAGCCGACGGAAGGCTGGTGCCCGACCGTGGTGGCCGAGGCGACCGCGACGCTGCCGCGTCTCTCGGTGAGCAACGCGGTTCTCGAACTCGACTTCACCGGCGCCACCGCCCTGGTGTTCCGCCATGCCGGTCACGGCCGTATCAACGTCGTCTACCGGCGCGGGGACGGGCATGTCGGCTGGGTGGACCCGCCGGCCAGCGCCCAGGCGGAAGACGTCCATTGATCCCCCGACCTCATGGGAAGCGCGCGGCCGCTGCGGCGGTTCGCGCGCTTCGTCTCGCCCCGACCCGGATCGCCACGCCGCGGATCGTTTCATGGCTCTGATCGACATTCTGTCACCGTCCGCGGTGTTTCCGACCCTCAAGGTTGGCAGCAAGAAACAGGCCCTGCAGGAGCTTTCCGCCCATGCGGCGACGCTGCTGAAGCGGGACGAGCGCGAGATTTTCGAGACGCTGAACCAGCGCGAGCGCCTCGGCTCCACCGGCGTCGGCAATGGCATCGCCATTCCGCACGGCAAGCTGGCGAAGATGGACCGGCTGTTCGGCATGTTCGCGCGGCTGGAGCGGCCGATTGACTTCGAATCGCTCGATGGCGAGCCGGTCGACCTCATCTTCCTGCTGCTGGCACCGGAATCGGCGGGCGCCGATCATCTCAAGGCGCTGGCGCGGGTGGCGCGGCTGCTGCGCGACCCCGAGGTGGCGCGCAAGCTACGCCAGTGCCGCGACGCGCAGGCGATCCACGCCCTGCTCACCGGTGCCCCAGCCGACGCGGTGTGACACCGCTCCCGAGGCGCCCGGGCGGTGCCGCCTGAGGCGGGTGACATCGACGCCCGCCGCCCTATCTCGTCAGGGTCAGACCCCGTTCGTTCAGGAGGCCCGCCATGCCCGAAACCCTTCCCGCCAACCTCGCCCTTTCCGCCGGCCAGTGCCGGGCGGCGCGCGCCCTTCTGGGCTGGAGCGCCGCGGAACTGGCGCAAAAGGCGCGGGTGACGGCGGAGTGGCTGGAGCGGTTCGAGCGCGGGGGCGAGGCGGTCGACGATTTCGACCCCTCGGAAGCCGAGCGCGTGTTGCGCGCCTTGGAAGAGGGGGGCGTGGAACTTCTCGCCCCCGGCCAGGCCAGCAGCGGCGGTGGCGCGGGCCTGCGCATCCGCCAGCAGGGCGGCTATATCCCCGCCAATCGGCTCAGTTCCGCCAATGATGGCTGACGCCGCCGCGCGTCGTCCCGGACGGCTCTGAAGGCCGTTCCGGGAGCGTTCGCAGTGCGCCGCAGGGACGGTGGAGACCGTTACGGCGTAATAGCCACTTTCAGCACGCCGTCGCGCTGATGCGAGAACAGGTCGTAGGCGGCCTCGATATCGTCCAGCTTGAAGCGATGCGTGACCAGCGGTTTCAGGTCCACCCGGCCGGAGGCGATCACGTCGATCAGCCGGCGCATGCGCTCCTTGCCGCCGGGGCAGAGCGTGGTGACGATCTTGTTGTCACCGAGGCCGGCGGAGAAGGCGCCGAGCGGGATCTTGAGATCGGTGGAATAGACGCCGAGCGAAGAGAGCGTCCCGCCGGGGCGCAGCACTTTCAGCGCGCTTTCGAATGTGTGCTGGGTGCCCAGCGCCTCGATGGCGACATCGACCCCGCGCCCGTCGGTCAGCGCCAGAATCTGCTCGACCACGTCGCCCTGCTTGAAGTCCACCACGTCGCTGCAGCCGAGCTGCCGGGCGATGGCGAGGCGCTCCGGCACGGTGTCGACGCCGATGATGCGGGTGGCGCCCTTCAGCTTGGCGCCGGCGACGGCGCACAGGCCGATGGGGCCGAGCGCGAACACCGCGACGATGTCGCCGATCTGCACCGCGCCGCTTTCCGCGCCGGAGAAGCCCGTGGACATGATGTCCGGGCACATCAGCACTTCTTCGTCGGTCAGCGCGTCCGGCACCGGGGCGAGATTGGCGAGGGCATCGGGCACCAGCACATATTCCGCCTGGGTACCGTCGATGGTGTTGCCGAATTTCCAGCCGCCCATGGGCTTGAAGCCGTGCTTCATGCCGGGGCCGTCCTGCGAGCCGCAGCCGCACAGGCAGGCATAGGAATGGCCTGAGGGGGTGATGGCGCCGGCAATGACGCGCTGGCCTTCGCTGTAGCCGGTCACGGCCGAGCCGAGCTTCTCGATCACGCCCACCGGCTCATGGCCGATGGTGAGGCCCTTGGCGACGGGATACTCGCCCTTGAGGATGTGCACATCGGTGCCGCAGATGGTGGTGGTGGTGACGCGCACCAGCGCGTCAAGCGGCCCGACATCGGGAATCGGCTTCTCGTCGAGAACGATTCGGCCGGGCTCGACGAAGATGGCGGCTTTCATCTTGGGCATCGGACTCTCCTGCGGTTAACGCGCGCGACCTTCGCGCGCCCGACAGGGGCCGGCCATGACAGGGGTCAAAAGCCGGCGATCAAACCCTGCTGGGGCGTTAACGCGCCAACCCGCAGGAAGATGCCTCAGCGCACGCCGCGCTCGGCCATCAGCCGGATCACCGCCGCGCGCAACTCGCCAATGCCGCTGCCATCGCGGCTGGAGGTGGGAAAGACGAGCGGGAACGCCGCCGGACGCCGGGCGAGACCCGCCTGCGTCTCCTCGACCCGCTGGGCGAGTTCCGCCGGTTTCAGCTGGTCGGCCTTGGTGAGTACCACGGCATAGGAGACGGCCGCCTTGTCGAGCCCGTCCAGCACGTCGCGGTCGATCGGCTTCAGCCCATGGCGGGAATCGATCAGCACGAAGACGCGGGCGAGGTTGGCGCGCCCGCGCAAGTAAGCGTGGACGGTGGCGGTCCAGGCGTCGACCTTGTCCTTCGGCGCCTTGGCGAAGCCATAGCCGGGCATGTCGACCAGGGTGAGGTCCGGGCCGAGACCGAAGAAGATCAGCTCCTGTGTGCGGCCCGGCGTCACCGAGGTGCGGGCCAGCGCCTTGCGCCCGGTCAGCGCGTTGACGAGGCTCGACTTGCCGACATTGGAGCGGCCGGCCAACGCGATTTCGATCGAACGCATGGGCGGCAGCGTGGCGATGGTCGGTGCCGCCGAGAGGAAGGTCCACTCGCCGGCGAAGAGGCGTCGCCCGGCCTCGATCTCGTCGGGCGTGAAGGCCGACGCGGCGGACGTGTCGTCGGCCTGTTCCATGGTGTGCGCGCCTTCCTCAGCCGGCCTTTGGCTTCTTCTTGCGGACGAAGGTGCTCTTCACATTGTCCCACAATTCGATCTTCACGCCGTTCTTGCGCATGATGATCGACTGCTGGATCACCGACAGGGTGTTGTTCCACGCCCAGTAGATGACGAGACCGGAGGCGAAGGAGGCCAGCATGAAGGTGAAGACCAGCGGCATCCAGTCGAAGATCATCTTCTGCGTCGGGTCCGGCGGGGCCGGGTTGAGCTTCATCTGCGCCCACATCGTGCAGCCCATGATGATCGGCCAGATGCCGAGCATGAGGAAGTGGCCGATGACGGGAACCGAACCCGGATCCCAGGGGATGAGGCCGAACAGGTTGAAGATGGTCGTCGGGTCGGGCGCCGAGAGGTCGCGGATCCAGCCGAAGAACGGCGCGTGCCGCATTTCGATGGTGACGAACAGCACCTTGTAGAGGGCGAAGAAGACGGGGATCTGGATCAGGATCGGAAGGCAGCCCGCGACCGGGTTGATCTTCTCCTTCTTGTAGATCTCCATCATCTCCTGCTGGAGCTTGACGCGGTCGTCGCCATAGCGCTCGCGCAGGGCCTGGATCTCCGGCTGCACCGCCTTCATCTTCGCCATCGAGGCATAGCTCTTATTGGCGAGCGGGAGGAAGATGGCCTTGAGCAGCACGGTGACGACGAGGATGGCGACGCCGAAATTGCCGACGAAGCGGTAAATCCAGTCGATGACCAGGAACAGCGGCTTGGTGATGAAATAGAACCAGCCCCAGTCGATCAGCAGGTCGAAGCGGTCGATATTGTACTGCTGCTGATAGCCGTCGACGAGCTGCACTACCTTGGCGCCGGCGAACAGGCGGCCATCGGTAGAGGCCTTAGCGCCGGGCGCCACGGTGACGGCGTCGCCGAGGAAGTCGGTCTGATAGGTCAGGTCGTTTCCGGACTGCGCGGCGGAGAAGCGCGCCTGCACCTTTTCCTGCGCGCCGGGAATGACGGTGGCGGCCCAGTACTTGTCGGTGATGCCGAGCCAGCCGCCGACGGAGGGGAAAGTCTCGGCCTTCTTCTCGGCGATGTCCTTGTACTTGATCTCGTGCAGGCCGCCTTCCGAGGTCACCCCGATCAGGCCCTCATGCAGGATGTAGTAACCGAGCGTATGCGGGGTGCCGTGGCGCGAGACCAGCGCATAGGGATGCAGCGCCACCGGATTGGCGGTGGCGTTGTCCACCTCGTCCAGCACATGGAACATGTAGTTGGCGTCAATGGTCAGGGTGCGGCGGAAGGTGAGGCCGGCGCCATTGTCCCAGGTGAGGACCAGCGGCGTCTCCGGCGTCAGGCGCGCGCCTTCCGGCGCGGTCCACACCGTGTCGGCGGCGGGCACTGCGACGGTGGAGCCGGCGCCCGGCACCCAGCCGAATTCGGCATAGAACGGGTTGGGCCCGCCCGAGGGCGAGAGCAGCACGATGATCGGGCTGCTCTTGTCGACCGTCTCGTGATAGCCCTTGAGCGACAGATCGTCGATCCGGCCGCCCTTCAGCGCCACCGAGCCGATGACGCTCGGCGTCTCGATGGCGACGCGCGGCGAGCGCGCCAGCGCTTCCGCCCGGCTCAGCGCACGCGGCGGCGTCGCCGTCGGGGCGGGAGCGGCGGTGCCGGGGGCAGGGGCCTGCGAGCCGGCCGCGCCGGGGGCCTGCTGGGCCGCCTGCTGCTGGGCCTGCTGGCGCTGCTGCTCCATCTGCGGCACGCCGGAGAAGAACTGCCAGGCAATGAGCACCGCCATCGACATGACGATGGCGAGGATCATGTTGCGGTTTTCGGACGTCATGGCAGGGGCTCTCCGTCGGCGCGCGGCGGGCGTTGCGCGGCATCGGCGCGCGCAGGCTTGGGCGGGCGCCGGCTTCCTGAGTGAAGGCGGGCGATACCCCGCTCTATATCGTGGATAAGGGCACTGAACGGTGTGCCGAGCGCGGCGCGCCGGGCAACGATCACATAGTCGAAACCGTCCTGGCCAGCGCGTGGCAAGGCGTCGCGGACCGCCGCGCGCAGGCGGCGGCGGATGCGGTTTCGTTCGACGGCATTGCCGTGCTTCTTGGTGACGGTGAGCCCGATACGGGCCGGCGCCTGGTCGGCGCGATCGCGGCCCTGAAGCAGGAGCGGGCCGGAATTGGCGCGCAGCGCGGACGCTGCGGCCAGGAAGTCCTTGCGCTTGACGAGCCGGTCCATGGTAGGGCGCCGATCCTCATGCAACAGAGGGGCGCGCCCCAGCCATGTGGGGTCGAAAAGCTCGGTCAGGCCGACAGGCGCTTACGGCCATGGGCCCGGCGCGCATTGATGATCTTGCGGCCGTTGCGGGTCGCCATGCGCGCACGGAAGCCGTGCCGGCGGGCGCGCACGAGCTTGCTCGGTTGATAAGTGCGCTTCACGGTTGTCTCTCCGCTTGTTCGATCTGCCGCCCTTCCGCCGGACGTTTCCCTTTCCGGCGCGCCACGGAACCAGCCGAGGCGAAGAAGCGCAGATGCAGGAGACTTCCAACGGCGGGTAGCCGTGGGTTGGGCGGCTTATAGGGGGCGCTCCGGCCCGAGTCAATGCGCCAATGCCACGGGAGCCCGCCAATCCACGGGCCGCGCGACAGCCGCTCCTCAGCCTGCGGGCTTGGCGGCCTCTGGCAACCGCGCCCCGCGACCTTACATGAATGTGATCGGTTGCGGCAGGGGGAGCCGGGGAGGGGTCAGGGATGCTCTTTCCTGATCCGCCGTCGTTTCCGCGCCGTAATCCTTTCGTCCGATGCAGCGCATTCGCGGATCGAACACCGTGATGTGAAGGCGGAAAGAGCACTGTTGGGCATGACGAAGCACTCGCAAGCCGGGACCGATGGCGTCGCCGTGCCCGCCATGCCGGCGGGCGAGGCCGCGCGGCCGGAAGGCCGGCGCCTCGCGCGCGGGGCCGCAGAGATTCGCGCCTCGGGCGGCCGCGCCTCGTCGGGATCGGATGCGCGCCGCGGTTTTCATCTCGGCCTTTCCGGCAAGCTGCTGGCCTTCACCCTCGCCTTCGTGCTGCTGGCGGAAGTGCTGATTCTGGTGCCGGCGGTCGCTGCCTTCCGGCTCAACTGGCTGTCCGACCGGCTGGCCTCCGCCCGCACCGCCGCGCTGGTGCTCGACGCCGCCCCGGACGGCATGATCTCGCCGCAACTAACGCAGGAACTGCTGCGCAGCGTCGGCGCCATCACCGTGGCGCTCAAGCGCGACGACACGCGCCGGCTGCTCGCCTCCTCCGACATGCCGCCGGAAGTCGACCATCATGCGGATGTGCGCGATGTCGGCCCGGTGCAGGCGGTGCGCGAAGCCTTCGACACGCTGCTGGCGCCGGATGGGCGCATCATCCGCGCCGTCGGCACGCCGCCGCGCGGCGATGGTTTCGTCGAGATCGTCATCAGCGAAACGCCGCTGCGCAAGGCGATGCTGCGCTTCACCGGCAATGTGCTTCTGGTGTCGCTGGTCATCGCCGCGCTGACCGGCGCGCTGGTCTATCTCGGTCTCGCCTGGATGTTCGTGCGGCCGATGCGCCGGCTTACCCAGCGCATGGTCGCTTTCCGCCTCAACCCGGCCCTGCCGGTGCTGGAGCGCGACGACGACCGCCGCATGGACGAGATCGGCCAGGCCGAGCGCGAGCTCACCACCATGCAGCGCCAGATCGCCGAGACGCTGCAGCAGAAGAACCATCTCGCCGCGCTTGGCCTTGCCGTGTCGAAGATCAATCACGACCTGCGCAATCTGCTGGCCTCGGTGCAGCTGATTTCCGACCGCCTCGCCGACATACGCGACCCGGCGGTGCAGCGATTCGCCCCCAAGCTGGAAGCGGCGCTGGACCGCGCCATTGCCTATTGCGAGCACACGCTCGCCTATGGCAAGGCGCAGGAACCGCCGCCGGAGCGGCGCATGGTGGCGCTGGGCCCGCTGGTGGCCGAAGTGCGCGATACGCTCGGCCTCGGCGTGGGCGAGGACGGCACCGGCATCGGCTTCGTCGAATCGATCGACCGCGATCTCACGGTCGATGCCGATCCCGACCAGCTGTTCCGGGTGCTGCTCAATCTCTGCCGCAATGCGGTGGAAGCGCTGCGCGGCCGCGCGCCCAACGATGTCGCCCGCGACCAGATCCGCATCACCGGCCGGCGCGAGGGTGCCATCGTCATCATCGAGGTTGCCGATACCGGCCCCGGCGTGCCGGAGCGGGCGCGGGCGCATCTGTTCGAGGCGTTCCAGGGCTCGGTCAGCCGGGGCGGCACCGGGCTCGGCCTCGCCATCGCCGCCGAGCTGATGCAGGCCCATGGCGGCGATCTGCAACTGGTCCCCGGCACCATCGGCGCTACCTTCCAGTTGCGGGTGCCCGACCGGCCAGTCGATCTCGACGCCCATCGGGCGCTGCGCGCCTTCGGCTGAGGCGGGGGCGACGCACCCCGATTCTGCGAAAGGACGCGATGTGAACCGACGCCATCCTCACTCCCTGCAACGTGGCGTGAGCCGCCGGACGGTGCTTGCCGGGCTGGCCGTCTCGCTGCCCTTGGTGGCGGGCTCCGGTGCCCCGGCGCAGCCCAATCTCGCCACGCCGGTGATTCCCGGCACGCCGGGGGCGAAGCCCGCGCAGGTGACGGTGGAGGGGCGGAACATCCTCGTCGACGGCCAGCCCTTCCTCGTGCGTGGCGTCGCCGGCGACGGGCCGCTGGCGCTGCTGCCCGGCCTCGGCGCCACCACGGTACGCAGCTATGGCGAGGACCCCGGCCCGCTGCTCGACGCGGCCGGCACGCTGGGGCTGAAGGTGATTGCCGGCCTGTGGGTCGGCCAGCCGCGCCAGGGCGCCGATTATGCCGACGCAAGCTTCCGCGCCCGCCAGCTCGCCGAGCTGGAAGCTATGGTGACCAAGTATCGCGACCATCCCGCGCTGCTGATGTGGGGCATCGGCAATGAGGTGGAGGTCGACCTTGCCGATGATTCGGCGGTGTGGCCGGTGATCGAGGAGGTGGCCGCGATGGTCGCCCGCGTCGATCCCGCCCATCCTCCGCTCGCCGTGCTGGCGGAAACCGGTACCGACAAGGTGGAGAAGCTGCGCAAGGCGCCCAGCATCAGGGTGCTCGGCCTCAATTCCTATGGCGATGCCCTCTATTCCGTGGCCGAGCGGGCGCGCAAGCAGGGCTGGGAGGGGCCGATCATCATCACCGAGCTGGGCGCGCTCGGCCAGTGGCAGGCGGCGCATGCGCCCTGGGGCGCGCCCTTCGAGCCGAGCTCGACCCAGAAGGCGATCCAGCTGCGCCGCTATCTCGCCGCGCTGGACGAGCAGGGGGCGGGCGCCATTCTCTTCCTCTGGGGCCAGAAGCAGGAGGTGACGCCGAGCTGGCACAGCCTGCTGCTGCCGGACGGGGTGTGGCTGGAAGCGGCGGAGGCCATGGCGCAGGCCTGGGGCGGTCAGTCGCCGGGCGTCAATCAGGCGCCGCGCATTGCCTCGCTGCGGGTGGCGGGCGAACCGAGCGCGCCTTTCGGCCGTTGGCGCGCGGACGAGGAAGGCGCCTTCACCCTCGACGCCGTCGAACCCGATGGCGACCTGATGGAGGTGCGCTGGTTCGTCATGGCCGAAAGCGCCGATCGCGGCATTGGCGGCGATGCCGAACAGGTGCCGCCCCTCTTCCCCGAGGCGGTGCGCCAGAGCGGACCCAGTGGCGCCCGCGTCTCCGGCCTCACACCGGGTCGTTACCGGATCTTCGTGGAACTGCGTGATGGCAAGGGCGCCGGCGCCACCGCCAACATGCCGTTCGAGGTGCGGTGAGGCGGGCTCTTCCGGGGACTTGGACCGCCGCCGACGGAACGTTCGGCCTGTGGATAGCTTCGTTCCGCGTCGCTGGCGCTTGCAATGCCCGCGCAAACGGGGTAGCAGACGGGCCCTCGCGGTTGGCCAACCACTTCGGTGTCCACCGGCCGCGAACAGGTTTCCCGCTCCGGCGGAAAGCCGGGCGCCCGTAGCTCAGCTGGATAGAGCACCAGACTACGAATCTGGGGGTCAGAGGTTCGAATCCTTTCGGGCGCGCCATTATTTTCAAGGACTTAGCTGGATTTCACCGCTCTAAAGCGCTCTGCCGAAGCGGTTTTTGAAACGGCTTTCGAGTGGGATCATTCCCGGGATTCCCAATCCACACATAGGGCCATCGATCCGATTCGAGCCTGGCGTGAAGCCGAGGTTTAATCCCGGAGATTGACTGTGCTTCATCGTTACTTGATTACCATTTCTTCAAATGGGAATAGCTCGCCCCTGAATTTGGGGTGCGGAGTAACGGCAAGCAGCTAAAGCGAAGCTGAGGCTATGATTCGAGATTTAATTTCGCGCCTTTCGGCGAGCGAGAATTTTCAAGCATACAGAAAGATATAGACGTCAAAACTCTCGAAGCTGACCATCTGTTTACAACCATTGGCAATCCAGCTGTCCGAGGGGTTTGGTTTCCGGTCATCTGACATCACTTTTCTGATATCAAACCAAACCGAAGCTCCTTGGCATCCGCGATAGGGTACTAGGCCAAGGCGCTACTCTGTGAATAAGCCATACCATCGGGACCTGCGCTGCGCCCGCCCCCGACAAGGTTACGCTCACGGTCACCGGCGACATTGAGCGAGTGACATCTTATATCTACGAGGGCGCGCCGGCAGCGTGGACGGCGGAGACCTTCTGGCGGCTCGACGTTCATGCCGACGCGCAGCTGGTGATGCCGGATGCCGGCGGGGCAACCGTGCCGGTGTTGAATGCCAGGGAGTGAGCGGTTTTAACGTGAACAACGGTGCTGGCTATAAAGATCAGCCGACAAATCGCTTCATGATAAAGGGTGATTCGCGGCCGAGTGTTGTTCCAGTCAGCTCCGGGAGCAGGTCCGATGATTGACAAAAAACTGCTGGAAGAATTAAATGGTATGCACGTCAACCTTAACCAGGCTACGTTGGGATTAAATAATAATTTTAGAATGGTTGCTTTTTCTAAGGTGGGTGATCGTTGGTTGTTTAAATTTTATCTAGAGCATGATAACCCGGCAGATAGAGAAGAAGTGGATGATATAGTCGATCAGATTGAGGCGATCGAGTGGCCTGATTTTAAGGCAGACGTAGAAGTAATTGTCGGGAAGGAGCCGATACCGTGGCCAACTGACGATGCCCGTGTTGTTGTTCGTAGGCGAGAATGATAGAATGTTTATCTATGTGTTTTCATGGCTGAGTGCGTATGCTGGCGCTTGGTGGTCTCAATTAGCCCGTCTCGTTGAACCGCTTCGCAGCCGCCACCCAAAAGCTACCTAAGGTCACCTAGCTCTTGTCGAAGCCCAGCCGCGGGCGAGAGGTGTTCAGCCTATTCTCGTCATCCGAACGCAGGCTGGGAAACAGATGCCTCCTGCGAAGGAGAGGGGTTAAATTGATGGCGCGAGCGATCAATTCGGTCGAGGCAGGATAGCAACGCGCCAAGAGCTAGATCGGCTAAACTAAACTGCGCGCATGCGGGACATCGCTAATCGGGCGGCAGGGGTCCACTGCAACACCGCCGTTGTCGCCTCCGGAGGACATGCGCCTTTGTCCGCCGCCAGCGCCAGGCTGACGCGGCATCAACCTCACCCGCCTGCTCGAAGCGGACGATCCCCTGAACCAGCAGGCGCCCGCTTGATGGGCTTCCGACCGGTCAAAAACCCATCGCGACGCCATCACTGCGGGGGTCTCCCGCGCCTTCGAGCGTGGCGTCAGGGCGGCGGACGATGGCGCCGGCATGACCCATCATCGCGTCAAAGGCGGGCACCATCTCCACATCGTGCCCGGCGGCGCGCAGGGCGGCGATGAGGTCCGGCGGGAAGCGATCCTCTAGCTTCAGCGTCACGGTTTCTGCCCCCCAGGTCCGGCCGAGCAGCCAGCGCGGCGCGGTGATCGCCGCCTGAAGTTCCTGGCCGAACAGGCCGTAGCGCGAGAACAGCGCTCCTTGCGTCTGCGGCTGTCCCTCGCCGCCCATCGTGCCATAGACCATGTGCCGGCCATCGGCGAAGCTCGCCATGGCGGGGTTCAGCGTGTGGAAGGGCTTGCGGCCCGGGGCGAGCAGGCGCGGCCCGTCTCCCGCAAGGGCGAAGCTCGAACCGCGATTCTGCCAGACGATGCCGGTCTGCGGCAGCACCACGCCGGAGCCGAATTCGAAATAGATGCTCTGGATGAAGCTGGCGGCGAGGCCGTCGCGGTCGATGGCGCCCAGCCACACCGTATCGCCGGCGGAAGGCGGCGCCGGCCAGGGCAGCGCCCGCGCCGGGTCGATGCGCCGCGCGAGGCGTTCGAGAACGCCGTCGGCAAGAAAAGCGCGCGGATCCTCGCTCATCGTGCCGGGGTCGCCGACGACGCGGTCGCGCACGAGGAACGCCTGCTTGGTCGCCTCGATGAGCCCGTGGAGATGGGCGAAGCCCTCCGCGTCCCGCACGCCGAGCCGGCTGAAAATGCCGAGGATCATCAGCGAGGCCAGCCCCTGAGTGGGCGGCGGGAAGTTGAACAGCCGGACGCCCGGCAGGTCGACCTGCAGCGGCTCCACCCGGCTGGCGCGGCAGGCGGCGAGGTCGTCCGCCGTCACCGGCGTTCCGGCAGCGGCGAGATCATGGGCGATGTCGCGGGCGAGCGGGCCGCGATAGAAGCTCTCCGTGCCCTCGCGGCCGAGCCGCTCCAGCGTCTGCGCCAGGGCCGGCAGCGTCATCGTCGCGCCGGTGGCCGGGGCGGCGCCGTCCGTGAGGAACACGTCGGCGAAACCCGACACGTCAGCAAGTTCCGGCAGCTTGGCGGCGGTGAGCTGGCTCTGGCTGGCGGTCACGGCAAAGCCGTTTCGGGCGTGCCAGACCGCGTCTTCCAGAAGGCGGGCGAGCGGCAGACGTCCGCCGCGCTCAGTGCTCAGCCTCAAGGCCTCGCCCCAGCCCGCAACGGTCCCGGCCGTCGTGTTGGCCGCCAGAGGGCCGCGCGGCGGGATCGTCGTCAGGCCCGCCTGCGCATAAAGCTCCGGCGTCGCCGCGGCGGCGGCGCGGCTGCAGGCATCGATGCCGACCGGGGTTTCGCCCGGCGCGCCGATCAGCCAGAAGCCATCGCCGCCGATCGCTGTCATATGCGGGTAGACGACCGCCAGCGTGGCAGCCATGGCCACCGTGGCTTCGATGGCATTGCCGCCCTCGCGCAGAACGCGCAGCCCCGCCTCGCTCGCCAGATGATGCGGCGAGGTCACCATGCCCCGACGGGCACGAACCGTGTTTAGCATGTCACGCGACCTCTACCAGCCGATCGCCTTGGGCAGCCAGGTGGCCACCGCCGGGAAGGTGAAGACGAGGGCGACCGCCATCAACTGCAGCGCGATGAAGGGAAGGACGCCGCGATAGATGTCGGCCGTGCGCACCTCCGGCGGAGCGACGCCGCGCAGATAGAACAGCGCCCAGCCGAAGGGCGGGGTCAGGAAGGAGGTCTGCAGCACGGTGGCGATCAGCGCCGCCGCCCAGACCAGATCGACGCCGGCGTTCTGCATCAGCGGCAGGAACATCGGCACGACGATGTAGCTGATCTCGATCCACTCGATGAAGAAGCCGAGCACGAAGATGATCAGCAGCATGAAGATCAGGATGCCGTCCGTTCCACCCGGCACCAGGGCGAAGGCGTCATGCACCAGCCGCTCACCGCCGAGGCCGCGGAAGGACAGCGCAAAGACCTGCGAGCAGATCAGCACGAAGAACATCATCGCGGTGATGCGCGCGGTGGACTGCACGGTGTCGACCAGCGTCTTCAGCGTGAAGCGGCCCGCAACGGAAGCGACGAGTATGGAGCCGAGCGCGCCCATGCTGGCGGCCTCGGTCGGGGCGGCAATGCCGCCGATGATCGAGCCGAGCACGGCCAGCACCAGCCCGATCGGCGGCAGGCCGACCTTGAGCGCCTTCAGCCATAGCTCCTTGCGCGGCATGGCGCGCCGCTCTTCGAGCGGGATGGCGGGCACCTTCTCCGGCCAGATGATGCCGACGACGAGCATGTAGATGCAGAAAATGCCGGTGAGCATCAAGCCGGGCATCAGGGCGGCGGCGAACAGCGTCCCGACGGATTCGCCGAGAATGTCGGCGAGCAGGATGAGGATGGTCGAGGGGGGAATGAGCTGCCCGAGCGTGCCGGAGGCGCAGATCGCCCCGCAGGACAGGCTCTTGTCATAGCCCCGCCGCAGCAGGGTCGGCAGGGTCAGCAGGCCGAGCGTGACGATGGTGGCGCCGACAATGCCGGTTGTCGCGCCCATCATCATGCCGACCAGGACGATACCCAGCCCCATGCCGCCGCGCAGGCTGCCGGAGAGATGGCCGATCACTTCCATCAGTTCGTCGGCAAGGCGCGATTTCTCCAGCATCACGCCCATGAACACGAAAAGCGGGATGGCGATCAGCGTGTAATTGGCGGTGACGCCGTAGATGCGCGCCGGCAAAAGGCTGAACAGCGTCGTGCCGAAGCCGAGCCAGCCGAAGAAGAAGCCGCTGATCGCCAGGGTGAGCGCCACCGGCACGCCGACGAACAGCATGACGAAGAAGGAGGCGATGCAGGCGATCGCCAGGATTTCATTATAGGGCATTGGCAGGCACCTGTTCCGACAACGGCGCCGGCGGTAGGCTGACGGGAGAAAGCAGGGCGGCGAGCGCGCGCGCCGTGGCGGCCAGGCTCTGCAGCAGCAGCAGCGCGAAACCCGCCGGAATCATCGCCTTGAGGATGAAGCGGTAAGGCAGCCCGCCGGGGTCGGGCGACCCCTCGCTGATCCGGTAGGACTGGCCCACATAGCGCCAGGACAGAAGGATGATGATGACCGAGAGCGCCACCACCGCGAGGGCCGAGAACAGATCGATCCCCTGCTGCACGCGCACTGGAAGCCGGGCGAACAGGATGTCCACCCGCACATGGCCTTCATGCTTGATGGTGTAGGCGATGCAGAGCAGCGTGAGCGGCGACATCAGGTGCCATTCCAGCTCCTGCATGGCCACCGAGCCGGTGTTGAAGGCGTAGCGCATCAGCACATTGCCGGCCATGACGAGGACGAGCGCGAGGCCCGTCCACGCCGCGACCCAGCCGCAGGCCTCGACGATCGCGTCGAGGCCACGGGCGCATTTTTCCAGCACGCTGGTCACGGGGGTCGAACTCATGCGCCCGAACTCACGCGCCCCGACGGATCTGGGTCTGGTACACCGCCTCCGAGAGGCCCGCCCACTGGCTGTGCTCGGCGGCGAACTTGCTGAACGAGTCGTAGACCTTCTTGATCTTGGGGTCGGAGTCGGCGAGCTGCTGCAGCGTGGTGGTGGTGACGTCGCGCAGCTTGGCGACCACCTCGGCCGGATAGGGCGCGGCGATCACGCCCTGGTTCTTCACCAGGTCGGTCATCGCCTCGCCATTGGTCGCCTCGCACCAGGTGTGGCTGAGCACGTTGCAGGCCATGGCGGCGGCGCGGACGATTTCCTTGAGGTCGTCCGGCAGGCTTTCCCAGGCGGCCTTGTTGATGACGAGCTCAGTGACGTTGCTCGGCTCGTGCCAGCCGGTGGTGTAATAGTATTTGGCCGCCTTTTGCAGGCCGAGGCGGCGGTCCTGATAGGGGCCGACGAATTCGGCCGCGTCGATCACGCCGCGCTCCAGTGCCGGGAAAATCTCGCCGCCGGGCAGCAGCTTCACATCGACGCCGAGCTGCGCATAGACCTTACCGGCGAGGCCGGGGATGCGCATCTTCAGGCCCTTGAAGTCCTCCACCTTCTCGATCGGCTTGCGGAACCAGCCCGACATCTGCACGCCGGTATTGCCGAGCGGCATCGGCACAAGGTTGAAGGGCTCGTAGAGCTCTTCCCACAGCTTCAGCCCGCCGCCATGGTAGATCCAGGCGTTCTGGCCCTGGAAGTTCAGCCCGAAGGGCACGCAGGTGAAGAACTGCGCCGCCGGCACCTTGCCCGCCCAGAAATAGGAATTCGCCGCGTTCATCTCGACCGTGCCGGAGGACACCGCGTCGAAGCCTTCCAGCGCCGGGATCAGTTCGCCGGCGGCGAAGTGCTGGATGGTCAGTCGCCCGCCCGACATCTTGCCGACGAGGTCGCAGAAATAGGTCGGGCTGCCCGGGCCGGTGACATAGAAGGGCGCGCCCGGCCCGTAGGCGTTGGTCATCTTCCAGCTGAAGCTCTGCTGGGCGCGCGCGACATGCGGCGCGGCGATAGTGGCGACGGCGGCCGTACCCGCCAGACCGGCGCCCAGGAATCCACGGCGATCCATTGTTGTTCCCCTTTGTCCGGAGGGCGCCAGAGGCGGCGCCTTGACGTTGCTGGACGCCACTAAGCCGCCCGAGCGCGGCATCGGCAATGCCCCTAAAGAGGCAGAGGGATGGCCGAAGGCGTTGCTGGAACCAGTACGAGTGCGAAAAAAATTATTCTTATTCAATATCTTGTCGGTCTATGACGAGGAATTGTGCAGTGGGGGCGACTCTCGACGCGACAAGTTTTTGTGCGCCATTCGTCAAAGTGCTTCACTGGCGATCCGGCGCCGCCTGCGTCATCTCTCCGCCCATGAGTTCCGCTGCCATGAACCGCGCCGTTCCCATCTCGATCAACGCCTTTCCCGCCTCCAAGCAGGAGGCGGCGTGGCGGGAAACGCTGGCTTCGCTCGGCCTTGCCGCGCAGCTCTCCGACACCGACGCCTTCCATTTCGGCGAGGTCTCCATCAAGCGCTCGCCGACCCAGGCGACCTTTGCCCTGCTGCGCTCGGCGGCGCAGAAGCTTACCGCCTGGGATCAGACCGCCCGGAAGGGCCGGGAGCCGGCGAGGAGCGAGCCGCCGATCCTCATCGGCTTCGTCACCTATGGGCGCGGGCATCTCACCGATTCCGGCCGGCGCGCCGCCGAATTCGCCGATGGCGACCTCTGGGTCTGCGATCCCGCCACCCCTTTCTCGGTGCAGTTCCGCAAGGATTTCGAGCTTCTGCTGCTGTGTCTGCCGCGCGAGCGGCTGGTCGGCCGCTTCAGCCGTGCCGCGACCGTGCCGACGCTGGTGCTTGGCGAAACCGTCTCGGCGGCGGCGGCGCGGCCCCTGATGCGGGCGCTGGCGTCGCATTTCGCCGTCATGGAGGACGGCGACGTGATGGCCGCCGAGCCGGCAATCACCGAACTCGTCCTCTCCGCGCTGCTGGCGGAAGCGCGGCCAGAGGAAGACAACGCCACTCAGGTGCAGGCGGCGCATTTCGCCCGCATCTGCGCCCAGATCGAAGCACGCCTGCGCGAGCCCGATCTGTCGGTGAACGACATCGCCAGCGCGGAGGGGCTGTCGGCCCGCTACATCCAGCGGCTCTTCGAGGGGCAGGACCGCTCCTTTTCCGACTATGTGCGCCATCGCCGGCTGGAGCAGTGCCGGCTCGATCTGGTCAACCCGCAGCACGCTGACCGCTCCATCGCCGAGATCGGCTTCCGCTGGGGCTTCGCGGATCAGGCGCATTTCAGCCGGGTGTTCAGTGCCGCCTACGGCATCTCGCCGCGCGACTACCGCAAATCCTCCGGCGCCACCGTGGAGACGCGGTGGACCCGAGGTCGCCCCATGCATTCCGGCGCGCGGCCCGCCCGTCCGGCGCCCGCAGCCGCGCCCGCCACCGAGGCCCCCGATGTGCCGGAGCCGGTGCGCCCGCGCGAGGTCGTCGCGCCCGGCCATCATCACCTGCCGGTGTCGCGCGAGACGGTGCATTGGGGCTATCTCTCGCGCAGCATTCCGCCCGCACTCCGGGTGCGCTCCGGCGCCCGCGTGACCATCGAGACCCTGACCCAGCACGCTTACGACGATCATGAGCGGATGATCGCCGGCGATCCCGGCGCCGAGAGCGTCTTTCGCTGGACCGCCGACTACAAGGCCGTCGACCGACGGGGGGCCGGGCCGGTCAACGCCTCGATCTTCGGGCGCGGGGCGGGCGAGGGCTTCGGCGTGCATATCTGCACGGGTCCCATCTTCGTCCACGGCGCCGAGCCGGGCGATGTGCTGGAAGTCGAGATTCTCGACCTGAAGCCGCGCCCCAGCGCCAACCCGGCCTATGCCGGCTATGCGTTTGGCTCCAACGCCGCAGCGGCGTGGGGCTTTCATCATGACGACGTACTGGACGAGCCGCGCAAGCGCGAAGTCATCACCATCTACCGCACAGATGCCACTGGCGAGAGCGGGTTCGCGGAGGCGGTCTACTCCTTCCGCTGGGCACCGCAGACCGACCCGTTCGGCGTCGTTCACGAAACCATCGACTACCCCGGCGTTCCCGTCGATCACGGACGGATCGAGAAGCGCGAGACCGTGCTCGCCGGCGTGCGCATTCCCGTCCGCCCGCATTTCGGCTTCATCGCGGTGGCACCGCGCGAGAGCGACATGGTGGACTCGGTGCCGCCCGGTTATTTCGGCGGCAACATCGACAATTGGCGCGCCGGCAAGGGGTCTTCCGTCTATCTGCCGGTGGCCGTGCCGGGTGCCCTGCTGTCCATTGGCGATCCGCATCTGGCGCAAGGCGATGGCGAGATCAGCGGCACGGCGCTGGAATGTTCGCTCACCGGCGAGATCCGCCTCGTGCTGCACAAGCGCGGGGAGACCGACAAACCCTTCCTCAACGGGCTCGGCGCGCCTTTGATCGAGACGCCCGACGCCTGGCTGCTGCATGGCTTCAGCTACACCAATTACCTGCGTGAGCTCGGCCGCAACGCGCAGTCCGAAGTCTTCAAGCGCTCCTCGCTGAGCCGGGCGCTACGCAGCGCCTTCCGCGCCGCCCGCAAGTTCCTGATGGAGCGCTATGGGCTCGATGAGGACGAGGCGATCTCGCTGATGTCGGTGGCGGTCGATTTCGGCGTGACGCAAGTCGCCGACGGCAATTGGGGCGTGCACGCGCGCATCAGCAAGGCCATCTTTCCGTAGAGCGCCGGGGCTTCGAACCAGCGCCCGGCTCGCGGGAGTGCCAAGCGCTTTACCGAGAAGCTCGCCGATATCGTCCAGCTGGTCGGGACGGAGGCGCGAGCCGGTCTGGATTTCTCGACCGATCCGGCTGCACGATCGGCCGCTTTCACCAGCGCGCCATGCCGATCGCGGCAAGCGCTTCCGCCCGCCGCGATCGGTTCCTGACCGGCCCGCGTTCTACGGTTCGCCGTAGCCGACGATGCCCTTGATTTCCAGGAAGTCCCGCAGCCCGAAATCCGCGTATTCGCGCCCATTGCCGGACTGCTTGTAGCCGCCGAAGGGCGCGAACAGGTCCCAGTCCGGATAGTTCAGATAAATGGAACCGGCGCGCAGCCGGCCGGCGACGCGGCGCGCCTCGTCGAGATCCGTGCCCTGCACATAGGCGGCGAGGCCATAGAGCGTATCGTTGGCGATGCTGATTGCTTCATCGACCGTCTCATAGGGGATGATCGACAGGACCGGCCCGAAAATCTCCTCGCGCTCGATGCGCATGCCGGGCTTCACGTCGCCAAACACGGTGGGCTTCACATAGTACCCCGTCTCAAGCCCGGCCGGCTTGCCGGTGCCGCCGATGACGAGTGTCGCGCCTTCGTCGATGCCGGCCTGAATGAGCGCCTGCACCTTGGCGAACTGGACATCACTGACCAGCGGCCCGATCTGGGTCTCGACATCGGTCGGGGAGCCGACGCGCACGGTCTCGGCGGTGCGGCGAGCGATCTCCAGCGCTTCCGCCTGCCGTGCGGCCGGCACAAGCATGCGGGTCGGGGCATCGCAGGACTGTCCCGTATTGGAGAAGCAGGCGCGCACGCCCTCGGACACGGCGGTTTCGAGATCGGCGTCCGGGAGCACGATATTGGCCGATTTGCCGCCCAGTTCCTGGGCCACGCGCTTGACGGTCGCGGCGGCGTTGCGGGCGACGTCGATGCCGGCGCGGGTCGAGCCGGTGAACGACACCATGTCGATGTCCGGATGCGAGGAAAGCGCGGCGCCGACTTCCGGCCCCGTGCCATTCACGAGGTTGAACACGCCCGGCGGGATGCCCGCCTCATGAACGATCTCCGCGAAGACGATGCCGGAGATCGGCGCGATCTCGCTCGGCTTCAGCACCATGGTGCAGCCGGCGGCGATGGCCGGCGCCACCTTGCACATGATCTGGTTGAGCGGCCAGTTCCACGGAGTGATCAAGCCGACGACGCCCACCGGCTCATGCGTCACCCGCGTGGTGCCGCGCGTCTCGTCGAACTCGAAGCGCCGAAAGGCCTCGATGGTCGCCTTGAGGTGCCCGAGCCCCGCATAGGCCTGGGAGTCGCGGGCCCGCGCGATCGGCGAGCCCATTTCGCGGCTGATCGCCTGGGCGACATCTTCGTAGCGGCGCTCATAGACCGCGAGCAGCGCCTCAAGAAGCGCGAGACGCTCTTGCTTGGACGTGAACTGGAAATCGGCGAAGGCGGCCTTGGCGGCGGCGACGGCGCGATCCACGTCGGCCTGCCCGCCGAGCGAGATGGTGGCGAAGGGCTGCTCGGTGGCGGGATCGATCACGTCGAGCGTCCGGCTGCCCGCCGGATCGACGAAGGCGCCGTCAATGTAGAATTTGAGATCGTTGGACGTCATGAAAGGCCTCGTCTCTGTGAAGGCGGCTCAGATGCCGGGCGCGTTGCGCGCCCGGCCATAGGCTATGCGTATCGAAGCACCGATCGGCCACAAGCTGTGGAACGGGAAGGCCCTCGCGGGACGCACCGGCATATCGAGGGTATCCGGCTCAGTGCCGGTTGCCCAGCGGGCGAGTTCGCCGCCCATGGCCGTCGCCATTGCGACGCTGCGGCCCTTGTAACCGATGCATGCCATGAGGCCGGGCGCCGGCGCGGTGAGGTCGGGATACGAGTCGGCTGTGATGGCGCGTTGGCCGCTCCAGCCATGTGTCCAGCGGATGTCGCCGAGAAACGCTGGCGTATGGGCAAAAACCCGCGTGCCAGCCGCCGTGGCGGCTTCGGCAAGACCACGGCTATAGGCGAACCACATTCGACAAGCGGTGGAAGGATGCACGCGGCGTGTCCTCGCTTGTAAGGCAGTACCGGATTGTGGAAAGCTCTGTGCTTGCGCGGGAAGGTTGATGGCGGCACGTCTTCAATACGCCTAAGCAAGCGAACCGCCCCTCGGAACCCGCCGGCGATGAAGATCATCTGCATCACGCAGCTTCGGAACGAGGAGCGCTTCCTCCCCGGCTTTCTCCATCACATTGCGCCGCATGTGGACGGCATTGTCGCGCTTGACGAGGGCTCGACCGACGCCACGCCCGAACTTCTTCGCGCCGAGCCGAAGGTGGTCTCGGTGCTGGACGAACGACGCCCGGCGCCGGCCCATGCGCATGAGTCGCAGAACCGGCACCGCCTGATTCTCGAAGCGGCGCGGCTGGGGGCGGACTGGGTGATCTGCGGCGATGCCGATGAGCGTTACGAAGACCGCTTCCTGCGCCGGCTGCGGCCGGTTCTCGAACGGCGCGAGGCGCGGGGACAGCCGATTCTCGCCGTGAGAATCGTCAATCTCTGGAACAGCCGCAGCGAGTATCGGATCGACGGGACGTGCGGGCCACGCTGGACGCCCCGCCTGTTCAGGATACCGCGCACCGTCACCCGGCGCCCCGATCGCATGCACCAGCCCTGGTTCCCGCCTGAGCTGGACGGTGCCCCGCGCGGGTTCGTTCCCGCCTTCCTCTATCATCTCAAGATGATCGAGCGGCGCGACCGCGAGGCCCGCCACGCCAAGTTCACGGCCGTCGATCCCGATGGCGAGCACCAGCCCGCCGGCTATGATCATCTCATCGACGAGACTGGGCTGACCTTGCGCCGCGTGCTGCCGTTCAAAAACTATGTCGACCTGCCACGCGAGGCCTGGACACCCCCGCCCGAGCCCCCGGCGCTGACGGGATGCCTGGCCGATCCCGCTTTCGTCGAACGATTCCGCATCGACACCGCCCGCCGCGCGCCGGCGGACGCAGGGGCATGGCCGCATTTCTATGGCCTCGATTTCGAGACCATCTTCGCTGAAAGGCGGGCCGACGCACGATGAGCCCTTCGCGTACCGTGCCGACCCGGCCGAAGAACCTTTTCGTCTTTCACCTCGAAAGCACATCGTGGCAGACCTTCAACGCCTTCCCCGAGGCGTTTGCGCATCTGCGCGCGCTGATGGGCGAGGCGCGCACCTATCAACGCCATTATTCCTCCGCCACCTCGACCCAGATGGTGATGTCGGCGTTTCTGCACGGCAATGATTTCGAGATGGACGGCGCGGCGGGCCTGTCGCGGCCGGTGGGCAACAATCCGAGCCTGTTCACTCAGCTTGCGGCGCGTGGCTATGAAACGTCATTCCTCTGCGCTTCCGCCTATCCCCGACTGCCGATCCTGCATCTCCTGAACGCGTCGCTGCCCGAAGCCTGGAAGACCAACGACTTCGCCACGCTGCTCCAGGCGTTCGAGCAGCGCACTGCGACAGGCCCGTTCGCGATTTATGTGTGGTGCCAGCTCCCCCATATCGAGGCGGACCTCGCCCTGGCCTCGCATGCCCGCCATCTCGACGAGCTGTTCGAAGGCAGCTGCGCCGCCACCGACACGCTGCTTGGCGCGATGCTCGAAATCCTGCGCCGCGCGGGCGCGCTGGAGCACACCACGACCCTCGTCTATGGCGATCATGGCGACGACCACGGCACCCACGGCTTCAAGAGCGGGCTGCTGCACGCGGTCGAGCCTTATCCCGCTTTGATCCACACGCCCCTCGTCATTCGCGATGAGCGTCTGCCCATCGGCAGCGATGGCCGTCTTGTCAGCACGGTCGACCTCGCTTCCACCTGCCTCGACCTTCTGGGCGTAGAGGGTGATTGGCCTTTCCCGCATTCGGGCCGCAGCCTGCTGGCCGAAGGGGCTCGCACCGTTGCCTTCGCGCAGAACCTCACCGCCAGCCAGGCCGACATGGACAGCTGCGATGTGAAGAAGGGCTTCGCGGCACTCGACCATTCCCATGCTCTGCTGGTTACCGAGCGCGGGCTGCAATTGTTCAATCACCGGCTCGATCCGGGCGGGCACCACAACCTGTTGCACCATTTCGATCGCGATACTGGCGGACACCTGGTGCCGGTCGATCTGCCGCGGCCCCAGCATCAGCATTTCAGAACGCAGCGCCATCTATGGCGGTCGGGGGCGCTGCAGGAAGACGTGGTGCGTTTGCGAGACGCGCTGCAGGCCCATGTCGCCGCCAAGAATGCCCATGCGCGGGAACGGCAGGCCGACGCCTCGACGCTTCTCGACCTCGCCGCCTTCGACAGGCTGGACCGCACCGGACGCGAAGCCTTCCTGGGCTGTGCGCCCCCGGGGCCATCGGTGGGCAGGCTTCCGCCGGCGCGGCCTTCCTCCCCGGCCGCGCCGGCAAGTGCGAGGAAGCGACCCCGCTGGAAAAAGTGGTTGCCACGCATGTTTCAACCCCGTCCGAAGCGCTCAGGGGGCCGCTCATGAAAGTCCAGGGACTCCTTCAGGCGGCGGGCAGCGGCACGCGGCTCGGGCGCGGACCGAAAGCGTTCGTCGCGCTGGCCGGGCGAACGCTGCTTGAGCGCGCGGTGGACCGCCTGCTGCCGGAAGTCGACTCCATCATCGTCGCGGTGGCGGCGGCGGATATGGAGCGTGCGCGCGCCCTCATCCGTGATGAGCGGGTCGCGTTCGTGGAAGGGGCGGCGACGCGCAGCGGCACCACGCGCCGCCTGATGGCGCAGGCGACGGCGCCCTGGCTCATCCTGCACGACGTCGTCCACCCCTTCGCCGCACCCGAACTGCTGCGCGCCCTGCTGCAGGAGGCGCATGTGAGCGGGGCCGCTGCGCCGGGCCTCGTCAATGCCGAGTTCCTGTACACCCGCAGCGGCGATCTGCTGCACCCGCCGGGCGCCGTGCTCATCGGCCAGAAGCCGGTGGCATTCCGGCGCGACGCCGCCTGTGCCGGCTATGGGAAGCTGCCGGAGGATGGGCTCGACAGCGATCCCAGCTTTCTCGACATCCTCGCGCTCGGCGGGGTTAAGACCGCCTTCGTGCCCGGCAGCGCCGTCAATCTGAAGATCACCACGCCCGACGATCTGAGGCTGGCCGAGGCGCTGCTGGCCGTAGCCGGCTGAGCGCTCCCAAACCCGTCCGCCCGCCGGTGGTTGCCGACTGTCCTCTCCTCGCGGAGACTATCGGCGCGCGGACCGTCGCTCGACCGTCGGCGCACCCGATTCCTTCCGGAGCCGTGCAGAACCAATGTCGCCTTCCCCTATGGAGCTCAGCGCGAGCGAGCTGTCCCGCCTCATCGCCACACGCGCCCTGGCGCCGTCCGAGCTGATGGAGGCGTATCTCGCCCGCCTTTCCGCCGCCAATCCCGCCATCAATGCCATCGTCTCGGCGGTCGATCCCGACGCGTTGCGGGCGCAGGCGCGCGCGCTTGACGACGCGCCGCCGCGTGGCTGGCTGCACGGTCTGCCGCTGGCGGTGAAGGACCTTGTCGCGGTGCGCGGCGTGCGCACGACCTATGGTTCGCCGCTCTACCGCGAGCATGTCCCGGAAGAGGACGATCTGGTGGCGGCGCGGCTGCGCGCGGCTGGCGCCATCCTCGCCGGCAAGACCAACACGCCGGAATGGGGGCAGGGCAGCCACAGCTTCAACCCGGTCTTCGGCGCCACGCGCAACCCCTATGACCTCACCCGCTCGGCCGGGGGATCGTCCGGAGGCGCGGCGGCCGCGCTGGCCGCCCGGCTGGTGCCGGTCGCGGACGGTTCGGACATGATGGGGAGCCTGCGCAACCCGGCAGCCTTCTGCAATGTCTATGGTTTCCGGCCGAGCTGGGGGCTCGTGCCCGCCGATGCGGTGGGCGACACCTTCCTCTCGACGCTGGCGACCGACGGGCCGATGGCGCGCACCATCGAGGACCTCGCGCGCCTGCTGGAAACGCTGGCCGGTCCCAATCCGGCCGTGCCCTTCGGCCGTGACTGTCCGACGCTAGCGGACCGCCTGGAGACCGATCTGCGCGGCCGGCGCATCGGCTGGCTGGCGGACTGGGGCGGCGCTTATCGCTGCGAGCCGGGCATTCTCGACATCTGCGCCAGGGGGCTGAAGGTGTTCGAGGAATTGGGCGCTGAGGTCGAGGCGCTGGCGCCGCCCTTTCCCGCCGAGGAATTGTGGGACGCCTGGATTCGCCTGCGCGGCTTCCTCAATGCCGGCTCCAAGGGCGCGCTGCTCGCCGATCCGCACAGCCGCGACTTGCTCAAGCCGGAGAGCCGCTGGGAAATCGAATTCGGCCAGACGGTGACGGCGGCCCAGCTCTACGCGGCCAGCGTCACCCGTTCGCGCTGGTATGCGCAGGCGGCGCAACTGTTCGACGCGTATGATTTCCTCGTCATGCCCTCGGCTCAGGTCTGGCCGTTCCCGGTGGAATGGCGCTGGCCGGAGTCCATCGACGGGCATCGCATGGACACCTATCACCGCTGGATGGAGATCGTCGTGCCGGTCAGCCTCATCGGCCTGCCCGCTTTGGCGCTGCCTTGCGGCTTCGGTGCCGGCGGGCTGCCGATGGGAATGCAGCTGATCGGGCGCGACGGCGCCGACGCGGCCGTCCTTGCTGCCGGAGAGCAGTATCACCGCGCCACCAACTGGCCGGCGGTGGCGCCCTCCTGAATGCGCGCCCGCTGCCCGGGCTCGTCAGCCATGGGCGGCCCAGCCGACCAGGGCGCGTTCCACCAGGCGGATCGCCAGTTCGAGCGCGAAGGCCACAGTGGCGATGACGAAGATGCCGGCCACCACCACATCCGTGGCGAGGAAATTGGCGGCGGACTGGATCATGAAGCCGACGCCGCGCGTCGCCGCCACCAGTTCCGCCGCCACCAGCGTCGACCACCCCGCGCCGAGGGCGATGCGGGTGCCGGTGAGGATGGAGGGTGAGGCCGATGGGAGCACGACCAGCCGCAGCAGCTGCGCCCGCGTGGCGCCCAGCGCGCGCGCCACATTCAGCCGGTTGCGGTCGACGCCGCGCACCCCGGCGGAGGTGGCGATGATGACCGGCGGCAGCATGGCAAGCGCAATCACCAGAACCTTGGCGCTCTCGCCGATGCCGGCCCAGATGATGACGAGCGGCAGATAGGCCAGCGGCGGGATCGGCCGCAGGAACTCGACGATGGGATCGAGAATGCCGCGCCCCACCGTCGACAGGCCGATGGCGAAGCCGGCGGGCACGCCGATTAGCAGCGCTGCCGCCAGCGCGGCGAAGACGCGCTGCAGACTGGCGAGGAGATGCTGCGCCAGCGTGGCGTCGACAAACCCTTCTGTGACAAGGCGCGAGAGGCGCGCGGCGACCGCCTGTGGCGAGGGGAGGAACAGCGCCGGCACGACGCCGGAGGCCGTGACCGCCCACCACAGGACAAGCAGACTGCCGAGCGTGGCGAAGGGAATCCAGAGGCGCGCCGGCAGGGCGAGGCGTGGTCCGGTGCTTCGCGCTTCGGGCGCGGACGGCGGGCGCGGGCGCAACGTATCCTCGAAGGGGAAGCCTTCGGCGGGCACGATCAGCGGCAGGGCGCTGTCGGCGACGGGTAGCGGGGTGAAGAGGCTCATGACGGGGCTCCGGCAAAGATCACATCGCGCAGCCGCTCGCGGGCGGCGGCAAACGCCGGAAGGGATTTGACTTTGCTGCCAAGCCCTTGGGTGAGGGCTTGCCGGCCGAAGGCGAGCGGCTCGTTCCGCACGATCCGGCCCGGCTTTCCCGCCAGCACCACCAGCCGCGTGCCGAGATAGAGCGCTTCGTCGAGCCCGTGGGTGACGAAGAGGATGGTCTTGCCCGTGCGCTTCCACACATCGAGCACGAGGTCCTGCATCTGCTCGCGGGTCAGCGCGTCGAGCGCGCCAAGTGGTTCATCCATCAACAGAATTTCCGGGTCGGCGAGAAGGGCGCGGGCGAGGCTGACGCGCTGGCGCTGGCCGCCGGAGAGCTGCCAGGTGGCGTGGTCGCCCTTGCCGGCGAGCCCGACCAGCTCCAGCGCCGCCTCGGCGCGATTCTGTCGTTCTTTCAAAGGGATGGAGCGCAGGCGCAGGCCAAATCCGACATTGTCGCGGGCGTTGAGCCAGGGGAAAAGCGCGTCGGTCTGCAGCACCACACCGCGGTCGATCCCCGGCCCGGACACCCGCCGGTGCTCGACCCAGATTTCGCCTTCGCTGGGCGGCAGGAAGCCGGCTATCACGTTGAGAAGTGTCGACTTTCCGCAGCCGGAGGCCCCGAGAAGCACCACGAGTTCGCCGGCCGGGATCGCGAGGTCGATGCCGTCGAGCACCGGGGCCTCGCTGCCGTCCGGCTGCGGAAATTGGACGCCGAGATGATGGATGATGAGTTTCATGAGGTGGACAGTGAGACCGATCAGGCCGAATTGTGCGGGGGAAAAGGGGCCCGGCATGGGCTCCCAGGGGAGAGCGCCAGCCGGGCCTCAGGTTCGTCGCGGATCTCACGGCCCACGACGCTCGGGAACGGAAGTGTCAGCCCGGAGCACGAGGCCCCGTCAGTTCAGCTTGGCCGCTTGCTCGGCCGGCACGCGGCTGACATAGGGGCCGTAATCGGTGAGCACGGCCTCGATGCGGCCCTGCTCCTTGAGGAATTTCGCCGTGGCGACGATGGCTTCGACCGAGCCGCCGCCCAGTAGGGCTTCGGAGAGCTGGTCGGCCAGCAGCGGGAATTTGTTGCCCTTGAGCAGCTCGGGGATTTCCTCCGGCTTGGCGCCGGTGAGCTTGGCGATGGCCAGCACCTGCGGCGAGGCGGCGGTCCAGCTGGCGCCGTTCTTCGCGTAGTCGGCGTAAGCATCCGCCGTCACCTTGACGAATTCGGCAACGATCTCGGGGTGCGCCTTGGCGAAGTCCTTGCGGACGATCCAGGCATCAAAGGTCGGGGCGCCCCATTTGGCGACATCGGCGGAGGAGGCGAAGACCGTGCCGGTCTCCTTGATCTTGCCGAGCGCCGGGTCCCAGACATAGGCGGCGTCGATGTCGCCACGGGTGAAGGCGGCGGCGATTTCCGGCGGACGCAGATTGAGGATTTCGACCGTCTTCGGGTCGACGCCCCAGTGTTTCAGCGCCGCCAGCAGCGAGTAATGGGTGGTGGAGACGAAGGGCACGGCAACCTTCTTGCCATTGAAATCCTCCGGCTTGGCGATGCCGGCGCCATTGCGCACTACCAGTGCCTCGGCGTCGCCGAGCAGGGCGGCAATGTAGATGGTCTCGATCGGCACCTCGCGACTGGCGGCGGCGGCGAGCGGCGAGGAGCCGACATAGCCGATCTGGATCGCGCCAGAGGCAATGGCGGCGATCACATCGGCGCCGCTGTCGAATTTGCGCCAGTCGATGCTGGCCTTGCTCGCCTTCTCATAGACGCCATTGGCTTGCGCCACCTTGGCCGGGTCGGCGCCGGTCTGGTAGCCGATGGTGAGTTCGGCAGCGAAGGCAGGCGAAATCAAGCTTTGGCCGGCGATCAGCAGGCCGAGCGCGGCCGTGGCGGCGAAAAGGCCGCGGCGGGAAAAGCGGGTCATGGGATGTTCCATAGGCAAGCCGCCGGGGCGCGCGGCGCCCGCGTGACGGCTGTTGAAATATCGGGTGAAGCTGGAAAGGCCGCGATCAGCGGCGTCGACAGGTCCAGGTCATGAAGGTGCCCCCGTAACGGGACGCTGGCAGGCTGGCGGAAGGCGCAGCGGCAACGTCGGTAGGATCATCTGACCAGAGCGGAGGTCGGGGGTCAATAGAAATCTACTCGTGAAGTAGATTATTTAACCGCCGAGCGCGCTGAAGCGTAAGTCGTTGGCGCGTTGTCCGAAACCGCGTCGCGCTCCAGCCGTGCGGCGACGGCACCGGCGATACGGATGGCGTAATTCGTCACATCCGGCAGGCCCATCAGTTCGCCCACCGTGCCGCGTGCCAGCGGTCCGGCGACATAGACGCCGGGCGTCGGCGTGCCGTCGCGGCCGATGGCCCGGCCGTCGGCGGTGACCTCGATGCCGAGGCGCAGCTGGTCGGGCCGGGCGAGGCCGGCGCGCTCCAGCGCTGCCAGCACCGGGTTGTCGGCGAAGACGCGGCCATGCGCCGGCCCGGTGGCGGTGAGCACGGCGTCGAAGGTCTCCCGCGTCACCGCGCCGGTTCGGCGGTCGCGGAGAGTGACGTGGATGGCGTCGCTCTGGCGCTCCACCCCCTGCAGCGAAGCGGCGCGCAGGCGCAGCGTGCCTGCCGCAATCCTTTGGTCCAGCACCTCTTCCACCTGCGGAGCGATGCGGAAGCGGTGCACGTCCCAGAACGGGCGCAGATGCCGCAGCAGGCGCGCCCGCTCGTGCAAGGGCAGCGCATTCCAGATGGTGCTGCCCTGCAGCCGCACCTGGTCGAGCACGCAGTGCCAGCTCTTGCCCGCCGCCACGGCCTCGGCCACCGCCGCACGGATGCGGCGAACGAGGGCGCCGGCAGTGCGGGCCGGGTCGGTGGCGAAATCGCCATAGGGGTCGTGCAGCGCCGCCGGATGGCCGCGCGAGCGCAGGCCGCGCCGGGAGAGGGCAAGGATGGTGCCGCGATGGCCGAGCCGGTCGAGCGTCGCCACCAGATCGGCCATGGTCAGCCCGGTGCCGACGATCAGCACCCGGTCGTCCGGCCGCACGGCGTCGAGCGCCCCGGCCTGCCAGGGGTCTGGGAGAAAGCGCGGATGGAAGGCAAGCGCGCGAGCGAGCCCGGTTGGGGGACTCGGCGGGGCATGCGCCACCGCCAGCACGACGATCCCGGCCTCAACAGTGCCACCGTCCGAGGTGCGGATACGGTATCCGTCCTCGCTCGGGTCGACCGCCTCGGCGGCGGCGGCGATATGAACGATGCGCGGCCCGAGCGCCGCCAGTTGCGCCGCGACATAAGTGCCGAATACGGCGCGGGCGGGGAAATTGCGCCCCTCGCTGCGCCGCGCCGCCGGGTCGGCCTCCAGCGCGCCGGAGGCTTCCAGCCAGTCGTTGAAATGCGTCGGCTGATCGGGGATCAGCGACATGCGCGTCGCCGGCACATTGATGCGGTGGCTGGGGTCAGTGGCGGAATAGGCGAGGCCGCGGCCGAGTTCCGCGCGCGGCTCGATGATGACGACCCGCTCAAGCCGAGGGTGCAGACGCAGCAGATGCCAGGCGACGGCGGCGCCGGAAAAACCGCCACCGATGATCGCCACCGGCACATGGATCGGCCGCTGCTGCGCGACCTCGCTCATGAGGCGGAGGCGCGCGGGGCGGGTCTGTAGTCATTGGCGATGGTCTCGCCGAAGGGGCCGGTGTTCAACGTTCCGCCGGGCTTGGTGATGCCGTGGTTGAGCTTGAGGCGCGGCAGCACCAGTTCCGCCACCCGGTAGGCCTCTTCGAGGTGCGGGTAGCCGGAGAGGATGAAGCTGTCGATGCCGAGATCGGCATATTCCTGCATGCGCGCCGCCACCGTTTGCCCCGAGCCGACCAATGCCGTGCCGGCCCCGCCGCGCACCAGCCCGACGCCGGCCCACAGATTCGGGCTCACTTCGAGCTTATCACGTCGTCCGCCATGCAGTGCGGACATGCGGGACTGGCCGACGGAATCGAGCCGCGAGAACACTTTCTGCGCCGCCGCGATGGTGGCGTCGTCGAGATGGCCGATCAGCTCGTCCGCCGCCTCCCACGCCTTGGCGTCGGTTTCGCGGGCGATGACATGCAGGCGGATGCCGAAGGAGACCTTGCGGCCCTCGGCCTCGGCCAGCGCGCGCACCTGTTTGATCTTGGCTTCCACCGCCGCCGGCGGCTCGCCCCAGGTGAGGTACTTGTCGACATGCTCGGCCGCGACCTTGTTCGCCGCTTCCGACGAGCCGCCGAAATACAGCGCCGGGCCGCCCGCCTGCTGCGGCGGGAAGAGGAGATGCGCGTCGTCGACCTTGATGTGCTTGCCGAAATAGCTCACCCGCTCGCCGGCCAGCAGGCGGCGATAGACGGTGAGGAACTCGTCCGTCACCTCGTAGCGCTCGTCATGGTTGAGGAAGATGCCGTCGCCGGCATTTTCCACCGGGTCGCCGCCGGTGACGATGTTGATGAGCAGGCGCCCATCGGAGATGCGGTCGAGCGTCGCCGTCATCCGGGCATAGAGGGTGGGGGAGGCGAGGCCCGGGCGCACCGCCACGAGATAGCGCAGGCGCTTGGTGGCGGGAGCCAGCGCGGAGGCGACCAGCCAGCTATCCTCGCAGCTCTTGCCGGTGGGAATGAGCACGCCGTAATAGCCGAGCCGATCAGCGGCCTGGGCGACTTGGCGGAGATAGTCGATATCGGTTTCGCGGGCGCCGAGGGAGGTGCCGAGATAACGCCCGTCGCCATGGGTGGGCAGGAACCAGAGGACGTTGAGGCCGTCGCCGGCGGCGGTTGCGGAGCTGGTGTGCGGCATGGGAGGTCCTGTCGGTTCGCGCGGGCGGCGCGGCCGGCCCTGGGGCGGCGCGTCTGTTTATCTGTCGAATTTATAGACTAATGAGCTACCTCCCGGCAATCCATTTTCACGCGGATGGGCGGAATAGGGAGGAAAGGACAAGAATCAGATGTGATACATGAGGTCCGGATGCCGCGTCCGGCCGTAGCTCACCATTTCTTCCAGCGTCATCCGGTCGAGAATGTCGGACAGCGCGTCGCGCACGCGGGTCATGACGATGCGCACCTCGCAGGCTTCGCGGTTCTCGCAATCCTGGCAGGGCACATAGGCGCTCTGGCTGGCGCAGCCGATCGGCGCCAGCGGGCCGTCCAGCGTGCGGATGATGTGGCCGACCCGGATTTCCTTCGGCGCCCGCGCCAGCGAATAGCCGCCGCCCGGCCCCTTCTTGCTGCGCACCAGCCCGGCATTCCTCAGATCGAGCAGGATGGCGTCGAGGAACTTCTTCGGGATGTTCTCCGCCTGGGCGATCGCCGCGCCCATCGTCGTCGCCCCCGCCTCCAGCGACGCCAGATGCACCATCGCCTTCAGGCCGTACTTCCCCTTGTTCGTCAGCATTCATCCACCCCGGCGCGCGCATCCACAGGGTAGATAGCAGCACGCCGCCGCGATGGGTACCAAGGAGGGGCGGGTCCGATGCCGGAGCCGCCCCGTCGCGGTTCAGTTGCCCGCGAGCCGCTTCTGCGCGGCGTCGTAATAGGAGCGGTCGATCCAGCGGTCGTAATCGACCGTCCCCTTCAACAATCCGGACTCGGCCATGAAGGCCTCTTCCGCCTGCAGCGCCCTCACCGCCTCGTCGGTGATGGCAGGGTCCTGCCAGAACTTGCCGTCGCTATAGGTCGCGCGCACCGCCTTCTCGCTGCTGCCGGTCTCGCGGACGAAAATGGCGATGGTCTCTTCGGGATGCGCGTCGGCCCAGCGCGCGGCGGCGATGTCGACGGCGAGCAGCCGGGCGACAATCTCGGGGTACTTGAGGGCGAAGCTGGCGTTGACGCTCAGCACATGCGGCACCGCCCATTCGCGCTTGCCGGAGACGCCGGCATCGAAAAGCACCTTGGCGCCTCCGAGATCGACCAGCTTCTGCGCCGGCCCGGTGCTCTCGACAATGGCGTCGATATCCCCGCGCGCCAGCGCCGGGCCGGAACTCTCGATACCGATATTGAGCAACTGCACGTCCTTGATCGAGACACCCGCTTCCTTCAGCGCCTTGGCGAAGGTGGAATGGCGCACCGTGCCGGTGAGCACCGCGACCTTCTTGCCCTTCAGTTCGGCGAGCGAGGTGATCGGCGAATCCGGGCGCACCACCACCAGCGTCTCGTTTGACGGCACCCAGCTCGACAGGCCGATCGCCTTTACGTCCGCGCCGGCGGCGCCGAGGCGCAGCGAGGGGTTGTTGCCGATATAGGTGAAGTCGATCGCGCCGGAGCCGAGCGCCACCGAGGCCGGGCCGCCGCCGTCGAAGGTCGCCAGTTCCACGCGGATGCCGTCCTTGGCGAATTCCTGCTCCAGCAGCTTGCGGTTGCGGTAGAGGATGAATTTGAGATGCCCCGGCGCGGTCGAGCCGATGCGGATCACTTCCGGCGTGTCGGCGGCACGGGCGGGGAGGGCGCCCGCCAGCGGGGCGAGCGCGGCGAGGCCGAGCGCCTGGACGACGCGGCGGCGGGAGAGGGGAAAATGCGCGGGCATGGCGAAACCTTTCGGCAAAGAGGGAAAAGGGGAGGGGCTCGCGCTCAGGCGAAGCCCTTGTCCTCGCTGGCGCGCCAGCGCGTCGCCCGGGCCTCGAAGGCCACGAGGGCGTAGTTGAGCAGGAAGCCGATGACGGTGAGCGTCAGGATGCCCGCATACATGCGGTCGGTTTCCAGCATCAGCGAAGAATTCTGGATGAGGTAGCCAATGCCCGACTGGGCCGCGAGCATCTCCGCCGCGATCACCGAGAACAGCGAGCTCTTCACCCCCAGTCGCGCGCCGGCGACGATGGAGGGGATGGCGGAAGGCAGGATCACCTTTCGGAAGAGATCCCAGTCCGACGTGCCCATCGAGCGCGCCGCCTTCAGGTGCAGCGGATCGACCGACTTCACCCCGACGATGGTGTTGATCAGCAGGAAGAACACCGCGGCATAGAAGGTGATGGCGATCTTCGAGGCCTCGCCGATGCCGAGCACCAGGATGAACACCGGCAGCAGCGCGAATTGCGAGGTGTTGCGCAGCGTCTGCACCAGAAAATCGCTCACCTTCTCGAACAGCGTGTAGCGTCCCATCAGCAGGCCGAGCGGGAGGGCGACGACCACGGCGAGGCCGAAGCCGATGGCGGCGCGCTGCAGGCTGATGCCGATATGCTGGGCGAGCAGGCCGCTGCCGATCATCTCGCCCAGCGCCGACAGCACCTGGCTGAGCGGGGGAAAGAAGATCGCGTTGATCCAGCCGAGGCGCGGCGCCAGCTCCCAGGCCAGCGCCAGTACCAGCAGCGCCGGCAGACCGAGGCCGATGGCACTGACGGCATGGCGCAGCGAGCACGGGGCGGGCAGGAAGGCGGGCCGGCTCCACCAGACGCGCGGGGGAATGTCAGCCGAATTGTCGGTGGCGAGCGTCATCGTGGGCTCCTCAGGCGTTGTAGGCGGAGGCAAGCGCCCAGTCGCGCTGCGCCTTGCTCACCTCCTCGCGCAGCGCGTCCCACACCCGGGCGCGATAGGCGTTGAAGGCGTTGCTGTTGCGGATGTCGATGTCGCGCGGGCGCGGCAGGTCGACCGCGATGGTCTCCTTCACCTGCGCCGGGCGGGCGGTCATGACGACGATCCGGTCGGCGAGGAAGATCGCCTCGTCGATGGAATGGGTGACGAACACCACCGTGGTCCGGATCTGCTCCCAGATGCGCAGCAATTCGCTCTGCAGGATGTCGCGGGTCTGCGCGTCGAGGGCGGCGAAGGGCTCATCCATCAGCAGCACCTGCGGATCGGTGGCGAGCGCGCGGGCGATGGCGACGCGCTGCTGCATGCCGCCGGAGAGCTGCGAGGGATAACGGTCCTCGAAACCCTTCAGCCCGAATAGATGCAGGAAATGCCGTGCCCGTTCCCGCCGCGCCGCACGGCCGACGCCGCGCACCTCCAAGGGGTATTCGATGTTCTGCAGCGCCGTGCGCCAGGGAAACAGCGCATATTGCTGGAACACATAGGCGGTCTCGGGATGCGGGCGCGTCACCCGCCGCCCGTCAATGGAAGCCGCACCGCTGCTCGGCTCGGTCAGGCCGGCGATGATGTCGAGCAGCACCGACTTGCCGCTGCCGGACGGGCCGACGACGGTGACGAAGGCGCCCTGGGGGATATCGAGATCGACGCCCGAAAGCACGGGAATCCGGTCGCTCGACCGGCCGTCAAGGGTCACGCTCTGGCCGGGCTTCAACTGAAAGGTCTTGCGCACATCGCGCAGAGCGATGCGCTGTGCGCCCGCAGGTGCGTGGTCGGCAGTGGTGAGACTCATGGCGCGGCTCATGGCGCGGGGCTCCGGGGGCCGGTCGGCATCGCGGTGAGCGACGCCTGGCGCAGGCGATGGGTGGGATCGGCATCGGCGCCGCCTTCGCGGCCCTTCTTCCAGCCGAGCGCGCGCGTATAGCTGCCGAACAGGCCGGCGGCGGCGACGGCGTCCTCGGTGATGCCGGTGACGTGCTCGGGATCGGCGGCGACAAAGAGCGCATCGACCGGGCAATAGATCTCGCACAGGAAGCAGGTCTGGCAGTCCGCCTGACGGGCGATGGCTGGCACGCTGCCCGGCACAGCCTCGAACACATTGGCGGGGCAGGCCTTCACGCAGACATTGCAGGCGGTGCAGCGGCTCGCGGAGAGGATTTCGATCATGATGCGGCGGCCTCCAGCGAGGGGCGGTCGAAGCTCAGCACCGGCTGGTCGATGCCGGCGAGGGTGAGGCGGCGGGCGAGGGCGGGTGTCGCGGCCGGCGCGTCGAGGCGGCGGTGCATGCCGCGGGTTTCGTTGCGCGCGGCGGCGGCGCGATAGGCCCAGCGACTTGAGGCGAGGAGCGCCGCGGCCTCGCGCAGGCGGAAGGCGGTGGCGCCCTCGCCCTGCCCATGGTCGCGCAGCGTCGCCCAGGCCGCGTCAAGGCGGGTGAGCGAGGCTTTGAGCGTCGGCGCGCTGCGGAAGAAATTGCGCTCCACCGGCAGCATTTCGCCCCGCACCAGTTCCACCGCCTCGGCCGGATCGAGCGTGCGGGCGGTAGCGGCGGGGCGCAGCCCGGCCTGTCCCGCCGCGCGCACGGGCCGTTCCGCCGCGCGGGGGCCGAGGCGTTGCGCGAAGGCCGCCGCGCCCTTGCCGGACCACAGGCCGGTGGCGATGGCCCAGGAGGCGTTCGGCCCGCCGCCGCCCGTCGCGGCACCGGCAATGTCCTGCCGCTCCAGCGCGTCGCCGGCGGCGAACAGGCCGGGAATGCCGACACCGCAATCGTCGTCCACGCGCTTCAGTCCGCCCGTGCCGCGCACCGTGCCTTCGGCGCGCAGGGCAATGGGGAAGAGTTGCGCGAACGGGTCGATGCCGGCGCGCTCGAACGGGAGGAAGCAGTTGGGCTGGCCCCGGCGCAGCGCGTCCGGCACCGCGCCGGTGGCGCGGTCGAGCCGGGCCTGAAGCGGGCCGGCGAGCGATTCCCGCGCCAGCACCGAAAAGCGCTCGCCCGGGGTAATGTCGATGGCCGACCCGTCGGCGCGGTAGAAGCTCGCCCAGAAATAGGGCAGGCCCTTATTCACGGAGGAGTGCAGCGGGACGATGCCGTACTGGCTGGAAAACTCCATGCCGGAAAGGTTGGCGCCGAGTTCGGCGGCCATCAGCTGGCCGTCGCCGGTAAGGCCGGTGGCGCCGAGAATGCGCGAGCCGAAGGCGCAGCCGCCGGTGGCAAGAACGACGGCGCCGGCCCGCGCCTCCCAGTTCTGGCCGAGCTGACGGGCGAAGCCGGCCGCGCCGGCCACGGTGTCGCCTGCGGTCAGCAGTTCGAGCGCGGGGTGATGATCGCGCACCGTGACCCCGGCCTTCACCAGAAGCTGGCGCAGGAAGCGCATATAGTCGGGGCCGCGCAGATTGGCGATGTAGAGCGCGCCCTCGTCGTCGCGCGGGAAGCGGTAGCCGCGTTCGGCAAGAACATGCAGGTGCTGGGTCGCGGTGTCGATCACCCGCCCCATCTGCCGGATATCCGCCAACCCTTCAGAGGATTTCACCCGCTCGGCGATCAACTTGGCGCGTCGCTCCGGCGTGGTGGCGAACCAGGTGCCGGTATTGGACGGCGCGGTGGCGCCGCTGGTGCCGACATAGCCCTTGTCCACCAGCACGACGCTGCACCCGGCCTCGCGCGCGGCCAGCGCCGCCCAGCACGCCGCCGGCCCGCCACCGATGACGAGCACGTCGGAGTGAAGATGGATGGTCTCGGCCATGGTGGTCTCCGAAGACGCGGGTGACGGCGGTGGGCGTGGGCGCGCCTGCCTTGGACTCCATTAGAATATAAAAACGATAGATAATATAAAATACGGGGTCAAGCCCCGTCGGACACGCGGGGAATCGTCGGCCAAGGCCTACCCAAGCCGGCCCCGCCGCCATAGGTCAGCGTTCGGTGCCGCGTCGCGCCGGTCGTAGCAGGGAGCCTGTCCGTGAAGCCCTATGTCGTCTGCCTGATGGAAACCTCGCTCGACGGGCGGCTGCACCCGAGCCGCTTCACCGCCAGCCCGCAGGGCGGCCGCAGCGATTGGGGCCGGCTCTATGAGCAAATTCACGCGACGCTGAACGCCGATGCCTGGCTGGTTGGACGGGTGACGATGGCGGAGATGGCGAAGGGCGTGCCGCATCCGCCGGCCGAAGTGGGCGCGGTCGCCCGCCCGCTGCATGTCGCGGCGCGGGCGGCGAGCTACGCCATCGCGCTCGATCCCGCCGGCAAAGTGCATTTCAGGGGAGCCGAGGTCGGCGGAGATCACGCCATTGCTCTGCTGGGGCGCGATGTGCCGGACAGCCATCTCGGCGAACTGGCGGCCGATGGCGTCTCCTACATCGTCGCGGAGGGCGACGAGATCGATCTGGCCGCGACGCTGGACATCCTGGCGCGGGAGTTCGGGATCAAGCGCCTCGCGCTGGAAGGCGGTGCGCGGGCCAATGGCGCCTTCTTCGCCGCCGGGCTGGTCGACGAGTTCAGCGTGCTGATCGCCCCTGCGCTCGATGCCCGCCCCGGCAGTGAGGCGATTGTCGATGCCGGGCCGGAGGGTCTCGCCGGCAAGGTGAGCCTGTCGTTGCTCGCCGCCGAGACGCTCGATCACGGCGTGGTGCATCTGCGCTACGCCGTGACGCCTGTTTAGCGCGCGCCCAGACCCCTGCTAGGCGCCGAAGCGCGGCTCGGGCACCCCGGTTATGCCGAGATCGTAGATCGCGAACAGGCTGCCGCGCAGCGCCCCGTCGCCGGGAAAGCGCGGCAGCGGCGGCTTGGCCATGGAGGTGACGTAGAGCACGTCAAGCTTCGGCCCGCCGAACATCACGCTGGTGATCTTCTTCACCGGCATGTCGATGATGCGGTCGACGCTGCCGTCCGGCGCGTAACGCACCAGCCGCCCGTCATAGACCAGCGCGTTCCACAGGAAGCCCTCGGCGTCGACGGTGGAGCCGTCCGCTGCACCACCCCTGGAGGTGTCGACCTTGGTGAAGGTCCGCCGGTTGGAGGCGGTGCCGGTGTCGATGTCGTAATCATAGGCCCAGATCTCGCCGGTCCAGGTGTCGGCGAAATAGAAGGTCCTGTCGTCCGGGCTGAAGCACGGGCCATTGGAGCAGATGATGCCGCGATCGACCGTGGTCAGGGTGAAATCCGGGTCGAGCCGGTAGAGCGCGCCATGCGGGCCTTCTTCCATCGTGTCCATGGAGCCGGCGAAGAAGCGCCCGCGCCGGTCCACCTTGCCGTCATTGATCCGGGTGGTGGGCTTGTCGCTCTCGGGATCGACGATCAGATCGCAGTCGCCGGAGCGGAAATCGAGCGCGTGGAACCCGGTCTGCAGCGAGACGATGGCGCCCTGGCCGTCCTTGCGCAGCGCCATGGAGCCGATCTTGGCCGGCACGTCCCAGGCCCGCACCTCGCGCCCGTCGGCCGTGGTGCGAAACACACGGCCGTCGAAGCTGTCGATGAAATAGAGGCGTTCCTGCTCGGCGTCCCACAGCGGCCCCTCGCCCAGCGTGGTCTTCACGTCGATGAGAACCTCGATCCGCATCGCTTCCTCCCATTGTCGTTGGCGTGGGGTCAGAAATTCACCTGGTCGCCGCCCTTGAGCTGCAGCAGGGCGCGGGCGTCGTCCGGGGTCGCGACCTCAAGCCCCAGGCCCTCGATCACCTTCCGCGCCATCCGCACCTGATCGGCGCTGGACGTGGCGAGCTTGCCCTTGCCGGCCCACAGCGAATCCTCCAGCCCGACGCGGATATTGCCGCCCATCGCCGCCGACTGGGTGGCGATGCGCAGCTGGCTCGCCCCCGCGCCCAGCACCGACCAGCGGTAATCCGCGCCGAACAGACGGTCGGCGGTGCGCTTCATGTGCATCACGTCTTCCGGATGCGTGCCGATGCCGCCCAGCAGACCGAACACCGACTGGACGAAGAACGGCGCCTTGACGAGGCCGCGATCGGCGAAATGGGCGAGGTTGTAGAGATGGGCGATGTCGTAGCACTCGAACTCGAAGCGCGTGCCATTGCCGTAGCAGGTGTCGAGTATGTACTCGATGTCCTTGAAGGAGTTACGGAAAACGAGGTCCTTCGTGGCTTCGAGATGCGGCTTTTCCCAGTCGAACTTGAAGCTGTCGTACTTCTGCACGAGGTGGTAGAGGCCGAAATTGATCGAGCCCATATTCAGCGAGGCGACCTCCGGCTTGAAGGTCGCGGCGGGCAGCACGCGCTCCTCCACCTTCATGTAGGGGCTGCCGCCGGAGGTGATGTTGATCACCGCATTGGTGCCCTGCTTCACCTGCGGCAGGAAGCGGGCGAAGGCTTCCGGCGTCTGGTCCGGCCGGCCGTTCTCCGGGTTGCGGGCGTGCAGGTGCAGGATGGCGGCGCCGGCTTCCGCCGCGCCGATGGCGTCGGCGGTGATCTGTTCCGGCGTGATCGGCAGATAAGGCGACATGGTCGGCGTGTGGATCGCCCCGGTGCAGGCGCAGGTGATGATGACCTTGCCGGTGGGAACGGGGCGGGCGGTGGAGGCGGTGGACATGGGATCAGTTCCTGAGGTGAGAGGTCAGCGGCCGATGTCGCGGTCGGCCCGCCGCTTCTGCGCGATGAGCGCCATTAGCCGGCGGTCGCGCCAGCGCTGGCGGGCGGGAAGCTGCGCGGCGGGCACCGCGGCGCGGCGCTCGGCCTCGACCCCGCCGGCTGCCACGGCGGCCCAGTCCACCCGCTCGCGCATGCCCTGGGACAGGCCGGCATACATGGGCTGGTAGCGGGCGATGTAGTCGGCGATGCCGCCGGGCGCGTTGAGGTCGATGGTCTCGAACGGGCCGATGAAGCTCCAGCGCAGGGCGAGACCGTCGGCGATGCCGCGATCGACATCGGCGGCGCTGGCATAACCGCCGGCGACGAGGCGGAACGCCTCTTCCATCAGCGCGCCCTGCATGCGGTTCATGATGAAACCGTCGATCTCCTTCTCCATCCGCAGCGGCACCTGGCCGGCGGCGGCGAGGAAGGCGACGGCGCGGTCCAGCACCGCCGGTTCGGTCCAGCGCGAGGGCACGACTTCCACCGCCGGCACCAGATAGGGAGGGTTGATCGGGTGGGCGACGACCCCGCGCGCCCGGCCGGGCACGGCCTCGAAAATGGCCGAGGGCAGCAGCGCCGAACTCGACGAGGCCAGCACCGCGTCGGCGGGTGCCAGCCGGTCGATCTCGGCGAAGCTGGCGCGCTTGACCTCGATCGTCTCCGGCCCGCATTCCTGCACCCAGATGGCGCCGTCGAGCGCCTCGGCCAGCGTGGCGAAGGGCCTGAGCGCGCCGACGATGTCGTCCACGCTCCGCCCGTTCAGCAGGTCGTTGCGCGCGAGGTCCTCGCCCACCGAGCGCACATAATCCAGCGCCGCCGCTGCGGCGTCCGGCGCCGGGTCCCACAGCCGCACCTCATGCCCGGCGCGGGCGAAGGTGATGGCGAAGGCGCGCCCGATCAGCCCGGCCCCGACAATGGCGACGCGCGAGGGGGCACCCATCACAACGTCTCCACATTGCCGTCGACATTGAACGACATGGCCGAGAGGTTGCGGCCGGCATCCGAGAGCAGGAAGGCGACCGAGGACGCCACATCCTCCATCGTCACCATGCGGCGCAGCGAGATCTTGTCGAGATAGCGCGCCTCCATGTCCTCATAGCTCGCACCCACCTGCGCGGCGCGGTCGCGGATCACCCCTTCCATGCGCGGGCCGGCGACGATGCCGGGCAGGATGGCGTTGACGCGGATATTGTGCGGCCCCAGCTCCTTGGCGAGCGACTGGGTGAGGCCGATCACCCCCCACTTCGCCGCCGCGTAAGGCGTGCGGTAGGCATAGCCGTGGCGGCCCGCTGCCGAGGACATGTTGATCACCGCGCCGCCGCCCGCCCGCTTGATGTGCGGCACCGCCTGCCGGGCGCAGAGGAACTGGCCGGTGAGGCCGATATCGAGGCAGCGCCGCCATTCCGCCGGGACGATGTCTTCCACCGCGCCGGTCGGGCCGGCGATGCCGGCATTGTTGATCAGCGCGTCGAGCCCGCCCAGCGCGCCGAGGGCGTTGGCGAAGAACGCCTCCACCTGCCCCTCATCCGACACGTCGGCCTTCATCACCGTGGTGCCCGGCAGTTCGGATGCGGCAGCGGCGAGCGCGTCGTCGGCCACGTCGCACAGAGCGAGGCGGCAGCCCTGCGCGTGCAGCAGCCGGGCGATGGCGAGGCCGATGCCGCCGGCGCCGGCGGTGACGACCACGCGCTGCCCTTCGAGGCCGCCGGCAAAAGATGTGGGGGACATGGGTCAGTTCCTCTTTTCGCGAAGGGCGATCACGGCGGCGAGCACAACGCCGCCGAACAGGATGGCGCGGAAGGCATAGGGAAGCGTCGTGCCGGCCAGCAGCGTCTGCAGCGCGGTCAGCAGCAGCGCGCCGCCGACCATGCCGAGGAAATGCCCGCGCCCACCGGTGATGAGGGCGCCGCCCACCACCACGATGGCGATGGAGGGCAGCAGATAGTCGTCGCCCATGCCGAGGCTCGCCTGGCCGGAAAAGCCGGTGAGCAGGATGCCGACCAGCGCCGCGCACAGTGCCGAGAGCACATAGACGCCGATCACCACCCGCCCGGTGCGCACGCCGGCCAGCCGCGCCGCCTCCATTGAATTGCCGATGGCATAGACCCGCCGGCCGAAGGCGGTGCGGCCGAGCAGCAGCGTGCCGCCGACGACGAACAGCGCCAGAAGCACGAGCACGGGGGTGATGCCGGCGATCTTGCCGGTCATCAGCCAGCGCAAAGCGGGCGAGGCGAAGCCCGCCGGCGTGCCGCCGGAATAGAGCAGGGCGAGTCCCTGCAGAATGCCGTTCGCCGCTAGCGTCACCACGATGGGCGAGAGGCCGAGCGCCACCACGCCAAGCCCGTTCAGCAGGCCGATCAGCGCCGCGACGGCGAACACCGCCGGCAGGGCGTAGAGCAGGGCGGCGTCCGAGCCCTGCACCAGCCCGGCGAGCAGGATGCCGGAAAGGCCGATGGTCCAGGGCACGGAAAGGTCGAGCCCGCCGGTGAGGATCACCGCGCCCTGGCCCAGCGCGAGGATGACGAGGAAAGTGGAAAGCACCAGAAGCGCATTCCAGAACCCCCAATTGGCCAGCGTGTTGCCGAGCACGAACTGCGTCGCGATCAGCACCAGCACGAGGCACACATAGGCCGGCAGGGCGAAGCGCAGCTCGCGGCCATGGCGCTGCAGGAAGCTCGGCGCCACGCTGCGTGCCGGCGTCGCCGCACCGGTGACGAAGGCGAGGCGCCGGTCTCCGGCGGGGCGCTGGCTCACATGCGTGCCGGCGCGCCGCGCCGCGATCGCCCCGCCCAGCCGCCGTAACTGGTCGCTGAGCACGGAATCGCGGCTCAGTGAGCCGATCAGCACCGCGGCGAGCAGCACGCCGCCTTCGGCGATGGTGGCGAAATAGGCGGAAACGTTCAGCACCAGCAGGATGTTGACCACCACCATCAGCACCAGCGCGCCGAAAATGGTGCCGACCAGCCCGCCCTTGCCGCCGCCGAGCCGCGTGCCGCCGATCACCACCGCCGCGAACATGGACAGCAGCAGCGAATTACCGACCAGCGGGTCGCCCGAGCCGGTCTGGGCGCTGACGAACACGCCGGACAGGCCGTAGAACCCGCCCGCCAGCACATAGGTCGCAAAGCGCACCAGGGTGAGGCGGATGCCGGTGGCCATGGCCGAAGCTGGATCGCTGCCCACCGCATAGAGCGCGACGCCGAAGCCGGTCTTGCGCAGCCAGGTCCAGAACAAGGCGGCGAGGCCGAGCAGCACCAGCGCCATCGGCACCAGCCCTTCCACCGCGTCGCCCATGTAGAAGCTGCCGAGCGCGGGCGAAATGAAGCCGCCCGGCTGGTCCATAACCAGCAGCGTCACGCCCTGGACGATGAACATGGTCGAGAGCGTCACCACGATGGGCTGCAGGCGGACCACGGCGACGAAGAAGCCGTTGACGGCGCCGACCATCATGCCGATGCCGATTCCGGCCAGCGTCCACACCAACACGGAGGCCTCAGTGGCGGCCGGGTCCATGGAGCGCGCCAGCACCGCATTGACCAGCGAGATGACAGCGCCGGCGGAGAGATCGAAGCCGCCGGAGAGCACCACCAGCGTCTGCCCCATCGCCGCCAGCGCCAGCGGTGTCGCGCCGGAAATCTGGAACGACACATCGAAATAGGCGAGCGGGCCGGGGCTGAGCGCATCGACCAGCAGGAACAGGCCGAGAAACACCGCGAGCGCCACCAGCGGCGCGCGGTTGCGCCCGAGCCAGCGGCGCGGGGCGGACGGTGCGCGGGCCGATGCACGCGATCGGGCACGCGGGGCGGCGGAGGTGACGGGGGTGGCGAGGTCGAGGCTCATGCGGCGGCTCCGTCGGTGAGACGGGTGGCGCCATGGCCGAGCACGGCGCGCATGACCGTCCGCTCGTCCAGCGCGTCGAGTTCCAGCCGCGCCGTGACGCGGCCCTCATAGAGGACGATGGCGCGGTCGCTGAGATGGACGAGCTCGGGGATTTCGGTGGAATGGAACAGCACGGCCCCGCCGGCATCGGCAAAGGCGCGGATCAGTTCGTAAAGCTGGTGCTTGGTGCCGACATCGATCCCGCGCGTGGGGTCAAACAGCAGCAGGATGCGGCTCTGCGCCACCAGCCATTTGGCGAAGGCGATCTTCTGCTGGTTGCCGCCGGAGAAGGCGCCGGCGGCCTTGAAAGCGGCAACCGTCGCGACATCCACCGCGGCGAACACACGGTCGGTGGCGGCGCGCTCGGCGGCGCGGTCGATCAGGCCGTGGCGGCAGAAGTTGTCGATCACCGGCAGGCTGGCATTGGTGGTGCCGTCGAGATTGAGGAATAGCCCTTCCGTCTTGCGGTCCTCCGGCACGAAGCCGATGCGCAGCGAGGGGTGCAGCGCGTCCGCCGGGCTGGAGAGATGCACCGGACGCCCATCGACTAGGAGTTCGCCGCGCCGGATCGGCAGCGCGCCGAAACAGGCGGAGAACAGCTCCTTCTGGCCCATGCCTTGCAGCCCGGCGACGCCGAGAATCTCGCCCGGCCGCAGCACCAGGTCGACATCGCTGAGCTTGGCGCCGGCGGTGAGGCCCCGCGTCTCCAGCACCGGGGCAGGGCGGTCGGCCACCGGCACGGCGCGGCGCGGGGGAAAGGTCTGGTCGAGCGAACGGCCGATGATCATTTCCACCACTTGCGCGTCGGTGAAATCGGCCACCGCGCCGCTCGCCACCCGCTTGCCGTTGCGCAGCACGGTCATGTCGTCGCAGAAGGCGCGCACTTCCGGCATGCGGTGGGAGATGAACAGAACCGTGATGCCGCGCGCCTTGGCGTCGGCGATCAGCGTGCCGAGCCATTCGACATCGCTCCCCGCCAGCGCCGAAGTCGGCTCGTCGAGCAGCAGCAGGCGCGGCTGGCGGTAGAGGGCGCGGGCGATCTCGATCTTCTGGCGCAGGGCAAGGTCGAGCCGCCCGACCTCAGCGTGGAGGTCCACCGCAAGGCCCAGCCGGGCGAAATGCGCGGCGACGTTCTCGGCGACCTGCCTGCGTCGCAGCGTGCCGAAAAGGCTCACCGGCGCGGCGGGGATCAGCATGCTGTCGAGCACGCTGAGGTCGCGCACCAGGGTGAGTTCCTGAAAGGCGGTGCGGATGCCGGCATGGTGGGCGTCGCGCGGGGACCGCAGCCGCACCTCCCGCCCGTCAATGGCAATGGTGCCCTCATCGGGCTCGATGAGGCCGGAGAGCAGCTTCATCGTGGTGGATTTGCCCGCGCCGTTCTCGCCGAGCAGGGCGTGCACCGTGCCAGCGCGGACCGTGAAGCTGACATCGCTGACCGCCCGGGTCGCGCCGAACGCCTTCGACACGCCGGCGAGCGCGACGGCGGGCGGGGTCTCTTGAGGGGACATGGCCATCTCTCCGTTGGCGCGCGAGAGGGGGCGCCGGCAGCCGCCGACGCCGGGAGCGGCCCGCAAGGGAGCGCGCCGGCAGGGCGCGCTCCGCCGGGTACGGGTCTCAGTTCTCGGGCTGGCCGACGAGGGCAGCGTTCAGGCCGACTTCCGGCGTCTTCTCGGAGAAGATCGAGGCGAACCAGCCGGGATTGGGGATGATGGACGGCTTGAACACGTTGCAGCCGGCCTTCATCTCGTCCCAGCTGCCGGTCTCGCAGAGCTTGACCGTCTCATTGGTGACGATCGGCAGCGGCAGGGTGACGTTGTGCGGCACCTCCTTGCCGTCGAGCAGTTCCGCCGCCAGCTTCAGCGCATAGGCGCCGGAATAGGGCGGGGAGGCGTAGGAGATGCGCGGCGCGCCGAGCGGCTTGTAGGCGCCGTCGGCACCCTCCACCTCGGCGCCGGCCTTCAGCATCTGGATGCGCCCGCCATTGGAGCCTTCGCCCGCGCAGGGCTTGAGCTGCTCGGCCGTGCGGCCGGCTTCCAGCTGCATCGCATTGGCGGTGTAGCAGCCGACCTGCATCCACAGGCCGTCAATGTCGTTCCAGTTGCGGGTGGCGAGCAGCTTGGAAAGCTCGGTGCGCGCCACGGCCTGGCTCCACAGCCCGACCGCCTCGCCGACGATCTTGATGCCGGGATGCTTGGCGAAGACTTCCTTCGCCGCATTGGTGCGCCCGCTATCCACCGAGGTGCCGGGCACGCCGGTGACGAGGACGATATTGCCCTTGCCGCCCAGCTTTTCCACCAGCCATTCCGCCGTGCGCCGGCCGGCTTCCGCCTGGTCGATGGTGACGTTGTAGGCGCAGGGCTCGGTGATCACGGAGTCATAGGCGACGATCTTCACGCCCTTGGCGCAGGCGCTCTTCACCACCTGGTTCAGCGCGGTGGGGGAGATCGGGTAGACCACGATCGCCTTGGCGCCGGCCTGCACCATGGCGTTGATCTGCTGGATCTGGCGCTGGGCATTGGGGCCGGCGACCTGCACTTCGAGGTCGATCTTGTCGCGCAGCGTCTTCGAGGCGGCCATGGCCTTGACCATGTTGGCGGCCTCGGCCTGCCAGTCATTGCCGATATAGCTCATGGACAGGAAAACCTTCTGCTTTTCCTGGGCCATGGCGGGGGTCACGGCACCGGCGAGCGCGCACAGCGCCGCCAGCCCGATACGGGCTGTCATCCTCATTCGTCGTCCTCCCAAGCGCGGCACGTCTGTCGCGTGTCGTCGATTTTGATATTAGATCAAAAATCAAAACCGTCTTCAAGTCCCTCGCGCGCTGGGCTATGCTGAGGCCATCCGCAGCCGGGAGTCGCTGATGTCCGATCTACGCGAACAGGTCGTTCCGCTTCACAAGCAGACGTTGCAGGAAGGCGTGTTCCGCCGGCTGTGCGAACTGATCCTCGAAGGAGGGATCGCGCCGGGCCAGTCGATCACCGTGGCGCATCTGGCCGAGGCGTTCGGCGTCAGCCCGATGCCGGTGCGCGAGGCGCTGACCAAGCTCACCGGCGCGGGCGTGCTCACCGTGGTCTCCGGGCGCACCATCGGCATCCCGAAGCTGACATCAGCGCGACTGGAAGATTTGCGGCGGGTGCGGCTGGAAGTGGAGACCACCGCGGTGCGCTGGGCCACCGAGCGGCAGAATGGTGCGCTGATCGCGGCGTTGACGCGGGCGTTCGAGCGTCTGGAGGAAGCCGAGAAGAACGCGGACGCCAAGCACTATATCGGCGCCAATTACGACTTCCATTTCCACATCTATCGTCACGCGGGATCGCCGATCCTGCTGACCATCATCGAAAATCTCTGGCTGCAGATCAGCCCTTACTTTCATCTGCTGCGCGGTTCGGGCAATTTCCGCATCTCGAACCATCAGCACCGGGCGATCTTCGACGCCGTGAGCGCCCGCGATCCCGAAAGGGCGGCGCGGGCGCTGGCCGCCGATATTGACGGCGCCTATGAGGTGCTCGCCGCGCTCATCGGTTCGGGCGCGGGAGAGGGGGGAGGCAAGCCGCGCGGCCGCGTGCTCGCATCCACCCCGTGACGGGGGGGCGGGCTATTAGTGGCCGAGCGACCAGCGCCGCTCGATCGGGGCGGGCTTGTTCTTGCGCGTGCCGCAGAGCGAGCAACCGCAGCCGGCGAGATGTTCGCGCTTGACCACCTTCGGCTCGGAGGCGGTGCCCTCAGAACGGGCCAGCGCCTTGCGCAGCGTGCCGTTCATCGTGCTGAGCCGGGGCATCGCCATGGCGCGCGGCGCCGTTCCGCTGCATTCCGGGCAGCAGGCCGGCTGGTCCGCCTCGCTCATCGCGCTCCAGCCCTCGAAGGGCCCGCAATCGTCGCAGGCATAGGAATAGAGGGGCATCCTTGGGTCCTCCATGAAAGGGAACGGATGGCCCGTGGGCCATCCGGGAGAGCAAAGGGCCGTGGCCCGTGCGCGATCAGGGGTTCAGCCAGCCCTGCAGCAGCGACACGCCCGGCACCCAGCCGGTGACGATGCCGATGAGCACGGTGAAGGCGCCGGTGAAGCGCAGGATCGGCTGCTTCATGGTGAGCAGCAGGAAGTAGCAGAACCACAGCAGCGCCCAGCCGACCCAGTTCCAGCCCATCCAGAGGCTGATGGAACTGTCCGCCCCGCGCAGCGACTGGATCGCCACCGGCACGACGGTGATGGCGACGAACAGGCTGAACCAGCCGAGCCCGCGCCCGTCCACCTTGGTGACGCGGTTATAGGCCACCCAGAAATAGGTGGCGGTGAACAGAAGGGTGAGCGCCGCCCCCTTGATGGAGCCGGCATCCGCTTCCGGGTTGAACGCCCAGAACAGCGAGATGGCGAGCGTCACCACACCGGAGACGACGTTCACCACGATGATTTCGCGGTCCTCGATCTTTCCCAAGAGCCACAGGCCATTGAGCACGAGGACGGCGCCGACATAGAGCAGGCCAAGTCCGAGCAGCATGATGGATCTCCTCGGCCCCGGCCGGCAGGCCGACCGGGGCGCTCTGTGCCGGAGGGGTCAGCTGGCGCGGGCGACATCGACGCCCGACACCTGCTTTGTGGGCCCGGTGGAGTTGGGGTTGATGTCGAATTCGAAGATCTTGGTGGGGATCGCCACCGTGGCGCAGACATTGGGAATGTCGACGATGCCGGCGATGCGTCCCTCCACCGGCGCGGTGCCGAGGATGGAATAGGCCTGCTCGCCGGAATAGCCGAACTTCTTGAGATATTCGATGGCGTTGAGGCAGGCGCGGCGATAGGCGACATGCGCGTCGAGATAATATTGCTCGCCCGTGTGCTCATCCACCGAGATGCCCTCGAAGATGAGGTAGTCGTCGAAATGCGGGTCGATCGGGCTCGGCTTGAAGATCGGGTTCACCACGCCGTATTTCGCCATGCCGCCCTTGATCAGCCCGACGCCGATGTCGATCCAGCCGGCCATCTCGATGGCGCCGCAGAAGGTGATTTCGCCATCGCCCTGGGAGAAGTGGATGTCGCCCATGGAGAGGCCGCCGCCCTTCACATAGACCGGGAAGTAGCAGCGCGAGCCGCGCGACAGGTTCTTGATGTCGCAATTGCCGCCATGCTCGCGCGGCGGCACGGTGCGCCAGCCTTCCGCCGCCGCCTTGTCGCGCGCCGCGCCGGTCATCTGGCCCATCAGCGCGGTGTCGGAGAAGGGCAGGCAGGCCAGCGGCGGCACCCGGTTGGGATCGGTGGCGACCAGCGCCGCCTCGCGCCGGTTGGCTTCCGCCAGCAGCTTGTGGTCGGGCAGGCAGCCGATCAGGCCGGGATGGACGAGGCCGGGATAGCGCACCTTCGGGATGTGGCGCGAGGTGGTGTAGATGCCGTGGAAATCCCAGCAGGATTTCACCGCGTCGGGATAGTGCTCGGTCAGGAAGCCGCCGCCATTGTTCTTGTCGAACAGGCCGTTGAAGCCCCATTCCGAACCTTCGATCGGCCCGATGTCGAGAATGTCGACCACCATCAGGTCGCCCGGCTCGGCGCCCTCGACGCCGAACGGGCCGCTGAGATAGTGCACCTTGGTCAGGTTCACGTCGCGCACATCGTTGGCGCTGTCATTGTTGCCGATCTGGCCGCCGGTCCAGTCGTAGCACTCGACGCGGAACTCATCGCCCGGCTTGAACGTCTCGACCATCGGCAGGTCGGGGTGCCAGCGGTTGTGGGTCTTGATCGCCTGATCTTCCGGCGCCTTGTTGAGATCGATCTTGAAGACGGTCTTGGCCATGAGCTTCCTCCTGTGAGGGTGCCGCGGCGTTGGCGCCGTTCCTGAAAGGCGGGCGGCCGGAAAGCCACACGCCCGCACCCTGCCGCAGCAGGCTAGGAAGCCGATGTAAGCGCTCTTCCCGCGCTGGCAGGGGCGAATGTAAATTTTTGTAATCGGTCTGCGGCATGGCTGCGCAGCGCGGGGACGACCGGTTAGGATCGCTTCCAAGGCGACGATCTGTCGTCTCGATGCGCAAATGCACGGGGCGGGACGATGAACGAGGCGGTGCGCATGCCGCGCATCCTGATGGTCGATGACGACCGGCGGATGTGCGGTTTCGTGACCAAGTTTCTGACGCGCGAGGGTTTTGCGGCGGAGTTCGCGCTCGACGGCGCCACCATGCGCGACGCGCTCGCCGTCACGCCCTATGATCTCGTCATTCTCGATCTCACCTTTCCGCGCGGCGAGGACGGGCTGACGCTGGCGCGCGGCCTCAGGGCGGGCTGGGACATGCCGCTGCTCATGCTCTCGGCCAAATGCGAGACGGTCGACAAGATCGTCTGCCTGGAAATCGGCGCCGACGACTACCTCACCAAGCCGTTCGAGCCGCGCGAATTGCTCGCGCGCATCCGCGCCCTGCTGCGCCGCGCCCGTGGCCTCGCCCGGGCCCCCGCCGCAACGCCGCCGGAGCGGGCGAACCGCATTGGCTTCGGTGCCTTCCGGCTCGATCTCGACCGGCGCGAACTCACCGGCCCGGATGGCGGGCGGGTCGATCTCACCGCGCATGAGTTCCGTCTGCTGGCGGCGCTGGCGGAACGTCCCGGCCGGGTGATGAGCCGCGACCAGATGCTCGATCTGGTGGCGAGCCGGCAATGGGCGCCGTTCGACCGCAGCATCGACGTGATGATCGGCAAGCTGCGGCGCAAGCTGGACGATGGCAGCGGCCGGCAGCTCATCCAGACCGTGCGTGGTGAGGGCTATGTGTTCACGCCGCCGGCAGCACCAGCGTGACGCGGGTGCCGCAGCCCGCCGCACTCTCGATGAGAAGATTGCCGCCGGACTGGCGTGCGAAGCCATAGACGGTGGCGAGGCCGAGCCCGCTGCCGCTTTCCGCCGGTTTGGTGGAGAAGAAGGGGTTGAGCGCTTTCTCCAGCACCTCCGGCGTCATGCCGCAGCCTTCATCCTCCACCGTCACCACGGCATAGGCGCCGGCCGGCATGTCCTCCAGCCGCGCGGGCGCGCGGGCGTCGAGATCGGCGAGCGCCACGCCAAGCCGGATCAGGCCGGCGCCGCCCAGCGCGTCGCGGGCATTGATCAGCAGGTTGAGCAGGCTCGCCTCGAACGGGCGCGGGTCCACCTTGGCGGGGCAGGGGGCGGCCGGCCGGCTGAGTTCCAGCGCGATGCCGGCACCCAGCGCCGCGCGGGCGGTGGCGGCGGTGTGCTCGACCGCCTGCGCAAGGTCGATGGTGCGTGGCAGCAGCGTCTGGGCGCGGCCGACCGCGAGCAGCTGCCGGTTGGCGGCGGTGCCCTCCTCGACGGCGGCAAGCGCGTCGGCCACCAGTTCGCGCATCAGGGCGCCATCGGCCTCGCCGCCGCGCGCCAGCTCGTCCCGCAGCAGCTTGAGATTGCCGCCGACCACGGCGAGCAAATTGTTGAAATCATGGGCGATGCCGGCCGAGAGCTGGCCGATCGCCTCCAGCCGGCGGGCGCGGCGCAGCAATTCCTCCGCCTGCTCGCGCTCGCGCGCGAGGCGGTGGCGGTCGAAGCAGCGCGCGAGGATCGCCAGCAGCTCCGCCGGTTCGAACGGCTTGCAGACATAGTCGTAAATGCCGGCCTGCAGCGCACGTATGGCGGTGGGCACCGAGGCATAGGCGGTGACCATCACCGCCAGCAGTCCCGGCCGCGCGCCGATCAGCGCGGTGGCGAGCGCTACCCCGTCCTCATGGCCGAGGCGGATATCCACCAGCGCCACCGCCGGCCCGTCCGCTAGCGGCCCCGCCAGCGCGGCATGGGCGCCGGCGCCGTCATGCGCCACGGTGACGGCGTAGCCTTCCATCTCCAGCAGCAAAGCGAGGCTGGCGGCGAAGTCCGGGTCGTCATCGACGATCAGCACGCGCGACGGCGCGTCGGGGGCAGCCTCAAGCGACATGGCGGCTCTCCCCGGAGGCGCCGGGCAGGCGCAGTTCGACACGGGTTCCGGTGCCCGGCACCGAGTCCACCCGCACCTGCCCGCCATGGCGCTCGGTGATGCGCTGCACCAGCGCGAGGCCAAGCCCGAGGCCGAACGGCTTGGTGCTGAACAGGGGCTCGAACAGCCGCGCCCGCACCTCCGCGCTCATGCCGGCGCCATTATCCGCGACCGTGATCACCACCTGTTCGCCCTCGCGCGCGGTGGCGAGGCGCACCCGGCCCGGCGGCGCGCCGGCGGGGCGCTCCATCACCGCCTGCATGGCGTTCTGCACCAGATTGACCAGCACCTGCCGCAGCCGCTCGCCATCGGCCTCGATCATCCCGCCGCAGCCGAGGTCCAGTTCCAGCGGCACCGGGCCGAGGGCGCGCAGGTCGCCCGCCTGCTCGGCGATCCACGGGTCGAGCGCCAGCGGCACCATGGCGACGTTGGGGCGGCGGGAGAATTCCAGGAGGTCGTCGATGATGCGGACGCAGCGACGCACATTGCGCTGGATGCGGTCGAGCTCGCCGCGCTCGCGCTCGCCGGTGAGGTTGCCCGCCCGTTGCAGCACCGCGACCGAGGTGGCCAGCGTGCCGAGCGGGTTGCGCAACTCATGGCTCACCGTGGCGGTCAACTGGCCGAGCGCGGCGAGGCGCTCGCTGCGGGTCAGTTCCTCGCGGGTCTCGTAGAGCTTTTCCAGCGAGCCGACGAGGTTGCGCTCGGCAAGCTCCCGGCTCTCATTGGCGAGCACGATCCACCACGCGCTGATCGCCAGCAGCGGCAGCAGCGCCAGGAAGATGCGCAGCAGCAGCGCGCCATTGTCGAGATGCGGCACGTCCTCGCCGGGGTCGATCAGCCGGTAGGTGAGCAGGAACAGCGCCCCCGTCACCACCGACAGCGCCACCAGCACGCCCGCCACTTTCAGCAGCCGCTGCGGCATGTGCGGGGCGATGCGGCGGGTGAAGCCGTCGCCGAGATAGCGCGAGCGCGAGCTTTCAAGGTCCTGATGCGATTTCTTGCAGGCGTCGTGGCAATGCGCGTCGAGGCTGCAGCACAGCGAGCAGATCGGCCGCTCATAGAAGCTGCAATAGGCCATGTCGTCCCGCTCATAGCCATGGTCGCAGATTTCGCAGCGCAGCACCGTCGCGCCCTCGGGGCCGAGGCCCGGATGCACCGGCGGACGGGCGAGGTAGTAGCGCCCGCGCGTGGCGAAACCGATCAGTGTCGCGCTGGCGAAGGCGATGAGGAAGGAGAAGGGCGCGGCATAGGCCTGCATCAGCGGCCCCAGCACGCCGGTGAAGGCGGTGAGCGAGCCCAGCGAGCCCAGCGCCATGCCGCCGCAGCCGACGGGATTGAAATCGTGCAGATGCGCGCGCTTGAACTCGATGAAGCTTGGGCTGACCTTGAGCGGCTTCAGCACCAGGAGATCGGCGACGATCGCCCCGACCCAGGCCATGGCGATGTTGGAATAGACGGCGAGCACCACCTCCAGCGTGTCGAAGATGCCGAGCAGCATCAACAGCAGCGAGATGAGGATGTTGAACACCAGCCACACCACCCGGCCGGGGTGATAATGCGTCACCCGCGAGAAGAAGTTCGACCAGGCGAGCGAGCCGGCATAGGCATTGGTGACGTTGATCTTGATCTGTGAGATCAGCACGAAGAAGGTGGCGCAGAACAAGACCAGCGCCGGGTTTTCGAACACGTGGCTATAGGCCACGATGTACATGTGGATCGGCTCCAGCGCCGCCGGGCGCGGCAGGCCGCTGCCGAGCACCAGCACCGCCAGCAGCCCGCCGGCGAGGATTTTCAGCCCGCCAATGACGATCCAGCCCGGCCCGGCGGCGATGACCGCGCTCCACCAGCGCAGCCGGTTCGCCGCCGTCTTCTCCGGCAGGAAGCGCAGATAATCCGCCTGCTCGCCGATCTGCACCACGAGCGAGCACATCAGGCTGACCGCCGCGCCGAAGGCGAGCACGTCGAAGCCGCGCGAGCCGGTCTCCAGCCCGGCGAAGCCGACCCATTCGGCGATGTCGTCCGGCGCCTTCAGCGCGATCATGACGAAGGGCAGGATCATCATCGCCAGCCACAGCGGCTGCGTCACCATTTGCAGCCGCGAGATCATGGTGATGCCCATGAGGGTGAGCGGGATGATGACCAGCGAGGAGACGATATAGCCGAGCACCAGCGGCACATCGGCATAGATCTTCAGCGCCTGCGCCATGATCGCGCCTTCCAGCGCGAAGAAGATGAAGGTGAAGCTGGCATAGATCAGCGAGGTGATGGTCGAGCCGATATAGCCGAAGCCGGCGCCGCGGGTCAGCAGATCGAGATCGATGCCGTATTTGCTGGAATAATAGCCGATCGGCAGGCTGGTGACGAAGATGAACAGCGACACTGCGAGAATCGCCAGCCCGGCATTCAGGAAGCCATAGCTCAGCGTGATCGAGGCGCCGATGGTTTCCAGCGCCAGGAACGAAATGCCGCCGAGCGCCGTGTTGGCGATGACGAAGGGCGACCAGCGCCGGAAGGAACGCGCGGTGTAGCGCAGCGAATAGTCTTCAAGCGTCTCGTTGGCGATCCAGGAATGGTAGGAGCGCAGGGCGGGCAGTTCAGGCGTTTCCACGGGCTTGGCACCTTGTTTTGGCGCAGGCTAGTGGATCGGCGGGGGAGGGGCCAGACTTTCGTCGAAGCCGCCGCGTGGGCGGTTGCACCGGCTAGAGGCCGAGCAGCCGCTCGGCATTGCCGTGGCAGACCTTGGCGCGCACCTCCTCGCTGAGCGGCGCGGTGTCGATGAAGGCGGCGGCGATGTCGGGGTCCTCATAGGGGTAGTCGACCGAGAACATCACATTGTCCTCGCCCAGAGCCTCAAGCGTGGCGGCAAGTGCTATCGGATCGCACACGCCCGAGGTGGTCACCTTGATGCTGCGGCGGATGATGGCCGAGGGCAGCGCCTCCGGCGGCAGCGTCTCGCCGAGGTCGAATTGCCGCCGGCTGTCGAGACGCCAGAGCAGGAAGGGCAGCGTCTCGCCCATATGGCCGAGAATGATCCGCACGCCGGGAAAGCGGGTGAGCGTGCCGCCAAGGACCAGCCGCAGCGCATGGGCGGCGGTTTCCGCCGTCCAGGCCCAGACCGGGCCACCGATTTCCGGCCGGTGCGCGAACATGGCGGGCTGGTCGGCCATGGCGCCGGGATGCAGATAGACCGGCACGCCGAGTTCCTCGACACGTTCCCAGAAGGGCAGGTAGCGCTCCTCGTCGAGATAATGCCCGTTGGTCTGGCCATTGATCAGCGCCCCGCAAAAGCCGAGTTCGCGCACCGCCCGTTCCAGTTCACGCCCCGCCGCCTCGGCGTCCTGCAAGGCGAGATGGGCGAAGCCGGCATAGCGGTTGGGCCGCTTGCTCACCTCGCGGGCGAGGAAATCATTGGCGTTGCGGGCAAGCCGTAGCGCCTCCATGGTGTCACGCAGCCCCTGCACCCCCGGCGTGGTGACGGAAAGCACCATGCGCGCGATGCCGGTGCGGTCCATCATGTCGAGCCGCAGATCATCGAAATCGGCCAGACGCCGCTCGACATCGGCAAACAGCGCGTCGCTCTGCGTCGGTCGGGCCACATAGGCGGCGAGTTCGGGCGTGGTGAAGTGCTCTTCAAGCGCGATCTTGCGCATGGGTCGGCTCCTGCGATCAGGGCGTCGGAACGGGGCATGCCTCGGCCGGCGAGGCCGGCATTTTAAGCTGTTGCATCATGAAGTCGGCATTGTTCCTGGAATCAGCCAGCAGCGCGCCCGACCAATAGGCCGTGCCGCAGGTCGCGGCCTGGCAGTCGCCGCCTGCGGTCTGCCACTCACCCGTGCGCACGATGTCACAGGCGCAGATCGCCTTGTCCGGATTGGCGGGGTCGACGGTGCAGATCTTATTGAGGCATTGCGACCAGGGCGTGCCGCTCGGGCAGCGCAGCCCTTGCTTGCCCTGCTGGAACTGGGTGAGGGCGAACTGCGAATAGACGGTGCGCACCCCGTTGGCGTCCGTGCTCGGCCGCACCGTGTCGCAGGGAACGGTGGCGAGGTTCGGTCCCTCCTGCATCTCGCAGACGCAGATCGACACGTCCGGGTTGCCCGGCTGGGGAATACAGGGCGCCGAGGTGCAGAGGGCGAAGGCCTGGTTGCAAAGATAGTTCGTTGCGCCCGCTGGCGCCGCAAAGCCGAGAACCGCACAGGCGGCCAGTACATTGAGCGCAAGGCCAAGCATCGCCGGTCGCATGGACATTCCTCCCATCCCTCGTTTTGCAGGCGAGCTTACCCGCCTTTGATCTCCGCGTCGCGACGGTTCGCATCTCAAGGGAGACGCGGCGCCGGGCTCCGCTTCGCGAAGAGGGGGGCTTGTCTCTGTTCCATATGTCGGTTATCGTCGACATATGGACACGGATAATGCCCTTGCCGCCTTCGCCGCGCTCGCCCAGTCCACCCGGCTGGACGTGTTCCGCCTGCTCGTCGCTCATGAGCCCGAGGGCATGCCGGCGGGCGAGGTGGCGCGCCGGCTCGACGTGCCGCACAACACGCTCTCCACCCATCTCGGCATTCTCGCCCGGGCGGGGCTGATCGAGGCCGAGCGGCAGAGCCGGCTCATCCTCTACCGCGCCCGGCTCGACGCGGTGCGCGAGCTCGCTTCCTTCATTCTCAAGGATTGCTGCGGCGGCAAGCCCGATATCTGCGCCCCGCTGATCGCCGATCTCCAGCCCTGCTGTCCCGCCGCGGGGCAGAACACAGACACACCTGCCGCCAAGGAGGCGCGCCATGTCTGAAACGACGCCGTCCGGCCGTGAGGTCGGCCACATCTACAACGTGCTGTTTCTCTGCACCGGCAATTCCGCCCGCTCCATTCTGGCGGAATCCATCCTCGCCAAGGACGGACACGGGCGCTTCCGCGCCTTCTCCGCCGGCAGCCAGCCCAAGGGAGAGGTGAACCCGCTGGCCATCGCGACGCTGCGCAGCCTCGACTACCCCACGGACGGCCTGCGCTCCAAGAGCTGGGGCGAGTTCGCCGCGCCCGACGCGCCGGTGATGGATTTCGTTTTCACCGTCTGCGACGGCGCGGCGGGCGAAACCTGCCCGGTCTGGCCGGGCCAGCCGATGACCGCCCATTGGGGCATCGAGGACCCCGCCGCCGTCGAGGGCACCGAGATCGAGAAGGAAGCCGCCTTCGCCCGGACCTTCCGCTATCTCAAGAACCGCATCGCCACCTTCGCCGCCCTGCCGATCCGCAGCCTCGACACGATGACGCTCGGGGCGAAGCTGCACGAGATCGGCCGCAGCGAGGGGGCGACCCAGCCCCGGCGCGATGTGGCGTGAGGAGAAGGCCATGAGCGACATCACCATCTACCACAACCCCGCCTGCGGCACCTCGCGCAATGTGCTGGGGCTGATCCGCAATGCCGGCCTTGAGCCGATGGTCATCGAATATCTCAAGACCCCGCCGAGCCGCGAGGAACTGGTTTCGCTGATCGCCCGCATGGGGATCACCGTGCGCGATCTGCTGCGCGAGAAGGGCACGCCCTATGCCGAGCTTGGCCTCGGCGACCCCGCGCTCGGCGACGATGCGCTGCTCGACGCGATGATGGCGCACCCGATCCTCATCAACCGCCCCATCGTCGTCACCCCGCGCGGCGTCAAGCTGTGCCGGCCCTCCGAGGCGGTGCTCGACCTGCTCGACGCTCCCCAGCGCGGCGAATTCCGCAAGGAAGACGGCGAACGCGTCATCGACATCAACGGCCACCGCGCCGCCTAGAGCACTTCCCCGATTCAATGTATCGGGGAAGTGCTCTAGGCTATTGAATCCACGCGTTTTCTTGACGCGAACCGGTATCCACTTCGCTCGAAAACGCTCTGAACGAGAACCGGAAACCCCATGTCTGAGACCCTGGCGCTGACACCCCGGCCCGCCGCGCGGCTGTCCTTTCTCGACCGCTACCTCACCGTGTGGATCTTCGCGGCGATGGCGCTCGGCGTCGTCCTCGGCACTTTGTTCACCGGCCTGCCGGAGGCGCTGAACAGGCTCTCGGTCGGTTCCACCAACATTCCGATCGCCATCGGGCTGATCCTGATGATGTACCCGCCGCTCGCCAAGGTGCGCTATGAGGAGCTGCATCTTGTCTTTGCCGACAAGCGGGTGCTGGCGCTGTCGCTGGTGCAGAACTGGTTGATCGGCCCGGCGCTGATGTTCGCGCTGGCGGTGATCTTCCTGCGCGACTACCCGGAATATATGACCGGGCTGATCCTCATCGGCCTCGCGCGCTGCATCGCCATGGTGCTGGTGTGGAACCAACTCGCCTGCGGCGACAACCAGTATGTCGCCGGGCTGGTGGCGTTCAATTCGATCTTCCAGATCCTGTTCTTCTCCACCTATGCCTGGCTGTTCCTCGCCGTGCTGCCGCCTCTGTTCGGGCTGGAGGGCAGCGTGGTCGATGTCAGCTTCTGGACCATCACCGAGGCGGTGCTGATCTATCTCGGCATCCCGTTCCTGGCCGGCTTTCTCACCCGCCGCGTTCTGATCGCCCGCAAGGGCCCGGACTGGTACGCCCATGTGTTCCTGCCGAAGATCAGCCCGATCACGCTGGGCGCGCTGCTGTTCACCATCGTCGCCATGTTCAGCCTCAAGGGCGGCGATCTCGTGCGCCTGCCGATGGACGCGGTGATCATCGCCATTCCGCTGACGCTCTATTTCGTCGTCCAGTTCCTCATCAGCTTCGCCATGGGCAAGCTGATCGAGGCGGATTATCCCCGCACCACGGCGATTGCCTTCACCGCCGCCGGCAATAATTTCGAGCTCGCCATCGCGGTCGCCATCGCCGCCTTCGGCCTCGCCTCGCCGGTGGCCTTCGCCGCCGTCATCGGCCCGCTGGTCGAGGTGCCGGTGCTGATCCTCCTGGTGCATGTCGCGCTGCGGCTCGGCAAAAGCTGGTTTCCACGCACAGCGCCCGGCGTCTGAAGGGCGCCGGCTTATATTTCGATACTTGTCGAAACAGCGCTTGACCGCCGCTGGCGGCGTCGCCTAACTTATTTCCATGAATCTCGAACAAGCCGCATGCCAGCTCGAGTCCCTGGGCAATCCGACCCGGCTGCAGATCTACCGCACGCTGGTGCGGGCGGGTCATGCCGGCCTGCCGGTCGGCGGCCTGCAGGAGCGGATCGGCATCGCCGCCTCGACGCTCTCGCATCATCTCAAGCGGCTCATTGAGACGGGGCTGGTGACGCAGGAGCGGCAGGCGACGACCCTCATCTGCCGGGCGCATTACCCCGCCATGGATGCGCTGATTGGCTATCTCGCCGATGAATGCTGCGCCGATGCGGCCTGTGCCGCGACTCCGGCCGAACCGTCGGCGGCGTCGTGAGCGGCAATGCCCTCGCCCCGCCGCTCAGCGAGCATCGCCCGCCCGGCGCGCGCAGCCTGTTCGTCACCGGCCTCGGCATCGGCCAGGTTTGTTCCTGGGGCTCGCTCTATTACAGCTTCCCGCTGATCGCCGAGGCGATGGGCCATGAGCTCGGCTGGTCGAAGAGCGCGCTCTATGGCGCGGCGACGCTGGGGCTCGCCTTCGCGGGACTGGCCGCCTATCCCGTCGGCGCCGCCATCGACCGCGGCCATGGCCGCGCGATCATGACCACAGGTTCGGTGCTGGCAGGTCTGCTGCTGGTGCTGTGGTCGCAAGTGGAGAGCCTCGCTCTGTTCTATGTCGCGGTGGCCGGCATCGGCGCGCTGCAGGCGGCGACGCTGTACGATCCCGCCTTCGCCGTCATTGCCCGCCGCTCCGGCCCCTCGCATGCGCGGGCGGGGATCACCGCGCTCACTTTGTGGGGTGGCTTCGCCTCCACCGTGTTCATCCCGCTGGTGCAGTTGCTGCTCGACACGGTCGGCTGGCGCGACGCGCTACTGGTGCTGGCGGCGATCAACATCCTCGTTTGCGCCGGCTGCTACTGGTCGGTGATCGACCCCGATGCCGACGCGCCGGAGCGTCCCGCCGCCAGCGGCCGGCCGGCGCTGAGCGGGCGGGCGGCGGTGGCCTGGGCGGCGCGCCAGCCGGTGTTCTGGGCGCTGGCGGTGGCTTTCACCGCCTATTCCGCGGCCTTCTCGGCCTTCACCTTCCATCTCTACCCGCTGCTGGTGGAGAAGGGGCTCGAGGTCTCCGCCGTGGTTGCGGCCATGACGCTGATCGGCCCGGCGCAGGTGGCGGGGCGCATCGCCATCTGGGTGTTCGCGCCGCGCGCGCCGGTGCGGGTGATCGGCTCGCTCACCGTGGCGGTGTTCCCGGTGGCGCTGGTGGCGCTGGATGTACTGCCGCCGAGCTTCCTGCTCATCGCCCTCGTCGCTTTGTTCTATGGCGCGGCCAACGGCATCACCACCATCGTGCGCGGGCTCTCCGTGCCGGAGATGCTGACGCGGGAGGCCTATGGCGCGGTGAACGGGGCGATGTCGGCGCCGAGCACCGTCTCGCGCGCTGTGGCGCCGCTCGCCGGAGCCCTGATCTGGTCGGCCTCGGGCTCCTATGATGCGGTGCTGGCGTGCATCATCCTCCTGACGGTCATCGTGGCCGTCGGCTTCTGGCTCGCCGCCTTCCTGTCGCGCCGCGCATCATCCGAGGTTGCCCGATGACAAGTGACGATTTCACCGAGGCGCTCGACCCCGCCCATTTCGACCGCCCGGACGCGGACAAGCTGGCGCCGGCCGCGCCGATGACGCATCCCCCGCGCATCCTGCTGCTCTACGGTTCGCTGCGCGCGCGCTCCTATAGCCGGCTGCTGGTCGAGGAGGCCGCGCGCCTGCTCACCGCCATGGGCGCGGAAACCCGCATCTTTGATCCGCACGGCCTGCCGCTGCCGGACGCGGTGCCGGCTGACCATCCCAAGGTCGTGGAGCTGCGCAGCCTGTCGGAATGGTCGGAGGGCCAAGTCTGGTGCAGCCCGGAGCGGCACGGCACCATCACCGGCGTGTTCAAATGCCAGATCGACTGGCTGCCGCTGGAATATCGCGGCATCCGCCCGACGCAGGGGCGCACGCTGGCGGTGATGCAGGTCTCCGGCGGCTCGCAATCCTTCAACGCGGTGAACACGCTGCGCGTGCTCGGCCGCTGGATGCGGATGATCACCATCCCCAACCAGTCCTCGGTCGCCAAGGCGTTCGAGGAATTCGACGAAGCCGGGCGGATGAAGCCGTCTTCCTATTACGACCGCGTCGTCGACGTGATGGAAGAACTGATGAAGTTCACCCTGCTCACCCGCGAGCGCCGGGACTATTTCACCAGCCGCTACAGCGAGCGGCGCGAGGCGGCGGTGAAGGCGGCCATGGCCGCCGAGGCGGATCTCGCCAGCATCGCCATGACGGGCACCACCCCGTCGCGCTGAACGGGGCACGTCCCCACGCCTCTTCCGCACCATCCTCCCCGTGGTTCGCCGCCGGCGGCGACGCACGGCGCAGGGCTGCGCCCCTACCATCCGCATGCCGCGCGGGGCCCGTGGGCCGTCCGCCGCGCCGACGGACTTGCGCAACTGGTATAATGAGATAATGTTGCTACCATCGAGCGGCCAATGATCGCCGATGCCTGGGAATCCATCAAGAGCCTCACCAATGGGGCCAATGGGAGGAAATGATGCGCCTGAAAACCCTTTCGCGCGCCTGCGCCACCGCCTGCGCGGCCCTTGCCTTCGCTGCCGCCGGCGCCCTGCCGGCCTCCGCCACCCCGGACAAGCCGGTGATCGCGCTGGCCAATGCCTATTTCGGCAATAGCTGGCGGCACCAGATGGTCGACGCCTTCAAGGAAGCGGCCGAGAAGGCCAAGGCCGAGGGCAAGATCGCCGACTACATCATCCTGAATGGCGACGGCACCGTCGCCCAGCAGAACAGCCAGATCGCCGAGCTGATCCTCAAGAAGGTCGACGCCATCGCCGTCGACGCCGCCTCCGAGACGGCGGTGAACGGCATTATCGAGAAGGCGTGCAAGGCCGGCATCAAGGTGGTGTCGTTCGACTCCGTCGCCTCTGCCCCGTGCAACTGGCAGCTCAATTTCGACTTCAAGGGCTACAAGCGCGACCAGGCCGAATGGGTGCTTAAGAAGATCGGCGGCAAGGGCAATGTCATTGTCGTGCGCGGCGTGAAGGGCTCGGCGCCGGATGCCGACATGTATGGCGCGCAGGAAGCCGTGCTGAAGAACTATCCGGACGTGAAGGTGGTTGCCACCGTCTATGGCCAGGCCACCGCCTCGGTCGCCCAGTCGGCCGTGGCCAATGCGCTGCCCAGCCTGCCGCAGGTCGACGCGGTGCTGGCGCAGGGCGGCTCGGACGACACCGGCATCGCCCAGGCCTTCGACCAGTATGGCGGCGCCTATGCGAACAAGATGCCGGTCATCGAGGGCGGCGGCTCGTCCAACTTCATCCAGTGGTGGGCGAAGCAGAAGCAGGCCAACGGCTATTCCACCATCTCGATGAACACCACGCCCGGCATTGGCGGCGCCGCCTTCTGGCTCGCCTATGAGCTGGTGAAGGGCGCCAACCCGCCCAAGCTCATGATCATGCCGGTCGCCACCGTGACCGATGAGAACCTCAAGGACTATGCGGGGCTGCCCGCAGGCGTCATCGTCAGCCCGTCCTATTCCCAGCAATGGGTGCAGGACAATCTGATCAAGGCCAAGGCGGGCAACTGACCCGCCGACCGCCCGTCCCTGAAGCCGACCACGGACACGCATGATGACGGCAGCTTTTTCTGCCGCGCAGGACGCACCGGCACGCGCGGCCGGGGCGTCGGCGCCGCCTCGTCACACACCCTCTGCGGCCGGGCCGCACGCGTTCGGCGAGGCCGGCGGCGCCGCGCCGGCGCCGGTCGTGCGCCTGTCCGGCATCTCCAAGGCATTTGGCCCGACCCGGGCCAATGACGCGGTGGATCTCGTTGTCGGCGCCGGCGAGGTGCTTGGCCTTGTCGGCGGCAATGGCGCCGGCAAGTCGACGCTGATGCGGATCCTGTGCGGCGTCACCCGCGCCGATGCCGGCCGCATCACGCTGCGCGGCGTCGACATCGCCACCGATCTCTACGACACCACGCTGGCACAGGCCGGCGGCATCCGCATCGTGCATCAGGAATTGTCGCTCTGCGACAATCTCTCGGTGGCGGAAAACTTCTTTCTCGAAGCGCCGGAGGCGGCGCGGGCGCTGCCCGGCTGGCGCCGGACCTACCGCGCCCGGGCGCGGGCGGCGCTGGACGAGGTGTTTCCCGATCACGGCATTTCGGTCGATGCCCGCGTCGCCCATCTGCAGATCGGCCAGCGCCAGATGGTGGAGATCGCCCGCGCCGTCGCCACCCCGCAGGTGCGCCTCGTCATCCTCGACGAGCCGACCTCCTCGCTCGGGCTGGAGCGCAGCCGGCAGCTGCGCGCCTATATCAAGGCCCGCACCGCGCAGGGGCTCGCCTTCATCTTCATCAGCCACAAGCTGCAGGAGGTGGTGGATATCGCCCACCGCGTTCTGGTGCTGCGCAATGGCCGCTCCGTCTGGTGCGGGCCGGCGGTGGAGGCGAGCGTCGAGGCGCTGGTGCGGGCGATGGGCGGGGCGAGCGAGAGCGAGATGCGCTCCCGCCGCGCCGGCCGCCCCGTCATCGGGGCGGAAGCGCCCGAGCAGGTGCGCCTGTCCGGTCCTCTCGTCGCGGCGCTGGGGCGCGATGTGGTGCTGCGCGCTGGCGAGGTCGTCGGTCTCGCCGGGCTGGAAGGCTCCGGCCAGCGCGATCTGCTGCACCGTCTCCACCGAAGGCCGGGCGCCGGTATCGTCCGCAAGGGCAATGCCAGCTTCGTCTCCGGCGACCGGCAGAAGGAGGGCGTGTTTCCGCTGTGGAGCGTGCTCTCCAACATCGCGCTCGGCCGGCTGGAGGGGCGGGCCCCGCTCGGGCTGGTGCAGGAGGCGCGGGAACGCGACGCCGCCCGAGGCGCGGCCGAGAAGCTGAAGCTCGATCCCGCCCGCTTCGATTCCCCCATTCTCGACCTCTCGGGCGGCAACCAGCAGAAGGCGCTGGTCGCCCGGGCTCTGGTGGGCGAGGCCGACACGATCCTGTTCGATGATCCCACGCGCGGCGTCGATGTCGGGGCGAAGGAGGATTTCTACGCGCTGATCGGCACGGTGGCGCGGGCGGGCCGGCTCGTCATCTGGCATTCGACGGAAGACATCGAGTTCCTGGAATGCGATCGCGTGCTGGTCTTCGCCGGCGGGCGCATCGTGCGCGAGCTGGTGGGGGCGGAGATCACCGAGCAGGCGATCGTCGACGCTTCCTTTGCCGGCAGTGGACCGAGCGAGCGTGATGCAACTGCCGGCGCGCGCGGGCTCGCCGACCGGTTGGTCGATCTCGCCCCCTTCGCCAGCCTCGCCGCCGTCTTCGCGCTCATGGCCTGGGTGAACCCGCTCACCGTCTCGCTGTTCGGCCTCGAACTGCTGCTCGGGCCGGCGCTGGCGCTGGTGCTGGTGGCGCTGGCGCAGATGTTCGTCGTCGGCGGCAGCGAGATCGACCTCGGCGTCGGTGCCTTCGCCGGGCTGGTCAATGTGCTTAGCGCGACGCTGCTGCTCGACACGCCCTGGCTCGGTGCGCTTGCGCTCATTGCCGGCGTGCTCGCCTATGGGCTGATCGGGGCGACGATCCAGCTGCGGCGCATTCCCGCCATCGTGGTCACGCTCGGTGCCTCCTTCATCTGGATCGGCGTTGGCTACACGCTACAGCCGACGCCGGGCGGCGCGTCGCCGGAATGGCTGTCGGCCGCCTTCGCCTGGACGCTGTTCGAGGTGCCGGCCAGCCTCGTGCTCATCGGCGTGGCGGCGCTCGTCGCCCTCGCCATCGACCGCTCGCCGCTCGGTGTGGTGCTGCGCGGCTTCGGCAATAATGCGCCGGCCATGACGCTGGGCGGCTGGTCGCCGCTGCGCTACGCCGTCCTGCGCTACATGCTGGCGAGCCTGTTCGCGCTGGCGGCGGGGCTCTCGCTCACCGCCATCAACACCGCCAGCGACATCAATGCCGGCGGGCCGTTCACCCTCATCAGCGTCGCCGCCGTCGTGATGGGCGGCTGCGCGCTGATCGGCGGGCTGGTCTCGCCGCTGGGCGTGGTGGCGGGGGCGCTCACCCTCGCCCTTGTCGGCGCGTTGCTAGGCGCGCTCGGCGTCTCCACCGACTACAATGCCGCCGTGCAGGGCTGCCTGCTCCTGTCCATGCTGGCGCTGCGCGCGCTCGCCGATCGCCGGGAGGCCCGCCGATGACCGCCCTGATGGAAAGGCTGGAACGCCACCGCTGGATCTGGTCCGCTCTCGGCGTGCTGCTGCTGTGGGCGGTGCTGTCGATCACCACCGGACGTTTCAGCCTGCATTCGCTCTCCGGCGTGGCGGTGTCCGCCAGCTTTCTCACCCTCGTCGCCCTCGGTCAGATGCTGGTCGTCACCACCGGGCGCGGCAATATCGACCTGTCCATCGCCAGCGTGCTGACGCTGAGCGCCTATGCCAGCATCGTGGTGGCAGCCGGTTCGGATGCCCGCCTGCCGCTGGCACTGGCGGCGGTGCTCGGCATCGGGCTGGTAACCGGGCTCGCCAATGCGCTGCTGGTCGTGGTGCTGCGCATCCCCGCCATCATTGCCACGCTGGCGACCGGCTATATCCTCGCCACCGCGACGCTGATCGCCAATCGTTGGGCGGCGGGCTTTTCCATGGGCCCCTTCCTCAAGACGCTGGCCGCCGGCCGGGTCGAGGGCGTGCCGCTGATGCTGGTCATCGCGCTCGTCGCGGTGGCGCTCGCCGGCCTGCTGCTCGGCCGCACCGTCTATGGCCGCCGGCTCTCCGCTGTCGGGCAGAATGAGCGGGCGGCGGCGCTGGCCGGCATCCGCACCGGCCGCGTCGTCACCGGCGCCTTCCTCGCCTCCGCCCTGCTGGCGGCGCTCACCGGCATGCTGCTCGGCGCCTATGTCGGCGGCGCCTTTCTGGAAATGGGCCAGCCCTATCTGCTGCAATCGCTCGGCGCGGTGGTGCTCGGCGGCTCGCTGATCTTCGGCGGTTCCTCCACCGCGCTCGGCACGCTATGCGGCAGCTTCCTGCTGATCCTCATCGTCACCACCATGCAGATCGCCGGCCTCCCGGCGGGCACGCAGGACATTGTGCAGGGGATGGTCGTCATCGCCGTGCTGGCGCTGGCGGGCGGGCGGGCGGTGCGCCGGCGCCGCGCTGCCCCCAAAACGGAGGCCGTGGCGCCATGACCGCCGCCGTTTCTCCCGAGGCCCTTCGGCGGGCGCTGTTCGGCACGCCCGAGCCCGAGCCGGAGGCGCGCCGGCTCAGAGCCGGCCCGCTGAGCGCGGAGCTGATCGCGGGCAATCTGCGCAACATCCGCTTCCACGGCGTCGAGGTGCTGCGGGCGATCTCCTTCGTGGTGCGCGACAAGGACTGGGGCACCTATGCGCCCGTGCTGCACGATCTCGCCATCGAGGAGGGGGAGGGACGCTTTGCGGTCGGCTACCAGGCCGAATGCACCGGGGCCGGCGGCGAGAGGCTGGTCTATGAGGGCCGCATCGAGGGCCGCCCGACCGGCCTCGTCTTCGCGGGCGAGGCGGTGCCGGAGGGCGATTTCCTCACCACTCGCTGCGGCTTCACCGTGCTTCACCCTATCGTCGGGCTCGCCGGCACCGAGGTCGAGGTCGAGCACGTCGACGGCCGCCGGGTGGCCGCCCGCCTGCCGGAGCTGATCGACCCGGCGCAGCCCTTCAAGGACATGCGGGCGATCCGCCACACTGTGGCGCCGGGCGTTCGGGCGACCTGCCGTATGGAGGGCGATGCCTTCGAGATGGAGGACCAGCGCAACTGGTCGGACGCCTCCTACAAGACCTATGTGCGCCCACTGGCCTTACCCTGGCCCTATAAGCTGCCGGCCGGCGTGCCGGTGCGCCAGCGCGTGACGCTCGACATCGTTGCGGAAGGCGCCGCCGCGCCGACCCCGCAGGACGACGCGCCGGTGGCGCTCGCGCTTGGCGCGACGCGCGGGCGGTTGTCGCGCTTCGGGCTGGTGATCGCCCCCGAGGAGGCCGCCGCGACGCGGGACGCCGCCGACGAGCTGGCCGCGCTCGCCCCGCAGACCCTGCTGTTTCATTTCGACCCCACCGCGGGGCACGGGCCGGCGGAGCTCGCGGGATACGCCAAGCTCGCGGCGGCGCAGGGCGGGGAGTGCGTGCTGGAATATGTGGTGCCCTGCGCCCGCCCGCTGGACGCGGAATTCGGCGACCTCGCCGGGCAGGTGGCAGCGGCGGGGCTGCGGCTGGACGCGCTCGCCGTCAGCCCCGCGGTTGATCGGCGCTCGACCCCGCCCGGCAGCGTCTGGCCGCCCTGTCCGCCGCTGGGAGAGGTCTATGAAGCTGCCCGCCGCGCCTTCCCCGCGCTGCGGCTCGGGGGCGGCATGTTCAGCTATTTCACCGAGCTGAACCGCAAGCGCCCGCCGGTGGCGCTTATCGACTATGTCACCCATTGCACCTGTCCCATCGTCCACGATGCCGATGATCGCGCGGTGATGCAGTCGCTGGAGGCGCTACCCTTCATCCTGCGCTCGGCGCGGGCGTTCATCGGCGCGGACATGCCCTACCGCATCGGGCCTTCCACCATTGGCATGCGCCAGAACCCCTATGGCGCGCGGGTCATGCCCAATCCCGAGCGCCGGCGGATGCCGATGGCGGACCGGGACCCCCGGCAGGACGGGCTGTTCGCCGCCGCCTATCTGGTCGGCATGGCCGCGCGCCTCGCGGAAGCGGGGGTGGAGAGCTTCACCGGCGCGGCCCTCACCGGCCCGTTCGGCCTGCTGGCCGAGGACGCGCCGGGCCGCCGCCGTCCGGTGTTCCACGCCGCCCGCTGGCTGGCGGGGCTCGGCGGTGCGCCGGCGATTCCCGTGGCCTCGGGCGATCCGGCGCGGGTGCTGGCATTGGCCGGCGCCACGCAAGCCGGCGACCGCGTGCTGCTGGCCGCAAATCTGACGCCGCAGGAACAGGCCGTGACGCTGCCTTTCCCCGGCCGCGCGTTACTGCTCGACGCGGCGGTGGTGCTCGGCGGCGCCGGCCCGCGCCCGGTCGACGCCGGGGCCGGGTCGCTCCTTCTCCCGCCCTATGCGGTGCTGCGTCTGGAAGGGTGAAGGCTCACCCCGGCCGGGTGTAGAGCGCGCTGGAACGGTCGAGATGCTTGACCATCAGCGCCTCCGCCCCGTCGGCATCGTGCCGGGCGATGTGGTCGATGATCGCCTCATGCTCGACCAGCGTCACATTCTCGCGGCCGGACCAGGTGAGCATCTCCGTATAGTACTGGCGCAGCCAGGACAGCATCGCCTCGCTCACCGCCTCGAAGATCGGGTTGCCGGAGATCGCCGCGATCTGGGTGTGGAAGCGCATGTCATAGGCGATGAACTGCTTGGGCTCGCTCACCGCCTTGGCCTGCTGGTCGAGAATGCCGCGCAGCGCGGCGATGTCGGCCGCCTCGGCGCGCTGGGCGGCTTCGCGCGCCATGCCGCGCTCGAAGAAGCGGCGGGCCTGCTTGAGATGCTCCAGGCTGTCCGGCGAGGCGGAGAGCAGGATCTGCGCCGTGAGGTCCACCTGCTGGAACAGCGAACGCGCGGAAAGCTGCTGCACCCGTGCCCGCTCGCCATGGGTGATGGCGATGAGGCCGATATTGGCCAGCGCCTGCATCGCCTCGCGTATGGCGGGGCGGCCGACGCCGAAGCGCTCCATGAGATCGCGCTCGGAGGGCAGGGCGTCGCCAGGGCCGAGTTCGCCGGAGGTGATCAGCGTTTTCAGGCGGTCGAACACCTCATGGGACAGCTTTCGTCGCACTATGGTGTCGGAAACATCGGCCATTCACGCGCTCCTGCAGGGTCGGACCCGTCTCGCGCCGGGTCGGCATGTTGAGCATACCAGTGGCGCCCTTCGCGGGCCAGCAAGCGTTGCGCCGGCTCTCCGGGCTCACTGCATCGCCTTGGCGCTGTAGGGAAGCCAGGTGGCGATGCCCGGCACGGCGATGATGAGCAGCACCACGACGATCAGCGCGAGGATGAACGGCGCCGCCGCCTTGCTGCCGCGCAGCAGGTCGGTCTTGGCGATGCCGCAGGTGACGAACAGGCACGCGCCCACCGGCGGCGTGATCAGCCCGATGGCGAGGCCGATGACGGTGACGACGCCGAACTGCACCGGATCGATGTCGAGCCGCTTCACCAGCGGCCACAGCACCGGCACGAGGATGATGATGTTGGCGGCGAGGTCCAGCAGCATGCCGGCGATGAGATAGACGCACAGGATCAGCAGCAGCACCAGCTGCGGGTTGTTGGTCAGTTCCAGGATGAAATGCGCGGCCGCCTGCGGAATCTGCTCGCGGGTGACGATCAGCCCGTACACCGAGGCAGCGGCGATCATCAGCATGACGATGCCGGTGGTCACCGCGCTGTCGAGAATGATTTCGGGCAGGTCGCGCCAGGCGATGGTGCGGTAGACATAGCGGCCCACCACCATGCCATAGACCACGGCGACCACCGAGGCCTCGGTCGGGGTGGCGATGCCGTAGCGGATCGAGCCGATGATGACGACCGGCATCAGCAGGCCCCACACGCTGGCGCGGGTGGCGCGGCCGATGCTGGCGAGGGTCGGGCGCGGACCCCGCTGATAGCCCTGCCGCACCGCGATCAGCCACGCCGTCACCATCAGCGCTACCGTCATCAGAATGCCCGGCACGATGCCGGCGATGAACAGGTCGCCGACCGACACGCCGGTGACCACGGCGAACACGATCATCGGGATGGAGGGCGGAATGACCACGGAAATCGTCGAGGCGGCCGCCGTCACGGCGGCGGTGAAGGGCGCGCCATAGCCCTTCTTCAGCATGGGAGGGATCAGCGCGCCGCCGGTGGAGGAGGCTTCCGCCACCGCCGAGCCGGTCATGCCGCCCATCAGCATGCCGGCGCCGATATTGGCGTGCGCCAGCCCGCCGCGCATCCAGCCGACCAGCGCGTCGGCGAAATCGATGATGTCGCGGGCGATGCCGCTGCGCGCCATCAGGTGCCCGGCAAGGAGGAAGAACGGCACCGCCAGCAGCACGAAACTGTCCATGGCGGCGGTCATTTTCTGCACCACCAGCGCCAGCGGCAGGCCGCCATAGAGCAGAGCCATCACCGAGGCGACGGCGAGGGCGAAGGAGACGGGCATGTTGAGGATGAGCAGGACGGCGAAGGCGACGAAGAGAACCGTGGCCATGGGTCTTACTCCTGCGGAACGGCCGGGGCGGCCCGTCGGGCGCCATAGATCCAGCCGATCACGATGTCGCCGATGATGAGGACGCACATGGCGGCATAGCCGCCATAGACCAGGCTCATCGGCACTTCGAGCACGGCCGAGGGCTGATTGCTGGTGAGGCGGAGGAAGCCGATGCAGGCATGGAGCGTCACGCCGCAATAGACGAGGACGATGGCCTCGACGAGCCGGCCGCAGGCGCGCTCAAGCCCCGGAAGCCCCAGATAGGTCACTGCGTCGAGCGCGATATGCGCCCGCTTGGTCCAGGCGAACCAGGCCGCGAGATAGCCGACCCAGACGAAGAGATAGCGCGCCAGCTCCTCCGACCAGATGAGCGGGTCGTTGAAGGCATAGCGCCAGATCACCTGGCCGAGGCACACGATCACCATGGCGCTGATGAGGGCGCACAAAAGCGCGCGCGCCAGCCATTCGACGCCGGTCCAGAACTGCAGAAGCATGTCACACCTCTCCCATGGAGGCGGACGCCTCCGGGCTGCGATGCCGATGGCCGGGGCCGGCCGCTCCGCAAAGGGGCGGCCGGTGCAGGGCTCAGTTCGCGGCCGCCTTGATCTTGGCGACCACGGCCGGATCAATGTTCTTGAAGGCCGAGGCGGTGTTGGCGGTGGCTTCCTGGAACGGGGTGATGTCCACCTGCTCGACGATCATGCCCTTGGCGGCCAGCAGCTTCAGCTGTTCGGCTTCCAGCCGGGCGGAGGTCTGGCGCTGATAGGCGGTCGCCTCGACGAGGGATTCCTCCAGGATCGTCCGCTGCGCCGGGGTCAGACGGTCCCAGGCCTGCTGGCTGAACAGCACCAGATGCGGGCCATAGACGTGGCGCGTCAGCGTCATGTACTTCTGCACCTCCCACAGCGAATTGCTGTAGACGATGGTGACCGGGTTCTCCTGCGCGTCGATCACGCCCTGGCTGAGGCTGGTGAACACCTCGCCCCACACCATCGGGATCGGCGACGCGCCCAGCTCCTTGAAGGCGGCGATGTGCACCGGGTTCTGCATGGTGCGCAGCTTCATGCCCTTGAGGTCGGCGGGGGACTTCACTTCCTTCTTGCTGGTCAGGCTGCGCCAGCCATTCTCCCACCAGGCGAGGCCGACAATGCCGCGGTCCTTGAACTTGGCGAGCAGGTCCTGCCCGACCTCGCCGTCCAGCACCTTGTAGGCATGGTCGGAGCTCTTGAACAGGAAGGGCAGGTCCACCGTGCCGAGCGAGGGCACGAAGGCGACGAGCGGGCCGGTGGAGACCACCGCCATGTCGACCGTGCCGAGCTGCAGCCCCTCGACCATTTCGCGCTCCTCGCCGAGCTGGCGGTCGGGATAGATCTCGATCTTCAGGTCGCCCTTGCTCTTGGCGGCGACGATTTCGGCGAGCTTTTCCAGCGCGATATGGGTGGGGTGCGCGGTCTGCGTCCCGTGCCCGGCCTTGATCACGGTGGTGGCGAAGGCTGGCGCGACGAAGGGCGTGGCGGCGAGGCTGAGCGCGGCGGCGGCCGCAAGGGCGATGATCCGGTTCATGGCGTTCCTGTCCCTGTTGAATGTTGTGCGTCCGGGGCTGTCGAGGGCCCCGGACGGGAGCCGGTGGCATGCGCCGATGCGGGCGCCTCAGGCCGCCTTGGGCGGGTTGCAGATTTCCTCGACCGAGCGCTGCACGGCCTTGGGGTCGAAGATGCGCTCCAGCCAGCCCTCGCGGAAAATCTGCGGCCGGGCCTGGTCGATGGCATAGAGCGCGCCATCGGAGAACTTGCCCTCGGGGAAGATCTCGAAGGCGATCGCCAGCTCGATGGTGAGGTGGCCGAGCAGGAAGTCGGTCGCCGCCTGGCGCGGCACGCCGCGGCGCACGGCCTCGTCCGTCGCCTCGCGCAGGGCGAGGCAGAGCGTGGCGCCGATGGTCTCGGCCAGCGCCGGCTCCATGATGGCGATCTGCTCCACCGTGCAGCGATGCGCCCGCATGACCGGCTTGTAGATGGTGCGGGCGATCTGCTCGCACTGGGCATAGTGCTCTTCCGGCCCCTGCATCAGCGCGCAGACAATGTGCTGCTTGGCATGCACGCCGCCGAAGAAGTCGTTCTTCGCTTCCTCCGTGACCTCGTCGTTGAAGATCGGCGGGTGGCAGGGATGGGTGACGAAATAGGTGACATCGTCGCGCTTGGGCAGTTCGCCCGCATGCGGGGCGGCGGCGTCGAGCATGATGATCGCGGTGCCGGGCTTCACCTTCTCGATGAAGGTGTGGGCGATCTTGCCGATCAGCCGGTCCGGCACGGCCATGAGCACGGCGTCGGCATCGGCGAGCGCATTGTCGCCGTCGATGCAGTCGAGCCCGGTCTTCTCCTTCAGGCGGGCACGGCCGGCCTCGGTCGGCTCGACATGCATCACCTCATAGGGCGAGCCCTGGAGATTGGTGGCGAGCCGGACGCCCATCTTTCCGCCGGCGCCGAGCAAGGCGATCTTTTTCATCTGAGGTCCTCTCTCCTGGTCAATGGTTGGCGACGCCGCCCCGTGCGGCGCTGAAGAAGTCCGGCCGGCCCATCTGGCCGCCCTTGAACGTGATTTCGAGCCCGTCATGGGCGCCTTCGGCATAGGCGCGGCAAAGCGGCGAGCCCGGCGCGAGCGGTGCCAGCGCGGTCACCGCATAGATGCCGAGCGCCATGCCGGCATGGCCTGACGTGTCGCCGCCGGAAATGACGGCGCGCGTCAGCCCGGCCCGGCGCACCACCGCGTCGAGCACCCGCCCGAGCCCGTCGCCGATGCGGGCATTGACCTGCGCCGGGGCAATACCCGCCGCCGCGATCGCGTGGCCGAGCGCCGGCACCGCCGGATCGTCCGGGCCGCTGGCGGTGAAGATGAGCGGGTCGTGGCCGGCCTCCAGCGCTTTGAGCGCCGCCGCCGTGCCGCGCGCGATTTCGCGCTCCCACGCCCGGCACTCCACCGCGTGCGTCGCGTCGAGCCTTATGCCCTCGAAGCCGTTCTCCAGCGCGTGGCCGATCTGCGCCGCTGTGATCGGCGAGCAGGAGCCGGAGACGACGGCAATGTGTTCAGCCCGCGCCGGTGGGGCCGTCGGCGCTTCCGCTTCCAGCAGCCCGGCGTCGCGCCAATAGGCGACCAGCGCATATTCCAGTCCCTGCGAGCCGAGGGCGAACAGGCGTTCGCCGCGCTGTTCCCACACCAGCCGCCCGGCCTCGACCAGCGTCTCGTCGTCGAGCACGTCGAGCGCCAGGATGCGGGCGCCGGCCGCGCGCTCGGCGGCGAGTTGCGCCTCGGCCTTTCCGGTCTTCATGGCGACGAAATCGACGAGGCCGACCGGCAGGTCGGTCTGCCGCGCGAGGTGCCGGCGCACATCCGCCTCGTTCATCGGCGTCACCGGATGGCGCGCCATGACAGGGTGGCGGTCGAGCCGATAGCCGGTGCCGTCAATGGCGGCGAACAGATTGCCGAAGGCCTGATAGCGGGCGATGGCCGGCGCGCCGGCAATGAGCGGATGCCATTCGCCGCCGAGAAGGCGCTCGCCGATTTCCGCCGCGCGGCCGATGGAGCCGATCTCGGGCGAGGAATCGAACGTGGAGCAGACCTTGTAATGGCTGATCGGCGCCTTCAGCGCGGCCAGTTGCTCAAAGATCGGCGGCAGCTCTTCGTCCATCCATTCCGGCGGCTGCGAGCGGGCGACACCGGCAATGCCGATGCCGCGCATCTCGCGAAAGCGGGCGAGCTGAGCCGGCGTCGGCGGGCCGAGGAACAGCACGGTCGGCAGGCCGGCGAAGCTCAGCACCTCCATCACCGCCGACGCGCCGGTATAGTCGTCGCCATAGAAGGCGACGAGCGGGCCGGCCGGAAGGGCGGAAGCCGGAGCGGGGCTCATGCCGCATAGGTCTCCAGCGCGCGGGCGAGCGCGGCGTGGTCGCGGGCATAATCGGCCAGCGGCACGTCGCTCATCGCCGCTTCCCACGCCTCGCGCAGCGAGGCGACGCCCGCCGCCGGGCCGTCGGGATGGGCCATGATGCCGCCGCCGGCGGCGAAGATCAGGTCCGCCGACCCCAGCGCGGCATAGGTGCCGGGCGCCTGCTTGGCCGACTGGCCGGAGGAGAACACCGGCATGGCGATGCAGGGCTTGTCCTCGAACAGGGGGGTGAGGCACGCGCGGGCGGAGGCGATCACGCTGTCATCGGCCTCCGAGAACTTGTTGGCGAGGCCGTTGACATGCATGTGGTCGGCCCCCGCCAGCCGCCAGATCTTCTGCCAGGCGACATAGGACCAGCCGAGCATCGGCGCGCGCGAGAGATAGCCCCAGCCATTGCGGTGGGCGTGCAGCGGCAGCTGCGTGAAGCGACCAAGCTCGATCATGCCGACGAGGCCAACCGAGTTGAGGCTGGCCATGACGCAGGTGCCGCCCAGTTCCTGCACGAGATCGTGGCGGCGGCGCATCTGGTCGATCTCGCCGGTGAGGTTGAAGGCGAACATCACCTTCTTGCCGGTGCGGTCGGCATGGTCGTTGATGACGCGCATCACCGCGTGCACGCGGTCCTCGAAGCGGCAATGCGGGCCGTCGGACTGCAATTCGTCGTCCTTGATGAAGTCGATGCCCGCGTCCGCCAGCAGCTTCACGAGGTCCGCCGTCTCGGTCGGCCCGAAACCCACGCTCGGCTTGACGATGGTGCCGATGATCGGCCGGCCCTCGACCCCGGCGAGGCGGCGCGTGCCCTCAATGCCGAATTTCGGCCCGCCATAGGCCTGCGCGAAGTCCTGCGGCAGGCGGATGTCGAGAAGGCGCAGGCCGGAGAACTGCTTCAGTTCGAACAGATTGCCCGCCACGGTCGCCAGCAGGTTTGGCAGCGAGGGGCCGAGATTGTCCATCGGCCAGGAAAGGGTGACGCGCGCCCTCTGGATCACCCCGCCCGGGGGATGGCCGGCGCCGGGCAGGGACGGAGCGTCGGAGGTGGCGACGAGTTCCAGTGCCTCGATCCGGGCGGCGGAGCGCTCCTTCAGCTCCGGCGTCTCGCCGGGAATGGCGACAAAGGTGCCGCTCGACTGTTCGCCCGCCATCGCCTCGACGGCGCGGCGGGGATCATAGGCGGTCTCAATGAGATAGTCGGCTTCGATCCGGTGGGGCGCGGGCATGCGGCTGTCCTGGCTCGGCACGAAAAGCCGCTCCGCCGCGCGTTTCCGCACCGCCGCCTCAGCCTTCCATGCGTTTCCTCAAGCGGTGAGTCTATTCTCACTCATATCTTGATATAGTCATTATACCAGTTGTCGAGAGGGCACAAGGGCGACGCTCTCCGTTACCGCAACGGCGGGCGAGGGGACCGACTTCTCTGTCCAGCCTCGATTGACTCGTTCAATAAATCCGCATACCGTCTGCGCATGTTCGGTGTTTCTACAAACGGTATGTAGACCGCATGACCCAGCCGGCCGCCCGCTTCCCCTTCTCCATCGGCCATGTCGCCAAGGTGACCGGCATTGCGGTGTCGACCCTGCGCTCCTGGGAAAATCAGGGCCTGCTGACCCCCAGCAAGTCGGCGGGCGGGCATCGTTCCTATGGCGAGGCCGAGATCGAGCGCGTGCGGCGCATCGACCGCATGCGCCGGGTGGACGGCCAGAGCCTTTCCGCCATCCGCCGGCTGCTCGACAGCGAGGAGGAGGCCGCGCCCGCGCCGGAAGGCGAGGCGGCGCCGGTCACCTTCAATCATCTCGGCGCCCGCGTGCGCGGCCTGCGTCAGGAAGCGGGCATGTCGCTGCGCGAGCTGTCCGAGCGCACCGACATCGCCACCTCGCATCTCTCCATGTTCGAGCGCGGCGTCGCCTTCCTTTCCCCGGCGCGGCTCAACGCCATTGCCGAAGTGTTCGGCCGCACGCTGGCGGAACTGCTCGGCGGCACGAAGGGGCGCGATTTCCCCGTCGTGCGCCGGGGGCAGGGGCGCATCGTCGGCTCCTTCGGCCCCGGCGTCACCATCGAGCAGCTCACTGTCTCGCAGCGGCTGATGGACGCCGAAGTGTGGACCATCGACCCCGAGCGCGAGAGCGACGGCTTCTACGCCCATGAGGGCGAGGAACTGATCTATGTGCTGGAAGGCTCGCTCGAACTCGCGCTCGCCGACCGCGACGCCGAGGTGCTGAACCCCGGCGACGGCGCCTATTTCAACAGCCGTATCGCCCATCGCTGGCGCAACACCGGCCCGGTGCCGGCCAAGGTGCTGTGGATCAACACCGACAGCGACCGCCTCTCCTCCATGAGCTTCGAGCGCACCGACCGCCGGCTCGGCCTCGGTGCCGGCATCGGCGAGGGCATCGGCGAGGGGGCGCTCAGCCTGGAGCTGCCCTCGGGCGCGCGCACCTTCCGCGTCATCGAGACCCACACCGAGGGCCACCCGACCCATATCCTGATCGAGCCGCTGGAAGGGCTGGACGCCGACAGCGTCGCCGGCAAGGCCCGCCAGTTCGCGGAGCGCTATGACAGCCTGCGCCCGATGCTGCTGCACGAGCCGCGCGGCCATTCCGGCGCCTTCGGTCTGGTGCCGGTGGCCTCCAGCGCGGCGGATTTCGGCGCCTTCTTCATATCCTCCTATGGCTATCCGGGCCTGTGCGGTCACGCCATCATGGGCTACACGGCGGCGCTGCGGGCGCTCGGTCGCCTCACCCGCCACAAGCGCTTCACCATCGAGGTGCCGAACGGCATTCTCAGCGTCGAAGTGGGCGTGGACGGCGACGCCGACGCCATCGCCCTCGACATGCCGCCCGCGCTCATCACGGAAGTGGGCCGGCGCGTGGCGATCGACGGGCTGGAGCTCGATGTCGCCATCGCCATGTGCGGCGACTGCACCGCGCTCGTCGATGCGCAGGCCGCCGGGCTGACGCTGGAGGCGGGCAATATCGACCGCCTGCTCGCGCTGGGTGACAGCCTGCGCCGCCATCTCAACGAGGCGCTGCCGCGCCGGCGCGGGGCGCAGCCCAGCGTCGATTCCGTGCTGTTCCATGGCACGGACGCGACCGGCGCGGTGCGCCAGTTCCTCGCCATTGATCGCCAGAAATTCGACCGCTCCCCCGGCGTCGCCGGTCTTTCCTGCCTCCTCGCCCTGCGCGCCGCCACCGGCGCCGCGCAGCCGGGGACGCGGCTCGACGCGGTCAGCCTGTTCGGCGGGCGTCTGTCCGGCGAACTCATCACCCTGACCCACGGCGCCGGCGGTGCCGTGGCCGCCACGACCCGGATCACGGGACGCGCGCACCTCAAGGCCGTGGCGACGCTCATCCAGGAGATGGGCGATCCTCTCGGCAGCGGCTTCCTGCGATAGGCCTCGCCTCAACACCAAACCAGAGAACTAGGGAACCGACGATGACCACCGCCTCGTCCCTCCGGCCGTCTCCGGCCGCCGGCTCGCTTTTCCGCTCTTTCGTCCTCATGTTCGTGGGCGCCGTCGTGCTGGCGCTCTCGACCTTCCAGTCCGCCTTTGCCGCCGATCCCAACCTCGTGCTCGACCGCATCCGCAAGAGCGGCGAGCTGCGCGTGCCGGTCATGATCGGCGAGGAGCCCGGCTATATCCGCGACCGCAACACCGGCGCGTGGAGCGGCTTCTACATGGACTGGGCGAACGACATCGCCACGCTGCTCAACGTCAAGGTCGTGCCGGTTGAAACCACCTGGGGCAACCTCGCCGCCGACTTCCAGGCCAACAAGATCGACATCGCCTTCGGCCTGAACCCCAACCCCAAGCGCGGCCTGGTGGTGGATTATCTCAGCGTACCGCTGTTCACCGATGCCTGGGCTATCGTCACCAAGCCGGGCTTTGCCAAGAAGACCTGGGCCGAACTGAACGACCCGTCGGTGCGCATCGTCGTGCAGAAGGGCGGCACGATGCAGGTCGTCGCCGAGGCGCTGACGCCCAAGGCCAACATCATCGTGGTGGAAGACCGCCCGCTCGGCATCATGGAGCTGCAGGCCAACCGCGCCGACGCCATGATCCTCGCCGTGTTCGACGCCATCGACGTGTCCAAGGCGATCAACGGCCAGATCGTGCTGCCGAGCCCGATGCTGCTCAACCCCGCGACCATCGGCATGCGCCGCGAGGAAGGCAATGAGGGCTACGAGAACTGGCTCACCAACTGGGTGAACCAGCAGCGCGCCCTCGGCCTCGCTCAGGGCAAGCTGCGCAAGGCCTTCGAAGCGCGCGGCATCGATCTCTCCGTGCTGCCGCCCGAGTTCAACTTCTAACGTCGTCCCCCTCGTCGACGTTACCTACGGTGCCGGCGCCTGCCGCCGGCACCGGCCTTTCCCTCCCCCGCAAGGTCGCTGCGCCGTGTTCGACTGGTCCGTCATCACCCAAAACGCCCATCTGTTCGCCTGGGGACTGGTCGTCACCCTCGAATATACGGTGATCACCTGCGTCCTCGGCCTGATCGTCGGGCTGCTGATCGCGCTGGTGCAGCTTTCGCCGCTCAAGACGCTGCGAATCATCGGCATGTTGTTCGTGGAGTTCTTCCGCAACGTGCCGCTGCTGGTGTGGCTGCTGTGGAGCTATTATGCGCTGCCGATCTTCGCCGGCATCAATATTTCCAAACAGGCCGCCGGCATTCTCGCGCTCAGCCTCTATGGCGGCGCCTATTACGCCGAAATCCTGCGCGCCGGCATCCAGTCGCTCGACCACGGGCAGGCGGACGCGGCCAAGGCGCTCGGCATGCGCTCCTGGCAGGCGATGCGCCGCATCATCCTGCCGCAGGCGCTGCGGCAGATGGTGCCCCCGCTTGCCGGCCAGACCATCATCCAGATGAAGAACACGACGCTGCTGTCGGTGCTCACCGTGCCGGACCTGCTCTATCAGGCGAGCTACGTCTCCTCCTTCACCTACCGGCCGATGGAGGTCTACACCGTGGTCGGCCTCATCTTCCTCGCCGTTCTCATTCCCTCCAACTATCTCGCGCGCCGGCTCGAGATGCGCCGTCACTGAGAGGGGGCCCCGCCATGACCCGTCTTCCCGCCGACGCCCCCGCGCTGGTCGAAGTGCGCCAGGTGCGCAAGTGCTACGGCTCGCATGAAGTGCTGCGCGGCATCGATCTCACCGTCTATCCCGGCGAGGTGGTGGCGCTGCTGGGCTCGTCCGGCTCCGGCAAGACCACGCTGCTGCGCTGCGTCAACCTGCTGGAACAGCCGACCTCCGGCCGCATCGTCGTCGATGGCTCGCCCATTTTCGACCGGGCGCCGGACGGGCGCGACAATGCCCGCATCAGCGGCCGCGAGGTCGCCGCCATGCGCAGCCGCGTCGGCATGGTGTTCCAGCAGTTCAACCTGTTCCCGCACATGAACGTGCTGGCGAATGTGATGGAAGGCCCGCGCACCGTGCTGGGCGAGGCGGACGCCACCAACCGCGCCCGCGCCATGGACCTGCTCGCCAAGGTCGGCATGGCGGAGTTCGCCGACCGCATGCCCGGCCGGCTGTCGGGCGGGCAGAAGCAGCGCGTCTCCATCGCCCGCGCGCTGAACATGCGTCCCTCACTGATGCTGTTCGACGAGCCGACCTCCGCGCTCGACCCGGAACTGGTGGGCGAGGTGCTCAACACCATGATCACGCTGGCCCGCGAGGGGATGACGATGCTGGTCGTCACCCATGAGCTGGGCTTCGCGCTGGAGGTCGCCACCCGCGTCGTGTTCCTCGATCAGGGCGCGATCTGCGCTGAGGGCACGCCGCAGGAAGTGCTGCTGCATCCCACGAATGAGCGCGTGCGCGCCTTCGTCAACCGTTTCCACGCCACCGCCGAGCTGATGCGCCCGCTGCTTCAGACCTGACGCGCCGCCCGGCGCCTTCTGCACCTCAAACGTCCTTTCGCGCGGGGCCGCGTGCCGCGCCACGCCCCCGCTCTGTCCCGACACCGCCTTCCTGAAACGAGACCGCACATGAGCAAGACCAACTGGCAGGGCATCCACAGTGTCCTCGTCACCCCCTTCCTGCCCGAGGGGCCGATCGACTTCCCGCGCTTCGAGGCGCTGGCCGAGGCCAATATCGCCAATGGCGCCGACGGCCTCATCGTCTGCGGCTCGACCGGCGAGTTCTATGCCATGAGCGTCGCCGAGCGGGTGAAGCTGTTCGAGGCGACGGTGAAGGTCGCCGCCGGCCGCGTGCCGGTGCTGGCGGGGGTTTCCGATCTCCACACCGATGTGGTGCTGGAACTCACCAAGGCCGCCGAGACCACGGGCTGCGACGGCATCCTTGCTTTGCCGCCGATCTACGCCAAGCCCGACCTGCGCGAGGCCGAGCATTTCTACCGCCGCATTTGCGCCGCCTCCGGCCTGCCGGTCATGCTCTACAACAGCCCGGTGCGCATCGGCGTCAACATCACCCCCGATCTGGTGGCGCGCCTCGCCGAGATCCCCAACGTCGTCGCCATCAAGGATTCCTCCGGCGACATCCAGCAGGTCGCCGAGCTGTGCCAGAAGGTGAAGGGCGAGCTGGCGGTGTTCGTCGGCTATGAGACGATGATCCGCTCCTCCCTGCCGCTCGGCGTGGTCGGCGTGGTCGCCATGGCGCACCAGCTTTCCGGCCGCCTCGTGCGCGCCTATTTCGACGCCTGCGCCGCGGGCGATGCCGCCACGGCGGACCGTCTGGAGCCGGCGCTGTTCGCCATCTATCGCTGCTTCAAGAGCGGCAGCTTCTATGCCGGCATCAAGGCGGCGATGAACGCGCTCGGCCAGCCGGTCGGCATTCCGCGCGAGCCGCTGCTGCCCTTCACCGACGCGCAGCAGGCTTCCGTGGCGAAGATCCTCGCCGAGGCCGATGTCGCCGCCCTCATCAACACGCTCGCCTGAACGGACATCATCATGCGCTCGACCCGCATCATCCAGGGCATCGATTCCCATACCGCCGGCTGCCCGCTGCGCCTCATCACCTCCGGCTTCGGCCCGATCCGCGGCGCCACCATGGTGGAAAAGCGCGCCGACCTGATGAGCCGCGACTGGCTGCGCCAGCTCGTGCTGTTCGAGCCGCGCGGCTCGTTCAACATGCCCGCCGCCGTGCTCACCGAAGCCTGCTCGCCCGACGCCGATATCGGCATGCTCATCCTTGAGCCCGACACCTATCCGCCCATGTGCGGCCACTGCGCCATGGCGGTCGCCACCATCGCGGTGGAAGCCGGCTACATCACCGCGCAGGAAGGCGAGACGCTGGTGCGGCTCGACACGCCGGCCGGCGTCGTGCCGGCGCGGGTGAAGGTGGAGAATGGCCGCGCCGTCTCCGTCACGCTGGAGATGCCGCTGAGCTTCCTCTACCAGCGCGACGTGGTCGTCGAGACCAAGAGCTTCGGCAAGGTGCGCGCCGACATCGCCTTCGGCGGCGATTTCTACCTCATCGTCAAGGGCTCGGACCTCGGCCTTGAACTGACCACCGACAATGCCTGGGCGCTGGTGAGCGCGGCGGCGGAGCTGCGCGCCGGGCTGAAGGACATTCCGGTCCAGCATCCGACGCTCGCCCATGTCAACGAGATCTACCAGATCGAGATCGTCGGCGACGGCGACGGGGTGCGCTTCGACGGCAAGAACGTCGTCGTCTGCCCGCCGACCGTGATCGACCGTTCGCCCTGCGGCACCGGCACTGCCTCGCGCATGGCCATGCTGCACGGCAAGGGCGAGCTGAAGGTGGGCGACACGTTCCGCCACGCCGGCATTCTCGACACGGTGTTCACCGGCGAGATCCATGGCGAGGCCACCGTCGGCGACCTGCCGGCGATCCGCTGCACCGTCACCGGGTCGGCCTATCTCACCGGCAGCTTCAACTTCTTCCTCGATCCCAACGACCCGTTCCAGCAGGGCTTCCGCCTCACCGGCGTCTGAGGCAACGGGTTCAGGAGAGGCTCATGTCCCACGATTTCGACCCGAACGGCGTCGCCGCTATCACCGATCACCTGATCGACGGGCGGCGCCTCGCCGGCGACGGCGCGGAAATCGCGCTCATCCGCCCGTCCGACGGCGCGGCCATCGGCACACTCCGCGCGGCGGACGAGGCACTGGTGGACGCGGCGATGCGCAGCGCCGCCAAGGCCCGCACCGCCTCCGGCTGGGCGAGCGCCACGCCGCTGGAGCGGGCGCGGGTGCTGAAGGCATGGGCCGATCTCATCGACGCGCGGCGCACCGAGCTCGGGCGGCTGGAAGCGGCGACGACGACCCGGCCGGTGGCCGATGTCCTCACCCGCGACCTCGTCCGCGCGGCGGGCGCCGTGCGCTATTTCGCCGAATGGGCCGACAAGATCGAGGGCTCGCTGATCGCCGGGGCGAACAGCGGCACCACCTTCCTCAAGCCCGAGCCCTATGGCGTCATCGCCTCCATCGCGCCGTTCAACTTCCCGGCGATCAACGCCATCTGGAAGTCCGCCCCGGCGCTGGTGACCGGCAATGCGGTGGTGCTGAAGCCTTCCGAACTCACGCCCTCCTCGGCGGTGATGATCGCCGAACTCGCCATCGAGGCGGGGCTGCCCGCCGGCCTGTTCAATGTGGTGCAGGGCGCGGGCGCCACCGGCTCGGCGCTGGTGCGCCATCCGCTCACGGGCAAGATCACCTTCACCGGCTCCTCCGCCACCGGCGCGCGGGTGATGGCGGATGCGGCGATGACCGGCACCAAGCCGCTCACCCTGGAACTCGGCGGCAAGACGCCCCAGCTTGTCATGGACGACGCGCATGATCTCGACGCGCTCGCCGCCACCATCGCCGGCGGGTTCCTCGCCAATGCCGGCCAGGTCTGCACCGCCGGCACGCGGTTGATCGCGCCGCGCCGGCTGCTGGACGAACTCACCGACAAGATCATCGGCCTCGCCCAGGCGCGCGTCGCCGGCCCCACCTGGGACACGCGCGCGAGCCTGCCGCCGATCATCAGCGAGATGCAGGCGGCGCGCATCGACCGCATGCTGGCCGAAACGGTGGCCGATGGTGCCACCGTGCTCACCGGCGGCCGGCGCTGCGCCAACATGAATTCGGGCGCCTATGTCGAGCCGACCGTGCTCGCCGGCGTGCCCGACACATCGGTCGGCTTCCGCGAGGAATTCTTCGGCCCGGTGCTGTCCGTCTACGCCTATGACGACGAGGACGAGGCGCTGGCGATGGCCAACCATCCCAGCTACGCGCTCGCCGCCAGCCTCTACACCACCAGCGCCGCCAAGGCGCTGGCGCTGCCCGCCCGCCTCAACGCCGGCACGGTCTGGGTCAACGGCCATGGCCGCCAGCCCGATTTCGCCACCCCGCAGGGCGGCTTCGCCGGCTCCGGCTTCGGCAAGGAAATGGGGCGCGCGGGGCTCGAAGGCTTCCTGCGCTTCAAGACCGTCTGGCTCAACCACGGCTGAAAAAATGTCCGAACACGCATATGACTACATCGTCGTCGGCGGCGGCGCGGCGGGTGCCGTGCTGGCGAGCCGGCTGTCGGAAGCCTCGAACCTCAAGGTCGCGCTGATCGAGGCCGGGCGCGACACGCCGCCGGGCGCGGAGCCGGCCGACACGCTCGATGCCTATCCGATCGTCGCCTATTTCAACCGGCTCTATCACTGGCAGAACCTGTCCATCCACCTCAACGACCCCAAGCCCGGCGCGGCGGGGCGGCGCTACGAGCAGGCGCGGGTGATGGGCGGAGGCACCTCGATCAACGGCCAGTTCGCCTTTCGCGGCGTGCCCTGGGACTATGAGCACTGGCGCGAGGACGGCGCCGAGGGCTGGGGCTGGGACGATGTGCTGCCCTATTTCCGCAAGCTGGAAACCGACCTCGACTATGGCGACAGCCAGCTGCATGGCAGCCACGGCCCGCTGCCGCTGCGCCGCATCCCGGAAAAGGACTGGTCGCCCTTCGCGAAAACCGTGGCGAAGGTGCTCGACAAGCAGGGTGTGGCCAATATCCGGGACCATAACGGCGTCTTCGACGACGGCTATTTCCCGATGACCATCAACAATGTGGATGGCCAGCGCGTCTCCACCGCCCGCGCCTATCTCACACGCGAGGTGCGCGCCCGGCCGAACCTGACGATCCTCGCCGAAACCGAGATGACGGAGCTGCTGTTCGAGGGAAGCCGCGTCACCGGGCTGAAGGCGCAGGGGCCGCAGGGGCCGCTCACCCTCAAAGCGCGCGAGGTGATCCTCTCCACCGGCGCGCTGCAGACACCGGCCCATCTCCTGCGCGCCGGCATCGGCCCGGCGGCGCATCTGAAGGAATTCGGCATCGCTGTGCGGGCGGACCGGCCCGGCGTCGGGCAGAACCTGCAGGACCACCCGATGGTGGCGTTCGCCGCCTATCTGCCGAAAGCCGCGCGCCTGCCGGCCAGCCAGCGCCGCCACATCCAGCTCGGCTATCGCTACTCGTCCGGCCTGCCGGAGACCACGCCGGGCGACATGTTCGTGCTGCCCTCTAACCGCGCCGCCTGGCACCCGCTCGGCCGGCGGCTGGCCTCGATCCTCGTCTGCGTCAACCGGCCCTATTCCACCGGTGAGGTGAAGCTGAACGGCCGCGACGCCGCGACCGCGCCCTTCGTCAATTTCCGCCAGCTCTCCGACGAGCGCGACCTCGCGCGGCTGGAGGACGGCATGCACCGGCTCTGGGGCATCGTCACCGATCCGGCGATGGACGGGGTGATCGAGAGCATCTTCCCCGCCACCTTCTCCGAGCGCGTGCGCAAGCTCGGCGCGGTCAGCCGCACCAACTGGTTCATGACGCTGATGGCCGCCGGCATCATGGGCACCGGCCCGCTGGCGCGCAAATTGATGATCGAGAACGTCATTACCCCCGGCCTCAAGGCGAAGGAGATGATGGCTGACCGCGAGGCGCTGCGCGCCTGGATCCGCGAGAATGCCTGCGGCAGCTGGCACGCCTCCGGCACCTGTCGCATCGGCCGCCCGGACGATCCGCGCGCCGTGGTCGACAGCGCCGCCCGTGTGATCGGCGTCGAGGGGCTGCGCGTGGTCGATGCTTCGATCATGCCGGCGGTCATCAGCGCCAACACCATGCTGACGACGATCATGGCCGGCGAGAAGATCGCCGACACCATCAAGTCCGGCCGCTAGGAGAGGGGCCTGCCATGACGATGAGGCGCTGGATCTCGACCATCGACAGCCACACGGCGGGCCACCCCACCCGCGTCGTCACCGGCGGCGTGCCGCCGCTCAAGGGCGACACGGTCGAGGCGCGGGCGGAGGATTTCCGCGCCCGCTTCGATAAGCTGCGCACCTTCCTGCTGCACGAGCCGCGCGGCCATGCGGCGATGGTCGGCGTTGTCATGACCGAGAGCACGCGCGCGGATTTCGGCGCCTTCTTCCTCGGCAGCTACAAATATCTTGAAATGTGCGGCCACGCGACGATCGGGCTCGCGGTGACGCTCGACCATATGGGGCTGATCGGCCCCTCCGACGCGCCGCACTCCTCCTTCACGTTGGAAGTGCCGGCCGGCATCATCACCGTGCATGTGCGCCGCGAACAGGGGCTGGTCGCGGCCGTCACCTTCGAGAACGTGCCGGCCCATGTCGCCGCCTGCAATGTGCTTGTCAGCGCCGCCGGCGTGAATGTCAGCGCCGATGTGGTGTGGGGCGGCAATTGGTACGGCCTCATCGCCGCCCGTGCCGCCGGGGTGGAGTTGGCGCCGTCCGGCGTCTCCCACGCCATGGCCGTGGGCGCCGCGCTGAAGGCGGCGCTGAATGAAGGCATCACAGAAGGCCGCGTGCCGGGCGTCGCCCGGCCGGTCGATTCCATCCTGTTCTACGAGACCGAAGCGGACGATCACGGGTTGGTCAGCCGCCAGCTGGTGGTGCTGGAATCCAACAAGTTCGACCGCTCGCCCTGCGGCACCGGCTCCTCCGCCCGGCTGGCGCAGATGGTGGCGCGCGGCGAGTTGCGCCTCGACCAGCCGATCCGCACCCGCAACATTCTCGGCGTCGATTTCACCGCCACCGCGCGTCCGGTCGACGGCCAACCGGGCGCCCAAAAGGCCGGCGCGATCTTGCCGCATATTGTCGGCCTCGCCCACATCACCGGCGAGCACCGCTTCGTGCTCGCGCAAGGCGACCCGCTGGCGGACGGCTTCCTCTGCCGCTGACGCCCCCTCATTCCGGCCCCCTGGAGACGATGATGACCGACCTTTCCACCTATGATGAAACCATCGAACTGCTGATCGACGGCACCTGGTGCCAGGGCTCCGAGGGCAAGAGCGAGGCGCTGGAAAACCCGGCGACCGGGGAGACGCTGGCCACCGTGCCGCACGCTTCCGACGCCGATCTCGCCCGCGCGCTCGACGCCGCGCAGCGCGGCTTCAAACTGTGGAAGGCGATGACCGCCCAGGCGCGCTACACGCTGATGATGAAGGCGGCCGATCTCATCGAGGCGCGCAAGGAGCGCATCGGCCGCCTCCTGACGCAGGAGAACGGCAAACCGCTCGGCGAAGCCGTGCCGGAGGTGCAGTTCGCCGCCGACGCCACCCGCTGGTACGCCGAGGAGGGCAAGCGTGCCTATGGCCGCATCGTCCCCGCCCGCATGGCCAATGTCCGCCAGATGGTGCTGAAGGAGCCGGTTGGCCCGGTCGTGGCATTTGCCGCGTGGAACTTCCCGTCCTCCAACGTCATCCGCAAGATCGCCGGCGCGCTCGGCGCGGGCTGCTCGATCATCATCAAGCCGGCGGAAGAGACCCCCGGCACGGCGGTCGCCATCGCCCGCTGCTTCCAGGAGGCCGGGCTGCCGGCGGGCGTGCTGAACATGGTGTTCGGCGCCCCGGCCCATGTGAGCCGCGTGCTGCTGGCCTCGCCCATCCCGAAGGCGGTGACGCTCACCGGCTCCACCGCCGTGGGCAAGGAACTCGCCCGGCTCTCCGCCGATACGCTCAAGCGCTGCACCATGGAACTGGGCGGCCATGCGCCGGTCATCGTCCATGGCGATGCCGATCTGGAGCTGGCCGCCCGCACGCTGGTGGCGTTCAAGTTCCGCAATGCCGGCCAGGTCTGCACCTCGCCGACGCGCTTCTTCATCCAGGAGCAGGTCTACCAGCCCTTCGTCGCCCGCTTCGTCGAGCTGGCCTCCGCGCTGAAGGTCGGCAACGGCCTCGATGCCGGCACCAATATGGGCCCGATGATTGGCCGCCGCCGTCTCGCGGCGATGGAGGAGCTGGTGAACGATGCCGTCGCCAAGGGCGCGAGCCTGAAGCTCGGCGGCACGCGCGTCGGCAATCAGGGCCACTTCTTCGCCCCGACGGTGCTCGCCGATGTGCCGGCCGATGCGGCGATCATGTCGACCGAGCCCTTCGGCCCCATCGCCCCGCTCACCTCCTTCTCCAGCTTTGATGAGGTGATCGAGCGGGCGAACGCGCTGCCCTATGGCCTCGCCTCCTTCGTCTTCACCCGTTCCGGCGCGCTGGCGGCCCGCACCGAGGAGGCGCTCGATGCCGGCCTCGTCGGCGTCAACCACATGGCGGTGTCGACGCCGGAGACGCCCTTCGGCGGTGTCAACGAATCCGGCTATGGCTCGGAAAGCGGCATCGAGGGGCTCGACGCCTTCCTGCGTACCAAGTTCGTCACCGAACTCGCGGCGCTCTGAGGCTCGGCTTTCGGGGCGGATCCTTCGCGGTCCGCCCCTCTCGCGCCTACGCTCCAGCCCCGGCTGGCGCCGCCGGGGGCGGCAGCACGTAGATCTCTACGACCGCCACCAGCGGCGGCACGAGGAAGCACCACACCCCGACCAGCAGATAGAGCGCCGCCGCCACCGCACAGCCGGCGACGAAGCTGGCGAGGAACAGGCCGAAGCGGCGCAGCCGCGTGCGCACCTGCCCGTGATCGGCGCCGGGATGCGGCTTCCAGACATGAGTCGCGTCGAGGAGGAGCTGGGTGATGGTGCCGGTCATCACGGTGGAAGGCGGCGCATCCGTGAGATGGGTGCGGTGCAGCGCGTTTTGCAGCGCCATGGCGCTCACCAGCGTCATGCCCATCATGATGGCGTTGGGCGTATCGGCCGCCAGCGGCGCGCCGAGCTGGATCGCCACCAGCGCCGCATGGGCGAGCAGAATGAGCTTCGCCGCCATCAGGATGCGGAAATCGTCATAACCGCGTGTCACCAGCCACCGGCTGACCAGCCGCGCGGCGATGACCACGACGCAGAACACCGGTACTGCGATGATCTTCGAGACCGAAGGCATGCGCCCCTCGGCGATGGCGGCGGCGAAGGTGACGAGATTGCCGGTCACATGCGCGGTGAACAGGCCGTGCAAGGTGACGAAACCGGCCGTGTCGACGAAGCCGGCATTGAAGCAGAGCAGGCCGGGAAGAGCGTATTTCATCGCGGAACCTCGCCGGAAGGAACGGACCCGGCAGGGCATAACCCAATACCCCGGCGAGGCAAGCCATCCTGCGCCCCGCCGCTTGCGTGGGCGTGGCGAGGGGGCAGCCCTCTCGCTCAGTGCGTGGCCAGCAGCACCGCCTCGCCGAGATCGAACACCAGCGCGATCGGCGCGCCGACGGGATGGGTGCCGACAATGTCGGCGCCGGTCACCCGGGTCTCGATCAGGCCGAGGCCGTCCATCTCCACCCGCGTGATGGTGTGCGACCCCTGATAGATGTGCGCCGCCACCACGCCGCGCAGGATGTTGGGGCCTTCCTCCCCCGGACGCGCCGGGCGCACATGCTCCGGCCGCAGGAAGGCACGCACATCAGACCCATGGGCGAAGTCCCAGTGCGGCTGTGCCGCCGCGCTCAACCGCCCCGCGCCCGGCAGCACCAGCGCCGCCTCAGCGCCCTCGCGCTCATAGCGGGCCACGGGCAGCGCGTTGATCTCGCCGATGAAGGAGGCGACGAAGCCATTGGCCGGCGTGCGGTAGAGTTCGACCGGCGCCGCCACCTGCTGCACCTCGCCGCGATTCATCACCACGATGCGGTCGGAAAGGCTCAGCGCCTCGCCCTGGTCATGGGTGACGAAGATGGTGGTGAGCCCGGTCTTGCGGTGCAGTTCCGACAGCTCGACCTGCATCTGCGCCCGCAGATTCTTGTCGAGCGCGGAGAGCGGCTCGTCGAGCAGCAGCACCTTGGGGCGGATGACGATGGCGCGGGCGAGCGCCACGCGCTGGCGCTGGCCGCCGGAGAGCTGGCTCACCCGCCGCTGCTCGAAGCCCTCCAGCTTCATCATCGCAATGGCGCGGCGCACCTCGGTCGCGATCTCCGCCTTCGGCAGTTTCCGCATGCGCAGGCCGAAGGCGATGTTGTCGAACACATTCATATGCGGGAACAGCGCATAGGACTGGAACACCATGCCGATATCGCGCCGGTAGGGCTCCACATCGGTGATGTCGACCCCATCGACCACGATCTTGCCGGCGGTGGGGGTGAGGAAGCCGGCGATCATGCCGAGCAAGGTCGACTTGCCGCAGCCGGAGGGGCCGAGCAGCGTCAGGAACTCGCCCTGGCCGATGGTCAGCGACACATCGGCGACGCCGACCGCGCTGCCGAATTCCTTGCGGACGCGGACCAGCTCGACGGCGGCGGGGGCGGGGTTTTGGGCGGTCATGGGCGTCGGCTCTCCGGCAGGCGGTCAGTGCGTGTCGTCAGTGCGTGTCGATCGCCAGCACCCGGCGCAGGCCGAAGGCCCGGTCGGCGATGAACATGATGAGGGTGGTGGTGATGATCAGCAGCGCCGAGATCGCCGACACGGTCGGGTCGGCATATTCGCGGATGTAGTTGTACATCGCCACCGGCAGGGTCTGGGTCCGGCTGCCCGTGACATAGAGCGAGGCGGTGAATTCGGTCAGCGAGAGCACGGCGGCGATCAGCCAGCCGCCCGCCATGCCGGGCAGCACCAGCGGCAGTTCGATCCGGGTCAGCACATGGAAGGGCGAGGCGCCGAGATTGGCCGCCGCGCGGGCGAGGTCCGGGTCGATGGCGCCGAGGCTGACATAGACCGCCCGCGTCACGAACGGCATCACCAGCACCATGTGCGCCAGCACGATCATCGTGTAGCCCTGCTGCAGCCCGAACGCCCCGCCGAGCAGCAGGAAGCCGAAGCCCAGGGTGAAATGCGGGATGATGAGCGGCGACCACAGCACCGCCTCCAGCACCCCGCGGCCGCGAAAGCTGTAGCGGTAGACCAGCCAGGCGAAGGCCGAGCCGACGATCAGCGCCAGAGTCGAGGCGAGCGAGGTGACGATCAGCCCGTTCTTGAACGCGCGCTGGAAGTCGGGATAGGTCAGCGCCTTCTCATACCAGGCGAAGGACACCCCCTCGGGCGGGAAGGCGAGGATCTCGGTCGGGTTGACCGAGGTCATCAGCACCACCAGCGTCGGCAGCGTCATATAGGTGAGGATGGCGACGACGAGGCTCCAGAAGCCGAATGAGCGCAGGCGTGTCACGGGCATTCTCCCTCAGCGCACCGCCAGCCGCTTTTCCAGCCGGCCGGTCAGGGATTTCATCAGCACGAGGTTGCCGAGCGCGGCGATCAGCGCGATCACGCTCAGCGTCGCGGCGAAGGGCAGGTTCAGCACCGAGAAACCCTGGAGATAGACGAGGTTGGAGATCATCAGAACCTTGCCGCCGCCGATAAGCTGCGGAGTGGAAAAGGCGCTCATCGTCCAGGCGAACACCACGACGAGGCCGGAGAGGATGCCCGGCAAGGTGAGCGGCAGGGTGATGCGCCAGAACACCGCGCCGGGGCTGGCGCCGAGATTGGCGGCGGCCTTCTCGCAGTCGCGGTCGACATGGCTGATGGCGGTGGCGAGCAGGATGATCATGACCGGCATGGAGAACTGCACCAGCGCCACCACCACGCCGAGCCGCGTGTACATGATCTGCAGCGGCAGATCGATCAGCGAGAGCTTGCGCAGCACGGAGTTGATGAAGCCGTCCGAGCCCAGCATCAGCATCCAGGAGAAGGTGCGCACGATCTCGCCGGTGAACAGCGGGGTGATGGAGAGCGACACCAGCAGCGAGCGCACCCAGTCGCGCTTGGCCCGCACCAGCGCATAGGCGACGGGGTAGCTCAGCAGCAGCGAGAAGATCGCGGTGAGCAGGCTGATGTAGAAGGTGTCGAGCAGCACCCACCAGTAGATCGGCCGGTTGATGCGGGTGAAGTTGTCCAGCGTCAGCCCGCCGACATTCAGCGAGCCGGGCACGAATTCGCGCACGCTGTATTGCAGCACCTCGAACAGCGCCGCCGCCAGGATCACCGCCGTCAGCACGGCGGGGGCGAGAAAGGTGAGGAAGAAGGGGCGGCGCTGGATCATGACTTTCTGCCGTCATCCCGGACGACGCGATGCGTCGATCCGGAGTCGTTTGAAACGGGTGTCGTCTGCGAAGTTCGTCATGCCTGGGCTTGACCCGGGCATGACAGTCTTGTTCGCCGGAAGTCGTGGGTGGCCGGGTCAAGCCCGGCCATGACGGTGTTAAGCTGGTGCCCGGCCCGCCCGAGGACGTCTCGCGGGCCAGAGCCGTTTCGGTTTATGCCGAAGAGTTTCTCCTGGGTCCCGGATCGCCGCTGCGCTGCGCGCAGCTTGTCCGGGAAACCCAGTGGCGGGCCGGCAGCGGAAACCGTGTCCCGGACCAGCTGAGGCGAAGCCGAAGCGCCGATCCGAGACCCAGCACAGGACTCTTCGACATCGGCCTCTTTTGACTCTCCGGCCGGATGACGGCGGGGGCATCGCCCGACGGGCTGCCCGGCCTCAGTGCATCATGTTCTCGGTGAACCACGCCTTCCACTGCGGCAGCAGGGTGGCGTAGGTCTTGTCCTCAAGCACGATGGTGCCCTTCTCGATCGCCTCCTGGCTGGTGAAGATGCCCGGCAGCTTGGCGATCTCCGGGTCGAGCTTGGCCTCAGCCGTCAGCGGCGAGCATTTGTGGAAGTTGCACAGCTGCGCCAGCATGGCGGGCTCCAGCGCGATGTTGAGGAACTGCAGCGCCAGCTCCTTCTTCTTCGAGCCGGCATTGATGCCCCACACATCGGTGCCGGCCACCGCGCCTTCCTTCGGCACGTCGATCTCGACCGGCATGCCGAGCTTTTCCAAATGATAGCCATTGATGTTGAGCAGCACCTGCACCGGGGTCTCGCCCGTGCGCATCAGGTTCTGGCTGGTGGCGTCCGACTGGTAGAAGGCCTTGATGTTCTTCTTCAGCTCCAGAAGCTTGGGCTTCACCTTGTCCCATTCTTCCGGCTTCACCCCGGCGAGGCGGGTGGCGGCGATGATGATGTGGCTGGGGTCGAAATCCGGCAGGCCGAGCTTGCCCACCATCTCCGGGCCCCACAAATCTTCCCAGCTGGTGATCTTGAAGCCCTTCGGCATCAGGTCGGTGCGGAAGGCGGGGGTGTAGACATAGACATAGTCCGCCACCGTGTAGTCCGAGCGCTTGGCCATCGGGTAGAGCTTGGCGGCGTTCGGGATCTTCGACCAGTCGAGCTTTTCCATCAGCCCGTCGGAATAATAGAGATAGCCGACATGGGCGGTGGTGTTGATCAGGTCGGATTCCGGGTTGTCGCGGGCGACCTTCGCCTTGGCGAGCCGGTCCAGCGTGCCGCCGGTGATGTACTCGACCTCGACGCCGGTCCGCTTGGTGAATTCCTTGCCGACGATCTCGACGCCGGCCTTCCAGTTGCCGCCCCAGGTGCTGACCACCAGCTTTTCCTGGGCCGATGCGGGAAGGGTGGCGCCGGCGGCCATGACGGCCAGGGCACCCAGTGCAATGCACAGCTTCTTCATGTTCCACCTCTGTGATTGGGGCGGCGGGCCGCCCGGATATTCTGGCCGCGCGCCTTCAGGCGGGCGCGCTTTGCGCAGTTTCGGGACGCGCGCGAGTGCCGCGCGCGAAAGTGTCGGCCGGTTCAGTAGCCGCGGCCGGGATCGACCTCGTGCAGCGGCGGCAGCCCGGCCCGCACGCGGCGTATGCTCTCGGCGACATCGCGCGCCGCCAGCGCCGGCACGGTGATGCTGGCCATGTGCGGGGTGATCAGAACGTTATCGAGGCTCCACAGCGGGTGCCCTTTGGGCAGCGGCTCGGTCTCGAACACGTCGAGCGTTGCTTCGCCCACCTGGCCCGAGCGCAGCGCCGCGATCAGCGCGGCCTCGTCCACCACGGCGCCACGCGAGGCGTTGATGAATTTCGCGCCCTTCGGCATCAGGGCGAATTCGGCCGCGCCGAGGAGGCCGCGCGACTCCGGTGTCAGCGGCAGCAGGCTGACGATGATCTCGTTCTCGCTAAGCACCCGCTCCAGCCCGTCGCGGCCGGTATGGGAGGCGACGCCGGGTATGTCCTTCGGCGAGCGCGACCAGCCGCTGACCGTGAAGCCCATGCTGGCCAGCGTGCGCGCCGCCGGCCCGCCGAGTTCGCCAAGGCCCAGCACCGCGACCTTGATCTCGGAGAGGGCGCGCGGGTGCACATACTCCCATTCGCCGCGCCTCGTGGCGCGCTCGAACACCGGTATGTCGCGGGCATAGCGGGTGACGGCGAAGACGACATAGCTCGTCATCATCGCCACCATGCCGGGATCGGACAGGCGGGAGAACTTTACCGGCACCAGATCGTCGCGGCGCACCAGCGCATCGACCCCGGCGCCGAGATTGGTCACGAGCTGGAGATTGGGAAAGCGGGCGAAAAAGCCCTTGGGCGGCAGCCAGGCCAGCGCATAGCGGATCTCGGCCGCGTCGCCGACCTCGGGGTCGACGCGGAAGTCGAGATCCGGCAGTTCGGCGGCAAGTGCCGCGCGCCAGGCCCCGGCATCGTCCACCGGGCTGTAGAACACCAGTGCATCCCGGCTCATCGCAGCGCCTGACGCAACGTCGCGACGCCATGGCCACGCATGGCCGGCCCATGCCGTCGGGCATGTTCCTGCTTCATCGATCCCGTCTCCGAAGGTCTTGTTGTTTTTTCCTGTCAGGAAATGGTGCGCTGCGGCGCTTGGATCGAAAAATACTTTTACCTGTTACATAACATAGGCAAAAACTATGCAGCCTCGCCCCGCGCCCCGGTGGGGGTGAGGAAGGCCACCACCGCCTCGCCGTTCGGCTCGCCGCTGACGCGCAAGGTCTGCGCCTCCCGCGCCAGCAGGGTCTCGCCCGGCCGCACCAGCACCGCGCCGGCGGCGTCGCCCACCTGCCAGGTCCCGGTGACCGCATAGAGCATCACCATGCCGCCCTCGGGCGCGGCGAGCAGCGGGCCGTTGCCGGCGGTGGCCGGCATCACCTGCGCATGCCAGCGCCCGCGCCGGGTCATCACATTCAGCACCTCGGCCGGCCCCTCGGCCAGCAGCGAGCGCGGCTGCAGCGCGCTGTCGAAATAGAACGGCTCCAGCCGCGCCAGCGCTCGCGTCTCCTGCGCGAAGGCGAGGGCGAGAGGGTTGGCGCTGAGCCGTGTGATGTGGCGGTCAATGCCGGGAAAGGCGGAGAACGGCCCTTCCTCGATGATGGGCGCCCGGCTGATGCGCACATCGAAATCCGCATGCGCCGCCCCGTCGGGCAGCAGCAGCACGTCCTCGGTGATGCCGCCGCCATTCTTCCACGGCACGCGCCGATACTCCGACGGTCCGATCACCCGCAACGCGCCCATGCCTCGCCCCTCCACTTCTCGCCCCAAGCTCTAGAGAGCCGTCGGCCCCGGAGGCAATCGGCGCGGGAAACAGTTTGCGGATGCACTGGATAGGCGGCGCCTATGGCTAGCGCACCGTCGCCCGCGGCGAGAGCGTGCCGGGGGCGAAGATGCCGCCGGGCGCGAACGCGTTCTTCAGATGGCGCGCGAACACTTCCACCGCCGGGCGCGGCGTCTGCCGGCGCAGGCGCAGGCTCACCAGCCGCACGGGGGGAAGGCGGTCGGTGAGCGGCACCGAGGCGACGCGCCCGCCATCATGGGTGATCTGGGTGCGCGGCAGCACGTTCTGGATGGTGTAGCCGCGCCCATGGCCGACGAGGCCGCGCGTCAACTCATAGGCGCGGGAGCGGAAGGCGATCTGCGGCTCCACGCCCACGGCGTGGAACAGGCCCATGAAATAGTCGCGCGAATGCGGCAGGTCGAGCAGGATGAACGGCTCGTCGCGCAGATCGGCGAGGCTGATCCGCTCGCGCTGCGCCAGCGGATGGTCCGGGTGCAGCACCGCATAGGGCGGCAATTCGGCCAAAGGTTCGGCCATCACCTCCTCCGGCCGGGCGAACTCATAGGACAGCGCCATCTCCGTGCGGCCGGAAATCACCGCGTCGAGGATCAATTGCTGGTCGCCCTCGTCGAGGCTCACCGTGATGCCGGGATGGGTGCCGGCGAAGGTCGAGAGCAGGCCAGGCATGAAATGGGTGGCGATGGTCCAGAAGCAGCCCACCGCGATCTCGCCGCGCACCTCGTCGGCCATGGCGCGGGCGTTCTGGCCGAAATCGCGCGCATGGTTCAGCAGCAGCCGCGCCTCGTTGATGATGCGGGTGCCGGCGATGGTGGTCGTCACGCCTTTTGCATGGTGGCGCACGAACACCTGCACGCCGTACTCCGCCTCGAACTGGGCGATGGCCGCCGAAATCGAGGGCTGCGAGACGTTCAAATGCCGCGCCGCCTCGGTCAGATTGCCGAAATCGGCCGTGGCCACGACGTAGCGCAGCGCGCGCAGCGAGATGTTCATCAGCTTTTTCTATGCCGAGAAATGAATCAAAATATTTTACCGATCTATGGGCCCAACGCAATATTTCCTCACAGGAAAAGGATGCTTCAATGATCCGCACAGGGCAGGACTATCGGCAGGGGCTTCAGGACGGTCGCGAAGTCTGGATGGACGGCGAGCGGGTGAAGGATGTCACCACCCACCCCGCCTTCAAGCCGATCGTGGATGTGCGTGCGCGCATGTACGACATGGCGCATGAGCCGGCCTATCAGGACCGCCTCACCTATGTCGAAGAGAACAAGCGCAACACCATCTTCTACAAGCCGCCGCGCGAGACCAAGGACTGGAACGACAAGGTCGAGGCCGTCGATCTCGTCATGAAGGACATTGGCGGCGTCGTCACCCGCGTCGGCGACGAGACCATCGGCGAAGTCTGGTCGCTGATCGACGGCCGCGACGTGCTGGCCGAGTTCGACCCGCGCTTCGCCGACAATGTCGACCGGCATGTGCAGAACATCTTCGACAACGACATCTTCCACATCTCCGCCAACACCGACCCCAAGGGCGACCGCTCCCTGCCGCCGCAGGAGCAGGACCCCGACATGATGGTGCATGTGGTCAAGGAGACCGATGCCGGCATTGTCATTCGCGGCGCCAAATACGAGACCGCCGCCGCCTATGCCGACCAGGCCTTCCTCAAGCCGACCGTCGGCGCCTGGACCAACGAGACGCTGTCCGACTATGCGGTGGGCGGCATCGTCTCGATGAGCGCGCCGGGCGTGAAGCAGATCTGCCGTTCCTCCTTCGCCGGCCGCACCAACCCGCAGGATTACCCGCTGGCCAACAAGTTCGACGAGGTCGAATCCCTCGTCATCTTCGACAATGTGCTGATCCCGTGGGAGAACGTGTTCTTCTACCGCCACACCAAGGCGGCGCAATACATCCGCGCCACGCTGCACCGTTACTCGGCGTTTCCGTACGTCCACCGCCTGCTCTATGTCGCCGACATGATGATCGGCGCGGCGATGTGGAACGCCAAGCAGACCGGCCTCGACAAGCTGCAATCGGTGCGGGAGAAGCTGGCCGATCTCGTCTGCTACCGCGAGGGCATCAACGCCCACCTCACCGCCTCCATCGCGCTGGCGGAGAAGAGCCCGGGCGGGCTGCTCATGCCCAACCAGTCGCTGCTCTATGCCGGCCGCGTGCATGGCTGCTCCAACCTGCCGGCAATGATGCACATCGCCCGCGAATTGTGCGGCGGCCAGATCTGCGTCACCCCCAACGCCGCCTCGTTCCACAATGCCGGCTCGGGCGACTGGCTGAAGAAGTTCTACACGCTGAACAAGCAGTGGGAATCGGAAGACCGCCGCAAGCTGCTGGCCTTCGCGCGCGACCTGCTGAACTCCGACTATGCCGGGCACCGGCTGACCTTCGTGCAGTTCGCTCAGGCCCCGCATTTCAACCACCTCAACGCCGTCTATAACGCCTTCGACTTCTCCGGCCCGCTGGATTTCGTCCGCAAGGCCGCCGGGCTGTCGGACAAGGTGACCGGCAAAAACTGAGGAGCGACGCCGATGCACGCCATCGACCCCGCCGCCTTTCGCCACGCCATGGGCCGCACCGCCGCGGGCGTGACCGTGGTGACGAGCGACGGGGCGCATGGCCGTGTCGGCGTCACCGTCTCCAGCCTGTCCTCGCTCTCGCTGGAACCGCCCTCGGTGCTGTTCTGCCTGCATCGCGACAGCCGCTGCCTGCCGGCATTGCTTGCCAATGGCGTGTTCGCGGCGAATATTCTTGCGCAGGGCCAGCAGCGCGTGGCCGACAGTTTCGCGGGGCTGGTGCCGGAACTGCGCGAGGACCGCTTCGGCGCGGGGGAGTGGGACGGCCTCGCCACCGGCGCGCCGCTGCTGCGCGGCGCCCTGTGCCGCTTCGACTGCCGGCTGGCCAATGTGTTCGAGCATGGCACCCACCGCATCGTCGCCGGTAATGTGGTGGCGATGGAAACCCACGCCGAGCATCCGCTGGTCTATTCCAACCGAAGCTACCGCCGGCTCGAAGTGGCGTGAGCGATGGACGCCTTCAGCCTTTTCCTCTCCAGCAAAGAGCCCCTTCATGCCGACGCATAAGCGCATCCGCCCCTTCAACACCAAGCAGACCTATCCCGAGCAGAAGCTGAACAACGACCTCTCCCAGGGGGTGGTGGCGCGGGGGACCATGGTGTTCCTGCGCGGGCAGGTGGCGCAGGACCTCGACACGCGCGAGAGCCTGCATGTCGGCGATGCCGGCGCGCAGACCGCCAAGGCGATGGCCAATATCAAGATGCTGCTGGAAGAGGCGGGCAGCGAGATGGGCCATATCTGCCGCATCGTCGTCTATCTCACCGATATCCGCTACCGCGAGGCGGTGTATCAGGAGATGGGCAAGTGGATGGAGGGCGTGTTCCCCTGTTCCACCGGCCTCGTCGTGCCGGCGCTGGCGCGGCCGGAATGGCTGGTCGAGATCGAGGTCACCGCCGTCATTCCCGACGCGGCGTGAGGGCGCGCTTATGACCTTCTCCCTCTCCGCCCGCTGCCCGCGCACCGGGCAGTTCGGCATCGCGGTGTCGTCTTCCTCCCCGGCGGTGGCGGCGCGCTGCGCCCATGCCCGCGCCGGGGTGGGGGCGGTGGCGACGCAGAACATCACCGACCCCACGCTGGGGCCGAAGGGGCTGGACCTCATGGCCTCCGGCCTCTCCGCGCCGGAAGCGCTGGCGCGGCTGAAGGCGGAGGGGGCGCATATCGACTACCGGCAGATCGCGCTCATTGATGCGCAGGGCCGCACCGCCGGCTTTTCCGGCGCGAAGACGCTCGGCACCCATCATATCGCCGAAGGCGCGGGCGTGGTGGCGGCCGGCAACCTTCTCTCATCAAAGCTTGTGCCGCAGGCGATGGTCGATGCCTTCACCGCCGCTTCGGGACCCCTCGGCGACCGGCTGGTCGCTGCCATGAAGGCGGCGCTGGCGGCCGGCGGCGAGGAGGGGCCGGTGCATTCGGTGGGCATGCTCATCGTCGACAAGGTGGCGTGGCCGGTGGCGGATTTGCGCGTCGACTGGCACGAGACCGATCCCATCGGCGCGCTGGCCGATCTGTGGGAACTGTGGAAGCCGCAGATGGACGCCTATGTCACCCGCGCGCTCGATCCCTCCACCGCGCCGTCCTATGGCGTGCCGGGGGATGAGTGAGGCGAGGGGAGAGCGCCTGGGGAGAGCGCCTGCGTGCTTCGAGGCGCGCGTGCGCGCGCACCTCAGCATGACGATTGTTGTTCAGCATCTTACCAAAGCGCGGCCTCGTCATGCTGAGGAGCGGGGCGTCGCCCCGCGTCTCGAAGCACGCAGTCGATCACCGCATTTCCTCTCCGACAGCCCCCCTCAAGCCAGCCCCCGCGAGGCCCCATGTCCGTCACCCGCCCGGCCCTGAAGCTCACCCATGACGGGGCGCTGAAAATGCTCGCCGCCGCCGTCGCCAAGGCGAGCGAAATGGGCGTGCCGCAGAACGTCAACATCGTCGACGAGGGCGGCAACCTTCTCGCCTTTGTGCGGATGGACGGCGCCAAGCTGCTCTCGCGCGAGACCTCGCTGTCCAAGGCGATCACCGCCGCCTCGCACCGCCAGCCTTCCTCGCGGCTGAATCCGGCCGACGAGATCAAGCTTTCGCTCGCCGCCGGCCAGCGTCTGACCAATCTGGAAGGCGGCCTGCCCATCATCATCGACGGCGTCTGCGTCGGCGGCATCGGGGTCGGCTCGGGCAAGGGGGCGGAGGATGTCGAAGTGGCGCGCGCCGCTTTGGCCGCCATTGGCGCGGAGGATCAGATTCCGTGAAACTGCTGCACGCCCCCACATCGCCCTTCGTGCGCAAGGTCATGGTCGTCGCGCTGGAAACCGGCCTCGCGGACCGGATCGAGATCGTCTTCAACGCCGCCAGCCCGCTCACGCGCGACCCGGCGCTGACCAGCCTCAACCCGCTCGGCAAGATTCCGGCGCTGGTGCTGGACGATGGCACGGTGCTCTATGACAGCGCGGTGATCTGCGAATATCTCGCCGACCTCGCCGGCGACAGCGCCATCTTCCCCACCGGCCCGGCGCGCTGGTCGGCGCTGACCCTGCAGGCGCTCGGCGACGGGTTGCTCGATGCCGCCGTCGGCAATCGCTATGAGAACGTCATGCGGCCGGAGGCGCTGCGCTGGCCGGAATGGTCGCGGGCGCAGATGGCGAAGATAACCGGCGCGCTCGATGCCATCGAGCAGTCTGTCCATACCGGCCTCATCGGACACACTGTCCACCACATCGGCCTCATCAGCCTCGGCTGCGCGCTCGGCTATCTCGACTTCCGCTATGCGAATTTGCAATGGAGGGAGGGTCGTCCGGCGGCGGCGGAGTGGTTCGCCGGCTTCGATGCGCGCCCCGCCATGGCCGCCACCCGCCCGCGCGAGCGCACGGCCTGACATCTTCTGGAAAAGGCGTTGACTATCATGAGCGTGCCACCCGTCCGCCTGTTCGTGCTCAATGGCGCCAACACCAATCTCTACGGCCTCGACCCCACCGGCCCCTATGGCGCGCTGACGCTGGAAGACATCGCGGAAGATTGCCGCGCGCGGGCGCAAGTGCTTGGCGGAACAGTCGATTTCCGCCAGTCGAACCATGAGGGCGTGCTGGTCGACTGGATCCAGGAGGCCCGGACGGCGGCGGATGGCATCGTCATCAATGCCGGCAGTCTCTCCTACACCTCCATCGCCCTGCTCGACGCGCTGTCAGCGGTAAAAAAGCCGGCTTTTCAAGTACATGTGAGCAACGTGTTCATGCGCGAGCCCTTCCGCCACCACGCCCCGCTGGCGGCGGCGGTGACGGGATGCATTGTCGGCCTCGGCCCGAGCGGCTATGGCGTCGCCGTGGAAGCGCTGATCGCGCATATCCGGCGGATATAACCCTTTAATATCAGTAGTATACGCCTATATTCCACTGACGGCGCCGGAGATCAGGTTGGCGCCATAGAGCGCCTCAAGGTCGAGAGCGGCCCCCTCGCGCACCGGCGCCATAGAGGCGATCAGCCGTTGCATCTCTACCTCTGCCGCTCGCCGCGCCGCTTCCGCCTCCACCACCGTCACCGCCTGAAAACGGAGCACCGCCCCCGGCATAAGCCGCCCGGCCAGCGGCAGGTCGGCAGAGATCACGGTGGCGATTTTGGCATAGCCGCCAATGGTTTGGTGGTCGGCCAGCAGCAGGATCGGCAGGCCCGAGCCCGGTACCTGAACGGCGCCGGTGACGATGCCATCGGACACGATATCGGCGCCGCCACGGAACGTCAGCGGCGTCCCGTCGAGCCGCATTCCCATCCGGTCCGCCTCGCGCGAGACGCGGTAGGGGGTACGGAAGAAAGCCTCCAGCGCCGCCTCGGTGAAGGCGTCCGCCTGCGGGCCGGGCACGGCGCGCAGCGTCACCTCGCCGTCAGTGGCAGGCGGGGAGGGAAGCGCGAGGCACGGGCCTAAGGCGCCGGCACTGCTTAGGTTCAGCCGGTCGCCCGCCGCCAGCGCGCGCCCTTCATGACCACCAAAGCCGCCCTTGAGATCGGTTGACCGTGCGCCGAGGACGGGCGGCACGTCGATCCCGCCGGCAAAGGCAAGCACCGCGCAGCTCGATCCGGCGAGCGCGCCGATCCGCACCCGCGCGCCCTCGGGCACATCGATCGCCCGCCACGCGCCGTAGCGCTGCGTTTCGCCGCCGATATTCACCTCAATCTCCGCCTGCGCGCCCGCCAGCGCCATCTGCAGAGGTCCGCCGAAGACCTCAAATGCCGGGCCGAGCAGGCGAATTTCCAGCGCTGCCGCCCCGGTCGCATTGCCCGCCAGCGCATTGGCGAGCCGCAGAGCCACGCTGTCGAGCGCGCCGCACACCGGCACGCCATAGGCCTGGAAACCGATGCGGCCGAGGTCCTGGACCGTGCTCTGCAGGCCAGGCTGGAGAATGCGCAGATGGCGGGTCACGTGGAAAGCCCTTCGGTCTCAGGAACATAGCTCCCCCGCGCCACCGCCTCTGCGATCACGGCATGGGCGCCGGCGTCCACCGGCACGAACCGCACCCGGTCGCCCGGCGCGAACAGGGTCGGCGGCACCCTGCCGTGGTCGAAGAAGCGCAGCGGCGTATGGCCGATGAGATGCCAGCCGCCCGGCGATTCCACGGGGTAGATGCCGGTCATGCGCTGGGCGATGGCGACCGAGCCCGCCGGCACACGCACACGCGGATTAATCCGCCGGGGCAGGTCGAGCGATGCCGGCAGCTCACCGAGATAGGCGAAGCCGGGCAGAAAGCCCTGTGCATAGACCCGGTAGAGCGTGCCGGCATGAAGGGCGATCACTTCCGCTTCGCTTAGCCCGGTCGCCGCCGCGACCTCGGCGAGGTCCGCCCCGCCCGCGCCGCCATAGAGCGCCGGTATCCGCCAGATGCGGCCTGCACCGGCGCTTGTCGCCGCGTCCAGCTCAAGCTCGCCAATAAGCTTTTGCAAAGTCTCCGCATTTGTCGTGAGCGGGTCGTAATGCACCAGCAGCGAGCGGAAGCTGGGTACGGTCTCCACCAGCCCTTCCGGCGGGGCGGCGGCCAAAAGCGCGGCGGTGCGGTGAACGAGGGCGTTGATCTCGGGGTCGATGCGCTCCCCGAACTCGACCGCGAAGGCGGTGTCGCCGGCCGGCAGGAAGCGCGCCCGCGCGCCCAGCCGCCGTGCCCTCATCGCCGTGCCGTCCCCCATCGCTGCCTCCGCCGCGTTCCGCCCTGAAAGGCTCTGTCGTATAAGGACTTCAACGCGCCGGCATCAGCCCTGTGGAGCTTCCGTGACAAAACGCATCAACATCAATGCCGATCTCGGCGAGGGCTACGGGCATTACGCCATCGGCAATGACGACGCGATCCTCGAGATCGTCAAGAGCGTGAACGTCGCCTGCGGTTTTCATGGCGGCGATGCAAGCATCATGCGCGATGTGTGCCTTAAGGCGAAGGCGAACGGCGTTTCCGTCGGCGCGCATCCCGGCTTCAACGACCTCTGGGGCTTCGGACGCCGGCAAATCCGCATGAGTGCGGACGATCTCGAATATCTCGTTGCCTATCAGCTTGGCGCTCTGGCCGGTATGGCGGCCTATGCGGGGATGAAGGTCACGCATGTGAAGCCGCATGGCGCGCTCAACAATATGTGCGCGGTGGAGCGGGATTATGCCCGCGCCGTCGCCCGCGCCATCAAGGTGGTCGACCCCTCGCTCTATTATCTCGCATTGTCCGGCACGGAGATGGAGCGGGCGGCGGTCGACATCGGCGTGCCGCTGGCGCGGGAGGCCTTCATCGACCGGCTTTACGAGGATGACGGCAATCTGCGCGCGCGCACCCATGCGGACGCAATGATCCGCGATCCCGCTGTCGCGGCGGCGCGTGCCGTGCGCATGGTGCTGGAGGGCGAGATCGTCTCGGTGAGCGGCAAGCGCATGCCGACCCGGTTCGATTCGCTGTGCCTGCACGGCGATGAGCCGTCCGCTCTCGCGGTAGCGAATGCTTGCTGCGAGGCCCTGCGTGCGGCCGGGATCGAACTAGTCACGCTGCCGGAGATGATGCAGGGCGAGCAATAGCCCGAATGGAAACGGAAAGGCCGGGCGCGGCGCCGCTGTGCGGCTTCCGGCCCGGCCCTGAAGGCGTCGGGAAAGGCCGGCGCGTGAGCGCCGGCCTTCCTCGCTAGTGCGCGCCAAGCGCGTTCTTGCGCGTCTTCCACAGCGAGAAGACGATGCCGCCGGCAATCATCGCGACCGTCACGCCGAGCGAGATCGCCGGGTCGAGCTTGCCGTAATAGTAGTTCCAGAAGATCTTGCCGCCGATAAACACCAGCACGAGCGCCAGAGCGTATTTGAGGTATTCGAAGCGGTGCACCATGGCGGCCAGGGCGAAGTAGAGAGCGCGCAGGCCGAGGATCGCCATGATGTTGGCGGTGAAGACGATGTAGGTATCGGTGGTGATGGCGAAGATCGCCGGCACCGAGTCGACCGCGAAGATCAGGTCGGCAATGTTGATGACCACCAGCGCCAGGAACAGCGGCGTCACCCAGAGAACCATCTTGCCCGTCACCGGGTGCGGCTGGCGCACGATGAAGCGCTGGCCGTGCAGCTGCGGGGTCACGCGCAGCACGCGGGAGAGCAGGCGCACCAGCGGGTTCTTGGAGATGTCCTGTTCGCCTTCCTTCACGATCAGCATCTTGATGCCGGTGCCGATGAGGAACGCGCCGAACAGCAGCAGCACCCAGTCATATTCCTGCACCAGCGCCGCACCGACGCCGATCATCAGGCCACGCAGCACGAGCACCGCAATGATACCCCAGACGAGGGCGCGGTACTGATAGATGCGGGGAATGGCGAAATAGCTGAAGATCAGCGAGATGACGAAGACATTGTCGATCGACAGCGCCTTTTCGATCGCATAGCCGGTGAAATACTGCATGCTGGCGTCGGCGCCGCGCGAGTACCACACCCAGCCGCCGAACAGCACGGCGACGGCGATATAGAACAGCGAGAGCCTGAGGCTTTCGGCAATGCCCAGTTCCTTCTCGCCCTTGTTCAGCACGCCGAGATCGAAGGCGAGCAGGATGAAGACGACGGCGAGGAAGCTCAGCCAGAGCCAGGCGGGCGTGCCGACAATGTCGGTGGTGATCAGCGCAATCAATGTGTCCATGGGGTCCTCGGTTCAGGCTCCACGGCGCGCGACGGCACGCCGGGCTGCGGCGCCCCGGGGGGCGACGCAACCCGTTCGTGCGGACATGCGGGGAGCATGGGTGGATTGAGGGCCGACATGGCGGCGGTGCCGTCAGAGGGACCCGGACCTCAGTTGGGGAAAGGGGAAGGTCAGCGCAGGCGCGGCAGGGCCAGATCGGTGAAACGCCCGGGGCGGCGCGTGGCCCGCACCTCCACTCTCTCGCGCCCTTCGCGGCGCAGATAGTCGATCTGGGCGAGAATCTGGCGCTTGATGCGCTTGAGCGCCATCAGGCGTTCGCCATCCGGCTTCTCCCGGCGGCGCTCCGCCGCGAGTTCGACATCGAGCAACTGGCTCCGGGTCGTCAACGACTTGAGGAACTGGTCCACGTCAACCTCCTTTCAACGTGGAGAAGATGGCGTGGACGCGATCATAGTTCCAATGCATAGTCTCAATAGTATCGATAGTCAGGAGCTATGAGGCGTGGCCTTCCGTCCCACCCATCGCCAGTTGGAGTATGCGGTGGCCCTTGCCGAGACCGGTCATTTCGGCGCGGCGGCGCGGCGCTGCCATGTCTCACAACCCACGCTTTCCGTGCAGATCGCCCAGCTGGAAGCGCAGCTCGGCACCCCGCTGTTCGACCGCACGCCCGGCCGGGTCCAGCCCACCGCCATCGGGATGCGGGTGATCGAGGCGGCGCGTTCCGTGCTGCTGACGCTGGACGACATCGTGGCGGTGGCGGCGAGCGGGGCGCGCAATCTCGGCGGGCTGATCCGGCTTGGCGTGGCGCCGACCTTCGGCCCCTATTTCCTGCCGCATCTGCTCTCCCCCCTGCACGCCCGTTTCCCCTCGCTGCAGATCTACATCAAGGAGGAGCGCCCGGCGGCGATCCTGCGCGAGGTGGTGTCGGGCGCGCTCGACTGCGGCTTGGGGCCGGCGCCGGATTCCGGTCACGCCGTCACCTTCCGCCGGCTGTGCCGCGAGAGCATTTTTCTCGGCGTGCCGAAGGACCATCCGCTCGCCGCCCTCGGCCATGTCGATCCGCAGGCGCTGCGCGGCGAGAGGCTCCTCACCCTCGGGCGCGGGCATCATCTGTTCGAGCGCACGCGCCAACTCGCGGCGGCCTGCGGCGCCGAAATGCGGGAGGATTATGAAGGCACCAGCCTCGACGCGCTGCGCCAGATGGTCCTGATGGGCATGGGCATGTCGCTGTTTCCCGAGCTCTACGCCCGCTCGGAATTCCGCATGGAGGACGACATCGCCCTGCTGACCCTTGATGGCTGGCCGGCCAGCCGGGAGATGGGCTATTTCTGGCGCGCCGGTAACGGACGGGCGGCACAGTTCGAGGAACTGGCGCGCGCGAGCGAAGCGACCTGCGCCACGCTCGGCCTCGGTTCCCGGTGAGCCCCTCTCAGCCGGCCTCGCCCGCCTCGATCCGGCGTGTCCTCAGCGAGGCGCGCAGCAGCGCGGCGATGAACACAATGCTCATCAGCAGCACGATGGTCGGCGCCGGGGCGCTGTCGAGGAAGAAGGAGAGATAGACGCCCAGCAGCGAGGCGATGACCGCCACCGCCAGCGCCGCCGCCAGCATGGCGCCGAAGGTGCGGGTCAGGAGAAAGGCGATGGCCCCCGGCGCGATCAGCATGGCGATGGCGAGGATCAGCCCGACGGCGGTGAGCGCGCCGACAATGGTGAGCGAGATCAGGCACAAAAGGCCGTAATGCAGCCACCCGACCGGCAGCCCGACGGCGCGCGCCTGCACGGGATCGAAGGCGTGCAGCAGGAAGTCGCGCCACTTCAGCGCGATTACGGCCGCCACCACGGCGGCCACCAGCGCGGTCTCGCCAATATCGCGCCAGGAAACGCCGAGCATGTCGCCGAACAGGATATGGTCGAGATGCACCTCGGACTGGATCTTCACATAGAGCACCAGACCGACGCCGAACATGCCGGAGAACACGATGCCCATCACCGTGTCCTGCTTGATGCGGCTATTGTCCTTGAGATAGCCGGTCGCCACCGCGCAGAACATGCCGGCGGCGAAGGCGCCGAGCGCCAGCGGCAGGCCGACGATATAGGCCAGCACCACACCGGGGAAAACGGCATGGGAAATGGCGTCGCCCATCAGCGACCAGCCCTTCAGCACCAGGAAGCAGGAAAGCAGCGCCATCGGCACCGCCACGAGCCCGGAGATGACGAGCGCGTTGACCATGAAGTCGAACTGGAACGGGGTGAGCAGCGTCTCGATCATGCCGACGCCTCCGACCTCAACGCTTCCGCCGCCCGCCGCCGCGCGGCCAGCATGCCGTGCTTGGGCGCGAAGACGAAGGCGATGAGAAAGACCGCCGTCTGCAGCACCACGATGATGCCGCCGGTGGCGCCGTCGAGGAAATAGCTGGCATAGGCGCCGAGAAAGCTGGTGCCGGCCCCGATGGCGACGGCGATCGCCAGCAGTCGGGGGAAACGGTCGGCCAGCAGATAGGCGGTGGCGCCGGGCGTGACGACGAGGCAAATGACGAGGAAGGCGCCCACCGTCTGCAGCGCGGCGACGGTGGATGCCGCCAGCAGGGTGAAGAACATTATCTTGAGCGCCGTGGGCTTGAGGCCGATGGAGCGCGCATGCGCCTCGTCGAAGAACACCGCCATCAGGTCGCGCCACTTCACCAACAGGATCGCCAGCGACAGCGTGCCGATGATCGCCAATTGCAGCGTGTCCTCCGGCGTGATGGTGAGGATGTTGCCGAGCACGATGGTCTGGATGTTCACCGAGGTCGGCGACAGCGAGACCATGAACAGGCCCAGCGCAAAGAAGGAGGAGAAGATCAGCCCGATGATGGCGTCCTCCCGCAGCTTGGTGCGCTGGTTGAGAAACAGCATCGCCGCCGCCGCCAGCCCGCCGGAGAAGAAGGCGCCGATGGCGAAGGGCAGGCCAAGCATATAGGCGCCGGCGACGCCGGGCACGATGGCGTGGGACAGCGCGTCGCCGATCAGCGACCAGCCCTTGAGCATGAGATAGCAGGAGAGGAAAGCGCAGACCGCGCCGACAAGGGCCGAGACCCACATGGCGTTGCGCATGTATTCGTAACCGAAGGGCTCCGCCAGCAGGGCGATCACGGGGCGTTCTCCCGCGTGCGGGGCGCGCATTCGCCCTTTTCGCCGTAAAACACCAGCGGACGCTCGTCGTCCGTCAGCACGGCGAGCTGGCGGCTGTCATCATCCGCGTGCAGTCCCGCGCCGCTCAGCACGAAATGGCGCAGCACGCCGCCGAAGGTCTTCTCCAGATTGGCCTCGGTGAAGATCTCGGCGGTCGGGCCAGAGGCGAGCACGGTGCCCTTCACCAGCACGGTGCGGTCGCAGAATTCCGGCACGCTGCCGAGATTATGGGTGGAAACGAGCATCACCCGCCCCTCGTCGCGCAGCGCGCGCAGCAGGGCGATGATCGCCTCCTCGGTCTTTACGTCGACCCCGGTGAAGGGTTCGTCGAGCAGGATCACCTTGGCGTCCTGCGCCAGTGCGCGGGCGAGGAAGACGCGCTTCTTCTGCCCGCCGGAGAGTTCGCCGATCTGCCGTTTGCGGAACTCGCTCATATTGACGCGGGCCAGAGCGTCCGTGACCGCCGCCCGGTCGGCGGCGCGGGGAATGCGCAGGAAGCCCATATGGCCGTAGCGGCCCATCATCACCACGTCTTCCACCAGCACGGGGAAGTTCCAGTCCACCTCTTCACTCTGCGGCACATAGGCGACGAGGTTACGCCTCAGCGCCTCGGCCACGCTGGCGCCGAGAATGCGGATCTCGCCCGAGGCGAGATGCACGAAGCCCATGATTGCCTTGAACAGGGTCGACTTGCCCGAGCCATTGACCCCGACCAGTGCGGTGATGGTGCCGGTGGGGATGGTGAAGCTGGCGTCGCGCAGGGCGGTGTGGCCGTTGCGATAGGTCACCGAGACGTGGCGGACGGCGAGCCCCTCGGCGGTCGAAGGGGTGAGCGGGGCATTCATTGCGACAACCCCTTGGCGAGGCCCTTTTCCAGCGTGCCCGTGGTGACGGTCAGCAGGTCGATATAGGTCGGCACAGGGCCGTCCGCCTCGCTCAGCGAGTCCACATAGAGCACGCCGCCATAGAGCGCGCCGGTCTCCCGCGCCACCTGCTGCGCCGGCTTGTCGGAAACGGTGCTTTCGCTGAACACGGCCGGAATCTTGTTGGCGCGCACGGCGTCGATCACCTTGCGAACCTGCTGCGGCGTGCCCTGTTGATCGGCGTTGATCGGCCAGAGATAAAGCTCCTTCAGCCCGAAATCCCGCGCGAGATAGGAGAAGGCGCCCTCGCTCGACACCATCCAGCGCTTGTCGGCGGGAATGGCGTCCAGCTCCGCGCGGATCGGCGCGACGGCGGCCTCGATCTTCGCCTTGTAGGCGCTCGCATTGGCCGCGTAGGTCGCGGCATTCGCGGGGTCGTATTTCATGAAGGCGTCGCGGATATTGTCGACATAGATCAGCGCATTGGTGGGTGACATCCAGGCATGGGGGTTCGGCTTGCCGCTATAGGGCCCCTGCGAGATGCTGATCGGATCGACGCCGGCGGAGACGACGACGCTCGGCACACCCTTGAGATTACGGAAGAACTTTTCGAACCAGAGTTCGAGGTTCAGCCCGTTCCAGAGGATCAGCTGGGCGCCCTGCGCGCGCTGTATGTCGCCGGGCGTGGGGGCATAGTTATGAATTTCAGCGCCCGGCTTGGTGATGGATTCCACCACCGCCGCGTCGCCCGCCACGTTGCGCGCCATGTCGGCGATGACGGTGAAGGTGGTCACCGCCTTGAATTTCGGCGCCGCCGGCGCGCTTTCCTGCGCCGTGAGGCCGGTCACACCGGAGGCAACGATACCGGCCACCGCAAGGCCGCGCAGAACCGCCCGTCTCGACCCGTGCCACATGCCTGTCTCCTCTTGCGAATGAGTTGCAAAATCATATTAGGGCGCGCATTGGGATTTGCAACTGCGAACGAGTTGCAGAAATGGGGTGTCCAGCGGACAAGGGCACCAGGATCGCGGCAGTGTGATTCCTGGTGACACGTTCTGGTGTCATGATCGCAGCGGGCCACATCATCGTTTGAAGTGGAACGATTGGCGGGGCCATTCGAGGAATGTAGGTCTGGAATGCCGGAACCGCGTGCCCGGCTGCTCGGTTAGTTCGCGGGAGGATCATCCATGAGCCATATTCGCTACGAGATCGTCGAGCATGACGGGGGCTGGGCCTACAAGCTCGGCGACGTCTTCTCTGAAACCCATCCCACCCATGACTCGGCCCTCGCCGCCGCCCGCGAGGCGGCGGCGCGCCAGTCGATTTCCGGCGAAACCCGGCCCATCGCCTATCAGGACCGCAGCGGGCGCTGGCATGAGGAGGTGGCGCAGGGCGGCGACCGCCCCGAGGTGAAGATCGAGGATCATCCCGCACGCTCCTGAGGCGTGTTCGCTGCGGCGGCCCCACCGGCGGGCTTGTTGAGGTCGCTTAGGACGACCCCGGCGGCAGGCCGCGTAAATCTGCCGCACCGCACAAATCCGGGAACCCTTGGCGCCGTTGGCACTTGTCCCCGCGGGAAGGGCGTGCCGCCCTATAACGCGCGAGGTCAGGCATGCATCGACGTCACCTGTTGCTGGGAATGGGGCTCCTGGCGCTGGCGCCGGTGCCGCTCAGCCGCCTTGGGATCAGCGAGGCATTCTCGGAAGAAGAGGATGACGGCGCGCCCTTCGATGCGCAGACCGTCCGGCAGCTGGCGCGCGACCTGGCGACGAAGCCCTATCAGCCCGCCGATGGCCGGCTGCCGCGGGCGCTCGACGCGCTCAGCTATGACGATTACCGCAACATCCGCTTCAACGTGGAGCGATCGCTGTGGCGCACGGAGAGCACGGGCTTTCAGGCCCAGCTCTTTCATCGGGGCTTTCTGTTCCGCGACCGCGTGGATGTGTACCAGGTGGCCGACGGCAAGGCGCATCGCATCGCCTATGATCCCGGCATGTTTCGCTTCGAGCATGGGGTTGCGCAGCCGCCGGACAGGACGGACCTCGGCTTCTCCGGCTTCCGCCTGCATGGCCCGATCAACCGGCCGGACTATTTCGACGAAATCGCCGCCTTCCAGGGCGCCAGCTATTTCCGCGCGGTCGGAAAGGGGCAGATTTACGGGTCCTCGGCCCGCGGGCTGGCGGTGAAGACCGGCGACGCCGGGGGGGAGGAGTTCCCCGCCTTCCGTGCCTTCTGGCTGGAGAGGCCGCGCGCCGGCGTCGACTCTCTCGTCGTCCACGCCATGCTCGACAGCCCGAGCGCGACCGCCGCCCACCGTTTTACCATCCGTCCCGGCGAGACGACTCTGATGTCGGTGGAGATGACGGTCTACCCGCGCGTCGACATTGATCAGGTCGGCATCGGCGCGCTCACCAGCATGTTCATGTTCGGTCCGAACGACCGGGCGGGCGTCGACGATTTCCGTCCCATGGTGTGCGACGCCAACGGCCTCGCCATCGTCACCGGCAGTGGCGAGCGGCTCTGGCGGCCGCTTTCCAATCCGCAGCGGCTGCAGATTTCCTCCTTCGCCGTGTCCGATCTCCGGGGCTTCGGCCTCATGCAGCGCCAGCGGTCTTTCTTCGACTATCAGGACCTTGAAGCCCGCTACGAACGCCGGCCGAGCGTCTGGGTCGAGCCGATCGGCGATTGGGGCGACGGTTCGGTGATGCTGATCGAGATACCCACACCTGAAGAGGTGCACGACAACATCGTCGCCTTCTGGCGCCCGCGCGAGCCGCTGCGCAAGGGGCGGGAATACAGCACCACCTATCGCGTGCACTGGGGCTGGTCCGGCCCGGATCGCTCCGATGTCGGCCGGTTCGTCGCCACCCGGGTCGGCGGCAATGGCGACCGGCGGCTGTTTGTGCTCGACGTGGTGGGCGACCAGGTGAAGGACCTGCCGAAGGAGAACCTCGCGGCACGGGTCACCGCTGGCAGCGGCGAGGTTCGCGATGTGGTGCTGCAACAAAATCCCGAAACCGGCGGCTGGCGCATCTCCTTCGTGCTGGAACCGCGCGGCGCCACATTGGCCGAACTGCGCGCTGATCTGCTGCGCGGCGAGGAACGCCTCGCCGAAACCTGGGTCTATCGGTGGACGGCGTGAGCCGGCCCGCCCCGCGCGCGATGGAGGGCGCGGCAGGCGCTGATCACTCCCCCGCCTTGCCGCCGGAATCGCCGCTGGCCATGCCCGTGCAACCGCTCGGGCGGGTGCCGGGTGCGTCGGCACCCGGGCCGCGCCCGGCGTCGCTTCTGTTCCGCCGCGCCTTCGTCATCAGCGGCACAGCGGCGTTGACCGTACTTGCGGCGAACGAAATGTATCGTGTGCTGGATGTCGGCGGCGTCACCCTGCTCGAATATCTCGTGCTCTGCCTGTTTGTGCTGCTGTTTGCCTGGATCGGCTTTGCCTTCACCAATGCGGTGCTTGGCCTATACGGCCTGCTGCGCGGCCCCGATGGAACGCTCGGTATCGCCACGGCGGGGCCACGGCCGGCCCTGAGCGCGCGCCATGCGCTGCTGCTGCCCGTTTACAACGAAGACCCGGGCCGTGTGCTGGCCGGGTTGGAAGCGACCTGTGAATCGCTCGACGCCACCGGGGCAGGGGCGCAGTTCGATGTGTTCATTCTCAGCGACACCACCGATCCCGATGTGTGGGTGGCCGAGGAGGCGGGCTTTCTACCATTGCGTGCCCGGTGGGGCCGCGCCGGCGGCCTGTTCTACCGCCGCCGTCCCCGCAACACCGGGCGCAAGGCCGGCAATATCGCGGAATGGGTGACCCGCTTCGGCGGTGCTTATGAGAGCTTCCTCATTCTCGACGCCGACAGCGTGATGACCGGCGACTGCATTGTGCGCCTGGCTGCGGCCATGGAGGCCAATCCCACCGCAGGCCTCATCCAGACACTTCCGGTCATTGTCGGCGGACGAACCCTCTTCGCCCGCCTGCAGCAATTCGCGGGGAGGCTCTATGGCCCCCTCATCGCCCAGGGGCTCGCCAGCTGGAGTGGGCCGGAGAGCAATTACTGGGGCCATAACGCCATGATCCGCACGCGCGCCTTTGCCGAAGGCGCGGGGCTGCCGGAACTCAAGGGTCCAAAGCCTTTCGGCGGCCATATCCTCAGCCATGATTTCATCGAGGCGGCGCTGATGCGCCGGCGCGGCTGGGGCATGCAAATGGTGCCCTGGCTGCAAGGCTCCTATGAGGAGGGGCCGCCGACGTTGACCGATCTCGCGGTGCGCGACCGGCGCTGGTGCCAGGGCAATCTCCAGCACATCGCCGTGCTGCCGGCGCGCGGGCTGCACCCGGTGAGCCGGCTGCACCTTCTTACCGGCATCGGCTCCTACCTCACCGCCCCGCTCTGGCTGGTGATGCTGCTGGCCGGGCTCGCCACAGCCCTGCAGGCGCGTTTCGTGCCGCCGGACTATTTCCCATCAGGCTTCTCGCTGTTTCCGGCGTGGCCGGCGCAGGATCCGGTGCGGGCCGTGCAGGTGTTCATCGGCACCATGGCGGTGCTGTTGCTGCCGAAGCTGTTCGCCTATGGCGCCCTGCTGGCCTCCCGTTTCCATCGTCGCGCCTTCGGCGGCGGGACACTCACGCTGGCGGGACTGCTGGCGGAAACACTCATCTCTGGCCTGCTCGCACCCGTGACGATGTTCACCCAGTCCATGGCCGTTGTCGGCATATTGGCCGGGCGCGACGGCGGCTGGCAGCCGCAGCGCCGCGATGATGACCACATCGACACCGCCTCGGTGGTGCGGTTCTTCCTGCCGCATACGCTGGCGGGATGGTTGCTTGGCGCTGCCGCGCTCAGCATCTCGCTGCCGCTGTTTCTCTGGATGGCCCCCGTCGTGCTCGGCCTCGCTCTCGCCATTCCGCTGGTGCTGTGGACCGGAAGCACCCGTGCGTCTCTGGCGGCTTTGTTCTGCACGCCTGAAGAGCGCGAGCCGCCGCCTGTGCTGCGGCGGGCGCGGGAGTTGCGGCAGGCTGCCAGGCTCGCCGCTCCCACGGAGGCCGTTGCCCGTCTCGCGACCGCGCCGGAGCTGCTGGCTTTCCACCGCGCCCAACTCACTGATGGCGAGAGGCGGCGTGGCGACTACACGCCGGAACGGCTTATCGCCGTGGCAAAGATCGCGGATGCGGAAAGCCTCGAAGCCGCGCTCGCCGCGCTTACCCCGCGCGAGAAAGCGGCGGGGCTCGGCGATTTCCACGCGCTCGATGCCCTGCTCGCGCTGACGCGCGACCCCGCAGGGCATTTGTGACGCCCGGCTAGAGCGGGCTCTTGCGGTCGACCTTCTCTTCGGGAAGTTCGATATCCTTCGCCTGCCGGCGGCGCTTCGACTGGTTCATTGCGTAGGCGAGGACGCCCAGCAGCAACAGGACGCCGATTCCGAACATGATCTCCATGGCAAACCCTTTCAATTAAGGTGAGGCGCGCCGGCGGGTCCGCGGGCGCGCCGCTCGTCAGTCTTAGGCCAGCGACGGGCGTCCCGTGTCCTCGACGCCAAGCATGCTGCCCTCCGCACCCGGCACCGTGATCGTCACGTCATAACCGTCGCGAATGGCGTTGGTAGCGGCGGCAACCGCCGCCTCGAAGGCGGCTTCCTTGCTGGCATAGGCCATTCCCGCCTCGCCGTCGGTCTCGACCCGCCACGCGCCCTCGCTGCCGCGCAACACATAGGTGGCGGAGCCGGTGGAACCTTGCGTGTGCATCGCGCTGTCCTCCTCGAATGTGTGTCAGATCATCGGCGCGCCGCCGGTCACCGCGATGGTGGCGCCGGAGACGTAGCTGGACAGCGGATCGGCCAGCATCACATAGGCGGTGGCGAGTTCCGCCGGCTGGCCCGGGCGCTTCATCGGCACCTGCTCGCCGAACTGCGCCACTTTCTCCGCCGGCATGGTGGCGGGGATAAGCGGGGTCCAGATCGGCCCGGGTGCCACCGCATTGGCGCGGATGCCCTTCTCCGCCAGCATCTGCGCGAGCCCGGCGGTGAAGTTCTGGATTGCGCCCTTGGTGGTGGCATAGGCCAACAGGCTGGGGTTCGGCTTGTCGGAATTGATCGACGCGGTGTTGATGATGGCGCTGCCGGGCTTCATGTGCGGCACCGCCGCCTTGGTGAGATAGAACATTGCGTGGATGTTGACCTTGAAGGTCAGGTCCCATTCCTCGTCGGGAATGTCGGTGATGTCGTCAAAGGTTGCCTGATGCGCGGCGTTGTTGACGAGGATGTCGACGCGGCCGAAAGCCTCGACCGCCTTGTCCACCAGCGCGCGGCAATGCTGGGCATGCTGGATGTCGCCCGGTACCAGCACCGCCTGCCGGCCCGCCTCGCGCACCAGCGCGGCCGTGGCCTCGGCGTCCTCGTGCTCGTCCAGATAGGAGATCAGCACATCGGCGCCTTCGCGGGCATAGGCGAGAGCGACGGCGCGGCCGATGCCGCTATCGGCGCCGGTGATAAGCGCCTTCATCCCCTCCAGCCGGCCGGAGCCCTTATAGCTCTCTTCGCCATGGTCGGGACGCGGCGACATGGCCTCGGTCCGCCCGGGCATGGGCTGCTGCTGTTCCCTAAACGGCGGGCGCGGGTGGTCGAGCATGGACGGCTCCTGTCGCTGTGATCGGTGATGGGTGGTTCGAGGGCCAACGAAGGCGGCGCGGGTTGGTTCCGAGCCGAGCGGCGGAACCGGGGGCGGGACCAGGGGTTTGGCAGGAGACGAAACAAACCCTTCAGAGCGGAGGCTCATGTCCGAGACAGGCGCGCCCGAAGAGCCCAGCACCGGGCAGTCCCGCCGTCGCGCGGCGATCCGCATCGGCGTCTCAGGCTGGACCTATGCCCCCTGGCGTGGCCATTTCTACCCCAAGGGCCTGACGCAGGCGCGCGAGCTTTCCTACGCGGCCCGCCAGTTCCCCACACTGGAGATCAACGGCACCTTCTATGGCCTCCAGCGTCCGGAGGTGTTTGAGCGGTGGGCACAGTCGACGCCGGACGCTTTCGTCTTCGCGGTGAAGGGTTCGCGCTTCATCACCCACACCAAGCGCCTGCGCGATGTGCGCCTACCGCTCGCGAACTTTCTCGCTTCCGGCCTGCTCAATCTTGGCGTGAAGATGGGGCCGCTGCTCTGGCAATTGCCACCGACGCTGCGCTTCGATCCCGCCCTGATCGGGGAATTCCTCGCCCTCCTGCCGAAGGACACCGAAGCCGCTGCCCGGCTTGCCGGCCAGCATGACGCGCGGGTCGACGGCCGCGCCGCCGTCGATATCGACTTCAGCCGCCCGCTGCGCCATGCGGTGGAAATCCGCCATGAGAGCTTTCGCACATCTGCCTTTGTCGATCTGCTGCGCGAACATGGTGTCGCTCTGGTCTGCGCCGACACGGTGAAGTGGCCTCGGCTGATGGATCTCACCGCCGACTTTGCCTATTGCCGCCTGCACGGATCGACCGAGCTCTACCGCTCGCGCTATCCCGACGACGAACTCGCGCTGTGGGCGCAGCGCATCGGCGCCTGGGCCGAGGGCAAGGAGATGCCGGACGGCGATTTCGCCGGTGCGCCGACGCTGGACCGCCGCCGCCGCGAGGTTTTCGTGTTCTTCGACAATACCGACAAGCGGCACGCGCCCGAGGATGCCCGTCGCCTCATGGAGATGCTGGACCTGCGCTGGGAGGCGGGCGAGGAGCCTGCGGGCTGAATGGGTCTCGTGGGAGCGCTCGGGAACCTCGCGGGGACGCGGACGTTCGCTCCCTGACGGGCCTGGGGGCGACGACACTGCAAGGAGATATTCCCATGGCGAAAATCGCCGAAGCGCGCATCCTCATCATTTCCGCCAACGGTTTCGAACAGTCGGAACTGATGGTACCGCGCGACGAATTGCGCGCCGCCGGCGCCCGAGTCGAGGTGGCAAGCCCGGACGGCAAGGCCATTCGCGGCTGGAAGGGCGAGGATTGGGGCGAAAGCGTCGATGCCGACACTGCGCTTGGTTCGGTGAAGCCGCAGGACTATGACGCGCTGGTCATTCCCGGCGGCCAGATCAACCCGGACCTCCTGCGCGTCAACAAGGAAGCGATGTCCATCGTTCGCGCCTTCCTCGACAGCGGCAAGGTGGTGGCCGCCATCTGCCACGGCCCGTGGCTGCTGGTGGAAGCCGACGCCGTGCGCGGGCGCACCGTGACCTCCTATGCCTCGATCCGCACCGATGTGAAGAATGCCGGCGGCAACTGGGTCGACCGCGAGGTGGCGGTGGACAAGGGCATCATCACCAGTCGCTCTCCGGCCGATCTGAAGGCCTTCGTCGCCAAGATCATCGAGGAGATCGGCGAGGGCCGGCACGAACGCAAGGTGGCGTGACCTTACCCCGAATGAGGTTCGACAGGCGGGCGCTGCGGCGCCCGCTTTGCTGTGCGCGGCCCGGGGAACGCGCAGGCGCACGCGGCGTTAGTCGCCAGGCACCGCACCCCTTTGGGCAGAGAGGCAGGCATGGCCGCGCGCGCGACATGGAAAGGTTATCTCCGGCTTGGCGAGCTGGTCTGCGGCGTCGGGCTCTACACGGCGGTGAGCGCCAGCGACCGGGTGAGCCTGCATATGGTCAACCGCAAGACCGGCAACCGCCTCTCCCGCCGCTTCGTCGATTCGGACACCGGCGAGGTGGTCGAGCGCGACGAGCAGGTAAAGGGTTATGAGGTGGATTCCGGCCATTTCGTCGTGCTGGAACCGGATGAGATCGCCGAAGTGACGCCGAAGGGCGACAAGGCGCTGACCATTGAGAGCTTCCTGCCCTGCCATGAGGTCGACGACCTCTATTTGGACCGCCCCTATTATCTGCGCCCGGTCGATGATGCCTCCGAAGCAAGCTTCGCGGTCATTCGCGAGGGGCTGCGGAAGAAGAAAGTCGCGGCGGTCGCCAGCGCTGTGCTGTTCCGCCGCCCGCGCAGCCTGCTGATCCGCGCCTATGACGAGGGCATCATCGCCACCACGCTGCATTATGACTACGAGGTGCGTTCGGCGGAGGAGGCGTTCGAGGACATCGCCGAGATCAAGATGGAGCCGGAAATGCTCGATCTCGCCCGCCACATCATCGACACCAAATCCGGCCGCTTCCAGCCCGAGACCTTCGACGACCGCTATGACGACGCGCTTGCCGAATTGGTCAAGGCCAAGATGGAAGGCCGCAAGATCGCCCCGCCGAAGAAGCCGGCGGCCAAGGTGGTGAGCCTGCTCGACGCGCTGCGCGAGAGCGCGGGGCTTTCGGGTGAGAAAGCCCCGGCGGGCAAGAAGAGTGGCACCGGAAAGGCCGGAGAAAAGGCGGCGCCGAAGAAGTCCGCCGCCCGCAAGAGCACCCGCACCCCCACCCGCAAGGCCGGGTGAGCGCCATGGCGCTGGAAGTCTACCGCCGCAAGCGCGACTTCACCCGCACGCAGGAGCCGCAGGGCAGCGAAAGCGCCGCTGCCGGCCATGCCTATCTCATCCAGAAACATGCCGCCCGGCGCCTGCATTACGACCTTCGGCTGGAATTGGACGGCGTGCTCAAGAGCTGGGCCGTTACCAAGGGGCCGAGCCTGGTGCCGGGCGAGAAGCGCCTCGCCGTGCATGTGGAAGACCATCCGCTCGACTATGGCAGCTTCGAGGGCACGATCCCCAAGGGCGAATATGGCGGCGGCACCGTCATGCTGTGGGATACCGGCAGCTGGGAGCCGATCGGCGATCCCGCGCGCGGCTACAACAAGGGTCATCTCGAATTCGCGCTGCACGGCGAGAAGCTCAGCGGCCGCTGGCATCTGGTGCGAATGGGCAAGCGCCGGGGCGAGAAGGCGGACAATTGGCTGCTCATCAAGGCTGAGGACGCGGCCGCCCGGCCCGAAGGCGCGCCGGATATTCTTGAGGAAAGGCCGGAGTCGGTGAAGACCGGCCGCAGCATGGACGCCATCGCCAAGGGCGAGACGGTCGCCGCCGACCCGCCCGCAGCGCCCGCGCCGACCAAGGCCAGGGCGGCGCGAACCCGGACGCCTGCAGCGAAAAAGGCGCCCGCTTCGCAACCTTTGCCCGCCTTCATCGAGCCGCAGCTGGCGACGCTGGTGTCCAAGGCGCCCGTGGGCAAGAGCTGGATCCACGAGATCAAGTTCGACGGCTATCGGCTGCAGGCGCGGATCGACAACAGCGCCAAGGGCAAGGGCCGGGTGAAGCTGCTCACGCGCTCCGGTCTCGACTGGACCCCGCGTTTCGGGCCGGCTCTGGTGGCGGCGCTGGAGACGTTGCCCGTGGAGGACGCGCTGATCGACGGCGAACTGGTGGTGGAGAACAGTGCCGGCGTGTCGAATTTCAGCCTGCTGCAGAAGGACCTCGCGGAAGGGTCCTCAGACCGTTTCATCTATTACGCCTTCGACCTCCTGCATCTCGACGGACGTGACCTCACTGGCGCACCGCTCCGGCGCCGCAAGGAGATGCTGGAACAATTGCTGGCCAAGGCCGGGGATGGTCTGCGCTACAGTGAGCATCTGGCGGAGGATGGCGATGCCATGCTGCGCCATGCTTGCCGGCTCAGCCTGGAAGGGCTGGTGTCAAAACGGGCGGACGCCCCCTATCGCCCCGGCCGCGGCAAGGAGTGGGTGAAGTCGAAATGCGCCTTCCGCCAGGAGTTCGTCATTGGCGGCTTCACGCCTTCCACGGCGCAGAAAAATGCCATCGGCTCGCTGGTGCTTGGCGTCTATCAGGCGGGCAACCTCACGTCCGTCGGCCGGGTCGGCACCGGCTTCTCGCGCGAACTGGCCCGCGATCTTCATGCCCGGCTGGCAAAGATTGCCCGCGACCGCAGCCCCTTCGGTAAGACGCTGACGGCGGAGGAACGGCGCGGCGTCACCTTCGTGGCACCCGAACTCGTCGCTGAAGTGGAGTTTCGCGGCTGGACCGGCGACCAGCATCTGCGCCACGCCGCTTTTCGTGGCTTGCGCGAGGATAAGCCGGCGCGCGAGATCGTCCGTGAGACCCCCGTGGAGGGCGAGGCCATGGCTGCGAAAAGCGACGCGCCGCGTTCGCGGGTGAAGCTGACCCATCCCGACCGCATCTACTGGCCGGCGGAGGGCATCACCAAGCAGGGCCTCGCCGACTATTACGCCGAGATCTGGCGCTTCATCGCCCCCTTCGTCGTCGCCCGGCCGCTGGCGTTGCTGCGCTGCCCGGACGGCATAGAGGGGCAGGCCTTCTTCCAGAAGCACTCCTGGCGCGGCATGAACAAGGCGATCAAGGTCACCAAGGACAAGGATGGCGAGGAGCTTCTGCATATTGACGACCTCGACGGGCTGATCGCCCTCGTTCAGTCCGGCGCGCTGGAAATCCACCCCTGGGGCGCGCCGCTTATCGACATCGAGCGGCCGGACCAGCTCATTTTCGACCTCGACCCCGGCGAGGCCGTGGGATGGGACGGCGTGGTGGCTGGTGCACGCGAAATCCGCGCCCGGCTGGAGGCGCAGGGCCTGCCGGCCTTCGTCAAGACCTCCGGCGGCAAGGGTCTACATGTGGTGGTTCCGCTGGAGCCGAAGGCTACCTGGGAGACCGCCAAGCCTTTCGCCAAGGCGCTGGCCGACGCGATGGCCGCCGACGATCCCGACCATTACATCGCCGTGGCCACCAAGGCCCGCCGCAAGGGGCGCATCTTCATAGACTACCTGCGCAACGGGCGCGGCGCCACGGCGGTAGCGGCCTATTGCCCGCGCGCGCGGCCCGGCGCCGGCGTTTCCATGCCGGTGGCGTGGGACGAACTCGACGCACTCACCGGCGGCGCGCAGTTCACCCTCACCGAGGCGCCGGCCCGGCTCGCCAATCTCGCTGCCGACCCCTGGGCGGATTTCCGCGCCGCTGCCGTACCTCTTCCCACCGCCCGCACCGGCAAGGGCCAGGGGAGGAAAGCCTGATGGAAAGGCTGCCGCAGGCGCTCTGGCTGACGCCGGAGGAGATCGAGAACCTGCTGCGGCTGATGGCAGCCGCCGCCTGCGGGATGATCGTCGGTATCAACCGCGATCTCCGCGGCAAGCCGACCGGGATGCGCACGCTCGGGCTGGTGGGGCTTGGGGCGGCGCTCATCTCGCTCTCTGCCCTTCAGGTGGAGGGGATGGAAGACCATCCCGACGCCACCAGCCGCGTGGTGCAGGGCATCGTTCAGGGCGTGATGACCGGAATCGGCTTTCTCGGCGCTGGCGTCGTGCTGCGCGACCGCACCCGGCTTGAAGTCCACGGCCTCACCACTGCCGCCGCTGTGTGGGTGACGGCGGCGCTCGGCGTCGCCTGCGCCATTGCCTCCTGGCATCTGGTGTTTCTGGCGCTGGCGACCACGATAGGGCTTCTCGTCACCATGCTGCCGCTGGAGCGGCTGGTGGAATCGCGCGGCCCGCCACCCCCACGCCGCGCACGCCCGCTCGAGGAAGACGACGAACCGCCGCGCTGAGGCTCAGCGCCCGCTCTTGCTGCCGGAGCCCCGCTCGGCGGCAAGGCTCTTTTTCAGCGCATCCATGATGTTGACGACATTGGTCGGCGTGTCTTCTTCGTCCGCTTCGGTGCGGCGGCGCCGCGCCGGGCGCTTTTTCTTCTTCGACGCGATCAACTGCTTGAGATTGTCCTGCAGCGGGTCATGCACCAGCGCGGAGTCCCAGTTTTGCGTGCGCTTGTCGATCAGCTTGCCTACCAGCGTGACGAGATCGCCGTCGGCCTTCTCGTCGATGTCGTCGAAATAGCCCTCCGGCCGGCGCAGCTCGTCGGAATAATGCAATGTCCATAGCACGATGCCCCGCCCGCGCGGCTCCAGCATGACGGGTCGTTCGCGCCGGTGCAGCACCACGCGCGACAGCCCTACCTTGCCGGTGGCGGCCATCGCCTCGCGGATAACGGCGAATGCCTCCTCGCCGACGGGATCGTCCGGCATCAGGAAATGCGGGGTATCGTACCAGATCCACTCCACCGTATCGGCGGGCACGAAGGTCGCGATGTCGATGGTGCGGTTGCTCTCCAGCGCCACGGAGTCGAGATCGTCATCGTCGAGAATGACATAGCGGCCCGGCTCGCGCTCATAGCCTCGCGCCTGGTCGTCTGATTCCACCGTTTTGCCGGTTTCGCCATCGACATATACCCCTTCCACCCGATTGCCGGTTGCCCGGTTCAGCGTGTGGAAGCGGATGCGCTCGGCCGCACTGGTGGCAGGGGCCAGCACCACCGGGCAGGTGACCAGCGAGAGCTTGAGATAGCCTTTCCACAGGCCGCGCGGCGCCACTGAACATCCCCCATGCGTGGTGTCTTCGCCAACAATCGCTGGGCCGCTCCGAGGTTCCGGCGGATGAACCGATGACCATACGGCGCGTTGAATCTCGCACGCCCACCCGTACACGGCGCGGAGGAGACGAATATGGCGGAGACCGAGCGCGTGCGCGGCGATATCGACGCGGGCCGGACCCACGACAAGGTGCCGTTTGCCGATCCGGCGGCGGCACCCCTCGGCACCGATGACGAGGCGGCCGGAGCGCCAGCCGGGCGTGAGCGCCGGGCCATGGCCGCGCAGCCAGCAGGCCCTTCCAGTGCTGGCGGCGGCACGGATGAACGCGGCCGGCCGTATGACGACAAGGGCACGACCGTGCCCGGCGTGTCCTTCGTCACTGCAGTCGTCGGTCTGCTGCTGGTGGTGGCGCTCGGTGCCGGCGTCTTCGCCGCCGTCATGATGGGCTGAGCCTTCTCCATCGGCCCGATCCTGCCTCGGCCTACCTCTCTTCCGGGAACCGCAGGGGCGCCTCCTCGGTTAGCGCAGGTCGTTAGCCCCCGAGAATGCGAGCCGATGTCCGTTAGCCAGAACCTGCGACAAGACATGCGCCAGGACCAAAGTCCCGAAGCGATGGAAAGCGCCATGGCCTCCCAGACCGTGCCGGAGGGGCCAACGCCGCCCAGACGCCAGGAGACCGGCCCGGTGCTGGAGGTCGGGCGTAATGTCTGGCGCGTCGAGCAGGCCGCGCGGGCCCGGGTGCTGGTCGACGGCGCCGCCTATTTCGGCGCGTTGCGGGCGGCCATGCTGGAGGCGCGCGAGACCATCCACATCGCCGGGTGGGACCTCGACAGCCGGATGAAGCTGGTCGGCGAAAGCGGGGTCGCCGAGGACGGGCTGCCGGAGACGTTGTCGGCGTTCCTTTCCGCTCTCGTCGCACGTAACCCGCGCCTGCGCATCCGCCTGCTGCTATGGGACTATTCGGTGATGTTCGCGCTGGAGCGCGAGCTTGCTCCTATTTTCTCTTTCCTGTGGGCGACGCCGAAACAGATCGAGCTGTGCCTCGATGACGAATTGCCGATTGGCGCCTCGCACCACCAGAAGATCGTGGTGATCGACGATTCCCTCGCCTTCTCCGGCGGGCTGGATATCACCGGCCATCGCTGGGACACGCCCGACCATACGCCGGGAGACACTCTACGGCGCGACCCGCAGGGCGCGCTCTACGAGCCGTTTCATGATGTGCAGATGGCAGTCGACGGCGAAGCCGCCGCCGCGCTTGGCGCGCTGTTCCGCGACCGCTGGCAGCGCGCCGCCTCGGAGCGGCTGAACCCGGCGCGGGCGCGCGGCGATCGCTGGCCGCAGGTCATGCCGGCCGATTTCACCGATGTCGCCATCGGCATCGCCCGCACCCTGCCGTCCTATGACGGCGCGCCGGGCGCGCGCGAGGTGGAGACCCTGCTGTTCGACATGATCGACAGCGCCGAGCGCACGATCTACGTCGAGAACCAGTTCATCACCTGCGAGCGCTTTACCGAGCGGCTGGTGGCACGGATGAAGGCGCAGCCCGAACTCGAGGCGCTGCTGGTCACGCCGAACATCTACCGCTCCTGGATCGAGCAGCAGGTGATGGGCGTGCCGCGTGAGCGGCTGCGGACGCGGCTGGAGCAGGAAGGGCTGGCGGAACGCGCGCGGCTGGTTTTTCCCCAGGTGAGTGTCGGCGAGGCGACGGTCGAGGTCTTTGTCCACGCCAAGATCCTCATCGTCGACGATCGCCTGCTGCGCATCGGCTCGGCCAATGTCTGCAACCGGTCCATGGGCTTCGACAGCGAATGCGACCTGGTGATCGAGGCCCGCGACGCCCGCGAGCGGCAAGGGGTGGCGGCGATCCGCGCCCGGCTGCTCGGCGAGCATATCGGCCACGCGCCGGAACAGGTGGAGGAAATCGTCGCACGCGAGGGGCTCGTCGCCGCCTCGCACCGGAGCGCGTGCGGAAGGCGCCTTGTGGACCTGCCCCCCGTCGCCGCCGATCTCGCTCTGCCACAGATCAGCGCGCTCGCCGACCCGCCGGAGCCGCTCTATGACGAGCGCGCGTCCGAAGGCGGCGCGCGGCGTAAATGGCCCATCGCCGCCGCCTTGGCCGGCCTCGCGGTGCTGGCGGCGCTGGTGATCGCCTGGGCCAATTCCCCCTTCTCGGAGCCCGACCGCATCATCTCCGCTCTCGACAATATGGCCGACCGGCCCTGGGGCGCCGCCATCGTCGTCGGCATCTATGTGCTGGGCGGGCTGGTGGTGTTCCCGGTCTCAGTGCTGATCGTCGCCACGGTTGCCGTCTATGGCGGCTGGACCGGCGCGCTGCTCGCCGGCCTCGGCGCCCTGGCGAGCGCGCTGGTGACCTTCCTGATCGGCCGGCAACTCGGCGCCGGCGTCGTCCGCCGCTTCATCGGGCCGCGCATCAACCGCATCCGGCGCGGCCTCGCCAAGCAGGGCATCCTCACGGTGGCGACGATGCGCATGGTACCGGCGGCGCCGTTCACCTTCATTAATCTCGTCGCCGGCGCGGCGGGGTTGCGGCTGGTGGATTTCGTGCTGGGCACGGCGCTCGGCCTGCTGCCCGGCCTCGTGGTGTTGAGTGCGCTCGGCCACCAGATCGTCGAAGTCATTTCCAACCCGACGCTGGGGCGGGTGGCGCTGCTCATCGGCTTCGTCGGGCTTTGGATCGCCTGCTCGCTCGGCCTGCAATTCCTCGTCGCCCGGCTGCGGAGGCCGGCGTGAAAGGGGCGCCGCCCGCGCGCCTGCGGCTGATGACCTGGAACATCCATGGCGGCGTCGGTCCGGACCGGCGCTTCGATCTCGACCGCATCGCGGCGCTGATCGGCCGCCACCAGCCGGATATTTTTGCCTTGCAGGAGGTCGATACGCGCGGGCGCGGAATCGCCTGCCTCGCGCCACTGGAAGGTCTCGGCATCGGCCATCTTGCGGAAGCGCGGACGATCGCCGTGCCCGACGGCCATTATGGCCATGTGCTCTATTCACGCTGGCCGACGCACGACACTGTGGTGCACGACCTCTCCGTCCGCCGCCGCGAGCCGCGCATGGCGATCGAAACCCGCATCGACACGCCGCAGGGGCTGCTGCGGGTGGTGGCGGTGCATCTCGGGCTCGCGCTCACCGAGCGCTGGCGGCAGGGGGCTCGGCTCGCCCGGCTCGCCCGCGAGGGCTGTGGCGCCCCCACGGTGATGATGGGCGATTTCAACGATTGGTTCGCCTTCCGGCCGGTGCGGCGCACACTGGCGCGGGTGCTGCCTGAGAGCACGACCCTCCGCAGCTTTCCCGCCTGCTGGCCGCTGCTGCGGCTTGACCGGCTCTATTGCAGCCGGCCGGGGATGCTGGCGCGCAGCTTCACCGACCCGCAGGCGCGGCACGCCTCCGACCATTTGCCGGTTATCGCCGATCTTGACCTAAGCCCGCGTCTCACCCCGCCACCTGCTTTCATACGGCCGGAACAGGCGTCGCGGCGGGGCGTTGACCTTGTGACACAGGGAGAACGCCATGAGCCTCAATGACGACGACATAAGAGCCCGCGCCCATCGGCTGTGGGAAGCCGATGGACGCCCGGACGGGCAATCCGACCATTACTGGTTTCTCGCCCGCGACATGCTGGTGGCCGAAGGGCGTGCCATGGGCGAGGGAGCGTCCGGCGCCTTCCGGCCTGTGGATGCGGCCGAAGCTCCGCCCGAGCCGACAGGCGCGGCCGACGGACGCCCGGCGCCGTCCGCCGAGGGCGGGATTGAGAGCGCGGAGCGCCCGCCCGTGCCGCTGTCGCCGGCGGCCGAACCCAATGTTGCCAGCGACCCCGGCCAAGGTGGCAACGCGCCGGTTAGCGAGATCGACTCCATTCGCCGCACGCTGGAAGTGCCGCCGAGCCGGCGCGGGTCCGCTGCCCCGGCCGACGACCGGGCGGGGGCGATGAGCGGCCTTGCCGGCAGCCGCAAGCGGCGCTGAGGGGGCCATGCGGAACTGGCTCGTTCAGTTGCTCGTCGATGTGGGCCTCGTGCGCCCGCGCGACGAAGTGGAGGGCAGCACCGCCGTGGAGCCGAACAAGACCGCCCCGCAGCCTGCGGCAACGCCCGAGAAGCCTGACGAACCCTTGGACAGGAGAACACCATGATCATTGCCGACCAGCACGATAAGGGCCCGGCGAAGCCGGGCGACCGCCGCGTCGAGAAGAAGGACCGCGCCCCGGACGAGGCCGGTCATGCGCGCAGCGCCAATCCGCAGCAGGACGACAAGGCGGGCGAGCGCGAGCGCAAGCCCGAGGGGCGCGATGCCCATTACACGCCTCCGGCCGCGTCGGACGAAGGCGCGCGATAAGACCAAATTTAGCCGTTGCCAGCTTTTTGCCCGTGCCGGATAAACCGGCGCGGGTAAAGGGATGCACCAATGGCGAAGACGGGCGGCGGGCTGCGGCGTGAACTCGGTCCCGTGGAAGCGGTGGGGCTGTCACTCTCCGTCATCGCGCCGACCATGGGCATGGCGCTCAACGTCACTCTGGCGGTCGGCGCCGCCGGCGTTGGCGCGCCGCTGGGTTTCGCGGTGGGTACGCTGGTGGTCGGCCTTGTCGGCCTGTCCTTCGTGTTCTTCGCCAGCCGGGTGACCAGCGCCGGCTCGGGCTATGCCTATATCGGCCAGACCTTCGGCCCGCGCGCCGGCTTCATCGCCGGCTGGTGCATGGTGCTGCTTTACATCGCTGGCGGCTCGGGCAGCGCGGCGCTGGTCGGCAATTTTCTCAGCGCGGCACTGGACGATCACGGCGTGCATCTTGGCAGTTGGTGGCTGCCGGTGGCGGTGGCCTCGCTGGTCGGGGGTACCTTGCTCGCGTGGCGGGACGTGCGTCTTGCCACGCGGGTGATGCTGACGCTGGAACTCTCCTCCATCGCCGTCATCATCTATCTCGGCCTGCGCATTCTCTCGGCGGTGCATGCGGAAGGCGGGCTGAGCCTCGCCCCGTTCCATCCCGACCCGACGGTCGGCTGGTGGGGCATCGGCTATGCCGTTGTGTTCGCCGTGCTGTCCTTCGCCGGCTTCGAGGCGGCGGCAACGCTGGCCGAGGAGGCGGGGCAACCGCGCCGCACCATTCCCATCGCTTTGGTCGGTTCGGTGGTGGCGGCGGGTCTGTTCTTCGTTTTCGCCTCCTATATCCAGGTCATCGGCTTCGGGCTCGACAACATGAAGGCGCTGGCGGCGAGCGAGGCGCCGCTGAACACGCTGGCGCTGAAATATGGCAACGTCCATATCGCGACCGCGCTCGACCTCGCGGCCTGCGTGTCGGCGGTGTCCTGCGTGCTCGGCACTCTTTCCGCGGGCGCCCGGATGCTGTTCGTGCTTGGCCGGGGCGGGCTGTCGCCGACGCTTGCCAAGGTGCATCCGATCTATGGCACGCCCTCGGTCGCGGTCGGCATCATCGCCTTCACGATGCTGGTGGGGCTGATCGCCTGGGCGCCGTTCATCGGCCCGGCAAGCTATTACGATAGCGTGGGCACCATCGGCGTGCTGGCGCTCATCGTCGCCTATCTCGGCGTCACGGCCGCGGCGGCGGTGCATGCGGTGCGCGCCGGTAGCCGTCTCTGGCTGGTACTCGGCGCGCTCGGAACGCTGGCCATGCTCTGGCCGCTGTATAATTCGGTCTATCCGGTGCCGTCCTTCCCGGACAATCTCTGGCCCTACATCGTCGCGCTGTGGATCGCGCTCGGCGGCGCGCTGATCCTGCTCAAGCCGGCAATCGGGCGGCAGAAGCTGGACTGACGCTCGGGGCCATCAGTTCGTCGCCTTGCCGAGTTCGGCCGCCGCATGTTCGATCACCGCCGCGACCTCGCGCGGGTGGGATTCATAGACGGAATGGCTGGCGCCGGGGATGGTGGTGATCGGCGCTCCCGCCCTTTCGTAGTAGAACCGCTCCAGCGCCGGGCTGATGATCTGATCGGCGCCCGCCACGATGCCCCAGCTCGGCTTGGACTGCCAGGCGGCGGCGGTCAGCGGGGTGCTGAACACGCTGGCAGCGGCCAGCACCTGGCCGCGCGCCTCGAATTCCGCCCGTGCCAGCGGCAGGTCGGGCGCGAACAGCTTGGGGAACAGCACGGGGTCGAGATAGGTGAAGCCATCCGGCGTCTTGGCGATGGCCCCGGCGGTCATCGCCAGCACGCTGGGCATGGTTTTGCCCAGCGCCGCCTCGTCCTCGCCGACGTCCGGCGCATGGGCGGCGACATAGACGAGCCCCGCGACCTTCGGGTGCACCCCCGCCTCGGTGATGATCGAGCCGCCATAGGAATGGCCGACCAGCAGCGTCGGCCCGTCCTGCAGGTCGAGCACGCGCCGGGTGGCGGCGACATCGTCGGCGAAGGAGGTTTCTGGCTCCTGCACCATGCTGACGTGGAAGCCGTCGGCGACGAGATGGTCATACACCGCCTTCCAGCCCGAGCCGTCGACCCAGGCGCCATGCACGAGCACGATGTTGCGGATCGGGGTTTTCGCCGTCTCGGCAGCGGCGGGGCCCAGGGCGAAAGCGAGGCTGAGAGCGCCGGCGAGCGCCAGCGCGGCACGATGGGAACGGCGGGGCACGGGCTTCACTCCCTTGGATGGGTGGCGGCGCCTCGGGCGCCGTGGACGGTTCATGTTCCATCCTGACCCGGATCGCCGCTCCGCGCTTTTCAGAACGCCGTCCCGCGCGCGGCTGGTCGGCACCCCGCTTGCACGGGCTGGCCTTTCCCCGCCTCGCCGCGCTAAAGGCGGGGGCCGATGCGACCAGCCAAGGTGACCGAAGCCCGTGCCCGATCTCGACAGCGTCGTCCGCGACATCGCCGATGAAATGCGCGCCCGTCCCGACCGGGGCGAGGTGGCGAGCTACATTCCCGAACTGGCGCGCGCCGACCCGCAGGCCTTCGGCATCGCGGTGGTCGATCACGAGGGGCGGGTCGTGACAGGGGGCGACGCGGAGGTGCCGTTCTCCATCCAGAGCGTGTCCAAGGTCTTCACTCTCACGCTGGCGCTTGGCAAGGTGGGCGACCGGCTGTGGCGGCGGGTGGGGCGCGAGCCCTCGGGCAGCGCCTTCAATTCCATCGTCCAGCTGGAAGCCGAGCACGGCATTCCGCGCAACCCGTTCATCAATGCCGGCGCCATCGCCGTGACCGATGTCATTCTCTCCGGCCACCAGCCGCGCGAGGCGTTGGGCGAGATCCTGCGCTTTCTCCAATTCCTCGCCGAGGACCCGACGATCGGCATCGACGAGGCGGTAGCGGCCTCCGAGCAGCGCACCGGCTTTCGCAACCGGGCGCTGGCCAACTACATGAAATCCTTCGGCGTGCTGGAGAACCCGGTCGACTTCACGCTCGGCGTCTATTTCCACCACTGCGCCATCACCATGAGCTGCCGCCAGCTGGCCATGGCGGGCCGCTTCCTCGCCCATAACGGGCGCAACCCAGCGACGGGCTTCAGCGTGGTGTCACCGGAGCGGGCGCGGCGCATCAACGCCATCATGCTCACCTGCGGGCACTATGATGGCTCGGGCGAGTTCGCCTATCGCGTTGGCCTGCCGGGCAAGAGCGGGGTGGGGGGCGGTATTCTGGCGGTGGCGCCGGGCAAGGCCTCGATCGCCGTGTGGTCGCCCGGGCTGGACGCCAGCGGCAATTCGCATCTCGGCCGCATCGCGCTGGAGCGGCTGACGCAGCGCATGGGCTGGTCGATCTTCGGCTAGGCGCGGGTCCGGACATGACAAGAGGGCCGGACGGTCAGTCGCGGCCCTCTTGGTAGGCACCTGGGTGATCAAACGCAAGGGGCATGGTCAACGTCCGAAGCGAACACACGGACGAGGCTCAGTTACTGCGCCCGCCGTCTTCCTTGATCGCCTCTTCATGATACCAGCTCCCGATGACGACACGGGGGGATACCTTCAGGGCTTCGGAAGACAGGGTGTCCGGACGACGGCCGGCGAGGCCGGCACGCCCGCCGACGGGGAAGGGCACAATCTGCGCGCTCTCGCGCTGAGTATTGGCATTCATGGCACGTTTCTCCTTTCCGGCTGCGCGTTCATGCGCCAGCCTTTCGTTTACATATAACAGCTTTTGCTCGGCGTTTGCGCAAGATGCACATTTTACAATCACAATGAGCTTAGAATATGTGCACCGCCGCGCGCGCCCGCAAGCCCTGCCGCTGTAACGGCGTCGGCCCATGGAAGGTTGCAGCCGCGGTTGCACTGCGGCATCCCGGCGCCGCCCGATCCGCCGCCGCAAGTGCCGCAGGATCAACGCAAATCGCGCCTCTTCACGTCTTCAGCCGGCTTCGTTTCGGCCTCATCGCCTCCCTCGCTGGCGGGTCCCGAGCGCCCGCTGCGGGTCAGTTGGCACAGCATATGCTTGTGTGAGGCTAGCCGTTGGCGGTCGCACGGCCGGCACAACGACCAGGGCAGTTCGCCGCCCGGTCTAAAGTGATGAGAGACACGCGATGACGAAGTACAAGCTCGAGTATATCTGGCTCGACGGTTACAAGCCGACACCGAACCTGCGTGGCAAGACGCAGATCAAGGAATTCGACCACTTCCCCTCGCTCGAGGAACTGCCCCTGTGGGGCTTCGACGGTTCGTCCACAGAGCAGGCCGAAGGCCGCAGCTCCGATTGCGTGCTGAAGCCGGTCGCCCTCTATCCCGACCCGGCCCGCAAGAACGGCGTTCTGGTCATGTGCGAAGTGATGATGCCCGATGGCGTTACCCCGCACCCGTCCAACGCCCGCGCCACCATTCTGGACGACGAAGGCGCCTGGTTCGGCTTTGAGCAGGAATACTTCTTCTACAAGGACGGCCGTCCGCTCGGCTTCCCCGAGCATGGCTATCCCGCGCCGCAGGGCCCGTACTACACCGGCGTCGGCTTCAAGAATGTCGGCGACATCGCCCGCGAGATCGTGGAAGAGCATCTTGAGCTCTGCCTCGAAGCCGGCATCAACCATGAAGGCATCAACGCGGAAGTCGCGAAGGGCCAGTGGGAATTCCAGATCTTCGGCAAGGGCTCCAAGAAGGCCGCTGACGAAGTGTGGATGGCCCGCTACCTGCTGCTCCGTCTGACCGAGAAGTACGGCGTGGACATCGAGTTCCACTGCAAGCCGCTCGGCGATACCGACTGGAACGGCTCGGGCATGCACTGCAACTTCTCCACCAAGTTCATGCGCGAAGTGGGCGGCAAGGCCTATTTCGAGGCGCTGATGGCGGCGTTCGAGAAGAACCTGCACGACCACATCAACGTCTATGGCCCGGACAACCACATGCGCCTCACCGGCAAGCATGAAACCGCGCCGTGGAACAAGTTCTCCTATGGCGTGGCCGATCGCGGCGCTTCCATCCGTGTGCCGCACTCCTTCGTCCGCAACGACTATAAGGGCTATCTGGAAGACCGCCGCCCGAACTCCCAGGGCGACCCCTACCAGATCGCTTCCCAGGTCCTGAAGACGATCTCGGAAGTCGACACCACCGCCGTTGCCGCTGCGTGAGGATGACGGCGGCGGGGTGTCCCCGCCGCCGGCCTCGGCTGAAACGCACATCCCGGGACGGGGCCACCCGTCTCCCTTAAGCCAGTCCCGTCGCCGGGGCTGGCTTTTGTTTTGGCGTACAGCGTTCCGCGCCCGCGCCGCGCGCGGAACGCCCCCGCGAGACGGGCCGCTCAAAGATAGGGCGAGGCGAGCCAGATGGCGCGGTTGCGCAGCCTCTTCAGGAACGGCCGTGCGGCAAGGGTGTCCAGCGTCTCGCGGCTGCCGGCCGCCGTCATGGCGCTAATCCGCGCCTCGATCTCGGCGGCGATGGCGGGATCGTAGAGTTCGAGGTCGAGCTCGAAATTCAGCCTCAGGCTGCGCGGATCGAGATTGGACGAGCCGACATAGGCCCAGCACCCGTCCACTGCCATCAGCTTGGAATGGTCGAACATTCCGCCCGCCCGCCACACCCTGCACTCGCCGGCCAGCACCTGGTCGAGCTGCGCCGTCATCGCATAGTCCACCAGCTTGAGATTATTGGCCGAGGGGATGACGACATCCACCTCCACCCCGCGCCGCCCGGCGACGGAAAGCGCGCCGATAAGTTGCTGGTCGGGCAGGAAATAGGGCGAGCACAGGCTCACCCGGCTCTGCGCCATGGTGAGCGCGCCCATGATCATGCTGTGGGCGCAGGCGAGGTTGCGGTCGGGGCCGGAGGGCACCACGCGCACCGCCACCGGGCCGCGCGGCTCGGAATGATCGCCTTCCGCCCAGGCCGGCCCGTCGAGATGTTCATCGGCGGTGAAGGCCCAGTCCTGCGTGAACACGGTGAGCAGTTGCTCCACCGCCGGCCCCTCGATGCGGAAATGCGTGTCGCGGGCGGGGTCGTCGCCGGCATGGGCGGTGGTGAACTGGGCGCGGATGTTCATGCCGCCGGTGAAGCCCAGCGTGCCGTCGACGATCAGCATCTTCCGGTGGCTGCGCAGATTGGCGTAGGGCAGGCGCAGGCCGATGAGGTTGCCCATGAACAGGTCGGTGACTACCCCGCCCGCCTTCAGCCGCCCGACGATGGAGGGGCGGGAATAGCGCGCGCCGATGGCGTCGATCAGCACCCGTACCGCCACGCCGCGCTTATGCGCCGCGATCAGCGCGTCGGCGAATTCGACGCCGACGGGGTCGTTATCGAAGATGTAGGTCGAGAGCGCGACATGGCGTTGCGCGCCACGTATGGCGGCGAGCATGGCGGGATAGGCGTCGTCGCCGCTGTCCAGCAGCGTCACCGCATTGCCCGTCGTCAGCGTGAAGCTGGAGACGCGGTCACCGAGCCGCTTCATCGCCGACAGGCTGGGCGAGAGGGCGATGGCGGCCGGCGGACGCTCATGCCGGCGGTGCTGTCGTTCCTGGCTGGCGCGACGGCGCCCCGCCGCGCTCTGGCGGATGCGATTGATGCCGGCGACGAGATAGAGGAAGGCGCCGATCAGCGGCGAGAGCAGGATGACGCCGACCCAGCCGATGGCGGCGCGCACATCGTCCTTGGTCATCGCCGCATGGATGGCGGCGACGACGCCCACCGTGCCGCTCGTGACCAGCACGACATGCGGCCAGTAGGTCGACCAGAAACTCTCCATGGCACCCATTGATCGGTTAAGGCAGCGCCGTCTCTAGCCGGTTTCCCCCGCAGCGTCATCTCTGGCCGGAGGAAGGGCCGCCCCGGAGGTTCCGGGACAGCCCGCTTCGTGTCGTTGCCGCGTCAGCTCGCGGCCTTGAGCGCCGGCGCGTCGCCCACTGGCGCGGGTTCCAGCGCGGCGGCGATGGCCTCGTCCACCCGCTCCAGCCAGACAAATTCGAGCCGGTCCCGCGCGTCCTGAGGAATATCCTCATAGTCGCGCCGGTTGCGGGCTGGGAGCATCACGCGGGTCAAGCCGGCCCGTGCCGCCGCCACCACCTTCTCCTTGATGCCGCCGACCGGCAGCACCAGCCCGCGCAAGGAAATTTCGCCGGTCATCGCCGTGTCCTTGCGCACCGTACGGCCGGTGAGCAGCGAGACGAGCGCGGTGAACATGGCGACGCCTGCGCTCGGCCCGTCCTTCGGCGTGGCGCCGGCCGGCACATGCACATGCACATCGCTGGTGGCGAACACACCGGGGTCGATGCCGAGCTCGACGGCGCGGCTCTTGACGAGGCTCCACGCCGCCTGCGCGCTTTCCTTCATCACCTCGCCGAGCTGGCCGGTGAGGATCAGCCCGCCGCGCCCGGGAATGCGCGTCGCCTCGATGAACAGGATGTCGCCGCCCACCGGGGTCCAGGCAAGGCCCGTGGCCACGCCCGGCACCGAGACGCGCAGCGCCACCTCATCCTCGAAGACCGGCGGCCCGAGCAGATCGGGCAGCGTGCCGACGCTGATCTTCGCCGTGGCGGCGGTGCCTTCCGCGATGTCGACGGCGACATGACGGATGGCGCGCCCGATCTCGCGCTCCAGATTGCGCACGCCGGCCTCGCGGGTATAGGCGCGGATCATGGCCTTGAGAGCCTCATCCTCGACCTCCACCTGCGCAGGCGTGACGCCATTGGCTTCCAGTTGCCGGCGCACGAGATAGCGGCGAGCGATCTGCAGCTTTTCCTGGTCGGTGTAGCCGGTGAGCTGGATGATCTCCATGCGGTCGCGCAGCGGGCCGGGGATGGTGTCGAGCATGTTCGCGGTGGCGATAAACACCACGCGCGACAGGTCGAACGGCACGCCGAGATAATTGTCGCGGAAGGTGCCGTTCTGCTCGGGGTCGAGCACTTCCAGCATCGCCGCCGACGGGTCGCCCTGGATGCCGGAGCCCATCTTGTCGATCTCGTCCAGCATCATCACGCAGTCGCGGGTGCCCGCCTTGCGGATGCCCTGGATGATGTTGCCCGGCAGGGCGCCGACATAGGTGCGGCGGTGGCCGCGGATCTCCGCCTCGTCATGCACGCCGCCGAGCGACACGCGGACGAATTTGCGGCCCATGGCGCGGGCGATGGACTGGCCGAGCGAGGTCTTGCCGACGCCCGGAGGGCCGGCAAAGCACAGGATCGGCGCCTTGCCGTTCGGCGCCAGCTTGCGCACGGCGAGATATTCGACGATGCGGCGCTTGATCTTGTCGAGGCCGAAATGGTCCTCGTCCAGCACCTTGCGCGCTTCAGCGATGTCGATCGGCGCCGCCTCCGGCAGTGTCCAGGGCAAGGCGATCAGCCAGTCGAGATAGGTGCGGATCATGCCATATTCGGCGCTGGCGTCCTGCATGCGGCGCAGCCGGCCCAGCTCCTTGCGGGCCATCTGCTCCACATCCTCCGGCATGCCGGCATCCGCGATCGCCTTTTCCAGATCGGCGATTTCCTGGCTGTTGCCGCCATCCTCGCCCAGCTGCTTCTGGATCGCCGCCATCTGCTCGCGCAGCAGCACCTCGCGCTGGCGTTCGTCCAGCGAGGCCTTGGTCTGCTTGCCGATTTCCTGCGACAGCCGCAGCACCTCGATGCGGTGGGCGAGCAGGCGCGAGATCTTGGTCATGCGCGCGGCGATGTCGACCGTCTCAAGAAACTCCTGCTTCTCGTCCGGCGAGATGTCGGCATAGGCGGCGATGAGGTCTGCGAGGCCGGTCGGCGAATTGGCGCCGCGCACGGCGGCCACCAGTTCGGCGGGGGCCTGCGGCAGCAACTCCATCACCTCATTGGCCTGGCCCTGCAGATGGACGAAGCGCGCTTCGATCTCGGAGGAGCGCTCCTCGCTCTCCTCGATCCGCGTCACGCGTGCGGTGAGGAAGGGCTTTTCACGCACGAACGCATCGACACGGAAGCGCTGCTCGCCCTGGCAGACGAGGTGATGCGTGCCGTCCGGCGCGGTGACGTAGCGCAGTATATTGGCGATGACGCCCATGCGGTGCAGATCGGTCGGGCCGGGCTCGTCGACACTGGCGTCGCGCTGCATGAGGATGCCGACCGGCCGCCCCTCGCGCACCGCCTGCTGCGCCGCGGCGATGGACGCCGGGCGCGCCACCGCCACCGGCATCACCACGCCGGGGAACAGCACGAGATTGCGCACCGGCAGCAGGATCAGCTGATCCTCCGGCACATTGGCGTTGGGAGTGTTGCCGCTGCCATTGCCGGTGTCGGCCATGCGGAGCGGGGAGAAATTACTGAAATCGGGGTATGTCATGCTGTGTCTCCCCCTCCTCAAACCTTGCGCAGCACGATGGCGAGGCAGCCATTGACGACGCGCGGGTGGTTGACCTCATAGCGGCCGGGCGGCAGAGCCAGCTGGCGCTCGAACCGGCCCTGGGGCAGCTCCATGCGGTGAATGGTGGCGTTGTGCAGCTCCGGCGGCAGGATGCGCGCGCCGGCGATGGTGAGTACGCCGTTCTGGATCGAGACCGTCATGCGGTCGGGGTCGACGCCGGGAAGGGCGGCAAGCACCAAGAGTTCGTGATCGGTCTCCAGCATGTCGACCGGCGGCTCCCAACACGGCGCGCGATGGCGCGCCGGCGCCTCGGCACGGGCGACCGGCTGGAACATCTGCCGGTGCAGGCGGTCGGCGCGGTTGAGCATTTCGACCGCGTCTGACCACATCCACAGGCGGGGGTCAGTTTTCTTCATGGGGTTCTCCTGGGGCGGTCCCCTTTTCCCTTTCAGGTAGGGCCCGGCCAGGGCTCATATAGTGATGCCGTTCGGCAACACCAGTGAGCGGCCCGATGTGCAGGCGGCGATCTCGAAAATCGCCCGCGTGACGGCCCGCGCGATTTCCGGCAATCCTGACCACGCTACCGCCGGAAGCGGCGGGCCGGGGAAGGTGCCGGGAATGTCGGAAATACTGCTGATCGTGCTGTGCCTTGCCATCGGCGTGCTGCTACGCCTGTCCGGCCGCCTGCCGGAGAGCGCGACCAAGGTGCTCGGTGGCTGGGTGATCAACGTCGCCCTGCCGGCGGCGGCGCTCAACAGCGTGCAGGGGGTGACGCTGCACCCGGACTGGTGGCTGGCGGCGGCAACGCCCTGGCTTGGCGTGCTCGCCTCCATCGCGATTCTGGTGCCGATCTGCCGCTGGCTCGGCTGGTCGCGCCAGCGCACCGGCGCGATCCTGCTTGTGGCCGGCTGGGGCAACACCTCCTTTGTCGGCCTGCCGATGATCGCTGCGTTCGCCGGCAGCCAATGGCTGGGGCTCGGCATCGTCATCGATCTGTTCGGCACCTATCTCGCCGTCTCGACGCTGGGGCTCGCGGTCGCCACGGTGGCGATCTCCGGTCGGCTCGACCTCGCCGTGGTGGCGCGCCGCATCGCGACCTTTCCGCCCTTCTATGCCGTGCTCATCGCCTTTGCGACCAACCATATCGCCCGGCCGGAATGGCTGGCGCAGCTCATCGAAATCCTCGCCAACACGCTCACCCCCATCGCGCTGGCGGCGGTGGGCTTCGCGCTGCGGCTCGACCGGCTGGCCGGCCGCACCGGGCCGGTGGCGCTCGGCCTGTGCCACCGGCTCATCGTGGCGCCGGCGCTGCTCGTCGGCTTCTATCTCGCGCTCGGCCAGGCGGGCGATCCCGTCGCCAAGGTGGCGATGCTGGAAATGGCGATGCCGCCCATGCTCGGCGCCAGCATCATCGCCATGGACCATGATCTGGAGCCGGACCTTGTGGCGCTGCTGATCGGGCTCGGCGTGCCGCTGTCGCTGCTCACCGCCTGGGGCTGGTGGACGCTCATCGCGCCGCTGACCTGAATCGGTTTGTCAGGCGGCTCAGCGCAGGGCCCGCAGCGCGTTGAGGATCACCGCCACGTCGATCGCCTCTTGCAGCAGCGCCCCCTCCACCGGTGCCAGCAGGCCGAAGGCGGCGGCGATCATGCCAAGCGTCGAGAGGCCGATGCCGGCGACGACGCTTTGCAGCGCGATGGCGCGGGAGCGGCGGGCGATGCGCATGGCGTCGATCAGCCGGTCCAGCCGGTCCACGAGAATGACGATGCCGGCCGCTTCCGAGGAGGCGCCGCCCGCCGAGACCCCGCCGCCCATGGCGACGCCGATATCGGCGGCGGCCAGCGCCGGGGCGTCGTTGACCCCGTCGCCGATCATCATGACCGGGCCATTGGGATGCTCGGCGGCCACGGCGGCGGCCTTGTCCTGCGGCGTCATGTTGCTCAGCACCGCATCGAAGCCGAGACCGGCGGCGATGGCCTCGGCGCGCGCCGTCTCATCGCCGGTGGCGAGGATGAGACGGGTGACGCCGAGTTCGCGCAGGGCGCCGATCACGGCCTGCGCCTCTTCCCGCACCGCATCGGCCAGCAGCAGCGCACCGGCGAGCGCGCCGTCGATGGCCACCGCGACCACCACCGTGCCCGGCCGCGCCGTCCATTCCGCCCGCGCGGCGGCGATGTCCGTATCGATGGCGGCGGTCAGTTGCGCGATGACGAAATCCCAGCCGCCGACCGCCACGTCGCGGCCGTCGACGCGGCCGGTGAGGCCCGCGCCCGGTTCTTCGCTGACCTGGTGCGGCGAAGGGAGGGTGAGGTCACGCTCGCCCGCCGCCTCCACCAGCGCGCCGGCCACCACATGGGCGGAGGCCTGGTCGAGCGCGGCGGCGATGCGGAGCACCTCCTCCGGCGCCAGCCCTTCGCGTGCGGCGATGGCGACCAGTCGGGGGCGCCCGCCGGTGAGCGTGCCTGTCTTGTCGATGAGCACGGTGCGCAGCGCCGCCAGCCGCTCCAGCGCGCCGCCCTCCTTCACCAGCACGCCGCGCCCGGCACAGCGCGAGATGCCCGAGATGATCGCCACCGGCACGGCGAGGATGAGCGGGCAGGGCGTTGCGATGACCAGCACCGCCAGCAGCCGCACGGGATCGCCGCTGAACGCCCAGGCGGCGCCGGCGATGGCCAGTGTCAGCGCGAGGAAGCCCAGCGCATAGCGGTCGGCGAGCCGCACCATCGGCGCCCGTGAGCGTTGCGCGGTCTCCACCAGCCGGACGATGCCAGCATAGGTGCTGTTCGCCGCCGCCTGGCGGGCGAGGAGGTCGAAGGCGTCCCCGGCATTGGTCGAACCGCTCATGATGGGCGCACCGCGCGCATGGCGCACCGGCAGCGGCTCGCCGGTGAGCGCGGACTGGTCGAGAATCGCCTGCGGGCTTTCCACCGTGCCGTCGACCGGGACAACCTCCCCCCGCCGCACCAGCAGCCGGTCGCCGGGCCGCAGCGCCTCCAGCGGCACCTCGGTGAGCCGGCCCTCCTCATAGCGCGCGGCGCTGCGCGGCAGACGGGAGAGCAGGGCGCTCATTTCCCGGGCCGCCCGGCGCTGGGCGAAAGCTTCCAGCGCCTCGCCGCCGGTGAACATCAGCGCCACGATGGCGCCGGCGAGGTTCTCGCCGAACAGCAGGGCGGTGCCCATGGCGAGGGCGGCGATGAGATCGAGCCCGAATTCGCCCCGCTTCAGGCTGGAAAGGATGTGGAAGACCAGCAGCGCCAGCACCAGCGCCGTCGCCCCCGCCCAAAGCCGCTGCGCCAGAATGTCCCATCCGCTGGCGAAGGCGAGCCCTCCGCCAGTGAGCGCCAGCAGCAGCCCCGGCAGCAGCAGGCGGCGCAGGGGGGCGAGGCGGGATGCAAGGCCGGCGACAGCGGAGGCGTGCACAAGGACACCACGGGTTCGGCGCCGGGACGATCCGCCGCCTATCCTGTCTTTAATAGTTCTAAACAGGGAGGGTGGCCATCAGCAGAATGACGATTTTGCGGGCGGAAGCGCCCCTTCCGCCCGCTTCTTCTCCTTGCCGCCGCGCGGGCCGCATCGGTGTCCTGGCCGGGTTGTCGTGACGTCATTAATGAAATATTACCTAAACTTGGCTAGGAACGAATTGGCTTGGGGGCCACCGGCGAGCCAGGGCTTGGGCGCCGGTGCCGTGTGCAACCGAAGGCTGACGCCGGGCGTGGACGATCTGCGGGTCGTGCGCGAACGTTCGTCATCTGTATAGAGATGTCTATGCGGCTAGTTGGCTCGTTCCTTATCGGCTCGGCGGGGTTTGTTGGCGTGGCGGTCGCCGTCGCGTGGATTTCCAACACCGCGATTCCGACCCCGGCCGATGCCGCGCGGGTCGACCCTCCGCTGATGGCCAGCTCCGTCGCGCCGAAGTCCGACAGCGTGGTGGTGGACGAGCCCTCGCCGCCGCCGACCTACACGGTCAACGATATCCGCAATTTCCGCGCTGCCGGGGTGTTCGAGCCGCCGACCCACTGGCTGTTCGATCCCGCGCCGATGGTCGCGCGCCCGGCCGCCGTCGCTGCCGCTCCGGACGAGGTGGTGCCGCCGATGGAGACGGTGAGCACTGTGCCGCTGCCTATGGCCAATCCACTGTTCGCCGGCCGCGTCATGTCCGGCGACGAGCCCGAGGACACGCTGACCCTCGCCCCGCGTCCCCCGCGCAAGCCGGCGATGGGCACCGAGGTCGCGGCGCTTCCCCCGCCGATGGAGGAAGACCTGGCCCCCGAGCCGGAGGCGCCCGCCGCCACCGAGGCGCCGAAGGACGGGCTGCGCTACCCCACGCGCGAGGACAAGTTCGCGATTTACGATATCCGCGCCAAGAAGCTCTATCTGCCCAATGGCAAGAAGCTTGAGGCGCATTCCGGCTATGGCGACAAGTTCGACGACCCGCGCTACGTGCATGTGAAGATGGTCGGCCCCACGCCGCCGAACCGCTACAAGCTGCGCATGCGCGAGGCGCTGTTTCACGGCACCGAAGCGGTGCGGATGACGCCGGTGGGCGACGGCAAGATGTATGGCCGCAACGGCTTCCTGCTCCACCCCTATCTGCTCGGCCCGCGCGGCGACTCCAATGGCTGCATCTCGCTCGCCGATTACGATTCCTTCCTCGTGTCCTTCAAGAAGGGCGAGATCGAGGAAGTCGTGGTGGTCGAGGCGATGCCGAAATCGGCCGAACCCGCCAATCCCTTGCTGTCCTGGCTCACCGGCGGCAAGCGGGACTGAGCGCGGCAGCGACCGTGCTTTGCGCCGACGGCCGATGCGCCTGGGCGCAGCTTTCACGACGTTCCCTATTCAGCATGGCTCTAATCGTCGAAACCCCCATGGCCGCGTCCGGCCATGGGGGTTTTGTCGTCAGATGTAAGGGTTCGAGACGCGCCCCCGTCCGAACCGGGGCTCGGGGGACGGGGGCACGCTCGACCTGCCGCCGCTCAGCCCTGAAGGCGGAAGGCGGCGGCGCGGCGGTGACCTTCGAGCCCTTCGCTGGCGCTCTGGCGCACGGCCGGCGGGGCGACGGCGGCGACGCCGCGCGCATCCAGCCATTGATGGGTGCAGATCTTGACGAAGGAGCCGACCCACAGCCCGCCCGTGTAGCGCCCGGCGCCCATGGTCGGGAGGGTGTGGTTGGTGCCGCAGCACTTGTCGGAATAAACGACGCTCGCCAGCGTCCCGATGAACAGCGAGCCGTAATTGCGCAGCTTGGCGGCGGTGGCGTGCGGGTCGGCGGTGTGAACCTGCAGATGCTCGGCGGCGATGTGGTCGGAATAGGCGATCATCGCCTCTTCGCTGTCGCAGACGACGATCTCGCCGAAATCCTCCCAGGCCTTGCCCGCGACCGGCGCGGTGGAAAGCGTCTTCAGCTGCTTCTCCACCTCGACCAGCGTCGCCTCGGCGAGCGCGCGGCTGGTGGTGATGAGGCCGACGCGGGTGCGCACGTCATGCTCGGCCTGCGCCAGGAGGTCGGTGGCGATCATCTCGGCGTCGCCGGTCTCGTCGGCGACGATGAAGATCTCGCTGGGGCCGGCCAGTTGGTCGATGCCGACCGGGCCGAACACCTGCCGCTTGGCCTCGTTCACATAGGCATTGCCGGGGCCGACCACCTTGTCGACGGCGGGAATGGTCTCGGTGCCGAAGGCCATGGCGGCGATGGCCTGCGCGCCGCCGACGCGGAAGATGCGGTCGGCGCCGGAAAGGTGGCAGCCGGCGATCATGGCGGGGTGGGCGGTCGGCGGCAGGCAGGCGATCACCTCATCGCAGCCGGCGACCTTGGCCGGCACCAGCGTCATGATCGGCGCGGAGAGCAGCGGGTAGCGCCCGCCGGGGACATAGGCGCCGACGCGCTCGATCGGGATGACGCGGTGGCCGAGATGCAGGCCCGGCAGGGCCTCGACTTCCAGCGGCAGGATGGTGGCGAGCTGCGCCTGGGCGAAGGCCCGCACCCGCTCGATCGCGAATTCGGTATCGGCGCGGGTCTGCGGGTCGAGCGCCGCCAGCGCGGCCGCGCGCTCTTCCGCGCTCACCTCGATGGCGGTCACGTCGCTCTTGTCGAACAGCTTGGAATAGTGCCGCACCGCCTCGTCGCCACGGGTGCGCACCGCGTCCAGCACCTCCTTGACGGTGGCGGCGATCTCGTTGGTGTCGCGGCCGTCATCCGGGCGCGGCGCCTTGAGCGGGTGAATCTGGTCGCGGAGAGAGGAGCTGAGCGCGGACATGGCGATTTCCTGTGAGGACGGGCGCGATGGTGAGGCCCGCCGGTGCCGTCGGCAATTGGCGACCGTCGGGCTGTCTATTATATTCTCCACCTGCTGAAGGATTGCGCGCCGAAGGGGGCCCCATGCCGCATATCGGACCTGGTATTCGCGAGCTGCGCCGCCGCCGCAATCTCGGCATACGCCGTCTCGCCTTGCGCTCCGGCGTCTCGCATTCCTCGATCTCGCTGATCGAACGCGACCGCATCAGCCCCTCCATCGACACGCTCGCCGCCATATTGGAGGCGCTGGGGACGACGCTGGTGGGCTTCTTCTCCGAACTGCAGCAGATGTCGTCCTACTCGCCCTTCTACGAGGCGTCGGAACTGCCGGAAGTCGGGAGCGGCGAAGCGATTTCCTACCGGGTTATCGGCATCAACCACCCCAATCGGCAGATCCTGGTGCTGCACGAGACCTATGCCGTCGGTGCCGACACGGGAGAGGCCTTCTCCCACACGGCGCAGGAAGCGGGAATGATCATCCGCGGCGCGGTGGAGGTAACAGTGGAAAGCAATTCCAAGGTGCTGCGCGCCGGCGACGCCTATTATTTCGACAGCAAGCTGCCGCACCGCTTCCGCAATGTCGCGGACGAGCCGAGCGAGATTGTCAGCGCCATCAATCCGCCCACATACTAGGCGCCGCGCCGCCTGCAAATACGGCAGGCGTGGTTATTATATTAACCGGATTACCCCCAAGGGGGCCGGCCATTCTATTACCCATGGCGGCCGCGTGCTTTGCTGCGGCACCAGCGACAACAGGGGGAACTTCCATGAAGGCCACTTCCACTCTTCTGCGGATCGGCGGTGCCGGCCTCGCGCTCGGCCTGATGATGGCCGGCGGCACGGCCTCGGCGCGCGATCTCACCGTCGTGTCCTGGGGCGGCAACTACCAGGACGCCCAGAAGAAGATCTATTTCGAGCCCTTCTCGAAGAAGATCGGCAAGCCCGTGCTCGACGAGAGCTGGGACGGCGGCATCGGCGTCATCGCCGCCAAGGTGAAGGCCGGCGTGCCGAACTGGGACGTGGTTCAGGTCGAGACCGAGGAACTCGAACTCGGCTGCGCCGACGGCTTCTACGAGAAGATCGACTGGTCGAAGCTCGGCGGCAAGGACAAGTTCCTCCCCGCCGCAGTGAGCGATTGCGGCGTCGGCGCCATCGTGTGGTCGACCATGCTCAGCTACGACGCCAACCGGCTGAAGACCCCGCCGACCTCCTGGGCCGACTTCTGGGACGTGCAGAAGTTCCCCGGCAAGCGCGGCTTCCGCCGGGGCCCGAAATACTCGCTCGAATTCGCCCTGATGGCCGACGGCGTGAAGCCGGAAGAGGTCTACAAGGTGCTCGGTACGCCGGAAGGCGTCGACCGCGCGTTCAAGAAGCTGGACGAGCTGAAGCCCCACATCGTGTGGTGGGAAGCCGGCGCCCAGCCGCTCTCCCTGCTCGCCTCGGGCGAAGTGGTGATGTCCACTGCGTATAACGGCCGTCTCGCCGGCATCAACAAGACCGAAGGCAAGAACTTCCAGGGCGTGTGGCCGGGCAGCATCTACGCCATCGACAGCTGGGTCATCCTCAAGGACAGCCCGAACGCCAAGGAAGCGATGGACTTCATCGCTTTCGCCAGCGAGCCGGCTAACCAGTCGAAGCTTCCCGACTACATCGCCTATGGCCTCCCCAACAAGGAAGCCGCCGCGATGGTGCCGGCCGCGCTGCAGAAGGACCTGCCGACCACGCAGGCCAACCTCACCGGCGCCATCGCGCTGGACGGCGCCTTCTGGGTCGACAATGTCGAAGAGCTGACCAAGCGCTTCAACGCCTGGCTGGCTAAGTAATCGGCACAGCGGGTCAGCGGGCGTCGCCGCTCGGCGCCGCCTGCTCACGGCTTCCCGGGCCGCGCCCTTCCTACGGCGCGGCCCGGTCACTTCTCCCCCAGCTTTTGACCGGCGATGGCGGGACGGTGCCCGCCCGGGCCGAAAGGCGGGGACGGGACGGGCCCGCGCTTGGAGCGGGCGGCGCGTCCGGGTAACGTCAGGGCCAAGGCCATCACTCGGAGATTGCGGTTGGCGCCCTTCATTCATTTCGACCAGGTCACCAAGTCCTTCGGCACGCTGAAGGTGGTCGACAAGCTCGACCTCGAAGTCGCCAAGGGCGAGTTCGTCAGCCTGCTCGGGCCTTCCGGCTCCGGCAAGACCACGCTCCTGATGATGCTGGCCGGATTCGAGCAGCCCACCCATGGCGCCATCTGGCTCGACGGCACCCGTATCGAGAGCCTGCCCTCGCATAAGCGCAATATGGGCGTGGTGTTCCAGAACTACGCGCTTTTCCCGCATATGACGGTGGCGGAGAATGTCGCCTTTCCGCTCGCCATGCGCGGCGTGGGCAAGGCGGAAGCGGCGGCGCGGGTGACGCGGGCGCTCGATATGGTGCGCCTCGGCCATCTCAAGGACCGTCGCCCGGCCCAGCTTTCCGGCGGCCAGCAGCAGCGCGTCGCGCTGACCCGCGCGCTGGTGTTCGAGCCGACCGTGGTGCTGATGGACGAGCCGCTCGGCGCGCTCGACAAGCAGTTGCGCGAGCACATGCAGCTCGAACTGCGCGACCTGCACCGCACGCTCGGCCTCACCGTGATCTTCGTCACCCACGACCAGTCCGAAGCGCTCACCATGTCGGACCGCATCGCCGTGTTCAATCATGGCCGCATCGAGCAGCTCGACACGCCGGAGGGTATTTATGACCGCCCGCGAACCCGCTTCGTCGCCGAATTCATCGGCGAGACCAACCTGTTCGAGGGCGTGGTGAAGACGGTCGCCGACGGCGTCGCCGAGGTGACGATCGCCGAGGGCGTGACGCTGCGCGCGACCCAGCTCGGGCCGGTCGAGGTCGGCGCGCCGATCCTCGCCTCGGTGCGGCCGGAGCGGCTGCATCTGCAGGACCAGCCGGGAACGGGCAATGTCATCCCCGTCACCGTCACCGACAATGTCTATCAGGGCGACCATCTGCGCACCCATCTCGCCGGCCCGGGGATCGAACTCGTCGGCAAGGTGCAGCGGCGCGTGCCGGTGGGCCCGGTGGGCAGCACGGCCTTCGCGTGTTTCGAACCGTCCGAATGCACGCTGATCGCGCCGGATGCGGCGGGGCGCGCCGCATGAGCGGGTCCTCCACACGCGGCCGCCTCTCCGCGCTCCTTCTCGTAGCGCCGCTGTTCCTGTTTCTCGCGGCGTTCTTCGTCTGGCCGCTGGTGATGATGATCTCCGTCTCCGTCACCGACGGCACGGTGCGGCAGGTGATGCCGGAAACCGCCGAGGTGATCGGCGACTGGGACGGCACCGGCCTTCCGCCGCCGGAGGTGCAGCAGGCGCTTGTCGACGATCTGCGCGCGCCGAGCGAGCAGATGGCCTTCGGCGACGCGGTGCGCCGGCTCAACAGCGAGGTGTCGGGCTTCCGCACCCTCCTGAGCCGCACCGCCAGCGCCGTGCGCGATGCGCCGCCCGGCCAGCCCGTGGACCTCGCGGCGGTCGATCCGCGCTGGGGCGAGGGGCGCTACTGGCAGGCGCTGCAGCGGGCAATGCCGAACTATACCGACCGCAACCTGCTGGCCGCCGTCGATCTCAAGCGCGACACCGAGGGCAGCATCACCGCCGACGCCTCGGCCAACCGCGTCATCATGCTGCGCACCTTCACCATCGCCGCGCTGGTGACGGTGCTGTGCGCGCTGATCGGCCTGCCCTATGCGATGATCGCCGCCGCCGCCACGGGGTGGGTGCGCAATGTGATGCTGCTCGCCGTGCTGCTGCCGCTGTGGACCTCGCTGCTGGTGCGCACCGCTTCCTGGGTGATCCTTCTGCAGAATGAAGGGCTGATCAACAAGGCGCTGATCGCCATCGGCATCGTCGACCAGCCCTTGCAACTCATCTTCAACCGCACCGGCGTGGTCATCGCCATGACCCATGTGCTGCTGCCCTTCATGGTGCTGCCGATCTATTCCGTGCTGCTCGGCATTCCGCGCAATCTGATGCCGGCGGCCTCCTCGCTCGGGGCGAACCGGCTGCGGGCGTTCTGGCATGTGCTGCTGCCGATGGCGCTGCCCGGCGTCGCCTCCGGCGCGCTGCTCGTGTTCATGGTGGCGCTGGGCTACTACATCACCCCGGCGCTGGTCGGCGGGGCGGAGGACCAGATGATTTCCTCCGTCATCGCCTTCTTCGCCACAGGGACTGCCAATTGGGGCATGGCGGGCGCGCTCGGGCTGATCCTTCTGGTGACGACGACGGCGCTCTATCTCGTCTATGGCCGGCTGTCGCGCTCGCCCAATATGGTGGGGGCCTGACCATGTCGGCACAGCCTCCCGCCCTGCGCGCCGGGCAGATCGTCTTCGGCGCCGCCGTCGTGTTCTTCCTGGTGGCGCCGATCATCGCCATCCTGCCGCTGGCGTTCAATTCCAGCGTGTTCCTCAACTACCCCATGGAGAGCGTCTCCTCGCGCTGGTTCGTGGAATTGCAGACCAGCGAGACCTGGCGGCGCGCCATTGTTAACAGCCTCATCATCGGCTGCGGCGCCACGGCGCTGTCGACGGTGATCGGCACGCTGGCCGCGCTCGGCCTGCGCCATGCGCGCCTGCCCTTCGCCGATCTGCTGCGGGTGATGTTCCTGCTGCCCATGGTGGTGCCGGCGGTTGTGCTGGGTGTGGGGATGCAGATCCTCTACACCCGCCTCGGCCTTGCCAGCACCTATCTCGGCGTCATCGTCGCCCATGCGGTGCTGTGCGTGCCCTTCGTCATCGTCAGCGTCTCCGCCTCGCTCGGCGGCATTGACGGCTCGATCGAGCGGGCGGCGAGCAGCCTCGGCGCCAATCCGGCGACCGTGTTCCGGCGCATCACCCTGCCGCTCGCCCTGCCGGGCGTGGTGTCGGGGGCGGTGTTCGCCTTCGCTACCTCGCTGGACGAGGTGGTGATCACGCTGTTCGTCGCCGGCCCCAACCAGCGCACGCTGGCCCGGCAGATGTTCGCCAGCATCCGCGAGAATGTGAGCCCGACGATTGCGGCGGCGGCGTTCCTGCTCATCATCGGCACGCTGTGCCTTGCCGGGCTCGCCGGGCTGCTGCGCTGGCGCCAGAGCCGGCTCGCCAAGGCCGTGCCCGACGGCGCTTAGGGTCTTATTGTCACGCGGGCGCTCGCCTGCTCGACGAGCCGCGTTCTCTATTTCGTTTTCTTTCACCTGTGTCGCCAACACTTTCGCTTCTTGCGAATTGGGGCGAGAAAGCGAAAAATGATGTCGGCGTCCCGCCTCCAGGACCCGCAGCCGCGCCAACGGCCGGGTCGCCAGAAAGCCAGAGGGGGCCGTCGATCAGAACCGGGCAGCACGCCCGGCGTCATAGGGAAGAAACGGAGTTCGCATGTCGATGATGATGCGCGGATTGCGAGGGTTGGCGATTGCCGCCACGATCGCGATCACTTCAGTCGCCACCGCCTTCGCGGCCGATTACCCCGCCCCTAAGCAGGGCGTGTGGGTCGCCAAGGATTTCAAGTTCCACACCGGCGAGGTGCTGCCCGACCTCAAGCTCGGCTACACCACCATTGGCGAGCCCAGTGGCGAGCCGGTGCTCATCCTGCACGGCACCACGGGCTCGGCCGCCTCAATGCTGACGCCGGCCTTTGCCGGCGAACTTTTCGGCCCGGGCCAGCCGCTGGATGCCAGCCGCTACTATGTGATCCTCACCGATTCCATCGGTGCGGGCACGTCGGCCAAACCCTCTGACGGCCTGCGCGCCAAATTCCCGCGCTACAATTACGATGACATGGTCCGCGCCCAATACGACCTCGTCACCCAGGGGCTGGGCGTCAAGCATTTGCGGATGATCATCGGCTACTCCATGGGCGGCATGCACGCCTGGCTGTGGAGTTCCAAATACCCCGACATGATGGACATCGTCGTGCCCATGGCCTCGCAGCCAACCGAGATGGCCAGCCGCAACTGGATGATGCGCCGCATGATCATCGACGCCGTGCGCAACGATCCCGACTGGAAGGGCGGCGACTATACCGAGCAGCCCAAGGCGGTGCAGGTGGCGAATGTCTTTTTCGGTATCGCCACCAATGGCGGCGACATCGCCCTGCAGAATATGGCGCCGACCCGGGAGAAGGCGGATGCGCTTCTCGACAGTCGCCTGAAGGCGCCGCTCACCGTGGATGCCAACGACTTCCTCTACCAATGGGATGCCTCGCGCGACTACAACGCCGCGCCTGGCCTCGATCAGGTGAAAGCTACCGTGCTCGCCATCAATTCCGCCGATGACGAGCGCAACCCGCCCGAAACCGGCATCATGGACCGTGAGATCAAGCGGGTGAAGAACGGCCGGGTGCTGCTCATCCCCGCCAGCGCCGACACGCGCGGCCATGCCACTTTGGCCATGGCGAAGTTCTACGCCAAGGATATCGCCGCGCTTCTCGCCTCGGCGCCACGGGCCGGCAATCCGTAGGGGGTGCAGCCCCGACGTCGCAGGTTTGGGCAAGTGGCGGGGCTTAGTCCCCCTTGTGCGGCGGGGCTTCCTGGAGTTCCGCCGCCTTGCCTCGCTCCGCTTCCAGCGCGGCACGAGCCTCGGCGACGCCGGGCAGGTGTAGGGTGTCCGGCAGGAATTCTGGCCCGCGCCGGGCGAGGAATTCGGTCAGCGCCGCTGCGGGCGGGGTGAGGCGCTTGGCCGAGCGCTTGACCACGAACCATTGCCGCACCTCCGGCAGCCCCTCGACATCGAGCACGGCGAGCCGCCCGTCCGCCACCTCGGCGGCGATGGTGTGGGCGGAGATGAAGGCGAGGCCGAGGCCCGCCATCACCGCCTGCTTGATGGTCTCGTTGGAATCGATCTCCATGCCGATGCGCGGGTCGAGTCCCCATTGCTGGAAGAAGCGCTCCATCAGCCCGCGCGTGCCCGAGCCGGGTTCGCGCGACATGAAGGTGGCGTTGGCGATGGCGGAAGGGGCGATGCGCCGGCCGAGCAGGGGATGGTCCGCCGGGGCGATCAGCACATGCGGGTGGTCGCCGATCAGCGTCTTGTCGACTTCGATGTCGAGCGGCGGCCGCCCCATGATGGCAACATCGATCGCGTCCGCCCGCAGGCCGGCGATGATCGCCTCGCGGTTGCCGACCGAGATCACCACGTCGATGCCGGGATGGGCCCGGGTGAAGGCGCCGAGCGCCGCCGGCACGAAATACTTCGCCGTCGACACCAGCCCCACCGACACCCGCCCCGAACGCAGCCCCTTCATAGCGTCCAGCGCGGCGCCGCAATCGGCCAGCGCCTGTTCGATGCGGGCGGTGGCGAGCAGGATCTCGCGGCCGGCGGCGCTGGGCTGAAAGCGGTCGCCCGCGCGGTCGAGCAGCGGCAAGCCGAGATAATGCTCGAGCAGCTGCACCTGCATCGTCACCGCCGGCGGGGTGACATTCAGCTTCTTCGCCGCCCCGGTCACGCTGCCGGTTTCGACGATGGCGGCGACGGCGCGCAGCTGCTTCAGCGTGGCATTACGCATAAACCATTACACTTCAGATAAATTGAACCTAAAGGTCAATTTATTCGAATTTCCTTACGCCGGCAAATCAGGCAGTCTGATCTCAACAAAAGGCGTCCGCCGCTTCGGGTCCCCGCCCGAAGGCTTCCGGAAACGACACGCCAAAGGGCTCAAGCCCACAAGAACATAACTGGGGAACGCCATGACACGCCCGACATTGCAGGGCCACCTCGAGGGGTGGTCGCAGGCCGACGCCTTGCGTCGCGACATTGCCAGCGCCGTGATCGCGCTGGCTGACGCCGGCCGCCAGATTTCCGAGCTTCTCGCCGCCGGTCCGCTGGCGGGGGCGCTCGCCAACGTGCGCGGCTATCACGCCGATGGCGACAGCCAGAAGGAACTGGACGTCATCACCGACGATCTGGTCCGCGAGGCCCTTTCGGAGGCGCCGGTCGCGCTGTTCGGCTCCGAGGAGGCCGATGCCGCGGTGCCGCTCAATCCCGCCGGCACGCTCGCGGTTGCGGTCGATCCGCTGGACGGCTCGTCCAATATCGACACCAACGCCACGGTCGGGACGATCTTCTCCATCCTGCCCTTCATCGGCAGCGATTCGCTGCTGCAGACGGGCCGGGCGCAACTCGCCGCCGGCTTCCTGCTCTACGGGCCGCAGACCGCGCTGGTGCTCACCGTTGGTGACGGGACGCAGATCTTCATCCTTGATCGTGCCAGCGGCGCGTTCCTGCTGGCCGAACCGCGGGCGCTGGTGCTGCCGGAAACGGCCGAATACGCCATCAACGCTTCCAATCTGCGTCACTGGGACGTGGCGATCCGCTGCTATATCGAGGATTGCCTGGCCGGCGCCGATGGCCCGCGCGGCAAGGATTTCAACACGCGCTGGGTCGCCTCCATGGTGGCTGATGTCTATCGCATCCTGGTGCGCGGCGGGGTCTATCTCTATCCGGGCGACGCCCGCCGCGGATACGGCCATGGCCGGCTGCGGCTGGTCTATGAGGCCAACCCGGTCGCGTTCCTGATGGAACAGGCGCAGGGCTCCGCCACCGACGGCCGGCTGCCGATCCTCGACATCGTGCCCGAGCATCTGCACCAGCGCGTGCCGCTGGTGTTCGGCTCGCGCGCGGAGGTCGAGCGCATCGCCCGCTATCACCGCGACGCCGCCGCCATGCCGGAGCGCTCGCCCCTGTTCGGCCGTCGCGGCCTGCTGCGCGCCTGACGGAGAGGACCCATGTCGATCCATCACCCCATCATCTCCGTCACCGGCTCCTCCGGCGCGGGCACCACTTCGGTGCGGCGCATCTTCGAGCAGATCTTCCGCCGCGAGGACGTGACCGCCGCCTATATCGAGGGCGACGCCTATCACCGCTACGACCGCGCCGAGATGAAGCGCGTCATGGCCGAGGAGGCCTCACGCGGTAACCACCACTACAGCCATTTCGGGCCGGATTCGAACCTGTTCGAGGAGCTGGAGGAGACGTTCCGCTCTTATGCCCACACCGGCACCGGCAAGTTCCGCCACTATGTCCATGACGACAAGGAAGCGGCCGAATATGGCGGCGCGCCGGGCACCTTCACCGCCTGGGAGCCGATCCCCACTCCCACCGATCTGCTCTTTTACGAAGGGCTGCACGGGGCGGTTGTCAGCGGCAATATCGATGTTGCCCGCTATGCCGACCTGAAGATCGGCGTCGTGCCGGTGATCAATCTCGAATGGATCCAGAAGATCCACCGCGACCGTTCGCATCGCGGCTATTCCACCGAGGCGGTGACCGACACCATCCTGCGCCGCATGCCGGACTATGTGAACTACATCTGCCCGCAGTTCACCCACACCGACATCAACTTCCAGCGCGTGCCGACGGTCGATACCTCGAACCCGTTCATCGCCCGCTGGATTCCCACCGCCGACGAATCCATCGTCGTGATCCGCTTCAAGAGCCCGCGCGGGATCGATTTTCCCTACCTGCTCTCGATGATCCAGGGCTCCTGGATGAGCCGCGCCAATTCCATCGTGATCCCCGGCGGCAAGCTCGACATCGCGATGCAGCTTATCCTCACGCCGATGATCCTCAACCTCGTCGAGAAGAAGCGGCGCGCCGCGTGAACCGGGAGGACAGCATGTTGACCAGCCATTCTGAAGCCCTGCGTCCGCCTCAGGACCCGGCCGATATCCCGCATGACGACATGGCCAATGCGCTGCGCGCGCTCGCCATGGACGCGGTGGAAAAGGCCAAGTCCGGCCATCCCGGCATGCCCATGGGCATGGCGGATGTCACCACCGCCCTGTTCTCCCGCTTCGTGACGCTGGACCCCAGCCGTCCCGACTGGCCGGACCGCGACCGCTTCATTCTCTCCGCGGGTCACGGTTCGATGCTGCTCTACGCGCTCAACCATCTGCTTGGCTATGCCGACATGGGTACGGAGCAGCTCAAGAGCTTCCGCCAGCTCGGCGCCGTCACCGCCGGCCATCCCGAGCATGGGCACACGCTCGGCGTCGAGACCACCACCGGCCCGCTGGGGCAGGGGCTCACCACCGCCGTCGGCATGGCGCTGGCCGAGCGCATGCTCAATGCCCGCTTCGGCGACGATCTCGTCGATCACCGCACCTGGGTCATCGCCGGCGATGGCTGCCTGATGGAAGGCATCAGCCACGAGGCCATCGACCTCGCGGGCCACCTCAAGCTCGCCAAGCTCACCGTGCTGTGGGACGACAACGGCATCTCCATCGACGGCAGCACGGCGCTCTCTACCTCCACCGACCAGCTCGCCCGCTTCGCCGCCTCCGGCTGGAAGGTGCTGCGGGTCGACGGCCACGCCCATCACGCGCTCATCGACGCCATCGCCGAGGCGCGGACGAGCGACCGGCCGGTGTTGATCGCCTGCCGCACCACCATCGGCTATGGCGCCCCGACCAAGGCCGGCACCGAGGCCGTGCATGGCGCCCCGCTCGGCGCCGCCGAGATCGACGGTGCCCGCGAGGCGCTCGGCTGGAACTACCCGCCCTTCGAGGTGCCGGAGGGTGTGCGCGCTTCCTTCGCCGCCATCGCCCGGCGCGGCCGCGAGGCGCGCGAGGCGTGGGAGAAGCGGCTTTCCGCCTCCGGCCGCCGCGCCGATTTCGAGGCGGCGATGGAAGGCGACCTGCCGGCCGATTTCGACGAGAAGCTCGCCGCCTACAAGCGCGAACTCTCGCAGACCGCGCCGAAGGTGGCGACGCGCAAGGCCTCCGAGATGGCGCTCGGCGTCATCAATCGCGCCACCGATCTCACCATTGGCGGCTCGGCCGATCTCACCCATTCCAACCTGACCGTCACCAAGGGCATGGAGTCGGTGACCCCCGGCAATTATGCCGGCCGCTACATCCATTACGGCATTCGCGAACATGCCATGGCGGCGGTCATGAACGGCCTCGCCCTGCATCGCGGCAGCATTCCCTATGGCGGCACCTTCATGGTGTTCTCCGACTACGCCCGGGGCGGCATGCGGCTTTCGGCGCTGATGGGCCAGCGTGTCGTCTATGTGCTGACCCACGACTCCATCGGCCTTGGCGAGGATGGGCCGACGCACCAGCCCATCGAGCATTTCGCCATGCTGCGGGCGACGCCGAACCTCTATGTGTTCCGCCCCGCCGATGCGGTGGAGACGCTGGAAGCCTGGCAGCTCGCTCTGCACGCGGAGGGCACGCCCTCGGTGCTGGCACTGTCCCGGCAGAACCTGCCAACCTTCCGCACCGAGCATTCGGAGGAGAACCTCGTCGGCTACGGCGCCTATGTCGCCCGCAAGCCCAGGCGCCGGCGCGACGTGACGCTGCTCGCCACCGGTTCGGAGGTCGAGATCGCCTTCAAGGGGGCGGACCTTCTGGCGGAGCGCGGCGTCGATGCTGCCGTCGTCTCCATGCCGTGCTGGGAACTGTTCGAGCGCCAGAGCCATGAATACCGCCGCGCCGTGCTCGGCACCGCCCCGCGCGTCGCCATCGAGGCGGCCGCCCGGCTCGGCTGGGATCGCTGGATCGGCGAGCGCGGACGCTTCATCGGCATGGAGGGCTTCGGCGCCTCCGGCCCGGCGGCCGATCTTTACCGCCATTTCAACATCACCCCGGAGGCGGTGGTCGACGCGACCTGCGACCTCCTGACCTGCGCCTGAGCCAGAGGAAGAGCCAATGGCCCGCATCACCCTTCGACAGCTTCTCGACCACGCCGCCGAGCACAGTTACGGCGTGCCGGCCTTCAACATCAACAATATGGAGCAGGGCATCGCGATCATGGAGGCGGCGCAGGCCGTCGACGCCCCTGTCATCATGCAGGCCAGCCGCGGCGCCCGCTCCTATGCCGGCGACATCATGCTCTCGCGCATGATCGACGCCCTGACCGAGATGTATCCCGCCATCCCGATCTGCATGCATCAGGACCACGGGAACAACGAGGCGACCTGCCTCTCCGCCATCCAGCACGGCTTCACCTCCGTGATGATGGACGGCTCGCTCAAGGAGGATGCCAAGACCCCGGCGGATTACGATTACAACGTCGCCATCACCCGCCGCGTGGTCGACGCCGCCCATTGGGTCGGCGCCTCGGTGGAAGGCGAACTCGGCGTGCTGGGCTCGCTGGAGCATGGCGCCGGCGAGCAGGAGGACGGCCACGGCGCGGAAGGGCAGCTCAGCCACGACCAGCTGCTGACCGATCCCGACCAGGCGGTGGATTTCGTCGCCCGCACCAAGGTCGACGCCCTCGCCATCGCCATGGGCACCTCGCACGGCGCCTACAAGTTCTCGCGCCAGCCGGACGGCGAGATCCTCGCCATGAACATCATCGAGGAAATCCATCGCCGTCTGCCCAATGTGCATCTGGTCATGCACGGCTCCTCCTCGGTGCCGCAGGCGCTGCAGGACCTGTTCAACGCGTCAGGCGGCGAGATGCCCCAGACCTGGGGCGTGCCGGTGGAGGAGATCGTACGCGGCATCCGGCACGGGGTGCGCAAGGTCAATATCGACACCGATTGCCGCCTCGCCATGACCGCCCAGTTCCGCAAGGTGGCGCAGGGCAACAAGGCCGAGTTCGACCCGCGCAAATTCCTTAAACCCGCCATGGATGCGATGCGCGACCTCTGCCGCGCGCGGTTCGAGGAATTCGGTACGGCCGGCCACGCCTCGCAGATCAAGGTGCTGCCGCTGGCCGCCATGGCCAAGCGCTACGCCTCCGGCAGCCTCGATCCGGTGATCGGCGGCGCCCGAGTGGCGGCGGAGTAACGCCCTCCAAGGGGCCCAACAGGACATCAAGGCGCGCGCCCACCGCGCGGCGCCGACGGGAACGCACAGGGAGAAGATCGATGAACGCGATCGACAAGACCAAGCCCGCCGAGGAGAAGCGCAGCCGCTACAGCGCCGGCGTGATGGAATACCGCAAGATGGGCTACTGGCAGCCCGACTACGAGCCCAAGGACACGGACGTGATCGCCGTGTTCCGCATCACCCCGCAGGATGGCGTCGACGAGATCGAGGCCTCGGCGGCGGTGGCCGGCGAAAGCTCCACCGCCACCTGGACCGTGGTGTGGACCGACCGCCTGACCGCCTGCGATAAGTACCGCGCCAAGTGCTACCGGGTCGACCCGGTGCCGAACGCGCCGGGCTCCTGGTTCGCCTACATCGCCTACGACCTCGACCTGTTCGAGCCGGGCTCCATCGCCAACCTCTCCGCCTCGATCATCGGCAATGTGTTCGGCTTCAAGCCGCTCAAGGCGCTGCGCCTTGAGGACATGCGCCTGCCGGTCGCCTATGTGAAGACCTTCGACGGCCCCGCTACCGGCATCGTGGTGGAGCGTGAGCGGCTCGACAAGTTCGGCCGGCCGCTGCTCGGCGCCACGGTGAAGCCCAAGCTCGGCCTGTCCGGCCGCAATTACGGCCGGGTGGTCTATGAGGCGCTGAAGGGCGGGCTCGACTTCACCAAGGACGACGAGAACATCAACTCGCAGCCCTTCATGCATTGGCGCGACCGCTTCCTCTACTGCATGGAGGCGGTGAACAAGGCGCAGGCGGGTACGGGCGAGGTGAAGGGCACCTATCTCAACGTCACCGCCGCCACCATGGAAGACATGTATGAGCGCGCCGAGTTCGCCAAGAGCCTCGGCTCCTCCATCGTCATGATCGACCTGATCATCGGCTATACCGCGATCCAGTCCATGGCGAAGTGGGCGCGGCGCAACGACATGATCCTGCACCTGCACCGCGCCGGCCACTCCACCTATACGCGGCAGAAGAGCCACGGCGTCTCCTTCCGCGTCATCACCAAGTGGATGCGCCTCGCCGGCGTCGACCACATCCATGCCGGCACGGTGGTGGGCAAGCTGGAAGGCGACCCCCACACGACCAAGGGCTATTACGACCTCTGCCGCGAGGATTTCGTGCCGCAGAACCTCGCCCATGGCATCTTCTTCGATCAGGACTGGGCCTCGACCCGCAAGCTGATGCCCGTCGCCTCGGGCGGCATCCATGCCGGCCAGATGCACCAGCTCATCGACCTGCTCGGCGAGGATGTGGTGCTGCAGTTCGGCGGCGGCACCATAGGCCATCCCATGGGCATCCAGGCCGGCGCGACCGCCAACCGCGTGGCGCTGGAAGCGATGATCCTCGCCCGCAACGAGGGCCGCGACCTGCTCAATGAGGGGCCGGAGATCCTGAAGGACGCCGCGCGCCACTGCCTGCCGCTGAAGCAGGCGCTGGAGACGTGGAAGGACGTGACCTTCAACTACAGCTCCACCGACACGCCCGACTTCGTGCCGCAGGCCACTGCGGCGGAGTGACGAGGCCGTGTCCCGGACGCCTGAAGCGCGAGCGGAAGGCGATCCGGGACCCAGCGCAAGAACCCGCCGAAGGCACCACCGCTTTTGGCCGAAAGGCCTTTGACGCTTCGCGAATTTTCTCCTGGGCCCCGGTTCGGCACGGCGCTGCGCGCCGCTTGTCCGGGGCACGCAAACGAGGACACCACCATGCGCCTGACCCAGGGAGCCTTCTCCTTCCTGCCCGATCTCACCGACGAGCAGATCACCCGCCAAGTCCAGTACTGCATCGACAAGGGTTGGGCGGTGAACATCGAGTTCACCGACGACCCGCACCCGCGCAACACCTATTGGGAATTGTGGGGCCAGCCGATGTTCGACGTGCCGGACGCCGCCGGCGTGATGTTCGAGCTGAACGAATGCCGCAAGGTCTATGGCGGCCGGCAGTACATCCGCCTCAGCGCCTTTGACGCTACTCATACGTGGGAGTCGCTGCGCCTTTCCTTCATCACCGACCGTCCTGCTGAAGAGCCCGGCTTCGCGCTGGAGCGCCAGGAAATCGACGGAAGGTCGATCCGCTACACGACGCGCGCCTATGCGGCCAATCGCCCGGAGGGCGCGCGCTACTGATCCGTCGGCTCCCCACTACTCCCCCGACGGAGAACCGCGGTCGTCCGGTTTCCTCCCCGGCCGCGAGGGACCGATGTCGGAATGCCGCGCCCGGCATCGGTCCCCTTTTTCATTCCGAACATCCTTCGAGGCCCGGCTCCGCCGGGCACCTCAGATGACGCCGTTTCGAAAATTCTCTCTGAGCCACGTCATCCCCAGGGTGCGAGCGTCCGCGAGCCTCGAAGGGATGGCGCCAGAAGACGCCGGCAGGAGCAACGCCCATGGATGCCGTGATCGACGACCCGACACTCGCCGCCGAGGCCGCGCCGAAGGCCCCCGACTCCATCGACCTGCGCGCCGAATTCGCCTCCAGCGGCCTCGCCGATGTGTTCGACCAGCTCGACCGCGAACTGGTGGGGTTGGTGCCGGTGAAGCGCCGCCTGCGCGAGATCGGCGCGCTGCTGCTCGTCGACACCGCCCGTCGCCGCTTCGGGCTGGAGGCGGTGAGTCCGACCCTGCATATGAGCTTCACCGGCAATCCCGGCACGGGAAAGACCACGGTGGCTCTGCGGATGGCGGAAATCCTTCACAAGCTCGGCTATGTCCGCAAGGGTCACCTCGTCACCGTGACGCGCGACGATCTCGTCGGCCAGTACATTGGTCACACCGCGCCGAAGACGAAGGAAATCCTCAAAAAGGCAATGGGCGGCGTGCTGTTCATCGACGAAGCTTATTACCTCTACCGCCCCGAAAACGAGCGTGATTACGGGCAGGAGGCGATCGAAATCCTGCTGCAGGTGATGGAGAACCAGCGCGACGATCTCGTCGTCATCCTCGCCGGCTATGCTGACCGGATGGAGCGCTTCTTCACCGCCAATCCCGGCTTCCGCTCGCGCGTCGCGCACCATGTCGACTTCCCCGACTATTCCGCCGGCGAGCTCGACGCCATTGGCGGGCGCATTCTCGACACCATGAACTACCGCATGAGCCGCGAGGCGGAGGAGGCGTTTCGCCGCTATATCGAGCTGCGCATGCAGCAGCCACATTTCGCCAATGGCCGCTCGATCCGCAACGCGCTGGATCGCGCCCGGCTGCGTCAGGCCAACCGGCTGTTCAATTCCGACCGGCCGGTGACGGCGGACGACCTCGTCACCCTCGCCGCCGAGGACATTCTCGCCAGCCGGGTTTTTTCCGGCGGCATCGACAGCTACCCGCCGCTGCGGTGAGCGTCGACTGAACGTCATGGCCGGGCTGCCCTGATATCTCCCTCTCCCCCTGGGGGAGAGGTGGCCCGCGAAGCGGGTCGGTGAGGGGGCAGTAGGATTGTGGAGCAGTCAACACCCCTCACCCCAACCCTCTCCCCAATGGGGAGAGGGAGCGAAACGGTTCAGCGCCGTGACGGCAGATACACGCCAGGAGACAACCCCATGGTTCTCATCGCCCCTTCCATGCTCGCCTCCGACTTCGCGCGCTTCGGCGAAGAGGTGCGCGATGTCGCCAGCGCCGGCGCCGACTGGATCCATCTCGACGTGATGGACGGGCATTTCGTGCCCAACATCACCTTCGGGCCGGATGTCATCAAGGCGATGCGCCCGCACACCGACAAGGTCTTCGACGTGCATCTGATGATCGAGCCGGTGGAGCCCTATATCGAGGCCTTCGCCAAGGCGGGCGCGGATATCATCACCGTGCAGGCGGAGGCGACGCATCATCTCGACCGCTGCCTCCAGCTCATCCGCTCGCTCGGCAAGAAGGCCGGGGTGGCGCTGAACCCGGCGACGCATGAGAGCGTGGTCGCCTATGTGCTGGACAAGGTGGACCTCATCCTGCCGATGACCGTCAATCCCGGCTTCGGCGGCCAGGCCTTCATTGCCGATGTGCTGCCGAAGATCTACCGGCTGCGGGCGATGATCGGCGAGCGGCCGATCCATCTCGAAGTCGATGGCGGGGTGACGCCGGAAACCGCCGCGCTCTGCGCCGCCGCGGGGGCGAATGTGCTGGTGGCCGGCTCAGCGGTGTTCAAGGGCGGCCGCGATGCCTATGCCGCCAACATCGCCGCCATCCGCGAGGCCGGGCGCACCGCCCGGCGTGGGCGCGCCGCCGCCTGAGCGGGGCGCGACCGCGCGCGCCTTCAGTTGAAGGCGTCTTCCGTGAGATTAAGGATCAGAACCTGCCGCGCGCTGTCCGGAATGGACGGCGAGGCGCGCAGCTCGACCCCGAGCGCGGGGCGGCGCTTCTGGATGATCTCCGCCACGTCACTGGCCATGTCGGCGCTGCCGGCATGGAAGGAAAGCGTGTTGCTGGTGGTCTGCACCACGCCGGTGTCAGACACAACGACGTCGAAGCCGGCGGCCTTCAGCGGAGCGGTGAAGGCGTCGACCCGCGCCTTGGGCACGGTGTTGATCGGCGCGAAGATGCGCACCGTATAGCCCGCTCCCGGCTGCGCCGCCGCCGCCGGAGCGGGCGGGGTCGCCGCAGGCGCATTCTGGGCCGGAGTCGGCGTGGTGCCGGCCAGAGGCACCAGCGGATCGGTCGGCGCGGAGGTTGCGGGGCCGGGTGTCGCGGGTGAAGGCGTGGCGGGCGAGGGTGCGGCCGATGCCGGTGCGGCGGGGGCCGTCGCGCTTGCGGCGGGCGGGGTCGCCGGCGCGGCGGCCTGCGGCACTTCCAGCGCTGCGAGACGTTCGGAGAGCATGGCTTCAGCCCCGCGCAGCGTGACCACCTCGTCGCGCAGGCTCAACACCTGCGCCGCGAGAAACGCGACACCGGCGAGCAGCAGCACCAGCACCAGCCCGAACAGAATCGGCAGCACCGGGGGCAGGGCGCGCGGGGCGGGGGCCTCGGCGCGCTTGGTCTCCAGTTCCAGCCGGCGCATCTGCAGCTTTAGCTGCTCGATGCCGAGCCAGCGCTGGAACGCCACCGGGTCCTGCGGCGGGCCCTTGGCGCGGTTGGGTGAGGCGGCGGGGGCAGGAACTCCCGGGGCAGGGGCTGCCGGAGCACGCGGGGCGGCGCCGGTCTCTTCGCCGGCGCGGGCCCGCACGGGGCCGATGGAGGGCTCAAGCTTGTCGATCATTCCGCGTTCCCGTCCGCCCATGGCCAGGTTTTTCGCTCCGGGGCCGCCGCACGAACGGTGCGGCGCTCCGTAGGCTTGCTCCGGCCATAGTAGCGCAAGGCTTGGGGCGGGCGGACGAATACTTACGAAATGGTTAAGACGACCTCCGCGCCGAAGGCTCGGCTTAGCCCGCCGGTACCCCGCTAGGCCGGCGCCTCGTGCGCGGCCGCTTGGCGATGCGCCCCTTGATCACCCGCAGCACCACCACAGTGGCGATCAGCATGACGAGGGTGATGCCCACCATCATGACGAGCCATTCGCCCTGGCTGTGGCCGCCCATTTCGCTGGCGCTCTTCCCGGCCAGCCAGCCCGGGGCGAGCATGACCGGCGCCCAGACGATGGCCGAGGAGACATTGGCGAGCTGAAACCGGCGCTGATCCATCCGCATCATGCCGGCGACCAGCGGCATGGTGGCCCGCACCGGCCCGAAGAAGCGGCCGACAAACACGGAGGCGAAGCCGAAGCGGCGGAAGAACAGCCGCGCCTGCGCCACCTGCTCGCGGTAGCGCAGCAGCGGCCGGCGATGCACCACGCGCGGCCCGAGCCAGCGCCCGAGCCAGTAGGAGACGACATCGCCGAGAACCGCGCCGGCAATGGCGGCAGCGATGACCGGAAGCGGGGATACGATACCCGTTCCCACAAGCCCGCCAATGGCGAGCATCAGTGCGGTGGCGGGGATGAGAATGCCAACGAGGACCAGCGATTCGCCGAAGGCGATGAGGCCGATAACCAGCGGGATCAGATAGTCGTGGCCGCTCAGAAACGCGACCACCTCGGCGGATAAAGCTTCCATAGCCTCTCACTGACGCAAGGTAACGGCCCCAATGTGCGGATGAAGGTGACGGGAGCAAGGCGGGGCGACATTGCGCCGCTGCGTGGGAGGCAAGATCGCAGCGGCGGAACCTTTCACGGCGCCGGGCGTTAGATGAGCCGCACCCGCCATTCCGGCTCCCTCACCTCGGCGTGCTCCCGGCCTCACCGCCGAAGAGCCGCGAACGACGGAAGGCCTCATGCCGCTGCGTGCTTTCAGCCGCCTGCTCCTCGCCCTCTCCCTTCTCCTCACCCCGCTCCTCGCCGGCCCGCTGGCGGCCCAGACCGCCGGTGCCTCCACCGCCGTCGGGGCCCCGCCCGCCGCCTCCCCGGTGCCGGAGGGCCGCACCAGCGATCTCAGGGCGCTGCTCGATACGCTGAGCGACGAGGCCGCCCGCGCCCGTTTCCTCGCGCAGCTGCGGGCGCTTGTGGACAGTGAGGCCGGCGCGGCGACAGCACCGGCGGCCGTCGAGGAGCCTGCCCCCGGCCGCGACGACTGGCTTTCCGGCGCCACCCAGTCTCTCGGCGCCTTCTCAGGCTCGGTGCTCTCGCTGGTTGGCGAGATCGAGCAATTGCCGGCGCAGGCGGAGCAGCTGTTCAGCGACCTCTCGGATCCGCTGGTACTGGAGCGCGTCGGCTGGGCGGTGACGATGATCATCGCCGTGCTCGCCGCCGCCCTGCTGGCGGAATACATCGCCAAGCGCCTGCTCGCCGGGCTGAGGCGGGCGATCGAGGCCCGGCCGACGCGCGGCCTGTTCATGCGCGCGTTGCTGCTGGCGCTGCGTACGCTCATCGACATCGTGCCCATCGCCGCCTTCGCGGCGGCGGCCTTTGGTGTGCTGGCGCTGGTGGAGCTGAATTTCATCGTCCGCCTCGCCGTCGTTACCGTGATCAACGCCAATGTTCTGGCGCGGCTTATCCTGGTCGGCGCGCGGGCGGCGCTGACGCCGGACGCGCCGCAGATGCGTCTGTTTCCGCTCGACCACGAGAGTGCGGCCTATGGCTATCTCTGGGTCCGCCGCTTCACCTATACGCTGGTCTACGGCCATTTTCTGCTGCGCGCCGCCTGGGTGCTGGGCCTCGCTCTGCCCACCTACCGCTTCTTCGGCAATCTGCTCGGCCTGTTCGTCGCCGGCATGGCCGTGGTGTTCGTGCTGCAGATAAGGGGCGGGGTGGCGCGGCGGCTGCGGCGGCTCGGCGCGCGCGAGAGCCGGATGGCGCGGCTGCGCAACGCCGTCGCCGATTTCTGGCACGTCCTCGCCATCGCCTATGTCATCGCCGGTTTTATGGTGTGGACGCTCGATGTCGATGGCGGTTTTGCCTTCCTCGCCCGCGCCACGCTGCTCTCGCTGCTCACCCTCGCCCTGGCGTCGCTCGTCATCGCGCTGATGCTGCGGGCCTTCGAGCGGGTGTTCAAGCTCAATGCCGAGATGCGCACCCGCTACCCCTTGCTGGAGGCGCGCGCCAACCGCTATCTGCCAGCGCTGCGCAGCGCCATGCAGGGGTTGGTGATGCTGGTCGCGGCGCTGGTGCTGCTGGAAATCTGGGGCGCGCGCCCGTTCGAGCGGCTCGCCTCGGAGGCCGGGCGGCTGGCGGTGGGGCGGCTCATCTCCATCGGCGTGGTGGTGCTGGTCGGCCTCGTGCTGTGGGAAATCTCCACCGCCTTCGCCGAGCGGCTGCGGGCGGCCAACCCCAATTCCACCCGGCTGAAGACGCTGCTGCCGTTTCTGCAGAACGCTTTCCGCGTGGTGCTGCTCACCATTGGCAGCCTGATCCTGCTGTCGGAGATCGGCATCAACATCGCGCCGCTGCTGGCCGGCGCCGGCGTGCTGGGCCTTGCCATCGGCTTCGGGGCGCAGACGCTGGTGAAGGATGTGATCACCGGCGTCTTCATCCTGATGGAGGACACCATCTCCGTGGGTGATGTGGTCGAGGTCGGCGCCCATGCCGGGCTGGTGGAGAAGATCACCATCCGTACCGTCCATATGCGCGACTTCGACGGCAATGTGCACTCCATCCCCTTCGGCGAGGTGCAGACGGTCAAGAACATGTCGAAGGACTTCGCCTATGCGGTGGTCGATGTGCGCATCGCCTATCGCGAGAGCATCGATGAGGCGCTGGCGCTGATGGCGGAAGTCGCGGCCGATATGGCGGCGACCGGACCGCTGGCGGAAACCATCATCGAGCCGTTCGAGGTGGTCGGCGTCGAGGCGCTGGACCCCTCGCACATTCAGCTGCGCGGCCGCTTCAAGACCCGTCCGCTCGGCCAGTGGAATGTGCGGCGCGAGTTCTACCGCCGCATCAAGGCCGCCTTCGATGTGCGCGGCATCGAGATGCCTTATCCGCATCAGACAGTCTATCTCGGCACCGACAAGAAGGGCATGGCCCCGCCGCTGCGGGTGGTGAACCAGAACGCGGAGCAACTCGCCCCGCCCGTGCGCTCACGTCGCGCCGCCGCGCGCGCTGCCAGCACCCCGGGCCCGGTGATCGAGGAGCACCCCGGCGCACGCGAACGCAGCGAGGAGGATGAGGAGCCGGTGCTGCCGGCCATCGAGGAGCGGAGGCATTAGAGCGGCTTAGGACACCTGCGCGCTCACGACCGACACCAGACGATCGACTTCGTCTTCGGTGTTGTAGTAGTGCGGAGACGCTCGCACGAGCGGAGGAAGCCCGCGGGCTTTCGCGTCCAGAAGCGTGCTGGAGGGCGAGGAGACGCTCACATTGATGCCCGCAAGGGCGAGCTTCTGCTGCACGCCTGCCGCGTCGCGGTTCTTGACCGAGAACGTCACGATGGCCGCCGGATCGCGCCCGAGATCGTGCACCGTGACAGCGGACAAGGCCCGCAGGCCGTCGCGCAAGCGCGCGGACAGAGCGCGGCAGCGCGCCTCGATCCGATCGAGACCGATCTCCAGCGCATAGTCCACGGCACGGCCGAGACCCATCCTCGCCGCATAATTGTTCTCCCAGGTCTCGAAGCGGCGTGCGTCCGGACGCAGTTCGTAGCGGTCCGGGGCGACCCATGGCGCCGCGAAATGGTCCAGCATCGGCGGCTCCAGGCGACGCATCAGATCCCGCCTCATGTAGAGAAAGCCGGTGCCGCGCGGTCCGCGCAGGAATTTGCGGCCCGTTGCGGTCAACACGTCGCAGCCGAGTTGATCGACGCGCGTCGGCATCTGCCCGACCGCCTGGCATGCATCGAGCAGATAGGTCACGCCGTGCCGGCGCGCGATCTCACCCACTGCGGCCGCAGGATTGCGCAGGCCGCCATTCGTCGGCACCCAGGTGATGGCGATCAGCCTGACGCGACCGTCGATCATGCGTTCGAGGGCTTCAGGGTCGAGCATGCCGTCCCCGTCGTCGGGAACGACCTCGATCACCGCCCCGGTTCGCTTGGCGACCTGAAGAAACGCGACGTAATTCGCGGCATATTCCGCCCGCGCCGTGAGGATACGGTCCCCGGGCTGGAAGGGGATGGCGTAGAAGGCCAGTTGCCACGCGACCGTCGCGTTCTCGGCCAGCGCGATCTCTTCCCGCTCGGCCCCGAGCAAACGCGCCACACTGTCATAGACGCCGTCGAGCGTCTGGGCTGCCTCGCTGGCGGCTTCGTACCCCCCGATCTCGGCTTCGCGGCGAAGGTGGCCGATGACGGCATCGAGCACGGGCTGCGGCATCAGCCCGGCGCCGGCATTGTTGAGGTGGACGCGGTGAGCCACCCCGGGCGTCTCCGACCTGAACATTGCGACATCGAAGGCCATGTCTCTCATCTCACCTCTCCGCCCAGCCGGACGCCGCGCATATGGCGTCGATGCCTACCACAGTCAGCGGGATTGTGATTGCGCGGCCAGCGCGAGCCGGCGGCCGGTCGACCCCGCTCCCAGCCCCAAGCCGCATTAGGGGCGGACCCTCGGTCCTGCGTTTGCGTAAACGCCGCCCGGCGGTAACGGGGGAGGATTGAGCGGGCGCGGCAAAGCCGCGATGATGCGCCGCGCCGGCCCCGGGCCGGAATCCGTGGAGCCGCGCCTTTCATGCTGAGCCGTCTTATTCGCCACCCCGTATCGCTGATCATTGGGGTGATTCTCGGCTTGTTCGCGGCTTATGAGACCAGCGTGCGCTTCCTCGCCTATACCGGCGATGCCTATGTGATGAGCGACATCATCGTGCTCTCCGCCCAGGTGGAGGGGCCGGTGTCGCGGCTGGCGGTGCAGAACAACCAGAGCGTCACCGCCGACCAGCTGCTGTTCGAGATCGAGCGCACGCCCTATACCCTGAAGCTGCAGGAAACGCAGGCAGCGCTGGCCACCGCCCGCGCCAATCTCGAACTGGCTCAGGACGAGGTGAACGCGGCCAAGGCCGCCGTCATCTCCGCGCAGGCGGTGCAGACCAATGCCGAAGACCAGCTGACGCGCATCAAGACCCTGGAGAAGGAGGGCTATTCGCCCGAGGCGACGCTCGATGTCGCCACCCGCGATGTCGCCACCGCGAACGCGAATGTGACGGCCGCCGGGGCGCAGCTCGCGGTGGCGGCGCGGCGCGTGTCGGTGGCGCAGGCCGCCATCGAATCCGCCGCCGCCGCGGTGGCGAAGGCGCAGTACGATCTCTCCAAAACCATGATCAACGCCCCCGATGCCGGCCGCGTCGCGCCCTTCGTCACCCGCGTGGGCGATTATCTTCGCCCGGGCAGCGAGGTGATGGCGATCGTCACCGACAAGCGCCGCCGGGTGGTGGCGAATGTGAGCGAGCGCCATCTCGCCCGCATCCGGGTTGGCCAGCGGGCGCTGCTGACGCTGGGTTCAGACCCGTGGGTGCTGCATTGGGGACGGGTCAGCGGCATTGCCGGCGGCGTCGCCCGCTCGCCCGACAACCCACAGGTCATTCCCTATGTCGAGCCGACCACGGACTGGGTGCGGCTGCCCCGGCGCTTTCCCATCGAGGTAACGCTGGACGCCTGGCCCGAGGGGCTCGGACTGTTCAACGGCGCCGACGCCCGCGTGCTGATCTGGTTCTGAGCCATGGCAGAGGGCGGCGGCGGGATCAGCGATATTGACCGGCAGGCCTTCGCCACCGCCACCGGCGTGGTGGCGGCCGTCTATATCGCCCTGCTGATGGGGCTGGACGAGCCCTATTGGGCCGCGCTCAGCGTGATGATCATCGCCAATGTCGACCGCGACGCCCTGTTCACCAAGGGTGTGCTGCGGGTGCTCGGCACCTTCATCGGGGTGATTGGCGGCTACTATATCGGCCAGTGGGCGGAGGGTTACAACCTCATGCAGCTGGCGCTGGTGACCATCGCCGCAGCGGTGGGCACCTATGGCCGCCAGCGTAGCGCCTATGGCTATGCCTGGTTCTATGGCGGGCTCACCTTCGCGCTGGTCATGCTCTACACCATGACCCAGCCGGCGCAGCTTTACGGCTTCGCGCATTACCGCTGCTTCGAGATCGTCATCGGCGTGGTGTGCGGCACGCTGTCGAGCTGGGCGCTGGGGCCGCGGGCGGGCGAGCTGCATGCGCGGCTGAAGGCGCAGGCGGCGGCTACCACCGCGCTCAATGCCGAGCGCCAGTCATTCATCGCCGGGCTCGGCGCCTTCACAATCATCATCGTCTGGTCGCTGTTCGATCTGCCGCAACTGCCGCAGGTGCTGATTTCCAGCCTCATCGTCGTCGACAGCGACCCGCTGGCGACGCGCCATCGCGGTTTCCAGCGCATTCTGGGCTGCATTCTCGGCGGGGCCGCGGCGCTGGTCATCATCCTGATCGACGCGGTGCATGTGTGGTGGTGGGCGTCGATGCTGTTTCTCGGCGTGTTCTCCTTCGCCCGCATCCACCTGGGCAAATCCAGCCAGGCCTATATCGGCACCCAATGCGCCATCGCCTATCTGGTAACACTGGTCAGCGCCTCGCCGCCCGACAGCCTCGCTCCGCCGATCGAGCGGCTGGTCGGCATCGTCATCGGGGTGAGCCTGATGACCGTGCTGGTCTGGGCGTTCAACCCGCCGACCAAGGCGGATGCGTCGTCGCAGGCGCCTCCGGACACGCCCGCGAACAAACCGGCCTGATCAGTCCTCGTCGCGCCTCGGGGCGATGTCGTCCAGCAGCGCGTCGAGATCGGTCCCACGCGCAACGCTGAGCCAGCGCCCGGGCCTGCGGGCGGGAATGACGATGACGGCGTTCTTCGGGCAGATGTCGAGGCAGGGCACCTCGATGACCGCTACCCCTGCGCCCTTGCGGCGCGGCTTCTTCATCGGCTTGCCGCCCTCGCGCTCGGCGATGGCGGCACGCAGCGCCTTGGGCAGGGTCTCGTCAGAATCGGGGCCGAAGCCGCCATCGAGCTTCTTCGCGCATTTGCGGCAGACGAGGACCACATCGGTCCAGTCGGCTTTGATCGGCTTCATGCGCGCGAGCATCCTGGCGGCGGGGGGCTCTATGTGCCATCGCCCGCCGCGCCTGTCGAACGAGACCGGCCGGAAGAACCGCGCTCCCTTGCGTCGAGGGGGCAACCGACGCGTAGGATGCGGCCTTCCGGCCGGGTAGCAAGGCTCACTCGGCCGCAAGCGGCGCGATATGGGCCTCGCCGTGCTGCCGCAGCGGGCGGTTGCCCGCCAGGCGCCGCAGTAGCACGTAGAAGACGGGCGTGAGGAACAGCCCGAAGAAGGTGACGCCGATCATGCCGGCGAACACGGCGATGCCCATGGCATGGCGCATCTCGGCGCCGGCGCCGGTGGAGAGAACCAGCGGCAGCACGCCCATGATGAAGGCGAAGGAGGTCATGAGGATCGGCCGCAGGCGCAGGCGGCTGGCCTCGATCGCCGCCTCCACCGGGTTGCGGCCCATGAATTCCAGCTCGCGGGCGAATTCGACGATCAGGATCGCGTTCTTCGCCGACAGGCCGACCAGCACGACGAGGCCGATCTGGGTGAAGATGTTGTTGTCGCCTCCGCCCAGCCACACGCCATAGAGCGCTGCCAGCAGGCCCATAGGTACGATCAGGATGATCGCGATGGGTAGCGTCAGGCTTTCATATTGCGCCGCCAGCACCAGGAAGACGAGCAGCAGGGCGAGCGGGAAGACGATGAGCGAGGAATCGCCGGCGAGAATCTCCTGATAGGTGAGATCGGTCCATTCATAGTCGAAGCCCGGTGGAAGCACCTCGGCGGCGATCCGCATCGCCGCTTCCTGCGCCTGGCCGGAGGAATAGCCGGGCGCGGGGGAGGCGTTGAAGTCGGCGGTGAGGAAGCCGTTATAGCGCTGGGCGCGCTCCGGCCCGGCAGTGGTCTCCACCGTCAGCAGCGCCGAGAGCGGGATCATCTCGCCCGAGAGCGAGCGCACCTTCAGCTTGCCGATGTCCTCCGGCCGGGCGCGGAACGGCGCGTCGGCCTGCGCCCGCACCGAGTAGGTGCGGCCGAACTTGTTGAAGTCGTTCACATAGAGCGAGCCGAGATAGACCTGCAGCGTCTCGAACACCGATTGGATCGGCACGCCGAGCTGGCGGGCCTTGGTGCGGTCCACATTGGTGAAGATCTGCGGCACGTTGATCTGGTAGGTGGTGAACTGCCCGGTGAGTTCCGGCGCCGCCATGGCCTTGGCCATGAAGGCGTTGGTGACCTCGTTCAGCGCCTCGTAGCCGCGGCCGGCGCGGTCTTCGATCTGCATCTTGAAGCCGCCGACCACGCCGAGGCCCTGCACCGGCGGGGGCGGGAACATGGCGATGAAGGCGCCCTTGATCACCCCGTATTTCTGGTTCAGCGCCCCGGCGATGGCGCCGGCGGAGAGTTCCGGGCTCGTGCGCTCCTCGAACGGGTCGAGCACCGAGAACACGATGCCGGCGTTCGACGAGTTGGAGAAGCCGGCGATGGACAGGCCGGGGAAGGCGACCGCGCTGGACACGCCGGGCTGGGCCAGCGTGATCTCGGTCATCTGCCGGATCACCTCTTCCGTGCGGTCGAGCGTGGCGCCGTCGGGCAGCTGGGCGAAGCCGACGAGATACTGCTTGTCCTGCGCCGGCACGAAGCCCGGAGGCACCGCCTGGAACAGCCACCAGGTGGCGCCCAGCATCACGGCGTAGAACACCATGACGAGGCTTTTCACCTTCAGCGTGCCGCGCACGCCGCCGCCATAGCCGCGCGAGCCGCGCGCGAACACCCAGTTGAAGCCGCGGAAGAACCAGCCGAACAGGAAGTTGATGACGCGCTGGAGCGCGTCCGGCGGGGTGTCGTGGCCGCGCAGCAGCAGCGCCGCCAGCGCCGGCGACAAAGTGAGCGAGTTGATCGCCGAGATCACCGTCGAAATGGCGATGGTGAGCGCGAACTGGCGGTAGAACTGGCCCGACAGGCCGGTGATGAAGGCGAGTGGCACGAACACCGCCACCAGCACTAGCGCGATGGCGATGATGGGGCCGGACACCTCGCTCATCGCCTGATAGGCGGCGGCACGCGGCGTCAGCCCGTTCTCGATGTTGCGCTCGACATTCTCCACCACGACGATGGCGTCGTCGACGACGATGCCGATGGCCAGCACCAGCCCGAACAGGCTCAGCGCGTTGATGGAGAAGCCGAACAGATACATCACCGCGAAGGTGCCGACGATCGAGACCGGCACGGCGAGCAGCGGGATGATCGAGGCGCGCCAGGTCTGCAGGAACACCACGACGACGATGACGACCAGCGCCACCGCTTCGAACAGCGTGTGCACCACGGCGTCGATGGAGGCGTCGACGAAGCGGGTGGTGTCGTAGACGATGTCGAAGTCGACGCCTTCCGGCATCGTCTTCTTCACTTCCGCCATGGTGGCGCGGACATTTTCGGCGATTTCCAGCGCGTTGGATCCCGGCGCCTGGAACACGCCGAGGCCGACCGCCTGCTTGTTGTCGAGCAGCGAGCGCAGCGCATAATCGGCGGCGCCGAGTTCGAGCCGGGCGACGTCACGCAGCCGTACCACCTGCCCGTTGGCGCCGGTCTTCACGACGATGTCGCCAAACTCTTCCTCGGTCTCCAGACGGCCCTGGGCGTTGATGGTGAGCTGCAGGTCGACGCCTTCCAGCGCCGGCGAGGCGCCGACGATACCGGCGGCGGCCTGCACGTTCTGGGCGCGGATCTCGTTGACCACATCGCCGGCGGAGAGGCCGTGCTCGGCGATCTTCTGCGGGTCGAGCCAGACGCGCATGGAGTAGTCGCCGCCGCCGAAGATGTCGATCTGGCCGACGCCGCCGATACGGGCCAGCCGGTCCTTCACGTTCAGCACCGCGTAATTGCGCAGATAGGTGATGTCGTAGCGGTCATTGGGCGAGATGAGGTGCACGACCATGAGGAAGGTCGGCGAACTCTTGGCGGTGGTGATGCCGAGCGCGCGCACCTCTTCCGGCAGGCGCGGCTCGGCCTGGCCGACGCGGTTCTGCACCAGCTGCGTTGCCTTGTCCGGGTCGGTGCCGAGCTTGAAGGTGACGGTGAGCGTCATCACGCCGTCCGTCGTCGCCTGCGAGGACATGTAGAGCATGTCCTCGACGCCGTTGATGGCTTCCTCGATTGGCGTTGCCACGGTGGCGGCGATGACCTTCGGGCTGGCACCGGGATAGGTGGCGCGGACGATGACCTGCGGCGGCACGACTTCCGGATATTCCGAAATCGGCATCACCCGCAGGGCCAGCAGCCCCGCGAGGAAGATCAGGACGGAGAGGACGCCGGCGAAAATCGGCCGGTCGATGAAGAATTTGGACAGATTCATAGCGTCCTCCCCCAAGGAGGCAGAGCGTCGGGGCTGAAATCAGCGCGCGGCGACGGCGGTGTTCGGGTCCGTCGCGGCGGCGGCGGAAGCGGATTCCATGGGCACGATCTCCGGCGCGACCACCGCGCCGGGGCGCACGCGCTGCAGGCCGTTGACGACGATACGCTCGCCCTCCTTCAGCCCGTCGGTGATGACGCGCAGCCCGTCCGAGGGCGGGCCGAGCGTCACCTTGCGCCAGACGGCCTTGTTGTCGTCGCCGACCACGAAGACGAACTTCTTGTCCTGGTCGGTGCCGATGGCGCGTTCATTCACCGCCAGCGCCGGCTGGGTCTTGGCGCGGCCCATCTTTACCCGCGCGAACTGGCCCGGCACGAGCCGGCCATCGGCATTGTCGAACACGGCGCGCAGGCGGAACGTGCCGGTCGAGGCATCGACCTGGTTGTCGACGAGCTGGAGATGGCCGCGTACCGGTCGGCTGGCGGTGGTGGCGGTGGTGATCTCGACCGGGATCTGGTCGATCTCGGTCAGCGCGACATCATGCTCGCCGACCGAGGCCAGCGCCTCGGCGACCGTGTTCTCGTCGGCATCGAAGCTGACATAGATCGGGTTGATGGAGACGAGGCTGGTGAGCACCGGCGAGGAGGCGCCGGCGGCGACGAGATTGCCGACCGTCACCTCGATCCGCCCGACGCGGCCATCGACCGGCGCGCGCACCTCGGTATAGCCCAGATCGAGCTTGGCGCTCTGCACGGCGGCATCGGCCGCGCGCAGATTCGCTTCCGCCTCGCGGAAGGCATTGGTGCGCTGGTCGAGATCACGCACCGAGACGGTGCGGTTGTCGACCAGCTGCTTGCCGCGTTCCAGCTCGCTGCGGGTGAGCTCGACACGGGCGGCGGCCGCCTCGCGCAACGCTTCCGCGCGGGTCAGCGCGGCCTGGAACGGCGCGGGGTCGATGGTCACCAGCAGGTCGCCTTCCTTCACCAGCGCGCCTTCGCGGAAATGGATCTTCTCCACCGCCCCGGCGACGCGCGGGCGCACCTCCACCACCTCCACCGCGCGCAGGCGGCCGGAGAACTCGTCCCACTTCATGGTCTCGCGCGTCTTCAGCACCGCGACCTCCACCGGCATGGCCGGCGGGGCGGCGGCTTCCGCCGGGGCGGGATCGGTCGCGAGCGCGGTCGAGCTCGGCCAGGCGACGAAGACGGCACCGCCGGTGGCGATGAGGGCGAGGGTCAGCGCCAGCCCCGCCTCACGCCAGCCCTTGGCACGGCGCGGACGCGGGGCGGGTGCATCGTGGGCGATGACGGCGTGTGCGATCGGTGTCGGGGCGGCATCGGTGCCGAAGCGGTTGTCACTCATGACCTGTCTCCCGGGCCTCAGGCCCGAATGGTGCGAAGCGGTGCGGCGGAATTCTCCGCCAGAAAGGTGCTGAACAGGCCGCGCAGGACCGTCTCCCATGCCGGGGCGGCCTCGATGGCGGCGTCGATGCTCTGGTTCGAACAGTTGGTGCCTTCGAGCAGATGGCTTTCCACCGCCACCCCGCCCGCGCGCAGACGCTCGGCATAGGCGAGGCTCTCGTCGCGGATCGGGCAGTCGGCGGAGGTGACGATCAGCGCCGGAGCGAGCCCGCCCAGCCGGCGCGAGCCGAGCGGGGCGGCATAGGGATGGGCGGCGCGGTCGGCGCTGCCGAGATAGAGGTGCCAGCCATCCGCCCATTTGCAGCCCGACGCCCCCGCCGAGGCGGCGTGGATCGAGCCGGAGCACAGGCTGGGGTCGACCATGGGCGAGATCAGGATCTGCCCGGCCAGCGGCGGGGCCTGCTGGTCGCGGGCCATCAGGCTGAGGGCGGTGGCAAGATTTGCCCCGGCTTCCTCGCCGGCGACGAACAGCCGCGCGCCGCGCCCCGCCCATTTCCCCCGCTCGGCATAAAGCCGGCCCAGCGCCTTGAAGGAGAGGTTGAGCGCCGCCGGGAAGGGGTGTTCCGGCGCCAGCGGATAGTCGATGGAGACCACGACCGCGCCGGCCTCCGCCATGATGCGGCAGAGATGCGCGCTGCAGTCGAGATCGCCGTCGACAAAGCAGCCGCCATGCAGATGCAGCACCAGCGGCGCGGGACGCAGCGGCACGGCGGGACGGTAGACGCGCGCGGCCAGCGCCTCCCCGTCCATATCCAGCTTTGCCTCGGTCCACGCTGCGGTCATGGCGCCCACTACCGGGAGGAAGCCTTCGCTCCCACCCCGATTCCAACGGTTGTTGCTGTTGCAGTGCGGCGAAAACTAGACCTGCATCGGGCTCGAAAAAATAGCCGATTGGCGATAACATTATTTACATATGGAAATAATCACACGGTAGCCATGGACCAGATCGCCGCGATGCGGGCCTTTGTCCGGGTGGTGGAAGCCGGCACGTTCAGCCGTGCCGCCGACCTGCTCGACATGCCGAAACCCACCGTGACCAAGCATATCCAGCAGCTTGAGGCGCATCTGCGCACCAAGCTGCTCAACCGCTCGACCCGCCGCGTCGCCGTGACCCCCGACGGCGCCGCCTATTATGAGCGCGCGGTGGCGCTGCTCTCCGATCTCGATGAGCTCGATGGCTCGATGACCCGCTCGCAGGCGAGCCCGGCCGGGCGGCTGCGGGTGGATGTGCCGTCCTCGCTGGCGCTCTACGCTCTCATCCCGGCGCTGCCGGATTTCTTCGCCCGCTATCCCGACATCCAGCTCGATCTCGGCGTCACCGACCGTCCGGTGGACCTGCTCGCCGAGAATGTCGATTGCGCCATTCGCGGCGGCGATCTCAGCGACCCGACGCTGATCGCCCGCCGCGTCGGTGCCTTGACGCTGATGCACTACGCCTCGCCCGCCTATATCGCTCGCCACGGCCTGCCGGAGCACCCGCGCGACCTCGCAAACGGGCACCGCGTCATCGGCTATTTCAGCGCCCGCACCGGGCGGCCGATGGTGTTCGACATGGTGCGCGGTGAGGAAAGCTATGAGCTGCGCGTGCCGCATGTGCTGGCGACCAACGATTCCACCGCCTATCTCGCCGCCGGCCTCGCCGGCCTCGGCATTACGCAGACGATTGATGCGATGGTGGGGCCCTATCTCGACACCGGCGCATTGGTGCGCGTGCTGCCGGAATGGCAGGCGGGCCCCATCGTGTTGCATGTGGTCTATTCGCCGAACCGGCATCTGAGCAGCCGGCTGCGCGTCTTCGTCGACTGGGTGGCGGAACTGTTCGGCTCCGGCGGCGCCTACCGCCCCGCCGGGCCGGCGCTGCATCTGCCGGTGCGGGCGCCGGGGTGAGGGCGGCGGCCTCTATTCCGCCGCGTCCTTCGCATGACCGAGACGGGCGGCGAGTGTGTCGACCAGTTCGCCGGCGGCCTCGGCGATCACCGTGCCGGGCGGGTAGATCGCCTCGGCGCCAGCGGCGCGCACGGCGTCGTAATCCTGCGGCGGCACCACGCCGCCCACCACCACCATGATGTCCGGCCGCCCCTGTGCGGCCAGCGCCGCCTTCACCTGCGGCACCAGAGTAAGGTGTCCGGCGGCGAGCGAGGAAATGCCGATCACATGCACGTCGTTCTCCACCGCCTGCCGGGCGGCTTCCTCGGGCGTGGCGAAGAGCGGGCCGATATCGACATCGAATCCGAGATCGGCGAAGGCGGAGGCGATCACCTTCTGCCCGCGGTCATGTCCGTCCTGCCCGACCTTGGCGACGAGGAGGCGCGGGCGCCGGCCTTCCTCGTGCTCGAACGCCTCGACGCGCGCCCGCACCTGCGCGACCCTGTCGCCCATCGCTCCCGCCTCCCGCCGGTAGACGCCGGAAACCGCGCGGATTTCCGCCCGGTGCCGGCCGAAGACGCGCTCCAGCGCGTCGGAGATTTCGCCCACCGTCGCCTTGGCGCGGGCGGCGTCGATGGCGAGGGCAAGCAGATTGGCGCCGCCGCGCGCGCCGTTCTCCAGCGCGGCCAGCGTCTGCGCCACCGCCTGCGGATCGCGCTCAGCCTTCAGCCGCGCCAGCTTGTCGAGCTGCGCCGCGCGCACAGCCGAGTTGTCGACCTTGAGCACGTCGATCGGCATTTCCCGCGCGGGGCGGTACTTGTTGACGCCGACCACGGTCTGGGCGCCAGAGTCGATCCGCGCCTGGGTGGTGGCAGCGGCTTCCTCGATGCGTAGCTTGGGGATGCCGGCCTCGATTGCCTTCGCCATGCCGCCGAGCGCTTCCACCTCGGCGATGTGGCCGAGCGCCTTGTGTGCCAGATCGGCGGTCAGCCTTTCCACGAAGAACGAGCCGCCCCACGGGTCGATGGCCCGCGTGGTCCCGCTTTCCTGCTGTAGCAGTATTTGCGTGTTGCGGGCGATGCGGGCGGAGAAGTCGGTCGGCAGAGCCAGCGCCTCGTCCAGCGCGTTGGTGTGCAGCGACTGGGTGTGCCCCTGCGTCGCCGCCATCGCCTCCACCATGGTGCGCATGACGTTGTTGAACACGTCCTGCGCCGTCAGGCTCCAGCCCGAGGTCTGCGAATGGGTGCGCAGCGGCAGCGACTTGGGGTTCTGCGCGCCGAGATCCTTCATCAGCTTCGCCCAGATCAGCCGGGCGGCGCGCAGCTTCGCCACCTCCATGAAGAAGTTCATGCCGATGGCCCAGAAGAAGGACAGGCGTGGCGCGAAGGCGTCGATGGGCAGTCCCGCCGCCACCCCGGCGCGCACATAATCGACGCCGTCTGCCAGCGTATAGGCGAGTTCGAGGTCCTGCGTCGCTCCCGCCTCCTGCATGTGGTAGCCGGAGATCGAGATCGAGTTGAAGCGCGGCATCTCCTTGGAGGTGAAGGCGAAAATGTCGGAGATGATCCGCATGGAGGGACCGGGCGGGTAGATATAGGTGTTGCGGACCATGAACTCCTTGAGGATGTCGTTCTGGATGGTCCCGGAGAGCTGCGCCGGCTTAACGCCCTGCTCCTCCGCCGCCACGACATAGAGCGCGAGGATCGGCAGCACCGCCCCGTTCATGGTCATGGACACGCTCATCTGGTCCAGCGGGATGCCGGAGAACAGGGTGCGCATGTCGTAAATCGAGTCGATCGCCACCCCCGCCATGCCGACATCGCCGGCGACGCGCGGATGGTCGGAATCATAGCCGCGATGGGTGGCGAGATCGAAGGCGACCGACAAGCCCTTCTGCCCGGCCGCGAGGTTGCGCCGATAGAAGGCGTTGGAATCCTCGGCCGTGGAGAAGCCGGCATATTGCCGGATGGTCCAGGGCTGGGTGGCATACATGCTGGGGTAGGGGCCACGCAGGAAAGGCGCGATGCCGGGATAGCTGTCGATGGCGCCGAGCCCGGCAATGTCGGCGGGCCCATAAAGCGGCTTCACCACCAGCCCTTCCGGCGTCGTCCAGTCGGCGGCATCGACCGACGGCGCGGGCGGCTGCGGCGCCTGCCAGTCCCGAGCGGCGAAATCCGGGATGCGGCTCATCAAACGCCCTCCCGGTGAGAGGGGCTGACGCCTAGGCCCGGCGCGCCACGAAGGAGCCGCTGCAGTTCTTCGCCGCCGATTGCCATTTGCCGGTGGCCACATCGCCGCGCACCATGCCGCGCGCGGAGAGCGTCTCCTCGCCCCGCACCACGCGGATGTCGATCCGCCCCAGCGGGCTGACCGAACCGCTGGCATCCACAGCCCACAGGCCGGCATAGCTGATCTGGCCGTCTTCCACCGACAGGCGGAACTCCAGCCGCTTGTCGCACGGCCCGGACACCGGCTCGGCCGACACCTCCCAGATGCCGTCGTGCAGGCTCAGTTCCTGCGCCGTCGCCGGCACTGCCAGCAGTGCCCCGCACAGCGCCGCGCCGCAGGTGGCGCGACGCCACCCGTGATCCAGCGTTTTCATGGTCTGTCCCTAGGTTGATGGCAGCATGAGAGCTACCCCTGGGGCAACGGATGGCCGGGCTCATGGTTCCCTCCTGCGGCCAAGGCCGAGCCGGGCCTGGGCGTCGTCGAGAAAGGCGACGAGGTCGAGGCCCGCAGCTAGATAGGCGTCGACGCCGGCGGCGCGCTGCGCCGCCTCGTCCTCGCCGGGCCTGCCGGCGAGATAGACGGTAACGGCCCCGGCTTCCTTCAGCGCCCGCGCCGCCTCGACCGCGCGCTCGGCATAGGTCGCGTCGGAACCGCACAGGCAGGCGAGCCGGGCGCCCGACGCCCGGAACGCGGCGACCAGCGTCTGTAGGTCGGTGAAGCCGTCATTACCGGAGGCGGCAATGCCGCCCGCCTCGAAGGCGGCGCGGGCAAAGCCCGTGCGGGCGGCGATATCCGCCGGCGTGCCGAGGCCGGCGAGAAACACCGACGCCTTGGTCGCGGCGGCGCGCGCCCGCAGCCGCTCGAACGGTTCGGAAAGCCGCTCGCCCACCAGCGGCTCGCACAGAAGCGCGCCCTCGGCAGGCGCGGCGGCGGGGTGGGGGCGGGCAGGGGCGAGAACGCTCGGCACGCCTTCCGTGAGCAGTGGAAATTCCGAGGTGCCGGTGATCGGCAGCCGCCGGGTGGCCACCTCCCGCGCCCGCGCCTGCCGCGCCGCCGCCACGCGCCGCTGCCAGGCGCCGGAGGTAAGCGCTTCCACCATGCCGCCCTCGCGCTCGATGGCGCGAAAAAGCTCCCACGCCGCCGCCGCCAGCTTTTCGGTGCGTTCCTCGATGGCGCCGGCGCCAGCGGAAGGGTCGGCAACGCGGTGGACGTTGGCTTCCTCCATGAGGATGATCTGGGTGTTGCGCGCCAGCCGCCGCGCATCCGCGTCCGGCAAGCCCAGAGCCTGGGTGAAGGGCAGCACGGTCACGCTGTCTGCCCCGCCCACACCAGCGGCGAAGGCGGCGAGGGTGCCGCGGAGCAGGTTCACCTGCGCATCGTGCCGGGTCAGCGCGCGCCAGGCGGTTTCCATGTGGATCGCCACCGGCGAGGGGGCGAGCCTGCACGCCTCCAGCACCGCCTGCCACAGCAGGCGGAAGGCTCTTGGCTTGGCCTGCGTGCCGAGCTGGTCGACATCGGCAACCAGTGTCACCTCGATCAGCCGCGCCGCCGCATCGAGCGGCAGGCCCGCCGCCTCCAGCGCCCGCAGATAGGCGGTGGCGGTGGCGAGCGTGGCGGCGAGTTCCTGCGCATCGGTGGCGCCGGCCGCATGGTGAACGCGCCCATCCGCCCGCACCATCGGCGCGGTGAGGCCGCGCCCGTGCAGCGCGGTGACGGTCTGGCCGAGCCGGGCGGCCAGCGCCTCCCACTCGATGGGCGCGGCACCGAGCGCGGCGAAGTCGCCGATGGGGTCGAGCCCAAAGCGCAGGTCGAGCGCCGCCGGGTCGGCCTTTTCATAGAGCCGGGCCAGAGCGAGGGCGATGTCGCGGCCCTGATAGGCGCCGGCCTCCACCCGCAGCGTCGCCATCTCCGGCAGAAGGCCGTCCAGCGCCGCCACCACCTCCTCATGCCGCAGGCTCAGCCCGAAGCCGGCGGCGGAGGGTGCGGAGGCAAAGACCAGCGCGACGCCATCGGCGCCGCCGTCGAGATCGGCCAGCATCTGCGCATTGGCGCTGGCGGCGTCGTCATGGTCGATGCGGGCGATCACCTTCCACGGTGCCCCCGCCAGGCGGCCGGCGATGGGCGCGGCCTCGCGCCGCCGCTCCGGGAGCGCGTCGAGGCCGTAGCCATCCGCCGTGCGCGTCACCATGCGCTTGTCGTAAGGCGCGCCCTTCAGCACCCCGTCGACCAAGGCGAGCCAGTCCGCGCGCGTGGCGGGCGGGAAGCTGTCGAGACCGAGATCGAGCGGGCGCGGGTCCATCGGCCTCTCCTCAGGCGAAATCGAGGATGACGGCGTCCACCGCCAGGCTGTCGCCGGCCTTGGCGTGGATCTTGGCCACGGTAGCGTCGCGCTCGGCGCGCAGCACATTCTCCATCTTCATCGCTTCCACGATAGCCAGCGTCTCGCCGGCCTTCACCTCCTGCCCCTCGCTGACCGCGACCGAGACGACGAGGCCCGGCATCGGGCAGAGCAGGTGCTTGCCGCTGCCGGCCTGATCCTTCACCGGCATCAGCGCGGCGAGTTCCGCCTCGCGCCTGGTATAGACGAGCGCCTCCACCGCGATGCCGCGATGGGCCAGCGCCACGCCGTTGAGGCGCGGGCGCACCTGCACGGCCACCGCCTCTTCGTCGAACACGCCGTTCCACACCGGCTCACCCGGCTGCCAGCCCGAGCGCAGCTCATGGGTGGAGACCGGCCGGCCAGCCTCATCGAGGAAGCTGACGATAAAGCCACCCGCCGCCCGGTCCACCTCGCAGGCCAGCATCAGGTCGCCGAGGCGCACCACGCGCTGATGTTCGAACACCACCGGCCGCCCGGCGAGCTGGCCGGAAATCTTGCGCTTCCTTGCATTGCCGACATTGTCGATCACCGCCGCCACCGCTGCGAGCCGGCGGGCCAGCGCCGCGCTCGGCGTGGTGGCGTGGAAGCCGTCGGGGTACTCCTCGGCGATGAAGCCGGTGGAAAGCCGCCCCGCCCGCCAGCGCTCATGCGTCATCAACGCGGAGAGGAAGGGGATATTGTGCTGGATGCCGTCAATGGCGAAGGCGTCGAGCGCGTCCGCCTGCGCCTCGATCGCCTGCGCGCGCGTCGGGGCGTGGGTGATCAGCTTGGCGATCATCGGGTCGTAATAGAGCGAGATTTCCCCGCCTTCATAGACACCCGTGTCGTTGCGCACGGTGACGCCGTCATTCACCCCCTCCGCCGGCGGGCGATAGCGGGTGAGGCGCCCGATGGAGGGCAGGAAGCCGCGATAGGGGTCCTCGGCATAGACGCGGCTTTCCACCGCCCAGCCGTTCAGCTTCACGTCCTCCTGACGAAGCGCGAGCGGTTCGCCCGCAGCGACGCGGATCATCTGCTCGACGAGATCGATGCCGGTGACGAGTTCCGTCACCGGGTGCTCCACCTGCAGGCGGGTGTTCATTTCGAGGAAATAGAACGACTTGTCCTGCCCGGCGACGAATTCCACCGTGCCGGCGCTGTCATAGTTCACCGCCTTGGCGAGGGCCACGGCCTGCTCGCCCATCTTCCGGCGTGTCGCCTCGTCCAGCAGCGGCGAGGGCGCTTCTTCGACCACCTTCTGGTTGCGGCGCTGGATCGAGCATTCGCGCTCGCCGAGATAGATGACATTGCCGTGCTTGTCGCCGAGCACCTGAATTTCGATATGGCGCGGTTGGACGATGAACTTCTCGACGAACACCCGGTCGTCGCCGAAGGAGGACTTCGCTTCCGAGCGGGCGCGGTCGAACCCTTCCTGCACCTCGTCGCGCGAATGGGCGATGCGCATGCCCTTGCCGCCGCCGCCGGCCGAGGCCTTGATCATGACGGGATAGCCGATCTCGTCGGCGATGCGGGCCGCGTGCGCCGCGTCCTCGATCACGCCGAGATAGCCCGGCACGGTGGAAACACCCGCCGCCGCCGCCGCCTTCTTCGATTCGATCTTGTCGCCCATCGCCTCGATCGCCCCCGGATTGGGGCCGATGAAGACGAGGCCGGCTTCCTTTAGCGCGCTCGCGAAGCTCGCGCGCTCGGAGAGAAAGCCATAGCCGGGGTGGATCGCCTCGGCCCCGGTCTGCTTCGCCGCGGCGATGATCTTCTCCGCATCGAGATAGGACTGCGCCGCCGGAGCGGGGCCGATGTGCACCGCCTCATCCGCCATCGCCACATGCAGCGCGTCGCGGTCGGCGTCGGAATAGACCGCGACGGTCTTGATGCCCATGCGCCGGGCAGTCTTGATGACCCGGCAGGCGATCTCGCCACGGTTGGCGATGAGGATCTTGGAGAACATTGTTCTCGGGCCTTTACTTCACCTCTCCCCGTCGGGGAGAGGTCGGCGCGAGGCGCCGGGTGAGGGGAAGGCGGCTTCGGGAGTTCGAGGCTGGTCGCCCCTCACCCCAACCCTCTCCCCGACGGGGAGAGGGAGAAAGGTCGCTACAACGGCAGATTATCGTGCTTCTTCAGCGGCGCTTCGATCTTCTTCGAGGCGAGCATGGCCAGCGCCCGCGCGATGCGCTTGCGGGTGGCGCGCGGCGGTATCACCTCGTCAATATAGCCGCGCTCGGCCGCGACAAACGGCGAGAGGAAGCGCTGCTCATATTCCTTGGTGCGCGCCGCGATCTTCTCGGGGTCGTCGATATCGGCGCGGAAGATGATCTCCACCGCCCCCTTGGCGCCCATGACGGCGATCTGCGCGGTCGGCCAGGCATAGTTCACGTCACCGCCGATGTGCTTGGAGGCCATCACGTCATAGGCGCCGCCAAAGGCCTTGCGGGTGATCACGGTGACCAGCGGCACGGTGGCCTGCGAATACGCGAACAGCAGCTTGGCGCCGTGCTTGATCAGCCCGCCATATTCCTGCGCCGTGCCGGGCAGGAAGCCGGGCACGTCGACGAAGGTGACGATCGGAATCTCGAACGCATCGCAGAAGCGCACGAAACGCGCCGCCTTGCGCGAGGCATCCGCGTCCAGCACGCCGGCCAGCACCATCGGCTGGTTGGCGACGAAGCCGACCGTGCGCCCTTCGATGCGGCCGAAGCCGGTGAGGATGTTCTTGGCGAACCCTTCCTGGATCTCGAAGAAATCGCCCTCGTCGGCGACCTTCCCGATCAGCTCCTTCATGTCGTAGGGCTTGTTCGGATTGTCCGGCACCAGTGTGTCGAGCGAGGGGTCGAGCCGCTCGCCATTGTCGAAGCTCGGCCACACCGGCACGCCGGAACGGTTGCAGGCGGGAAGGAAGTCGATCAGCCGGCGCATCTGCAGCAGGCATTCGACATCATTGGCGAAGGCGCCATCGGCCACCGAGGACTTTGTCGTGTGCACCTTGGCGCCGCCGAGTTCTTCCGCCGTGACCGTCTCATTGGTGACGGTCTTCACCACCTCCGGCCCGGTGACGAACATGTAGCTCGTGTCGCGCACCATGAAGATGAAGTCGGTCATGGCGGGGGAATAGACATCGCCGCCGGCGCAGGGGCCCATGATGACCGAGATCTGCGGAATGACGCCGGAGGCGGTGACGTTGCGCTTGAACACCTCGCCATAGCCGCCGAGCGCCGCCACGCCTTCCTGGATGCGCGCGCCGCCGGCATCGAACAGGCCGATGATCGGCGCCCGCACCTTCAGCGCCATGTCCTGGATCTTGGTGATCTTGGCCGCATGTGCCTCCGAGAGCGAACCGCCGAACACGGTGAAGTCCTTGGCGAAGACGAACACCTTGCGTCCGTTCACCGTGCCCCAGCCGGTGACGACGCCGTCGCCGGGGATCTTCTCGGCCTTGTCCATGCCGAAATCGCTGCAGCGGTGCTGCACGAAGGTGTCGAATTCCTCGAAGGAGCCGGTGTCGAGCAGAAGCTCCAGCCGCTCGCGCGCGGTGAGCTTGCCGCGATTGTGCTGGGCGGCGACGCGCTTCTCGCCCCCGCCGGCCCGCGCCCCGGCGCGGCGCTGTTCCAGTTCGTCGAGAATGGGCTTCATGGCGCTCTCCCCAGCCGGCATGCGGACCGTTGCAACGGTTCTAGGCGCTTGCGGCGGAAAACATAAGCTGTGAAAATGCGGATCGTGAAGTTGTAAAATTTTCACAAAATCGACGGTTCTATGCCGCTGCCTCTCGCGCCGTCATCCTGAGGTGCGAGCATAGCGAGCCTCGAAGGATGTTGGTCCGGGCGCAGGTGAGCGGCCATCCTTCGAGGCTGGCCTCTGGCCAGCACCTCAGGATGACGATGCCCTGTAAATGGTTCTGCCGGAGGCGATCATGTCCCGAAAAGTCTTCGCCGGCCATGCGGTGCGCCATGTGCGCGAGCGGCTGGGGCTGACCCAGATGGACTTCGCCCGGCGCCTGTCGCTCTCGCCGAGCTACATCAACCAGATCGAGAGCAACCAGCGCCCCGTCACCGCCGCCGTGCTGCTGGCCATCAGCCGGGTGTTCGATCTCGACATCACTCGCTTCGGTGCCGACGATCTCGACCGCGTGGTCGCTGACCTGCGCGAGGCGCTGGCCGATCCGGTGTTTCGCGGCATCGAGCCGAGCCTGCAGGACCTGAAGAACGCCACCACCCACGCGCCCGCCTTCGCCCATGCCTTCCTGCGCCTGCACGGGGCGCTGCGCCGGCTGGAGGAGCGGCGCGCCGCGCAGGAGGATGCGCTTGTCTCGGTGGCGCGCGAGGTCGACGGGGCGGCGCCGGACGAGGCGCGGAACCTCGCGCCCTATGAGGAAGTGCGCGACCATTTCCACTACATCGACAATTATGTCGACGGGCTCGACCGCGCCGGCGAAGAGCGCAACGCCGCGCTCGACCTGTTCGGCCGCGACGATGCGGTGGGCGTGCTGGCGGCGCATCTGCGCCAGCGCCACGACATCACGGTGGAAATGGCGCCCGCCACCCGGCTCGACGCGCCGCTTCTCGCCTATGACCGCCACCGCCGGGTGGCCACATTGGCGCGCACGCTCGACCCCGCGAGCCGCGCCTTCCGCCTCGCGGCCTTTCTCGCCCGTTTCGAGCAGAGCGAGCTGATCGACCAGCATGTACAGGAAGCGGGCTTCCGCAGCCCCACGGCACGCGACGTGTGCCGGCTGTCGCTGCAGAACTATTTCGCCGGCGCGCTCCTGCTGCCCTATCGCCGTTTCGCCCGGCTGGCGCGGGAGACGCGGCACGATCTCGACCGGCTGGCCGCCCTCACCGGGGCGAGCCTCGAACAGGTATGCCACCGCCTCTCGACGCTGCAGCGGCCGGGCGAGAAGGGAGTGCCGTTTTATTTCCTGAAAGTCGACCGCGCCGGCAATGTCATCAAGCGGCACAGCGCCACCCGCTTTCAGTTCGCCCGCTATGGTGGCGCCTGCCCGGTGTGGAACGTGCACGAGGCCTTCGAGCAGCCGGCCCGCACGCTGGTGCAGTTGGGCGAGATGCCGGACGGGGCGCGCTATCTGTGCCTCGCGCGCGGCACCTCCAAGCCGGCGCTGCGCCATGGCGCGCGCGAGCGCCGCTTCGCGCTGGGCATTGGTTGCGAGATTTCCCATGCCGGCGAGCTCGTCCATGCCGACGGGCTGGACCTGAAGGCGGCCGCTCCCGCGCCGCTCGGCGTCAATTGCCGCATCTGCCCGCGCACCGCCTGCCCCGAGCGCGCTTTCCCCCCGCTCGACCGCGCCATCGTGCTCGATCCCGACCGGCGCGACGTGGTGCCGTTCTCGGTCAGGGAGTGAGGGGGGCGATCCGGATATGGCCGGCCGTTGCTCCCTCTCCCCGAGGGGAGAGGGAAAGCTCTGGCCCCCCTCAGATATCCAGCGTGTTGTCGCGCTCCCACTGGGTGAGGTGGCGCGAATAGGCGTTCCATTCCTCGTGCTTGAGCTTGGCATAGCCGTCCACCAGCGGCGCGCCCAGCGCGCTGCGCAGCACGTTCGACTTTTCCAGTGCGCGGATGGCGTCGAGCAGGTTCAGCGGCAGCTTCTTGGCGCCCTTCACCTTGTGCCCGTCCGTGTACATGTTGATGTCGAGCCGCTTGCCCGGGTCGCGCTGGTTCTGGATGCCGTCGAGCCCGGCGGCCAGCACGGCGGCGGGGGCGAGATAGGGGTTGGCGGCGCCGTCCGGTAGGCGCAACTCCAGCCGGCCCGCATCGGGAATGCGGATCATATGGGTGCGGTTATTGCCGGTATAGGTGACGGTGTTCGGCGCCCAGGTGGCGCCGGAAACGGTGCGCGGGGCGTTGATGCGCTTGTAGGAATTCACCGTCGGGTTGGTGAAGGCGCACAGCGCGTCGGCCGAATGGATCAGTCCGCCAATGAAGCCGTAGCCGAGGGCGGAAAGGCCGAGCTCGCCCTTCTCGTCCTCGAACAGGTTGGCCCCCTCTGGGCTCCACAGCGAGGTGTGCATGTGGCAACCCGAGCCGGTGAGGTCGATGAACGGCTTGGGCATGAAGGTGGCGCGCAGCCCGTGCTTTTCGGCGATGGAGCGGGCCATGAACTTGAAGAACACGTGCCGGTCCGCGGTGATGAGCGCGTCGGCGAAATCCCAGTTCATCTCGAACTGGCCGTTGGCGTCCTCATGGTCGTTCTGGTAGGGGCGCCAGCCGAGCGTGAGCATGCTGTCGCAGATTTCCTTGATCACCTCGTAGCGGCGCATCAGGGCGGACTGGTCGTAGCAGGGCTTGGTGGCGTTGTCGGCGGCGTCGGAAATCTTGCTGCCATCGGCATTGGTGAGGAAGAATTCGCACTCCACCCCGGTCTTCATGACATAGCCGAGGCTTTCAGCGCCGAGCATGGTGGATTTCAGCACGTTGCGCGGCGCCTGCGCCACGAGTTCGTCGTTCATCACGAGGTCGGAGGCGAGCCAGCCGACTTCCGGCTTCCACGGCAGCTGGACCAGGCTGGAGGCGTCGGGAACGGCGAACAGGTCGGCATCGGCCGGGCTCATGTCGAGCCAGGTGGCGAAACCGGCGAAGCCCGCTCCGGCCTTCTGCATGCCGCTGATGGCGCTGGCGGGCACGAGCTTGGCCCGGAGCGCGCCGAACAGGTCGACATAGGAGATCAGGAAATAGGTGATGCCGAGCTCTTTGGCGGCATGTTTCAGATCGGCTTGGGCAAGATCAGTGGCCATGGTGCTATCCGGTTTCGCTGTTCCCCGGCCCGTTCGGGCTCGTTGGTGAATGCATTTTCAGGGCCGTTCCTTGCCCTTCGTCCCACCGTTCCGTCATCCCGGAACGGCCGTCAGGCCGTGTCCGGGATCGCGAAACAATCAGGCACGCGATCCCGGCTCTGCGGCTACGCCTCCGGCCGGGATGACGGCTGCCAGACCCCTCAGAAACCGCCGTTGCGGCCCGGTATCCAGTCGGTGCCGGCCAGCGGCACATTGGCCATGGCGGCGGCCTCGATGGTCAGCGCGACGAGGTCTTCCGGCTCCAGATTGTGCACATGGCTCTTGCCGCAGGCGCGGGCGATGGTCTGGCACTCCAGCGTCAGCACGGCGAGATAATTGGCGAGGCGCCGACCGGCCGCCACCGGGTCGAGCCGCTTCATCAGCTCGGGATCCTGCGTGGTGATGCCGGCGGGATCTCGGCCCTCATGCCAGTCGTCATAGGCGCCGGGACGGGTGCCGAGCGCTTCGTACTCGGCAGCCCAGTGCGGGTCGTTGTCGCCCAGCGCCACGAGGGCCGCCGTGCCGATCGCCACCGCATCGGCGCCGAGCGCCAGCGCCTTGGCCACGTCCGCCCCGTTGCGGATGCCGCCGGAGACGACGAGCTGCACCTTGCGGTGCATGCCGAGGTCCTGCAGCGCCTTCACCGCCTGCCGCACGGCGGCGAGTGTCGGAATGCCGACATGTTCGATGAAGATTTCCTGCGTCGCCGCGGTGCCGCCCTGCATGCCGTCGACCACCACCACATCGGCGCCGGACTTCACGGCGAGGGCCGTGTCGTAATAGGGGCGGGCGGCGCCGACCTTCACATAGATCGGCTTTTCCCAATCGGTGATCTCGCGCAGCTCCTCGATCTTGATCTCAAGATCGTCCGGCCCGGTCCAGTCCGGGTGACGGCAGGCGGAGCGCTGGTCGATGCCGACGGGCAGGGTGCGCATGGCGGCGACGCGCTCGGTGATCTTCTGGCCGAGCAGCATGCCGCCGCCGCCGGGCTTGGCGCCCTGGCCGACCACAACCTCGATGGCATCAGCGCGCTTGAGGTCGTCCGGGTTCATGCCGTAGCGCGAGGGCAGGTACTGGTAGACGAGCTGGGTGGAATGCCCGCGCTCCTCATTGGTCATGCCGCCGTCGCCTGTCGTGGTGGAGGTGCCCATGGCGGACGCCCCGCGCCCCAGCGCTTCCTTGGCATTGGCCGAGAGCGAGCCGAAGCTCATGCCGGCAATGGTGATCGGGATTTTCAGCTCGATCGGCTTCTTGGCGAAGCGGGTGCCGAGCACGACCTCGGTGGAGCACTTCTCGCGGTAGCCTTCCAGCGGGTAGCGCGACATGGAGGCGCCGAGGAACAGCAGGTCGTCGAAATGCGGTACCTTGCGCTTCGCGCCGCCGCCACGAATGTCGTAGATGCCGGTCGCCGCCGCGCGGCGGATTTCCGAAAGCGTGTAGTCGTCGAAGGTGGCGGAAGAGCGCGGCGTGGTGCGCGGGGTGTGGCTGTGGTCGGTCATCGCGCCCTCAGTAGCTCGACACGTTGTCGACGTGGAAATGGTAGAGCGTGCGGGCCGAGCCGTAGCGGCGGAATTCCGCGATATCGACCTCGCCGAGGATGCCGGCCGCCTTGAGCTTCTCGGCCAGCAGCGCCTTGTGCTCCTCGCGCATCTCCTTCTCGATGCAGTCGGCACCGAGCGAGGCGACGGAGCCGCGCACGAACAGCTTGGCCTCATAGAGAGAGTCGCCCAGCGCCTCGCCGGCATCGCCCAGCACGGTGAGGGTGCCGGCCTGCGCCATGAACGCGCTCATATGGCCGACCGAGCCCTTCACCACGATGTCGATGCCCTTCATCGAGATGCCGCAGCGGGCGGAGGCGTTGCCGTCGATGATCAGCAGCCCGCCATGGGCGGTGGCGCCAGCGGCCTGGCTGGCGTCGCCCTTCACATGGACAAAGCCGCTCATCATGTTCTCGGCGACGCCGACGCCGGCATTGCCGTGCACGATGACGCGCGCCTGCTTGTTCATGCCGGCGCAGTAATAGCCGACCGGCCCGTCGATCTCGACCGTGACCGGCACATCGAGCCCGGCGGCGATGGCGTGGCGGCCGGCGGGATGGGCGATCTTCCACAGAGTCTGATTGGTGTCGGGCGCCAGCTTGTGCAGCGCGCCGTTCAAGTCGCGCAGCGGGGTGGTGGCGAGGTCGACGAGGGTTTCGCCCTCGGCGGTGGCAGGCTTCAGCGAGAAGTTCATGCGGCGCGATCCCAGAAATAGACCTTGGCCGGCTCCGGCTCGAACACCCGCGCGGTCTCGATGCCCGGCAGGCCGGCCAGCGCCCGGTATTCGGAGGCGAAGGCGACATAATCGTCGGTTTCCGCCATGACGGCGGGCTTGCAGGCGATGGGGTCGCGCAGCACGCCGAAGCCGCTCTCCGTGCCGACGACGAAGGTGTAGAAGCCGTCGAGGTCGCCCAGCGAATGCTCCAGCGCCTCGCCCAGCGTATCGCCCCCACGCATGCGGTAGGTGAGGTAGGCGGCGGCGACCTCGCTGTCGTTCTCCGTCGTCACCGGCAGCCCCTCGCGGGCGAGCAGGCGGCGCACGCCGGCATGGTTGGACAGCGAGCCATTGTGCACCAGGCACTGGTCCGGCCCGGTGGAGAAGGGATGGGCGCCGTCCGTGGTCACGGCGCTTTCCGTCGCCATGCGGGTGTGGCCGATGGCGTGGGTGCCGCTCATCTCTTCCAGCTTGAAGCGCTTCGCCACATCGGCGGGCAGACCGACTTCCTTGTACAGTTCCATGCGGGTGCCGGCCCCCACCACGCGCAGCTCGGGCGCGAGGCGGGCGAGTGCGGCGCGGACGCTCGCTTCCTCCGCCACCGGCACGTTCAGCACGCCATGGGTGTCGCGGGGAAGGATGGGATGGCCGAGCTTCTCGCCGAGCGCGGCGAAATCGGTGCCGGCGGGGCCGCGCAGCGTCAGCTTCACGAAGCCCGGCGTGCCACCGCCATAAACCGCGAATCCGGCCGAATCCGGCCCCCGGTCGCACATGATGTCGAGCATCTGCGAAAGCAGAGCGCCGAGTTCCGGCTCCAGCTTCGGCTGCTTCAGGAACAGGCCGACAATGCCGCACATGGCTTGAGAACTCCTGCAGGCAAGGGAAGGGCAAGGGCCATGAGGCCGTGCCTCCTCTTGTAGGAGCGGTGCGGGCGGGCGTCAATCCGAGTGAATATAATTTTCTTCTGAGGAAAAATCGCGGGGTCCGGCTCCGGCCTCAACGCTCGCTCTCGCGCGGATACATGATGATGGAGAGGTAGCGCATCGGCTGTACCAGCAGCTCCTCCGGCCCATGGCTGGCGGCGCTGTCGAACAGCAGCGAGTCGCCGGGCTTGAGGTGATAGGTGCGGTCGCCATGGCGGTAGATCACCTCGCCGGAGAGCATGTGGATGAACTCCACCCCGGCATGGCGGAAGCCCGTATAGGGCACCGCTTCCTCGCTCAGCGTGATCAGATAGGGCTCCACCCCGACTTCGCCGCCGAGCGCATGGCCGAGCAGCTCATATTCATGCCCCACCTTGGTGCCGCGCCGCTCGATCCGCACCCCGCCCCCGGCCGGCACGAAGGAACAGTCGCGCTTCTCCTCGAAACTGGTGAACAGGGTGGAGATCGGCACGTTGAGCACGGTGGAAATCGACTGGAGCGTTGCCAGCGAGGGCGAGATCAGCCCGTTCTCGATCTTCGAGAGCATGCCGACCGAGATGCCGGCGGCACTGGCGAGATCGGAGACGGTGAGGTCGAGATCCCTGCGGATCGCCCGCACCTGATGGCCGAGCGCCTGTTCCAGCGTGCGCTCGCGCGCCACCGGCGCGCCCGAGCCGGTGGTCAGCTCCTCGACCGGTGCCTCGGCCATCATTGCGCGCGTTTTGCGCCGTCCATCCGTCACGCGAACGTTCCCCTTCATTTCCCTTGGGCGATGGGACGCGGTTTGCCGGCAAAAGCAAGCCCCCCGACAGGCTCGCCGGGCAAGATCACTCGGCAAAGCGCCTGCCCGGCACTGTCATGGAGCCTTGGCATTCATCGTGCATCGAAGGGCGTGCCCCTACCTCGTTGCCACAGGACGGTTCGTCGCGCCATGTACGATTTCGACATGATTGTCATTGGCAGCGGCCCCTCCGGCCGTCGCGCCGCCGTCCAGTCGGCCAAGATCGGCAAGTCGGTACTGGTCATCGAGAAGGGGCGCCGCGTCGGCGGCGTCTCCGTTCACACCGGCACCATCCCGTCCAAGACCTTGCGCGAAACCGTGCTCAACCTCTCCGGCTGGCGCGAGCGCGGCTTTTATGGCCGCTCCTACCGGGTGAAGCAGGATATCGGCGCGGGCGATCTGATGGCGCGGCTGCACAAGACGCTGGACCATGAGGTCGAGGTTCTCGAACACCAGTTCGCCCGCAACGCGGTGAAGACCGCGCGCGGCGAGGCGCGTTTTGTCGACCCGCACACCATCGAAATCACCGGGGAGGGCGGCGAGGTCGACACCGTCACCGGCGCGCATGTGCTGATCGCGGTCGGCACCCGCCCGTTCCGGCCGGATTATGTCCCGTTCAACGGCATGAGCGTGTTCGACAGCGACGAGATCGTCGACCTGCCGCGCCTGCCGCGCAGCCTCGCCGTCATCGGCGCCGGCGTCATCGGGGTGGAATATGCCTCGATCTTCAGCGCCCTCGACGTGTCGGTGACGCTGATCGAGCCGCGCTCGACCTTTCTCGACTTCATCGACAAGGAACTGATCGAGGAATTCACCCACGAACTGCGCGACCGCAATGTCGGGCTGCGGCTCGGCGCCGCCGTCAGTTCCATCACGCTGGACGCGCGCGAGCGGCCGGTGTGCAAGCTGGCGGACGGGCGCACCGTGCAGTCCGACATGCTGCTCTTCGCCGCCGGCCGCGTCGGCGCCACCGACCGGCTGAATCTGGACGCCGCCGGCCTCAGCGTCGATCATCGCGGGCGCATCACCGTCGAGCCGAAGACGCTGCAGACCGCCGTGCCGCACATCTATGCGGCGGGCGATGTCATCGGCTTTCCCAGCCTCGCCTCCACCTCGATGGAGCAGGGCCGCGTCGCCGCCTGCCACGCCTTCGGGCTGGAGCCGCCGCCCCCGCCCGAATTCTTCCCCTATGGCATCTACGCCGTTCCGGAAATCTCCACCGTCGGCATGAGCGAGGAGGAGGTGCGCAAGCGGGAGATTCCTTATGAATGCGGCATCGCCCGCTTCCGCGAGACCTCGCGCGGCCACATCATGGGGCTGAACAGCGGAATGATGAAGATGATCTTCTCGGTGAAGACGCGCCGTCTGCTCGGCGTCCACATTGTCGGCGAGGGCGCCACCGAGCTGATCCACATCGGCCAGGCGGTGCTTAACCTCAAGGGCACGATCGACTATTTCATCGAGAACACGTTCAACTATCCCACCCTGGCCGAGGCCTACAAGATCGCCGGTCTGGATGCCTGGAACCGCATGACCCGGGTGTGAGCGCCGCCTCCGGGCGTCGTTTCTTGGTCACAATCACTAATTGATAAGTACAACCCTGAGATTTGTTTCCGTCCCCTTCACAAGTCCCCGGCAATATGGGACGCATGGGTAAAAGGCGCGGGCCGCTTTGCGCAAGGCCCCGCAGCCGCGCCTCGGGGGAGCGACCAGATGAACGCAGCACCACGGCTGAACCGCCGCAGTCTTCTCCTTGGCACGGCGGCCAGCGCCGCGCTGGCCGGCTTCGCGCCACTGCGGGCGCAAGAAGCGCCGACCACGGCACCGGCTCCGGCACCGACCCCCGCGCCCGTCCCGCCGGTGGATCGCTGGCAGGCGCTAGCCCGCCTCACCGATGGCGCGCTGCTGCGCCCCTCCGATGCCGGCTTCGCCTCCGAGGCGCTGCCCAATAATCTGCGCTTCCGCCATGTCCGGCCCGAAGGCATCGTGCGCTGCCGCACCCCGCAGATGATCGGCGATGTGCTGAGCTGGTGCCAGGATTACGAAGTGCCCTTCGCCCTGCGCGGTGGCGGCCATTCCTATGCCGGCTTCTCCACCACCCATGGCCTGCTGATCGACATGGCGGCGATGAACACCATCGCCTATGACCCCGCCACCGGGCGGGCCAAGGTCGGCGCCGGCGCGATCAACCAGCCGATCTATGACGCGCTGCGCCAGTCCGGGCGGATGATGACGCATGGCCGCTGCCCCACGGTCGGCGTCGCCGGCTTCGTGCTTGGCGGCGGCATCGGCTTCAACATGCGCCGGCTCGGCCTCGCCTCCGACAGTCTCGTCGCCTCCGAGATCGTCACCGCCGATGGCCGGGTGCGCAGCCTTTCCGCCAGCGAGGAGCCGGACCTGTTCTGGGCGATACGGGGCGGGGGCGGCGGCAATTTCGGCGTGAGCACCTCCTTCACCTTCGACACCGTGCCGGCCGACCGCCAGCTCACCGCCTTCCGCATCGTCTGGCGCCAGAACACGCGGAAGGTCGCCGGCGCCCTGTTCGCCGCCCTCGACGACGCGCCGGTGACGCTCGGCACCCGTATCAGCCTCGCCGGCGTCACGCCCAAACTTCACGCCGGCGGGCGGCAGGTGGCGATCACTCTGCTCGGCCAGTTCGCCGGCGACCGCCAGGGGCTGGAAAAGCTGCTGCAGCCGGTGATGGCGGTCGCCGCGCCCGAACTGACCGATATCCGCGAGCTGCCCTATTGGGACGCGCAGGCCTTCCTGATGGAGCCCGGCGCTCCGGCCTGGTACCGCGAGCGCTCGGCCTTTCTCGATACCGCGCCGTCCGACGCCTTTCTCGACAAGGCGTTCGACCATCTCGTGCGCTGGCCCGGCACCGGCGCGCATGGCGACCTGTTCTTCTTTCAGACCGGCGGGCGCATCAACGAGACCGCGCCGGCGGCGAGCGCCTTCGTGCATCGCGCCAGCCGGTGGCTGTCCGTGGTCGGGGTGAGTTGGAGCGAGGACGACACGGTGCGACCGGAGATCGTGCGCGCCGCCAAGGAATGGCAGGACGGGCTCTATCACACAGTTGACCAGGCCGGCGGGCACGGGGCTTTCGTCAATTTCCCCGACGCTTCGCTCGCCGAATGGCGCGCCCGCTATTACGGCGCCAACCTGCCGCGCCTCGCCGCCATCAAGGCGGCGGTAGATCCCGGCAATCTGTTCAGCTTCCCGCAGGCGATCTGACGGGCCGGCAGCGCCGCCGCGTCACGCCAGCTGGCGCCGCGCGGCGGTGAGGGTGTTCGCCAGCAGACAGGCGATGGTCATCGGCCCGACGCCGCCCGGCACCGGAGTGATGGCCCCGGCGATGCCCTGCGCCTCCGCGAACGCCACATCGCCGACCAGCCGGCCCTTGCCGTCCGCGCCGGTGATGCGGTTGATGCCGACATCGATCACCGTCGCGCCGGGCTTGATCCAGTCGCCGCGGATCATCTCCGGCCGCCCCACCGCGCCGATGAGGATATCGGCGCGCCGGCACACGGCCGGCAGGTCGCGCGTGCGCGAATGGGCGACGGTGACCGTGCAGTCCTCGCGCAGCAGCAGCTGGGCGAGTGGCTTGCCGACGATGTTGGAGCGCCCGACCACCACCGCTTCCAGCCCGGCGAGGCTGCCAAGCGTGTCTTTCAACAGCATCACGCAGCCCAGCGGCGTGCAGGGCACCAGCGCGTCGAGCCCCACCGCCAGCCGGCCGGCATTCACCACATGGAAGCCGTCGACATCCTTGGCCGGGTCGATGGTGGCGAGCACCGCCTGCGCGTCGATAGGCGGGGGCAAGGGCAACTGCACGAGAATGCCGTGCACGGCAGGGTCGGCGTTGAGCGCCCGCACCAGCGCCAGCACCTCGCCCTGCGAGGTGTCGGCCGGCAGCTTGTGCTCGATCGAGGCCATGCCGGCCTCCAGCGTCTGCTTGCCCTTGTTGCGGACATAGACCGCGCTGGCGGGGTCCTCGCCCACCAGCACCACGGCGAGGCCGGGCGTTACGCCGGTCTCCTTGATGAAGGCGGCGACCTCGTCCTTCAGCCGGGCGCGCATCGCCTCGGCAAAGGCCTTGCCGTCGATCAGCCGGGTCTCGACCATGAAAGCCTCCTCAGTCGCGGAACACGACCGTCTTGTGCCCGTTCACCAGCACGCGGTCGTCGAGATGCCAGGCCAGCGCGCGGGCGAGCACGCGGCGCTCGATGTCGCGGCCCTTGCGCACGAGGTCCTCGGCCGAGTCCTGATGGCTGATGCGCTCCACATCCTGCTCGATGATCGGCCCCTCATCGAGGTCGGAGGTGACATAGTGCGCCGTGGCGCCGATCAGCTTCACCCCGCGCGCATGCGCCTGGTGATAGGGCTTGGCGCCCTTGAAGCCGGGCAGGAAGGAGTGGTGGATGTTGATGCAGCGACCCGACAGCTTGGCCGACAGCCCATCCGACAGAACCTGCATGTAGCGCGCCAGCACCGCCACTTCCGCGCCGGAGGACTGGAACAGTTCCCACAGCTGGGCTTCCTGCTCCATCTTGGTCGATTTGGTGATGGGCAGATAGTGGAAAGGAATGTCCGCGAAATCGAGATGCGCATAGGTCTCGCGCGGGTAGTTGGCGGCGATGGCGACGATGTCCATGGGAATCTCGCCGATGCGCCAGCGATAGAGCAGGTCGGCAAGGCAATGGTCGAATTTCGAGACCAGCAGCATCACCTTCGGCTTGCGGCCCTTGGGGCGCATGCGCCAGTCCAGCGCGAACTTGGCCGCCACCGCCTCGAAATCGCTCTTCAGCGCCTCCAGCGGACCCGCGCCGCCGGCGCGGTCGAACATCACCCGCATGAAGAAGCGACCGCTTTCCGTGTCGTCGAACTGCTGCGCTTCGAGGATGTTGCCGCCCTGCTCGAACAGGAAGCCGGCGACGCCGGCGACGATGCCGGGCCGGTCGGGGCAGGAGAGGGTCAGGACATAGGGATCGCGGGTATCGGTCATGTCAGGTCTCGTCGAAACGCCGGTCGCGGCGTCGGTGATGCGCGCGCCGACAGGCTTCTAGAGCAATTCCCGCAAAAGTGCCTAGCGGTTTCGCGATAGGAATTGCGTGCGATCAGAGCGTTAGAGAGGTTCCATTCGCCGGAACGGCTCTGGCTGAGAGCGGGCGAAGGGCAAAGCGCGCGGCGCGCCGCCGTCAACCTCGTCCCGCCGCTCCGTTCTCCAGAGCGAGGCCGAATTCCGCCCCGCTGGCGACGAGAAAGCGGGTGAAGCTGGCCTCCAAGCTGCGCGCCACGAGGAGGCGCCAGCCGGTCTCGTTCACCCGCCATAGCGTCACGCCGATATGGGCGATCACCGTGGTGGCGGCCTCGCCGGGGCGGAACACGCGCGGGTCGAGGTCGATCAGCGCCCCCTTGGCAAGCAGATCGGGCACCTTCTCGCCGGTGAGGTCGAAGGCGATCGTGGCGTCGCTCTGCTCCGTCACGGCCGCCTCAAAGCCGAGCAGAGCGCGCAGCGTGCCTTCGAGGTCCGGCTCTATGGTCGACAGTACGAGGAAGCGCCCCGGCCCGGTGCCGATCACGGTAGAGGCGGCCCCGATCGCCGCGCCGGGCCGGTCGGCTGTCTCGACCCCGAAGGCACGCCCCAGCCGGGTGGCGACGCTGGCGGCAAAGCCGTTGCGGGCGACGACGAGGGCAATGAAGGGCGCGTCCGTCGCGGTGACGGTGACGCCGGGTTCACCCGCCGCGCCATAGCGGCCGGAGGGCGGCACGCGGTCGAAGGGAAGGCCCGCGAGGGGATCGTGAGACGAAAGCTCAGCCACGAAGACGCACTCCTTCCGGATCGATGAAGCCGGGCGCGCAGATTTCGACCTCGATTTCCTCGCCACGCACCGGGTCATAGGCGCGCACCCGCTCGCCGAGGCGTTCCGGCCCGCGCCGGATCAGGCCGAGGCCGATCCAGTGCCCCAGATGCGGGGAATAGGCGACCGAGGTCATGTAGCCCTGGTCGTTTGCCATCGTGGGCGCGGCGCCGAGGGGGAGGAAATGCGCCCCCGCCCGCAGCCGGCGCGCGCGGTCCACCGGCTTGAAGCCGACGAAGCACGGCCGCTCCGGGTCGGTCAGGCCCGGCCGGGCGGCCATCACGCGGCCGATATAGTCCTTCTTGGTCGAGGCCATGCGGCCGAAGCCGAGATCGCCGGCCGTGGTCTGGCCGGAAAGCTCGTTGCCGGAGACATGGCCCTTCTCGATCCGCATCACCCCCAGCGCCTCGATGCCATAGGGCGTGATGCCGAATTCCTCGCCCGCCGCCATCAGCGCCTTGGCCAGCGCCGCGCCATGACGGGCGGGCACGGCGATCTCATAGCCAAGCTCGCCGGAGAAGGAGAGGCGGAACAGCCGCGCCTTCACCCCGCCCATCACCGTGCCCTCGATCGCGCCCATGAAGGGCAGCGCGGCGTTGGACACATCGCCATCCGCCACCCGTGCCAGCACGTCCCGCGCGCGCGGCCCGGCGAGGGCGATCTGCGCCCATTGCTCGGAGACGGAGGCGAGCGCCACGTCGAGTTCCGGCCACAGCACCTGCAGGCAGAATTCGAGATGCTGGAACACCTTGGCCGCATTGGCCGTGGTGGTGGTCATCACGTAACGCTCGGGCGACAGGCGTGCGGTGGTGCCGTCATCCATCACCATGCCGTCCTCGCGCAGCATGACGCCATAACGCGCCTTGCCGACGGCGAGCGCCGCGAAGCCGTTGATGTAGACGCGGTCGAGGAAGGCGCCGACATCCGCTCCCTGCAGATCGATCTTGCCGAAGGTCGAGACATCGATCATCCCGACGCCCGCGCGCACCGCCTTCACCTCGCGCGAGACCGTCTCCAGCCAGTCCTTCTCGCCTTTGCGCGGAAAATACTGCGCCCGCAGCCACGCACCGGTCTCAATGAACACCGCGCCCTGTTCGCGCGCCCATTCATGCGTCGGGGTGAGGCGGACGGGGCGGAAATCCTTGCCCCGATGGTGTCCCGCCAGCGCGCCGAGCGAGACCGGCGTATAGGGCGGGCGGAAGATCGTCGTGCCGGTCTCGGGGATCGAGGCGCCGGTGAGGCGCGCCATGATCGCGAGGCCGGTGACGTTGGAGGTCCGCCCCTGGTCGGTCGCCATGCCCAGCGTGGTGTAGCGCTTGAGCAGTTCGACGGAGCGGAAGCCTTCCCTGTGGGCGATGCCGACATCCTTGGCGGTGACATCGTTCTGCAGGTCGACAAAGGCCGCGCCCTGCGAGCCTTCCACATGCCAGAACGGGGCGAGGGCGAAGGGGGCGTCCGCCACCTCGGGCACGTCGAGCGCCGGCACGGTGAAGCCGAGCGCCTGCGCCGCTTCGGCACCCTTCGCCGCGCCGTCCGTGAGGCAGGCGCCGAGGCCGAACACGCCCCGCGCCGCACCGGCCACGGCGAGCCCGGGCGGGCAGGTGCCCGGCACGAAGGCGGCGATGGCGTCGTCCCACACCGGCTTGCCGCCATGGTGGCAGGTAAGATGCACGGCGGGCGACCAGCCGCCGGAGACGGCGAGCGTGTCGGCGGCGATCCGCTCGGTGCCCGACGCGGTGGCGACGGTGAGTCCGGTGAGCGTCTTGCCAGCCGTGGCAATCACCTGAGCGCCGGTCAGCACGCGAATGCCCTCGGCCCGCGCGGCCGCGACAAGGGCGGGGGCGACCTCGGCGCGCACATCGAGGATGGTCTCCACCGGCGCGCCGGCGGCGTGGGCCGCCAGCATCTGCCGCCAGGCGCCGTCATTATTGGCGAACAGCGCGATCTTCTGTCCCGGCAGCGCGGCATGGCGCTGCACATAGGTGCCCACCGCTCCCGCCAGCATCACGCCCGGCCGGTCATTGCCGCCGAACACGATCGGCCGCTCGGTGGCGCCCGCCGCCAGCACGGCGCGCCGCGCGACGAGCCGCCACAGGCGCTGGCGCGGCTGGAAGGGCAGGGGTTCGGGCCGGTGGTCGCTCACCCGCTCCAGCGCGCCATAGGTGCCGCTGTCATAGACGCCGAACACGGTGGTGCGCCGCATCACCCGCACATTGGGCAGGCTCATCAGTTCCGCCACCACATGGGCGGCGAAGGCCGGGGCGGGCCTGCGGCCCACATCGCCGGCCTCGGCATTGAGCGCGCCGCCGGGCAGGAAATCCTCATCGGCGAGGATCACCCGCGCGCCGGAACGCGCCGCCGCGCGCGCCGCCATCAGCCCGGCCGGGCCGGCGCCGATGACCAGCAGGTCACAGAAGGCGGTGACCTTCTCATAATGGTCCGGGTCCGCCTCCGCCGCCGCCCGGCCGAGCCCGGCGGCACGGCGGATTACCGGCTCATAGAGCTTCTCCCACAGGGCGGCGGGCCACATGAAGGTCTTGTAGTAGAAGCCGGCGCCGAGAAACGGCGAGAGGAAGCGGTTGAGGCTCAGCGCGTCGACGGCGAGCGAGGGCCAGCGATTCTGGCTCGCCGCCTCCAGCCCGTCATAGAGCTCGGTGACGGTGGCGCGGGTGTTGGGCTCGCGCCGTGCGCCCGAGCGCAGTTCCACCAGCGCGTTCGGCTCCTCCGCCCCGGCTGCGACGATGCCGCGCGGGCGGTGATATTTGAACGAGCGGCCCACCAGCCGCACGCCATTGGCCAGCAGCGCCGAGGCCAGCGTGTCGCCTTCATAGCCGCGATAGGCCGTGCCGTCGAAGCTGAAGCCGAGCGGCTTCGCCCGGTCGATCAGGCCGCCGCTGGTCAGCCGGTTACGGTTCGGTGCGCTCATGCCGGCTCTCCCGTCGCCCGCGCGGCGACCGCGCCCGATATGGCGTGGGTGCGGGTGTCGCGGGCGACGCGCAGCCACTGGCGGCAGCCACTGGCGTGGTACCACCACTCCTCATGCGCCCCGGCCGGGTTGTCGCGCTGATAGACATAGTCGTGAAAGGCCTGTTCCGCGTCCGGCGCGGCTGGATCGGGCCGTGTCAGCGTCGCATCGCCGAGATAGGCGAACTCATGGGCGTCGCGCGCGCCGCAATAGGGGCAGGGGATACGCATCAGGCGGCACCTTCCGACAAGGCGACAGGGATTTGGGCGCTGCGCGGGTTTTTGCGCTGGGTCCCGGATCGGCGCTCGGGCTGCGCCTTCGCTTGTACGGGACACGAAGCCGCTGTTTCCCGGACAAGCTGCGCGAAGCGCAGTGCCGATCCGGGACCCAGGAGAAACGCCGCCGCAGGCGGCTTCATTTCAACAGACCTCACCATCAATGCAGGTTCGGCTGCGCGCCGACTCCCTTCTCGTCGATGAGATGGCCGGTACGGAAGCGGTCGAGCCGGAAAGCGCCAGCGGTTTCGTGCGGCTCCCCCTTCGCCAGCAGATGGGCGAAGCACCAGCCGGAGGCCGGGGTTGCCTTGAAGCCGCCATAGCACCAGCCGGCATTGAGGAAGAGCCCCGGCACGGGCGTGCGGTCGATGATCGGCGATCCGTCCATCGACATGTCCATGATGCCGCCCCAGTGGCGCAGCAGCCGCAGCCGCCCAATGCGCGGCATCAAGGCCATGCCGCCCTCGCACACATCCTCGATCACGGGGAGATTGCCGCGCTGGGCGTAGGAATTGTAGCCGTCAATATCGCCGCCGAAGACGAGGCCGCCCTTGTCGGATTGCGAGATGTAGAAATGCCCGGCGCCGAAGGTGATGACGCCGTCGACCAGCGGCTTCAGCCCCTCGGAGACGAAGGCCTGCAGCACATGGCTCTCGATCGGCAGCCGCAGCCCGGCCATGCCGGCGACGCGCGAGGACGAACCCGCCACCGCTACCCCCACCTTGCCCGCCCGCACCGGCCCGCGCGTGGTCTCCACCCCGACGATGGCGTCGCCCTCGCGGATGAACCCCGTCACTTCGCAATTCTGCACGATGTCGACGCCAAGACGGTCGGCGGCGCGGGCATAGCCCCACACCACCGCATCGTGGCGGGCGGTGCCGGCGCGGGCCTGCAGCAGCCCGCCCTGAATGGGAAAGCGCGCATTGTCGAAATCGAGGAACGGGTACATGGCCCGCACCTGCGCCTTGTCCAGTAGCGCGGAATCGACACCCGCGAGGCGCATGGCATTGCCGCGCCGCGCATAGGCGTCGCGCTGGGCGTCGGAGTGGAACAGGTTGAGAATGCCGCGCTGGCTCACCATTGCGTTGTAGTTCAGTTCCTGCTCCAGCCCTTCCCACAGCTTCATCGACCATTCGTAGAACGGCTCGTTGCCGGGCAGCAGATAGTTGGAGCGGATGATGGTGGTGTTGCGCCCGGCATTGCCGGAGCCGATGACGCCCTTTTCCAGCACCGCGACATTGCGGATGCCGTGTACCTTGGCGAGGTAATAGGCGGTGGCCAGCCCATGCCCGCCGCCGCCGACGATGATGACGTCATAGGCCGGCTTCGGCGCCGCCTCGCGCCAGGCCGGGGTCCAGCCCTTCTGGCCGTTCAGGGCATTGGCGAGCAGGGAAAACACGGAATAGCGCATGGGCGGGGCTCGTTCGGGGCTCGCGGCGAGGTTCGCTGCCGGACACGGTAAAAACCTATAGATCAACGCCGATCCGGTGATAATATAAGTTTTGGTTATAGAGAGCCCCGAAGACGCCGTCATCCCGAGGCGCGAGCGAAGCCACCCTCGAAGGATGGGTTTCCAGGCGCGCCGTGGCGAGCCTCCTTCGAGGCCCGGCTCGCGCCGGGCACCTCAGGATGACGGCGAGACACGAAAGACCGCCCCATGCCCCCCGCCGACACGCTGCCCTTCGATCTGCGGGCGCTGGAAATCTTCCTCGCGGTCTGTGACGCCGGCACCATGGCGCAGGCGGCGCGGCGGCTTGGGCTGACCCAGCCCGCCATTTCGCAGGCGGTGGCCGATCTCGAACGGCGCATCGGCATCGCTTTGTTCGACCGCACCGCCCGCCCGCTCGGCCTCACCGCCGCCGGCGGGGCACTGCGCCAGCGGGCGAGCGCGCTGGTTTCCGAAGCGCGCCAGATCGCCCCGCTGCTGCGCGAGGCCGAGCATGCCCGCCTGCCGCTGCTGCGCGCCGGGCTGGTGGATTCGCTGGCGCGGGCGCTGATGGCGCCGCTTGCCCGCGCGCTGGGGGAGAAGGCGGAACAGGTGTCGCTGCTGTCGGGCCTCACCGCCTCGCATGCCGGGGCGCTGCTCACCCGGCAGCTCGACCTTCTCGTCGGTGCCGACGCGCTGGACGAGATCGAGGGGCTGGAACGTTGGCCGCTGCTCTCCGAGCCCTATGTGCTGCTGCTGCCGGCGCCAGCGCCGGTCCCTGCCTCGGTGGAGGCGCTGGAGGACCTCGCCCGCGCCCTGCCGCTGGTGCGCTTCTCCGCCCGTTCAAAGACCGGCATGGAGGTGGAGCGGCATCTGCGCCGCCTGCGGCTCGACCTGCCGCGCCCGCTGGAATTCGACACGCCCTATGGCGTCACCAGCGCGGTGCTGGAAGGGGCGGGCTTCGCCGTGACCACGCCGCTTTGCCTTCTGGAAGCGGGCCTGCCACTCGATGGCTTTGCCTGCCACAAGCTGCCCGGCCCGGGGCTGACGCGCCACCTCACCCTCATTGCCCGCCGGCAGGAATTGGGGCGCCTGCCGCGCGAGACCGCCGCCTTCTGCCGCGCCCGCCTCGCCGCCCAGCATGGCGCGGTCGCGGCGCTGGTGGGGGAGGGGCTGGCGGCGGAGTTCCGGGTGGAGGGGTAGGGGCGCCGCATTGCCGGATGGAGCCCGGTGTCCCCGGACGCCTGCAGCGCCCGCGGAAGGCGAGCCGGGACCCGCCGGAAAACGCTTCCTGCCATGCCTCTGCAAGGGACGGCGAGCGTTCCCGCCCGGTCCCCTGGGTCCGGGATCGGGGCCGCGCCGGGCGCGGCTTGTCCGGGGCACGGGAGGGGAAAGGTTCGGCCTGTCCGGGAACGGCCGCCTAGCCCTCGTACCGCTTCACCGCCAGCACCGCATTCAGCCCGCCAAAGGCGAAGCTGGACGAGATCGCCGCCTCGATCGCCGCCTCCCGCGCGGCGTTGGGCACGCAGTCGAGGTCGCATTCGGGGTCGGCCTCGCGAAAGCCCATGGTGGGCGGCAGGAAACCCTCGCGCAGGGCCAGCACGGTGGTGACGAAATCCAGCGCGCCGGAGGCGTTCATGGTGTGGCCGTATTGCGACTTGGACGACGATACCGGCAGCCGGGCGAGGTGATCGCCGAACACCAGCCGCAGCGCGGCGGCCTCGGTCTTGTCGTTCAGCGCCGTGGCGGTGCCATGGGCGCTGACATAGCCGATCGCCTCCGGCGCCAGCCCGGCATCCTCCAGCGCGAAGCGCATCGAGGCGGCGGCGCTCGCCATGTCCGGGGCGGTGATGTCCATGCCGTCCGCGCTCATGCCGAAGCCGACGATCTCGGCATGGATGGTGGCGCCGCGCGCCCGCGCCCGGTCCAGATTCTCCAACACCACGGCGCCGGCGCCCTCGCCGATGACGAGGCCGGAGCGGTCCTTGGAGAAGGGGCGGCAGGCCTCGGGGGAGAGCACGCGCAGCGCCTCCCAGCTCTTCAGCATGCCATAGGTGATCTGCGATTCGCCCCCGCCCGCCAGCGCGACATCCAGCATGCCGGAACGCACCATATGGAAGGCGGTGCCGATGGAATGGGCGGCGGAGGAGCAGGCCGAGGCGATGGAAAAGGCCGGGCCGTGAATGCCGAGATCCATGGTGACATGGCTCACCTGGCCGCTTGGCATGGCACGGGGCACGGTGAAGGGGTGCGGGCGCGGCGCGCCCTCGGCATAGAGCTTGCGGTAGCTGTCATCGACGGCATGGAAGCCGACCGAGGCGGCGAAGATGGCGCCGATGCGGTGGCGCGCCACGCCTTCGAAGGCCGGGCCCGCCTGCGCCAGCGCCTGCCGGGCGGCGACCACGGCGAATTGCGAGGTGCGGTCGACCAGGCCAAGCTGGCGCGGCTCGAAATGCTCCTCCGGCACGAAGCCGCGCACTTCGGCGGAAATCTTCGTCTTCATCGCCGAGACATCGAGGCCCTGGGTCTCGCCAATGCCCACCGTGCCGGCACGCAGGCCGGCGAGATGGGCGGCGACATCATTGCCCAGCGCGGAGAGCGAGCCGAGGCCGGTGACGGCGACGCGTGCGGCCATCAGGCGGTCTTCGCCTTCTGCGCCGCCAGCAGCTCGGCGACATGGTCGACCAGCGTGCCGACCGTGACCTCGCTGCCGCTCAGCGGGCCGTCATTGGGAATCTCGATACCGAAACGGCTTTCCAGCTTGAAGATCGTCTCGATCAGGTCGAGCGAGGAGATGCCCAGCTCCGCCACCGGCGTGTCCGGCGTGAGCAGGCTCGCATCCACGCCGACCTCGCCGGAGATGAAGGCGACGATTTCGGCGACGGCGGGATCGTCTGTCTGCATGCGTCTGTGCTCTGTCTCGTGCGTCGGCCTGCGAGCCGGCCATGCGGTTAGGTATCACATAGAAAGGGCCGTGGGGCACCCGCCGTCAAATGACCGACATATGTGTCGGCCGCATGTCGGTCTGTTAACCGGATACCTCAGGGTGCCGTAACCCCGCCCTGCGCCTTCATCAGGCGTGAGAGATAGCGGGCGGACTGCTTGGGCGTGCGCTGCTGGGTGGCGAAATCCACCCGCACCACGCCGAAACGCCGGCGCTCGCCTTCCGCCCATTCGAAATTGTCGAGCAGCGACCAGACATAATAGCCCTTGAGCGCGCAGCCCTGGGCGATCGCCTCGCCGGCGGCGACGAGATGCGCGCGCAAATATTCCGTCCGCTCCGGGTCGGCCACTACCCCGTCCACCGGCGCGGGGTCCTCATAGCAGGCGCCGTTCTCGGTGATGAACACCGGCGGGTTGCCATAGGTGTCGCGCAGCCGGGCCAGCACCTCGACCATGCCCTGCGCGCTGATCGGCCAGCCGAGCAGCGTCTGCGGCGTGTCCGGCGGTAGCGCGCCCCAGCTCGCCTGGCCGAGAAAGGCGTTGGCGTCGTGGCGGATATAGGACGGTCCGTAATAGTTCACGCCGAGGAAATCGAGCGGGGCGCGGATTGTTGCCATATCGCCCGGCTGGACCAGCGGCGCGAAGGCGTCCGCAAACAGTTCAGGGTAGCGGCCATGGAACAGCGGGTCGAGATTGATCGTGTTCCAGCAGGCATCGAAGCGCGCGGCCGCTGCAATGTCGGCCGGGTCCTGGGAGGCCGGAAAGATCGGCTGCAGCGACAGCACCGTGCCGAGCTTGAGGTCGGGGTGCATTCCCCGCACGGCGGCGATGCCGGTGCCCTGGGCGAGGTTCTGGTGGTGCTGGGCCTTCACATAGCTGTCCCAGCCGGTGAGGCCGGGCGCGTGATTGCCGAAGCCATGGCCGAAAATGGCGTGCACAGAGGGTTCGTTCAGCATCGCCCACGGCTTCACCCGGTCGCCGAGCCGCTGCACGGCGACGCGGGCATAGTCGGCGAACCAGTTCGCCATGTCGCGATTGTGCCAGCCGCCGCGTTCCTGCAAAGCCTGCGGCAGATCCCAGTGGTAGAGACAGGCCATGGGCGCGATGCCGCGCGCCAGCAGGCTGTCGACAAGCCGGTCGTAGAAGTCGAGCCCGGCCGCGTTCACCGCGCCGGTGCCGTCGGGCGTCACCCGCGGCCAGGCGAGCGAGAAGCGATAGGCCTTGAAGCCGAGATCGCCCATCAGGGTCACGTCGTCGGCATAGCGGTGGTAGTGGTCGCAGGCGACATCGCCCGTCGTGCCGTCGGCGATGCGGCCGGGCGTGTGGGAAAACACGTCCCAGATAGAGGGCTTGCGCCCGCCTTCCGCCACCGCGCCCTCGATCTGGTAGGCCGAGGTGGAGGCGCCCCAGACGAAGTCCGCCGGCAGGCGCGGCGTGCCGGAGGGCGGTAGCGGCGCGGCGGCGGCGGCTTGCGCGCGCGCGGTCAGCGGGAGGGCGGGCAGGCTGGCGGCGGCAAGGGCGGAGAGCAGCAGGTCACGGCGTCGCAGCATCGGCGCAGGTTCCTCGAAAACAGGCGTGGTTCAGGCGGCCACCAGCCGGACGGCGATGAGGCAGACGAGGATCAGCCCGCCCTGCAGCAGCGCCCCGCCGGAGAACAGCGCCAGCGCCGCCGGCGGGGTGAAGCGCCCGGCCCGCGTCACCAGCCAGAACAATCCGTCATTGATCTGCGGCACGGTCATGGCGCCGGCGCTCACCGCCAATGCGGCAAGAACGCGCCCCATCGGGTCGCCGAGGCCGAGCGGGGCGGCGAGTTCCATCATCATGCCGGCGCTCGTGATGGCGGCGACCAGCGAGGAACCCTGCAGGATCTTGATGGTGGCGGCGAGCGCGAAGGGCAGCACCAGCACCAGCGCGCCGGAGGCGGGGGCGAGGGGAATGAGATATTCCGCCGTCATCTCCGCCATGCCGACATCCTGCGCCACCTTGGCGAGGCCGCCGGCAGCGCCGAGGATGAGGAGGAGCGGCGCCACCTTCGTCACCGCCCGCCCGGCCCAGCCGGCCTCGGAGAGGCCGCCCTTTTCCCAGCTCCAGCTCAGCAGCAGCAGCAGGCCGACGCCGGTGACCAGCAGCAGCGCCGGGCTGCCCAGCGCCAGGATGAAATGCCGGTCATTGCCGCCGCCGAAGGGTTCGGAGGCGATGTCGCCCAGCGCCTGCACGATGAGCATCGCCACCAGAACCAGGCTGACGACCAGCAGCGCCAGCGCGCCGCGCTGCGACGCGTGCAGGCTCGCGCCCTTGATGCCGGCGGTGGTGTCCAGCGGGTTGGGCGCGCCGCTGGCGCAGCCCTTCGCCCACAGCGCCCCGAAGGCCCCGGCGATCAGCGCCAGGGGCAGGCCGACCGCCACCGCCAGCCCCCAGTCGGCGCGCAATATGGTGAGGCTCGCCAGCACGGTGGGGGCCGGGATCAGCAGGCCATGGCCGGCGGAAAGGGCGAGGCCGAGGGTGAGCGCCGAGCGCGGGCTGTCGCCGCCCATGCCGCGCCGCAGCGGGTTCAGCACCGCGAACGCCGCCGCCGGGGTGGACGCCATGCCGCCAATCAGCCCGAGCACGGCGAGCGGGCCGGAGCGGGTGCGCCAGCCGCGCGCCCTCTGCTGCAGCCGCGCCGTGGCCCCCGTCCCGTCGGCGATTTCCGCCATCAGCGCCCCTGTCACCACGATGATGCCGAGTGCCGCCAGCGTCTGGCCGAAGCCGACGGAGAAGGATTTCACCACGAAGCTCAGCGACCAGCCGACGCCCTGGTTGAAGGCGAAGGCGGCGAGCACCAGCGCGAGGAAGGGATGCACGCGTCCGCGCGCGGTGATCAGCGCGAACAAGGCCACGACGACAAGCAGGATGGCGGCGTAGATGAGATAGGACATGGAGGTCAGGGATCTGCCGGGGGCGGGAGGCGGGAGCCTCACGCTTAGCCTGCCGCGCGCGCGCTGTCACCGTGGCGGAAAGGGCGAGAACGGCAAGGTGACCGCCACGCCCCCGCTACCGCCGGCCGCTCCGGTTCCGTCCACGGCGACTGCGCTCCGGAACCCGAGCCTCTGAGAGGCACGCTGAGCGTGCGCCGGCTTGCTCCCGCTCGTTTCGCTTGCGGCTCACCTTGTTCGCGGCGCCGGAAAAGGCTACCGAAACCGGGCGGGGAAATTGCCGTCCGCCGTGGGTGCGCCCCCGGAAGGAGGATGTGACGCCCTCCCCCCGCGCTCAAAACCCGTGTCGTGATGCTCGGATCGGCCGCGTGTTGCTCTCCCGGCCGCCGGTCCTTGGCCCGCGCCGTCGCCACGCGCGGCGGGGCGCGAAGAGCAGGCGGCCCTCGCCGAAAGACATGCCTATGCCCGGCCGCCGCCGGTCTGCCGGCGCCGGCCATGACTGGCCACTGACCTCAGAACCGCCGGCGATGCCCGCCGGGCGCCCGCCGCGCCATTCGGCTGCCGCTGCGCGGGATCGGCCTCATGCTTCCCTGCGGGCCATTGCCGCCGCGCGCGGGCTTTACTAGGTTGCCGTCCATGATCCGCTGCGCTCTTCCCCTCGCCACCGCCCTCCTTCTCGCCGCCGCCCCCGCCCTGGCGCTGACCGACACGCCGGCCGCGCCGGCCGGTTCCGCGACCACCGCCGCGCCGGTGGCGCCTGTGGGCGCGCCCGCGTCTGCCCCCGGCTTCATCCGGGCGGAAGGCACGCGTTTCGTCAATCCGGACGGATCGACGTTCAATATCAAGGGGATGAGCTTCGGCAACTGGCTGCTGCCGGAAGGCTATATGTTCAAGTTCACGGTCCAGCGCTCGCCGCAGGATATCGAGGACGTGATCGAGTACCTCGCCGGCCCGGAGGAGGCCGCGCGGTTCTGGAAGGATTTCCGCGAGGCCTATATCCAGGAAGAGGATGTCGCCTTCCTCGCCGCCTCCGGCTTCTCCACCATCCGCGTGCCGCTGCATTGGAAATTCTTCCTCGACCCCGCCAATCCCGACCAGGTCGACCCGAAGGGCGAGGGCTGGGCGCGGATCGACCGGCTGGTCGGCTGGGCCAAGGCGCATAACATCAAGCTCATCCTCGACATCCACGCCGCCCCCGGCGGGCAGACCGGCGTGAACCATGATGACGGCGTCGGCTACCCGCTCACCTTCTATGTGCCGGAATACAAGCGGCGCACGCTCACCATGTGGCGCGCCATCGCCGAGCGCTACAAGGACGAGACGGCGGTGCTGGGCTATGACCTGCTCAACGAGCCGATCACCCCCTATCACGACACGGATTTCCTCAATTCGCGGCTGGAGCCGTTCTATCGCGAGCTGGTGGAGGCGATCCGCGCGGTCGATCCCAACCACCCGATCATGCTGGCGGGGGCGCAGTGGAGCACGAATTTCGACGTGTTCGGCAAGCCCTTCGCCGACAATCTCGGCTACACCTACCACATGTTCTGGGCCGGCCCGCAGCGCAGCTCGATCCAGAAATATGTCAACTTCGCCAATCGCTGGCAGGTGCCGATCTTCATCGGCGAGACCGGCGAACTGAACGACGACTGGAACCAGAAATTCCGCACGCTCAATGAGCGCTTCGGCCTCGGCTGGAGCTTCTGGACCTACAAGAATCTCGATACGCCCTCCACCGTCGCCTCCATCAACCGCCCCCAGGGCTGGGACGCCATCGCTCTGTTCGGCAGCGTGCCGAAGAGCCAGTGGCCGACGATGGAAAAGCCCTCGCGGGAACAGGTGGCGGCGACGCTGCGGGCCTATATCGAAAACGCGCGCTTCGCCAATACGACGATCCGCGCCTCCTATGTAGCTTCGCTCGGGCTTCACGCCACCTGCCCGCGTCTCGCCTCCGGTGCGGCGCCCGCCGCGCCTCAAACGGCCGCGCCGCCACCCACTGCCACCCTCGCCACGGCGGGAGAGGCTCAACTCGCCGCCGTGACCTCCTGCCCGTGATCCCCTGCTCATGACCAATCATCTGATCGACCACCTGCGCGCGGGTGGCACCGACCCCTCCCGCGTCTTCGCCGAGACGGCGGACGGGGCCATCCTCACCTATGCCGAGCTCGACCGGCGCACAGCCCGCTACGCGAATGCGCTGGTGGCCATGGGCCTGAAGCCCGGCGACCGGGTGGCGCTGCAGGCGGAAAAGAGCCTGGAGGCGGTGTTCGTCTATCTCGCCACGGTGCGGGCCGGCGGCGTGTTCCTGCCGCTCAACACCGCCTATACGCCGCCCGAGGTCGACTATTTCCTCGGCGATGCCGAACCGGCGATCTTCATCTGCGATCCCGCCAGCGAGGCGGTGCTGGCGCCCCTCGCCCGCGCCCGTGGCGTGGCCCAGGTGGTCACACTGGATGCGAACGGACACGGCACGCTGCGCGCGGCGGCCGAGGCCTGCCGCAGCACCTTCGAGGATGTGCCGCGCGGGCCGGACGACCTCGCCGCGCTGCTCTACACCTCAGGCACGACCGGCCGCTCCAAGGGGGCGATGCTCACCCATGAGAACCTCGCCTCAAACGCGCAGGCGCTGGCCGAGGCCTGGCACTTCACGCCGGACGACGTGCTGATCCACGCCTTGCCGATCTTCCACACCCACGGCCTGTTCGTCGCCATCAATGTGACGCTGGCGGCGGGATCGTCGATGATCTTCCTGCCGAAGTTCGACCCGGCGCGCATCCTCGCGCTCATGGGCCGGGCGAGCGTGCTGATGGGCGTGCCGACCTTCTATGTCCGGCTGCTGAAATCCCCCGAGCTGACCCCCGAGGCGGCGGCCGGCATGCGGCTGTTCATCTCCGGCTCGGCGCCGCTGCTGGCGGAGACGCACCGGGAATGGCGCGCCCGCACCGGCCACGCCATTCTCGAACGCTATGGCATGACCGAGACCGGCATGAACACCTCCAACCCCTATGAGGGCGAGCGCATCGCCGGCACGGTGGGCTTCCCGCTGCCCGGCGTGGAACTGCGCGTGGTGGCGTCCGAGAGCGGAGAGGTGCTCGGCACCGGCGAGATCGGCATGATCGAGCTGCGCGGCCCCAACATTTTCAAGGGCTATTGGCGCATGCCGGAGAAGACGGCGGCGGAGTTCCATGATGGCTGGTTCGTCACCGGCGATCTCGGCCTTGTCGGGCCAGATGGCTATGTGCAGATCGTCGGGCGCGGCAAGGACCTCGTCATTTCGGGCGGCTACAATGTCTACCCGAAGGAAGTCGAGACCGAGATCGACGCGCTGCCCGGCGTGATCGAGAGCGCGGTGATCGGCCTGCCCCATCCCGATTTCGGCGAGGGGGTGACCGCCGTGGTGATCGCCCGCCCCGACGCGGCGCTGGATGAGCAGTCAGTGCTGGAGGCGCTGGAAGGGCGGCTCGCGCGCTACAAGCTGCCCAAGCGCGTCATCTTCCTCGACGATCTGCCGCGCAACACCATGGGCAAGGTGCAGAAGAACCTGCTGCGCGAACAGTATAAGGGGCTGTATGGGGGGTAGGGGGCGCGGCGCGCGGATGTGCTAGCGTCGCCTCTCTCGCCAGTGCTGTTTCCGGAAGCTGCCATGCCGCGCACCGATCTTTTTCTCGCTTTCCTTGCCACGGCGGGCCTCTTCGCCTGTATTCCCGGCCCAGCCATGCTCTACACGGCGGCGCAGACGCTGGCGCGCGGCCGGCTCTCCGGCGTGATGGCGGTGCTGGGCCTGCATCTGGGCTGCTACGCTCACGTCATCGCCGCGGCCGGGGGCCTCTCCGTTCTCTTCCATGCCGTGCCGCTGCTCTACATGGCGGTGAAGCTCGTTGGCGCGGCCTATCTGATCTGGCTCGGCATCGGCATGTTCCGAGCGAAGTCCAAGGGCGAGGCCCTCGCGCTCTCGGCGCCCGGGCGAAAATCCTCCCGCCGCGCCTTCGTGGAGAGCGTGGCTGTCGAGGTGCTGAACCCGAAGACGGCGCTGTTCTTCGTGGCGCTGCTGCCGCAGTTCATAGACCCGGCGGCGAGCCTGCCGGTGTGGGCGCAGTTTCTCGTGCTTGGCACCCTGGTGAATGTGATGTTCACCACGGCCTATCTTGTCTGCGTGCTGCTGGCGGGGGCCATGGTCGAGCGGCTGCGCCGTTCGAGCCGGGCGCAACAGATGATGCACCGGGCCGGCGGGGCGGTGCTGGTGGGGCTCGGCACGCACCTCGCGCTTCAGCGGCACTGAGGCGGCGTCCCCCTCACCTGAGCTTGCCGAGCACCTCGATCAACTCGTCCACCTTGGCGCGCTGGGCGTCGGCGTCGCCGGACTGGATGGCGTGGGCGACGCAGTGCGCGACATGGTCGCGCAGCACCTCCTCCTCCACCTTCTTCAGCGCCGCGCGCACCGCCGCCACCTGGGTAACGATGTCGATGCAGTAGCGGTCTTCCTCCAGCATGCGAGAGAGGCCGCGCACTTGTCCCTCGATGCGGCTCAGGCGTTTCAGACAGGCTGTGCGAGTGTCGTTCTGCATTCTTGCCATATACCCATATGGGGTATATATCGCAAGGGTCAGATACCTCATGGGGGTATAAGGAGGGTGCCATGGCGGCGAACCATCACGGGCAGGCGGGCGACGGCGAGCCAGCGGATCACGCACACGCCAAGGGCGGCGGCTGCTGCGGCGGGCATGGCGTGCACGATCACAGCCCTCAGGACCACGCCCGTCATGACCACGTCGGCGCCCCTGCCCATCCGCACGATCACGCACACGCCCCCGCCGCGCACATGGCCAAGGACCCGGTCTGCGGCATGGATGTCGATCCACACACGGCGACGCTGAAGGCGGAGCACAACGGCATCACCTATTATTTCTGCGCGCCGGGCTGCCGCACCAAGTTCATCGCCAATCCGGACAAGTACCTCGGCGACAAGGGGCCTGCTGAGCCGGTGCCGGAGGGCACGGAATATACCTGCCCGATGCACCCGGAGATCGTGCAGGTTGGGCCCGGCAGCTGCCCGATCTGCGGCATGGCGCTGGAACCGATGCTGGTCAGCCTCGACGACGGGCCGAACCATGAACTGATCGACATGACCCGCCGGTTCTGGATCGGCCTCGCGCTCGCCGCCCCGGTCTTCGCGCTGGAAATGGGCGCGCATCTCATCCCGGCGCTGCACCATGCCGTGCCGCCGAACGTCTCCAACTGGGTCCAGCTGGTGCTGGCGACGCCGGTCGTGCTGTGGGCGGGCTGGCCGTTCTTCGTGCGCGGCGCGCAGTCCGTGGTGACGCGGCATTTCAACATGTTCACGCTGATCGCGCTCGGCACCGGCGTCGCTTATCTCTACAGCCTTTTCGCGGTGCTGGTGCCCGGCCTGTTCCCGCCCGCCTTCCGCGGTGCGGATGGCGCGGTGCCGGTCTATTTCGAATCCGCCGCCGTCATCACCGTGCTGGTGCTGCTCGGCCAGGTGCTGGAACTGCGCGCCCGCGAGCAGACCTCCGGCGCCATCAAGGCGCTGCTCGACCTCGCGCCGAAAACAGCTCGCCGGCTGAACGACGATGGCAGCGAAGAGGAAGTGCCGCTCGCGGACATCGTAGTGGGCGACCGGCTGCGGGTACGCCCGGGCGAGAAGGTGCCGGTCGACGGCACCGTGGTCGAAGGCCGTTCGGCGCTCGATGAATCGCTGGTCACGGGGGAATCCCTTCCGGTGAGCAAGGGCGAAGGCGATGCTGTCATCGGCGGCACGCTTAACCGCTCCGGCGGCCTCGTCATCACGGCGGAAAGGATCGGCCGCGACACGCTGCTCGCCCGCATCGTGCAGATGGTGGCGCAGGCGCAGCGTTCGCGAGCGCCGATCCAGCGCCTCGCCGATCAGGTCGCCGGATGGTTCGTGCCGCTGGTGGTCGCCTGCGCGCTCCTCGCCTTCGTCGCCTGGGCGCTGTTCGGTCCAGAGCCGCGCTTCAGCCACGCGCTCATCGCCGCCGTGGCGGTGCTGATCATCGCCTGCCCCTGCGCGCTCGGCCTCGCCACGCCGATGTCGATCATGGTCGGGGTCGGGCGCGGGGCCCAGATGGGCCTGCTCGTCCGCGATGCCGAGGCGCTGGAACGGATGGAGAAGGTCGACACGCTGGTGGTCGACAAGACAGGTACGCTGACCGAGGGCAAACCCTCCGTTACCGCCATCGTGACGCAGGAGGGCTTCGAGGAGGCCGAGGCGCTGCGCCTTGCGGCCGCCGTCGAGCGCCCGTCCGAGCACCCGCTCGCCCATGCCATCGTGGCGGCGGCAGAGGCGCGCGGTCTCGCCATCCCCAAGGTGCGTGGTTTCGACAGCCCCGTGGGCAAAGGCGCCTATGGGCTCATTGAGGGCAAGCGCGTCGTCATCGGCAGCGCGGCGTTCCTCGGTGAACTGGGTATCGACGCCGCCCCGCTCGCCGCGCGCGCGGACAAACTGCGCGGCGAGGGCGCCAGCGTGGTGCTGCTGGGCGTCAACGGCAAGCTTGCGGCGGCGCTCGCCATCGCCGATCCGGTGAAGGCGACGACGCCCGCCGCGCTCGCCGCGCTGGCGAAGGAGGGCATCCGTGTCGTCATGCTCACCGGCGACAACAGGGTGACGGCGCAGGCGGTAGCCCGCCGGCTCGGCCTCACCGAGGTCGAAGCGGAGGTCGCACCGGAGGACAAGGCGGCGGTGGTGGAAAGGCTGAAGGCGCAGGGCCGCGTCGTCGCCATGGCCGGCGACGGGGTGAACGACGCGCCGGCGCTGGCGGCGGCCGATGTCGGCATCGCCATGGGCTCGGGCACCGATGTCGCCATCGAGAGCGCCGGGGTGACGCTGCTGCATGGCGACCTCACCGGCCTCGTCACCGCCCGGCATCTGTCGCAGGCGACGATGCGCAACATCCGGCAGAACCTGTTCTTCGCCTTCCTCTATAATGGCGCCGGCGTGCCCATCGCCGCTGGCGTGCTCTACCCCGTCTTCGGCCTGCTGCTCTCGCCCATGGTGGCGGCCCTGGCGATGGCGCTGTCCTCGGTCAGCGTCATCAGCAACGCACTGCGGCTGCGGTCGGTGAAGCTCTAGCGGCAGAGCCTGCCCGGCGGCGGGGCCTGTCCACCCCGCATCCCCTCATCCCCAGGCTTGACCCGGGGGCCCAGCATTCCCGTTTGGCTCAGGCCTGATGGCGGGGTGACCGGGTCGAGCCCAGCCATGAGGGAAGGGGAAAGAGGCCGCTCTCCCGGCCCCCCCGCGCGTCTTTCCCGATCTGCGCCGGCGCCGCGCGTGAGCGCCCTTGCCGCGTAGTCTAAATCGTAATAAACGAAGTTACATGAAGCGCGACAGCCGTCTCTCCTCCGTCCTCCACGCCCTGCTGCACATGGCGGAGCGGGACGGGCCGATGACCTCCGAGGAACTGGCCACCTGCATGCACACCCATCCCGTGGTGGTCCGCCGCACGATGGGCCTGCTGCGCGAGGCCGGGCTGGTGCGCTCGGCGCGCGGGCCGCAGGGCGGGTGGCGGATCAGTGCCGATCTCGCCGCCGTCACCCTGCGTCAGCTGCATGAGACGCTTGGCGAGCCGGCCATCTTCGCCATCGGCAACCGGCAGGAGATGCCCTTCTGCCTTGTCGAGCAGGCGGTGAACGCCGCCCTTGACGACGCCTTTGCCGAAGCCGAGGCGCTGCTGCTCGCCCGTTTCGGCCAGATCACCCTGGCGGATCTCGCCGCCGATTTCAGCCGCCGCCATGCCGCACGGCGCGAAGGGAAAACCTGATATGCACGATGTCATCGTCATCGGCGGCTCCTATGCCGGCATGGCCGCCACGCTCCAGCTGCTGCGCGCCCGGCGCAGCGTGCGGATCATCGATGCCGGCCAGCGCCGCAACCGCTTCTCCCGCGCCTCGCACGGTCTACTCGGGCAGGATGGGGTCGACCCGGCCGCGCTTGCCCGAACCGCCCGCCGGCAGCTCGAGGCCTATCCGACGCTGGAATGGACGGAGGGCGTGGCCGAGGGCGCGGCCGGCGCGAGGGATGATTTCACTGTCACCACCGCGGCGGGCACGCGTCATCGCGGCCGGCGCCTGTTGTTCGCAGTCGGCGTCAGCGACGAGCTTCCGGCCATTGGGGGGCTGGTCGAGCGCTGGGGGCGCAGCGTGTTCCACTGCCCCTATTGCGACGGCTACGAGCTCGACCGAGGTCGCCTCGGCGTCATCGCCACCTCGCCGCTGTCGGTGCATCAGGCGCTCATGGTGAAGGAATGGGGCACCGTCACGCTGTTTACCAACGGCGCCTTTACCCCCGACTCGGCGACCCGGGCCGAACTCGCCGCCCACGCCATCGCGCTGGAGGAGGCGCATGTGGCGCGGCTCGACGGCCACGCAGAGGTGGTTCTCGCCGATGGCCGCCGGCTCGCCTTCGCCGGTCTGTTCACCGCCCCGCGCAACCGGCCGGCCTCGGCTGTGGCGGAGGTGCTTGGCTGCGCGCTGGAAGAGACGCCGTTCGGCACGCAAATCCGCACCGGGGAAACCAAGGAAACCAGCATTGCGGGCGCCTTCGCCTGCGGCGATGCCGCGCGCGCACCGCACTCGCTCACCCTCGCCATCGCCGATGGCGCCTGGGCGGGGATGCAACTGCACCGCTCGCTGGTGTTCTGAGCCGCCGCCCGGCCCGTCGCTCCCCCCGACAAGCCGAACCCGTTCCGTTCCCCGGACCAGCGGCACGCAGCGTCGCGCCGATCCGGGAACGGGACGGGTGGCGCGCGTCCCGAGGCGTTGCCGTGGGGGTTTGCGCGTGTCCCGGCGCGCCTTACGCTGGCACTGCAGGCGTCCGGGACACGGGCGCGCAGAGGGGCGGCATCGAGCGGTTCGGTTGGCGCAAAATCCAGCATCGGCCCGGGTCCGTAGGTCGCCTCTGCCCGACTTTTCCCCATGCGCGCCGGGCCCGGTGTGTGCGCGGGCTCATCATTTGCTTAAATGGGAGGCTCATTGGGGTCGCCTTGATGCCGCAAGGTTAGAGGCTGGGGCGGGGAAGGGGCTTAAGATGTTCAGACCTTTCATCATCAATCCACCCGTCTTTTTCGGGTCCGTCCTTATAATTGCTCTGTTTCTTGCTGTCGGCGTGATTGCTCCGGAAGAAGCCAGCGCGATCTTCGGCGGTTTGCAGAGCCGGATATTGGCGGGGTTCGGTTGGCTTTATCTGCTGGCGGTCGGCATCTTCCTTGCTGCGGTTCTGCTGTTCTGCCTCGGTGATTTCGGACGGCTCAAGCTGGGCCCGGACGATTCGACGCCGGATTTCCGGTTCTCGTCCTGGATCGCGATGCTGTTCGCGGCGGGCATGGGTATCGGCCTCATGTTCTATGCCGTCGGCGAACCCATGACCCACTTCATGCAGCCCCCCACCGCCGAGCCGCGCTCGATCGCGGCGATGCGCGAGGCCATGTCGGTGACGTTCTTCCATTGGGGGATCCACGCCTGGGCGATCTACGCCGTGGTCGGCCTTTCGCTGGCGTATTTCGGTTATCGCTACAACCTGCCGCTGACCATCCGCTCCGGCCTCTACCCCCTGCTCAAGGAGCGCATCAACGGGCCGATCGGCCATGCGGTCGACATCTTTGCGATTGTCGGCACGATGTTCGGCATCGCCACCTCGCTCGGCCTCGGGGTGAGCCAGATCAATGCCGGGCTCAGCTATCTCACCGGACTACCCGTCGGTCCCGAGGTGCAGTTGCCGCTGATCGCAGTCATCACCGGCCTCGCGACCGTGTCCGTCGTCACCGGCCTCGACAAGGGCGTGCGGATCCTCTCCGAGCTCAACCTCGTTGTCGCCATCCTGCTCATGCTGTTCGTGCTGGTGATGGGGCCGACCGAGCTTCTGTTCCGCGACTTCGTGCAGAATATCGGGCTTTATCTCGATACGCTCGTGCTTCGCACCTTCAACATCTACGCTTATGAACCGACGCCCTGGATCGACGGCTGGACGCTGTTCTACTGGGCCTGGTGGATTTCCTGGTCGCCCTTCGTCGGCATGTTCATCGCCCGCATCTCGCGTGGCCGCACGGTGCGCGAGTTCGTGGTCGCGGTGCTCTTCATTCCGGCCGGTTTCACCTTCTTCTGGATGACCGTCTTCGGCAACACCGCTATCTTCATTGATACAGGCGTGGCCGCTGGCGAGCTCGGTCGGGCTGTGGCGGCGGATGTCTCGGTCGGGCTGTTCCAGTTCTTTGAATACCTTCCGCTGCCGGTTGTCACGTCGACGCTGGCCATCGTCCTGATCGCCGTGTTCTTCGTCACCTCGTCGGATTCCGGCTCGCTTGTCGTCGATTCCATCGCGGCCGGCGGCGAGACGCAGACGACGACGGGCCAGCGCGTGTTCTGGTGCGCGCTGGAGGGGGCGGTCGCCGCGGGGCTCCTGCTGGCGGGCGGGCTGGGTGCGCTGCAATCGGCCACCATCGCCAGCGCGCTGCCCTTCACCTTCGTCATGCTGGCGCTGGTATGGGCGCTGTTCGCAGGCATGCGGGCCGATATCGCCCAGCAGCGGGCGCATGCCGGCCAGACCTTCTCCGTGCCGAGCGCCCCGGCGGCCGGCGTCACCTGGCAGCGCCGGCTCGCGCTGATTCTCCATGCGCCGACGCAGGCCGAGATCGAGCGGTTCATCGCGGCCCAGGTGCGCCCTGCGCTGGAGCAGGTGGCGCAGGAGCTGACGCGCCGCGGACGGGTCGCCGAGGTGCATGACGAGGAAAAGGGCGCCGTCGCGCTACGCTCCCCGGCCGAGAACGTGCGCGATTTCGTCTATGGGGTCAGTGCGGTGGCCCACCGCCTGCCGACGGTCCTCACGGCGGGAGCCGGCAAGCCGGAATACCGCTACGAGGCGCGGACATACTTCTCCAGCGGCGGGCGCGGCTATGATGTGATGGGCATGGCGCCCGACCAGATCATCACCGATGTGCTGGTGCAGTTCGAACGTTATCTTAACATTGTCCACTCGCCGGAAACCCAGCTTGTGCAGGCCGCCCCGGGTCATCAGGGGGAGGGCTAGGGTCGGGGTAGGATCGCGCCGGCCGGCCCGGCTGGTTGGCATTCACCCATTTAAAAAAGCCCGCCCCCGGCGTTCGTCCGGGGGCGGGGCGGGAGCCGGAAGGGTCGGCTCTCTCAAGACCCGGAGCGGAAACGCGGACCGGGGCGGGGGTTCGGAAAGCGGGTGGTGCGGGCACCCCGCCGCGCGCGCGGCGGGGCCGGCCGGCTTATTCCGCCGCCATGCGCAGCATCGGGGCGGGCGCTTCCACCGGCAGGGCGTCCGCCACCTTGGCGGCGATGATCTCGGCGGTGGCGCAGGAGAGCGTCCAGCCCAGATGCCCATGGCCGGTATTGTAGAACACGCCCGGCTTCTTGCCGGCGGCAACGCGCGGCATCATGTCCGGCATCATCGGCCGCAGCCCGGCCCACGGCACCACGCGGGCGGTGTTCACGCCGGGGAACAGCTTGCGGGTCCAGTCGACCAGCGGGCGGATGCGGTCGGCGCGGATGTCGCGGTTCTCACCGTTGAACTCCGCCGTGCCGGCGACGCGGAAGCGATCCTTGCCGAGGCGCGAGGTGACGATCTTGGTCTTGTCGTCCAAGAGGCTCACCCACGGGGCCGCCATCTGGCTCGCCTCATCGTCGAGCATGACGGTGATGGAATAGCCCTTCACGGGGTAGATGTTCACCCGGTCGCCGAGCCCGGCGGCGATGGCGCGCGAGCCGATGCCGGCGCAGATCACCGCGCCGTCGAAGGCGAGCGTCTCGCGGCGCGGCAGCGCGTCCTCGGCGTCGGGGGCGATGGAGAAGGTCACCTCCACCCCGGTGCCGTCCTTGCCCGTTCCGGTGTGGACGACGCGCTCGACGCTGGCCTCATTGATGAACTGCACGCCATGGCGCCGGCACACTTCCGCCAGCCCATAGGTGAATTTGTGGATGTCGCCGGTGGAATCGGACGGGGTGAAGAAGCCGCCATAGTATTTGCCGTGCAGCGTCGGCTCGATGGCGCGGATTTCTTCCGGCGTCACCTCGCGCCGCTCCAGACCGCCACGGGCGTAAAGGGCGGACACCTTGCGGGCGTTATCCTGGGCTTCCTTGTCGCGGTAGATGTGCAGGATGCCGCGGGTCTCGTGGTTGAAGTCGATCCCCTCGCGCCTGGCGATCTCGAACATGTGGTTGCGGGCCTGGATGGCGAGACGGGTGGTCTCGACCGTGTTGGCCTCGTAGTTCGGGATGTTGGCGAGGAACTCGGCCATCCAGGAATATTTGTGCCAGGAGGGCTTGGGGTTCATCAGCAGCGGGGCGTCCGGCGTGAACATCCACTTGATGCCCTTGAGCACGGTGGCCCAGGAGTTCCACACCTCGGCATTGGAGGCGGAAAGCTGCCCGCCATTGGCGAAGGAGGTCTCCATCGCGGAATAGCGCTGGCGGTCGATGACGGTGACGTCATAGCCCTTCTGGTGGAGGGCATAGGCGGTGGTCACGCCGGTGATACCGGCGCCGATAACGGCAATGTGGCGCATGGGTGGCTCCCGCGCTTGAGGACGACATGGCCCGAACGCGCGGTGCCCCGCTTGGCGTTCGGCCGGCTGTCCCCATCTGTCGCGGTACCTGAGAGCTCGCCCCGGGACCGACGGCGACGCCGTCACACCATCCCGGGCTTCCCCTTCGGTGGGCGTCCTACCCCGGAAATTCCCGGCGCGACGCCTCTCTCCAGATCGTCCTGATCATGCGGTCCTTGGTGCCTGAGAGTTTCCTGGGGGGTTGCTCCGTCGGCGCCGACACTTATCCGGGAGGACGGTCGATCTCTCCCGCATGACCATTAGCAGACGCCTATATGCATCGCACAACGGCATGCCTTCTTCAAGTGCAGTCGTAGCGCCTCGCGCCGAGTTGAGCCTGCGACCTTGGGAGGGGAGGGGCCTCCTCGTTCCCTCATGGCCGGGCTTGACCCGGCCACCCCGCCTTCCCGCCGGCCACGCGGAGAGACTGGATCCCCAGGTCGAGCCCGGGGATGAGGGGGTGCGGGGGGAGACCCCTCACACCCCCGCCGCGTCGAGCCCGAGATCGAGAATCGGCGCGGAATGGGTGATCCAGCCGACCGAAATCAGGTCCACCCCCGTCGCCGCGATCGGGCCCACCGTCTCGCGCGAGACGCGGCCGGAGGCTTCGGTGAGCGCGCGCCCCGCCACCAGCGCCACGGCATCGGCGAGCATGGCCGGGGTCATGTTGTCGAGCAGCACCGCGTCGACGCCTTCCGCCATCGCGGCGTCGAGCTGGGCCAGCGTGTCGACCTCCACCTCGATCTTTACCATGTGCCCGGCATGCGCCTTGGCGGCGCGGATGGCCGGCACCACGCCGCCCGCCACGGCGATGTGGTTGTCCTTGATCAGCACCGCGTCGTCGAGGCCGAAGCGGTGATTGGAGCCGCCCCCCGCGCGCACCGCGTGCTTTTCCAGAGCGCGCAGGCCCGGCGTGGTCTTGCGGGTGCAGACGATATGCGCCTTGCCGTGCTGGCGGGCGATGGCCACCAGCCCCGCGGTCGCGGTGGCGATGCCGGACATGCGGCAGGCGATGTTCAGCGCCGCCCGCTCGGCAGTGAGGATGGAACGGGCGGAGCCTTCCAGCCGCAGCACCACGTCGCCCGGGGCCACCTCGGCGCCGTCGCCGCGCTCGACCGTGACCTTTAGCGCGGGGTCGATCAGTTCGAAGGCGATCACCGCCGCGTCGATGCCGGCGATTACCCCATGCTGGCGCGAGCCGATCACCGCGTCGAAGCGGGCGCCGGCAGGAATGCACGCCTCCGTCGTCACATCGCCGGCGCGTCCGAGATCTTCCAGCAGCGCGGCGCGCATGATCGGCTCGACCATCAGGCGGGGGAGGGGGGAGAGGGCAGATGGCATCGCTCGGCTCGCTTCACATTCAAGGCCCTCATGGCCGGGCCTGACCCGGTCACCCAGTCTTCTGGATCCCCGGGTCTAGCCTGGGGATGAGGGGTGGTTCAGGGGCATCCCGTCGCGGGCGCCGGCTTGGAAGACCGGGAAAAGTCCGGGCATGGTGTAGATGTCAGGGCGGGGCTCACGCCACCTGCCGCGTCTCGGCTGCGTCCGATGACGGCACGGCCAGCCGCGTCTCGGAATGCCGGGCCAGCGCCGCCGGAGCGGGGTGATCGGCGCGGAAATGCCCGCCTCGGCTTTCGCACCGCCGCAGCGCGGCTTCGGTGATCGCCAGCGCTACCAGGGAGAGGTCGCAGCCGTCGCGGGCGGAAAGCACGCGGAGCCGGGCGGCGGCGGAAGCCAGCCCCTCGGCGTCGCGCACCACGCCGACCTGCCGGTCCATCAGCGCGCGGATTTCCGCGCGTGCCGGGGAGCCCGGGCGCGGCGCGGCGGGGGCGCGCGGCGTGCCGGGCGCGGCCTCTTCGCCGGCAATATCCTGCGCGATCCACCGCGCAAAGGCCAAGGCTTCCAGCAGCGAATTGCTGGCGAGCCGGTTGGCGCCGTGCAGCCCGGTGGAGGCGACCTCGCCGCAGGCCCACAGGCCGGGCACGCTGGCGCGGCCGGCCGCGTCCACCCGGATGCCGCCCATATGGTAATGCGCCGCCGGCCGCACCGGGATCGGCGTCACCGCCGGGTCGAGCCCATGGGCGCGGCACAGCGCGGCGACGCCGGGAAAGCGGCGCTCGATGTCCTTCAACCGCGCGTCCAGCACCACGGTCTCCCCGGCGGTGAGCTGGGCGAAGATGGCGCGCGCCACCACGTCGCGCGCGGCGAGTTCCTGCCCCGGCACCTCGGCCATGAAGCGCTCGCCGCGGCTGCTGAACAGCCGGGCGCCTTCCCCGCGCAGGGCTTCGGTGGCGAGCGGCATGGGCGCAGGGCCACCGGAGGCGGCCCGTTCGGAGTCTCCGCCGACCGCCATGGCGGTGGGGTGGAACTGCACGAACTCCATATCGCGCAGCACGGCGCCGACCCGCGCCGCCAAAGCGAGGCCGGAGCCGACCGCGCCGAGCGGGTTGGTGGTGGCGGCATAGAGCCCGCCGAGCCCGCCGGTCGCCAGCACCACGGCGCGGGCGGCGAGCGTGAGCGTGCGCCCGTCGCGGTCGCGCGCGGCAATGCCGGCGATGCGGCCCTGCGCATCGGGGAGCAGCTCGCTCGCGCGCCAGCCTTCCATCACATGAATGGAGGGGCAGGCGCGCACGGCGCGGGTCAGCGTTTCCAGCACCACGCGGCCGGTGCCGTCGCCCTCGGCATGGACGATGCGCCGGCGGGAATGCGCGGCCTCCAGCCCGAGGGCGAGGCCGCCCTCGGCGTCGCGGTCGAAGGGCGTGCCGAGCCCGACCAGCCAGTCGATCGCCTCCGGTGCCGCCGCTGCCACGCGGCGCGCCACCTCCGGCTCGGACAGGCCGGCACCGGCGGCCAGCGTGTCGATGGCATGCAGATCCAGCCGGTCGTCGGGGCCCAGCGCGGCGGCGATGCCGCCCTGCGCCCAGCCGGTGGCGGCCTCCGCCCCCAGCGGCGCGGCGACGACCAGCGTCACCGGGAGCGGGGCCAGCCGCAGCGCGGTGGCAAGACCGGCCACCCCGCCGCCGACCACGACGATGTTCTCACGCGAATGGCTCACGGTGTGGCCTTTCCGGGCTGCGAGCGAGGGGGCCGCGATCAGCGGATGGCGAGCATGCGCTCGACGGCGAGGCGGGCGCGGTCGGCAATAGCGGGGTCGATCTCGACCTGCGTCGTCATCGTCTCCAGCGCCCGGCGGATGTTCGGCAGGGTGATGCGGCGCATATGCGGGCAGAGATTGCACGGGCGCACGAATTCGATGTCGGGGTGGTTCACCGCCACATTGTCGGCCATCGAGCATTCGGTGATCAGCACCACCCGCGCCGGCTTCTCGTCGCGCACATAATCCGCCATGCCGGCGGTGGAGCCGGCATAATCGGCTTCCGCCACCACTTCCGGCGGGCATTCGGGATGCGCCAGCACCACGACGCCGGGATGGTTCTCGCGCAGGTCGCGAATATCCTGCGGGGTGAAGCGCTCATGCACTTCGCAATGGCCCTTCCAGGCGATCAGCTCCAGCTCGGGGACTTCCTTCTGCACATTCTGCGCGAGGAACTCGTCGGGGAGCATGAGGATGCGGGTGACGCCCCATTCCTTCGCCACCGCGCGCACCACCTTCACCGCATTGCCTGACGTGCAGCAATAATCGCTCTCCGCCTTCACCTCGGCCGAGGTGTTGACATAGGTGACGACGGGCACGCCGGGATAGCGTTGTTTCAGCAGGCGGATATCGGCGGCGGTGATGCTGTCGGCCAGTGAGCAGCCCGCGCCCATATCCGGCATCAGCACGGTCTTGGACGGGTTCAAGAGCTTGGCGGTCTCGGCCATGAAGTGCACGCCGGCCATGACGATCACGTCGGCATCCACCGTCACCGCCTCGCGGGCGAGGGCGAGCGAATCCCCGACAATGTCCGCCACGGTGTTAAAGATTTCCGGCGCCTGGTAATTGTGGCCGAGCACCACGGCGTTGCGCTCCCGCTTCAGGCGCTCGATCGCCTCGACCTCGCGGGCGATCAGCGGCCATTCCGCCGGGGTGACGTGCTTGGCGACGCGGGCATAGAGCTGCCCCAGCGCCGGCGTGGCGGGGGCGGGCCTCTCCTGCGCGGGCGCGAAGGATTCGGTGCGCTCGGCGGGGGCCGCGACATCGAATTCCAGCATCGTCCTCTCCATTATGCTCGTTATGAGTATATGTAGGGCCAAAGAGAACCGGGCAGCAGGGCCCGGCGGATCGTCATTATGCTAGGACTGAGTATAAGTCGCTGTCAACAGTTCGTCACAAATCGGGTCATGAGGATTTTGGATCGTGGCGGACATTAAATTGATATCAACCTTCCTCATGTGATATCAGGGCGCCTTGAGGAGAAGCCATGTCGGCCGTCACCATTCGCAACCTTCCCGACGAGGTTCACCGTGCCCTCAAGGACCGGGCGGCGCGCCATGGGCGCAGCACGGAAGCGGAGATCCGCGAAATATTGCAGGCCGCTGTGCGCCCGCCGGAGCGGGTCAAGGTCGGCTCGGCCCTCGCTGCCTTCGGTCGTCGCTTCAATGGGATCGAGTTCGAGCCCATGCGTGCGAGCGACCCGGCTGAGCCGGCCTCGTTTGAATGATCATCCTCGAATCACCAATGTCGTCTCCGAGCCGATGCGCCCGGCCGGCAGCCCTGCGGTGCTGGACTGGCTCGACCGTCAGGCCGCGTCGACGCTGTTTCTGACCGGCACCAGCCTGTCTGAACTCATGCTCGGCGCGGAAATCCTGCCCGCCGGCCGCCGGCGCGAGGAACTGCGCGCGGGCCTGGCCGAACTTCTTGATACCTTGTTCGATAGCCGCATCCTGCCGTTCGACGCGGCCGCCGCGCACGCCTTCGCCCGGCTGGTGGCGCAAGCCCGGAGCGCCGGGCGGGCGATTTCCGTGGCGGACGGCCAGATCGCCGCCATCGCCACCGCGCATGGTTTCCGCGTCGCCACCCGCGACCGCGCGCCCTTTGAGGCGGCGGGCGTGCCGGTCATCGACCCCTGGGCGGAATGACCCTCACCGCCGCCGATGCCGCCGGGCGCTGACTGCGTTACTTCACTTTTTGACTTCGGTTTTGGTCAAGTGCAGGCGAGTTATCTCGTCAGTACTCTCCCGCGCCGCCTTCACCGCCTCAAGCCATTGCTCCCAATTGGCGGGGTCGACCGGCAATCCGTCTTCCAGCGTCGACAGGCTGCCAAGCAGAGAGCCAAGTTCGTCCGGCCGGCCGGTGAGCTCCCATTCCTTCTCAAGGAACAGGAACATCGTCCGATAGGCCTCCCGGATCGTCATTTTATCGTCCAAAGAGTCGCCCATGCTTGATTTCTCTCACCGCCGCGCCTCGCCCTGGCTCAACGGCCGCGCTTGAACCATCTTGCCAAGGCGGCGATTGCCCGATCGAGAAGAGCAGGCGGGCGTTCCCCCTGGGCGGGCGCCGTTTCGAAGGCGGGCGCCATCTTTCCTTTCGCCGGCAGCCACACCACCCCGGAGGTGGTGTCGAACACGCCGAGCCCGTGCTTTTCCGCCAGCTGGAGGGCAAGGGCGAGGGCGGTGTCGGCAATCTCCCAGCTGCCGCCGAGATAGATGATGTCGCGCCCGATGCTGTAGTCGGTGAGGGTTATGTTGGAATCGTCCAGCTCATCCGCCGCCAAGGGGCCATTGATCGGCGGGTGAGTGGCAACCATGTCGAGGAAAAAGGCGCGCAGCCGGGGCGTGGTCGAATCGTAATCGTCGTAGTCGTCGGTGTCGTTCCAGTCGACCTGTTGCTCGTACCATGCCAGAAACGGACCGCGCTCCCTCGGCGCCGCTGACGGCTCGAAGATCATCAGATTATAGCCCATGACCGTTCCCCCTTCGGCCTGTCTCGCGAGGGGTAACTTTATCGTACTTCCCGCACTGCGTGCATCCGCCAAAGGGGCAACGCGGCAGGGCCGCGACGTCGTGTCCCTCACCGCCGCCCGAACCCTCCCGGCAACCTCACCCCCGGCGCCGGGCGCTCCAGCAGCACCTCGCGGCGGAAGCGCACCAGACGGGCGGGGCGCCCGCCGGTTTCCGCGGTGCTCTCGCCGGTCTCTTCCACCAGCCGCTGCTGCTCCACCAGCCGGCGGAAATTCTGCTTGTGCAGCCGCGCCCCGGACAGCGCCTCCACCGCCTGCTGCAGCTGGCCGAGCGAGAAGGCCGGCGGCATCAGCTCGAACACCACAGGCCGGTATTTGATCTTGCCGCGCAGCCTTGCGATGGCGAGCGCCAGCATGCGGCGATGGTCCTCGCGCATTTCGCGCCCGGAAGGCGCAGCGGCGACGCGGTCCGAGCCGCGCTCGCGCAGCGCTTCGCCCACCAGCCCGGCCTCATAGAGCAGCTCGTAGCGCTCCAGCACCCGCTCCTCGTTCCAGCCGGCCTCGGTGCTGCCGCTCGGCCCACCGAAGCACAGGGCGATGCGCTCGGCGCGTCGCTCGCTCAGCCGTCCCTGGGCCGCGCCCGCCGCCCAGGAGCGCAGCCCGTGCTCCAGCGTGTCGAGCACGGCGGGGCGGCCGCTGCGCCAGTCCTCCCACGGGAAATAGCGGTACCAGCTCTGCCAGGCGGCATCGGTGTCGGCGGCCGGGCGCGCCTCGCGCACGAGGGCGAGATAGGCGAGCGAGAGCGCGCGCGTGCCGTCCTCGCCGCGGTCGCGGTCGCCGAAGGTGTAGAGCTGCTCGACATAGCCGAGTTCCTGCAGCGTCTGCCGTTCCACCCAGCTGCGCAGGCCCATTTCCAGCGTGCGGTGCCCGCGCTCCAGCGGGCCGGAGGGCAGCGAATCACGCCCGTCCTCATGACGCAGCGTCAGCACCTTCGGGTCGTCGCCGGTCACCGCCACGATCACCGCCGACAGGCCGATGGCCAGCGCCGGCTCCGGCACGGGCGAGGCAGGGGCGGGCGCGCGGGGGTCGGGGGTCGGCGAGGGCGGCATCGGGTTCCGGGCGGTGAGGGTCGGCGGGCGCGTGCCCGTGCACATTAGCACGACGGCGCCCGCGCCGCTTGCGCCGAGGGCGCGGGAGTGGCACTCCGGCAGAGGATGAAACGGAGGCGCAGATGAGCGGCAAGGTGGTTCTACCCGGCGGTCACAAGGTTCCGGCGCTCGGCATCGGCACCTGGATGATGGGCGAGCGCCCCGAAGTGCGGGCGGAGGAGACCGAATCGGTACGCCTCGGCGTCGAACTCGGCCTGACGCTGGTCGACACGGCGGAAATGTATGGCGAGGGCGCCTGCGAGCGCTTTCTCGGCGAGGCGCTGGCCGGGCTGCGCGACAAGGTGTTCCTCGTCACCAAGGTCTATCCGCACAATGCCAGCCGCAACGGCGTTGTCTCCGCCTGCGAGCGCAGCCTGCGCCGGCTGAAGACCGACCATATCGACCTTTATCTGCTGCACTGGCGTGGCAGCGTGCCGCTGGCCGAGACCATCATCGGCTTCGAGCACCTCAAGAGCCAGGGCAAGATCCGTGACTGGGGCGTGTCGAACTTCGACACGGACGACATGAACGAATTGTACGAAACCCCCGGCGGCGAGGGCTGCGCCACCAATCAGGTGCTCTACAATCTCACCCGTCGCGGGCCGGAATGGGACCTGCTGCCCTGGCTGCAGGAACATGAAATCCCGCTCATGGCCTATAGCCCGATCGAGCGCGGCCGGCTGAAGAGCACCGGCGTGCTGGCCGATCTCGCCGCCAAGCACAATGCCCGGCCCTATCAGATCGCGCTGGCCTGGGCGCTGCGCATGCCGGGCAACATCGTCATCCCCAAGGCCTCGCGCGCCGCCCATATGCGCGAGAATGCCGGCGCCCGCGACATCCGGCTGGATGCGGAAGACCTCGCCGCGCTCGACGCCGCCTTCCCGCCGCCCTCACGCCGTCGGGCGCTGGAAATGCTGTAGGCGTCGGTTAGGCGCTGGCCGCGATGCCGACCTGATCCCGGCTGGGTGACAGGGGAGCGCCGGCCGTGCCGTTCACGGCGCCGGGCAGGCCAGCGTCCGCCGCCGCGCGTCGGCGAAGAGATAGACGGCGACGGCGGCCACCACCAGCCCGCCGCCCAGCAGCGCCGGCGCGCCCACCCGTTCGTCAAAGACGAGCCACACCCAGAGCGGGGAAAGCGCCACGTCGAGCAGCAGCAGCAGGCCCGTCTCGCCGGAACCTATGTGCCGCCCGCCCATCAGGGTCAGCACATTGGCGAGGCCGGAGGTGAGCGCGCCCAGCAGCGCGCAGGCCCAGAGCGAGGCGGCTGGCGGCAGGCCGGGCGTCGCCAGCGGCAAAGCTATCACCGCCGCGATAAGGGCGGAGATGAGGCTGATCAGCGTGAGGTCGAGCCCCGGATGCTTCTTGGCCTGCACCAGCAGCCCGCCCCAGCTCAGCGTCATCAGCGCCGCCACCACCATGCCGGCGGCATCGCCCGCCGACAGCGCGGCCCCGGCGGTGATCGCGATGCCGGCCGCTGCCACCAGCGCCGCCGCGCCGAACCGCCGGCTCAGCTTCTCGCGCAGCAGCCAGAGGCCGAGCAGCCCGGTGACGAAGGGCAGGGTGGCATAGACGGTCATGACCGTCGCCACGGAGGTCAGCTGCAGTGCGGCGATGTAGCCGACATTGCCGGCTACTGCGAGGCCGATGGCGACGAGGCCGGCGGGGGCGATCATGTCGCGCAGCGCCCGCACCCTCTCGCGCGTCACCAGCAGCCAGAACGGCGTCAGCGCCAGCGCGGCGAACACCGAGCGCCAGAGGATGATGGTCCACGCATCGAGATCGGCCATGCGCACGAACAGGCCCACGAGGCTCCACAGCAGGGTCGAGAACAGCACCACGCCGAGCCCGAGCGCGCGCCAGGAGACGAAGATGCCGGGCGAGGCCGGCTCGTGCGGCGCGGGTGCTGTTGCGGCGGGTGCGGGCACGCTAGGCTTCGGCACGATGGACATGGGCGCCTCTGTGTGTTCCGATCCGCCGCAGGATACGCAACAGTAGACCGGTCGTCTAGTATGATGGAAAAGCCATCCACGCGCGACAGGATCGTCGTCGCAGGTCGAAGGGCCATGTTGGAACAGGGCTATGAAGGCACGGGCATCGGGCCGCTTCTGGCGTCGGTGGCGGTGCCCAAGGGCTCCTTCTACCATTTCTTCGCCAGCAAGGAGGATTTTGCCGCCGCGGTGCTCAAGGCCTATGCCGAGCAGTACCGCCAGCAGCGGCTGGAACTCTTTACCGATGCCAGCCTCAGCCCGCTGGCGCGGATCGAGCGCCATCTCGTGCAGGTGGAGCATGATTCGGCAGCGGAAGCGGCAGTGCCCGGCTGCCTTTACGGCGTTCTCGCCCAAGCCGCGCCCGGCCTTGGCGAGGAACTGCGCGCGCAGCTGCACGGCGCCTTCGCCACCTGGGAACAGGACCTCGCCGCCCTGATCGCGCAGGCCCAGCAGGAAGGCGAAGTGGAGGGCGGGCTCGATCCGGCCGAGACGGCGGCGCATCTCATCGACCTCTATGAAGGGGCGGTGATCCGCGCCCGCGCGGGCGACGGGCCGGCCGCCTTCGCCCGCTTCCGCAAATTCGCGCGCGCCACGCTGCAGCGCGGGGCCGGCGCGTCCCGCGATTGAGCGAAGATGCCGCCTTCCCCATCACCGCCGGATGTCCCCGTGCCGCACGCCCCGCTGATCCAGTTCGAAAACGTCACCCTCACCCGTGGCGGGCGGGTGGTGCTGAGCGATGTGTCGCTCGCTATCGCCGAGCGCCGCGTCGGGCTGATCGGCACCAATGGCTCGGGCAAAAGCTCGCTGGTGCGGCTGCTCAATGGCCTGCTGGCCGCCGATACGGGCCGCATCCGCGTTCACGGGCTCGACGCGGCAACGCAGGCGGGCGAACTGCCGCGCAAGGTCGGCTTCATCTTCCAGAACCCGGACCACCAGATCATCTTCCCCACCGTGGCCGAGGAAATCGCCTTCAGCCTCGAACAGGCGGGAATGCCGCGCCGGGAGGCGGCGAAGGAAGCCGTGCCCGCGCTCGCCCGTTTCCAGCGCGCCCACTGGGCCGAGCGGCCGGTGCATGCGCTCTCGGAAGGGGAGAAGCAGTTCCTGTGCATCCTCGCCGTGCTGGTGATGAAACCGGCGCTGCTGGTGTTCGACGAACCGTTCTCCAGCCTCGATCTGCCCACCCGCCGGCGGCTGGAAGCGCTCATCGCCGGGCTCGACCAGCAGGTGATCCTCGTCGCCCATGAGCTTGACGCCTTCGAAGGCTACGACCGGGTCATCTGGCTGCATGAGGGCCGGGTGCGCGGCGATGGTGCGCCGGACGCGGTGATCGCCGCCTACCGCGCCTTCGCCGAGGCGCTGGCATGATCTCGCTCTATCTGCCGGAGCGCACCTGGCTGCATGGCGTTCCCGCCGGCGGCAAGCTGCTCGCTCTGGCGCTGATCAGCCTCGTGGCCGCGCCGCTGGACAGCCTGCCCGTCATGGCCGCTCTGCTCGTCGCCGTGCTGGCGCTCTATGCCTCGCTCGGCAAGGTGGCGCTCAAGCAGATCGCCCTGCTGCGCCCGCTGTGGCCGCTGTTCCTCATCCTGCTGGCTTTTCATTGGTGGAATGGCGACCTCCTCGCCGGCCTCGTCGTGCTCGCGCGCATCCTCGCCATGGTGCTGCTCGCCAATGCGGTGACCATGACCACGCGCATGGACGCGATGATGGACGCGGTGGAGCCGCTCCTCGCCCCGCTGCGGCTGTTCGGCGGCTCGCCGCGCGCGGTGGCGCTGGCGGTGGCGATGATGATCCGCTTCGTGCCGCTGCTCTTCGCCCTGTGGGAGGCGCTGAACGAGTCCTGGCGCGCCCGCACCGGCAAGCGCGGCGGCTGGCGCCTGCTCGCGCCTTTCTGTATCCAGACACTCAGACTGTCCCATCACACCGCCGAGGCGCTGGCCGCGCGCGGTGGCGCACCCCGCGGAGACCGCCGATGAAAGACCGCAGCCTCGTCCAGATCGCGCTCTACGCCGCCATCTTCGCGGTGCTCGGCCTGCTGCCGCGCTTCGATCTGCCCTTCGCCGCCGGCGTGCCGATCACCGCGCAGAGCATGGGGGCGATGCTGGCCGGCGTGATGCTCGGCGCCTGGCGCGGGGCGCTGGCCATGGTGCTGCTGCTGTTCGTGGTCGCGCTCGGCGCGCCGCTGCTGGCCGGCGGGCGCGGGGGCCTGGGCGTGTTCTTCACCCCCTCCGTCGGCTTCATCTTCGGCTGGATCGCGGTGGCCTTCGTTGCCGGCTGGATCATGCAGGCGCTGCGCAAGGCGCCGGTCTTCCCCGCCGCGCTGATCGCCGCCGTCACGGGCGGCATCGTGGTCATGTACGCCTTCGGCATTGCCGGCATGGCGCTGGTCGGCGGGCTGTCGGTGCTGGACGCGGCCAAGGCCTGCCTCATCTTCATTCCCGGCGACGCCATCAAGGCGGTGCTGGTGGCGCTGATCGCCCAGACGGTGGCGCGCGGCCTGCCGGAAGCGCTGCTCTCGCGCAACGCCTGAGGCGATGGCGCTTACCATCGGCGCCGGCCTGCCCGCCCTCGCGGCGGCGGAATCCACGCGGCCGGCGCTGGTCTGCGACGACACGGTGCTGACGCGGGAAATGCTCACCGCCCGCATCGCCGCGCGGGCGGCGCTACTGGCCCAGCGCACCGCGCCGGGCGCGGCCATCGCCCTCGCCATGGGCAACGGGCCAGCGCTGGTGGACGCCTTCTTCGCCTGCGCCATCAGCGGCCGGCAGGCGCTGGTGTACGATCCCGCCTGGCCCGCGCCCTACCGCGCCGCCATCGACGCCGCGCTGGCCCCGGCACTGACGCTGGAGACAGAGGCCCCGCAGGGGGCTCCGGTTCCGTTCCCCCCGCCGCCCGCGCCGGACGCGCCGTTCTATGTCGGCTTCACCTCCGGCTCCACCGGAAGTCCCAAGGGCTACCGGCGCAGCCACCGCTCCTGGATCGACAGTTTCAAGGTGAGCGCGGCGGCGTTCGGCCTCGGCGAACAGGATGTGGTACTCGCGCCCGGGGGGCTGGCGGCGTCGCTGCATCTCTATGGCGTCGTCCACGCGCTGCACAGCGGCGCAACCGCGGTGATGATGTGCCAGTTCCACCCCCGCCGCGCCCTGCGCCTCATCGCCCGCCACGGTGTCACCGCGCTCTACGCCACGCCGACGCAGCTGCAGATGCTGATCGAGGCGGGAAGCGGCGAGAGCTTCCCGACGGTTCGCCTCCTCCTGATTTCCGGCGCGAAATGGCGGGCGGAAACGCGGGCGGCCACATTGGCGCTGTTCCCTCGGGCCGGCATCGCCGAATTCTACGGCGCCTCGGAAACCAGCTTCATCACCCTCTGCCACCCCAATGACGCCGTGCCCGCCGGCTCCGTCGGCCGCGCGGCGCCCGGCGTCACCCTGCGCATCCGCGACGCGGCCGGTCGCGACCTGAAGGCCGGGGCGGCGGGGGCGATCTGGGTCAAGAGCACGATGCTGTTCGACGCCTATGCCTGCGGCGAGGCGCCGGAAACCCGTCGCGCCGGCGGTTTCCTCACCATCGGCGACCATGGGCGGCTGGACGAGGCCGGCTTTCTCTATCTGCATGGGCGCGAGAAGCGCATGCTCGTCACGTCAGGGCTCAACGTCTATCCCGAGGAGGTGGAGAGCGTGCTGGCGAGCCTGCCCGGCCTCGCGGAGGCCGCCGTGTTCGGGCTGCCCGACGATTTGCGCGGCGTGGAACTTGTGGCGGTGCTGCGCGGCACGTTTGACGCGCCCGCCCTGCGCGCCGCCTGCCGGGCGCTGCTGCCGGCGGCGAAGATCCCGCGCCGCTTCCTCCGCCTTGACGACTGGCCGCGTACCTCGGGCGGCAAGGCGGATCTCAGGGCGCTGGAAGCGGTCGCGCGCGAAAGGCTCGCGCGATGAACCGTGCGTTTGTCATCGCCGCCCGCCGCACGGCGGTGGCCCCGCGCGGCGGCGCCTTCCGCGCGGTGGAGGCGCACGACCTCGCCGCCCCGGTGCTGCGCGCCTGCCTTGATGAGATGTGCGTGGCACCGGACGATCTCGATTACGTCATTCTCGGTAATGCGCTGTCCGGCGGCGGCAATGTCGCCCGGCTCGCCGGGCTCGCCGCCGGCTTTTCCGAATATGTGCCGGCGCTGACCGTCGATACGCAATGCTGTTCCGGGCTCGACGCCATCCAGCTGGCGGCGCGGATGGTGGAATCGGGCGCGGCGGAGCTGGTGCTCGCCGGCGGGGTGGAGAGCTTCAGCCGCTCCCCCCTGCGCGCCGTGCGGCCGAAGGCCAAGGGTGAGCCGCCGCAGTTCTATGACCGCCCGCCCTTCACCCCATGGCCGGGCCGTGACCCCGACATGATCGCGGTGCTGGCCCGGGCGGCGAAGGGCTACAGCCGCGAGCGGCAGGCGGAATTCGCCATGGCCAGCCACGCCAAGGCGCTGGCGGCGCGCGCGCGGCTGGAAGCCGAGATCGTGCCGGTGGCGGGCCTCGCCTTTGACAGCTTCACCCGCGCGCTGACCCCGGCGCTGTGTGCCCGCGCGCCGGTGCTCTACCGCGACGGCGCGAGCGAACTCGACGCCGCCGGCGTCGCGGTGGAGGCGGATGCGGCCGCCGTCGTGCTGGTCGGTTCGCAGGGCTGGGCGGACCGACGCCGGCAGGGCGGCCGTCCGGTGGCCGAAGTGTTCTTCGCCCAATCCTTCGGGGCGGCCGCGGACGACCCGCCGGGGGCGCTGAACTACGCCCTGGCGCAAAGCTCACGCGAAACCGGCGTCATGGATTTCGATCGTCTCGACCTTTACGGGCACATAATGGACTGGGCGCAGATTCCGGTCGTCGAGCTGATGGAAGCTTCCGCCGGGCAGGCACTGACGAATTGCTGGTGGAACGGCCTCGATCCCGCCGCCCTCAATCGCGGCGGCGGGGCGTTGGCGCGCGGCCATCCCATCGGCGCGTCCGGTGCCATCCTCGCCGTGCGCCAGTTCCATGAACTCGCCCGCGAGGCGCCGGGCGCGCTTGGCCTTTCCGCCATCGCGGCGGCAGGCGGGCTCGCCAGCGTGCTCATGTTGCAGCGCCTCTAAACAGGCGTTTGCGGCGCCGGGCCTCCTTGTGCAGGATGCGGTTCGAATCGTCCGCAGAAGACGGTCGTCCATTTCGGGAGAAAGGCCGTTGGCCGCATGAACGCGATCTCCTCACGCCAGCAGGACATTCTCGGCCTCGCGCGCGCCCAGGGGCGGGTGAGCGTGGAAGACCTCGCCGGCCGTTTCGATGTCTCGCCCCAGACCATCCGCAAGGATCTCAACGATCTGTGCGTGCGGCGGCTGATGTCGCGCGTGCATGGCGGTGCCGTGGTCGCCTCGGGGGTGGAGAACCTCGCCTATGAGGCCCGCCGCGCCATGGCGCAGGGCGCCAAGCGCGCCATCGCCGAGGCCGCCGCCAGCATGGTGCCGAACCGCGCCTCGCTGTTCATCAATATCGGCACCACGACGGAAGAGGTCGCCCGCGCCCTGTCCGACCATGAGGACCTGCTGGTCATCACCAACAACCTCAACGTGGCGACGCTGCTCTACCGCCATCCCCGCATCGAGCTGATCATGGCCGGCGGCCCGGTGCGGCAGGCCGACGGAGCGGTGATTGGTTCGGCGGCGGTGGATTTCGTCCGCCAGTTCCGCGTCGACTACGCCGTGATCGGCGCCTCGGCGATCGAGGAAGACGGCACGCTGCTCGATTTCGACTATCGCGAGGTTCAGGTCGCCCGCGCCATCATCGACAATGCCCGCCAGATCATTCTGGTGGCCGACCGCTCCAAGCTGGAGCGCACCGCGCCTGTGCGCATCGGCTCGATGTCGGAGGTCGACACCTTCGTCACCGACACGGTATCGTCGCCCGAACTGCGCAATGTGTGCCAGCGCGAGCAGGTGGAACTGATCGAGGTCGGTTCGCTTGACGAGGACGGGTTCTAGAGCACGCGCCGATCGGCTTGCATCGCAAGCTGATCGTGGGGCGGCGTGCGCCGGGGTCGGCGAGCCCTGAGCCGTGCGCGGCGCCCCATACCCCCAACCGCCGGAGGAGACACGAATGGAACTGCGCCGCCTCGGACGCTCGGATATTCTGGTGCCGCCGCTGTGCATCGGCGGCAATGTCTTCGGCTGGACCGCCGACGAGCCCACCTCCTTCCGCCTGCTCGACGCGCTGTTCGATGCCGGCCTGTGCTTCATCGACACCGCCGATGTCTATTCCCGCTGGGCCGAGGGCCATCAGGGCGGCGAATCCGAGACCATCATCGGCAAATGGATGAAGACGCGCGGCAATCGCGACCGGCTCGTCATCGCCACCAAGGTCGGCAGCGACATGGGGCAGGGCAAGGTCTGCCTGCAGGCGGACTATATCCGCCGCGCCGTCGACGCCTCGCTGGCGCGCCTGCAGACCGACTATATCGACCTCTACCAATCGCATTGGGACGACCCGGACACCCCGTTCGAAGAGGTGCTCGGCGCCTATGACGAGCTGATCCGCGCCGGCAAGGTCCGGCTCATCGGCGCCTCCAACCTCACGGCGCCGCGTCTGTTCGAGGCGCTGGCGGTGGCGACGCGCGAGAAGCTGCCGCGCTATGAGACGCTGCAGCCGGAATATAATCTGTGCGAGCGCGCCGGCTATGAGGCCGATGTCGAAGCGGTCTGCGCCGCCAACGGCCTCGGCGTCATTCCCTATTTCTCGCTCGCCGCCGGCTTCCTCACCGGCAAGTACCGCAGCGCCGCCGATGCGGGAAAGAGCGTGCGCGGGGGCGAGCTGGTGGCGAAATATCTCAACCCGCGCGGGGAGGGCATCCTCGCCGCGCTGGACGAGGTGGCCGCCGCCCATGGCGCCACGCCGACGCAGGTGGCGCTCGCCTGGGTGATGGCGCGGCCCAGCATCACCGCCCCCATCGCCAGCGCCTCGCGGGTGGAACAGCTCGGCGACCTCATCGCCAGCGTCGATCTCGCCCTCACCGGCGCAGACATGGCCCGGCTCGACAAGGCCAGCGCCTGGAAGGAGTGACCCCATGACCGCTCGCAGCCCGGCCGAGATCGCCCGTTTCATCGAGGCCGGGCGCGGCACCGCGCCGGCCGATCTGGTGATCAAGGGCGTCGAGCTTCTGGACGTGATATCCGGCGCGCTCACCCGCACCGACATCGCCATGGTGGGGGACCGCATCGTCGGCACCTATGGCGAATACAGCGGCGCGCAGGAGATCGACGGCGCCGGCCTGTTCGCCGTTCCCGGCTTCATCGACACGCATCTGCATGTCGAATCCTCGCTGGTCACCCCGCTGGAATTCGACCGCTGCGTGCTGCCGCACGGCGTCACCACGGCGATCTGCGACCCGCATGAGATCGCCAATGTGCTGGGCGCCGAGGGCATCGCCTATTTCCAGCGCTGCGCCGAGGCGATGATCATGGACCTGCGGGTCCAGCTCTCCTCCTGCGTGCCCGCCACCTCCTTCGAGACCGCCGGTGCCGAGCTGGCCGCGCCCGACCTCGCGCTGCTGCGCGGCCACGGCTCCGGCATCGGGCTGGCTGAATTCATGAACTTTCCCGGCGTGCTGTTCGCCGATGAGGGCTGCCTCGCCAAGCTGTCGCTGTTCTCCGACGGGCACATCGATGGCCACGCGCCCCTCCTGCGCGGGCGCGACCTCAACGGCTACATCGCCGCCGGCATCCGCACCGAGCATGAGGCGACCGGGCTGGAGGAAGCGCGCGAGAAGCTGATGAAGGGCATGTCGGTCCTCATCCGCGAGGGCTCGGTCTCCAAGGACCTGCACGCGCTGATCCCGCTCATTTCGGCCGACACTTCCGCATTTCTGGCGTTCTGCACCGATGACCGCAACCCGCTCGACATCGCCGAGGAAGGCCATCTCGACTACATGATCCGCGAGGCCATCGGCCACGGCGCGCCGCTGCACCATGTCTACCGGGTGGCGAGCTGGTCGGCGGCCAACGCCTTCGGCCTCACCGATCGCGGCCTCATCGCGCCGGGACGGCGCGCCGACATCGTGCTGGTGGATGATCTGGAAGCCTGTTCGGTGCGCCAGGTCATATCCGCCGGGCGGCCGGTGACGCCGGAGCTGTTCGCCGCGCGCGGGCATGTCGCCCCGGTCGGCATGGATTCCGTGAAGGCGCGGAAGGTCGCGGCGGCGGATTTCCGCATCCCGGCCACGGAACATGCCACCCGCGTCATCGGTGTGGTGCCGGGCCGCATCATCACCGAGGATGTGCGGCTCGATTTGCCGGTCGTCGATGGCGAGAAGCGGGCCGACCTTGAAAAGGACGCGGTGAAGGTCTGCGTGGTCGAGCGGCACGGGCGCAACGGCAATATCGGCCGCGGCTTTGTCCATGGTTTCGGCATGAAGCGCGGCGCCATCGCCTCCTCGGTCGGGCATGACAGCCACAACATCACCGTGGTCGGCGTCGACGAGGCCGACATGGCGCTGGCGGTGAACCGGCTGATCGAACTGCGCGGCGGCTTCGCGGTAGCCGATGGCGGGGAGGTAACGGCCGAACTCGCCTTGCCCGTCGCCGGGCTGATGGCGGACACCTCGTTCGAGGAGGTGCATGACGCGCTCATCCCGCTACGCGCGGCGGCGAAGGCGCTTGGCGTCACGCTGGCCGAGCCGTTTTTGCAGGTGGCGTTCCTGCCGCTGCCGGTGATTCCGCATCTGAAGATCACGGATGTCGGCCTGTTCGACGTCAACGCCTTCGCCCTGCTGGAGCCCGCCCCCGCTCCCGCCGGGAATGGGTAAGCGTGGCACCACCGCGCGCGTCACATACGGGCGTGCGGGGTGGAGCGGGTGCGGGTGGCAGCGATGGCGACGAAGCCGGCGGCGGCGGGGGAGAGCGGCGAGCCGCGACGCCAGGCGGTGGCCACCTCCACCGCCGGCACCGTGTCGATCAGTGTGCGCGCCTCGATCTTGTCGCCTTCCAGCGACCAGGGGCGGTAGGTGAGGTCCGGCAGCACCGCCACGCCGGCGCCGGTCGCCACCAGCGAGCGCACCGCCTCCACCGAGCGGGTGCGGAACGCCACCGGCGGGCGGATGCCGAGCCGGCGCCAGACGATCTCCGAGGCCTCGGCGATTTCGTCAATAGCGAGAAGCACATGCGGCTCCTCGCTGAAGGCGCGCAGGCTCACCCGCTCCTCCACCAGCGCGGGGTGGCCAAGCGGCATCCACACGCGATAGGGCGAGACTTCCACGGTTTCCGTCTGCAGCGCCGCCGAATGCCGGCCGGGCGGCAGCACCATGACTGCGACATCGAGCTCGCCGCCCACCAGCAGATGTTCGAGATAATCTCCAGCATCTTCAACGGCTTCGACGGCGACACCGGGGAAGGCGCGGCGGAAGCGGGCGATGAGGTCGGAATAGATGTAGCCGGCGACCAGCGGTGTCACCCCCACCGCCAGCCGGCCGGTGAGCGCCGCCGTTTCCGGCCCGGCCAGTGCCCGCCGCGCATCGGCAACATCGCCAAGTATCTTGCGGGCATGGCGCAGGAAATGATGGCCCTTGAGGGTAAGATCAACGCCGCGCGCGTGGCGTTCCAGCAGCTTGAAGCCCAGATCAAGTTCCAGTTCGCGCAGCGATTCTGTTACCGTCGACTGCGAGATCGACAAGGCGTGCGCGGCGGAAGAGACGGAACCATTCTCTGCCACCGCCACGAAATACTGGAGCTGGCGCAGCGAAAAGGCCATCGGAACTCCGCAGGGAGGGGGACCAGACGCGAGAGTAGGCGCGCGATTTCGCCCCGCCAAGTCCCGCTTTTTCGAGTGACCGATGAGGCCGATGAGGTGGACGATGAGACCGAAGCGGCCGGCCGCGCCTATTTCGCCAGCAGGGTCTTCAAATCGAAGCCCTCATTGCCCGCCTGTTCCGGGGTGATCGCCGGTGTGCCGGCGAGCAGGCGGCGGCCGAGCATGTGATCGGCCGGGCGGTTCACGCTCTCAATGGCGGTGAGCACGCCGTCGCGGAAGCGGAACACCGAGAAGCGGCGCGAGGCGGGATCGCCCCGCAGCACCGCGCTGTCGGTGGCGGCGGCGAGGCCGACGATCTGCAGCTTGAGATCGGCCTGGTCGCTCCAGAACCACGGCACGGCGTCGAAGGGCGTCCCCTTGCCGGTGAGGCGATGGGCGAGGCTGCGCGCCTGATCGGCGGCGTTCTGCACCGATTCCAGCCGGACATTCCCGCCGGCGAAGCGGCTGGGATAGGCGACTGCGTCGCCGAGCGCGGAAATCGCGGGGTCCGTGGTGGCGAGATGCGCGTCGACGACGATGCCGTTCGCCACCTCCAGCCCGGCCTCGGCCGCGAGTTCGACATTCGGAACCACGCCGATGCCGACCAGCACGAAATCGGCGGGGTAGAGGGTGCCGTCGCCGGTTCGGACGCCGGTGACGTGGCCAGCCTCGCCCTCCAGCCCGATCACCCCGGCGCCGAGCACGAGATCGGTGCCCATGGCGGCATGGGCGCTGGCGAAGAAGGCGGACATCTCGGGCGAGACGGCGCGGGCCAGAACGCGGCTGGCGCCTTCCAGCACGGTCACCTCATGGCCCAGGGCACGGGCGACGGCGGCGAATTCCAGCCCGATGAAGCCGGCGCCGATCACCACCACGCGGCGGGCGGCGGCGAGCCGGTCCTTGAGCGCGTCGGCGTCGGCCCGCGTGCGCAGATAGAACACGCCGGCGAGATCGTGCCCCGGCACGGGCAGCGGCCGGTTGCGGGCGCCGGTGGCGAGGATGAGGTGGGCGTAGGGCAGCGCCTCGCCGCCCTCCAGCACGAGGCGCTGGCCGGGCCGGTCGATGGCGGTGGCGCGGGCGTTCACCAGTTCGATGCGATGGTCGGCATAGAAGGCGCCGGCGCGCAGCTCGATCTGCTCGATGCCGGCGTCGCCCTTCATATAGGCCTTGGAGAGCGGCGGGCGCTGATAGGGCAGGCCCGGCTCGTCGCCGACCAGAATGAGCCGGCCCTCATAGCCGGCTTCCCGCAGCGAGGCCGCGGCCTGAAAGCCACCTTGGCCTGCCCCGACAATGACGATGCCCGCCTCGCTTGTGCCCGCCGCGCTCATGAATGCCCTCGCTCCTGCGCCACCAGCCGGTCGCGCTCCTCATAGATCGCCTCGGTGAGCCGTGCCATGAACTCCTTGTCCGGCAGGCCGGGGGGGATGGGCGGCAGGTAGGAGACGGTGATGGTGCCCGGCCGGATGCTGAAGCTGCGCGCCGGCCAGTACAGGCCGGCATTGTTGACGACCGGCACGACCGGCAAATCCAGCGCCTTGTAGAGCAGCAGCACGCCGCGATGGAACTCCGCCCGCTCGTCCACGGCGCGGCGGGTGCCTTCGGGGAAGATCAGCAGATTGCGCCCGTGTTCGCTCGCCTCGCGGCCTTCGCGGAACATCTTCTTCACCGAGGAAGCGCCGCCCGCGCGGTCGATGGCGATCATCGGCGAGCGCTTGAGGAACCAGCCGAATACCGGGATGCGGTACAGCTCCTCCTTCAGCACGATGGCGACATCGGGAATGAGCACGGCGGCGGCGATGGTCTCGAAGGCGGATTGATGGTTGCCGACATAGAGCGCCGGCTCGGGCGGGCGGTTTTCTTCGCCGATGGTGCGGTAGGCGAGCCCGACGAGGCGCAGGATCGCCATCACCCCGCCCGCCCAGAAGCGGGAGAAACGGCGAGTGGCGTGCGGCCGGTCGAGCCATGCGAAATAGGGAATGGTGAGCGCCAGCAGCGCCGTCCACAGAACCAGCAGCACGAGGAAGACGGACGAACGCAGGCGGGCCATCGGCGGGGGTCTCGGCAGGGAAGGCTCGGTTGGGAGGCTCAGTGGGGGGAGGCTCGGCGGGGGTCTCGACCAGGGGCGGGCAGGTCTAGCAGATCGCACGGCCGGACGGGAGGGGGCCCGGTGGTGGAGGGGATCGCCTGAAGTCCGCAATCGACGCGGGGGGAGCCACGACCGTTATCCCGGCCGAAGCGCAGCGCAGAGCCGCGATCGGTGGCCACCCCACGCGTCTCGCGATCCCGGATCGGTCCTGCGGACCGTCCGGGATGACGGGTCCCTTGCCCGCTGGAGCGCCCCTCATCCCCGGGCTTGACCCGGGGACCCAGCCCTACCGCCCGCGCCCGGCGTCAAGGCTGGGTGGCCGGGTCAAGCCCGGCCATGAGGGGGCAGGGGGTGAGAACACGGTAGAGATGGCCGAAGACTCTTGCGCCCCACGCCCTCATTCCCGGGCGGGTGCTCCGCCGGAACGCCCTTCATCGCCGGGCGGGTGATCCGCTGGAACGTCCCTCATCCCCGGGCTTGACCCGGGGACCCAGCCCCACCGCCCGCGCCCGGCATCAAGGCTGGGTGGCCGGGTCACGCCCGGCCGTGAGGGGGCAGGGGGGGTGAGAACACGGTAGAGATGGCCGAAGACTCTTGCGCCGCGCGTGTCCTCATCCGCGGGCGGGTGCTCCGCTGGAACGCCCTTCATCTCCGGGCGGGTGATCCGCTGGAGCGCCCCTCATCCCCGGGCTTGACCCGGGGACCCAGCCCAACCGCCCGCGTCCGGCGTCAAGGCTGGGTGGCCGGGTCAAGCCCGGTCCTGAGGGCGTGGAGGTGTTGAGGGCGCCGCCACGACCGTCATCCCGGCCGAAGCGTAGCGCAGAGCCGGGATCGGTGGCCACCCCACGCGTCACGCGATCCCGGATCGGTCCTGCGGACCGTCCGGGATGACGGGTCCCTTGCCGCCCCGCTGGAACCTCCCTCATCCCCGGGCCTGACCCGGGTACCCAGCCCCACCGCCCGCGCCCGGCGTCAAGGCTGGGTGGCCGGGTCAAGCCCGGTCCTGAGGGGGTGAGTGAGGAGAGGGCGGACTGGGACTGTCCGGCGCCTGCCACGCCGCCCAGCCCGCTAACCCCCGCTGCCGTCTCATCAAATCGCCCAGCCTCACGGCAGAACCGTGCTCATCTGTTACTCATCGGTTTTTCCGATGTTACCGTTCTGATCTTTGGTGTGGCGCGGGGCGGGACGCAGCGTCACACTCACGCCAAAGGGCCGCAAGCGCCCGCGGAACAGAGGGAAACAGACATGCCGACACTCTCGCATTATCTGCGTCTGCCGGCGCTCGCCGCCAGCGCCTCTCTCGCCTTGAACCCTGTTTCTGCGGCGGAAATGACCGCCGTCGGCAAGGGCGAAGGGCAGGTCGATATCGTCGCCTGGGCCGGCTATATCGAGCGCGGCGACACCGACAAGGCCTATGACTGGGTCACCGATTTCGAGAAGAAGACCGGCTGCAAGGTCAATGTGAAGACCGCCGGCACATCCGATGAGATGGTGGCGCTGATGAATGAGGGCGGCTTCGACCTCGTCACCGCCTCCGGCGACGCCTCGCTGCGCCTCATCGCCGGCAAGAAGGTCGCCCCCATCAACACCAAGCTGATCCCGAGCTGGGGCACGGTGGACGAGCGGCTGCAGAACGCGCCCTGGCACACCGTGAATGGCGTGCATTACGGCACGCCCTACCAGTGGGGCTCCAACGTGTTGATGTACAACACGGAAGCGTTCAAGGGCGAGGCGCCCAAGAGCTGGAAGGTGGTGTTCGAGGAACAGACGCTGCCCGACGGCAAGTCGAACAAGGGCCGCGTTCAGGCCTTTGACGGGCCGATCTACATCGCCGACGCCGCGCTCTATCTGATGGCCCACAAGCCCGAACTCGGCATCAAGGACCCCTATGAGCTGACCGAGGCGCAGTACAAGGCCGCGCTCGACCTGCTGCGCGAGCAGCGCAAGATCGTGCAGCGCTACTGGCACGACGCGATGATCCAGGTCGACGACTTCACCAATGAAGGCGTCGTCGCCTCCTCCTCCTGGCCGTTCCAGGTGAACCTGCTGCAAAGCCAGAAGAAGCCGATCGCCTCCACCATTCCCAGCGAAGGCGCCACCGGCTGGGCCGACACCACCATGATGCATGCCGACGCCGCCCATCCCAACTGCGCCTATATGTGGATGGAGCATTCGCTGAGCCCGAAGGTGCAGGGCGATCTCGCTTCCTGGTTCGGCTCGGTGCCCGCCGTTCCCGCCGCCTGTAAGGGCAATGAACTGCTGGGCGCGGAAGGCTGCAAGACCAACGGCATGGACGAGTTCGAGCGCATCCATTTCTGGCGCACGCCGGTGGCCAAGTGCGCCACCCAGGCGGAAGGTTGCGTGCCCTATTACCGCTGGGTGTCGGACTACATCGCCGTGCTCGGCGGGCGGTAAGGCGCCGGCCGGTCGCGCGGTTCCTGCTCCCTCTCCCCGCCGGGGAGAGGGGTGGGGTGAGGGGCTTTCGCTCCTCACCCTGCCGCCCCATACCGACCCGCCTTGCGCGGTTGTCGATGCCCTCATCCCCGGGCGTGACCCGGGGACCCGGCTCCGCCGCCGGTTGGTCCCCGTATCCTGGGTGGCCGGGTCAAGCCCGGTCCTGAGGGCGTGCGGGGAGGAATCCAAACACAGAACGCGCGCCGCGCCCTGTTTCCAGTCTTCCTAACGGCCCCCGGATTTCCTCATGCACGCCCACGCCGCCCCGCTCGCCTTGCCCGCCGTCCGTTTTGCCGGTGTCGTCCGGCATTTCGGCGCGGTGCGCGCGGTTGACGGGGTCGATCTTTCCATCGCGCCGGGCGAGTTCTTCGCCATGCTCGGCCCCTCCGGCTCCGGCAAGACCACCTGCCTGCGCCTCATCGCCGGCTTCGAGCAGCCGGATGAGGGCCATATCGAGATTTTCGGCGAGACGGTGGAGGGCCTGCCGCCCTATCGGCGGGCGGTGAACACGGTATTTCAGGACTATGCGCTGTTTCCGCATCTCTCGGTGGGCGAGAATGTGGCCTATGGGCTGCGCGTGCGCGGCGTCGGCCGGGCCGAGCGCGAGCGGCTGGCGCGCGAGGCGCTCTCCCTCGTCAAGCTCGCCGGCATGGAAACGCGCCGCCCCGCCCAGCTCTCCGGCGGCCAGCGCCAGCGCGTGGCGCTCGCCCGCGCGCTGGTGGTGCGGCCGAAAGTGCTGCTTCTCGACGAGCCGCTGGGCGCGCTCGACCTCAAGCTGCGCGAGGAAATGCAGAGCGAACTGAAGGGCTTGCAGCGCGCGCTCGGCCTCACCTTCGTCTTCGTCACCCATGACCAGAGCGAGGCGCTGTCCATGGCCGACCGCGTCGCCGTGTTCAATGAGGGGCGGATCGTGCAGGTCGGCCCGCCGGAAGAGGTTTACGAACAGCCGGCGACGCGCTTCGTCGCCCGTTTCGTCGGCTCGGCCAATGTGCTTGAGGCCGCTGAGGCGCAGGCGCTGGGCGGGCCGGCGCGACCCTGCAGCCTGCGGCCGGAGAAGATATTGCTGCTCGCGCCCGGCGTCCCGGTGCCGGAGGGCGCGGCGGTGGTGGACGCGCGCGTTACCGACATTTCCTATCAGGGCCCGGTGCGCCGCATCAGCGCCCGCACGGCGCAGGGGCTCGCCCTCACCGCCGCTGTTCCCGCCACTGCGGCGGGGGTGATGGCGGGCGCCGATATCCGCTTCGCCGTGCCCGCCGGGGCGGTGCGGCCGATGGAGGGCGAGCAATGAGCCTCAGCCTCGATCTTCCCGCCCCGCGCGAGGGCGTGCTGCGCCGTGTGTCGGACGTGCTGGTGCGCCGGGGCCGGCTGCTGACGCTGCTGCTGCTGGTGCCGCCGCTGCTGTGGCTGGGCCTCGTCTATCTCGGCAGCCTGTTCGTCTTCCTCGGGCAGTCGATCTTCTCGATCGACGAGTTCTCCGGCACCATCGTCCGCGAGCCGACCACCGCGACGCTGCTCGAACTCTTCCGCCCGGCGAATTACGACATCGTGCTGCGCACCATCGGCATTTCCGCGGCCGTGACTCTGCTGTGCGCCATCATCGCCTTTCCCATCGCCTATTACGCCGCCCGCTATGCCGGGCCGAAGGTGAAGGCGGCGTTCTATCTCGCGGTCATGATGCCGCTGTGGTCGAGCTATCTGGTCAAGGTCTATGGCTGGAAGCTGCTGCTGGCCAAGGAGGGCGCGATCGGCTGGTTCGCCGGTAAGCTCGGCCTCACCGGCGCGCTGGAGGCGTGGCTGGCGCTGCCGCTGGTCGGCGGGCCCTCGCTCTCGGTCAGCTATACCGGCATGGTGCTGACCTTCACCTATCTCTGGCTGCCCTTCATGATCCTGCCCGTGCAGGCGGCGCTGGAGCGTGTGCCCCCGCATCTCATTGAAGCCGCCGGCGATCTCGGCGCCGCGCCGGCGCTCGTCTTCCGCACCATCATCCTGCCGCTCGCCATGCCGGGCGTGGTAGCGGGTGCGATCTTCACCTTCTCGCTGACGCTGGGCGACTACATCGTGCCGCAGATCATCGGCACCTCGGCGCTGGTGCTGGGGCAGGCGGTGTACACGCTGCAGGGCACGGCCGGAAACATCCCGCTGGCGGCGGCCTTCTCGCTGGTGCCGATCCTGGTCATGGCGGTGTTCCTCACCCTCGCCAAGCGCACGGGAGCGTTCGATGCGCTGTGACGCGGATGCCCGGGTGGCAACACCCTCATGCCCGGGCTTGACCCGGGCACCCAGAGGGCCAGGAGCTGCACCTGCCAATGTGGGTCCCCGGGTCAAGCCCGGGGATGAGGGGGCGTTCGAGTGCGCGAGGGCATACCCATGACCCGCGCCCCGCTCTCGCTCAAGATCGCCGCCCTTGGCGGGCTGGCCTTCCTGCACATCCCGCTGCTGTTCATCCTGCTCTACTGCTTCACCACGGAAGAGAAGAGCTACGCCTTTCCCCCGCCCGGCTTCACGCTGAAATGGTTCGGCGTGGTGTGGGGGCGGGCCGATATCTGGGCGGCGGTCGGGCTGTCGCTGAAGGTGGCGAGCATCGCCACGCTGCTGGCGCTGGTGCTCGGCACGCTGGCGGCCGGGGCGCTGGCGCGGGCGCGCTTCTTCGGCCGCGAGCCGATTTCGCTGCTGTTCGTGCTGCCCATCGCCCTGCCGGGCATCGTCACCGGCATCGCGCTGCGCCAGGCTTTCGGGCTGATGGAGATACCTTTCTCGGTCTGGACCATCGTGCTCGGCCACGCCACCTTCTGCATCGTCGTGGTCTACAACAATGCGGTGGCGCGGCTGCGGCGGCTCTCGCCCTCGCTGATCGAGGCGTCGATGGATCTCGGCGCCGATGCGTTCCAGACCTTCCGGCTCGTCATCCTGCCCAATATCGGCACGGCACTGCTGGCGGGCGGCATGCTCGCCTTCGCGCTGAGCTTCGACGAGGTCATCGTCACCACCTTCACCGCCGGCCAGCAATCGACCTTGCCGATATGGATGCTGTCCGAACTCATCCGCCCACGGCAGCGGCCCGTCACCAATGTGGTCGCCGTGCTCGTGATCCTCGTGACCTTCCTGCCCATCCTCGCCGCCTATTACCTCACCCGCCATGGCGAGGCGGTGGCTGGCTCGGGAAAATAGGAGACGCCCATGACTGCTCTTTCCGACACCCAGATGCTCATCGGCTCCGCCTTTGTCGCCGGCACGGAAACGCCGGAAACGGTGCTGAACCCGAAGACCGAGGAAACGCTGCTCGACCTGCCGGAAGCCTCGGTCGACCAGATCGACGCGGCGGTGAACGCGGCGGACAAAGCCTTCCGCACCTGGTCTCGCACCACGCCGGCCGAACGCGCCACGCTGCTGCTCAAGCTGGCCGATCGCATTGAAGCGGAAGCGGAATCCTTCGCCACGCTGGAGGCGCTGAACTGCGGCAAGCCGCGCCATGCGGTGCTCAATGACGAGCTTCCCGGCGTGGTCGACTGCTTCCGCTTCTTCGCCGGCGCGGCGCGCACCCAGCACGGCATGGTGGCGGGCGAATATCTCGCCGGCCACACCTCGATGATCCGCCGCGACCCGATCGGCGTCGTCGCCTCCATCGCCCCGTGGAACTACCCGCTGATGATGGCGGCGTGGAAGCTGGCGCCGGCGCTGGCCGGCGGCAATACGGTGGTGATCAAGCCCTCCGAGCAGACCCCGCTGACGCTGCTGAAGCTGGCGAAGATCATCGCCGATCTGTTCCCCGAAGGCGTGGTGAATGTCGTCGTCGGGCGCGGCGAGAGCGTCGGCAATGCGCTGATCCACCATCCCAAGGTGGCGATGGTCTCGCTCACCGGCGACATCGCCACCGGCAAGAAGGTGCTCACCGCCGCCGCCAAGACGGTGAAGCGCACCCATCTGGAACTCGGCGGCAAGGCACCGGTGATCGTGTTCGACGATGCCGACATCGACGCCGTGGTCGAGGGCGTGAAGACGTTCGGCTATTACAATGCCGGCCAGGACTGCACCGCCGCCTGCCGCATCTATGCGGGGTCCAAGGTTTACGAGAAGCTGGTGGCGGACCTCGCCTCCGCCGTCTCCGGGCTCACATTCGGCCAGGCGGACGACAGCGCCAACGATATCGGCCCGCTGATCTCCGCCCGCCAGCGTGCCCGCGTCGCCTCCTTCGTCGAGCGCGCCTCCGAACTCAACCACATCGAAATCGCTACCGGCGGCAAGCTCGCCGGCGGGGAAGGCACCGGCAAGGGTTTCTTCTACCAGCCGACCGTCGTCGCCGGCGCGCTGCAGTCGGACGAAATCGTCCGCCGCGAGGTGTTCGGCCCGGTCGTGTCGGTGACGCGCTTCAGCGATGTCGACGAGGCGGTGGGCTGGGCCAATGACAGCGATTACGGCCTCGCCTCCTCGGTGTGGACGCGCGATGTCGGGCGCGGCATGGCCACCGCTTCGCGCCTGCAATATGGCTGCACCTGGGTGAACTGCCATTTCATGCTGGTGAACGAGATGCCGCATGGCGGCCTCAAGCAGTCCGGCTATGGCAAGGATCTCAGCGCCTATGCGCTGGAAGACTACACGGTGGTCCGCCACGTCATGGTGAAGAACGGCTGACGGTGCGTCTTTGCGCGGTGGCGCGCGGCAAAGGCGCGCCGATTTCGCAGGGCGTCGCATGGGAGTATGATGTTCCGGCAGCCGCGCGAATGTGATCGCGCGGTTTGGAATATGACACATAATTAAGTTGGAACTCCTCCTCATATCTGTTGTGTCGCAACATGGATTTCCATGCTCCGACGCAGCTTCATGGGGGCTTGATGCGACGCCGATCCGCCTTGCTGTTGACCATCGCCGTTCTGGCGGGAGCCGGATGGCTGGCGCATGACCGGGGATGGGTGGATGTGGGCAGCCTGTTCGGCGCCCGCAGCCAGGCGAAGGCGGCCGCCCAGCCGGCGGCGGCGCGAAAAGTGCCGGTCGAAGTGGCACCGGCGCGCGCCGCCTCGGTGACGACGGACATCTCGTCCATCGGCTCGCTCCAATCCGACGAATCCGTGCAGGTGGCCTCCGAAGTGGCCGGCCGCATTCAGGAAATCGGCTTTCGCGAGGGGCAGCACGTGAAGGCCGGCGATGTGCTGGTGCAGCTCGACGCCGCCCTGGTGAAAGCCTCGCTGGACGAGACCGAGGCGCGGCTGGAGCTTGCCCAGGCCAATTTCGGCCGTGCCCAGCAATTGCAGAAATCCGGCTCCGGCACCGCGCGCGCGCTGGACGAGGCGCAGGCGGAACTCAACACCGCCCGCGCCCTGCTCAATTCCCAGCGGGTGCAGATCGCCAAGCACACCATCACCGCGCCGTTCGACGGCGTCGTCGGCCTGCGCACCGTGTCCAACGGCGCCTATATCGCCGTCGGCACGGAACTGGTGAACCTTGAGAAGATCGACACGCTGAAGCTGGACTTCAAAGTGCCGGAGACGCAGCTCTCCAGCATCGCCGAAAACCAGACCGTGACCATCACCCTCGACGCGCTGCCGGGCCGTTCCTTCACCGGCACCATCTACGCCATCGACCCGATGGTCGATGTCAATGGCCGCTCGCTCAGTGTGCGCGCCCGTCTCGACAACAAGGACCTGACCCTGCGCCCGGGCCTGTTCGCCCGCGTCGTGGTGAAGGGCCGCGAGGCGCGCGACGCGGTGTTCGTGCCGGAAAGCGCGATCGTGCCGCGCGGGCAGGAGCGCCTCGTCTGGCAGATTGTCGACGGCAAGGCGCAACAGCTCAAGGTCGAGCTTGGCCAGCGCGCCAAGGGCGAGGTCGAGGTGAAGGGCGTGGCGCCCGGCGCCAGCATCGTCGTGGCGGGGCAGGGGCGCTTGCAGCCCGGCGCTGTGGTGGAGGTGGTGCCGCCGCCGCCGGCGCCGCAGGGCTGAGCCGCGCCATGGGCATTTCCGAGTTTTGCGTCCGCCGCCCCGTCTTCGCGACGGTGCTGAGCCTTTTGCTGATCCTCATCGGCATCGTCTCCTACAGCCGCCTGTCGGTGCGCGAATATCCCAACATCGACGAGCCCGTGGTGTCGGTGGTGACCACCTATCCCGGCGCCTCGGCCAGCATCGTCGAGAGCCAGGTCACGCAGGTTCTGGAAGGCTCGATCGCCGGCATCGCCGGCATCGACGTGCTGGAATCCACCAGCCGTTCGGAATCCAGCCGCATCACCGTGCGCTTCCGGCTGGAAGTCGACCCCGATGTCGCCGCCAGCGACGTGCGCGACCGGGTGAGCCGCGTGCGCCAGCGCCTGCCCGACGAGATCGACGAGCCGGTGATTTCCAAGGTCGAGGCCGACGCCCAGCCGGTGCTGTTCGTGGTCTTCCGCTCCGACCGCATGTCGGCGCTGGAACTGTCCGACTATATCGACCGCTACATCGTTGACCGCTTCAAGAACATCAACGGCGTGGCCGATGTGCAGATCTATGGCGAGCGGCGCTATGCCATGCGCATCTGGGTCGACCGCGAGCGGCTCGCCGCCTATGAACTGACCGTGCAGGATGTCGAGGACGCGCTGCGGGCGCAGAATGTCGAGATCCCCTCCGGCCGCATCGAGAGCGTCGACCGCGAATTCACCGTGCTCTCGCGCACGGGCCTGACCTCGGTCGACCAGTTCGACCAGATCGTGGTCAAGCGGGCGAATGGCGCGCAGGTGCATATGCGCGATGTCGCCCGGGTGGAACTCGGCGCCGCCGACGAGCGCCGGGCCAGCCGCTTCGATGGCGGGGCGGCGATCTTCATCGGCGTGATCAAGCAGGCGGTGGCCAACCCGCTGGACGTTTCCGCCGGCGCCCGCGCCATCCTGCCGGCGGTGAATGAGAGCCTGCCGGAAGGCATGAGCGCCAACATCGGCAACGACAATGCAGTGTTCATCGAGCGCTCCATCGAGGCGGTGTTTCACACCATCTTCGAGGCGGTCGTGCTCGTGGTGCTGGTCATCGTGGTGTTCCTGCGCTCGTTCCGGGCGTCGATCATCCCGATCGTGACCATCCCGATCTCGCTCATCACCACCTTCGCCATCATGTACGCGCTGGGCTTCAGCGTGAACACGCTGACGCTGCTGGCGTTTGTGCTCGCGATCGGCCTCGTGGTGGACGATGCCATCGTCGTGCTGGAGAACATCTTCCGCCATATCGAGCACGGGATGAAGCCGATCCCCGCCGCCATCAAGGGCGCGCGCGAAATCGGCTTCGCCGTCATCGCCATGACGCTGACGCTCGCCGCCGTCTATGCGCCCGTCGCCTTCGCTCCCGGCCGCACGGGACGGCTCTTCCTCGAATTTGCGCTGACACTGGCCGGCGCCGTCATCATCTCTGGCTTTGTCGCGCTGACGCTGACGCCGATGATGTGCTCGCGCCTGCTCAAGCATGAGGAGAAGCCGGGACGGGTATCCGCCTTCATCGAGGGGCGGCTGCGGGCGATGGAGAACTTCTATCGCCGGCTGCTGGGTTCGACCTTGAAGCTCCGCCCTCTGATCCTGCTGCTCGCGCTCGGCGTGGCGGGTGCCAGTGCCTTCTTCCTCACCGTGCTGCCCTCGGAACTCTCGCCCATCGAGGATCGCGGCGTCGTTCGCGTCACCGGCAGCGCGCCCGAGGGCTCCACCCTCGCCTATACCTCGCGCTACACCAACCAGATCGACACCATCGTCTCCAAAGAGCCGGAGGTCGACAGCGTCCTCATCATCAACGGCTTCCCCGAGGTTCACCGCTTCCTGGTCATCGGCCGGCTGAAGGACTGGGGCGAGCGGGATGTGCGCCAGCAGGAACTCGTGGCCAAGCTGACGCCGGAACTGCGGCGCATCGCCGGCATCAATGCCTATGCCAACAACCCGCCCTCGCTCGGCGCCTCCAACAATTCACGGCCGATCGAATTCGTGCTGCAGACCTCCGGCACCTATGAACAGCTTAACGAGTACACCGACCGCTTTCTTGAGCGCATCCGCGATTATCCCGGCCTCGTCAGCATCGACAGCGACCTCAAGCTGAACAAGCCGGAGATTTCCGTCGCGGTGGACCGGGCCAAGGCGGCCGATCTCGGCATCGACATCGCCGTTCTCGGCCGCACGCTGGAAAGCCTGCTCGGGGGGCGGCAGGTCACGCGCTTCGAGGTGGGCGGCGAGCAGTATGATGTCTATGTCCAGCTCGACGCCCGCGACCGTTCGACCCCGGCGACGCTCGACACCATCTATCTGCGCTCGGCGAGCGGGGAGATGGTGCAATTGTCCAATCTCGTCACCGTGCGCGAAAGTGTGGCGCCGCAGGAGCTCAAGCGCTTCAACCAGCTGCGCTCCGCCACCATTTCCGCCAATCTGGCGCCGGGCTTCTCGCAGGGCGAGGCGCTGGCCTTTCTCGACCAGACCGCGCGTGAGGTGCTGCCGCAGACCGTGCAGACCGATGTCGCCGGCCAGAGCCGCGAGTTCCGCGCCGCCGGCCAGAGCCTCGTGGTGATCTTCCTGCTGGCGCTCGGCTTCATCTATCTCGTGCTCGCGGCGCAGTTCGAGAGCTTCCGCGATCCCGTCATCATCATGCTGACCGTGCCGCTTTCCATGACCGGGGCGCTGGCGGCGCTGTATTTCACCGGCGGATCGCTCAATGTCTATTCGCAGATCGGCCTGGTGACGCTGGTCGGCCTCATCACCAAGCACGGCATTCTGATCGTCGAATTCGCCAATCAGCAGCAGGAAGCGGGCCTCGACCGCCGCGCGTCGGTCATCGAGGCGGCGGTTCTGCGTCTGCGGCCCATTCTGATGACCACGGGCGCCATGGTGCTGGGCGCCGTGCCGCTGGCACTGGCGAGTGGCGCGGGCGCGGAGAGCCGGTCGCAGATCGGCTGGGTCATCGTCGGCGGCATGACACTGGGCACGCTGCTCACCCTGTTCGTCGTGCCGGTGGTGTATTCGCTGATCGGGCGGGTCCACCACACGCCCCATGCCGAGATCGCCCCCGGCATCGTCCATACGCCGGCCGAGTAGACCGGGGGCGTGGCAGCGCCGCGCGCCGCCGCTGGGCTATGGAACAGCACGGGGACATTATTTTATAGCCCAGAGTGCCAGGCATTCCTCGCAAAGTTCTTCGCTTTCGCAGTAAGGGCACTCGTGCTCATAGGTGTCTGTCAGCCAGTGCCAAATATTTGCAAGCCATGTCAGCATGGGGGCTGCTCACCGCGATAACAACTTGTTGACTGTACATTCGCGCGGCAATCCGGTGAGACTATGGTGGCAATATTTCCAATATATACAATAATGTGTCCGAAAATTACTGTCTAAACTCGGTCGAAGCTGTGGCTTTATCAGGGCGACCCGGCCACGGGCGGCGGGACGCGCGTCGCCTTCTGCGCGCGCGGGCCGGCCGTGCGGTTCCGGACATGTCGGCGCGACGCGCCCCGTCGGCCTCCAGCGCCTGCGCGACTTCCGCTGCTCTCCGAACTGGTTAACGCGACGTTAACCATGTTGCCGCGATGTTACCGGCACGGCGCTGCGGGTGCGCCGCGCGAATGTCGAGACGTGTTTATGCGACGGTGCCTTGTGGGGATGGGTGGATCAGCCGGCTTGGCTCTGCTGGCGGGCCTTGCGCCGCTGGCGGCGGCCGCCGAGGAGATCAGTTGCGACCTCACCGTGACCGCCCTGCAGTGCGGCGGCGTGGCGAGCGGAGCCGATTCGACCGCGATCGGCGATGATGCGCAGGCAACGCAGGCCGGCACGACGGCCGTGGGGCAGGGGTCGCGCGCCTTTTCCGACAAGGCCAGCGCTTTCGGCCAGCTCGCCGTGGCCAATGGGGTGTCCTCCACCGCCATAGGCTGGAGCGCCACGGCCAATGGTGAGCAATCGACCGCGACCGGGCAGGGCGCCGCCGCCAATGCCGGCTTCTCCTCGGCCTTCGGCAGCGGGGCGAGCGCCAACGGCACCGCCTCCTCCGCGCTCGGCCAGGACGCCCTCGCCAATGGCGCCAACGCCACCGCCGTCGGCCAGGGCGCGCGCGCCAATGCCGATGCGTCGACCGCTGTCGGGCAGGGCGCGGTCGCCAACGCCGCCAACGCGACCGCGCTGGGCACGGCGGCCACCGCCAATGGCGCCGGGTCCACCGCGCTGGGGCAGGGGGCCGTCGCCAATGCCGCCAATGCCACCGCCGTCGGTTTCGGCGCCACCGCCAATGGTGCCGGCGCCACGGCGATGGGGCAGAACGCCGTCGCCGCCGGAGCCGGTGCCGTCGCGCTGGGGCAGAACGCCAACGCCTCCGCCACCAACTCCGCCGCCCTTGGCACCGGCGCCATCGCCTCCTTTGAAGGGTCCACCGCCGTCGGGGCCGGGGCGACCACCAGCCGGGCCAACCAGATGGCGCTGGGCACCGCCGGTTCGACCTTTACGATGGCGGGGTTGACCTCCGGCGCCAGCCGCGCCGCACAGAGCGGGGCGTTGCAGATCGTCACCACCGATGCCGCCGGCAATCTCGCCAGCGCGAGCACGGCGGAACTCTTCGACTTGCGCCCCGTCTGGGCCGAGATCGACCGGGTGAGCGAAGGCGTTGCCATGGCGATGGCGATGGACACGCCGACCCTGCCCAATGGCAAGAACATGGCGGTGAGCGCCCAGTGGGGCACGTTCGGGGGGCAGAATGCGCTCGCGCTCTCCAGCATTGCCCGCATCGCCGACGATTCCTTCTTCGTCACCGGCGCCATCGGCCTAGGTCTCAACGAAGGCACGGTCGGCGGCAAGGCCGGCCTGCTGTTCGCGTGGTGACGATGATGCGCCGCCCCGCCCGCCTCGCCGTTCTCGCGCTTGTGCTGGCTCTGCTCGCGCCGGCTCTCGCCCACGCGCAGAAGAAGCCGGCCGATGCGATGCCGCCGCCGGCGGTGCTTCTGGCCCTGCTGCGCGGCACGATGATCGCGCTCAACCAGGCCAATTTGACCGGCAATTACTCGGTGCTGCGCGATCTGGCGGCGCCCTCCTTCCGGGATGCCAATTCCAGTGCCGCGCTTGCCGACCGCTTCCGCCAGTGGCGCGAGGGACGGCTGGATTTCGCCGCCGTCGCCCTTCTCGACGCCAAGCTCTCGGCCCCGCCCTCCATCGGGGCCGATGGGGCGCTGCGCCTGCGCGGCTATTTCCCGACCGCGCCGCTGAGGATCGGCTTCGATATGGCCTTCCTGCCCGTGGACGGGCATTGGCGTCTCGGGGCCATTACCGCCGAGCCGCTGGCGGTGGAGGTGACGGGGGCCGTGGCGCGCGCGGCGGAAGCGCCGGCTGAAGGTCCGAAGATGGCGGAGGCGGAGCCGGCCAAAGCGGGGGCGACGACGTTCCGCCTGCCGGAGCTTCCGCCCGCCGCGAGTCTCGGCATCGCGCTTCCCCCGGGCGATCGCCCGCGCGGCTGACGCAATTTCGCCGAGTTCAGCAGCACCGCTCAGGGCTGAGGCGCGGGAACGGTCGGGTATCCTTCGAGCGGCGCGCTCGGCACGCTCGGTCCGGTGTCGACGGGTGCCGGCACGGAGCCGGGCGCGGAGGGGGCTGAGGCGCGCGCCGGCGCCGGCGGCGGTGCGGTGGCCGCGCCCGTGCCGAACACGGTCGAGGGATAGACGACCGGTCCGCCGACCCGGCCAAGCTCCGGCGCGACCGGGAGCGGGCGGCCATAGGGTTGCCAGCTGCGTGGCAGGAAATAGCCATTGATGGTGTAGCGGTACATGATCCGCAGCAGCGCGGCTTCGCTGGCCCCGCTCTGGCAGAAGCGCAGACGCACCGACAGGACGCCGCGATCCGCCGCGAAAACGTTCATCCGCTGCTGGCCCTGAATGCGCTGCCAGGCGTAGAGGCAGAGGTCGCGGCCCTGTCCCGGCCCCACGGCGTAGCCGAAGGGCCCGTAGCGGTTCTGGACGAAATAGGTCGAGGTGCGCAGGTCGATGCCGGGCAGTGCCTGCTCCATCTCCTCCGCCAGAGCGTAGTCGCTGAGAAAGCTGTCGTTCTTGATGTTCTCGGGGCCGGTTCGCCCTTCCACGGGGCCGAAAAACACGACGCTGAAGGCATTCTGGCCCGGCGTCGCCGCCTCGGTCGCCAACATCACCTCCTGCTGCAGCGCATTTGCATAGCGCGTTTCGATCACGCCGATGATGCGCGGGCCGCCAGGCTCGGGCAGCACCAGGGCCTCGACGGCGGGAACCTCGGCCGACAGCGTGGCAACGACCGGCGGCCGGCCCGTCGTGCAGCCCCCCGCCAGCAGCAGGCAGCCCATGGCGAAGGCACCGTGACGCAAGCTTTTGGCGCTGGAATGTCCGAGCCGCGCAGCCGCGCGGCCTGCACTGTCGCCGGTCGTTTCCTGGGGCGGGCGGGACATGGCGGGCCTGTCAATCTCGCAAAACGAATCACGCATCCAAGCAATCTAGCGCCCCAGCGCCGCGGCAGAAACGGTCAAAGATCGAACAAGATGTTAGCAGATGTGAGCGCGCGCCCATGACTTGTGTTCCCGGGCGACTTGCGATCAGAGCACGTACCACGTAAGAGCCGCCGTAAGGGCGACTGCGGAGACCGGCCGGAAATTATGAATAGAAAATGGTTTACGGGTATCTGGGTAATATTGATCGCCCTAGTCGCATTTATAGTGACCTTGCCGGTTAACTTGCAGGCGCAGCTGGTTACCGGCTGTATAGTGATTCTGCTAATTGTATTTTTGAGAATGTTTGCGCCAGAAGGTGTGCCTCGCATGGTTGCACTCGCTCTGGGTGTCGCGATGGTATCAAGGTACGTGTATTGGCGGACAACGTCAACACTACCTCCGGTAGAAGAACTGGCAAATTTCATTCCCGCCGTACTGCTCTACATCGCTGAAATGTATAGCGTCGCGCTCATGGCGCTCAGTCTTTTCGTGGTGTCGGCGCCCCAGCCGTCGCGCGTCGCGCCGGCGATCGCGCCGGGCAGCGAGCCGACCGTCGATATCTTCGTTCCGAGCTATAATGAGGATGCGGGACTGCTGGCGACGACGCTGGCGGCCGCGATGTCGATGGACTACCCCCGCGGCCGCTTCACCGTGTGGCTGCTCGACGATGGCGGAACCGATCAGAAGTGCGAACAGCACGATCTGGCGGCCGCGCGCGAGGCGCAGGAGCGGCGGGCGACGCTGACACAGCTCTGCGAGGAACTCGGGGTGAACTACCTCACCCGTCCGCGCAACGAGTTCGCCAAGGCCGGCAATCTCAACCATGGCCTCGCCCATTCGAACGGGGAACTCGTCGTCGTCTTCGATGCGGATCATGCGCCGGCGCGCTCGTTCCTGCGCGAGACGGTGGGCTACTTCCAACAGGACCCGCGCCTGTTCCTGGTCCAGACGCCGCATTTCTTCATCAATCCCGATCCGGTGGAGCGCAGCCTCGGCACATGGCGCCGCATGCCGTCGGAAAACGAGATGTTCTATGGCGTCATCCAGCGCGGCCTCGACCGTTGGGGCGGCGCTTTCTTCTGCGGGTCGGCGGCGGTGCTCCGGCGCGAAGCGCTTCTGGAGACGGACGGCTTCGCCCATTCCTCCATCACCGAGGATTGCGAGACGGCGCTGTCGCTCCACGCGCGCGGCTGGCATAGCGTGTATGTCGACACGCCGCTCATCGCCGGGCTGCAGCCGGAGACGTTTGCCAATTTCATCGGCCAGCGTTCCCGCTGGGCGCAGGGAATGTACCAGATCCTTCGTTTCCACTTTCCGCTGTTCCGCTCGGGTCTGACGGTGGCGCAGCGTATCTGCTACATGTCCAGCATCCTGTTCTGGTTCTTCCCCATTTCGCGCGCGATCTTCCTGATCTCGCCTTTCTGCTACCTGTTCTTCTCGCTGGAGATCTTCAATGGTTCCGGCGCGGAGTTCATAGCCTATACGGCTCTGTATCTTCTCACCAATCTCTTCATCCAGAGTTATCTCTTCGGGAAATACCGCTGGCCGTGGTTTTCCGAGCTCTATGAATATATTCAGACGGTTTATCTTCTTCCGGCGCTTCTTTCCGTCATGATCGACCCGAAGAAGCCAACCTTCCGGGTGACCTCGAAGGGCGAAACCATTGACGAGAACCGCATCTCGGAAATCGGGACCCCGTTCTTCGTCATCTTCGTCGTCCAGATCGTCGCCGTGTTCGTGACGTTCTGGCGGATCGCGACCGAGCCTTACTCCGCCGACATCACCCTCGTCGTCGGCATGTGGAACCTCTTGAATCTCATCATCTCCGGCTGCGCCCTCGGCGTGGTGTCGGAGAAGGCGGTCAAGCGGCATAGCCAGCGCATGGCGATCAGCCGGCGATGCAACCTTCTGATCGCCGGTGTCGAGGTGCCGGCCGTCATCGACGACGTGTCCATGGGCGGCTTGCGTGTGCGCACGGAGCTTCCTGCCGACGCGCAGCCGCGGCTCGGCATGCACGCCGTGGTGCGGCTGACGCCCCCGGACGAATGCATCAGCGACACGCTTCCCGTGCTGGTGCGCAACATCGCCCATGATGATGGCGTGATCGTTCTGGGGACCCAGTTCAACGCCAAGTGCGCCGCTCACTATCAGCTCATCGCCGATCTGATCTTCGCCGATGCCGACGAATGGAAGAAGTTCCAGGAGGGGAGGCGGCGCAATCCCGGTGTGCTCAGAGGCACCGTGATGTTCGTGCTGATCGCGGGCTACCAGACCCTGCGTGGGCTCGCTTATGTCACATTGCTGGAAAGACTGACGCGCCGCCTTGCGCCCGGCCTGTTCGCGGGAGCGACGGGACGATGAAAGCGCTTCGTATCGGCCTGACCGGCGGTGTCCTCTTCACCGCCCTCTTTCTCGCGGTTGTCGGCGCGGCGGCAAAGCCACCGTCCGACACGCCGGCGAACGCGGCTGTTCCGAGCCTCGTTCCGTCTGCACCCGCCTATGACATGCCGGCCTTCGACATTCAGGACGGTGACGACACCGAGGCGGTGCCGCTCGTGCTTCCTACCCTCATGGGGCCGACCGGCGCTCCCTTCGGCATGAGGCCGCCCGCGGCCGACGCGGCGCCACAGGCCGCCCCTGCTCCGGGCGCGCCAGGCTATGTGGCCCCGTTCCAGATGGTGCCGGGTCAGCCCGTGGCCGCAACTCCGGCAAAGATCCAAGCGCCGGGTCCAAAGACCCCCGATCGCTTCATCGTCCCGGTGCCCCGTCTGAGGCTGGAGGGGGAGTCGGTTTCGCGCGGCTGGGTGACCTGGTTCACGCAGCAGGAGGTGGAGCGCCCGGCCACGCTGCTTATCGGCTATCTCAACGCCATCTACGTGATGCCGGAACGCTCGCGGCTGAGGGTCACCATCAACGGCCAGCTTGTGGCGGAGATTCCCATCGCCTCGCCACAGGGGCCGTCTCAGGTAACGGCCGCCATTCCCGCCGGTGTGCTCCGTGCGGGCGGCAATCTCATCCGTATCGACATGCTGGCGGTGCACCGCACCGACTGCTCCATCGACTCCACCTATGATCTCTGGGTGGAGCTCGACAATGCGCTGACCGGCGTGGCGTTCGCAGGCGGTCCCGTGACGCCGCCCGTCATGGTCGATGATCTGCCCGCCGTGGGGGTCGATGAGAGGGGATCGACCCATATTCGCTTCATCCATAATGGGCCGATCGAGCCCCACCAGAGCGCGCATTTCCTCGCGGCTGCCCAGGCCCTGACCCAGCGCGGGCGCTACGCCCACCCGCTCGTGTCGATCGTGGGACCGGATGTCGGCCCGGCGGGTCCGGGGACCTTGAACGTGATCGTGGGCATGGCCGAAGACCTGCGCGCCGCGATGGCCAGTCCGCCGGCGCTTATGGGCGGCCAGCCGCTGGTGCGCTTCTTCAACGATAGCCGTGCGGGCGGCAACGTTCTCGTGCTGGCCGGCGAGACCGCGCGGAGCATAGATGCCGCGATCGAGCGCCTTGCGTCGAGCAGCGCCCAGTCCGCACCAAACAGGCTGCCGATTTCCAGCCGCTACGCGCCGGACGCGCCCTATTTCACCGGCGCGGGCAGCGTCCGTTTCTCCGAATTGGGGGTGATGACGCAGGAGTTTTCCGGTCGCCGGCTGCAGCTTCGCTTTCCCATCGGCCTTCCCGCCGATTTCTACGGGTCCGCCAATGGGCAGGCGCGCATTCTGCTCGACGCGGCCTATGCGCCGAGCGTGCGGCCCGGAAGCCGGCTGTCCGTCTATGTGAATGGTTCGCTGGCGTCGTCCTACATGCTCACCGATCGGCATGGCGGGTTGATGGAGCGGAAGGTCATCAAGGTTCCGCTGACGCATTTCCGGGCCGGGATTAACCGGGTCTGGATCGAGGTGATGCTGGACGTCGATAGCGACCAGATCTGCGGCCCCGGCGCCACGCTGGCGCATGACAAGCGCTTTGTCGTGTTCGATTCCAGCGAGTTCGTCATGGACGATTTCGCCAGGATCGGCACGAGCCCCAATCTGGCGGCGTTTTTCGGCGGCGGCTTCCCCTATTTCAATTCCGCGCAGCCTGTTGCGGTGGTGATGCGCCAGGATACGCCGACGGTCGCAGCCGCCCCGACGATCATGGCGCGGCTGTCTTTCGCTCAGCAACACATCGCCCCTGTCGACACGGCGCCGCCGCCGGCATCGCTCGCCAGTCGGCCGGTCCTGTTCATTGGGGAGATCAATCAGATCGCACCCGAAGTGCTGCGTCAGGTGGGTGTGGTGGACGCCAGCAAGATCCGCTGGCGCAACGATCGGGAAGGCGAAAAGGGCGTATCAAGCCCGGCGCCGCTCTTCTGGGGTGTGGGCGATACAGCCCCGCCGGAGCCGATGTCGATGCTGGAGCAGGGCGTCCGTGTCCGCTCCGGCTCGGGCAACGACGCCATCTTTGACCGCTGGCGGGATCAGGTCGCGGCAGGGAGCAACATCAGCGCCGAGTTGCTCCACTTTCAGAAATGGCTCACCGGCACGTTCGGCTTTTCCCTGGGCCTGCCCGGTGGCGGCGATGTCGAGCCGTTCAATCCCCCGCACAACACCTCGGTCCTGGTGGCGCAGGGGTTCGCCCCGACCAGTGACGCGGTCTGGACGCTCATTGCCGGGCATACGGCGGAGAGCCTCGATGCCGGCATCAATGAGTTCACCCTGCCGGAGTACTGGGCGAAGAGCTATGGTCAGGCGTTGGCGTTCGACGCCGCGAATGGCCGGATGGACATTCGCATGCCGAGCAGCGTGCGGTTCATCGTGACCCAGCCGCTGGGCCCGTCCAACCTCCGGCTCATCGCGGCCAATTGGCTGTCGCTCAATATTGTCACTTACGCCCTGGTTCTCGTTCTATGCTGTATCGCCTTCGCCTTCGTCACCAGCCTGCTGCTGCGCCGCTCGGGGCGGCGCGCCTGAGGGCGCGCCCGATGGTGCGTCTGCGCCGGGGGGCCGGCGTCGTTGCCGTGATGCTGATGGCGGCGGCGTTTCTCGTCGCGCCGGGCGCCTTCGCAAAGGAGCCGCCCGGCATGATCTCCCGCGACGATTGGGCCGCCTATTCCGCACGCTTCGTCGATCCCAGCGGCCGGGTCATCGACGACGCGAACGGCCGGATCAGCCATTCCGAAGGGCAGGGCTATGGCATGCTGCTCGCCTATCTCGCCGGCGACAAGGCGGGGTTCGAGCGGATATGGACCTTTACCCGTACCGAACTGCTGATCCGCGACGACGGCCTCGCGGCCTGGCGCTGGGACCCGGATGCGGACCCGCACGTCACCGATATCAATGCCGCCAGCGACGGCGACATTCTCATCGCCTATGCGCTTGCCCTCGCGGGGGAGGCGTGGAGCGTTCCGGACTATGTGAGCAGCGCGACCCGCATCGCGCGGGCGCTCGGGCAGCAGGTGGTGCGGCGTGAGGCGGGCCGGCTCGTGCTGCTGCCGGGCGTCACCGGCTTTTCGGTCGGCGAGCGGCCGGACGGGCCGGTGCTGAACCTGTCCTATTGGATCTTCGAGGCCTTTCCGGTCTTTGCCCGGCTCGCGCCTGACGTCGACTGGGCGGGCCTTGCCGCCTCCGGCCGGGAACTGCTGTCCCTCGCCCGCCTCGGCCCGGCCAAGCTGCCGCCCGACTGGATTTCCGCGCCGGCCGGTCGCCCGCTGGCGCCGGCGGAGGGCTTCGAACCAGTCTTTGGTTACAATTCGTTAAGGATAGTTCTTTACCTTCTGCGCGCCGGTATCCCCGACTCCGACGTTCAAAAAGCCATTCTCAACAATTGGATGGTGCAGAACGGGGGAATGCCGGCGATCGTGAATATCCCGACCGGCAAGGCCCTGGCCCGGCTGTCGGAGCCCGGCTACCGGATGCTGGCGGCGACGCTGGCCTGTGCGATCGACGGCACGGCGATTCCGGCCGATCTCAGGCGCCTGCAACCGAGCCAGTACTACCCGTCGACCCTTTATCTTCTTAGCCTGTCGCTGGTGAGTGAGAAATATCCGACATGTCTTCGCTGAGGGTGCTTTTGCTGATCCTGGTCGGGGCGGCCGCCGTCCCGGCCATCGGCCAGCAACTCGCCTCGCCCTCTGACAGTGGCGCCGCTCCTGCCGGAGCCGCCGCGACGCCGAAAGTCGATGAATCGGCGCTGCGCTTTTTCGCCGCCCAAGGCGACAAGCAGCGATTGGACGCCGAAATCGCACGGCTGCGGGCGCTTTATCCGAACTGGCAGCCGCCCAAGGACCTGTTCTCCCCGACGCCGGACCAGGACCCCGACATTCCGCGCTTGTGGGCGCTGTTCGCCGAAGGGAAGTTCTCCGACATCCGGGCCGCCATCGCCCAGCGTCAGGCGTCGGAGCCGGGCTGGCAGCCGCCGGCCGATCTGATGGCGCGGCTCGCCGAGGGCGAGGCCGCCCGCCGGCTGGTCAATGCCTCGGAGGCCAAGCAATGGGCTTCCGTCCTGCGCATCGCCACCGACACGCCCGGCATGCTCGTCTGCGCCAATATGGACGTGCTCTGGCGCGTGGCGGAAGCCTTCGTGCGGACCGGGGCGCCCCAGCGCGCCAAGGATCTGTTCATCTACATCCTGACCTCCTGCCCCAATCCGCAGGAGCGCGTCGCCACGGCGCAAAAGGCGCTGCAACTGCTCGACGGTCCCGATCTCGACGCGGTGCTCGCCCGCGCCAATCCGGACAATACGCCCGAATTCGCCGGCCTGCGCGAAGACCTCCTGCGCATGCGTGTCGGCCGCGCCGCGCAGGATACGTCGGTTTCGGTCTCGTCTGACGACATCGCGGCGCTGGAGCAACTGGCCCGCAATGGAACGGTCGCCGACGATGCGCTGGTGCTCGGCTGGTACGCCTTCCGCCGCGGCGACGCGGCGCGGGCGGTCGACTGGTTCAAGCTGGCGCTGGACCGGCAGGGCGGGGCCTCGGCGGCCGAGGGCTATGTGCTGGCGCTCGCCGCCACCGGCCGCGCCCAGGAGGCGGAGCCGATCGCCTATCAGTGGCGCGATGCCGGGGCGAGCAACCGCAAGGCCTATATCGACCTCATGGCGGGCCTGCTGGCCACGGCACCGCCGCCGCGCCTCGACCAGTCGGTCGTCGCCCGGTTCGCCCCGGTCGTGCAGGAGGCGAAATCCGCCACCGGGGCGCAGGCGCTCGGCTGGTACGCCTACAATACCGGGCAGATCCGCACCGCCGCCTCCTGGTTCCGTACCGCCGTGCAATGGGCGCCGGCGGATGAAGTGTCCGCCTATGGGCTGGCGCTTGCCAGCCAGCGGCTGAAGGACACCGCGACCCTTGACGCGATCGCCGCTAACTGGGCGGGGAAGTCCGAGCGCATTCTGGCGCTGGTGTCGCCGGCCGCCCGCCGCCGGCTGGCGAGCCGTGCGCCGACGGTTGCCTCGCAGCCGGCCGCGGCCTCGCCGTCAACGCCCTTGCCCGTCAGCCGGCCAACGGCCGCAGTCGCCGCGCCCCTGCCGCTTAATGGAGCCCTGCCGGAAAGGCTGGCTGGATATGACGACGGCCCGGCCCCCGGTGCTTCCGCCCCGCGCAACGCTCCGTGTTCCAGCGCCGGCGATGCGGCGTTTCGTGCCGGCCGCGTGTCACCCGAAGAGGGCCTTGCGCGCGGCTGGTGCCTGCTTGAGCTTAACCGTCCCCGTGAGGCGATCAACGCCTTCGACGTCGCCGTCCGCGGCGGTGCCGGCCGGACGGCGGAAGATGCGGCCTATGGCAAGTCTCTGGCCTATATGCGGCTCGGCCTGACCAACGAGGCCCAGGTCGCCGCCCTCGAGACGCCCCAGCCCCCGGCACGGGCGGTGACGCTGAGCGCGGACCTGCTCGCCCAGCGGGCGATCGCCGCCTATCGCGATGCCCGCTATGTCGAGGCCATCCTGGCGCTCGACGAGCGCAGCCACCTCGCCCCGGAGCAGCAGGACCTGATGTCGATCCGAGCCTGGTCCTACTACCATCTCCGCGACTTCGTCTCCGCCCGGCGCCTTTTCACCGCGCTGCGCGACGCCGGCTATCCCGAAGCCGGTGCCGGCATCGATGCCATCCTGGCGGTGACCCGCCAGGTCCGCAGCTGACCCGCGCCGTCACAGCGCGGGATAGCGGGGGATATAGGCCAGTTCGTTGATGTGGGCCTCGATATCGGCGGGGCGCGGCACGCGGGCGAGGCCCTTGTCGAAGATGAGTTCGGCAATGCGCGCCGCCACATGCAGCGAGGCTTTGCGGATGTCGCGCTGCGGCGGATAGATCAGCCCGAGCGCGAGGTCTTCTGGCGTCACCTGTTCCGCCACCGCCTTGGCGGCGACGATGAACATGTCCTCGGTCACGCGGCTGGCCTGGGTGGCGAGCACCGCCATTCCCATGGCCGGGAAGATGTAGACATTGTTGCCCTGGCCCGGGACGAAACGCTTGCCGCCGAACTCCAGCGGCGGAAACGGGCTGCCGCTGGCGAAGATGGCCTGGCCGTTCGACCATTTATAGGCCTCTTCCGCCGTGCATTCCGAGCGTGAGGTCGGGTTGGAGTAGGGGAAGATGATCGGCCGGGCATTGATCCGCGCCATCGCCTCGATCACCGCCTGGTTGAACAGCTTCGGCACGGTGCTGACGCCGATGATCCCCGTCGGCCGGATCGCCTCGATGGCCTCGACGAAATTCGAGATCGGCGCGTGGTCATGGGCGAAGGGCTTCTGAAAGCCGGCGATGTCGCTGCGCGAATTCACCATCAGCCCGTTCACGTCGAACAGCCAGTTGCGGGCGCGGGCTTCCTCGATGGTCGCGCCTTCCAGCACCATGGCTTCGCTGATCAGCTCGGCGATGCCGGTGGCCGCCGAGCCGCCGCCGAGGAACAGGAAGGTCTGGTCGGTGAGCTTCTGGCCCGAGAGCTTGAGCGCGCCGTAAATGCCCGCCACGGCGACGGCGGCCGTGCCCTGGATGTCGTCATTATAGGTGCAGATCTGGTCGCGGTAGCGCTCAAGGATCGGCACGGCGTTGATGTTGGCGAAGTCTTCCCATTGCAGGCAGCACAGCGGGAACAGCTCGGTCACCGCCTCGACGAACTCGGCGATGAAGGCGTCGTACTCCGCGCCGCGCACCCGGTTCTGGCGCAGGCCGAGATAGAGCGGATCGTCGAGCAGCGTGCCGTTATTGGTGCCGACATCGAGGGTGATCGGCAGCGTCATTTCCGGCGGCACGCCGGCGCAGACGGAATAGAGCGCGAGCTTGCCGACCGGAATGCCCATGCCGTTCACGCCGAGATCGCCGAGCCCGAGAATCCGCTCGCCATCGGTGACGACGATGAAGCGCACATCCTTCTGCGGCCAGTGCGACAGAACCTCCTTCAGCCGACCCTTGAACGTGATCGGCAGATACAGGCCGCGCGTGGCACGCAGCACATGGTCGTATTTCTGGCAGGCTTCGCCCACGGTGGGCGTATAGACCAGCGGCATGAACACCGCCGGATCGGACATCAGCACCGCGTAGTACAGCGTCTCGTTGCGCGCCTGCAGGTCGCTCAGCAGCAGATATTTCTGCAGGTCATTGTCGAGCGCCGAGAGCTGCAGGTGAATGCGCGCCACCTGCGTCTCCAGCGTATCGGCCACCGGCGGCAGGAAGCCCTCAAGCCCGAGCCGCGCCCGATCCTCGGCCGAGAAGGCGCTGCCGCGGTTGAAGACAGGATCATGCAGCAGCGAAGGGCCGAAGAGGCTCGGCTGGGTGGCGGACGGCGACATGGCGTTTACTCCCGGTGAATGCGTCTTTGTCCCGATGTTAGCACCCGCCATGGCCTTGGCGAGAATCGGATCGGGGAGAGACATCATCCATAGGGATAGGTAGGCCCGTGGGGTGAAACGCCGATGTCGAAGGATTTGAGCGAGGCTCCGCTTTCGGATTCGATGGCGGCGGCCAGACGCCGTAAGGCGTCGCGCGCATTGCGAGGCGCGATGGTTTCCAGCCCCTTCGTGCTGGCGAGCAGCTGGCGCACCACGTCGGCATCGTTCATCCCATAGCGGGCGATGGCCGCCAGCGCGGGACAGGCGAATTCCTCGAACGTGTTGACCGGGACGAGCACCCGCGGCCGCCCCGCTTCGTCCGCCCGCACCGGAGACGGCATGTCGCGCTCGGCCAGCAGGCATAGGGCCTGTTCGAGCCTGTCGATGCAGTACAGCGCCGTGGTTGGGTCGTTGATGCCGGGGGAGAGGGCGCGCTGCGCGATCTCGACAAACCGGTGAAGAGAGAACTGCAGGTCCTGCATGGGCGTGCGATCCGCGCCAAGGACGAAAGCCTGGCGCAGGCGATCCTCCACCGCCTCCGACACACGCGCCCGGGGGGCGGCGCGGAGCAGCGGGATCCGCTCGGTGACGAACCGGCCCGGAGGCGAATCCACGCCGATGACCAGATCATGTTCGGTGGCGATGCGCATCAAGGCCGCCTCGTCGAGGCGCTGCACATAGCCGCTGCCGTCAACGAACACCGCGCGTGAATCCCCCTCCAGCATGTGGAGCAGGCTGGCAGGGGTGTGGCCGTCGCGCCGTTCCGGCTCCTGGCCCATCTGGGCCGGAAAGAGACGCTCGATGGTGCCTCGTGTCTCCTGAGAGAGATCGGCAAGCACCGTTTCGATGCGGATCGAATTGGCGACGTGATGGATGAAGTAGATCAGTACGGCGAGGCTCAGCGCGGCCAGCACGACGCCGAAGGTAACGGACAGATGCGGAACGAAGTTTGCGTCCTCGGTGCCGCGCACGGTGCGCAGCACCAGCAGGCAGTAGAGGAATGTGCTGGTGAAGGTTCCCAGCACCAGCTGGTTGCCGCGGTCGCTCATGAAGCTGCTCAGCAGTCGCGGGCCGAATTGCTGCGAGGCCAGTTGCAGCGTCAGCATGGTCATTGAAAAGGTGAGGCCGGCGACGGTGATCATCGAGCCGGCGACGGCGGACAACACCGCGCGTGCACCCTCCGGCCCGAAGCCGTAGAGCCAGCCCAGTCGCTCGATCGACTCCTGGCCCAGCCATGTGTCGAGCCAGACGAGGGCAAAGGAAAGTGCGGTGGCACCGGCGGCCATCGCCGAGGGCAAGAACCAGAAACTTGACCGCAGGCGGTCCCATACGCCAAGCAGCCATGCCGGCAATGACCAGTGCTCCATCCCCACCTCCGGCGATTAAGCGGCGGGGCGGCGGCTTGGTTCCCTCGGCTGGCGTGCGCGGGGCCGTGCGTCGCTCTTGGCGGAGAAGCGCCCGAAAAAATGTGGGGCCCCAGCCCCGTGCGGGAGTTTTCGCCAGTCTCGGCGCCCGCTAGAACGGCGCTTCTGCGAATGGAACATGCGATGCCCGATACGCCGACGATCCTCCTTCTCGGACATGAGACCACCCTTCACCAATCCTATTCGCCGATCCGGCTGCGCGCCGTCGTTGGCGAGGCGGCCTATCGCGGCGTGCGGGTGCTGCTGGCCCGCAGCGCCGACTGCGACATGGAAGCGGAGCGGATCAGGGCGCATGAGTATGTCGACGGGGCCTGGAGGGCGGTCGATGTCCCGGTGCCGCGGCTCGTGGTGGCGGCCGCGCCGCCGACCCGGCCCGCGCATCGCGTCGTTGATGCCTGGCTGCGGGCGCGCACCAAGGTTCTCGCCTTCGATGGCTATGACAAGCACCAGATGGCCGCGATGCTGGCCGCCTATCCGCATCTGAAGCCGCATATCATTCCTGAAGAGGTGCTCGTCGCCGAACGGGTCGAGGCGCAGATCGCCGAATGGCTGGCCGGCGGCCCCATCGTGGTCAAGCGCGCCGATGGCTCGCTGGGCACCGGAATCTTCTTCCTCATTCCCCAGGGCGACGAGGTTGCCGTTCACAAGGACGAGCACTCCTGGCGGGGCACGCGCGCGGACGCGATTGCGCGCGTCATGGGCGCCATCCGCGTGCGCATGGGCTACCGCACCTATCTGGTGCAGCGCTTCATCGACACCCACGACCTGGCCGGGCAGCCGGCGACGGTGCGTGCCGACATGGTGCGTCGGCCGGACGATGGCTGGGACTTCTTCCGCCTGACCGGCCGCGTCTCGCTTGGGTCCAAGCTGATATCGAACCGGGCCAAGGGCAGCGCGCTGATCGACGCGGAATCCTATTTCATCGCGCGTGGGGCGGCCGATCCCGAGGGCAAGGTCCGCGAGGCCCAGGCGCTGTGTCGGCAAATCGCCAGCACGCTGTGCCAGCAGCCGGGCCTTGGCGCCTGCTATGAGTTCGGCATCGACCTGGCCGTCGACCAGGATCTGCAGTTCTGGTTCCTCGAAGCCAACAAGCGCCCCCTCGCCAATGGGGCCGAGATCGAACGGATGATGCCCGCGATGACCTATTGGCTGTCGCAGCTCGACGGCTGATCGCCGCCCCTCCAGCCGCCGGGGCCGCAGGCGCGGACGAAATTGTCCAGCAGCGGTCCGAACGTATTATTGGCGACGGTGACCTGGATCGTCCCATGGTCGCTGACCCCCGGCAGGGGATGCTCGACGACCATGGGCAGTTCCGCGAGATAGCGCGCGGAGGCCACGTCCGCCTTATTCTCGGTGCCGTAGACGATCTCGATATGCGGCGCCCTCGGGGCCGCGGCAATCTGCTCGCGCAGCTGCGTGTCGGCATCGGTGAGCGGGCGTCCGATCCGGTTGCCGATGCGCTCGCGCACCTTGCCCCGCGTCACCGGCAGGAGGATGGGGCTGAAGGTCATGACGCCATCGGCGCCGAGCTTCGCGCCGTAATGGAGCGCGCCAAAGCCGCCGGCGGACTGGCCGAGGCAGAGCACACGGCGCGACTTCAGCTCCGCGCAGAGGCCGCGCAGGCGCTCGACCGTCGCGTCGACGCTGCCGCCCAGCCCCGACACGCCGCCGAAATAGAAGTTGTTCGACCAGTCGAAGAGATAGATCAGGTTGGCATTCAGCCGACCGAGCAGGCTGTGCATGAAATAGATGGACAGGCCCAGCAACTGCGCCTTGCCGGCAAAGGCGATCAGCGTCATGTCCGAATCGGCCGGCACCACCCAGTAACCGCGGTCCTTCGACCCCGCATCGGCGTTGCCCCCCACGGGAGCGAACACGTGCTCCTCGCTGCGCGCCCGGCGCAGCGCGCGCAGCTCCCCCATGATCTCCGTCACGCTGCCCCGCAGATCGCGCACATCCATGAGAGTGGCGAGCATGGCGACCGTCTCGCCGATCATGCCGCAGCGAACGAACTGCCGGCACACCTCGAGGCGCAGCGCCGGGTCGGAATTCCCGTGCGCGATGGACTTGGCATAGGCGAGATAGGACGCGTCGAGACGCGAGGCCGCGTGGATGCGCGGCGAGGGCCGCAGCGCCTCGGGATCAATCGGCGTGCGCGGCGGCATTGGCGATGATCAGCTCGGCAAGCCCCCGCACCGTCGCGTTCGCGGCGAGGAAGAACTCCGCTCCGATCTGACGATCGAACGTCGTCTCGAACTGGAGCGCCATTTCGACGGCGTCCACGGAATCGAGGTCGAAATGCGAAAGCGGCATGTCCGGGTCGATCGTATCGCTGTCCTCACCGGAAATGACAGCGAGATAAACGACGATCCAGCGGAGAACGCGGTCGCTGTCGAATGATGCCTGCATGGGTAACGCCAAGTTGATGACCTTTGGTTTCAAGGCGATACCATGTGCGTTGAAGCGAATCCAGACTCGCCCGGAAGCTGGAAAAATGGCGGCGTGTCGACGCGCCCTCGTGTTTCAGGCATGTTTCCCGCTGCCGGCAAAATGCGCCACAATTGTTGCCCAACGTTGCGCTTGGCGGCCCGGCAACGCTGGTTCGCAAAATTTTCCGGCGGAGGCCGCATCGGGCGCGTATAGCGGCGGCATGAACGACATGCGCGGTTCGGAAGCGGGCAGCGGCCCGCACATACTCGTGGTCGACGACGACCAGCAGATTCGCAAGCTGCTCGGGCGCTATCTCGCCGAGCAGAATTTCCGCGTGTCGCTGGCGGCCGATGGCAAGGAGGCCGAGCGCCGCCTCGCCGAGGGGCGCATCGATCTCATCGTGCTCGATCTCATGCTGCCGGATGTGTCCGGGCTCGACCTGTGCCGGACGATCCGCACTCGCTCCTCCGTTCCCATCATCCTCCTCACCGCACTGAAGGAGGATGTGGATCGCATCATCGGGTTGGAGATCGGCGCCGACGATTATCTCGGCAAGCCGTTCAATCCGCGCGAGCTGGTGGCGCGCATCCGCGCCGTTCTCCGCCGTCTCTCGCCGCGCGACACCACGCCGGCGCCGGCGCTGCGCCTGCGTTTCGGCGGCTTCCTCGCCGATTCCACCAGCCGCCAGCTGTGGGATTCGCAAGGGCGGGAAATCGTGCTCACCGGCGCCGAGTTCGACCTGCTCCTCGCCTTTCTCGAACGCCCGGGACGCATGCTGTCGCGCGAGCAGCTGCTGGACCTCACCCACGGGCGGGTCCCTTCCGGCTTCGACCGGTCCATCGATGTCCTCATCAGCCGGCTGCGTCGAAAGATGGGCGATGCCGGCAGTTTCCAGATCATCAAGACATTGCGCAACGGGGGGTATCAGCTCGCCGCGCGCGTGGAACCTGCGGCCGATGAGGGCGAGGTTTCGCGATGATGTCCATGCGCGCCAAGTTCACGGCGCTGCTGGTCGGTTCCGTTCTTGGCGTGCTTCTGCTGGCGACGGGCCTCTCGATGCTCTTCCTGAAGCAGCCCAATTTCGCGCGGGTTGACGAGGCGGCGGCGACACAGATCAGCATGCTGGCCGATCTGGCCGCGCGCAGCCAGGGCTCGCTGGAAGAGGGGCCTTATGGTCGCATCGCCGACGCGCCGGCTGGCGGGCCCCAGATCCGGCCGATGACCGACGCCATCAATAGCGTCCTGATGCGCCGCGGACATAAGCTGCATGTCGTCGTTTCCAACCCGGCGGATTTCGACTGGCCCGTGGTCTCAGCCTCGCTGGCGGATGGGCGCTGGATGATCATGCCCCTGGGGATTCCGATGCCGGGCCCGCAAAGAGGCTGGGCTCTGGTGGGCTGGATCCTGCTGGTGGCCGTGGGCGTAACGCTGGTCATGGTGCTCGCGGTCCGCCGCTTCACCGAACCGCTGGCGCTGCTGCAGCGCACGGCGGATGCCATCACGCCCTGCAGTGGCCTCCATCCTGTCGCGGAGAAAGGCCCCGCCGAAGTGCGGGCGGCGGCGCGCGCCATCAACCAGCTTGCGGCGCGGCTGCATCAGGTGATGGAAAGCCGCATGCGGCTGGTCGCCGCCGCCGGTCACGATCTTCGCACCCCGATGACGCGCATGCGCCTGCGGGCCGAGTTCCTGGCGGAGGAGGAGCGCGCGGCCTTCATCGACGACCTCGACGAACTCGACGGGATCGCCGACAGCGCCATTCGGCTGGTGCGCGAGGAGGTGGAGGATGGTCGGGGCGAGACACTGTCTCTGGACGCCATGGTGGCCGACACGGTCGCGGAACTGCGGGCGATCGGATATGCGGTGTCCCTGGAGCGCGCCTCTCCGGTGATCATCCAGGCCCGGCCGGAGGCGTTGCGGCGCGCGCTGCGCAACCTGTTCATCAATGCCGCCACCCACGGACGGCAGGCGCGTGTGCGGGTGGAGGCGGTCGAAGGCCTCGGCCGGGTGGTGATCGAGGATGTCGGCCCGGGGATTCCCGAGGAATTGCTGCCCCACGTCTTCGAGCCCTTCTTTCGCGTCGATCCGGCGCGCGGTGCGCCGGGGGCGGGGCTGGGCCTTGCCATCGCCGAGCAGATTGTCACCCGCAGCGGGGGCAGCCTGATCCTCGAAAACATGGCCGTTGGGTTGCGCCAGCGCGTCGACTTTCCCGCGGTCGGCAGCAGTGCCGACCTATCCGAGGTAGGATAAGCCGAAGGCGCTATTGCGCTGGCGCGACTTTCCGGGCTGAGATGGCGCATCCCCCTCTGCCGGAGCCAGTCATGGCCAACTACGTGAAGATCAGCGGCTTTCTGGGCGCCTGCATCACCGGCGTCGTCCATTTCCTCACGGATCTGCGCAAGGCACCCGCCCTTGCCGAGGAAGCCGGCTATGGCGACCTGCCCAAGCTGCCGAAGCCCAAGCCGACCCTCATCCCCATCATGAAGATCGCCCCGGCCGTCGGCTGGGGGCCCGGCCAGAAGCCCAAGCCCGCTCCGGGTTTCAAGGTGAGCTTCTTCGCCGAGGGCCTCGACCATCCGCGCTGGGTCTATGAACTGCCCAATGGCGACATTCTCGTCGCCGAGACCGCCGGCCCGCCCTGGCCGGCCGGCATCTTCAGCCTGCGCTGGTGGGCGATGGGCTTCGTGATGGTGCGCGCCGGCGCCGGCGTGAAGAGCGCCAACCGCATCACCCTGCTGCGCGACGCCGATGGCGACGGGGTCGCCGAGATCAAGCTGCCCTTCATCGAGAACCTCTACTCGCCCTTCGGCATGGCGCTGGTGGGTGACCAGCTCTATGTGGCGAACGCGGATTCGCTGGTGCGTTTCCCCTATGTGCCCGGCGCCACCCGCATCGACGCGCCCCCGGTGAAGATCTGCGACCTGCCGTCCGGCCGCAACCACCACTGGACCAAGAGCCTCGTCGCCAACAAGGAGGGCACCAAGCTCTATGTCGGCGTCGGCTCCAACTCCAACGTCGCCGAGTTCGGCATGGAGGAGGAGGTGGACCGCGCCGCCATTCTGGAAGTCGACATCGCGACGGGAAAATACCGCGTCTTCGCCGGCGGCCTGCGCAACCCGGTGGGCATGGACTGGAACCCGGTGACCGGCGAATTGTGGACCAGCGTCAACGAGCGCGACGAGATCGGCGACGATCTGGTGCCGGACTACATGACCTCGGTGAAGGACGGCGCCTTCTATGGCTGGCCCTATTGCTACTACGACAAGATCGTCGACGAGCGGGTGAAGCCGCAGCGGCCGGATCTGGTCGCGGCCTCGCTCAAGCCGGATTATGCGCTCGGCTCCCACACCGCCTCGCTCGGCCTCACCTTCGTCGATGACGACCGTTTCGGCGCGCGCTTCCGCAACGGTGTCTTCATCGGCCAGCACGGCTCCTGGAACCGCAACCCGCCCTCCGGCTACCGGGTGATCTTCGTGCCCTTCGAGCACGGCAAGCCGGCTGGCCCGCCGGAGGAAATCCTCGGCGGCTTCCGCGTCGACGGCAAGGCGCTGGGGCGCCCGGTGGGGGTGATCGTCGACAAGCGCGGCGGGCTTCTGTGCGTCGACGATGTCGGCGACTGCATCTGGCGCGTCTCGCCGGTCTGATCGCTGCACCGCAGCAGGGTGGAAGGCGCCGGCCCTTCCTCCGGAGCCGGGAATGGCTTAAACGCGCGGGAGCTTCTCTCTAGGACCTCCCGCGCGCATGATCCGGCTCGATTCCATCGGCAAGCAGAACGGCAAGCAACTCGTCTTCATCGAGGCGTCGGCGACGCTGCTGAAGGGCGAGAAGGTGGGGCTCGTCGGCCCCAACGGCGCCGGCAAGACCACGCTGTTCCGCCTCATCACCGGCGAAGAGGCCCCGGATGAGGGGCAGGTCTCGGTCGATCGCGGCATCACCATCGGCTATTTCAGCCAGGATGTCGGCGACATGGCCGGCAAGTCGGTGCTGGCGGAGGTGATGGACGGCGCCGGCCCGGTGAGCAGCATTGCCGCCGAACTGCGCGAGCTCGAAGCGGCCATGGTCGACCCCGACCGTGCCGACGAGATGGATGCCGTCATCGAGCGCTATGGAGAGGTGCAGGCGCGCTTCGAGGAGCTGGACGGCTATTCGCTGGAAGGCCGGGCGAGCGAGGTGCTGGCCGGCCTCGGTTTCTCGCAGGAAATGATGGAGGGCGATGTCGGCCGCCTCTCCGGCGGCTGGAAGATGCGCGTCGCGCTCGGCCGCATCCTGCTCATGCGCCCCGACGTGATGCTGCTCGACGAGCCTTCCAACCATCTCGACATTGAGAGCCTGATCTGGCTGGAGGCGTTCCTGAAGAATTTCGACGGCGCGCTGATGATGACCTCGCATGACCGCGCCTTCATGAACCGCATCGTCAACAAGATCGTCGAGATCGACGCCGGCGCGCTCACCTCCTATTCCGGCGACTATGAGTTTTATGCCCAGCAGCGGGCGCTCGCCGAAAAGCAGCAGCAGGCGCAGTTCGAGCGCCAGCAGGCGATGCTGGCCAAGGAAATCGCCTTCATCGAACGCTTCAAGGCCCGCGCATCCCACGCCGCGCAGGTGCAGAGCCGGGTGAAGAAGCTCGACAAGATCGAGCGTGTCGAGCCGCCGCGCCGGCGCCAGACGGTGGCGTTCGAGTTCCAGCCGCCGCCGCGCTCCGGCGAGGATGTGGTCAGCCTGAAGAATGTGCATAAGAGCTACGGCGCCCGGCGCATCTATGAGGGGCTGGATTTCCATGTGCGCCGGCGCGAGCGCTGGTGCGTGATGGGCGTCAACGGTGCCGGAAAGTCGACCCTGCTCAAGCTGGTGACGGGCGAGACCGCGCCAGACGATGGCAGCGTCGCGGTGGGCGGCAGCGTGAAGATGGCCTATTTCGCCCAGCACGCCATGGAGGTGCTGGAAGGCGAGCGCACCGTGTTCGAGACGCTGGAAGACGCCTTTCCGCAGGCGGGGCAGGGGTCGCTGCGTTCCCTGCTCGGCTGCTTCGGCTTCTCCGGCGACGATGTGGAGAAGAAGTGCCGGGTGCTCTCAGGCGGCGAGAAGGCGCGTCTCGCCATGGCCCGGATGCTCTACGACCCGCCGAACTTCCTGGTGCTCGACGAGCCGACCAACCATCTCGACATCGCCACCAAGGAAATGCTCATCGCCGCGCTGGCGGACTATGAGGGCACGATGTTGTTCGTCAGCCATGACCGGCACTTCCTCGCCGCGCTGTCGAACCGCGTGCTGGAACTGACGCCGGACGGCATCCACCAATATGGCGGCGGCTATGTCGAATATGTCGCGCGCACCGGGCAGGAAGCGCCGGGGCTGCGGAACTGAGCGGCGCCTTCAGAACGTTGCGGTGATCGCGCGCAAGCCCTCCTCTTCGAGGGTGAGGGTGTCGTCATGCGCTTCCGGCACGAAGCCGAGCCGCGCATAAAAGGCCTGGGCGCCGGCATTGGCCTTGTCGACATGCAGCTTGATGAAGCTGCAGCCCTTTGGCGCCTCGCGGGCGATGACGGCGGCCAGCAGGGCGCGCCCGAGGCCGCTGCCGCGCTCCGTCTCCGCGACATAGAGGTCCTCGATGAACACCCCGGGCCGGCCGCGCCAGCCGGAAAAGGCGTAGGTGTAGAGGCAGAGCCCCACTGCGGCGCTGTCCCGCCGGGCGATGACCGCCTCGAACAGGCCCAGCCCGGTCGGGCCATAGCGCTCCAGGCTCGCGGCATCGGCGCCCGGTCGAAAGCCGGGCCGGACGTGATGCGCCAGCCGTGCGATCATGTCGGCGGCGGCGGTGAGGTCGGCCCGCTCCATCGGCCGGATCGTCGGCGCCGGGCGCGTGCCTGCCGACGTCACCGGCCGGCCTCCGTCACCACGCGATGGCTGGAACGGAAACCGTCGAGGAAGGCGACGAGATTGTCGCCCAGGGCATCGCAGACATAGCCGCCTTCCTGCACCACCACGGTGGGCAGGCCGAGTTCGCCGATCTTGGCCCCGATGCGGCCGAAGCCGGGGGTGGAAACGCTGAGGCCGGCGAAGGGATCGCCCTCATAGGCGTCGAGCCCGAGGGCGATGACGAGCGCCCCCGGACAGAAGGCGGCGATGCGCGACAAGGCGTGATCCAGCGCGGTGAGGAAGCCCTCGTCGCCGGTCTTGCGCGGTAGCGGAAGGTTCAGATTGTAGCCGAGGCCCGCGCCGTCGCCGCGCTCCGCCGCATGGCCCCAGAAGAAGGGGTAGAAGCGGGCCGGGTCGGCGTGGAGGGAGACGGTGAGCACGTCGGCCCGGTCGTAGAACACACCCTGCGTGCCATTGCCGTGGTGCACGTCGATGTCGAGTATGGCGACGCGGGCGGTGCTTGCGCGAAGCCTCTGCGCGGCGATGGCGGAATTGTTGAGGTAGCAGAAGCCGCCGGCCATATCCGCGAAGGCGTGATGGCCGGGCGGGCGGCAGAGCGCATAGGCCGCCGCGGCACCCTTCTGCACAAGCTGCGCCGCATGGGCGGCGGCGTGGGCGCTACGCAGGGCGGCTTGATAGGTTTCCGCCCCGATGGGGCAGGAGGTGTCGGCCATGTGGTAGCCGGCCTGGCCGACGGCGGAGAGCGGGTAGGAGCCCCCGCGTCCATTGGGATGGATGTTCGGGATCACCTCCTCCGACGCCCCTTCGATGCGCTGCCAGCGCGCGAAGATGCCTTTGAGGAAGGCGAGATATTCCGGCGTGTGGATGGCGGCGGCCGGCGCAAGGCCGAGATCGGGCGGCTCCTCCGGCGTGAGGCCGGCGGCGCGGGCAGCGGCGAACAGAATGTCGGCGCGGGCGGGCACTTCCGGGTTCGGGGCGCGCGCCCCGCTGGTCAGAAAGAAGCCGGGATAGTGCTTCTTCTGCGCGGCATCGAAGATCACTTTCATGGGGCGGGGCTCCCGGTTGCGATGGAAGGGGCACCCTTGAGGCCAAGCCGGGCGCGCACCTCGTCCGGGGTGGCGAGGCGATGGCCGAGTTCCTCGATGATCCGCCGCATCTTGCGCACCTGCGCGGCGTTTGAGGTGGCGAGCTCGCCACGTGCGATGGCGAGGTTGTCCTCCAGCCCTACCCGCACATTGCCGCCGAGAATGACGCCCATGGTGCCGAGCGGCACTTGCTGGCGGCCGGCGGCGAGCACGGAGAACTGATAGTCGCTGCCGAGCAGCCGGTCGGCGCTGGCCTTCATGTGCATCAGCTGCTCGGGCGCCGCATCGATGCCGCCCAGCACCCCGAGCACGAATTGCAGGAACACCGGCGGCTTCAGCAGCCCCTGCTTGATGTAGAAGGCGACGGTCTGGAGATGGCCGACATCGTAGCATTCCAGCTCGAACCGCGCCCCGCGCCCCGCGCCGAGATCGGTGAGAATGGTCTCGATATCCTCGAAACTGTTGCGGAAGATGACCGAGCGGGTGGCTTCCAGAAAGCCACGCTCCCACTCGTGCTTCCAGTCATAGCGATCGGCGAGAGGGAACAGGCCGAAATTCATCGAGCCCATGTTGAGCGAGCACATTTCCGGCTCGATGAGGCGTGCCGCTGCGAGCCGGTCGTCCAGCGTCATGCGCGAGGAGCCGCCGGTGGAGAGATTCAGCACGGCGTCGCAGCGGGTGCGGATGCGCGCCACGATGTCCTGGAACAGCGCGGGATCGGCCGAGGGCGAGCCGGTCGCGGGATCGCGGGCGTGCAGATGCAGGATCGCCGCCCCCGCTTCCGCCGCCTCGATCGCCTGCTCGGCGATCTGTTCGGGCGTGATCGGCAGATAGGGGCTCATCGACGGCGTATGGATCGAGCCGGTGACGGCGCAGGTGAGAATGACGGGTGAGCTCATCACGCGCCTCCCACCGGCAGCCGGGCCTCGGCCGCGAAGACTTCCAGCGCGCCGCCGAGCTTCTCCATGATCTCGTCGATCTGCTCATCGGTGACGATCAGCGGCGGACACACCATGAAATGGTCGCCGATGCGCCCGCCGCGGGTGCGGCGGGAATAGATGATCAGCCCGGCCTCGTAAGCGATATCGACAAGGCGCAGATGCGCGTTCAGCTCCACCGGCAGGGGGGCCATGGTCGCGCGGTCCGCCACCAGTTCGAACGCCAACAGCAGTCCCTTGCCGCGCACGTCGCCAATGAAGGGGAAGCGCGCCATCAGCCCTTGCAGCCGCGCCTTCAGCACCGCGCCCTGTCGCGCGGCGGCGGCGATCAGGTCGAGCCGGTCGATTTCGTCGACCACGGCGAGGCCGGCGGCGCAGGCGAGCGGATTGCCGGCATAGGTGTGGCCATGGACGAAACCGCCATGGTCGATCACCGTCTCGGCGACGATGTTGTCCGCCACCATGGCCCCGAGCGGGGCGTAGCCGGCGCCGAAGCCTTTCGAGAGCGCCACGATGTCCGGCCGCAGGCTCCAATGCTCGCTGGCGAGATAGCGCCCGGTGCGTCCCGCCCCGCTCATCACCTCGTCGCAGATCAGCAGCAGGCCGAACTCATCGCAGATGGCACGAATGGCGGCGTAATAGCCATCGGGCGCCACCAGCGCGCCGGTGGAGGCGCCCCCGACCGGCTCCATGATGAAGGCGAGGCAGGTCTCCGGTCCCTGCCGCAGGATTTCCTCGCGCAGCATGTGGGCGTAACGCAGGCCGCGCTCTTCCAATGTGAGTCCGTCGCGGTCGAGATAGCAGGTGGGGGCGGGGATTTTCGGCATTTCCCGCAGCATCGGCGCAAAGGGCGCACTCATGAGTGACATGCCGGTGACCGCCAGCGCCCCCAACGTCGAGCCGTGATAGGAGGGAAAACGCGAAATCACCTTCCAGCGCTCGGCCTGCCCGCGCGCCACCGCATATTGCCGGGCGAGCTTCAGCGCGCTCTCCACCGCTTCCGAACCGCCGGAGACGAAGAACACCCGGTCCAGCCCTTCCGGCATGCGTTCCGCAATGCGGGTGGCGAGCCGCTCGGCGGGCTCGTTTTCGAAATGCAGCCGATAGCCGAAGGTGGAAAGCTCCATCTGCCGGCGCATGGCATCGAGCACGGCGGGGTTGGAATGGCCGATATTGGAGACCATCGCGCCGCTTGAGCCGTCGAGATAGCGTTTGCCCGCGCTGTCCCAGAGATAGACGCCCTCGCCATGGGCCAGCAGCGGCCGGCGCAGGCGGCTTTGGTAGAAAAGGTGGGAAGCGGGGCGGTCGGCGGTCATCGGGGGCTCTCGGGCGACGGAGGACAGAATGCCATCCCACGACCCGCCGGGCTGGCGACGCGGATAAAGGCAGCCTCGCCTCACAGGTCCGTTCGAATCGGACCCTCACGGCGAATGCGACGCAGACTAGCATCGGGCAGACCTAGGCATCACGCTACCGTAAGAACGCCTAGCCGAGGCATGCATCCTCGCGGGCGGTGTAGCCGGCCGGCCGCGGCGCGCTGTTCGCCGGCTGGCCCCGCCCGAGGGCGCCATCCGACCGGGCGCGGAGATAGACGAAAATGGCGTCGATGAAGCACATCACATTCGGATTGGTGCCGAAGGCCGGCATCACCAGATCCTGGCTCGCGCTCACATTCTGCTTGCCGTTGGTGACGGTGTCGATGAACTGGCTGTAGTTCAGGGACTGCAGCGCGTCGGTCAGCGAGGGGGCGAAGCTGGAGCCAAGGCCGTCCGGGCCATGGCACTGCAGGCAGTTGGCGGTGTAACGGAGGTAGCCGATCGACGTATACCAGTCGACCGTTCCATCCTTGCCGATCTGGTAGGTGGGGTTGCCCTGGGCGTCGCTGTACAGGCCATCGGTGGAACTGGCCGCGGAGGGATCACCCGAGGGGTCGGCCAAGGCTGTGCTGATCAGCAGAACAAGGCCGGCGGCGATAGCCGCGCTCGTGCGAGCAGGCATGCGATCCTCCCGCTCCGCCGTCTTGTTGTGTCGTGGCGCGGTCGGAGCAGGCCATGCTCCTTCGGACGAGGCGGCCGGTCAAGCCAAGCCGGCTGGGGCGAGATGCGGCGCTTGGCGATCTGTCCGAGCGGAGGTGATTTTCACCTCGGGGATAGAGGCGGCCATCCCAGCAACGAGCGCGCCGCGACTCATGCATGCGGGGAAATAGGTGGGCGCACTGAGATGCACCCAAGCCGCCGAGGTCAGCGTTTCAGGCTCAGGGGCTGACGGGAATGATGATGACGCTGCTGCCGCCGTTGTCGATGGTGGAGAGCGCCGCGGCGAGGCCACCGCCGGCCGCCAGCATGCCGCCAATAGCGAGGCCCGGGTTCCCGCCCGAATTGGTCACGCCGAAGCCGCAGCCGGGAGCGCGCAGTGTTTCGGTGGTGGAGCTGGGAATGGTGACCGTCCGGTTGTCGCCGAAATCGACGACGGCATTGCCCTGGCCGCGCACGGAGACCTTGTCGCCCGTCTTCAGCGACGTACCGATCACGCCCGGCGTAAAGCCGTTGCCCTTGTCGATCATGACCGAGCCGGCAGCCGAGGCCAACCGGCCAGCGGTCTGGCACGCATCCTGGGCGGCAGCGGCACCGGCCGCGCCGAACGAAAGAGCAGCCACAGCCGCCATCGACAACACAATTCGCATCAGAGCCCCTTGAGTTTCGAAGACACAGAGTGCCACCGCCAAACCCTAGCACCTCATAACACAGATCGCTCTGTAGAAAACTACCGTTGGGAAAGTGACGCGAATGAAGGCAGGGTCTTTCTCTCTGTCGCAGGTTGCAGGCCGCGTTTTCTCGCGTGCGGTGATCTAAAAAGTATTTTTTTACAATGCCTTCCATGTCTCTCTGCGCGTTGTGGCCCTAAGGCAACAGCGCTTCTGTTTTGACCCGCGCGGGTTTGCCCTTCGGCTATCGCGACGAATCGCGTCGCACCCTTCAGGAGTCCTGGCGCCCGCATGGAACCCGCAACCGTCTCGGATCGCTCCCCGCCGGGAAAGGAAGACGGGCCCTGGGCCCGCTCGAAATGAAGGGCTGGATTTCACCCGGCGCCCCAGCCTATAGCCAAGGCGAACAGGCTTTGAGGGGGCGCGCGAGATGGCTGGCGAGGAGTTGCGGGCGATTCTGTGTCGGCTGGAGACGGGCATGGTTCTCACCGTGCCGGACAGTTGGATCGACAAGACGATCCCCGGCTCGCATGTCAGCCGCGCCCGCCTCGTCGCCGAAATCGCCCGGCAGTATTACTGCACGCATTATCAGGATTTCGGCTCACAGCGCTTCGAGAAGCAGGAAGTCGCGTTCACAGGTTGATCCCAAGGGAGCGTGGCGACCCGTCACGGAGTCGGCTGCGCTTCCGACGTCATCGACGGCCGAGCCGGCCGCTCCTTGCGAAGCGTGCGCTCTAGCACGGCATTGAAAGCGGCCGGCGTCTCGATCATCGGGCAGTGCCCGGCGTCGGCGATGGCGTGCAGATGCAGGAAGGGATTGGTCAGCGCCAATTCCCGCCAGGGGTCGATGGGCGTCACCCGGTCGTGCAGACCCCAGATCAGGTGAGTATCCACCGCCACCCCGCCGATGAACTCGCGTACGTCGATCTTCTGCAGCGACCGCAGGATGGAGATGCCCATCATGAAGCACTGCCGATTCGCGATCGCGCGAAAAGTGGTCTCGACCATCTGCGGGTCGACGCGTGAAGGGTCGTGAAAGAGTTCACGGGATATTTTGTGAGCATAATCCAGCGACAGGATCCGGCTGACGCCGAGGCCAAGCGTCACGTTCTCTCCCGCTCCGGGGCAGCCGCTGACAAAGGCCTGTCTTACATTGAAGGCCGGGTCGCTGGCCAAAGCTAGCCCGATGTACCCGCCCATCGAGTTTCCGAATACCACTATTTCCTGCGATCGGTATTGGTGTAGGGCGTCCTTAACGAATCTTATGAGGCTAGGGACTGTATTGTTGTTCTTTCCGAATTTGACGAAGGGGTCGTCGAATACGATAGGCTCGTACCCTTTTTCTCTCATTATTTCGATCTGGGCGGACCAGATCCACGAGCCGGCAAACAGACCCGGCAGAAAAACCGCAACTGATGACATCCTTCGCCCCCCGGCGATGCATAAGGATCAACTACAAAGCATTTCCCGGGCCAAGTCCCGGGAGCGGCTGTTCTTACACCGGAACGATGGCAGCCGATCAGTGACTTTTTTTGGCTGAATCGCGATAGCGGAAGGATAAAGCTGCGGGTGCCGCTGGAAATCGGGTAGGGAAAATGATCGTATGATGAAGCTCCCTATCTCGGCGTGTTCGCACAAGATGTCGCGGCCGGATACTTTCCGGTCACCGCCGGCCGGGCGGGGGAGCGCCGGACTGACCGCGAGACGGGATCTCGTGAGCCTCGCCACTGGGGGTAGGATGACGCTGCCTTTCCGCCTACCCACCAATGTCGTCGTCCTCATTCTTACCCTCGTCCTGTTTTCACTCGCCGCCCTGTTCGTCGTCTCCCGGCCCGGCGGGTATCAGGGCTATGCGGAGGCCGATTTCATCTTTGTCGGGCCGGACGAGGCGGGCCGCATCGTTGAGCTGAGCGTGGATGAAGGCGACGTGGTCACCACGGGAATGCCGCTTTTCACCGTTGATGCCGACATTCAACAGGCGAATGTGAAGGCGGCGGAAGCGAGCCTGGGGCAGGCGCTTTCCCAGCTCGCCAACATCAAAGCGTCGACCCAGCGGCCCGAAGAAGTGGCCGTGCTTGAGGCCGGCGAGAGGCGGGCCGCCGCCGCGCTCGAACTTTCCCGCCTTGAACTGGAGCGCCAGAAAGATCTGCAGTCCAAGCAGGTTTCTTCCAAGGCGGCGCTGGACACCGCGCAGCAGACCTTCAACCAGAACGAGGCGTCGCTGGACGAAGTGCGCCGCCAGATCGAGGCCGCGAAGCTCGCCGGCCGCGACGAGGAAATCGCCGCCGCCGAAAAGGCGGTGGATGCGGCCCGCGCCTCCCTGGCGGTGGCGCAGGTGCGGCTGGACCGGCGACGCATGTCCGCACCCGTGAGCGGCACGTTGGAGACGGTGTATTTTCGCGTGGGCGAGCTGGTGCCGGCGGGCCGGCCCGTGGTGTCGATCCTGCCGCCCGATCTGATCAAGGTCCGGTTCTTCGTGCCGGAACCGGCCCTTGCGCAGTTTCACATGGGCCGCGCGGTGACGGTGAGTTGCGATGGTTGTGCCGAGCCGATCGACGCCACCGTCAGTTTCATCGCCAGCAGCGCGGAATACACGCCGCCGGTGATTTACAGTCTCGATGAGCGCTCCAAGCTGGTGTTCCTGCTGGAAGCCAAGCCGCGGGACCCTTCCAAGCTGCGCCCCGGGCAGCCGGTCACCGTCGAGATCGCGCCATGAGCGCGCGGGCGGAGGGGGAGCAGGCGGAAGTGCCCCTGGCCGCGGAGGGCGAGAACGACTACGCCATCGACGTGCACGGCCTCAGCAAGAGTTTTGGCGGCCACCGCGTCGTGCACGATCTTTCGATGCGGGTCCGGCGCGGCCAGATCTATGGCTTTCTCGGGCCCAACGGTTCCGGCAAGACCACCACCATTCGCATGCTCTGCGGGCTGCTGACGCCGGATGAGGGGCAGGGCACCTGCCTCGGCATGGACATCCTCACCGAAGGCCGCCGAATCCGTCGCCATGTCGGCTACATGACGCAGAGATTCAGTCTCTATGCGGATCTCTCCGTGCGGGAGAACCTTGAATTCGTTGCCCGAATCTATGGCGTGCCCGATGCCGAGACGGCGGCGGAAGAGGCCATCGCCGCGCTCGGACTGCAGGGGCGCGAGCGGCAACTGGCCGGGAGCCTCTCCGGCGGCTGGAAGCAGCGTCTCGCTCTTGGTGCGTGCATCCTGCCCCGGCCCCAGTTGCTCTTGCTGGATGAGCCGACCGCCGGCGTCGATCCCAAGGCCCGGCGCGAGTTCTGGGCGCAGATTCACGATTTGGCAGCGGAAGGTGTCACGGTGCTCGTCTCCACCCATTACATGGACGAGGCCGAGCGCTGCCACGAGATCGCCTATATCGCCTATGGAGAATTGCTGGCGCAGGGCAGCGTGGAGCAGGTGGTCGCCGACTCGGCCCTCCACATGTGGCGTGTCACCGGTCCCGATCCTGCGGCGCTGGCGCGCGAATTGATGGCGGTGCCGGCTTTCGAGCTGGTCGCTCCATTCGGCACGAGCGTGCATGTGGGCGGGCGCGACCGGGAGGCGCTGGAGCGCGCCATCGCCGGTCTCCGTGGCCGGGACGATCTCGTCTGGCGCGCTGACAGCCCAAGCCTTGAGGATGTGTTCATCGACCTGATCAACCGCTCGAAGGGCAAGGTCCGGTGAGAGGCGCGGCCGGTTCCCTGCGCCGCATGGGCGCGATGATGCGCAAGGAATTCATCCAGCTGCTGCGCGACCGCGTCTCCTTCGCCGCGATGGTGTCGATCCCTCTCCTGCAGCTGATCTTGTTCGGCTATGCCATCAATACCACGCCGCGCCATTTGCCGACCGCCGTGCTCGCCTATGACCAATCGGCGCTGACCCGCGCCATCCTCGCGGCGATCGAGAACACCCAGTATTTCGCCATCACCCACCATCCCTTGAACGAGGCGGAGGCCGAGCACTTGCTGCGCTCGGGGCAGGTCCTGTTCGTGGTGGAGATTCCCGCCGGCTTCGAGCGCGCGGTGCGGCGCGGAGAGAGCCCGGCGCTGCTCGTGTCGGCCGACGCGACCGATCCTGTCGCCTCGACAAGCGCGCTCGCGGCACTGGGGCGTCTGGTGGAAACCTCGGTCCGCCGCGAACGTTTCAACCTTGACGACGCGCCCGAGGGCAGCGGGCTGGAGACCGCCCCGCCTCCCTTCGAGTTCCGCACCCATCCCCGCTACAACCCCGCCGCCGTCACCCAGCTGAACATCGTTCCGGGCCTGCTCGGCACGATCCTCACCATGACCATGCTCATTTTCACCGCGCTCTCCGTGACGCGGGAGGTGGAGCGCGGGACCATGGAGACTCTGCTCGCCATGCCCATCCGGCCGGTGGAGATCATGGTGGGCAAGATCGCTCCCTATGTCATGGTCGGGGCGCTGCAGGCGGCGATGATCCTTGGCGCGGCGGTGGTGCAGTTCCAGGTGCCGGTCGTGGGCAATCTCGTCCTCCTCATCGTCCTGACCGGCCTGTTCATCCTCACCAACCTGGCGATTGGTTACACCTTCTCCACCCTGGCGCAGAACCAGCTGCAAGCGGTGCAGATGACCTTCATGTATTTCCTGCCCAACATCCTGCTGTCCGGCTTCATGTTTCCCTTCGCCGGCATGCCGACATGGGCGCAATGGATCGCCGAGGCGCTGCCGCTGACCCACTATCTGCGTGTCGTGCGGGGCATTCTGCTGAAGGGGGCAACCTCGGCCGACCTGGCGCAGAGCATTCTGGGGCTGAGCGCGATCATGATCGTGGCGATGGTCATTGCCGTCACGCGCTTCCGGCAGACGCTGGACTGACCGGTCGCGTGGCGGTCAGTGCGCGTGGCCGTCGCCGAACATGTCGCCGGCCCGCTCAGCTGGGGGAAAGGTGGCGACAAGGGTGAACTGGTCGGCATTCTCGGTGCCGATCACGTCAAGGGCGCCCGCGCGCACCCATAAATGCGCCGCCAGCCGGCCTTCCCTGTCTTTCGCGACGCCATAATGAAGTGTCGTCGCCACGCCGCGCCGCCGCAGCAGCACCCGCGCGGTGAGGCCCTGCTCAAGGCACATGGCCCGGAACGGCACACGGCGCGCCACGGCGCGGACGGCCCAGCGGGTGCGGCCGATGATGTGCGCGGGTGTATCGTCGGCACGCGGTGTCGTCGGTCGTGCGGCCGCAAGACGAACCACATGGCGGAAGGGCAGGGTGACAAGCGCCAGCCGGGCGAGGCTGATCACCACCAGCGCTTCCGCCAGTAGCGCCCGGTCACGCCAACGCAGTCGCCACCAGCGGGCGGCAAGCGCCGCTGGCCGGCGTGCGCTGCTCACGGGGCGATCTTCTGCCGGCAGGCGGATGCGGCGGTCCGTCTCGCCCTTGCGCCGTTCCACACGGTCGGATGCCTCTATGCTCTTGGCCGCCGGCCCGGCGCCGACAGCACATCCAATGTCGACGCCGTTGTTTTATCAAGCCCGCTGCGACGGTTCGGCCTCACTGCCGGTCGAGAAGCTTGCGCTCGACGGTCTGCAGATGCCCGCGCATGCAGGAGGCGGCGGCGGCGATGTCGCGCTGCTCGATGGCGTCGACGATCGCCTCATGCTCGGCGAAGCTGTGATGGTTGGGCAGGGGCTTCACCGGCTCGGTGCGCAGCCGGCCCCATGTCACCGCGCGGCGGACCGCGTTCAGCGTGTCGAACAGGCCGAGAAGCAGCGTGTTCTGCGACGCTTCGGCGATGGTGCGGTGCAGGCGCGTGTCCCAAGCCTCATACTGGCGCCAGGTTTCCGCCTGACGCGAGCGCGCCAGGCACATGCGCATTTCCGCGATGTCTTCCGGGGTCGCGGTAAAGGCGGCGGCACGGCAGATCTCCGGTTCCATCACGATGCGCGCCCGCATCACCTCGGCCGGATTGCTGCGCCGCGCCAGGGCCGCGATGTCGGCGAAGGTGTCCAGCGGCCGGCTGCCCATGAAGGTGCCCTTGCCGACATGGCGCCAGAGCTGGCCTTCCGCCTCCAGCACGTCGAGCGCCTTGCGCAGTTCGGTCCGCGAGACACCCAGCGCGGTTGACAACTCGCGCTCGGGCGGCAGGCGGCCATCATCCGGCAGCTCGATCTGGGCGAGATAGGCGCGCAGTTGCGTGACGATACCTTTTTCGAGGTGGGTGTCCGCGGCAGGATTAAGCATGGGAGTCGGATCAACCAAATTGCGAATTGGTTCATTCTATGGCGCCATCAAGTCGTGTGGTCAAGCCGATCCGGCCTTGACCGGTCACATCAGCCAATATAAACCAAAATGAAATTGGTATCCGACCTCGCGGGTCGGGCAAGCGGCGGATTGAACCGCTCGGCTCTCATGGGAGACTGAAAATGCTCAAGGAAATCACCAGAAAACTGCGCGATCTTTCCGGCGTGGCGGTCGCGGTCGGTATCGGCCTTGCCCTGTCCGCGCCCTCGCAGGCGGAGGCGAAGGTCCGCGTCGCCTATGGCGACATTGCCTCGGTCGAGAACCTGCACCTGCTCGCCGCCTTCGAGCTCGCCAAGGAGCGCGGCGTCGACATCGAGATGACCTATCTGAAGTCCGAGGACATCGCCGCCCAGGCGGTGGTGAGCGGGCAGGCGGATATCGGCGTCGGCGGTCCCTATGCGCTGATGCAGAAGGTGAAGGTGCCGGTGCGCATCTTCCTGCAGCTCTCCACCCTGCGCTTCTATCCGGCTGTGAACGCCGAGTTCTACAAGACCTGGAAGGACCTCAACGGCCAGGAAGTCGCCGTGCATTCGCGCGGTTCCGGCACCGAGGCCATCATGAAGCTGATGGAGGAGAAGCAGGGCATCAAGTTCTCCAAGATCAGCTACATCCCCGGCTCGGAAGTGCGCACCGGCGCACTGCTGCAGGGCAACGTCAAGGCGACGATCGTGGATTCGGCCGGCCGCCGGCTGCTGCAGGAAAAGGCGCCGGGCAAGTTCATCATCCTGCCGCTCGACGGCATCAACGCCACGGATGAGGCGCTGTTCGCCCGCCAGGACTTCCTCGACAAGAATCCCAAGGACGTGGACATCATCGTCGAGTCGGTGCTGACCACCTGGCGCGAAGTGACCAAGAACCCGGCGGTCGTCGCCGAGTGGCGCGCCAAGTACAAGCTGCTGCCGGATCTCCCGGCCGATCAGGTGGCGGAGATCACCCCCTACTTCACCGAGCTTGCCGAGGGTAAGGCGTTCCCGCTCAATGGCGGCGGCGAGGCGGCGGCCAAGGACGATTTTGCCTTCTACACGCTCTCGGGCCAGCTTCAGGGCGACCCCAAGACCCTGAAGGTCGAGGATTTCTGGGCGCTCGAGCCGCTGAACCGCGCGCTCGCCAAGGTCGGCACGAACTGAGGCCGGCGGGATGACCTATCCGGTCCAGGCGAACGGCTCCTCGCGAGCCGTTCCTCCCTCCGAGGCTTCCTTCTTCTGGAGGAAGCTCTCGGAGCACCGCACCGCTCTCTGGCGCCTGGCGTCGGTCGGGCTTTTCTTCCTCATCTGGGAAATCGCCGGGCGTATCCCGATCAGCTTCGCCTTCCCGACCTTTCTGGAGACGCTGAACGCCTTCGTGACGATGACGCTCGACGGCTCCTTCGCCGCGGCCTATGCCGAGACGTTGCAGCCGCTGGTGATCGGCATTGCCGTTTCCGCCGTCATCGGCATTGGCCTCGGCATCGTCATGGGCCTGTCGCGCTTTGCGGAATGGCTGGTGGCGCCGGTGTTCATCGTGCTTCAGGCCGCGCCGATGGCGGCGCTGATCCCGCTGATCACTTTCGTCTACGGCATCGGCCTGGTGTCGAAGACCCTGGCGGTGATCATGCTGGCTTTGCCGGTGATCGTGCTCAATGGCTACAAGGCGGTGCGCAACGCCAACCCCTCGCTGGTCGCCATGTGCTACTCGTTCCAGGGCAATCTGTGGCAGCGCATCACCAAGATCATCATCCCCGATGCCAGCCCGGTGATCTTCGCCGGCCTGCGCCTCGGCCTCGCCGCCGGCTTTATCGGCGTGATCCTGGCGGAGCTTCTCATCACCCCGACGGGGATCGGCGACCTCATCACCTATCACCGCTCGGTGGCCAATTATGCCGAGATGTATGCGGCCGTGGTCTCCATCATCCTTGTGTCCACCCTGACGCTCGCCGCGCTTGAGGCTTTCGAGCTTCGCGTGCTGCGTCCCGAGAAGAAGAGGTCCTGACCATGCGCAACATCACCGCCCAGGCGGCGAGCGCTGCCTCCCGTCCCGCCGGTTCGGATGTCGCGGTCGAAGTGCGCGGCGTCTGCAAGATGTACAATGAGGTGGAGGCCCTGCGGAGCATTGACCTCGACTTCCCCGCGGGCAAGCTGACCACGCTGCTCGGGCCGTCGGGCTGCGGCAAGACCACGCTGCTCAAGATCATCGCCGGCCTGATCCCCGCCACGTCGGGCGAAATCCGGGTGAACGGCAAGACCGTCACCGGCCCGGGCCCGGAACGCGCCTTCGTGTTCCAGGACTTCGCGCTGATGCCGTGGGCAACGGTGATGCGCAACGTCGCCTTCGGCCTTGAACTCAAGGGCATGGGCAAGGACGAGCGCCAGGCGATTGCCGCCAAGTACATCGCCGAAGTGGGGCTGGCGGGGTTCGAGAACAAATACCCGCACGAACTGTCCGGCGGCATGCGCCAGCGCGTCGGCCTTGCCCGCGCCTTCGCGGTGAACGCCGATGTTCTCCTCCTCGACGAACCGTTCTCGGCGGTGGACGAACAGAACCGCCGCAAGTTCCAGGAGGATTTGCTGGAACTGGTCGAGAAGGAGAAGAAGACCTTCATCTTCGTCACGCACTCGATCGAAGAGGCGGTCTATTGCTCGGACCGCATCGTCATTCTCTCGCGGCGCCCCGGCCGGATCGCGCAGATCATTGAGCCGGAGATCGACCGTTCCGCAACGCCGGACGCCATCCGCCGTGACCAGGGCTACCTCGATACGGTCGAGGAAATCTGGCAGGGCCTGAAGCGCTACGTCGACTAGGGGAGGGCGCGATGACCTTGTTTGGATTTCGCGTGCCGATGATGGCGTCGCTGCTGGTGTGGTGCGTCATCTGGGAGATCGTCGGGCGTTCCGGCGCGATGTTCCTCATTCCCCCGCTTTCCGACGTGCTGGTCGCCGCCGTGGCGCTGGTGCAGACGGGAACCTGGCAGGCGGCGGCGCTGACCACGCTGAACAGCTTCCTGCTCGGCATGTTCTTCGCCATCGTGGTCGGCATTGCCATCGGCGTGCTGATGGGGCGTTCGACCACGGCCGACAACCTTCTGGGAATCTGGGTCAATATCTTCGTCTCCGCCCCGCTCTCGGCGCTGGTGCCGGTGCTGATGATCCTGTTCGGTATGGGCGAGACCACGGTCGTGGTGACGGTGTTCCTCTTCGCGGTGTGGATCATCGTGCTCGACACGCGCGCCGGCATTCAGAGCGTGCCCAATTCGCTGCTGGAAATGGGCCGCAGCTACGGCGCCTCCCGCTTCGCGCTCTACAGCAAGATCATCCTGCTGGCGGCGCTGCCGGAAATCCTTGCCGGCATCCGTCTCGGCGTGGTGCGCGGCGTCAAGGGTGTGGTGATCGGCCAGTTGCTGGTGGCCATCATCGGCTATGGCGAATTGTTCGAGCTCTACTCGCGCAATTTCGACATGGAGAATTTCTGGGCCCTCACCATCATCCTCTTCGCGGCGGCGATGGGATTGTCGGCCCTGATCGAAAGCATTGAAAAACGCGTCGACTATTACGCAGGAGTACGCTGATGAACGCGCCTATCGACACTTCCACCTATGTGATTACGCCTCCTGGCATTCCGACGCTGCCCGTCGAAGGCTCGGACAAGCTGTTCCCGATCCACCGCATCTACTGCGTCGGCCGCAACTACGCCGAGCACGCGATCGAGATGGGGCATGATCCCAACAAGGAGCCGCCCTTCTTCTTCCAGAAGAACCCCGACAACGTCATTGTCGACGGCACCTTCCCCTATCCCGACAAGTCCAGCGATGTGCATTACGAGCTGGAAATGCTGGTTGCCATCGGCAAGGGCGGGGTGAACATCCCGGTCGAGTCTGCCCTTGATCACGTCTGGGGCTATGGCGTCGGCCTCGACATGACCCGTCGCGACCTTCAGGGCGAAGCCAAGAAGCTCGGCCGCCCGTGGGAAGTGGGCAAGGCTTTCGAGGCCTCCGCCCCGTGCTCGGCGCTGGTGCCGGCCTCCGCCATCGGCCATCCCGCCGCCGGCAAGGTGTGGCTCAACGTCAACGGCACCCAGCGCCAGGTGGGCGACCTTAACCAGATGATCTGGAAGGTGCCGGAGATGATCTCCTACCTGTCCGGCCTGTTCGAACTGCAGCCCGGCGACGTCATCATGTCCGGCACCCCGGCGGGTGTCGGCGCCATCGTGCGCGGCGATGTGATGGAGGGCGGCGTCGACGGCGTCGGCACGCTCACCGTCAAGGTGGTCTGAACCGTTTCTGGCCGGCACCCGGTCCCGAGCATCGGGTGCTGCCGACGCGTGGATGAACGGGACGCAGCGCGATCGCTGCGTCCCGATTTTCGTTTGTCTTTTTAATGTATTGGCCGAGGCCCGTGCCGGTCAGGGCCGGCGCGGCGGCTTGCTCTTGCCCGGCTTGGTATAGGGTTTCTTGCCCTCCGTGCCCTTGTCGAAGCGCGGCTTGCCTTCCGGCTTTTTGCCTTCGGGCTTCTTGCCCTCAAAGCGGCCCGGCTTTTTGCCTTCAAAGGTTTTCGGGCGCTCGGGGCGCACCGAACGCTCCCTGTCGGCATCCGCCAGCGGGTTCCATTCGCGCTTCTCTGCCCCGCTCTTGCGATGAGCGGTCTTGATGCGCTCGGGCCGGTCGCCCGGCATCGCCTCGCGCCGCGTCCGGCCCTCGACGGTTGCTTCGTGCGCCCGCTCATGGCGTGGCGCCGGCGCGCGCGGAGGCTTGGCGTCGACAGGCGCCTCATAGCGAGGCTTTTCGTGGGCGGACCTGTCATGGGCAGGCTTTTCCCGTTCCGGCCGCGCCCGCTCGGGACGTTCACGTTCGGGACGGTCGCGTTCGGGACGGTCCGTCCGCTCGCGCATCGGCCGCTCGCGGGGCGTGCGGACGAAGCGACCTTCCGGCGGGCCACCGGGCAGAGGTTCGATCACCACATCTCCGCCCTCGACCCGGCGCGCTGCCTTGGCGAAGCGGTCGGCGGCGGCAAGGCTGACCTCAAAAGCGGTTTCCTCGTCGAGAATGCGGATGACGCCGATGTCCTTGCGGGTGACATTGCCGCGCCGGCAGATCAGCGGCAGCAGCCATTTGGGATCGGCATTGCTGCGGCGCCCGACATTGAGCCGGAACCAGGCGCTGCCGCCGCCCGAGGGACCACCGAACTCGCGGTCGGCGGCGCGGTCGCGCACGGCACGCGGCTCGCCGGGGTCGGCCACTTCCTCGGGGGCCGGCAGGCCGGCGCGATAGAGCCGCACCAGCGCGGCGGCCAGGTGCTCGGGCGTATGGGCGGCGAGCAACGTGCGCCCGGCGGAGAGGTCTTCCTCGTTCGGCTCTTCCGTGAGCAGCGCGTCGCCCAGCATGCGCTCATGATCGAGGGCGCGGATTTCTTCTGCCGTCGGCGGGCCGGACCAGACCGGCGCGATGCCGAGCCCGCGCATCAGTTCCTCGGTCCGCCGGCGCCGGAAGGGCGGCACCAGCAAGACGCTCACGCCCTTGCGTCCGGCGCGCCCGGTGCGCCCGCTGCGATGCTGGAGGCTTTCGGCATCATTGGGCAGTTCGGCATGGACGACGAGCCCGAGATTGGGCAGGTCGATGCCGCGCGCGGCCACATCCGTGGCGACGCAGACCCTCGCCCGCCCGTCCCGCAGCGCCTGAAGTGCATGGTTGCGCTCGTTCTGGCTCAACTCGCCGGAGAGCGCGACGGCGGAGAACTGCCGCTCCTGCAGCATGGCGTGCAGCCGCCGCACCGCCTCGCGCGTGTTGCAGAACACGATGGCGGAAGGCGTATCGTAGAAGCGCAGCACATTGACCACGGCGTGGTCGATCTCGGTCGGCGCCACACGGATGGTGCGATATTCGATATCGGCGTGCCCGCCTTCGGCGCTTGCCACCTCGATGCGCAGCGCATCGTTCTGGTAGCGCTTGGCCAGCGTGGTGATGCCGCGCGGCATGGTGGCGGAGAACAGCAGGCTGCGCCGTTCCGGCGGGGTGGCGTCGAGGATGAATTCGAGGTCCTCGCGAAAGCCGAGATCGAGCATCTCATCGGCTTCGTCGAGCACCGCGACCTTCAGCGCGGAGAGATCAAGCCGGCCGCGTTCCAGATGGTCGCGCAGCCGCCCCGGCGTGCCGACGACGATGTGGGCGCCCTGGTTCAACATGCGTTGTTCCTGCCTGGGGTCCATGCCACCGACGCAGGAGACGATGCGGGCGCCGGTCGCGGCATAGAGCCAGCCGAATTCCCGCTGCACCTGAAGCGCCAATTCACGTGTCGGCGCCACCACCAGCGCCAGCGGCGCCGCGGCGGGGGCAAAATGCTCCTCGGGGCCGAGCAGTGTCTCGGCCATGGCGAGCCCATAGGCGACGGTCTTGCCCGATCCGGTCTGCGCCGACACCAGCAGGTCGCGGGTCGCCGCTTCCGGCGCAAGCACGGCGCGCTGAACCGGCGTTGCGCTGGTGTATTCCCGCTCGGCAAGCGCACGGGCGAGCGCCGGGTTGGTCGTCATGAATGTCACGGCAGGTCCGCCTATATCGCAGGTCGTCGGGCGCACAAGCGCCATCCGAGAAGAGCTCTGGGCTTCTCCTTAATCGTGCCGGCGTCACCGCGCTACTGTCACCCGCGCATTCCGGGGTCCAGCCGGGCGCGGAGCCCGCCCCAATAGTCTCGCTGGGGAGCATCAGCCCGGCTATCGGCGCCGTCACGCGACTTTCACGCAAGGTGATGACGTTGCATCTTACCATTGCTTGATGCCGCAGGGATACCGATGCCCCATAAGCCCTTACAGACCCGTCACGAACCTGACATCGGCAGGACCGTTCAACACTATATCGATGAGCGGCCGAGTTGGCCGGACGGAACATTGGTGCCGGTCACCCCAATGACGGCCATGCAGTGGCGCATCTGGGGTCTCGCCGCAGCCGGCAAATTCTTCGAGGGACTGGTCGTCTTCATGACCGGCGTCGCGATGCCGCTGATCGCCAGCGAATTCGGTCTCGACGCGGTCGAGCATGGGGCCGTGGGCGCTGCCTCGCTGGCCGGCATTCTGGTGGGGGCGCTGCTGCTCGGCGGTCTTGCCGATCAGTTCGGCCGTAAGCTCATGTTCATTGCCGAGATGATACTGTTCATCATCTTCCTGGTGTTGCTGTCGGTGGCGCCCAGCTATTCCTGGCTGGTCGTTTTCCTGTTCGGCATCGGTCTGGCGCTCGGCTGCGATTACCCCACGGCGCATCTCATCATTTCCGAAAGCATCCCGAGCAGCGCGCGGGGGCGCCTCGTGCTTGGCGCCTTCGCTTTCCAGGCGGTCGGGGCTCTGGTCGGCACGGGCGTCGGCTATGTGGTCCTTACACTGGATCCCGACGTCACCGCGTGGCGGTGGATGTACGCAGCCGCGATCTTGCCGGCGGCGATTGTGCTGGCCGGTCGCTTCTTCGTCACCGAGAGCGCGCCCTGGCTGTTCGCCCGGGGTCGCAAGCACGAGGCTGAGCGTGAGACCGCCCGCCTGCTGCATCGCAAGCCCGCCTATCCCAAGAAGGTTGTGCTTTCCGCCTCCATCAAGGCCGAGACGGAGAGCAGCGGCTGGATGGCGTTGTTCAACCGGCGCAATCGGCGTGCCACCATTCTCGCGTCGGTGCCATGGTTTCTGCAGGACCTGTCGACATATGGCATCGGCATCTTCACGCCCACCATCCTCGCCGCGGCGCTGGGGCATGACAGCGCCAATGCCCGCAACGTCGCTGAGATCATCCAGAACGACATCTCCGCCGCCCAGGGCGCGGCCATGATCGACGTGCTGCTCATCGTCGGCATCCTCTTCGCGGTAGCGCTCGCCGACAGGGTTGGCCGTGTTCCGCTGCAGATACTCGGCTTTATCGGCTGCGCGGCCGGTCTGCTGATCGCCTCCTTCTCCGCCTATTACGAGGGCACCCTCGCGACGGCCCTCATCTTCGTCGGCTTCATGATGTTCAACTTCATGACCAATCTCGGTCCGAACGCGCAGACCTACCTTCTCGCCGGCGAGGTGTTTCCGACCGCCATTCGCGGCAAGGGCGCTGGCTTCGCCGCCGCCTTCGCCAAGATCGGTGCCGTTCTCACCGCCTTCGGCTTTCCCATCCTCCTCGCCACCATCGGCCAGCAGGCGCTGCTCTATGGGCTGGTGGCGATGTCGCTGCTCGGCGCGGCGGTCACATGGTGGTTCCGCATCGAAACCACGGGCGTCAGTCTCGACGACGTGGGAGGGCGCAGGCACCCGGCCGAGAAAGCGCGGGTGCCGGACAGCATCATCGCTGAAATCTGATCCAAAGCTGCAACTCCCGAAGGGGGCGCTGCCGTCCTCAACGCCGAATTGTCGTAAAGGGCCGGAACTGATACGTCGACGTGACCTTCGATTGTTTGGCCCTGTTGCGGCCGATCACGTCTACGGCAAGGAAAACGAGGGTGGCGACCGATCCAGCGCATTCGGTGCCTGCCGCTTCGGGGGGCGAGAGCGGCTCACCCGTGGCCATCGGACCCGTCGCTCTGGTCGGCCATGGCAGCTTTCACCCCGCGAAGATGCGTCCCGTGCGCCTGCGGGCGTTGCTGGCGGAGGCTGCACTGCAGAGCGTGGATCTCTGCTTCCTGAACAGCTCCGATTGCGAGCCCGCCACCGGCATGGTGCGCGCCTGGAGATGGAGTGTGGAGGGATGGCGGCAAAGCCGTCATCCGCTTCCCCCAGTGGTTGCGATCCTCAACGATCCGGCGACGCGGGAAGAGGCCGAGGTGGAACAATGGCTGCGCGCCTCCTCGACGGCCCTCGGTACCCTGAGACGCGATAAGCTTGGCAATGCGGAGCTTCTGGTCGGCACGCCATGGGAACGGCAGATTATCCCATCCGAATTGCTCGATCCTGGCCGCCACCAATCGCAGTTGGCCGCGTGGCTGGCGGGCGGCGGAATCGTGGTCAAGCCGAATGACGGCATGCGCGGCATCGGCGTGCAGTTCATCATTCCCGCCGGGAGTGGACGATGGGAGATGATCAACGGCGACCGTCGGCACCTGGTGACCACCGACGAGGCCGTTGCGCGAGCAAGCGCGGCGGTCGCCGCGCGCATGGCCTATCGCACCTATGTCGTTCAACGTTACATCGACACGCGTGACGGTAGCGGCCGGCCAGGTACGCTGCGCTCGGAAGTGATGCGTATGCCGGGAGGCGCGTGGGGACTTGTGCGCATCACAGGCCGCATCTCACCGCCGGGCAAGGTGATATCGACCATTTCCCAAGGGGCCTCCTTGATGCCTGTCGAGAGCTATCTCGGCGAGCGAGGGGAGCCAGACATCGACGGGCGCATGCGCCAGATCGAGGCGCTTTCAACCGATCTCGCCGAACGATTGACGGCAAGCGATCCAGCCCATCATTTTGAGTGGGCCTTCGACCTCGCATTGGATCAGGACCGCCTGCTCTGGTTCCTGGAGGCCAATGCCCGGCCGCTGAACTTCGGCGGCGAGTTGGAGCGTGCCACCCATCTCATCGCCTATCTCAAATCGCTTGTCCCGGTAAGCTCGGCTGAACATCGGCCCTAGCAGGGTGATGGCACCGTCACGTTCGGTGCTATTGCCATTCTTCTGTGTGCGCTCATGCCATCGGGGGCTTGAAGAGGCAGCGCGGCGCCCTTAAGGTGCCGCCGGCCTGAGCGGGCGTAGTTCAATGGTAGAACGGCAGCTTCCCAAGCTGCATACGAGGGTTCGATTCCCTTCGCCCGCTCCAATCCCCCTCCCGCTGCGACAGCTGTTGGTGGGAGATCTCGTATTTCCAGCGATTTCGAAGGTGCTCACCGCTTGTCGGTGACAGCCCTTGTCTGCCCGTGGACCTACGGACGAGCCCGGCGCCGGGACTCGGGAGTTCCCCCAGGGGATACGCACCAAATGATGACTGTCACTCCAGGCAAGGTCTCGACGGATTGCGGGACGTGGCGTGTCCACGCGCATGATGGCCCGCTGTGGAGGCCGCGTGCGGGCGCCCATTCGGGCAGTATCGGCTGCTGCCGTCTATGTCCGCGCGGCTCCGAGCCGATAGGATGGAGCGGCCGGCGAGTCGGGCGGCTTTGAAAGCGGAGAATGCGCGTGAGCGGGGATGCCCTGGTCTTCTACAGCGCGGTGGATGATGGAGAGGCGTGGCGGGCGGCGCTCAACGCTGAGTTTCCCGAGCTTGATGTGCGGATCGACCCGGATGTCGGCGATCCCGCCGACATTCGCTACGCCCTGGTGTGGACGCCTCCCGCCGGCTTCTTTGCGCGCTTTCCCAATCTGCAACTGGTGGTCAATCTGGGAGCCGGTGTCGACTCGCTGATGCGGCGGGACGATCTGCTGCCGGTTAAATTCGCCCGTCTCAATGATCCCGGCATGGAGGCGATGATGGCGAGCTATGTCATCTTCGCGGTGACGCGCTATGCCCGCGACATCCCGGTGTTCGAACGCGCCAAGCGGCGCGGCGAATGGGACTATGTGCATCCCCGTCCGCTCTACGAGATCAAGGTCGGTGTGCTGGGGCTCGGCGAACTCGGCGCGGCGTCGGCCAAGGCGCTGGCGGGCATGGGCTACACGGTGTCCGGCTGGTCGCGCAGCCCGAAGGATATTCCGGGCGTCACCGCCTTCACCGGCCGTGAGGGGCTGGAGCGTGTGCTCGGCGAAAGCGAGATCGTGGTCTGCCTGGTGCCGCTGACGCCGGAGACGCATCACCTGCTCGGCGCCGCCGAACTCGCCCTCATGCCGCGGGGCGCAAAGCTGGTGAATGTGTCGCGCGGACCGCTGGTGGATGAGGTGGCGCTTGTCGAGGCGCTGCGCTCGGGTCATCTCGCCGAGGCGACGCTTGACGTGTTCGAGACCGAGCCGCTGCCGAGCGGCCACCCCCTGTGGAACCTCGACAACGTGCTGATCACACCCCATGTCGCCAGCATCACCGTGCCGGCTCTGGCGGCGCGTGATGTGGCCGAGAGTGTTCGTCGGGTGCGCCAGGGATTGCCGCCGTTGCACGAGGTAGACCCGCGCCGCGGCTATTGAGGGACTGAACCGTGGGCGCGCGGGTCGCGCGCGTGCTAGGCTGTGCTGAGGGTATGAGCACGATGGCGACACCGATGGCATACATCGCGGCTTCGCGGAGCAGGATCTTGGCCTGGGGGGCGGGGATTGCCGGGATCCTCGCCGTCGCTGCGGCGATCGGCCTGTGGGCGCGCCACGGTGCGGTCGTTTTCTTCGAGATGCTGACGGCCGGTCTCGCCTATTGTTTCTAGAGCTGTTCCGGTGAACTCACATTCACCGGAACAGCTCTAACTCTCTGATTGTACGCAATTCCTATCGCGAAACCGCTATGCACTTTTGCGGGAATTGCTCTGAGCCTTGAAGAGTGATCCGTGGCGCGCGCCGGTCGGGCGGCGCCGAGCCTTGCTGTGGTGCCATGTCGAACCGTCGTGTTGTTCTGCTCCTTGCCGCCTTCGTGGTCGGTGCCGTGGCCATCGTCGCGAGCGCCCTCGCCCTGCTGCCGTCCGGCCGGGGAACCGTATCGAACGAGGTGGCGATCGGCGGTCCGTTTCAGCTCGTCGACCAAAACGGCAATGCGGTGACGCAGGACAGCTATCTCGGCAGGCCGACATTGGTGTTTTTCGGCTTCACCCACTGCCCGGACATCTGTCCGACCGCGCTGTTCGAGATGTCGCAACTGTTCGAGGCTCTGGGGCCGGATGCGCGAAAGGCCACGGGGCTGTTCATCACCGTTGACCCCGAACGGGATACGCCTGAGGTGATGAAAGACTATCTCGGCAGCTTCCACCCGAGCATTCAGGGATTGAGCGGCACGCCGGAGAAGATCGCCGCCGTCACCCGTGCCTACCGCGCCTACGCCAAGAAGGTGCCGACCCAGGGGGGGGATTACACGATGGACCATACGGCCGTCGTCTATCTCATGGACAAGAACGGCCGGTTCGTGGCCCCATTCAACCTGAAGCGCCCGCCCGAAGACGCCGCTGCCGAATTGCGCCGCTATTTCTGAGCCGCAACGTCGGCCGCACTCCCTGCCGCCGGCGTGATGTGCGCGCCAGCCCGTGTTCGGTCTTCTCCCAGTGCGACGGGGCAATGACGAGCGCGATAAGGGCCCGCCAGGCCGCCGCCGACATCATCAGCCAATACACCGGCATGGTCAGCGCTACTCCCACCATGCCGGGAATGCGCCGCCGCCGCATGCCCAGCAGTGTCGAAAGCACGGTGCCCAGCAGTCCGGCTACCAGCACGCAGAACCAAACCCCTTCGAGCAGTGTCGACGTAAACGACAGCTCGGTGACCGGTTCCAGAAAGAGCCCCAGCACCAGCGAAGCGAAGAGCACGGGGTGAAGCAGCGCGGCTGCCGTGCCGCTGCCGAGAAGGAAGAGAAGGGTCAGCGTCTCCGCCCATCCGGCCTCGTGCGCCATGCGCAGGGGCTGGCGTATATGCACCAGCAGCGTCTGCATCCATCCCTTGTACCAGCGCGTGCGCTGACGCATCCACGCACCGAGCCGCTGGGGCGCTTCCTCATCCGTGGCGGAGGCGATGACGTCCGTACCCCAGCCGGCCCGCGCCAGGCGAACGCCCAGATCGGCATCTTCCGTGACATTGAAGGGGTCCCAACCGTTCACGTCGTCAAGCGCGGCCCGGCGGAAGTGATTGGACGTGCCTCCGAGCGGCAGCGGCAACCGGCAGAGGCCGAGCATCGGCAGAACGACATCGAAATAGCCGGCATATTCGGCGGCGAACTGCCGGGAAATCCACCCATCGGCGAGATTGTCGATGACGAGGCGCGCCTGAACGCAGCCAATACGTTCATTCCCGCGTGCATTGAGCCTGCCGCAAACGTGCCGAAGCTGCAGCGGATCGGGCACATCCTCGGCGTCGTAGACGCCGATCACGGTGCCGCGCGCGAAGGGCAGGGCGGCGTTGAGCGCCTTCGGCTTTGTTCGCGGTCCAACCGGCGCGGCGACCACGACCTCGAAACCGGGACGGCAGGCGTGGAGCGCGAGCGCGGTTGCCGTTGCCTCATCATCGGGTTCGATGACCAGCAGAATCTGGAGCTTTTCGCGCGGATAGTCGATCCCGTCCAAGGCATCGACCAGTTGGGGCACGACCCTCGCCTCGCGGTAGAGCGGCACGATCAGGCTGTAATTGGGCAAGGACTTGTCGTCGCGTGTCGGGCGGGGAGGCCTCTGAGGCGGTATCGTGCAGGCTGCCAGCTTCAGTGTCGCGCTGCCTATGAGCATGAGAGCGACGAGCCCAGGCAGTGTCCAGGCGCCGATGAAGGAGGTGGCGGTCGTGGTGAGGAAGAGGGCGGCGAGAAAGCCGGCGATCAGGCCGAACAGATAGCGGGACGCATGCAGCGTTCCTGCCGACTGATGGGGCTGCTGATCCCGCAGCCAATAGGCGGCGAGGCTGCCGAGTTGCCGCCCGAAGCGCGCATGAACGAAGCGCGACAGCCGCTCCGGTGTCGTAAGGCTCACCCGTTCACGGAGCTCCGGGCGCTCCGCCAGCGCCGCCGCAAGCCGTCGCAGCTGCACACCGCGGGCCGCGGCGACCAGCCTTCCATCCGTCGTTCGCAAGACGCCGCTGCGCAGCATGGAGCAGACATCGGTCGCGGCGAGCGTTGGCGCGGCCTTGAACACCGCCGGGTCGAGCGGCTCGAAGTCGATTCCGAGATCCCGCGCCGCCGCCTGAGCCAGCATGTCCGGCGAGGCATGACCCGTGGCAAGCAGCGTCTCGTCGAGTCCGGTTCCCAGCCGCTCAGCCCGGCGCCGCGCGTACTGCAGCACAGCCGGATCGAGCCCTTGAGCGATACCGCGTATCTCGACGGGGACGCCGGGTGTTTCCACCGGTTCCAGCGGCCCCCATGAGCGCCAGTGCGCCAACTGCGTCATCGCGCGGCCCCTCGCCTAGTGCACACCAAGGCGGTAGAACATCGCGGAGGCGCGGCAGCCGCCTGATCCAGCGCGAGGAAAGTGTGCGGTATTTTTATCCGGCAGTTAAGTCCTGTTTGATGACGGTGCTTACCGGGGTGGCTGTCCTTGCGCTGGGATTGCAGGGTGGTGTGGCGTGGGCGCAACAGGGGCCGGCCACATCCGCCGCCGCTGGGGCTTCCGAGGCGGTGATGGTTCCAGGCTTCTGGGACCCCAAGCGACGGCCGGAGCGGCCGGATGTCACCCGCCTGCCGGTCCAGATACGTTTTGTCACCACCGAGGACTATCCGCCCTTCAGCTTCCGCGGCGAGGACGGGCGCCCGACCGGCTTCAATGTCGACATCGCCCGCGCCATCTGCACCGAACTCGCCATTCGCTGCACGCTGGAGATTATGCCGTTCGAGCAACTCGTCGAGGCGCTGGACAGCGGCAAGGCGGATGCCGCCATCGCGGGTATCGCCATTTCCGCCGCCAGCCGCGAGCGCACGGACTTCTCCGATCGCTACTTCCGCTCGCCCGCCCGCTTCGTCGCCCGTCGCGGCGATCCCGCACAGCAGGTCACGCCGGACGCGCTCGCCTCGAAATCGGTCGGCGTGGTCGTCGACACCGCGCATGAGGCGTATCTGCGCGACTTCTTCAACGAGATCGCCATCCGCCGCTTTCCCGATGCGGACGCGGCGCGAGCTGCCTTGCAGAAGGGCGACATCGACCTGCTTTTTGGCGATGGCGTGCAACTCGCCCTGTGGCTCAACGGCACGGCCTCCGCTGGCTGCTGTGTCTTCGTCGGCGGCCCCTTCACCGAGAGCCTTTATTTCGGCGAGGGGATGGGAATTGCGGTCAAGCGTGGCAACGACGCTCTGCGCCAGTCGCTGAACTACGCGCTGGCCCAACTGTGGGAGGAGGGGGTGTACACCGACCTCTACCTGCGCTGGTTCCCGATCAGCGTTTATTGACGCGGACCGCCGCACTACCTAGAGCATGGGCCGAGGCGGCGCGGCCGCCTTTGACGTTTCAGTGAAGCCAAGCCCAGGAGGGCCTATCATGACGGCGACCGCTCCGGTCGAAGATTTTGCAGTCGAACTGCGCACGCTGGCGGAAACCGCCGGCGCCTGGCCGTTCGAGGAAGCCCGCAAGATCGTCGAGCGTCTGAAGCGGAAACCCAAAGACGAGGTTCTGTTCGAGACCGGCTACGGCCCGTCCGGCCTGCCGCATATCGGCACTTTTGGCGAAGTGGCGCGCACCACCATGGTGCGTCACGCCTTCCACGTGCTGACCGAGGGCAAGATTCCGACGCGTCTGCTGTGCTTCTCCGACGACATGGATGGCATGCGCAAGATTCCGGAAAACGTTCCGGACCCGGCGGCGCTGAAGCCTTATCTGCAAATGCCGCTGACCAAGGTGCCGAACCCGTTCGGCGGCGGCTATGAGAGCTTCGGCCACCACAATAACGCGATGCTCCGTCGGTTCCTCGACACGTTCGGCTTCGACTACGAGTTCGCCAGCGCCACGGACTACTATTTCTCCGGCAAGCTCGATGCCGTGCTACTGAAGGCAGCGGAGAAGTACGAGGCCATCATGGACGTGATGCTGCCGACGCTGGGCGAGGAGCGGCAGGCGACCTATTCTCCCTTCCTGCCGATCTCGCCGGTTTCCGGCCGCGTGCTCTATGTCCCGCTCAAGGCCGTCGACGCGAAGGCCGGCACCATCACCTTCACGGACGAGGACGGGGTGGACAAGACCCTTCCCGTGACCGGCGGCCATGTGAAGCTGCAGTGGAAGCCGGATTTCGGTGCCCGCTGGGCGGCGCTCGATGTCGATTTCGAGATGTTCGGCAAGGACCACCAGACCAACGCCCCGATCTATGACCGGATCAGCGAAATCCTCGGTGGCATCGCGCCGGAGCATTTCGTCTATGAGCTGTTCCTCGACGAGAACGGCCAGAAGATCTCGAAGTCGAAGGGCAACGGCCTGACCATCGACGAATGGCTGACCTATGCCAGCCCGGAGAGCCTGGCGCTGTATATGTTCCAGTCGCCGCGTTCGGCCAAGAAGCTGCATTTCGACGTGATCCCCAAGGCGGTGGACGAGTATTTCAGCTTCCTCGCCCGCTATCCGACCCAGGACTGGAAGAACCGGCTCGGCAATCCTGTCTGGCACATCCATTCCGGCAACCCGCCGGTGGAGGAGCTACCGCTGAGCTTCGGTCTGATGCTCAAGCTCGCTTCGGCTTCCAATGCCGAGGACAAGGGCGTGCTCTGGCGCTTCATCGAGCGTTATGCGCCCGGCACCTCGCCGGAAACCCACCCGACCGTCGACCAGCTGGCCGGCTATGCGGTGCGCTACTTCATCGACCGGGTGAAGCCGCACCGGAGCTATCGCCTGCCCGACGAGGTCGAGGCGCAGGCTCTGGCACGGCTCGACGCGGCGCTGGCGGAAGTGGATGGCGACGATCGCGACGCGATCCAGAACGCCGTGCTCGATGTCGGCCGGGCCGAACCGCGCTATCAGGACCACAAGCGCAAAAGCCCTTCCGGCGGCCCGGGCGTGACCTTTGCGTGGTTCAGCGCGCTCTACGAGCTTCTGCTCGGCGAGAAGGAAGGCCCGCGTTTCGGTGGCTTCGTCGCCGCCTATGGCATTCCCGAAACCCGCGCCCTGATCGCGCGGGCGCTTTCCGGTGAACTCGCCAACGGCGCGCACTGACGCGCTTTCCGCAGGTCCCATGGCGTCCTACTCTTCTGTGCTTGAGGAGGACGCCATGGACCATTCCGACCATCACGCTCGCGATCACTCGCCCGACGATTCCGGTGCTGCGCGCTGGAAGCATGATGGCGTGCGCGTCATCAAGGGCGACGCGCTCGACGCCAATACCGCGCAGACCCCTGGCATGTTCCGTCAGGCGGCGATCAATCACGCTCGGGTCGGAGCCCAGAAAATTTGGGCGGGTACGGTCACCATAGAACCCAACGCGAAGACCGGCGTGCACCATCACGGGGCGTTGGAGAGTGTCATCTTCGTCGTGCGCGGCCGCGCCCGCATGCGCTGGGGCGAGCGGTTGGAATATGTGGCGGAGGCCGAGGCGGGCGACTTCATCTTCGTGCCGCCCTATGTGCCGCATCAGGAAATAAACGCCGACCCCGACCAGCCGCTCGACTGCGTGCTGGTGCGTTCGGACAATGAGGCCGTTGTGGTGAACATCCCCCATGTCGAGCCCGTGGAGATGCCCGAGGAAGTCTATTGGGTCGATCCAGTCCACAAGGCTCCGGGCTGACCCTCAGGCGCGCGGGGAGGTCGCCAGCGCCTTATCCCGTAGCGCGCTGAGCGAGGTGGTCGGTGTGATCGCTTCCGGGTCGAGCTTCACGTGCACGATCGCCGGCAGGCCCGACGCAAAGGCCGCGTCGAGCGCGGGCACGAACGCCTCGTTCGACTCGACCGTCACGCCGAAGCCGCCAAAGGCGCGGGCATAGGCGGCGAAATCCGGATTCTTCAACGTCGTGCCGAAAACACGCGTCGGATATTCGCGCTCCTGATGCATGCGGATGGTGCCATACATGCCATTGTCCACCACGATGGCGACGATGGGCGCGCCATACTGCACCGCGGTGGCGAATTCCTGCCCAGTCATCAGGAAATCCCCGTCGCCGCACACGGCCACGACGGGCGTCTCCGGCTGGGAGATCTTCGCCGCGACCGCAGCCGGCAGGCCATAGCCCATGGAGCCCGACGTTGGCGCGAGCTGCGTGCCATAGGCGCGGAAGCGATGGAAGCGGTGCACCCAGATGGCGAAATTGCCCGCGCCATTGCAGACAATGGTGTCCTTGGGCAGGGCGCGCAGATAGTGCACGAGGCTCGCCATCTGCACCGCGCCGGGATTGGCGGGGGGCGCCTCGGTCCATTCGAGATAATCGGCCCGCGCCTGCGCCCGCCAGTCACCCCAGGTGATGGCGTTCGGCGGCTGCACCCCTTCCAGCGCGGAGGCGAAGGCGCCTGAGGAGGCGTTGATGGCGAGAGCGGGCTGATAGACCCGGCCCAGCTCTTCGGCATCGGCATGAACATGCACCAGCGGTACGCCGGGATCGGGAATGCCGAGCAGGCTGTAGCCCTGCGAGGGCACCTCGCCGAACCGCCCGCCGGCGAGAATGACGAGATCGGCGTCCTTCAGACGGGCCGTGAGCTTCGGATTGACGGAGAAACCGATGTCGCCGGCGAAACAGGCGTGATCCGCCGGAAACAGCATCTGCCGCCGGAAGCTGACCGCCACGGGGAGGTCGAAGCGCTCGGCGAAGCGGGTGACGGAGGCGACCGCGCGTTCGTTCCAGCGCGCCCCGCCAAGGATCATCAGCGGCCGCTTGGCCGCCCAGAGCAGGCGCTGCAGCCGCATCATGTCGGCAAGGCCCGGCCAGGTTTCGGCCGGCTCCACGGCAGGCGCGTCCGGCACCTCGGCGAGCGCGCTCAGCACGTCTTCCGGCAGGGCGACGACCACCGGCCCCGGCCGGCCCTGCATGGCGACGCGGAAGGCCCGGGAGACGATTTCCGGAATGCGCGCCGCGTCGTCGATTTCCACCGCCCATTTGGCGAGCGGGCCGAAGACGGCGCGGTAATCGACCTCCTGAAACGCTTCACGACCGCGCATCGCCCGCGAGATCTGGCCGACGAACAGGATCATCGGCGTCGAATCCTGCTGGGCGATATGGATGCCGGCGCTCGCATTGGTAGCGCCGGGCCCGCGCGTGACGAAGCAGATTCCCGGCCGCCCGGTCAGCTTGCCGCAGGCTTCCGCCATCATCGCCGCGCCGCTTTCCTGCCGGCAGATCACGAAGTCGATGGCGCTGTCGGACAGCGCATCCAGCACGTCGAGATAGCTTTCGCCGGGCACGCCGAAGGTGCGGGTCACGCCGTTGGCGAGGAGGGCGTCGACGAGGAGGCGGGCGCCAGTGCGCGGGGCAGGGGAGGGCAGGGACATCATGGGCAAGAACTCGACGCGAAGGACGGGGCACTCTAGTGCCAGCGGACGGCGAAGGCGAGTGAACTTGCGGCCAAGCCCGCCTCAGGCGAAGCCGATCCACCGGCCCGCCACGAGAAGGGCGATCCAGAGCACAATCGAGGCGGCGGCGCAGGCGCGCACAGCCGGCGTGACAGGCGCGCCCGTCATCGCCCGCCGGAAGTCTGCATTCGTGTGCTGAAGCCCGCTATTCGCAAGCGCCGCAGCCAGGAGGGCCAGCTTGATCTGGAAGGCGGGGTTGGCGGCATAGTCGATGGGGCGTATCGAGAACAGCCACGCCCCCGTGAGCACAGCGAGGCCAAGGCCAAAAGCCGCCACCCGCAGCTGAAGCGGCCCCATCACGGCAAGCGGCACGGCGCCGAACGCACCAAGCAGCCGCAGGTCGAGCACGAGAATGGCGCCGAGCAGCAGCGCGACGCCGAGAATGTGGGCCGCATTGACGAGGAGGTAGGCGATCCACGACGCCCGCAGGGCGCGGGCGCCGGGCCAATCTGCCAGCGCGGCGAGAGTGCCCCACAGCTCTTCCACCGGCAACCTCAGTTGCGGCCGATCCGCTCGGGGTACATGTCGTAATTCGTGCCTGCGAGGGTGATGCGCACCGCTTTCATATGGGCCTTGGCGCTGTCGCGATTTCGGTTGCCAAGCACGGTGATGGCGTCGCCGGGCTTGGCCGTATCCCCGGTGAAGCCGGAAGCGGAAGTCTGGCGGGGATTGCCGAGATCGACCTGCCAGAGCGTGCCGTCGCTGGCCGTCACCTCAAGCGAGGGGTGCGGCGGCGCCATCGAGATGGTCTTGATGGTGCCTTCCAGCGTCATCTGCTCGCTCTCCGCCCAGCTCCAGCCGTGATGGGCGAGAGCGGGGGCCGAGAGGGCAAGGAGGCCGGCAAGGCCGGCGCCGAGCATCGTGCGTGACGGGCGAAGGGATGTGAGCATGGTGCGGCTCCTGTCGTAAGGGAAGTCGCACAAGACTATGGGGCGGGCGGGCTTCGCGACGAGCCGTCCGCCCCTCACATCTGCGCCAGCACAGCGCTTTGCGGAAGGGGCCTCAGACGTCGACGCTGGCGCGCAGCGCATTGTCCTGGATGAACTCGCGGCGCGGTTCCACCACATCGCCCATCAGACGGTTGAACAGGTCGTCGGCGTCCGCGACTTCCTTCACCTTCACCTGCAGCAGCGAACGGGCATCGACATCGAGCGTCGTCTCCCACAGCTGCTCGGCATTCATCTCGCCAAGGCCCTTGTAGCGCTGCAGCGCGACGCCCTTGCGGCCGGCATCGGTCACGGCATCGAACAGGTCCATCGGGCCGAAGACGAGGGTTTCGGATCCCTTGCGGCGCAGGGTGGCGGGGTCGGCATGCACCTCCTGCAGGTCGGCCGCCAGGCTGTCGAGCCGGCGCGCCTCGGCGGAGCCGATGAAGGTGGCGTCGAGCACGGCCACTTCTTTCACCCCGCGCACGGTCCGTGTGAAACGGAAGCCGGCGCCATCAGCCTCGCCGGTCCAGCCGCGTTCCGTGTCCTCGGCGATCCGGTCAAGCCGGCCGGCGACGATAGTGGCGATCTCAGAGGCGCGTTCTTCCTCGACCAGCAGGCCGGGCGTCAACGCGCCGGCGATCGCCGCCTGCTCCACCACCGCGCGGTTGTAACGTGGATGCAGGCCGTTCATCACATGGCGGAAGGAGCGGGCGCTTTCCAGCACATGATGAAGATCGGCCCCGCCGCGCACTTCGCCGGTGGCAAGATGCAAGGACGCCTCGTCCAGGCCCTGGGTGATGAGGTAATCTTCCAGCGAACGCTCGTCCTTGAGATATTGCTCGGACTTGCCGCGCGTCACCTTATAGAGCGGCGGCTGGGCAATGTAGATGTGCCCGCGTTCAAGCAGTTCCGGCATCTGGCGGAAGAAGAAGGTCAGCAGAAGGGTGCGGATGTGGGAACCGTCCACGTCCGCGTCCGTCATGATGATGATCTTGTGGTAGCGCAGCTTGTCGACATTGAAGTCGTCGCGGCCGATTCCCGTGCCGAGCGCCGTGATCAGCGTGCCGATCTGGTCGGACGAGAGCATCTTGTCGAAGCGGGCGCGCTCGACATTCAGGATCTTGCCGCGCAGCGGCAGGATCGCCTGGAAGGCCCGGTTGCGGCCCATCTTGGCGGAACCGCCGGCCGAGTCACCCTCGACGATGAAAAGTTCGGATTTGGCCGGATCGCGTTCCTGACAGTCGGCGAGCTTGCCGGGCAGCGAAGCGACATCGAGAGGGTTCTTGCGGCGGGTGAGTTCGCGCGCCCGGCGCGCCGCTTCGCGTGCAGCAGCGGCTTCGACCACCTTGGTCACCAGCGCCTTGCTCTCGCCGGGGTGCTCCTCGAGCCAAGTGCCGAGCGCATCGTTCACCAGCGCCTCGACCACTGGGCGCACCTCGGACGAGACCAGCTTGTCCTTGGTCTGGGATGAGAATTTCGGGTCAGGCACCTTCACCGAAAGCACGGCGGTGAGGCCCTCGCGGCAATCCTCGCCGGTAGGGTCGACCTTCTCTTTCTTGGCGATGCCGGAGCGCTCTGAATAGCCGATGATCTGGCGAGTCAGGGCCGCCGCGAAGCCGGTGAAATGGGTGCCGCGGTCACGCTGAGGGATGTTGTTGGTGAAGCACAGCACGTTCTCATGGTAGCTGTCGTTCCATGAGAGCGCGCATTCCACCATGATGCCGTCGCGCTCGGCGCGGATCACGATCGGCTTGGGCAACAGAGCCTGCTTGGAACGGTCGAGATACTGCACGAAGGCTTCGACGCCGCCTTCATACATCATCTCTTCGCGCTTCACCTCGGCATGGCGCGCGTCGGTCAGGACAATCCGCACGCCCGAATTGAGGAAGGCGAGTTCGCGCAGCCGGTGTTCCAATGTGCCATAGTCGAATTCGGTCTTGGTGAAGGTTTCCGGGCTCGGCAGGAATGTCACGCGCGTGCCGCGCCGGCCTTCCGGCGCGGGCCCGGTTTGCTTCAGGTCCGCTTCGGCGTCGCCGTGGCGGAAGCGCATGAAGTATTCATATCCACCGCGCCAGATGGTGAGGTCGAGAGTTGTGGAAAGCGCGTTCACCACCGAGACGCCGACGCCGTGCAGGCCACCGGAGACCTTATAGGAGTTCTGGTTGAATTTACCGCCCGCGTGCAACTGGGTCATGATGACCTGCGCCGCGGAAACCCCTTCTTCTTCATGGATGTCGGTCGGGATGCCGCGGCCATTATCGGTCACGGTGACCGAACCTTCAGCGTTCAGCGTGACCGTCACCTCATTGGCATAGCCGGCCAGCGCTTCATCGATGGCGTTGTCCACCACCTCATACACCATATGGTGGAGACCGGAGCCGTCATCCGTATCGCCGATATACATTCCCGGGCGCTTGCGCACCGCGTCGAGGCCGCGAAGCACCTGAATCGACTGCGCGCCATAGTCTTCCCCGTTCGCGGTGTTCGCGGCGGGGGACGGAGCGTTGTCAGGGTCGGCCATGGAATGAAGCTCTACGAATCGAGGATGTGATTGGGATTTATACCGCACTCGCACGGTGAATTCGTGGCGGGGCGTTAGCACTTTGACAGGCCGGCGCCCGGGTGAATGGCCACGACGACGGAGCCCGCCGACAAGCCCATTGGGATGGTCCGATTTCTAGGGCATTTTCCCTTTTATTTCAAGGGTTCAGGCGTGCCTCTCGACATGGCCGGGCGTCACCGCGAAGGTTTCCGCCCTTCCGGCAAGCGCCGCGAAGGCCGAGGGGTCGGCGCCGGTCATCCACACCTGCGCGCCGAGCGCGTCGAGCGCGGCAAAAAGGGCGATGCGCCGTTCGGGGTCGAGATAGGCGACCACATCGTCGAGGAGCATGACGGGCGTTCCGCCCGTCATCTCCGTCACCAGGCGGGCATGTGCGAGGGCGAGCCCGATCAGCAGCGCCTTCTGCTCGCCGGTGGAACCCTGTCCGGCGGGAATGGCTTTCGGACCGTGGCCGACGAGCAGGTCGGTCAGATGCGGCCCCTCCAGGGTCCGCCCTGCCGCGCGGTCACGCGGGCGGGCGGCCCGCAAGGCCATCCGGTACTGATCCTCGACGACCGTTGCCGGCTCGGTTGCCAGCGCGCGCTCCACCTCCCCGTCAAGCGCAACCGTTGCCCAGGGGAAAAGGGACGCGCCGTCGTCATGCGCCTCGCGCCCCTGCGCGATGCCAGCGGCAAGCCGTTGCACGGTCTCCATCCGCGCTGCAGCCACCGCGATCGCGAGCGCCGCCAGTTCCTGTTCCACGGCGTCGAGATAGCGGGGATCGGTCGTGGGCTCCTCAAGCAGGCGGTTACGCGACCGTAGCGCCCGCTCCAGCGCGTTGACCCGCGCCCCGTGCTCGGCATCGACCGCCAGCACCAGACGGTCGAGGAAACGCCGACGTTCCGAAGGCGGGCCGAGAAACAGCCCGTCCATGTCGGGCGTCAGCCAGACAATGCGGACATGGGCGGCAAAGGCCGCAGCCGACCCCACGCTCTCGCCGTCGATGCGGCAGCGGCGGGTTCGCGTCTCGCTATCGGCTTCGACGCCGGTGCCGAGCACGACCTCGCCATACGCCCCTTCGACCACGGCGGACAACGCCCACCCCTGGGCGCCGGGCCGACGCGCCGCAAACTGGTCGAGCGTGGCACGCCGCAGGCCACGACCCGGCGCAAGCAGCGAGATGGCTTCCAGAAGATTGGTCTTCCCGGCCCCGTTCTGGCCCAGCAACACGATGGGCCCTTTGCCGACGCGAATATCCGCAGACGGGTAGCTGCGGAAATCGGTCAGCCGCAAGCGCGCGAGGCGGGCCGTAACCGTCGTGGCCGCGCTCACACCCGCATCGGCATCAGCACATAGAGCGCGCCGCGCTTGTCCGGGTCCTGCACCAGGGTGGGCGAACCGGGATCGGCGAGCTTCAGCTCGGCCGTGCTGCCTTCGATCTGCGAGGTGATGTCGAGGAGGTAGCGGCTGTTGAAGCCGATATCGATCGCCTCGGCCGCGTATTCGACCTCGATCTCCTCCGTGGCGCTGCCCGAATCCGGATTGGTGACGGAGAGGGTCAGTTTGCCATCGGCGATGGAGAGCTTAACCGCCCGGCCCCGCTCGCTGGCCACGGTGGAGACGCGATCGACGGCGGAAGCGAAATCGGCCTTGTCGACCACCAGTGTCTTGTCGTTGCCGACCGGAATGACGCGGCCATAATCCGGGAAGGTGCCGTCGATGAGTTTGGAGGTCAGCACCACGCGATCAAGCGACACGCGGATCTTGGCGGCGGAAAGCTCGACCGTCACCTCGGCATCCGCATTCTCGGCAAGGCGCTGGATTTCGGCGACGGCCTTGCGCGGCACGATGACGCCGGGCATGCCGCTGGCGCCGGCAGGCGCGGTTGTCTGCGCCTGCGCCAGGCGATGGCCGTCAGTGGCGACGGCGCGCAGCACCGGTCCGCCAGCGTCCGCTACGTGGAGATAAATGCCGTTGAGATAGTAGCGGGTCTCTTCGGTCGAGATCGCGAACTGGGTCTTGTCCACGAGGCGCTTCAGCTCGCCGGCCGGCAGGGTGAAGCTATGGGTCATCTCGCCGGCGGCCAGATCGGGGAACTCATTCTCCGGCAGTGTCTGCAGCGCGAAACGCGAACGGCCAGCGCGCACGGTGAGCGTGCTGCGGTCGCCCGATGTCTCGATCTGCACCTGGGCGCCTTCCGGCAGTTTGCGGACAATGTCGTAGATCGTATGCGCGGGAACGGTTGTCGCGCCTTCTTCCTGAACCTCGGCCGCGATCGTCTCGACAATCTCGATGTCGAGGTCGGTGGCCCGCAGCGCGAGCCCGCGCGGATCGCTCCGCATCAGCACGTTGGCGAGGATCGGAATGGTGTTGCGCCGCTCGACGACACGATGGACGTGGGCCAGAGACTTGAGCAACTCGGCCCGCTCGACAGTGACCTTCATGGCCGCGACACCCGTGGCTTTACGAAAAAGGAAAGGTGCACGAGGCACGGGCGGCCGAACGACCCCGGCCACGCGCCCCGGGCAGCGGCGCGACCGCGCCGCCGGGGGCGCCGACATTGCCGCCCCTCGCGTATCAAGGCAAGCGGCGCACCAAAGGGATGCGCCGAAATGATGGGGAAATCTGCGGGTATATCGGGCAAAACGCCGTCTTCGGCGCCCGCAGCTACTCGTCGTTGACCAGCCGCTTCAGCGTCTCAACCTCATCGGCGAGCACGCGGTCGGTGCCGACGAGGCCGTCGATCTTGCGTACGGCATGCAGCACCGTGGTGTGATCGCGCCCGCCAAAGCGCCGCCCGATCTCCGGCAGCGAGCGCAGGGTCAGCATCTTGGCGAGATACATCGCGATCTGGCGCGGTTTCACCACATTGGCGGTGCGGCGCTGGGAGAGGATGTCGGCGCGGCTGACATTGTAGTGCTTGGCGACGACGCGCAGAATATCGTCCACCCGCACGCGCTTGGGTTCGCTCGACCGCACCAGGTCGCGCACGGCGGTCTCGGCCATTTCGAGCGTGATGGCGCGGGAGGTGAGCTGGTTATGCGCCAGCAAGCGATTCAGCGCGCCGTCGAGGTCACGGCCGTTCTGGCCGCAATGGCGGGCGATGAAGTTGAGCACGTCGTGCGGAACGCTGAAGCCGGGATGCTGCTGCGCCAGCGTCGCGATGCGGGCGTTCAGGATTTCGAGCTTCAGTTCGTCGTCGAGCGGCGCGATCTCGACCACGAGCCCGCCGGCGAGGCGCGAGCGTACCCGTTCCTCCAGCGCGTCGAGCTCCGCGGGCGGACGGTCGGCGGCGATCACCACCTGGCGGCCGGAATCCATCAGGGCATTGAGCGTGTGGCAGAATTCCTGCTGCACGCTCTTGCCTTGCAGGAACTGCAGGTCGTCAATGACGAGCGTGTCGATGCCGCGAAGCTGCTCCTTGAAGGCAAGCGAGGACTGGCTCTTCAGCGCGGCGACGAAGCCATACATGAAGCGCTCGGCGGTGAGATAGACGACGCGGCGACCATGGCCGGCGCCGTCGGCGGCGATGGCCTGAAGCAGGTGCGTCTTGCCCAGTCCGACGGCCGCATGGAGATAGAGCGGGTTGAACACCGGGCCGCTGCCGGCGGGCGCATGTGCCACCTTCAGCGCCGCCGCATGGGCGAGGCGGTTGGAGTCGCCAAGATGATAGGTCGAGAACGTAAGGCGCGGGTCCAGCGGCGAGCCATTGGCCACCTCGGCCGGATTGGTCAGCGAGGCCGGAGTCGACGGCGTGGGTTCGGCTTCCACGGGTGGCGCGACACGCGTGATGGCGGCGCGCACCGGCATCGGAGCGGCGCCCGGCGTGCGCATCACGGCGGTGCGGACGATCAGTTCGACGCGGTCCGCCGAGGCTTCTTCCTGCCACAGCGCGACGAGGCGCTCGATATAATGCTGCTGAATCCAGGTCTTGAGGAAGCGCGTGGGCACGGACAGGCGCACGAAGCCGTCATTGATCCCATCGAGCTCGATGCGCGGGAACCAGCTCGAATAGACTTCCTCACCGACTTCGGCCCGCAGCCGACGGCGAACCCGATCCCAGGCATCGCGCGCGTCGCTGTCCGACCCGCCCCTCGCACTGGCGCTTGCCGCCACACCGGGAAACTGGGTCTTGCCTGAGGATTCGATGCCATCTTTGAACATATCGGCTCCGCGCTTCTTATGCGGTTGTTGGGACACACGAGAGCCGTGCCGCTCCGCCGGATCGCAGACGCGTTCCAGCAGGCGGCAGGCTCATCAGTGC